>CAWBVV010000001.1:0-144151 GCA_963792345.1 uncultured Alphaproteobacteria bacterium
GGCGCGACGACCCGACCTGACCGCCTTCGGCGTGGAGTGGGACGGCAACGCAGCATCGCGGGCGCGGGAAAAATCGGCGGCGGCGATCGCGCGAGGCAGCATCAACGCGATGCCGTTCGCCGATGACAGCTTCGACGCCATCGTCTCGGCGGACGTGCTGTGCCATGCCAAGGTGAACCCCTCGGTTGCCCTCGGTGAACTGAAACGGGTAATGCGGCCGGGTGGCCGGTTGATTCTCAACCTGCCGGCGTACCAGTGGCTACTGTCCGCGCATGACCGCAAGGTGCACAACGCAAGCCGCTTCACCGCCCGGGAGATCGCCGCGCTGTTGCGCCAGGCCGGTCTCGATCGGGTGCGGGCCGGGTACTGGAACGGCCTGCTGCTGCCGTTGATGATCGCCCAGCGAAAAATCCTGGCGCGTGGCGACTCAATGTCTGATGTCGCCCCGTTTTCGCCATGGCTCGATGCCACATTGCACGCAGTGACCCGGTTTGAACGGCAGCTACCCTTTCGGCTTCCCGCCGGAGGGTCGGTGCTGGCAATAGCAGAGAAATCATGAACGACGCGCTCAGCCTGATCGAGACCCCGACAATCCTCCCGCTCGACCCGGGAAACGGCGCCGATCCGGCGGGGGCTGCCGCATCGATCGCGCCGCGAGGGTTGCGGCCCGGGTTGTCCATTGTCGTGCCGGTGTATCGAGGCGCCGCCACGGTTGGGCGGCTCGTTGACGCCCTGTCGGAGCTAGACCCGGCCGGCGGCCTGGAAATCATCCTGGTCAACGACGGCAGCCCCGACAACTCCGGCGACGTCTGCCGCGAGTTGCTCACCACGGCCCGCGTGCCGTTGGTGTATGTCGAGCACGCCCGGAATTACGGCGAGCACAACGCGGTCATGACCGGGCTGCGGCATGCCCGGGGCGATTTCATCATCACCATGGACGATGACCTGCAGAACCCGCCGGAGGAAGTGGTCAGGCTGTACGACCATGCGCGCAACGGCAAGTGGGACGTGGTTTACACCCGCTATGCGGCCAAGCAGCATGCGGGCTGGCGGAATCTGGGCAGCCGGTTTGCCAATGCGGTCGCGGACCGGCTGCTGGACAAGCCAAAGGGGCTTTATCTTTCGTCATTCCGCTGCATGTCGGCGATGGTGGTGCAGTCGGTCACCCGCTACAGCGGTCCCTATCCCTATATTGATGGCCTGATCATGCAGGTGACCCAGCGTATAGACAGCATCGAGGTACGCCACTTGCCTCGGCTGGAGGGACGCTCGAACTACACCCTGACGCGTCTGATCCGGCTGTGGCTGAACCTTGCGACCAGTTTTTCCTTGGCCCCGCTCCGGCTGGCCGTCTACGCGGGCCTTGCGCTGTCGGTGCTGGGAACGATCGGTGCGGTCGCAACGATTTCTGAAGCGCTGTTCGTGCACCGGACGCCCTCGGGCTGGGCCTCCACCATGGTGGTGTTGCTGCTGGTGTCGGGCGTGCAATCGATGATCCTGGGCGTTCTGGGAGAATATGTGGGCCGCACCTTCCTGTCGGCGAACGGCAAGCCCCAAGGTACGGTTCGCAGCGTCAGTCGCAATACGGACAAGGCATGACCCTGTACTGGGTGGTGCTTTCAGCGGCCATAGTGATCAGCATGGCCGGGCAAACATTGCTCAAGGCTGGTGCCGGGGCGCCTGACTTCGTTACTCAATTGTTCGACATCCGAACCATGGCGGGGCTCTGCCTGTACGGTGGTTCGGCGCTGCTGTACATCGTGGCGTTGCGGCGCATCCCGATGTCGGTTGCCCTGCCCTGCACCGCTTTCTCCTACGTTGCGGCTGCGTTGATCGGGTATTATGGCTTTGCCGAACCGCTTGGGGCGATGCGGCTTGGCGCCCTTGCCATGATCTGCGCCGGCGTCGTCATGCTGGCTCTGGCATAGCCGAAGCCCTGCCGCTTTGTCCGCGCGGGGCCTGGCGTTCGCTTGCCCGGTTCACGAAGGCGCCGTTCGTACCCGAAGAAACTCCTCGATACCACGACTATATAATGATAGTCATAATATCGATATGATAACATTCATGCGAGCTTCGGACCCGGTTTCACTGAATGCCGGCCTGGAGACCGTTCTTTTTGGACGGCCCTGGTGGCGACATTGTCACGCTCCCCATCTGATGATGGCGCGGCACGTGGTCGTGATCCCGCGCCCGAGAGGTTTACGATAACACATAGCATGACGAAACAGGTGTCGTTCACCTCGCACACGGAAACGCTCCAGTATGTCCGAAAGTCGGCCCCTTTCCGCGGAGACACGTTCTCCTTCATGCGCCGAGGGGGCCGCATTCGCTCGTGTCAGCTTTGACGACCTGACCCGCGTTTCGCCGCAATTGCTGGCGCGCCTGCTGCTGGAACGGGCCGCGGAGGATCCGACGCTGCTCAGCCGGCTGTATGACACGGTTGATCCGCGAAAGGATGCATCTTCTGGTCAACCGCCCGCGATCCCGCCGGTGATTGTCGGCGAAAGTGCCGCGATGCGTCAGGTCACCGCCTTGGTCCGCCGATTTGAACAAACGGACGAACCGGTGCTGATCACCGGCGAAAGCGGCACCGGCAAGGAGTTGTTGGCGCGCGCCATCCATGACGGTTCCCGCCGCGCGAAAGGACCGTTCGTGGCGGTCAATTGCGCGGCAATTCCCGCCGGATTGGTGGCCTCGGAGTTGTTCGGCTACGAGAAGGGTGCGTTTACCGGCGCGGCGGCGCGCAGCATTGGCCAGATCGAGTTTGCCAATGGCGGGACATTGTTCCTGGACGAGATCGGGGACATGCCTGTTGATCTGCAAGCCCACCTGTTGCGTTTCCTCCAGGAGGGACAGATCCGCCGCGTTGGCGGGCGCGAGATGATCGGGCTGAACGTCCGCATCGTGTCAGCCACCAATGTGCGGCTAGGCCAAGCCATCGCGGAGGGCCGCTTTCGTGAGGACTTGTTCTACCGGCTGAATGTGCTGACCCTGCAGGTGCCACCTCTGCGCGAGAGACAGGAGGATATTACACCTCTTGCGATCCACTTTCTTCAGAATGCGCAGCGTGACTTCAACCGCAAGGTTGACGGCTTCTCGGCCGAGGCATTGGCCGCTCTGCACCGCTACCGTTGGCCTGGGAACGTGCGTGAACTGATGTCGGTGGTGCGACGCGCCGTGGTCGTCGGCGACGGGCCGTTGATCGAGGTCGGCACGCTGGCCGGTCTGGACGATCGCCCACCGGCACCCTCGGCAATGGCGGCGCCCCGGCCAGGGTCCCCCGAAGAACGCGACGTGCTGCTGAGGACCCTGGAGCGGACGGGAGAGAATGTCACCTCGACCGCGGATGCGTTGAGCGTTTCCCGCGTTACGCTATACCGGATGTTGCGCCGGCACGGGATCACCCTGAAGCGCGGTTTGGCCCAAGCGCCAGTTGTACGGCGAGCCCAGCACGCTCACGGATAGCGGCTGAGAGGTTTCCGTGCGCCTCACGCCGGGGCGATGATATCCAGGACCGCTTGCAGCGACGGCATTTCGTCGGACACGAAACCATCCGAACATTGCGCAAGCACCCACCGGCCCGCGGCGCGGACGATCAACCATGATGCCTGGTCCTTGCCGGCTTCGAACACGCCAATGACCACGCTGACGCCGGCGATGTTCCAGGGCCGTGCCGAGAGGTCGATGGCGAGGTTGATGCCCCGCTCCAAGGATATCCGGGTGCCGACGCGATGCAGCCAGCGCGCAAGGATCACCTGTTCAGCGTCGTCGAGACCCGCGAACGTTTGGGCTACAGGCACCCCGGTTCCTTCGCCTTGGTCGAGGGTGAAGTGAATACCTTCTTGGACCGCGATGCTCATGCCAACCGACCCCTGGCTGCGGCGCGGTGATCGCGAGCTATCATCGGCTACACTCTCCGGACGGATGTGGGCGCGGAATGCCGCCCACACCCGGTCTTTGTCACGTGATTGGCAATGTGAACTTCAGGCTGAACCTGGCGCCTGACCTCGTTGAACGCGGCGCCAATCAAGGCGCCGCACGAGGCATCACCTTCCCGTCGTCCCGATCGCGTTCTGCGGATTAACCTGATACGAGAACCCGAAGCTCGGGTTGGCGAACTGGCCGATGTACTGGTTGTAGAACTGGTAGACCTCTGCGATGCCAAGCTTCGGAACGTACACGACGTCGTAAGGAGCCAGCCTTACATCGGCCTGCGGATCGCGGCCCTGGCGGACATCCTTCCACCTGGCTGACAGGAATTCGGGCTTGTCGCCCAGACCACGGCGGATCACGAACACGGACGTGTCGTCGCTGCTGAGCTTCGTCCCGCCGGCGCGGGCGATCGCCTGTGACAGCGTCAGAGTCGGCCCAACGGTGATGAATTCACCTGGGGTGGCAACCTCACCGGCCACATAGACGCGTGTTGGCGCGAAGGACTTTACCTCGACGGATACGCGCGGATTTTGCAGGTCATGGGCATATACGCCGCGCAACCCGTTGGCGAGATCCGCCGGGGTCCGCCCGTAGGCAAGCATGTCGGGGACCGCGGTTGTCGAGATGTGTCCGTCGGGCCGGACCGTGACCTCTTCATTGAGTTCCGGATTGAGCAGCAAGCGGACGTCCAGCACGTCGCCGACCTGGATGTGATAAGGTGGCAGAGCGGCGGCCGACACCGCCATAGGCCCGGGTTCCAGCGGCGCGGGCGGCAACGCCGGAACCGTCGAGCACGCCGCCAACGCGACTGCTCCCAGCATGGCAATCCCTGCCGTGCCGGCCGCACGGCTCTTGCGGGCCAAGGGCCCGGCTGCGTTATTACCAAGGACCATGGGGATGGCGTCTTCACTCATGTTTTGAACCCTTATTGGAATGTTCAGCGAAGGTGGAGGAACCCGTTTGCGCAGCTTTCCTGAACTGGTGTGGAACCGGTCACGCCGATAGCCAGGCGCGAGCGTCCTGCTTATCTCAGCAAGCGACGTGCCACGCAAATCGAACTGAGAACGGCGGGTCTGGCGCGGGACGTTACGTAAAGGCGCCGTCAAGTGTTGCGTGCGGCCTGAAGCGTCAGAGCGGCCGCGCAACCGATGCGGAAGCTAGTCACGTATCGCCTGCCCGCGGCCAGGACGGGGCAATTTCGGCGGCGTCGGCCTGAAGGACGATCGCGCGCCGCGGAATGTTCCGCCTGCCTGCTTCCGCTGCTTTCACCTGCCCGGATCAGGCTAGCGCGGCGGATAGGCGGGTGCGTATCCGGGCACACGCCTTTCCAGTTCCCTGATGGGGGAGGCGGTCGGATTACCCGACAGATCGCCCATGGCGACGTCCACGTAGCGCCGTCCCAAGGGGACATCATTCGCGCTCAGGGCATCCAGAGCGCGCGCAACGTCCGCCGCCCCCTTGCTGGCTCCGGACGCCTGGGAACTGTCGCCGGCATCGGTGGGACCGAAGACAAGCTGCAGTTGCGCTTCCTGTAGCAGACGCCGCGCATCATCTATCCGGCCGCTCGCCAAGGCCGAGCGCGCGGCGTTCAGCCGAGGCAGTGTGGGTGAGGGTGCCGGACCGGACCTTGGGGCCTCTGCCACTCGCGGCGCGCTGGTGGACTGCACGGGCCCAAGTTGGCGCAACCGAGCCAGCACGGACTGGGCGTCGTCGGCTTCCTGACGTGGGGGCGAAGGCTGCGGCAGCGGCAGTGGCGGCGGTGGCGGGATCAACTTCTGCAGGACGATCGCCTTCGATGACGCGGTCCTGGCCTGGTCCGCCCTGGCCTGGTCCGCTTTGGCTTGTTCAGTCCTGGCCTGGTCCGCCCTGCCTTGTTCGGCCCGCGCTTGAGCGGCCCTGGCTTGGTCCGCGCTCGCCTGATCGGCTCGAGCTTGGGCAGCCTTGGCCTGAGCAATGCGGTCTTGCTCTGCCCTGGCTTGTTCAGCCCGGATTTGATCGGCCCTGGCTTGGTCCGCCCTGGCTTGGTCCGCCCTGGCTTGGTCCGCCCTGGCTTGGTCCGCCCTGGCTTGGTCCGCCCTGGCTTGGTCGGCCCTGGCTTGGTCCGCCTTGGCTTGATCGGCCTTCGCTCGATCAGCGCGGGCCTGCTCTGCCCTCGTTTGGGCGATCCTGGCTTGTTCGGCCCTGGCTTGTTCGGCTTTGGCCTGTTCGACCCTGGCTTGGTCGGCCTTGGTTTTGTCGGCCTCCGCTTGCGCCGCGGCTGCTACATCGGCCGCGGCTCGGTCAGCCCTCGCCTGGTCAGCCCTGTTCTGTTCAGCTTTCGCTTGATCGGCCTCCATCTGAGCCGCCTTCGCCTGGTCGGACTTTGGTTCGGGAACCATGATCGGCGGTAGCGGCAGCGCAAGTGCCGCTGACGGAGCGGGGGCAGCCGGGTACGGGGGCAGCCGGTACGGGGGGCGCCGCACCGGCGCCGACCGAAGCCGAGGGCGCGGACTGGGCAATCGAAGCGGCGGGAGGTCCAGCTTTAGAAGCCACAGGAGCTTGCGGCGTGGCGCCAGAGGCTCCGGCTCCGTCCGCGGGGAATAGCGACGCCTGCTTCGCGGTAAGCTCCTCCTGCAGGCGCGCCACCTCGCGCTCCAGCCGCGCCTCGCGTTCGGGGTCGACGTCGTCATCCGCTGCCGCTGACTGGTCAGCGGTGGGACGGCCCGCGTTGGCAGGACGCTGCTCGCCGGCAGGATGGGCGTCGCCAGCGGGACGGTCCATCAAAGCATCCCACTGAGCCCCGGCCTGATGGAGGTAAACCGCCGGTTCACCGTAGAAGGCCAAGCCCAGCAGCAACAGGCCGGACATTGCTGCCACGGCAGATAGGGCATAGCGCACTTTTATTCCCCGCTCAGTTTAGCGTGATGGAAGCAATGCAATACCATCCGCGCGGCCGCAACGTCGTCGTGTTCACCATCGCACGATCGAGTTCAACATCGAGCCGCGTAACGTAATGTGTAACGCAACCTATTCATCACCGTCATGTCAGATGCCTTGCACAGGCCGGTCCCGCGCCTCAGGTGTCAACTACTAGCCGGGTTGAAATCAGGAGGTTTCGCCAATGCCGCAAGAATTTCACGATCAGCTCATTTCGTTTATGCCGAAGATGCGAGTTTGGGCGTTGGCTTTGACCCGGAATCGGGCGGCTGCCGACGACCTTACACAAGATGTGGTAACCAAAGCCCTGATTGCCAAAGATTGCTTCATTCCAGGAACCAACTTTTCCGCGTGGGTTCACCGCATCATGATCAACCATTTCATCAGCGGAGTGCGCAGCAAACGCGAGTTCACCGACATGGAGAACATGCCTGAGGTTGCTGTTTCCGCCTCGCATGAGGACCGGACGGCGCTACGCGAGCTTGGTTGGGCCGTGGACCGGCTGCCGCCCGACCAACGTGAAGCATTGTTCATGATTGTATTGCAGGAAAAGTCATACGAGGACGCCGCTGAACAAACCGGTTGCGCCATCGGCACGCTAAAGAGCCGGGTGCATCGTGCCCGCCTTCAGCTTCGCGCATTCCTGATGGGCGACCAGACGAAAATGGCGGCCTGACCATACCTGATGCCCCTGAGGCTGCACCATTCGCAGCCTATGCGCACCAATGGCCCGGAGTTCTCCGGGCCATTTTCGTGAGGACAGGGCGCCAACCCGCTTGACGGCCGGAGCTTTACCCGCCGTGAAGAAGGAGCACGCCAAACAAACCGGCGTGATCCTTCCACACTTTCCGGGTCTCCCATCCTGCGTTCCGCGCGATTTCGACCAATCTTTCCGGGGTGTGCTTATAGCTGTTCTCGGTGTGAATGGTCTCACCCTCCCGGAACGACAGGCTCCGCCCACCAAGTTGAACCGTCTGGTCACGGTCGGAGAACAGGTGCATTTCAATCCGGCTCTCGGGATCGTTCCATACGGCCTCATGGTGGAACGCGCCGATGTCGAAATCCGCCCCAGCTTCCCGATTGAGCCGCTGCAACAGGTTGAGGTTGAACGCCGCGGTGACACCCGCGCTGTCGTTATAGGCGGGCAGCAGAAGTGCTGGACTTTTCCGCAAATCCGCGCCCAGGAGGAACCAGGAGTCAGCGCCCAGCACGGTCCTGGCGGATGCCAGGAACTTCGTCGCGGCGGCTGGGTCGAGATTGCCAATGGTGGAGCCCGGAAAGAACCCCATGCGCGGGCCACCCAACGGCGGCAGCACGAGATTTTGCATGAAGTCCGCCGCCACGGGCACAACGTTCAAATCGGGATGCGTCCGACCCAGGCGGTCCTGCATCGCGCTTAGAGCCGGTGCCGCCACATCAATCGACACATAGGTGTTGAACGGTTTGTCCGCGCGATCGAGCAGGATGCGTGCCTTGCTCTCATCGCTGCCACCGAACTCAATAAGAACACCATCGCGGAACCCATCCGGCACGACCGAGGATGCGATGGAGTGCAGCAGGGCGGTTTCCGTTCTCGTCAGATAATACTCGGGCAACCGCGTAATTTCGTAGAACAAGCGGCAACCTTCATCGTCATAGAACAGCATGGCTGGCAATGTTTTAGGATCCGAGGTCAGGCCCGCCAGCGCGGCCTTGACCACGTCCAGCCGCGTCGGCTGGGGGACAAATCCGGTATCGTTCGGCACGTCAGTCTCCCGCTAGAGGTCTTTGGCCAAACGAAGGCCGCTGAACTGCCATCGCTTGTCAGGATGAAAGAAGTTGCGATAGGTCGGGCGTGAATGGCCTTCCGGCGTCGCCACCGAACCACCGCGCAGCACCATCTGGTTAATCATGAATTTCCCGTTGTACTCACCGATCGCCCCGGGCGCCGCTCGATAGCCCGGATAAGGCCGGTAGGCGCTTTCGGTCCATTGCCAGACGGCGCCGGTTTTCTCGAGGATGGCCGGATTGGCGCAAGCGGCTTCCCATTCGAATTCCGTCGGCAGGCGCGCACCGCTCCATCGCGCGAAAGCATCGGCTTCATACCAGCTTACGTGCCGCACCGGGGCACCCGGCAACAGTGGCAGCAATCCTCCTGGCCCAGCCTGAAACCATTCGCCATCAACGTCCCGCCAGTACAGCGGAGCAGTCCAGCCCTCCCGCTGCGCGGCCGCCCATCCGTCAGACATCCAGAGTGAAGGGGTTGCGTAGCCATTATCCTGGATAAAACCGAGCCAATCACGGTTTCGAACCAGCCGTGAGGCGAGGGCGTGGGGCTGTAGAAAGACCTGATGCGGAGGCGTTTCGTTATCGAAGCAAAATCCGGATCCTGAGTCGCCGATCACGCGCAAGCCACCGTCGCTGGCAATGAAGGTTGTATCGATGTCAGTATCAACAGGCTCCTGCCAGCCGGTCATCATGGCGGGACAAAGCGGGTGGGCGGCGAACGCATGAAGCATGTCCGTGACCAGCAATTCCTGGTGCTGCTGTTCGTGCTGCAGGCCCAGTTCGATCGTCGACCGAACGTCGCCCGGCAGATGGGGGATAGCGGCCTCCAGCGCGGCGTCAACATGCCGGCGGTACTGGGTGACCTGGCTGGCGGAAGGCCGCGTCAGCAATCCGCGCGAGGGGCGCGGATGGCGTGGACCGACTGCCTCGTAATATGAATTGAACAGGAACCCGAAGGACGGATCGAAGACGCGATAGGCCGGCACATGGGGTACGAGCACGAATTGTTCGAAGAACCAGGTAACGTGGGCCCGGTGCCATTTGGCCGGGCTCGCATCAGGCATCGATTGGACACACTGATCCTCTTCCGTCAGGTCCGCGGCCAACACCTCCGTCACTGCGCGAACGTTATGAAATCGCTTGGACAGATCATGCGAACGTGAAGAGTCGTGATACAGTCCAATATCGTCCATGGTATCCTCCGGAGCAGCCTCAACGCGGACAGGTATTGTGCGCTTCTAATTCTGTGCACATTTTCTCGTTATTCCGGAACGCGCAGCCGCATTTTAGAGTAAGTTGTGGAAGGGCCACAATGGCGGCCAGTTTATCTGAGCAGTTGCTGTGTTTTGTGCACTCATTAGCGCGCGTATCATCGCGACGATATTGTGAGAAGGTGTGATCGGGACAATCTAATCGATTGAACCGCTCAATAAGGTCTCCCTGTCGGATGATGTTCTCACCAAGTTGGGTGGCGGTTTCCCGCTTCAAGTTCCGAGCGACGTGGTGATGGCTGAATTGTCACGAAACCGAGCCTCTCGCTGGCTGTTCCCCGGATGGCAGCAAGAGGAGAAATCATGACCGATATTGCTAATCTAAAAGTCGCCGTTCTCGCGACCGATGGTGTGGAACAGGTCGAACTGACGGAACCGCTGAAGGCACTGAAGGAGGCATCATCTCAGGTTGTCGTGATCGCGCCAGGAGGCGGACAGATCCAAGGCATGAACCATCAGGACAAGGCCGACAAGCTAGCCGTCGACCGTGACCTCGAAAACGTCGCCGCGAGCGATTTTGACGCGCTGGTCCTGCCGGGCGGCGTTGCGAATCCCGACACGCTGCGGACCAACCCGCAAGCGGTAGCTTTCGTGAAGCACTTCGTGCAGTCCAACAAACCGATTGCTTCGATCTGCCACGGTCCTTGGACGTTGATCGAGGCCGACGGCGTGCGGGGCCGCCGCATGACGTCGTGGCCTTCGCTGCAGACGGATCTAAGGAACGCAGGGGCGAGTTGGGAAGACAAACCGGTGGTTGTGGACGGTAACTTGGTCACGTCCCGCAAGCCCGATGATCTTCCGGATTTCTGCCGTGAGATGCTGAAGCTGTTCGGCGCGGACCGCTCTCAGCGGGCAGCATAATCCTTGCGGGACCCTGCTCCGCGGATGCGATCGACCAAACCGATCGGGTCCGCGGGCGGGTTGTTCCCGCGCCATGCCACGTGCTGATCCGGACGCGACAGCACCAGTTTATGTTCGTAAACTTGTTCCGATTTCGGAACATCGAGCAACTTGAGCGGGACCCGCCTCAGAGAGGCTGCTTCCAACAAGTGCCGCACGTCCACGGCTGGATCAAAGCGCAGCAAGGTGTAGTCCCGGCCAAGCACGTCATAGGCCGAGATGCCCTGCCGCAGCCAGAAATGTGGCGTGCGACAGCCGGGGACCGTGGAGGGCGTAAAGTCATAGATCGTGTATCCGGGCGCCGCACCATCATGCACGATGATCGGCGAATTCTCGATGAACGAACCAAAGTTCAGCCCGCCACAGCAGAACTGCCCGACGTTGATGTCATACGCATCCTGCCCCACGCGTGCTCGGGCGGCGTCGCCTTCAGGCCCGGGTTCCTCTATGTTGTCCGGAACCACGCCACGCTGGCGGGCGAGCGCGGTTGACGTATCCATCGCGTAACGAGATACCTGCTCGGTGATCGGCATACGTTCGATTTCGTAACAATCAAGGATTGCGGGTGATGCCCATCCGTTCAGCACGGCCGCCAGCATCCACGACAGATTCATCGCATCGGCGATGCCGGCATTCATCCCATAGCCGGCGTTCGGAACCCAGATGTGAGCCGCATCACCGCAGAGGAAAACGCGCCGGTCGCGAAACCTGTCAGCGATCATTCGCCGAGCGGTCCAATCCTCCTTGGCGAGGATCTCTATTGGAAAAGATGGGCCAACACCCAGGATCGTTCGAATGCACCAATCACGGTCAACGTTGTCGAACGTCTCGCCCGGCCGCATGTAATTGTGCACCAGCCACGTCTCACGCCCGTCGATCGCGAACATATTGGCGCTGCGCCGGGGATTGAGCGAAGTATTGGCCCAAGCGGGCCTGGTCGGCGTCAGCTTGAGCAGGTCCGGCGCCCTTATGTAACTGGATTGGCGGTGTTCCAGCACCGCATCGCCGGTCAGAGTGGCACCGATTGCCCGCCGCACCGTCGAGTGGGCACCATCGGCGCCGATCATGTAGTCGGCGGAGATCGACAGATCCTCCCCGCCGTCCAGATCGACGGCCATGGCGGTAACGCCGGCCTGGTTTTGCTCGAAGCCGGTAAGCTGCATCCGGTTGAGAATGCTAACGCCTTGCATCGCCTTGGCATGAGCGAACAGGACCGGTTCCAGGTAGATCTGATTGATACGATGCGGTGGCTCCGGCGTTGGCCACCAAGTATCCGGTCCGCCGGTCGCAGTATAGCGATCCGCCCGACAGGGAATGGGAATGCGAGAAAGCTCCATGCCCGTCGTGGTCGTTCTGAATGCAACATCGTTCGGGTAGTCCGCGGGCAGCCCGGTATCGCGCACCGCCTGGGCCACACCGAGCCGACGGAAGATCTCCATGGTCCGGGCGCTGACGTGGTTGCACTTGACGCTTGGCGGCTCGCCCGGCGCACGGCTCTCCAAGACCAGGACAGAGATGCCGCGCCACGCCAGATCCATTGCCATGGTCAGTCCCACCGGACCGCCACCGGCAATCAGGACCGTGGTTCGTGACCTGCCGCATGAGACTGCCTCCCGTGATTTGGAGGCAGTCTGGCACTCATGACGGGGGTCGTTCAATCAGCCTGCGCGCTCGTCCCTCGCATGGGCAGAGCGGGGCCGGTCGACGGCCTGGCGCAACGGCTGATCCGGGGTCAGCGCCACCCGGTCATTGGCCACTCCACCTTCGCCACCGCGGCGTCGTCAGGCCAGACCGTCGCGTATTCCTTTCCCTTCAGTTGAGTGAGGTAGGTTGCGCTTTCGATGTTCTGTCCGGTCTCGTCGAAGCGGACACCGCGATAGCCGATGATCATCGCGCTGTGCGGCATCGCGGTCGCCCGAAGTGCCTCCCTCAACTTGGCGGGATCGGTTGATCCGGCGCGGTTAAGCGCATCGGCCAGCACGAAGAACGCCTGCATGGACCGGCCGCTGACATCGCCGATCTCGTTGCCGGTCTTGGCCTGGTAGATCGCGTTCACACTGGCGGACAGGCTTCCCTGTGGTCCCTTGCTCCATACGCTGCGGTTGACCAAGCCCTTTGCCAGGGGACCGACGGCCGGCAGGAACGCCGGATCCGAGAAGCCGGCTGAGTCGCCGATGATCATTGGCGGCAGGTAATCCAGGCTCTTCATCGTGCGCATGAAGAGGATGGCATCGGAGGCATAGCTGACGAACAGGGCAACCGATGGGTTTTTTTCCTTCAGTTGCAGGACCTGGGCCGACACATCGGCGCCATTGGCACTGTATGGCACGCGTATGGACACCGGGAACCCGACCTTCTTTGCCTCGGCGGCGATCGCGTCACCGACCGAGCTACCGTAATCGGTGTTCTCGTTGACGATGGCGATGTCGTCCACGCGGCGACCGGCTTTCTTCTGGTCCTGAAGAAACCGCATGTAGCTGTCGGCGAAGTTGCTGGCGATGGGAGTGACCCGGAAGGTATTCTTGAAACCGCGTGTCGTGATGTTGCCCGCAACCGAATCGGCGACGACGAACGGGACGCCGTAGCGTTCGGATACCGCCGTCGCGGTCATCGCGCAGGATGATTGGTAGGCCCCGAACAATGCCGCCACCTTGTCGCTGGTGATCAGCTTCTGCGCCAGGCTCTGCGCCATGGAGGGGTCACCCCGGTGATCAACGAACAGCGGCTCGACCTTCGCGCCGCCGAACCCGGGCAGACCTGCGGTGGTGCCGATAGTCAGGCCCTTGAGTTCAGGATGGCCGGCATTGATGATCTCGGCCGCGACTTCCACCGCCGCCTTCGCCTCCCCGCCCGATGCGGCGGAGTTGCCGGTCAGGGGAAACATGATGCCGACCTTCACCGTCTCGGCCGCACGGGCACGAGGGGCGGCGATAATGGCCGGAGCAGCCAGCAGCACGGTACGGCGGCGGATCATGGTGGCGGTTTCCTACTATCTGATCGCCCTGACATAGCGCGAGGCCGCGGCGGTCCGCAACGAAGCGGCGACGCCTTGCACGTTTGTGGCGGGTCCGTGGATACTGGCGCCAGAAGTAGCGCCCGAACTGGCGACAGAAGGGCGCAAGCCCGCACCAAGGGGGAACTCGCAGGATGAATCCGCTTTCAGGCTGGCCTGCCGCGGCCATGATGCTGCTTGCCACGGCGGCGCGGCTGGGGCGCAGACCATGCAGACGCTGCATATATACGTGGTGAAGAACCTGCTGTCGACGCCGAATTTCGTCGCGCTGGAGAACGGCTACTGGGCCGATCAGGGACTCGATGTGCAAATGAAACTGACCGGCGGCGGGCGGATGGTGGTGCAGGCGCTGCAGGCCGGCGACGCGCAACTGGGTCATGTGGCGATCAGCGGCACGCTGCCGATTGCCCGCGCCGGCGGCGACAACCTGATCAGCGTGATGCCGTACTACAACGACCCAGCCTATATGGGACGCGCAAGCGCCTATGCCATCATCGGCCGCAAGGATCGCGGGGTCGATGCCGCCAATCCTGCTTCCTTGCTCGGCAAGAAGATCGGCTTCACCGCGGGCACTGACGAATACTATCTGCGGCAATGGTTTCGCCGGCAGAAACTGGACATCAGCCAAGGCCCAGCATCGTCAGCGTCCTGGTGGAGGACATGCCGGTCACGCATCTCCCAAGGGCTTGGTCGATGCGGTTGTGCCGTGGGAGCCATATGCCTCGCAGATTGTGCGCGAACTCGGGTCGAATGGCGCGGTCATGAGCCGGGGCGAGGCCGGGCTTGATCTCGGACAATGTCGGCATCGTCGGCAAGGAGGACTGGATCAAGGCGCATCCCGAAATTGTCGAGAAGTTCGCCGTCGGGCTCGCCATGGCGACCAAATTCATTCGCGAAAATCCGCAGGAAACAGCGGAAATCGTCGCTCGCTCGCTGGACGGATTGAATATCGGCGATGCGGTGGAGGGTCTGAAGCACATGTCATGGGACCCGCGGATTTCGGTCTGCACCATCGAGGGCACAATCCGCAGCGGCAATGGCCTGGTGCAGATCGGGCAGATCAAGATGAACCGGCCGTTCGTTGCCGCCGATTTCTACGACATGGCCGCCTATAACCGGTTGACCGCGAAACACCCGGAGTCTGTTCGCCGGACTGCCGCCGCTGCCTGCCCGGCTGGAGGAGTGCCAGGGCAAGCTGGAATAGGATGGCCGACAAGATCGAGGTCTCCGGCTTTCGCCATTTCTTCCAGACGCGAAGGCGGACCCGGTGCAGGCGACCGGGCTGCATCGACCTGTCTATCCGGCCGGGCGAGTTCGTCACTCTGGTAGGACCAAGCGGCTGCGGCAAGACTACGCTGCTGAAGGCGATCGCCGGGTTCATCACGCCGACCGAGGGGCGCATTGTCTGCGACGGCAAGCCGGTGCGCGGGCCGGGGCGGGACCGCGGGGTGGTGTTCCAGGAACTTGCGATCCTGCCTTGGCGCACGGTGCGGCGGAACATCGCGCATGGGCTGGAAATCGCCCGTGTGCCGAAGGCGGAGCGCGAGGCGACCGTTGCTCGTCTGGTCGGGCTGATGGGGCTTGCGCGGGTTCGAGGACCGCTATCCGCATGAGTTGTCCGGCGGCATGCGCCAGCGCGTTGCGGTGGCGCGGACATGGGCGGCCGATCCCGAGGTCATTCTGATGGACGAGCCGTTTGCCGCGGTCGATGCGATGACCCGGCTGACCTTGCAGGAGGAACTGGGGCGGTTGTGCGCCGCGACCCGCAAGACCGTGTTCTTCATCACCCACAGCGTTGAAGAAGCGGTGTTTCTGGCGGACCGCGTGCTGGTGATGACGAAGCGGCCCGGGACGATCAAGGCGGTGCTGGACGTGCCGCGGTCAGCGGCCGGCGGGCGCGACTGGGACAGCTTCACCTCCGATCCGGTGATGCAGAAGATCGCCGGCGAGGTCATGCACCTGGTGCATGCGGAGCGGGTGGAGTGAGAGCTTTTGCGCCGCTGCGCGTGCTGCTGCCGTTCGCGGTCCTGGTCGCGGCATGGTGGGGCCTGAAGGCGGCAGGCGATGTGCCGGACACGCTTCTGGTGGCGCCGCCCGCGGTGTGGCGAGCTTTGTCTATCTGCGTCACGCATGGGATCCTGGCGGAATATGCCAGTGCCAGCCTGCGGATGATCGGCATCGCCGCGGTGATTTCCTTCGTTATCGGCGTGCCGCTTGGATTCGCGGTCGGGACGAACCGGTATGCGGCCCGGGCGCTGGAGGGGACGCTGCGGTTCCTCCAGGGGATTTCGGGAATCGCCTGGCTGCCGCTGGCGATTTTGTGGTTCGGGTTCACCAACACCACGACCCTGACGATCGTGATCTACACGCTGATCGTTCCGATCGTGTTCAACACGATGACCGGCGTGCGGGCTATTCCGGAGAATTATGCACTGGCGTTGCGGTCGCTGGGGGCGGGGCGGTCTGCGGATCGTCCGCGACGTGTATTTGCCCGGGGCGCTGCCAAGCATCGTGGTGGGGATGCGGCTGGGGATGGGGTATGGCTGGCGGGCGCTGATCGCGTCGGAGATGCTGGTGCGCCAGGGCGGGTTGGGCGACCTGATCTTCGGGGCGCGCACGTTCGGGCAGATCGATCGGATCATGGTCGGAATGATTGTGATCGGAACGCTGTACATCGTGGTGGACCGGTTGCTGGTGCAGCCGGTGGAGATGATGACCCTGGCGCGCTGGGGGGTGTTCCGGAAATGAAGCGCTGCTTCAAGATGGGCCGGCGATCGGCTTCCGGGATGTCCTGGCGCTGGCATCGTGGGTAGGGCGCATCGTGTGGCGGCTGCTGCCATTGGTGCCGGCGTTGATCGTGCTGTTGGCATGGTGGGTCTGGTTCGCCGATCGACCGCCCGCCGGCGTCGGTGATGCCGTCCGCGTCGGATGTCGTCGTTACGATGCTCGATCTGGCGCTTCATGGGCGGTTGCCCGGCGACATCGTTGCCAGCCTGTCGCGGCTTCTGAGCGGTGTCGCCGTCGGGGTCGGCAGCGGCCTGTTGGCAGGCTTCATCGCGGGGCTGAACCGGCCGGTGGCGACGTTCCTCAATCCGCTGGTGGTGTTCTTCAACGCCATTTCGGGAATCGTCTGGCTGCCGCTGGTGATCGGCTGGCTTGGCATCGGCAGTGCACTGGCGATTTTCCTGATCTGGAACACGGTCTTCTTCATTGTCTTCCAGAACACCGTGCTGGGCGTGCAACTTGTGCCCGAGGTGCTGGAACAGGGTGTGCGTAGCCTCGGCGGCGGCCGGTGGGAGACGATCCGCTCGGTGATGCTGCCGGGCGCCCTGCCCTACATCCTGACCGGCGTTCGCTCCGGGCATGGGATTTGGCTGGCGCGCGCTGATCGCGGCGGAACTGGTGGGCGCGACCACGGGACTGGGCCAGCTGATTTTCAATGGGGCGGAGTATCATCGGGCGGACATCATCGTCGGCGGCTGCCTGCTGATCGGCGCGATCGCGATGGCGATGGACCGCTGGCTGCTGCTGCCGATCGAGCGGCGGACGGTGGTGCGCTGGGGGCTCGGTTACGTCCGGGCGGGGCCGCTAGAGCGATGCTGCGGCGGCTGCGAGCTGCGGCTGACTGGACTCGGCTGTGGTGCTGATCGCGTCGATACTGTTTGGGCAGACACTGGTCGGGGCGGCGACCGCGACACGGACGGCTGGACCCGGCGCTGCGGGACGTTTCAGGGCCGGTGAATGTGGTCGTGGTGATGGATTTCACACCGGAGCGGTTTCATACCGAGCGGTTATCGACCTATGGCGTCTTCGCCGGCCGGGACAAGGCGGTGAACCGGGTGCGGCTGCGGATGGTATCGCCTGAAAACCTACGCCGCCTGGCAGGGCTGGTCTGGGTCTCGAAGATCGAGCCTGGGCGTTGACAGGGTCAGAGCGGCACCAGGCACCCCGGCTTCAGTCTTCTGAGAGAATACTCCCGATCCTGGCCGCAAGTTGCTCCATGGAGAACGGCTTGGTAATGATGTGCATGCCGGAGTCCAACGACCCGTTGCCGACCGCGGCGTTGGCAGCGTATCCGGTAATGAACAGCACCTTCAGCTTTGGCCTGGATTGTCGTGCTGCATCGGCCATCTGGCGGCCGTTCAGGCCCCCGGGCAGACCGACATCGCTGATCAGCAGGTCGATGTGCACGTTCGACTGCAGCGCCTTCAGCCCGGATGCGCTGTCCGCTGCCTCGATCGCGGCGTAGCCCATCTCCCGCAGCACTTCGGTCACCAGGGTGCGCACGCCCGGTTCATCCTCGACGACCAATACTGTCTGGCCCGCATCGGCACTCTGCCCGTCGCCCAGCCGGATCGGATCGGGCCGAACCTCCTGTTCATCCACTTGTCCTTGATGGCGAGGCAGGTAGATCCGCACGGTGGTTCCCGTCCCGACCTCCGAGATGATACGCACCTGTCCGCCGGACTGCTGGACAAATCCATAGATCATGGACAGACCAAGTCCGGTCCCCTCCCCGGCCGGCTTGGTGGTGAAGAACGGTTCGAATGCATGCGCCACCACGTCGGGGGACATGCCAGAGCCCGTGTCGGTGACACAGATTTCGACATAATCGCCTGGCGGCAGACCGTTGTCCCGCGCCGCGATTGCGTCCAGAGGTGCGTTAGCGGTTTCGATACTCAGCCGGCCGCCGTCCGGCATGGCGTCCCGTGCGTTGATGCACAGGTTAAGCGTGGCATTTTCAAGCTGATTTGCGTCGGAGAGTATTGGCCAGAGGTCAGGTGCAAGTATCGTCGCGACCTTGATTCCCGGCCCCACGGTCCGCTGCACCAACTCCTGCATGTCGGCGATCAGTTTGTTGGCGTTGACCGCCTTTGGGTCGAGCGTCTGGCGCCGAGCGAAGGCGAGCAGGCGGTGGGTGAGCGCTGCCGCACGTGAGGCAGCCCCTTGGGCGGAGGAGATGTAGCGGTCGAGGTCGTTGATCCGGCCTTGGGCGACGCGGATCTTGAGCAGTTCAAGACTGCCCATGATACCGGTCAGCAGATTGTTGAAATCATGCGCCAGGCCGCCGGTGAGTTGGCCAACCGCCTCCATCTTCTGCGATTCGAAGAGTTGCTCCCTGGACCGTTCCAGTTGGATCTGCGCCTCACGCCGCTCCGTCAGGTCGCGCGTGATCTTGGCGAAGCCGACCAGTTCGCCATCGTCGTAGATGGCGTCAACGACCACGCTTGCCCAGAAGCGGCTGCCATCCTTGCGGCAGCGCCACCCCTCGGCCTCATAGCGGCCATCACGGCGTGCCGCTTCCAGCGCTCGGGCGGGCAGCCCCGCCCTGGCATCCTCAGGGGTGTGAAAGCGCGAAAAGTGCTGGCCAACGATTTCGGCCGCTGTGTAGCCCTTGATGCGTTCGGCGCCGGCGTTCCAGTTGGTGACCAGACCCTGAGGGTTGAGCATGTAGATCGCGTAATCCACCACACTCTGGATAAGTAGCTCATATACGCTTGTGGCTGGCGGCATTCAGCTTCCTCTGAGGCATCCGAACGTCAAGGAAGTTCCGGTCCGGTTCAGGCGATCAAAGGACATGATAGCTCTTCGCTTACCTATGTGCTTATCACAAGGACGAGCCCGCTGCCAGGTTTCGTTAGCAAAGTCAATCGAAACCGACCTTCCCATCCGGGCGCTCCGGACATCGCGATCAGAAAGTGGCCTCGGCCTCCATCGCGATATGCCCGGTAGCGTTACGCGCCCATAGCACAACGGCCTCGCCTTCCGGCGCGCCGTGCACCGAAAATGGGGCGACGTCGAACAGCGGGCTGACGGCACGAAAACGAAAGGTTGCCACGGCCTGGGTTGTGCTGCGGCGCAACAGGTCGATCAGCAGCGTGGCGATCAACGGGCCGTGGACGATCAGCCCGGGATAACCTTCTGTTTCCGTGACGTAGCGACGGTCGTAATGGATGCGATGACTGTTGAACGTCAGGGCCGAGTAACGAAACAGTAAAGGGTCGGTGGGATGGATGTCGCGCCGCCAGATATCGATCGGTGCGTACTGGGCGCGGGGCTGCCGGGGCTTCATTGGGTTGCGGCAGGCCGCGATAGACGATGTCGTGCTCTTCAACCAATGCAAGACCGTTCTGGCCGGAGACCTCATGCCTTACCAGCACGAAGCACAGGGCACCGTTGCGGCCCTGCTTGATCGTTACATCCTGTACCGTGGATGTACGGGTGATGCTTTCGTCAACGCGCAACGGCTGGTGGAAGACGAAGCGGCCGCCGGCCCACATGCGGCGAGGCAGCGGCACCGGGGGCAGGAAGCCGCCTCGCGCGGGATGACCATCCTCGCCCAGGACCGATTGCCGAGCGGTGGGCAGGAAGTAGAGCCAGTGCCAGAGGGGCGGGAGCGCATCGCCGGCTTGTGGCGCCGGGTCGTCACGGTCGAGTGTCGCCGACAATGCGGCCATAGGAAACCGCGTGACTTGATCATGGAGGGTTTCCTGCTTGCCGATCCATGACCGCAGGTGGTCAGCGTCCAGTTCGATCATTTCGGCAACTCCGCAGCGGCGGCGCGGGCCCTTGCGGCACCCTGCCTGGCCATGTCGGCACACAGGCCGGTATAGGCGGTGGGGTCCAGCAGGCCATTGATCTGGTGCGGTGTCATATGTGTCGTCACGCGTGCATCGGCGGCCAGCAGTTCTCCAAACGACTTGCCCTGCACGAATGCGTCCTGCGCGGCGTCATACACGGCGTCATGCGCGTGCTGCCGGCCGATGGCGGCGCCAAGGTCGAGCATCACCGCCTCGGCCATGATCAGGCCGCCCCCGAGATCGAGGTTGGCGCGCATCCGGGCGGGGTCAAGGCGCAGGCCGCGCATGATCTCCGTCAGCGCGGCCAGCATGTCGCCGGTGGCGATGCAGGCGCGCGATTCCGCGGTGTCCATCATCAGGCTGGTGGTGCGGTCGGCTTCATGTTCGGTCGTCATCGCCTCCAGCGCCAGCGGCACCATGGCGCGGATTTCGGCGGCGGCGGCGATGATGTCCTGGCAAAGCTTCGGATTGCGCTTCTGCGGCATGGTGGAACTGCCGACGGTGCCCGGGCGGGACGGGTTCCTCGACTTCGCCAAACTCGGTCTTCATCAGTGTGTAGATTTCGCGGCCGATCTTGCCGCAGGTGGCGGCGAGCAGGCCGAGCAGCAGGACGTTCTCAGCGAGATGGTCGCCAATCGCGCGGGATGGAACGGTCATCGAGCCGAAGCCGAGTTGGCGGCCGATGGCTTGCTGGACCGGCGGCCCGTTCTTGCCGAATGAGGCATAGGTGCCGGCCCCGCCGCCCAGCATGGCGACGAACAGGCGGGGGGCGGCTTGGCGGAAGCGTTCGGCATGGCGGATCAGTTCGTCGATCCAGACGGCGACCTTGTAGCCGAAGGTGGCGGGGACCGCGTGCTGGCCATGGGTGCGGCCGGCTATCGGCATGTCCGCACCTTTTTCGGCCAGGTCGGCCATGGCGGACAGGATTTCGCCGATCTGGTGGAGGAAGACCGCATGCGCCTGGCGCAGGACCAGCAGATCGCCGGTCTGGGTGATGTTCTGCGTGGTGGCGCCCCAGTGAACCCAACCGCCATGCGGTTCGCCGACGACGCGGCCGAGTTCCCAGACCAGCGGGACGATGGTGTGGCCGGTTCGGGCGAAGCCCTCGTCGATGCGGGCGCGGTCGAGATTTTCCAAATGAGCGGGCTGAGCGATGGCGTCGGCGGCTTCGGCAGGAATGATGCCGAGTTCGGCCTGGGCTCGGGCAAGGGCGGCCTCCACATCCAGCCAGGCTTGCCAGCGGTTTTCCAGGCGATACAGCGCTCGGATTCCAGGGTCGGAAACCCTGGTGGCGGTGGGGAGTGTGTCGCTCATTGTTGTTGGCTCCGGCGGCTTTCCTCTTGGCGGAGGATCGCAGCCAGGGGCGTGGGGGGCAAGTCCAGGCACCCTGGCGTCCCGACTTCGGGGCAGGTCGTCCACTGCCCCGGCGGTCAGTGTGCCAGGTCTGCCGTTATTCGGCGCGGATCAGCCCCCGATGGCTGGGGGCGTCGATGAACGCAAGGACTTCGGCCACCAGCGGATCGTCGCCGAACTTCGCCCGCGTCGCTTCCAGCCGTTGTGCAAACACGCCTTCCTTGCTGTAAAGCGCCCGGAACGCCAGGTGCAGTCGATGTATCGCGGCCTTGTCGAAGCCGCGGCGACGCAGGCCGATGACGTTCAGCGCGGCCAGGCGGGCACGGTTGCCGATGACGCTGCCGAATGGGATGACATCAGCCTCGACGCCGGAAACCCCACCGATCATCGCGGCGCGGCCGATGCGGACGAATTGGTGGATTGCCGCCGCTCCGCCGATCACGGCGTGGTCGCCGATGGTGACATGGCCGCCCATCACGGCGTTGTTCGCGACGATGACGTTGTTGCCGAGCTGAGCAGTCATGCGCCACATGGACCACCGCCATCAGCATGCAATCGGTGCCGACCCGGGTGATGCCGACGCCGGTCGCTGTGCCGCGATGGATGGTGCAATGCTCCCTGACCAGGGTGCGGGCGCCGATCTCACAGCCGAGTCGGCTCGTTCTTGTATTTCAGGTCCTGCGGCGCGAGGCCCACAGTGCAGAATGGGAACAACTGCGCGCCCTCGCCGATCCGGGTGTGGCCTTCGACCACCACGTGGGACACCAGTTTCGCGCCGGCCTCGATCACGACATTGGGACCGACCGTGCAGAACGGGCCGATCTCGACGCCGGGGCCGAGTTCGGCGCCGTGCGCCACGATCGCAGTCGGATGGATGCTGGCGCGGGTCGGCCGCCATCGTGCAGGCTTGCGTGCAATTCGTCATCGAATCCATTGGTGTTCCGTTCCGAGGCAGCAGTTTCGCGGCAGGATCGCGGCCAAGCTATGGGCGGCGGCGCGGGCCACCAACTCAATCATTGTTGCCCGATGTTTCGATCCCGCCGTGTAACGCTATGTTTCGCCTAGCATTTTGGCGTTACTAAGGCAGTCGTGCGGCTTGGACGGAATCAGGGCGGGGCAGCGCGGTCCATAATCATGGCGGAATATGTCGCTTCGGCGACCGCGATGCCGTCGACTCTGGCGATCGCGTGGAACTTCCAGACGTTGCCCCGGCTGCGCTCCTTGACGATGTGGATACGCAACTGATCGCCTGGAACGACGGGCCGACGGAACTTCGCGTTCTCGATCGACATGAAATAGACCAGTTTTCCGGCGGCATCAGGCCCAAGCGTTTCTACCACGAGGACGGCGGCGGTTTGCGCCATGCTCTCGATGATCAGGACGCCTGGCATCACCGGATGATTGGGAAAGTGCCCGGCGAAGAAGCTCTCATTGACCGAGACGTTCTTGACCCCGACCGCGGACGTGTTCAGCACGACATCCACAATCCGGTCCAGAAGCAGGAACGGGTACCGATGCGGGATGTCGTGCATGATGCGATGGATATCGATCAACTCGATGGTCTTGCCCGCTTCAGGAGGCGCGCCGGAACTTGTGATTTTCCCGGTGATCGCAGCGGCTCCGAGAGTCGGCCTTCAGTTTCGTCCATGATCTTCAGTCCAGGTCGTTAGAAGGTTTCACAACGCGCGCGGATCTCGGCGCGGGTCTGATCCCGTCGCGGACCCAACGGCGAACGGTGGCAACTTCCCTGAAGAAACTTTTCACCGGTTGGGCCGGCGAACCGCCCAGTTCCGAGCGAGGCG
The DNA here is from genome assembly GCA_963792345.1 of uncultured Alphaproteobacteria bacterium. GTDB lineage: Bacteria > Pseudomonadota > Alphaproteobacteria > Acetobacterales > Acetobacteraceae > Rhodopila. The sequence goes on from CAWBVV010000001.1 coordinate 23,537, forward strand.
GCACGTTAGCCATAACGCCCGCCTGGGCGGCGATGCGCGAGCCGGTTCCTATGCGTAAGTGCCCCGCGATACCGGCCTGACCCGCCAGCACAACTTGATCCTCCAGCACCACGGAGCCGGATATGCCGACTTGGGAAACGATGACGCAGGCTCGACCAATGCGGACGTTATGCGCGATCTGCACAAGATTGTCGATGCGGGTCCCGGCGCCGATCACCGTGTCGTCCAACGCGCCCCGATCAACGGTGGTGTTGGCACCGATTTCCACATCGTCCTCGACAACGACGCGGCCGAGTTGAGGGACGGTGTGAAACCCTTCCGGGGTGATCGCGAAACCAAAACCCTCCTGCCCGATACGGACACCGGGATACACGTAGACGCGATCGCCGATCAAAGCGTGGGACAGTGACGCGTGTGGGCCGATGCGCACGTCGCGACCGATCTCTACCCCGTCGCCGATAACCACCATCGCCCCGATGCGTCCGCGCGGCCCGATCGTCACGTTCTCCCCGATTACCGCCAGAGGGCCGACTTCGGTAGTCGGGTCGATACGGGCGGAAGCCGCGACAACCGCCGAGGGATGAACACCCGGCTTTGGCGGTGGCGGCGGGTGAAACAGCGCCGCTACCCGTGCCCAGGCAACCAGCGGGTCGGCGGCGATGATCGCGACCGCCGTCTGCGGCACCTGGTCGCGCATGTCCGGATGGACGATGACAGCAGCGGCGTCAGTCGCCTTGAGCGCTGGCAGATGTTTTCGGCTGTTGAGGCAAAAGCTGACATCCTGTGCCGTCGCGGCGGCCAATGGGGCTATCCCGCGCAGCATCAGCCGCCTGGGTGGAGCTTCGGCGCCTTCCCCGTCAACCGCGGCTGCATCGACGACCGCCGCGAGTGTGTGTGGACCGGTGCGTTGAAAAAAACGCGGATCGCCCGCTGATGCCAAGTGTTCGCTACCGCGCGACACCGGGCCGGGCGCCACGATCAGTGCTTCTGAGCAGGCTTGGCCGGTGCGGCGGCCGCTGTCGGCGGCTGGGCAGCGGGCGTTGCCGAGGACGATCCGGAAGCAGCCGCCGCGGGAGCCACCGCCATGGGAGATACGCCGTCGGGAGTGACGACGACACTCGGCAGCGTCTTGTTCAGGACATCGGCGACCGCGGGGGTCAGGTCGAAATCAGCGGTCGTGCCAAGGATCTGAGCCCGATTGAGCACCAGATTGATGCCCCGCGACAGCGCCACCTGCTGGGCAACCTGCTCCATGGTGCGGTTGATCTGCATCATCACATACTGGCCGGCCTCCTGGATGATCCGATTGCGTTCACCGAAGCGGCGCTGCGCCTCGGTGGCTCGCTCCTGGATCTCCTTTTCCTTGGTGCGGATCTGTTCAGGGGACAGCCTGGCTCGTTCAGCAGCGAATGATTGTCCCAGATCACGCAGCGCGGCCTGCTCCTTCTGCGCGTCCTCGTTCAGCTTCTGGCCGCGGGCGTTCAACTCCTTGTAGGCTGCCTGATAGGCGGTGGAGACACGCAGCACGTCCGGCACGGACAGAATGCCGACGATGGCCGCCGGAGTGGCTTGGCCCTTGGGAATGGGCGCGATTTCGGGCGCGGGCGGTAGCTGAACCTGGAGCGGCGGGACACCGCCGGCCTGGTCGCCTGGCGCGTCCGTCAGGGGAATCGTCCCTGGGCCTCCGGTTGGAGCCGGCGCGGGCCTGGGAGCAGGCCGGGCAGCCGGCGTGCCGCTGGGGCGCGCCTGCCCCGGCACAAACCACTCACCATTCGGCGCCTGCTGACCGAAGCCGGAGAGCGGATGAAAAGCCAGTGCCAGTGCGACGACCGCAGCGGCGCTCTTGATGTATGTTTGAACCACTAGAACCTCGTACCGAAGCCAAACCGGAAGATCTGCGTTTGGTCGCCCGGTTGCTTGATCACAAATGGCGCCAAGTCAACGTTTATAAGGCCGAACGCCGTCTGCCAGGAGATGCCGACACCCGCGCCGACCCGTGGAGCCGAAGACTGGTTATCGAGCAAGCCACGGTCGCGGTTACCTGACAGGCGCTGGAACTACGGAACGAAGCCTGAGTAAGCGATCCCACATCCACAAAGGCTCGGCCGTTCAACCCAAGGTCCGGAGAGACAGGCAGCGGAAAGCGCAACTCGCTGGTCTGGGTCCAGATGAAACGCCCGCCCAGGGGATCGCCCGACACGCTGTCGTGTGGACCGGCACCGCCGGTTTCAAAACCACGCAGGTTGTCACCGCCCAGGAAGAAGCGGTCGATGATTTCCTCACGCCCGCCGGGCAGCAGGCTCATGTATCCCGTGCTGCCACCGATCTTGATGCCCCAGTCTGGGTTGCCCAACAGGCGCTCCAGAGGGATGTAGTACGCAGCGTTGATATTGCCGCGAATGAAGCGCGCATCACCACCGAGGCCGGCATAATCGGTCCCGAGTTCGACGACATAGCCACGGTGCGGGACGAGCTTGGAGTCGCGGAAATCAAGCGTGATGACCTGGCTGATCTGGGACAGGAGGGTTGTCCCGATTCATTGAGGATGAACGGGCTGGCCCCGGCCTGGACGTTGTAGACATCTCGATTGACCAGCGAGTAGCTCCAGACCTGCCGCAAATGTTCGTTGAACGCGTAACCGAGGCGAACGGAAAAGCCCGCCCGTCGCTCATCATACGGCTCGGTGCCCAGGTAGTTCGTATTGATCAGGAAGATATCGACGCCCGCGACCAGGTTGCGATCCAGGAAATATGGATCGGTGACCGAAGCGTTGATCGAGCTGCGCCGCTGCGCCAGCACGCCATTGATGCTGGCATTGATGCCGGTGCCGACCAGGTTGCGTTCCGCGAGACCGATATCGACAAGTGCGCCGGCATCGGTGGAGTAGCCGCCACCGAACGAGAGTTCGCCGGTGGCTTTTTCAGCGATGGTGGTGGTCAGGATCGCCTTGTCCGAGCGCCGAACCCGGGTTGGTGGCGATATCGACGGACTGGAAGTAGCCCAGGTCGGTCAGGCGTGTCTTGGACCGGCGCACGGCTTCCGCGCTGTACGGATCGCCTTCCGCCAGGCGGAACTCCCGCCTGATGACCTTGTCCTCGGTGCGGGTGTTGCCGACGATATCGATACGCTCGACATAAACTCGCGGCCCTTCGCCGACGTCGAAAACCAGATCGACGGTATGCTTCTCCGTATTGCGGGTCACGCGTGGCTTGACGTCCACAAAGGCGAAGCCGCGGTTATGAACGGCTTCCTCGATCAGGTCGGCGGTCCTGCCGACCGCGTCGCCGTCGTACCAATCGCCCGGTGTCGAGCTGCAGCACCGCTGCAGATCCTTCGGCTCGAGGTTGCGCAGCTGCGAATTGATGGTGACTTTGCCGACCTTGTAGCGCGCACCCTCGTTAACCGTGAACGACAGGAAGAACCCTTTGCGGTCGGGCGACAACTCGGCGCTGGCATCGGCGATCTGGATGTCCGCGTAACCGTTCTTCAGATAGAATCGCCGCAGCAGTTCCTTGTCGTAGGCCAGCCGCTCCGGATCGTATTGGTCGGAGGTGGACAGGAAGCGCCACCAACGCGACTTCGCGGCTGTTGATGACCTCGGTCAGCCGGTCTTCGCTGAAGGCCTTGTTGCCGTTCACCACGATCTTGCTGATCAGGGTCGCGGAGCCGTCGTTGATCTGGAAGATCACATCGACGCGGTTCTGGTTCAGACGGATTATCTGGGGCTCGACAGTCGCGTCATAGTAGCCACGCTTGGCGTACATGCCGAGGATACGCAGCGGTCGGATTCGGCCAGGGCGGGCGTGAACACCGAGCGAGGCCGCAACTGCAATTCCGGCCGCAGTTGATCGTCGGTGAGTTTGTGGTTCCCCTCATAGGCAACGCGGTTGACGATCGGATTTTCGACCACGCGGACCACCAGCGTGTCGCCGACGCGGCCGAGCCGCACATCCTGGAAGAGGCCGGTGGCGTACAGCGTCTTCAGACTGCGATCCGTGCGGTCCGGATCGAACCGGTCGCCGGGCTGAACCAGCAGGTAGGACCTGATGGTGCCTTCCTCGATTCGCTGATTGCCCTCGACCTGGATCGACTGAATGACAGCGGCATTGGCGGCCGGTGCCGTTCTGCTGGCGGGACGTGGGGCGGCCTGGCGGCCTGGAGCGGTGTTTTGGGCGGCGGCGCTTCCGATGGCCAGCAATGGCATCAGGCAGGCGGCAACAAGCCGCACAGCACGGATCGTCAACAAAAGGCTGGTCCCCCCAACGGCACTCGCGTTGCAAAAACTCGGACATCGATAGTGGTTCAATGCCTCGGCGGCGCACCATAGCGACGGGTTGCCGTCCCGGCTAGTAGCAGCGTTGGACCGCGCGTGATCTTGCCGGCCCCGGATAATCCGCTGATTCTGATGGAGAAATTGCTGGCATTTTGGGAGGTTCGGATTACTTAACGAAGCGCGCCACCGCGACTCGGCGCTTTGTACCACAGGCAAGGTGAGGCTCGATCCACCGCCAACGAGGTTCCCGGCGATCAGAAAACCCCTCGGCTGGAATCAGCGCTCGATCAGGGGCCACGAAATAGCCAAACAGCGGATGGCCTCCCCGGGATTGACAGCACGAAGTGAAGCTCCCTAGCGTGGATCGTGGCCACGACAGATCTTGTCGGCCGGCGGCGGACGCCGACGGAACAACCTCAATGCGTCGTCCAACTCATGAACAGCAGGAGGCATATCGTGTCCGACACCGTGTCCACGCCGGGCGTTGCCGCCCTTCCGATCCCGCTGCGCGAAGTGCTGCCCTGGGCCATTTTCGGATTTGTGGCACTGCTCGCGATCTACTTTGTCGGCGTGGAGGAAGGTGCCACGTCACTTATCAACGGCATGTATGTGCACGAGTTCGTCCATGATGGACGTCACCTGCTTGGATTCCCCTGTCACTGACCTGAGGTTCTTCCGTGGTCAGGACGCTGTTGATTCGGGGGATGCTGGCCGGTTTGCTCGCGGGCTTCATGGCCTTCGGCTTCGGCAAGGTTTTTGGTGAGCCGCAGGTCGCCCGGGCGATCGATTTCGAAACCGTCCTGAACGCGGGAAGCAGCACGATCGATGAAGCCGCGCACGTCCACGCCATGGCCGAACCGGCTCTGGTAAGCCGCGAGGTTCAGGCGGGACTGGGGCTGTTCGTTGGGGTCGTCGTCTATTCAGTCGCGTTTGGCGGGCTGTTTGCACTGGTGTTTGCCGTAGCGGACCGCCGTGCCGTCAATCTCGGCCCTCGCGCGCTTTCCGCGCTGCTGGCGATATCGGGTTTTGTCGCGATCTATGTTGTGCCGAACCTGAAATACCCGGCGAGTCCTCCGGCGGTCGGCCAGGAGGATACGATCGGCCAGCGCACAGCGGTATTTTTTATCATGATGGGGCTTTCAGTGGCGGCCATGGCAGGCGCCGCGGTCCTGCGCAAAGGTCTTGTTGCCCGGCAAGGCGAATGGCGCGCGAGCCTGATCGCGGCCGGAAGCTATTTTTTGGCAATGCTGGTAGTGGCCCAAATCCTTCCGGCATTCAACGAAGTGCCAGAAGGATTTCCGGCCGCGGTTCTGTGGCAGTTCAGGGTCGCGTCGTTTGTTATGCAGCTGATCATGTGGGCTACGATCGGCCTGGCGTTTGGAGCACTGGCGGAGCGAGCCACTTCAAGCCGGGGACTTTCCGGCGGCCGTGCACAAGCCGCAACGCGTTAGACGGTGGCTGATCCGGGAGGCTGATCATTGCTGCTGGCGGCTTCGCCAGCGCCGGACCCGGCTGCGGGTGCCGCAAGTCTCCTCGCTGCACCAGAGGCGCCTTCCGGGCCGGGAATTGTCGAGAAACAGCCAGCCGCAGTTCTCCCCCGGACAAACATGCACCCGGCCAAGCGCGGAGGATGTGAGCAGATTGGCGGCCGACTCGGCGATGCGATGAGTAACCGCATCCGGGTCGTCACCCCGCCAGCGCCAGGCATAACCGCCGGCCTCTGGCACCAGCAGACGCACCTGCCGCGCGGAGCATACCTCCCGCCGCAGCAGGTCGAGGTGGAGGGAGGCGACGGACGGCCGTTCCGAGAAAATCCTGTAAAGCGCCTCACGCAGCGCTTTCGCTCGGGCCAGCGCTGCTTCACCGCGTCCGGCGGAAAGCCCCCGCAGCGCGGTGGCCTCGTCGGTTTGGAGCACTGCAAGACGCACGCCCCAATCCAGCAGATCGTCATAGAACAGCAGCACATCGGGGCCGTAGCAGGCACCGCGCGATTTGACCGTGTTGGTGAAATCGAGCGCGGCGTGGCCGCCAAACAGCTTCAGCGTTGCGACGGTAACCGTTTCCATTGGCCGCTGCCCTCGATGGTCCTGACCGGTTAACGTTGGCCGGTTGACCGCGGCTCACGGCGCCGGTGCTCGCGTGACACATCAGCCTGGTGCACAGCCTGTTGTCCCTGCCAGCGCATCTGTTTCCTGCTTGCGGCGATGAACGTGCAACCAACCGGACGGTAACGCGTATATGACGCGTAACACGTTACAGGAGGATTCTCAATGACCGGCCTGTTCGGCGTTATGTGCCTCATCTGGGGCGCGACCTGGCTGGCCATGAAGTTGGGCGTTGACAGCGTGCCGCCGGTCTTCTTTGGCGGCACGCGATTCGTAATGGCTGGATCACTGCTTCTGCTCCTCGCCTGGCTACGGCGCGACGCGCGGCGCCTTACACGGCACGAGTTCGGCCGGCTGATTGTCGTGCAGGTGCTGATGGTGGTGCTGACTTACGGCCCGCTGTTCTGGGGCATCCGGCATGTTCCCTCGGGGCTGACCGCGGTTCTTGATCTTGCCCTGATGCCGGTCAGCCTGCTCGGATTCGGGATCGTGCTGGGCGAGGAAACCTGGAGCCTGAGCCGCGTCTTGGCGCTCAGCTTCGGGTTCGGCGGCCTCACGGTGCTGTTCGGTCCGCAAATCGTCGCCCCAACCGACGTGCCCGGCCTGCTCGGCGCCGGTGCCATCGTGTTCAGCGCCCTGGTCTATAGCCTTGGCTCGGTCATCGCTCGTCCGCTGACGCGAAGCATCAACGCTACCTTTCTGTCCGGTCTGACCTTGTTGCCAGGCGGACTGATGCTGACGCTGGGAGCCCTGGCGTTCGAACCCGGAGCGCCGCGGGCCGCCCGGTTTGACTGGAACATGGCGGCATGGGGCGGCTGGTTGTTTCTTGTGGCGTTCGGCTCGCTGTTCGCATTCACCGCCTATTTGCGTCTGATCGCGGAATGGGGTCCGGCACGGGCGGGCAGCTATGCCTACGTGTCCCCTGTGTTCGCCGTCGCACTTGGGGCGGTCGTCCTTGGCGAGCATGTCGGGCCGCGCGACGCGGTCGGCATGCTGTTGCTGCTGATAGCGGCGTTCTGCTCGCTGCGGGGTTCAACCTCCGCTCCGCGCCCATCAGCGAGGCAGTCAGCGCGGTTGCCCGAGGCTGACGCTCCATCGATGTGAGAGCCGACATCCGCTCGGCGGGCAGGCCGCGGCGGGTCCCGGGGAACCGCGGCGGCCAATTAGCCGATCAAGCTGGCAACCCAGCGGAACAGGCCGAGATGGGTCAGGTCGTTCCACGTCGCGAAGACAAACAGGCAGGCGAGGAAAGCGAGGCCGGCGCGGAACCCGTATTCCTGGGCGCGCGGCGGCAGCGGCCGTCCGCGGACAGCCTCCGCCAGGTAGTACAGGAGGTGGCCGCCGTCCAGGACCGGAACCGGGAACAGGTTGATCAGCCCAAGGTTCACCGAGAGCACGGCAATGAAGGAGACGAGGCTGGCGGCGCCGAGTTGGGCCACCTGCCCGGACAGCTGGGCGATGCGCAACGGTCCGCCGAGTTCGTCGGTGCCGCGGTTGCCCGAAATCATCTGGGCCAGTCCGCTGAACGTTTCGCGGGTGATGGTCCAGGTCTGGGTGACACCGCCGAGCAAGGCGGCCGGCACGCTGACGGTGCGGTATTCCACCGCGCCGCCGCGTACGCCCAGAACGCCGATCCTTTTTCCACCGGCGTCCCGCGCATCGGGGGTCACGTCTAGCTGTTGGTCCGCGCCATTGCGCTGGACCGTCATTTTCACGGTCTCGCCCGGATGTGCGGTGATCGCGTGCTGAAGGTCCTCGAACGTGGCGATGGGCGCGCCGGCGATGGACACAATGCGATCGTTCGTCATCAGCCCGGCGCGGGACGCCGCGCTGTCCGGCAGGACCCCGCCGATGACGGGCAAGGCGACAGGCTGGCCGATGGCGATGAACAATCCGGCGAACAGCACCATCGCGAGGGCGAAGTTTGCAACCGGACCCGCGGCGACGACGATGGCTCGGGAGAGGACCGGCTTGTCGTGGAAGGTCTGGCCGGGAAGCCACAACGCCCGGACCTCGTCGGAGACATCCTGCGGCCGCTCCTGGCCATGCAGCTTCACATAGCCGCCGAGGGGCAGCCATGCGAGTTTCCACACGGTTCCCTTGCTATCTGTCCAGGAGGTGATGGCCCGGCCAAATCCAATGGAAAATGTCTCCACCCGCACACCCCGCCACCTTGCCGCGAGGTAGTGACCCAGCTCGTGCACAAAGACCAGCACGCCGAGGACGACGATGAACGCCGCCGCGCTACGAATGAAATCGGGAATGAACGTCAGCACGGGTTGTTCTCTCGAGGTGTTGGCGCGATGGGCGGTGAGATATCAGGCGGCAGGAACAGGCAGCAGGTCGTGGGCGGCGTGGCGGGCCGTGGCATCGAGGGCGATCACTTCATCCAGGGTATCAGCCTTTGGCGTCCCCAGCCTCGAGAGCGTGCGCTCAACCGTGCGGGAAATATCAAGAAATCCGATACGGCGCTGCAAAAACGCCTCGACGGCGATTTCATTTGCAGCGTTCAAGATGGTGGGGGTTCCGCCGCCGATTTGCAACACTTCCCTTGCAAGGCGCAGGGCGGGAAAGCGCTCGATATCCGGCTCCGCGAACTCCAGACGTCCAATGGCGGCCAAGTCGAGACGACGCGACGTCGTTGCCATTCTGCGCGGCCATGCCAGGGTGTGCGCAATCGGGATCCGCATGTCCGGCGAACCAAGCTGGGCCAGAACCGAGCCATCGTGGTAGTAGACCATGCCGTGGATAATGGACTGCGGATGGACGAGTACCTCGATCTCGGTCTCATGGAGGTTGAACAGGCGGGCAGCCTCAATCAGTTCGAGGCCCTTGTTCATCATGGTTGCCGAGTCGATGCTTATTTTCGCACCCATCGACCATACCGGGTGGCGCAAGGCAGCCTCCGGCGCGGCACGAGACATTTCTTCCATGCTGGCGAGTCGAAACGGACCGCCGGATGCCGTCAGCACGATCTTTTCGATGGCGCCGTGATTGCCATCCGCTTGCGACTGGAAAATCGCGTTATGCTCGGAATCCACCGGCAGCAGCGTCGCACCGGCCTCACGGACGGCCCGCAGCATCACGTCGCCCGCACATACGAGCGCTTCCTTGTTGGCCAGGCCAACATACGCGCCGCGGCGAATGGCGGCGAGCGTCGCCGCCAAGCCGGCGGCCCCGGTGATGGCCGCCATGGTCCAGTCCGCTTCGAGCGAAGCGGCCGCGACGACGGCGTCAGGGCCGGCGGCAACCTCGATTCCGGTGCCGGCCAGGGCATCGCGAAGGGCAGGATAGGCCTTGGGGTCCGCAACCACGGCCATTTCAGCGCGCAGCGCGAGCGCCTGCTCGGCCAGTAGCTTCGTATTCCGGCCGGCGACAAGCGCCCGTATTCGGAAACGCCCAGGTTCCGCCGCCAACAAGTCGATCGTTTGTGTGCCGACACTGCCGGTTGAGCCGAGAACAGTGACTGACCGTGCTGTGTCGGATGAGGGAGAAGAAAAATGACCGGCATTCATTCCCAAAGACTTACTCCACGTCCAAGCATAAGCGCCAGTAAGGCCGCGAGGGGTGCGGCGGTCAACACGGCATCCAATCGATCCAGCAGTCCACCGTGGCCGGGGATCATATGACTGGAATCCTTGACGCCGAAATGGCGTTTCAACTGGCTTTCAAAGAGGTCCCCTGCCTGACCAGTCGCGCCGATCAGAAGCGCGAACCCAAGTGGGCGCCAGGAAAGCGGCCCGCCGCCGAGGATTGCGGACGCTGCCAAGCCGGTCGCCGCGGCGGCAAGCAGGCCGCCAATTGCGCCGGACCAGGTCTTTCCGGGCGAAATCAGCGGTGCCAGCCGAGGTCCACCGACCGCGCGTCCCACCACATATGCACCAATGTCACTCGCCCAGACAATCAGCAGCAACACGATCACATTGGCGCCACCGCTGCTGACGGGCTCCCGGAGCCAGACGAGCGCCACGGCTCCGACACCCAGGTAGGGGACACCGAAGGCGACCGGGCGGGCAGGCGAAAGGCCTCGTGCCAGGGCAACGCCCGCAAGCGTCGCGAGGGCCAAAAGCAGGAGCGCCGGCTTTGCCCCGCCCCACGAAGCAAGCACCACGGCGGCCGGCAGCGCAACGAAGACCATTATGGCCGCCGGAGATTGCCGCTGTTTGCATAGGCCGAGCCATTCGTAGGCGAGGCCGGCGACCATGAAGGCGACGAGTGCTGTGAAGGCGGCGCCGCCAACCCAGATGCAGGCCAGTGCGAGGGGGGCGAGGACCGCCGCGGACAGCATCCGCAGCCTGAGATCACGCCAACGGCCGGAATCCGGTTGGGTGGGCGGCGGCGTTTGCGGCGGGCAGAGCGGCGCGGTGCTCATGGGGGTGATGCCGGCCGGCGGAGCAAGGCCGGCGGCTTAATCGGTGCGGGCGCCAAACCGCCGTTCTCGACGGGCGAATTCAGTCAGCGCATCGTTGAAGTGCGCATGGTCGAAATCCGGCCACAGTACGTCGAGGAACACCAATTCGGCATACGCTGCCTGCCAGAGCAGGAAGTTCGACAGCCGCTGCTCCCCGGAGGTACGGATAATAAGATCGGGGTCAGGCATTCCGGCGGTGGCGAGGAAGCGCGCGAACACTTCTTCGCCAAGGTCCGCGGCGTTGAGGTACCCGTCACGGACCGCCTCGAGCGCGGCGCGGGCAGCGGCGGCAATTTCGGCGCGTGCGCCGTAGGATAGCGCGATCGTCAGGTTCAACCGCGAATTGACCGCGGTGTCGCGCTCCGCTGCCTCCAGATCCTTCTGGATATCCGCATCGAAGCGGCAACGGTCGCCAATGAACCGCAAGCGCACGCCGGACTGCTTCAATTCGGCGATCTCGGAGCGCAGATAGCGCCGGAGCAAGCCGGTGAGGTCCAGGATTTCACCAACCGGGCGGCGCCAGTTCTCGCTGCTGAATGCGTAGATGGTCAGCCAGGACACACCAGACTGGATTGAGGCCTCCACCACCCGGCGGACCGCCCGGGATCCTTCCCGATGGCCGGCCACACGCGGCAGGCCGCGCAGCTTCGCCCAGCGTCCGTTCCCGTCCATGATGATGGCGACATGAGCTGGCACGATCCGTGCTGGGGCGATGGCGTCCGGTGGGCCGGCGACGACGACATTAGCCGCCGCGATGGAAGATGACACGTCGTTCTCCAACTCGACCCTGGCGGCACGGCCATGGTTGCCCGTTTTGGTGACGACAGGCATAGCTTGCCTTGACCCGCCTCAGACCTGCCGGATGTCTTTTTCCTTATCGGTGAGTGCTTCGTCCACCTTTTTAATGAATTGGTCGGTGAGTTTCTGAACCTCATCGGCCCAGTTCTTGGCAAGGTCCTCTCCGATCTCGTGCTTTTTTTCGTAGCCCTTGATCTGCTCCATGCCGTCCCGGCGAACGCCACGTATGGAGATCTTGGCCCCTTCGCCGTACTTATGCGCCATCTTGGCCAATTCGTTGCGACGCTCCGTGGTAAGCTGCGGGATAGGCACGCGGATCATCATGCCGTCGGTGGCGGGGTTGAGGCCGAGGCCGGAATCGCGGATGGCTTTCTCCACGGCCGAGATCATGGACTTGTCCCAGACTTGCACTGTCAGCATGCGCGGTTCCGGTGTGCCGACGGTGCCGACCTGGTTCAGCGGCATCTCGGTCCCGTAGGCAACGACCTTTACCGGTTCCAGCAAACCCGGATGCGCCCGCCCGGTGCGCAGGCCGGCAAATTCGCGGCGCAGCGTCTCGAGTGCACCCTCCATGCGGCGAGTAAGATCGGTCTTCAGGGTATTCAGGTCCGCGGTGGCCATGACGATGCCTCCTACTCCCTTGTCTGCTGGCATGATTCACGCGCTTTACGGCATTCGGCCCAGCACGATCATGCTTGTGTTTGATCGCATGATTCAGCGGGTTTGGCTACGCGCCCGATAGCGCATCCGACATATAACGGTCTGCCGGAAGGGTATTGATCCGGATCATGGCCGGGTCAGTCCGCGGCGCGCGCCAACCTGGAGGCGGCTCCAGGCTCAGGGGCCGATTATCTTCAGTGCTCGATGATCTTGGTGAAGGCTCCTTCGCCACGCATGACCTGAGCGAAGGCACCGGGAGCGTGAATATTGAATACTATGATTGGCAGGTGATTTTCCCGAGCGAGACTGATGGCCGCAGCGTCCATTACGCCAAGGTCATTCGCCAGTACGTCGAGGTAGCTGAGTTGCTCGTAGCGTGTGGCACCGTGCACCTTGCGCGGATCAGCGGAGTAGACACCATCGACCTGGGTCCCCTTGAGCAACGCGTCGCATTTCATTTCGGCAGCCCGCAGAGCGGCGGCGGTATCGGTGGTAAAGAAGGGATTTCCGGTGCCGGCGGCAAATATCACCACCCTGCCTTTTTCCATGTGCCGCTCCGCCCGCCGTCTGATGTAGGGCTCACAGACCGAGGCCATCGGAATCGCCGACTGCACGCGGGTCGGGCAATCGAGCTTTTCGAGGGCCGACTGCACCGCGAGCGCGTTCATCACGGTTGCCAGCATGCCGATAAAGTCTGCCTGAGCGCGGTCCATGCCGGATGCTGCTCCGGAGACGCCGCGGAAGATGTTGCCGCCACCGATAACTACTGAGATTTGAACGCCCATCGCGGAGACGGATTTGATGTCGTTGGCGATCGCGCGGACCATCTCGTTATCGAGACCATATTCGCGCCGCCCCATCAGCGCTTCCCCGGAAAGCTTCAGCAGAACACGCTTATAAACGGCTGGCTGTGTCATGCGAATCCATTCGGGATAGTTGGAGAGGGAGCGGGCGCACCCTAGTGATTGCGCCTGCCCGGAACAAGGTCGCCGTAAGCGTTTCTGTCGCGATCGAGAACCCGGCGCGGGTCGCCCGACCACTCGATCCTTTCGGCGCCCGGCCGCGTCCGGGTTGGGATTGATCGTATCGCCGGCTATGGCGGTCGTCGCCGGCTTCACAGCCTGCAAAGCGCGACCGGCTGAAGCTGTTCATGCCCTCGACGGGCCGGAGTATTAAACTCCGGCGGTCGCGGCCACCTCCGCAGCGAAGTCGGGACCCTGCGGCTTGTCGATACCTTCGCCAAGCTGGAAGCGTACGAAGCCGGCCAGTGTGACGCCGGCCTTCTTAGCCACCGCCCGCACGCGGCTTTCGCCGTCATGCACCCATACCTGCTCCAGCAGCACCACTTCCTCGTAGTATTTGCGGATACGGCCTTCGACCATCTTCTCGATGATGTTCTCGGGCTTGCCGGAAGCACGGGCTTGTTCACTGAGAACGGCGCGTTCGCGTTCCAGAGCGGCCGGATCAACGGCGCCAACGTCCAGCGCTTCCGGCCGCGCAGCCGCCACGTGCATCCCGACCTGCCGGCCGAGTGCCTCAAGCGTGGCGAGTTCGCCGGGGCCTTCAACGGCGGCCAGGACGCCGATCTTGCCGAGACCCGGGCGTAGCGCCTGGTGCATGTAACTGGCGACAACGCCCTGCGAAACCGACAGGACCTTGGCGCGGCGGATCGTCATGTTCTCGCCGATGGTCGCGACAAGATGAGTGAGTTCCTCCGCGACGGTGCGGCCGGTACCCGGAAATGCCGTGGCGTTTACGGCATCGAGGTCGTCGCCGACCCGCAGGACGATTTCCGCGACTTTGGCGACGAAATCCTGGAAGGTCTCGTTGCGCGCAACGAAATCCGTCTCAGCGTTGACTTCGACGATGGCAGCCTTGTTAGCGGCGGTGGCAACGCCGACCAGACCCTCCGCGGCGATGCGGCCGGACTTCTTGGCGGCAGCCGCGAGGCCCTTCTTTCGGAGCCAGTCGACGGCAACCTCAATATCGCCGTCGGTCTCGGTCAGGGCCTTCTTGCAGTCCATCATGCCTGCGCCGGTCTTCTCGCGCAGGTCTTTCACCAGGGCGGCGCTGATCGCGGCCATGTCTATATCTCCTGTGGATCAGGCGGTCGCGGGAGTGGCTTCAGGTTCCACGTCCGCCAGGATTTCGGGCGGCAGTTCCTCACGCGCACCAATGTCGATGCCGGAGCTACCGATTTCGGCGCTGATGCCGTCCAGCACCGCGCCCGCGATCAGGTCGCAGTAGAGGGTGATGGCGCGGATCGCGTCGTCGTTGCCGGGGATCGGGAAAGTGACGCCGGTGGGGTCGGAGTTGCTGTCCAGGATCGCGACGACCGGGATGTGCAGCTTGTTGGCTTCCTCGACCGCAAGCTTTTCCTTGTTGGTGTCGATGATGAACAGGATGTCCGGCAGGCCGCCCATGTCCTTGATGCCGCCCAACGCGCGGTCCAGCTTGTCCTTATCACGGGTGATGTCCAGGACTTCCTTCTTGGTCAGGCCCTGGGTGTCGCCGGCGACGAGATCCTCGATCTGGCGCAGGCGCTTGATCGATCCGGTAATGGTCTTCCAGTTGGTAAGCGTGCCACCGAGCCAGCGATGGTTGATGTAGTATTGGCCGCACTTCTTGGCGGCTTCGGCGACGTGTTCGGCGGCGGCGCGCTTGGTGCCGACGAACAGCACGCGGCCACCGGCGGCGGTTACGTCACGGACAGCGCGCAGGGCCCGGTCGAGCATCGGCACGGTCTGCTGCAGGTCGATGATGTGGACCTGGTTACGGGTGCCATACAGGAACGGCGCCATGCGCGGGTTCCAACGGCGGGTGTGGTGACCAAAGTGAACGCCGGCCTCGAGTAGCTGGCGCATTGAAAAATCGGGCATCGCCATGAGCGTGCTCCTTTCCTGTCGTCCGGTTGAACCTCCGCGGGGGTTGCCTTGCAGCACCGGACCCGGACCATGTGGCTGGTCGGGAAAGGGTCCCCGCGTGTGAATTACCGGCGAGATGCCGGCGCGCGGGATATGGCGGAGATCAGCGCCGATTGCAAGCAGGCCGCGCCACCCGTCCACCCGGAGTAGCCCGTAATCGCCCGTTCCTCGTATAACAGGGTTGCAAGGGCCGTCGGCCCTTGGCCGGGTTTGGGGCGGTGCCCCAACCTGCCTGGCTTGCTCATCCCACGAAAGGACAGGTCCTTCATGCGCCACGCCAATTCCCGGGCCGCCTGGACCAGCGAAGGATTGCAGGCGGACCCCGGTTGGATCTTCGAACTGGACGACCGCGCCCGGCTTGACCTGACGGCGGCGGTGCGAAAGGCCGCGGATCCGGCGAAGACGCTGTTCGATTACCGGCGTGCCGATTTCGACCTCGGGTCTGCCTGGCCGGTGATCAAGGCAGCACTACGGGAAGTCCGCGACGGAACCGGGTTCGCGATCCTGCGCGGCATGCCACGCGACGGACTGACGGCGGACGAGTTCGAGTTGCTGACATGGGCGGTTGGCTTGCATACCGGGGTCGCCAGGCCGCAGGGCAAGGCAAGCCAGTTCCTGTCAGCCGTGCGTGACGCCGGAACGATCTACCGCACCGGCAAGGGCCGCGGATATTCGTCCAACGCGGATTTGGATTTCCACACCGACAGCGCGGATATCGTGCTGCTCACCTGCTACAACGTGGCTCAATCCGGCGGGATGAGCATGGTTTCCAGTTCGGTGACTGCTCATGAGGTGATGGAGAAAGAGCGGCCCGATCTTGCTGAACTGCTGCATCAGCCGCATTTCTTCAGCCGCCAGCAGGAGCAGGCTCCGGACGAGACGCCGTTTTATCCTAATCCCATCTACGATGAACGCGATGGGCTGCTGTTCAGCAAATGGAACCGCAACCGGCTGAGGTCGGCCCAGGAGATCGAAGGCGTTCCGGCGCTGTCGGCGCGGCAGCATGAGGCGCTTTATCTGCTGGACGAGATCCTGCGGCGGAAGTCGGTCATGCACTCGATGTATCTGCGGCCGGGGGATATGCAGATCCTGAACAACCACGTCACGCTGCACTCGCGGACGGAGTTCGAGGATCATGAGGACCCGGCGCTGAAGCGTTGCCTGTTCCGGCTGTGGCTGGCACCTCCGGATGGCGTTGCCCTGCCGGAAAGCTGGCGCCCCGCATACAGGGCGGTTGATGCCGGGGCGGTTCGCGGCGGCATAGCCGGCCGGGGGTATGATGACGTCCGGCGCGGGTTCGAGGTTCGGCAGGCCGCGGATTTGGGGATGACACTCGTACCGGGCGAAGGTGCGGCATGACAGCCAAGGTGGCACTGATAACCGGGTCGTCGCGCGGGATCGGGCGGGAAACCGCTTTGGGATTGGCGGCCAAGGGGTTTTCGCTGTTCCTGGCCGCGGAGGGGACGGAGCACGAGCTTGAAGCGGTGGCGGCTGGCTGCCGGCGGGCGGGATCACCCGAGGCTGCCTTCAAAATCGTGGACCTATCGGTACCAGGGCAAGCCGAGGCGATGGTCGAGGCGGCATTGGCGGTACTGGGGCGGGTGGACGTGCTGGTGAACAACGCCGGCATCCGATGCCGCAAGGCGTTCGGGTCCTTCACGAGGGCGGACTTCGCGGCGGTGATCGAGGTTAATCTCGCGGCTTCGTTCTTTGCCAGCCAGGCTGTCCTGCCGGCGATGCGTGCCCAAGGAGGCGGCCGGATCATCCACGTCGCCAGCCAGCATGGCTCCGTCGCGTCGGAGGAGAACGCACTGTACGGCACCACCAAGGCCGCACTGATCCACCTCGCGCGGAATATGGCGTTCGAACTGGCGCGCGAAGGCATCCAGGTCAACACCGTCAGCCCGGGACCGATCGCGACGCAGTACAACCTTGATACGTGGGGCAGGCAGCCAGGCAAGCTGGAGATGATGGCGGCCCGGGTGCCAGCCGGAAGAATGGGCCGGCCAGAGGAAATCGCCGAAGCGATCGTGTTCCTGGCGACCACCGAGGGCAGCTACATCCATGGCCATGACCTGGTGGTGGACGGTGGGTATATCATTCACTGAGCAGGCCGCGGCATCACCGCGTGGACCGGCGGCTGTGCGCTCAGCGGTAACGCCCGCCGCCGACAGCGCCGGCGTGGCGCTGGCCTAACAACCGCTGGCCATGGCGGTGCGGGCGCCGTATATGCTCCGCCCCGTTTCCCACTTCCGGGCCTGTCGCGTTTCATGATCTCCCAATTCCGCCGCTATACCAATTCCTGGATCGCCCGCGGATTCTTCATCATCATGGCGGTCTCCTTCGTCGGCTGGGGCATCAGCGGCGACATGTTCCGCCTGATGGGCCCGCCGACATGGGTCGCCAAGGTCGGCGGCCAGACCATCGAGATTCCGGCCTTCCAGGCCGAATACCAGCGCGCCCTGGCGCAGCGGACCCGCGACCTGCCGCCCGGCCAGGAAGACACCGCCGCACTGCGGCGGCAGGTCGGGCAACAGACGCTGGACCGGCTGATCGCCCAGGCGGCGTTGGGCGCTGGAGTTGAAGGATCTGCGCGTCGTCACGCCGGATGAGGCCGTGGCCGCCACTGCCCGGTCGATGCCGGCCTTCCAGGGCTCCGACGGCAAGTTCAGCAAGCCGGTGTTCGACAACGTGCTGCGCAACAACGGTTACACCGAGGCGCGCTTCCTGGCGCAGCTCCGCGCCGACATCGCTCAGCGGCAGTTTCTGTCCACGCTCAGCGGCATCGGTCGCCGCGCCCGATGCCGAGGTGAAGCCGCTATATGAGTCGGAGTTCGAGAAACGCGCCGCCGACATGGCATTGTTCCCGTTGTCCGCCGCGCCGGAGCCGGCCGCGCCCGACGAGGCCGCGCTGCAGCGTTGGTACGACAACCATCCCGACAGCTACACCACGCCCGAGTATCGGCGGATCAAGGCGATCGAGCTGTCGCCGCAATCCTTGTCGTCCGAGATCACCGTCACCGATGACGAACTGCGCACCGCTTACGACGAGCACAAGGCGGAATACGTGACGCCGGAAAAGCGCTCGGCCGAGGTGATCTCCGCCCCGGACGAGGCGAAGGCGCGGGCGCTGGCGGACAAATGGCGCGGCGGCGCGGACTGGCCGGCGATGCAGGCGGCAGCGCAGGCCGAGGGCGCATCCGCCATCGCCCAAGACGATGCGACCCAGGTGCAGTTCCCCGATCCCGACCTGGCGAAAGCGGTGTTCTCGGCCCGGCGGATGCGGTCTCGGAGCCGGTGAAGGGCAGCTTGGGCTGGTTCGTGGTGAAGGTAACAAAGATCGCGCCGGCACGATCGACCACCTTCGAGCAGGCCAAGGACACGCTGCGGGCCAGCGTGCTGGCCGCGAAGGCGGCGGACCTGATGTATGACCGCGCGAACAAGCTGGATCAGTTGCTGGGCAATGGGACCGGGCTGGACGAATTGCCGGGCGACCTGGGCGTGGCCGGCGTTGCCGGGACGTTGGACGCAAAGGGCAACACGCAGGCCGGCGACGCCGGCGCCGATCCCCGGGCCGGCGGAACTGAAGGCCGCCATGATAGCCGCCGCGTTCCAGGCGCGTCAGGGCGATCCGCCGCAGCTGACGGAGGTGCAGACGCCGTCGACCGGTGGGTCGGCCTATTATGCGCTGGTGGTCGAGAGCATCATCCCGCCCGGCAAGAAGCCGTTCGATGCGGTGAAGGACCAGGTCACGGAGGACTGGAAGCAGGACCAGCGGCGCCGGTTCCAGGATCAGGCGGCGACGGCGATGATGACGGCGGTTCAGGACGGCAAGTCGTTCTCCGATGCCGCCGACGGTGGCCGGGGTGAAGCCGAAGCTCAGCCCCCTGGTGACGCGCAATCAGGGCAAGCCCGGAAATCCCGCCTGACCTGCAGCGCGTGATGTTCGGTCTCAAGCAAGGCGAAGCGACGATGGTCGAAACACCGGACGGCTTTGTCGTCGCCCAACTGGCCGAAGTCGTGAAACCGGATGCGGCCGCCGACAAGGCGGGCTACGATCAGGCGCGGGCCGCCGATCAGCAAGTCGATCAGCAATGACATGGCGACGGTGTTCGTCGATGCGGTGCGCCGGCGTGCCAATCCGCGGACCAATCAGCCGGCGTTCGATAGCGTTGTTCAACCGCAATGAGTAACGGCAGTAAGAGAAGCATGAACGTGTCGGTTACCGGCCCAGGGTTTCGCCGCCTTTCGCCTGGCTTACGAATCAGGGCGCGGCAGCCTGGTGTGGCGCAAGACCGTAGCTGACCTGGAAACTCCGGTCGCGGCTTTTCTGAAGCTGGCGCATGGACAGCCCAATTCGTTCCTGCTGGAAAGCGTGGAGGGCGGCGCTGCTCGTGGCCGCTACTCGATCATCGGCATGCAGCCGGATCTGGTCTGGCGCTGCCAGGATGGGCGGGCGTCGGTCAACCGGCACGCGCTGTCGGCGCCACATGCGTTCGTGGCGGAGACCAAGGCGCCGCTGGAGAGTTTGCGTTCGCTGATCGCGGAAACCCAGTTGGAGGTGCCGGCGCACATGCCGCCGATGGCCGGCGGCCTGGTTGGTTATCTGGGATACGACATGGTTCGGCAGATGGAGACGCTGCCCGACAAAGAACCGCGACGTGATCGGCGTCCCAGAAGGCATCATGCTGCGGCCGACGCTGTTGGCGATTTTCGACAACGTGAATGACGAGTTGACGCTGGTGACGCCGGTTTATCCAGCCGGGGAAATTTCCGCGGAGACCGCCTGGCAGCGTGCACAGGAACGGTTGAATGCAGCGGAAACGGCGCTGGAGCGTCCGCTGCCGCACCAGCCGCCGCCGGTGATGCTGCCGGATCCGCCC
The DNA here is from genome assembly GCA_963792345.1 of uncultured Alphaproteobacteria bacterium. GTDB lineage: Bacteria > Pseudomonadota > Alphaproteobacteria > Acetobacterales > Acetobacteraceae > Rhodopila. The sequence continues at coordinate 43,591 of CAWBVV010000001.1, forward strand.
GCCCCAGGCTCGAATTTTTCCAAGGAGGCATTCATCGCCGGCGTGGCGCGGTGCAAGGAATACATCGCCGCGGGCGATGCGTTCCAGATCGTGCTTTCGCAGCGGTTCTCGGTGCCGTTCGCGTTGCCTCCGTTCTCATTGTACCGAGCGCTGCGGCGGATCAATCCGGCACCTTTTCTGTTCTATCTGGACCTCGGGGGCTTCTCGATCGTGGGATCGTCGCCGGAGGTACTGGTGCGGCTGCGCGATGGAACCGTGACGGTGCGGCCACTGGCGGGAACGCGGCGGCGCGGCACGTCATACGAAGAGGACCAGGCGCTTGAGGCGGAACTGCTGTCGGACCCGAAGGAGCGGGCAGAGCACCTGATGCTGCTTGACCTTGGGCGGAACGACGTAGGGCGCGTGTCCGCGATCGGATCGGTGAAGGTGACGGAGAGCTTCATCGTCGAGCGGTTCAGCCACGTGATGCACATTTCGTCGAACGTCGAGGGCCGGTTGCGGGACGGTTTGGATGCCCTGGATGCTCTCATCGGCGGGTTTCCCGCAGGGACGTTGTCGGGGGCGCCGAAGGTTCGGGCGATGGAAATCATCGAGGAACTGGAACCTGACCGGAGGAATATCTACGCCGGGTGCATCGGGTATTTCGCGGCCAACGGTACGATGGATACATGCATCGGGCTGCGTACGGCATTGGTGAAGGACGGAGTAATGTATGTCCAGGCCGGTGCCGGTGTCGTCGCCGACTTCATCGCCGAAGCCGAATATGAGGAATGCCGCCAGAAAGCTCGGGCACTGGTAAGAGCGGCCGAAGAGGCCATCAGGTTCGCGGCTGGCAAGGTTGGGGGGAACGCAGGCTAACAGCCATCCACGTGCCGGCCCGCGATGCTTGCGGGTTGACGCCACGCGGAAGCGGGGCTCAGCGTCTGCGCGTTCCGGGGTTGCCAGGGAGCCATGCCGCCGAACCCCCCGTCGCGGTGGATCAGGCCGTGGAAGAGCGCCAGGCCGACGTGCGCCAGGAACGTCGCATTCAGCAGTCAGGCGAGACCGGTGTGGAGCGGGATCGCAGTGCCGGCGCCTCAAGTTGCATGCCAATGTTATAGCTCCGCCGGGGCTGGCCGATGCTGCGGGTCCACCTGCTGGTAAACGGTGTCGGCTATGTTCAGCAGGTCGCTGCGGTCGAGGGCCCCTACAATGGCGAAGCCCAGACCCTGATCGATCCAGGAGAAGGCGGAGAAGCTTCCGGAACTGGCGAACTGGAAGCGTGTGTCGCTGCCACCGCTGGCGCGGACGTAGACAGTCAGCCGGTGCCCCGAACCGCCTTCGTACATGAACTGTGCCGCCGCCTCATTACCGGCGGGGAGCAAGCGGCCGCCCATCAGGACGTAGCCAAGGCCGGCAAGATCAGGCACCGCGAGGGGATGCCCGATCCGGCGAGACAGCCACTGGATCAGGTGCGCTTCCTGGGCCGCGGCGACCTCTACCGGATGCGCGGTCTCAACGACGTATACGCGATGCGCGGAGATCGCATCCGCGGCGGTCGTTGCCGTGCCCAATTGAGAACCTGCCGTCTGGGAACCGCGCGCCCCGGACGCAGCCCAGCGGCCGGAGGAAAAGTCCTGCAGCGCGAAACCGTGGGCCTCCCACCCGGCGGCGCCCCCGCCAAGAAGGAGTGCCAGGCCGGCTAAACCCATGGCCAAACGCCCACGGAAGCTCTCGCGCCGGCGCGCCAGGATGGTGTCGACGCGCAGCCGGTCCGGGATTGGCAGGTCAGCGATCGGGTTCAAGCGCTGGCGCAGGCTTTCACGTGCCGCCCGGTCGGCGGCAACCCTTACCCGGGACGCCGGATTTGATTCGAGAAAGCGCTCCACCGCGGCACGCCGGCTTTCGGGCAGGCGTCCGTCCACGTAGGCCGTCAATTCCTCTTCGCCAACGCGCGGTGTGTCCTCGGTCACTTCACCCTCCGCAAGGTCATGCGGGCGCCGCCCTCGATCAGATTACGCAGGTTTGCGCGGGCGCGGCTGAGGCGCGACATGATGGTGCCTTGGGGAACGCCAAACAGTTCGGCTGCCTCCTGATAGGAAAAGTCATCCACGCCGATAAGGAGCAATAGGGAGCGTTGCTCCTCGGGTAGAGAATTGAGCGCCTGAAGCGCATCGCGCCCCATCAGGCTTCGCTCGCCGTCACCGTCATGGGATGCGTGTCCATCGGATTCCTGGAATTCCACATGAGCACCGCGGCGGTTCTTCTGTCGGACATTGTTCAGGGTACTGGTTGCGCAAGACGGTAAAGAGCCAGGCGCGTGTGCTGGCGTCGCGCCGGCGCAGATGCCAACGCCCAAGCGCCCGCTCGAGGCAATCCTGGACCAGGTCGTCGGCGGCGTCCTGGTTGCGGAGCAGCGCCCATGCATACCGGCGCAAGGCCGGTATGTGACGCTCGATCTCCGCCGCCAGGTCGCTCACGCGGGCTCCGATCAGGGTTGGGCGACGTGCCAGGTGTTGTTGGCGACACCGTCACCGGTTGTGTCACCCGGCTTGCTGTCCTTGGCCCAGGTATAGAGCGGCTTGCCCATGTAGGCCCATTGCTTCGCGCCATCGTCGCGGGTGACGACCGTCCAGTTGGCCGGGCCGGATGCGCTGCTTGCCATCAGGGGCGGCCAGTTCGTGGCGCACTGACCATTGCAGGCGGACTTGCCGGTGGAATCCTTGTCGAATGTGTAGAGTGTCATCCCCTTGGCATCGACCAATGTCTTGCCCTTGCCGGTTTCCGCCACTTTCGCGGGCGCCGCCGGGGTTTGCGCGATTGCGCCGCCGATGATCGACGTCGCGAAAATGGCCGCTATGAGCACGGTTCTTTTTAGCATGCATGTCTCCTGTGACGATTGGCTGAGGTTTGCCCTCATCCCAGAGACACCGGCAGAGCCGTTTCATTCCATCGTCCATGGCAGAAAGTCGCGGAGAGTGGCGATCGAGATCCGGCTTGCGGTCCACTCGGGCGAGGAAGATGATCACGGCAAGCGTCCAACGGGAAAGGGTTCAGGGATGAGCGTGCTTCGCGGCAACAATGGCCCACGGTATCGGCACACCGCGACCGATTCCGCATATGAGACCATTACCATCGACAAGCTGACGCCGATCATTGGGGCGGAGGTCGGCGGGGTCGATCTGTCGGCACCGCTGGCAAATCATCAGATGGACGAAATCCATCGTGCCCTGGCCGAGAACTCGGTCATTTTCTTCGGGATCAGCATCTTACCCAGGAACAGCATCTGGCGTTCGGGCGGATGTTCGGCAATCTGCACATACATCCCGCTGCGCCGCACGCCCCTGGCCATCCGGAGTTGATGATCATCCGTGCCGACAAGAACAGTCCGCGGGCGAATGGCGAGGGGTGGCACAGCGACGTGTCGTGCGACCCGGAACCTCCGATGGGGAGTATCCTCTATATCAAGGAATGCCCGCCTCGGGGTGGGGATACGCTGTTTGCCAGTATGTATGCCGCTTACGAGGCTTTGTCGGACCGGATGAAGGCTTATCTGGACGGGATGGTCGCCGTGCACGACGGCGAGGAATCGTATCGCGGGACATACAAGAACCTCGGGGTGGAGGATAAGCCGGTGTATCCGCGGCGGAGCATCCGGTGATCCGCACCCATCCGGTGACCGGGCGAAAGGCACTTTACGTCAACCGGGGCTTCACCAAGCGGTTGCTGGGCGTGCCGCGCGATGAGAGCGCGGCGATCCTGGCGTATCTGTACGACCACGCCGAGGATCCACTGTTTCAATGCCGGTTTCGCTGGCGCGAGAATTCGGTGGCGTTCTGGGACAACCGGTGCGTTCAACATCGCGCGATGTGGGATTACTGGCCGCATACGCGGTCCGGGTTCCGGGTGACGGTGGCAGGCGACAAGCCGATTTAGCATTCCTGAGTGGCGGTCCAGCCCCGGGGACGGCCGGTGAAACAAGTGGTCTCGTGCCCGGCGGGGCGTTAAGGAGCCAAGCCTATGCCCCGCCGGCCTAGCGCACGTGTCCTGCCCACGCCAAGCTCGTCCGCCGCTATCCCGGCGATGACCGGCGAGGCAGCCCGGACCGCGTTCCTTTCGTGGCTGGAGCAGGAACGTCACGCCGCCGCGAACACGGTGGAAGCGTACGGCCACGCGCTGGCGGGCTTTCTGGGCTTCCTGACCAACCACCTGGGCGGGGAACCCGATCTGGCCACGCTGGCGGGGCTGCGCGCGGCCGACATACGGGCATGGCTGGCGGCGCTGGCAAATGCCAAACTGGCAGCGTCGTCGCGGGCGCAACATCTGTCGGCACTGCGGAGCTTCTTCCGTTTCCTGGGGCGCCGTCTGGGAGTTGAAATCGCCGCGGTGCGGCTGGTTTCAACCGCGCGGGCCCGCCGATCCCTTCCCCGGGCGTTGACCGTAGAGCAGGCGCGCGATGTAGCCGCCCATATCGGGGATGCTGCCGACGATCCGGCGATCGAGGCTCGGGATGCCGCGCTGTTCTCACTGCTCTACGGCAGCGGTCTGCGCATCGGCGAGGCGTTAAGCCTGAACATCCGGGACGCCGTTGCGCTGCGGACCGCTTCGTCGCTGACGGTTACAGGCAAAGGTTCGAAAACCAGGATCGTGCCGGTGCTGCCGGTCGTGCGGGCCGCGATCGAGGCATTGCTTACGCTGCATCCCTCACCCGCACCCGAGAGCGCGCTGTTCCTGGGTGCGCGCGGCAACAGGCTGGACCCTGCGGTGGCGCAGAAGGTGCTGCGGACCTACCGCGCGAGCGCCGGACTGCCGGAGCATGCCACGCCCCATGCGCTGCGGCACTCTTTCGCCACGCATTTGCTCGCGGGCGGCAGCGACCTGCGCTCGATCCAGGATCTTTTGGGGCATGCCAGTTGTCCACCACCCAGCGCTACACCGCCGTGGACGACACGGCCCTGCTGGCGGTCTGGCGCAAGACGCATCCGCGCGGTTAGCACTGGAACGGAACGGCTGGGGGTGTTGTCGGGGTGCGCCGGTTGGTGGTCATCGGCCGAGGCGTTCGCCTGATCCAAAAAAACGGCGCCCGAAGGCGCCGCTTAAGTTTGGGGGGGAAACGTCACGCGGATGAGGCCGAGCCGTCATCCGCTTCGAGGACATTGGGTGTCGCCGCACCGAATCAAGCCTCACGGTTGCGCGCGCTTTCACGCCAAGGCGAGGGAAAAGGCCGGGGACCATTGTCGGCGGTAGCCAGCGGGGCTGGCACGTGCGCCGGAATGCGTCCAATATCAGGGTTTCACAGCGTTTTCTCCCTGTTCAGGAGCCAGTCCGCATGGATTACGTCGAGCAATCCGGTATTCGTATTGCCAAGCCACTTTACGATTTTGTCAACAGCGAAGCACTGCCGGGGACCTCGATAGAAAGTGCCGCGTTCTGGAGCGGGTTTGCCGGGCTGCTGGCCGATTTGGCACCGAGATGCAAGGCGCTGCTGGACAAGCGGGACAACATCCAGCAGCAGGTCGATTCCTGGCATCTCGCCAACAAGGGCAAGCCCGCCGATACGGAGGGATATCTGAGTTTCCTTCGCGCCATCGGCTACCTGGTTGCAGAACCGGCGACAGTCGCGGTCAACACGTCCAAGGTCGATCCGGAGATCGCGACGCTGGCGGGGCCCCAGCTTGTGGTTCCGGTCACCAATGCCCGTTATGCATTGAACGCGGCCAATGCGCGCTGGGGCAGCCTGTATGATGCGCTCTATGGGACCGACGCGATCCCCGAGGATGGCGGGGCGACGCGCGGGCGTGGTTTCAACAAGGTGCGCGGCGACAAGGTCGTCGCCAAGGCGAGGGAAATCCTCGACGGCGCCGCGCCGCTGAGCGGCGGCAGCCACGCGGATGCCGCCGGCTATACCGTCAAGGACGGCGCGTTGATCGGTGGCGTTGAAGGGCGGCGGCACCACAGGGTTGAAGGATCCCGCGCAGTTCGCCGGGTATCGCGGTGAGGCAACCGCGCCTTCGATCGTGCTGCTGAAGCACAACGGACTGCACCTTGAAATCGTGATCGACCGCGGCAATCCGATCGGAAAAGATGATCCGGCCGGCGTTGCGGACGTGGTGATGGAAGCGGCGCTGACCACGATCCAGGACTGTGAGGATTCAATCGCCGCCGTGGACGCCGAGGACAAGGTTCTCGCCTATCGCAACTGGCTCGGTTTGATGAAGGGCTCGCTGCAGGACACGTTCGAGAAGGGCGGCCAGCAGATGACCCGCAAGCTCAATCCGGACCGGCAGTACACCAAGCCCGCCGGGCGGCACGTCTGTGGCTGTCCGGACGCAGCCTGATGCTGATCCGCAATGTCGGCCATCATATGTATACCGACGCCGTATTGGACGCGGCAGGTGAGGAAACGCCCGAAGGCTTCCTGGACGCGGCGGTAACCTCCTTGATCGCGATGCATGACCTGAACAGCAAGGGTCCGATCAAGAACAGCCGAGGCGGGTTCGGTCTACATCGTCAAGCCGAAGATGCATGGTCCGGAGGAGGTCGCGCTGACCGCTGACCTGTTCGCGCGGGTTGAAAGCGATTCTTGGGTTGGCGGCGAACACCCTGAAGATGGGGATCATGGATGAGGAGCGGCGCACCTCGGCCAACCTCAAAGCCTGTATTGCCGCCGCTACGCATCGGGTGGTGTTCATCAACACCGGATTCCTGGACCGCACCGGCGACGAGATCCACACCTCGATCGAGGCTGGCCCAATGATCCGCAAGAACGAGATGCGGGGCACCGCCTGGATCAAGGCGTATGAGGACCAGAACGTCGATATCGGCCTGGAATGTGGCCTGCGCGGCAAGGCGCAGATCGGCAAGGGCATGTGGGCGGCGCCGGACCGGATGGCGGACATGCTGGTGCAGAAGGTGGGACATCCAATGGCGGGGGCGAATACCGCCTGGGTCCCGTCGCCGACCGCCGCCACGCTGCATGCTCTGCATTATCATCAGGTTGATGTCGCTGCCCGCGCAGACCGAGTTGGCGTCGCGCAAGCGGGCGCCGCTGACGGATCTGCTGACGATCCCGCTGGCCGAAGGGCAGAACTGGTCGCCGGAGGATCTGCGCCAGGAGTTGGACAACAACTGCCAGGGTATCCTGGGCTACGTGGTGCGCTGGATCGACCAGGGGATCGGCTGTTCCAAGGTGCCGGACATCCACGATGTCGGGCTGATGGAGGATCGCGCGACGCTGCGGATTTCGTCCCAGCACATCGCCAACTGGCTGCACCACGGCGTGGTGACGAAGCAGCAGGTGACCGAGGCGCTGGAGCGTATGGCGCTGGTGGTGGACCGGCAGAATGAAGGGGATCCGCTGTACAAGCCGATGGCGCCCGGATTTGACGGTGTGGCGTTCAAGGCGGCCTGCGACCTGATCTTTGATGGACGGACGCAGCCGAACGGCTATACCGAGTTCATCCTGCACCGCCGCCGGCGGGAAGCAAAGGCGGCGGCCTGAGCCGCCTGCCTGGCGGGTGATTGACCGCTCGGCCGCCGGTCGATCCGGCGGGAGCGCAGCGCGGTTTTTCGAAGGCGCCGGGGGCCTTGGCGGCTCGATCGTGTTCGGCCGCGTTGCCACGGGCGCGGTTCCGCGCTCCTATAGGCGGATCGAAACGTCCCAGGGTTCCAAGAAAGAAACTTCGCATGATTGATAAGTTCGTGCCGGATGTGGCGGCGGCGTTGGCCGGCATCGAGGACGGTTCCGTCATCCTGCTGGCTGGGTTTTGCCACCGGCATGCCGGAAACGCTGATGGAGGGATTGGTTGCGCAGGGCGCAAGAGACTTGACCCTGGTCGTGAACGCCGGCGGCCGGGATGACGGGCCGATCGCCGAACTGCTGGCGTCGGGACGGTCCGCAAGCTGATATGCAGCTTCGTCCGAGCGGACAGTGTCGCCGGACGCCAGTTCGCTGCTGGCAAGCTGGAGTTGGAGATCGTGCCGCAGGGCACCCTGGCCGAACGTATCCGTGCCGCCGGCGCCGGGCATCCAGGCGTTCTACACGCCGACCGGCGCGGACACGATGCTGGCCGACGGCCGTGAAACGCGCGAACGATCAACGGGCGCAACTGCCTGCTGGAATATCCCGCTGCACGGCGATGTGGCGCTGATCGACGCGTGGGAGGCCGACCGCTGGGGCAACCTGACGCATCGCGAGAGCGCCCGGAACTACAATCCCGATCATGGCGATGGCCGCCGAAACTGACTATCGTGCAGACCCGCGCATGTCGTTCCGCTCGGGGACATCCCGCCGGCGAACGTCCACACCGCCGGCGTCTTCGTGCACCGCGTCGTGCACGTTCCGGCTGAAGGAAATCGATCATGGCCGAAATCCGCCCGCTGGATCGCGTCGGCATCGCCGCCCGCATCGCGCGCGATATCCCCGAAGGCTGGTTCGTCAACCTGGGCATCGGCATCCCCACCGGCGGTGTCCGATCACGTGCCGCTGGATCGCGAGGTGATCTTTCATTCCGAAAACGGTGTGATCGGCGCCGGCCCCGCGCCCGATCCGGACGAGGTCAATCCGTACCTGGTCAATGCCGGCACGCAACACATCACTCTGCGCACCGGTGGTTCGTTCGTGCATCACGCCGACAGCTTCGCCATTGCCCGCGGCGGGCATCTCGATCTGTGCGTGCTGGGCGCATTCGAAGTGGCGGAGAATGGCGACATCGCCAACTGGGCACGCTCCCCCGATGAGCCGATCAAACAGGTCGGCGGCGCGATGGACCTGGCGATCGGGCGCGCAAGCGATTGTGGGTGGCGATGGAGCACAATCACCAAAGGCACAGGCGGATCGCGCATCCGCCGCACGTGCTCCTATCCGCTGACGGCAAAGGGTGTGGTGCGGCGTGTCTATACGGACCTCGCGGTGCTGGACGTCACGCCGGAGGGTTCGTCGTGCGCGACATGGTCCCAGGCATGACGCGTGAGGAATTGCAGGAGCGCAGTGAAGCGGAGTTGCACTGGTCATGATCGTCGGGGTTGAAATCAAGAGCCGTGCGCCATTCGTCGGCGGGGCGTCGTTCGGCGACATCGGCGCGTATGAGCGGATTGACGGCGTAGCGAGCGGCGCGCTTGGATCCGGCGCATCCGCGCAACCGTGGCATCGCACTGCTGGACCGGGCGCCGCGGAACGCGGATGGGCTGGTGGAGTATCGTCGCGACTTCGTGCTGCTGCGGCCGGCGGATGCCGCCAAGGGCAACGGGCGGCTGCTGTATGAAGTGAACAACCGCGGCCGCATCATGCTGTTCGCCAATCTCTGCGCGGGCGCGGCCGGCAACCAGCCGAAGACGGCCGAAGACCTGGGCAACGCGTTGCCGCTGCGGCTTGGATTCTCCCTGCTGTGGACAGGATGGGATCCGGCGGCGCCGAACGCGACCGGGCTGTCGCTGGATGTGCCGGTGATCGAGGGCATCACGAAGCCGATCCGCGAGGAATTCGTTTCGGGCACGCGGCTGGGTGTGCATGAGGCGTTCAGGCTGGCCTATGAGGCGGTCGGACCCGTTCGTCGTCACACGTGCGGCGCACACAGACGGCCGCCCGCGCGTCGCGGTGCCGTCGGAAATGCTGGACAACCGGACGGTGCGGCCGCTGGCAACGATCGAGACCAGGCTCGATCTACGAGGTTCGCTATCAGGCGACGAAACCACGGGTGCTGGGGATCGGGTTCGCCGCGACCCGCGATATCGTCAGTTACCTGCGCCACCGCGGGTCGAGCCTGCTGGGCCGGCCGGCCGCGCATACGCTGGCTTTCGGAATATCCCAGGCAGGTCGTTACTTGCGCGATCATATCGCGCAGGGGTTCAACGCCGATGAGGATGGGCAGCGTGTGTTCGACGGCGTGTTCACCCATGTCGCGGGCATCGGCCGGGTATTCTTCAATACACCGTTCGGGCAGCCGTTCCGGACCCGGACCTGGCATGAGGACCATGACTTCCCCGAAGTGGAATTCCCGCTTTCGTCGGCCGCTATGCACGATCCGATCACGCGGCCGCAGTGGAGCGCTGCATGCGCGGCGACCCGAGTGACCCCTTGTTGATCGAGACAAACACCGCAACCGAGTATTGGCAGAAAGGAGCGTCCCTGCTGCACACTGACCCGCTCGGGCATGCGGGATGTGGCGTTGCCCGCGAATGTGCGGACGTATCTGGTGCCCGGGACCCAGCATGGCGGCAAGGCAGGGATGCCGAGGGACAATGGGCCGTGCATCAATCCGCGGAACTGGCACGATCCGATGCCGGCGGTGCGGGCTTTGCTTGTGGCGCTCGATGAGTGGGTGGTTTCGGGCCGGATGCCGCCGGACAGTCGGGTGCCGCGGATCGATGAAGGAACATTGGTGCCGGCCGACAAAGTGGTGTTCCCGGCGCTGTCGGCGCTTGTGCGCCCGCATGGGGCAAACGATGCGGTGCCGCTGGACGATTGGGTGGATCCTGGGCCGGCCGAACGGTCGTACCGCACGCTGGTGTCTCAGGTCGATGCCGACGGTAACGAGGTCGCGGGGATTCGGCTGCCGGATATAGCCGTGCCGCTGGGGACCTTCACCGGGTGGAACCTGTACAAGGCGCCCTACCCCGAGGGCGAACTCGCTGACCGCGAAGGCACGTTCCTGGCTTTCGCGGCTACTGAACCGGAACGCGGAGACGATCCACGTGCCTCACTGGCAGCCCGGTATTCGGGGGCGGCGTATGCGGATGCGGTGCGGGCGGTGGTGGCACAATTGCTGAAGGATCGGCTTCTGCTCACCGAGGATGCCGAGCGGTTCCTTTCGATATTCTGAGTTCTGCGTCTCTCGTGCCCCATGTTGCATCGCAGCGAGGCGAAGGTTACCATGGGCCACTCGCTCGGACCCGGTGAGAATCCGGGTGGCTCTTCCGGCCGCCAATCCGCCGGATAACGCACATGACACGACAGCAGCCGCCGACTGACAGCGGACCGTTTCGTGCGTCTATTGCGGACCTCGTTGCATGCAAAAAGCCACCACCACGACAGGCTTTCTACGTGAATGGCTGCTCAGCCCACGCCTGGAAATACTATCCGGCATTGTTGTTGCCCTTGCCCTGATTCCGGAGGCAATCGGTTTTTCGGTTGTCGCCGGCGTGGATCCGAAGGTCGGCCTATATGCCTCGGTTGTTATCGCCTGCGTCATCTCCTTTACGGGCGGACGTCCGGCGATGATCTCGGCGGCTACCGCATCCACCGCTGTTCTGATGGTCAGTCTGGTTCGTGATCACGGCATCCAGTATTTGTTCGCGGCGACGATCCTGATGGGAGTGTTCCAGATCATTGCTGGAATTCTCAAGCTTGGCCGGCTGATGCGGTTCGTTTCTCAATCCGTGCTGACTGGCTTTGTGAACGCGCTCGCAATCCTGATTTTTCTTGCCCAGATCCCACAGCTTGTCGGTGTGCCGGACATCACTTACGGGCTGATCGCGCTTGGCCTGGCGATTATCTATGGGTTTCCTTATCTCACCAAGGCTGTTCCCGCGCCATTGGTGGCGATCGTGGTGCTGACCGTCATTACAGAGGTCTTCGGTATTCACGTCCGCACCGTGGCCAGCCTGGGCCAATTGCCGACAGCGCTCCCTGAGCTTCGGCCTGCCTCAGGTGCCACTTACACTGGACACACTTGCCATCATTGCCCCCGTCGCGTTGACGCTCGCTGCGGTGGGACTGCTCGAATCTCTTGCTGACCGCGCAGATCGTTGACGATATGACTGATACGCCGAGCAGCAAAAGCCGCGAATGCATCGGTCAAGGCATCGCGAACATGGCCTCGGCTGTTTTCGGCGGCATGGGCGGGCTGCGCGATGATCGGCCAGTCGGTCATCAATGTGACCTCCGGAGGCCGCGGGAGGCTTTCGACCTTCGTGGGCGGAGCTTTCCTGCTCGTCCTGCTGGTCATTCTGCAGAAGCTGCTGGCAATCGTTCCCGTGGCGGCGCTTACGGCTGTCATGATCATGGTGTCCATCAACACCTTTTCCTGGAAGTCGGTGATCGCGCTGCGGACCAATCCCTGGCCGTCCTCCGTTGTCATGCTGGCGACGGTCGGAACCGTCGTCGCGACCGCCGATCTGTCCAAGGGCGTGCTTGTGGGCGTGCTGCTGTCGGGCATCTTCTTTGCGGGCAAGGTGTCGCGGCTGAGCCGGATTACCTCCGCGCTTTCAGAGGATGGAAGGGTCCGAACCTATTTTGTCGAGGGCCAGGTGTTCTTCGCTTCCGCCGGAACATTCGCCGATTCGATCGATGTCACGGAACCGGTAGCGCAAATCGTCATCGACCTCACCGCGGCGCATTTTTGGGACATCTCGGCTATAGGCGCGCTCGACCGCGTGGTCATGAAAGCGCGTCGTCATGAGCGGGACGTGGAGATTGTGGGACTCAACGATGCAAGCGCCACCATGGTTGAGCGGTTCGCCGTGCATCGAAGGGCGGCGACCATCGTCCCGTTGGACTGAGCCGCTCACGTCCGAGCGCGAGGGTGCTTGAGGCCGAAGCCAGAGGGGATGTCAGTATCCGGTGCGGGTGGCCGCGACGGTATAGTGCTTGCGAGGGAATTCCTCGGTGTAGGATCGCAGGCCCTTTCCCATCCGGGTGCCCATGTCGCGATACGGTTTGGAGCGGAGGCGGCTGACGTCGAGGTCGATGCCGATGCCGGGTGTGGTGGGCAAATCGACAAAGCTGTCGTGTACGGTCAGCGGCGTGATGGCGATTTCGTCGCAGGCCGGCTTCAGGTTGATGAAGCACTCCGCGAGCCAGAAGTTGGGGATCATCGCGGAAAGCTGCACCGTGGCCGCCAAACCGACCAGCGTCGAATTGTAGTTGTGCGGCGAGATTGCCACGGCGTGCGGTTGCGCCATGGCGGCGATGTCAAGCATCGCGGAAATGCCGCCGCAGTTGCAGATGTCCGGGTTGATGATATCAGCCGCGCGGGCAGCCAGGGCCTGGGCAAACCCTTCCTTGGAGTAGATTGCCTCGCCGGTTACGATCGGCATGGGCAACGCCCGACGCACCTCGGCGACAAGTTCGATGTTGTCGCACAGGCATGGTTCCTCGGACCATCCGATGTCGTACTCGGCGATACGCTGGCCGATGCGGATCGCATGCATCGGCGCGAGGCGGCGGTGGACCTCGACCAGCAAGGTGAAGTCGGGGCCAAGCGCTTCGCGCATTTGGCGAACATAACGAACGACGTGATCCTCGTCCTCACGATGGATGAAGTTGCGCCAGGGACCGGGAAACGGGTCCCATTTCAGCGCCGTGTAACCGGCTTGCTTGACCTTCAGCGCACGTTCCACATTCGCTTCGATGCTATCGGCGCCGCTCGACCAGCCATTGGCATACACCTTGACGCGTTCGCGGGAGGCGCCGCCAAGGAGATTATACAGCGGCTGATTGGCGTTCTTGGCGACGATGTCCCACATCGCGATCTCAATGGCGCTCCAGGCCGACATCAGGTCGAGCGAGGTGCGGCGCATGGCGAAATCCTCGAAGACCACCTGAGCGGTATGGCGGATGCTGAAGGCGTCCCGGCCAATCATGTATTTGGCAAGGTCGCGCAGCAGATGCTCGATGACCGGCTCCTTGCCGGGAGTGACATAGGCTTCGCCCCAGCCATGGATGCCACTTTCGGTTTCGACCCGGCAGAACAGCAGGTTCTTCGCGGTTCCAGGGTCGAACAGGAAGGTCTCGATGCGAGCAATTTTCATGAATGTGTCCCCCGGTGGCGGCTCTGATTGACTCGCAGTGTAGGCCGTGAGCCCGCGGAGCGGCAAACCCGCAGGCGCGACGGGGTCGCCACGAAATCCAGAGTGGGAACGCCGGCGTCAGAAGGCCACGATGGCGACGGACGAGCGGTGACCGGAGGATTGCCCTTTCCGCCACATCGATGTTCGATGACCCTCGCATCATGCAGGCAATGCAACCCCAGATCCTGTTCCAGGACCAGCGCTTCGTTGTGCTGAACAAGCCGCCGGGATTGGCGGTGCATGCCGGTCCGTCCGGCGGGCGCAGCGTGGAGGACTGGTTTCCATTGTTGTCGCGGCGGAAGAATGGACCGTGGCTTGCACACCGGCTGGATGCCGACACCGCCGGTTGCCTGGTGATCGCGCTGCGGCGAGCCGCGCTGATCTCCGCACAGGCGCTGTTCGCGTCCGGGGGCGTGGAGAAGATCTACTGGGCGGTGGTGCGCGGCGAGGTTTCTGAGGATCAGGGGACGATCAGCGCCCCATTGCGGCGCCTCACAAGCCCGGCAGGATGGCGAATGGTGGTGGATTTGGCCGACGGTCAGGACGCGGTGACGGACTGGCGCGTGCTGGGACGGGCGGCTGGGCTGACATGGATGGAGATGCGGCCGCGGACCGGTCGCACGCACCAGCTTCGGGTGCATTGCGCGGTCCTTGGAACCCCAATTCTTGGCGATGACCGCTATGGAGTTGCGGGCGGAGGACTTCACCTGCTGTCACGCGCCATCCACCTGAAGCTGGACCCGCCGGTTGACGCGGTCGCGCCACCGCCACGGCACATGCTCAGCACACTCGAACGCTGCGGGTACCGCATCGAATGAAGACGGCGTGGCTTCCCTTCGCCGGAAGCGTCAGCGGGACGCTGCCATGAAACCGAGCACGACGGGCCGCATTCAGCGCGCGGCGACAGTGACCTGGGTGAAATCCTGGTACCAGCTTTGCGCTTGCTTGAAACCTTTCACCCGAGGACTGAGCGCGCGCGGGTTCAGGTCGTGCACGACGAACACCCAAGGCGCGTCGTCCACCACCAGTTCGTGCGCCTGGGTGATCAGCCCGTCCCGCGCCTCCGGCTCAAAAGTGCGCAGCGCCTCGGACAGCAGCTCGTCGACCCGGGGGTTGCGATAGACGCTCCAGTTCGAGCCATTCGGCGGGATCGCGGAGCCATGGAAGTTCAGGAAGAACTGCGTGGGATCGGAAATCGGCAGGCCATGATTGATGGCATCCCGCCGCGGCGCCTTCGGCGCATCAGGACGGGTGCGCATCGTGGTCAGCATAGTGCCCCAGTCAACCATCTCGTAGTCCACCTCAACGGCGATGTCCTTATAGTTCTGTTGCACGAACTCGCCCATCGGCAGCGGCACCATGTTGCCGGAACCCGCCGTCGGGATCTGCACTTTCAGACGCAGCGGGTTTTGTGGGCCATACCCGGCCTCGGCCAGCAAGCGCGCGCGCCTTGGCAGGATCATAGGTGTAATGTTCCTTCGGATTGCCAAAGTATTTGTAAGTGTCAGGCCAAGGACCGCGTGCCGGAATCGCGGTGCCGGCCAGCAGGTACACCAAGCCCGCCCGGTCCAGCCCATAGTTCAGCGCCAGCCGCACCCGCTTGTCGTGCAGCGCGCGAGTTATCGGTATTGTTCGCATGCCAGGCCCAGATATGCGGGATAGGGCTTGGTCACGATCTGGAACCCAGCCGCGCGCAGCGTCGGCACCGCATCGGGCGCGGGATACTCGATCCAGTCCACCTGCCCCGAGCGCAACGCCGCGACCCGCGTGTTCGAAGTCCGCGATCGGCATCAGCACCAGCTTGTCGACCTTGGGCACCCGGGCGCGGTCCCAGTAATCCTCATTGCGCGCAAGTTCGATCGAGACATGCGGCGACACCCGCACGACCTTGAAAGGCCCGGTCCCGGCCGGCGCTTTCTGGAAATCCAGCCAGTTGCCGATCTTGGCATATTGCGTCGGGCTGACGATGAAGACGCGCGACAGCAGGTAAGGCAGCATGCTGAACGGCGCGTCGGTGTACAGCGCCACATGCGTGTCGTCGATCTTCTCGTAGTGCTTCACCTGCGACGTATAGGGCCGGTAGGTCAGCGCCTGCGCGCGGTCGAAATGCGGCGACTGCTCATTCAGATGGCGGTCGAAGTTCCACAGGATGTCATCGGCCTTCATCACGCGTGCCGTCGTGGTAGCGTACGCCCTGTCGCAGCGTGAAGATCCACCGCAGATGGTTGTCCGGGTCGATCGTCCATTCGGTCGCCAAGCCCGGCGTCAGATCGGCGAAGCTGTCGGTATGGGTGAAGTCCCAGTTCACCAGCGCGTCGTAGATCGTGTAGCCGGCAAAGCGTCCGCCCTCGCTGCCGTTGTCGGGGATGCCGCCGGTGGTCGGCAGGTCGGACGTCGTCATGCCGATGCGCAGGGTCTGGATGCGCTGGCTCGGCCGACGCGCAGCCGGGGCTGGCTCGCGACGCGCGGCAGCGCAGCCTGTCTTCAGGAAATCGCGGCGCTGCATGGCGATCAGCCTTGCAAAGGGCCGAACGCCGGCGGGGATACCCGGCGCATCGAAGCCGCTTCATAGGCGGAGGCGATTTTCAGCAGCACGTCCTCCCGGCCCGGTTCCGCGCGGAACACCAGGGAGAACGGCATGCCCGGATCGGGAACGGTCGTCGGTTCGGTCGGACAGCGCCGGGCACATAGCGCTTGCCGTCGGCGCTGAGCTTGAACACCGGATCGTAAACGGTCTTCACATAGCCGGCCGGGATCAGGATCTCGGTCAGGCCGGCGTTCGGGCCGTACAGCGATCTCGGGCCGCAGGTTGCCGCGGCGTGCCGGGCTCGATCGCGCCGCCGATCTTGCCGGGCGGCAGCGGCGTATGCAGGCGCACCAGGGCATCGAGCCGGTTTTCCAGCATCACCATCATGTCGACGCGGCGCAGCAGTTCCCGCAGCATGATCCGTTCATCGACGCCCTGCCGCCCGCCGAGCGCATTGCGCGGATCGGTCACTTCCTCCCAGTTCTTGAACGCCGCCCGCTGGTCGTCGCCCCAGAATTTCGAGCGCGCGTTCAGCGCGGCGAAATCGGTCAGTGTTTCGGTAAAGCCCAGCGTCTTCCAATCGGCGGCGCGGCGGGTCAGATATTGCGGGATATGGAAGCGGAACGACATCGCCAGTTCCTGGTCCTGGATCGTCGCGATGTCCAGGTTGGCGGGCGGCGCGATCCGGCCCTCGGCCATTTCCACCATGTAGTCGATCGGCGTCATCGTGCCGCTGCCGAAGACTTTGCCCGGCATGAATTCGGTCGGCTGGATGGCGGCGGCGAAATCCTTGAACACCGGCTGGCCGTCGGCGTCCAGGCGAAACAGCAGCTCCGGCATGAAGACCGGCACCAGACGCGCCAGGGCGGTGCGGAAGCTGGTGCGCATCTGCTCGATGTCGGGATCGGGCGGCCACACCGGATCGGCCGATTCGACCAGCGTCGCGCCCAGCTTGCCGCCCAGCACGGTCTTGATCTCGGCCGCCGCGGCGGTGGTGATCGGTTCGACGTGCTTCGGCGCCGGGATTCAGCATCGACTCGCGGATGACGCCAATCCGCATGCCCGCCAGCTGCCCGGCTGCGCCCGACATCGTGGCATGCGACGCATAAGGCGTGGGCAGAACCGAGGAGCGCGGCACGGTGGTGAAAGGGATCGCGCGGGTCGTAGTAGCCGTTGACCGGGTCCTTCAGCGCGTCCAGCACCTTGGCCGCGTCGCCGATCCGGCGCGCATGGATGCCGCTGCGGTCGCAGTAGATGTCGGCGCCGATCGCGCCGCCATCGAAGCCGATCATTGCCTTGTGCGGCAGCAGCAGCGCCACCGAGTTATGGTTGGACGGCCCGCGGCAGGACGCGCGGGTTTCCTCGCCCAGGCTGATCATCACCATGTTGGTGCTGACCGAGAGCGCCGAACCGGAACTCGAACCCAGCGACGCGGCCCGCGTGGTGTCATACGGATTGGACGGATTGCCGGCCCAGGTGCTGCGCTGATAGCCAAGCGTGGAGGGCAGCACCTTGTCAGGATGGTTGCCGTCCGCCGGGGTCGCCTGCCCGGCCGTTGTATTCGGTGTTGACCGCCTTGGCGAAGATGATCGCGCCCTTGGCGCGCAGTTGCTCCACCAGAATGTGGTCGCGCGCCGGAAAATCGATGTCGTAGGCGGCATCGCCGCCGCCGGTGGAGCGCATGTCCTTGGTGTCGAACGGGTCCTTGAAGGAGAACACGACGCCGTACATCGGCATCGCCTCGAGGTCGGGATTCCGGCCGTACTGCGGCGTCGAGTTCGGCGGCGCGTTCCAGCGCATCGGGCTGCTGGCGGAACATCTCGCAGACCGGCGGCGCGCCGGGCGGCAGCGGTCCTTGCGAGGGATGGCGGTCGAAGTCGCCGCGGCAGGTGACCGACCGCTCGCCGCGGATGTTGAGCGTGCCCAGCGCGTTGACCTGACCGGCATTGGGAATGCCGACGATCATGCCGAACTGCTGGTGCACGGACGGGTCCGACGCGGTTGGTTCCATGCGGCCGAATTCCAGCGGCGGGCCGCGTGTATTGGTCGAGATCGGGCAGGATGGCGGAGGCTTTCACCGTTTGCGGTCGGAAAGCGGATCGGGGCCTGCGCCCGGATGACGCCCGGCGACTTCGGGCACCGGTTCGCCATCCTCGGTGACCAGCATGCTGCACACACCGTTGTAGGCGCGGACGCGGTCGAGATAGTGCTGGACGACGGCAACGCAGGTGGTTTGCCCGTCGCGGATCGCCTGATGCAGTTCGTCGATCGTCGCTTCTTCCAGGCGGAACGGGCGGGCGGCTTGCTGCGTCACGGGAAATCCTCCTTCATCCGGCTCGCAGTGCGATCTTAGGCAATATCGATGCCAGGGCCGCCCTCGCACGCGACAGGGATTTGGCGGATCGTGGGTGGGCGGCGACTGGAGCACGTGCCATAACAAAGTGAAATTGCAGTGATGGGACAGCAACCGCCATGATGCGCCTGCTTGTTGCGGCCGGCCTCGTAATGCTGCTCGGTTGTTGCCCGGCCGGGGCGGCCGGGTTTCAGTGGGCGACGGCGCCCGATGCCGACGATGTCCCTCTGCAGGTGGCGATCGGTACCCAAGCGGCGACAAAACCGCGGATAACCAAATTGGCCCGTTCGACATGAACGTGGCGCTGAATGGAGTTGTGTCGGGCAGCCGGCATCCGTTGATCGTGATGTCGCATGGGACCGGCGGGATGGCGCTGAACTCCTACGACACGGCGATCGCCTTGGCGGACGCCGGCTTCGTCGTTGCGGCGTTGACCCATACCGGCAACAATTACCGCGATCAGTCAACCGCATTCACCCAGCAGAACTTCGTCAACCGGGTGCGCCATGTCGGCCGGGTCATCGATTTCATGCTGGGCGCATGGGCCGGAAAGGGATCGATCAACCCTGACCGTATCGGTGTTTTTGGACACTCGGCGGGCGGGGCCACGGCGCTGATCGCCGCTGGAGGAATTGCCGATATGAACCGGGTCGTCGCATTCTCGCCGAACCAATCCGGACGATTGGGGCTGCCTGCGGGCCCGTCAGCGCGGACCGGTTTCCGATGTGACATCCGCTCCGGTCACAGGCCTTGATGCACGGATCAAGGCGATCGTGGGGGCGGCCCCAGCACTTGCGACAGCGTTCCAGCCGGCTGGGCTGGCAGCGGTTAAAGTTCCTGTGCAGCTCTGGGTCGGAGCTCAGGATGAGATTGTCCGCGACGGGCCGTCGTTTCGCTCGCTGTTGCCGAAGCCCGCGGACTACCATCTGGTCGCGCATGGCGGCCACTTTGCGTATCTATCGCCCTGCAGCGAAATCCTGGAGCGGGCCGCGCCGGAAATTTGCACCGATCCGAAGGGTTTCAATCGAGCAGTTTTCCTTCGCGAGTTCCACCGCTCGATGATCGCGTTCTACCGTCAGCAATTGAGATAGCGCCGTATCCCCGGCCGATTCAGTATCGACCGATACCCGGAGGGATGCAGCGTCAGTGTGAGATTTTCTCCAACTCCAGGTTGTTGGTCCGCGGGCCAAAGATGCCGATCGACAGGACCACCATCAGCATTGCGAAAGCAATCAGTCCGAACACGCCGGTAGTTCCATTGAAGGCTGAGAAGAAGAACCCGATGATGAAGCTGGCAAACACCGTGCTGATGCGGCTGAACGCGTAGGTGAACCCAACGGCCCGGGCCCGCACGCGCGTCGGAAAAAGCTCCGACTGGTAACTGTGGAAGGAGTAGGACAGCACGTTGTTCGCCAGTGTAATCAGCACGCCGAACAGTATCAGCAACGGCATGGTGGATTGCTGAGAGAACAGCACGCCGAACACGCCGATGCAGATTGCCGAACCCACCAACTGCCACTTGCGCTCGCACTTGTCCGCGAAGGTCATGGCGAGCAATGGCCCAAAGGGATTGGCACAGGCGACGATGAAGGCATATTGCAAACTGCCCGCGAGGTTGATGCCGACCTGTTTGGCGATCAGCGTTGGCACCCAGGCCGCGAAACCATAAAAGCCGAAGGTTTGAAAGAACTGGAACACCATCAGCATGATGGTCCGGGTCCGATATGGCGGCTGCCAGATCTCACTGAACGAACCACGAGCGGCCAGATCATCCACCTCATGTTCGCTTGGCGGCGGCAGGGCGGCACCGCCGAGGTCACCACTGACCCGAGCCTCGATCTGTGCCGTGACCGCGTCGGCCTCGGCGATCCGGCCGTGGGTCACCAGCCACCGAGGGCTTTCCGGTATCGCGCGGCGGAGGAACCACACGAACAGCGCGCCGATGGCCCCGATGGCCACGACCCAGCGCCAGCCGTCCCAGCCGAGCGGAGCATTCGGCACCAGCAGGTAGGACAGGAGAGCGACGATTGGCACCACGCAGAACTGAACGCACTGGTTGAACGCAAAGGCACGGCCCCGCGTATGAAACGGGCACCAATTCCGCCACGTAGGTGTCGATGGTGACCAGTTCGACGCCGATGCCGATGCCGGCGATCATACGCCAGAAGCACACGCCAAAGCCGGTGTTCTGGAACGCCATGATCAAAGTCGCGGCGCAGTAGAACAGCATCGAGAAAGTGAAGATGGCTCGGCGCCCATACCTGTCGGCAACAAAGCCGAACACGAATGTGCCGATGAATAATCCGAAGAAGGTAGAGGCAACGAACAGCGCGGGACCGGAGAACATGCCCACGGATACGCCGGTCAGCAGGCCAGCCTTCATTAGACCCGGAACGACGTAGCCTGTCATGAACAGATCGTAGAACTCGAACATGCCGCCCAGCGACAGCAGCGTGACCATCGTCCAAACGTGGCGTGTGGCTGGCAGCCGATCGAGCCGAGCGAGGATCGCGGCCGCGGTTTGGCGGTCGCCGCTGAATGGGACAGCGCCCGGAATCGCCGAAGCAGTGGTCGCAGACATGTTCCTCCTGAGCGGACGAGCCGCGTCGTTTGACAAAGCGCAAGCAAGTAGAGCCGCCAGGCGTGACTGGTTCACCGGCCAACCGGCATCTTTTATGAAGAGCCGTTTGGCGGCACAAGATCCGGCCAATAGCTTTCAGCAGGGGCTGGGTTCCCACCCTGGCAACGGCAATGTATTGGCACCGTCGGGCGCCGGGAGGAATTATTCGCTCTGCCGGCGGCAAGTTGTCTGCTGCACCACGCCAAGACGCGAAATCCCGCGAACGCGGGAACGAGGAGGAGACCGATGCCATCAAGCCAAGCCACGCCGCAGGGCGCTGTCGCCGCACGTGCCGGACACTACCGGTGGACCATAATCGGCTTGCTGTTTGTCATCACCACGATCAACTACATGGACCGCAACCTGCTGGGGGTGCTGAAGCCAACCATTCAGGGCGACCTGCACTTCAGCGAGACCGAATACGGCAACATCGTCTTTGCCTTCAGCATGGCCTACGCGGCCGGTTATGCCAGCATGGGCGCGTTCACCGACAAGGTGGGCATAAGGATTGGGCTCGCGGTGGCGGCGATGATCTGGTGCGCGGCATCCGCGGCGCATGGGCTGGTAAGTTCCGTCGCCGGATTTACCGCCGCCCGGATTGCCCTCGGCCTCGGTGAGGGCGGCAACTTCCCGAGTTGCATCAAGTCGGTTGCAACCTGGTTCCCGGTGCGGGACCGCGCGGTGGCGACGGGCATCTTCAACTCCGGGAGTAATGTGGGCGGATTGCTGGCACCACTGATCGCGGCGTTTGTGACGGCGCGCTGGGGCTGGCAGACGGCGTTCTATATGACCGGCCTCGTGGGGTTCGTCTGGGTCGCCTTCTGGTTGGTGATGTACCGGGCGCCCGAGGAACATCCGAGAGTCTCACCCGCGGAATTGGCCTACATTCACAGCGACCCGGACGTGCCCACCAAACACATCCCATGGGCGCTGCTGCTGCGCTACCCTGGAACCTGGACCTATATCGTCGGCGCGATCCTCACCAATCCGGTCTGGTGGTTCTACAACAACTGGGTGCCCAGCTTTCTGTTCTCCAAGTTCCACGTCAACCTGATGGCGTTGGGCCTTCCCCTGGTGGTGATCTATCTGATGACCGATGTGGGCTCGATCCTCGGGGGTTGGTTGTCGGGATGGATGATCAAGCTTGGCGTCGGCGTGTTTTCCGCGCGGAAGCTTGCCTTGCTGGCGTGCGCGTGTTGCACGCTACCGGTGTTCATGGCGCCGATGACGGACTCGATCTGGGTTTCGGTCCTGCTGATCGGATTGGCGATGGCCGCGCACCAGGGGTTCTCCGCCAATTTGTTCACCCTGGTATCGGATACGATGCCCAGGAGCGCGGTTGCGGGAGCGGTGGGGCTTGGCGGCTGCATCAGTTCGATTGCCGGCGGCCTGTCGGCGGCGGTGGTCGGGCGGGTACTGGATGCGACCAACAACAATTACACGTTGGTGTTTTTCGTAGGGGCCAGTGCGTATGTGGTTTCGACGCTGGCGGTCCACCTGATCCTGCCGAAGCATCGCAACGACCTTATCGAGCGCATGGCTCCGGCACGTTAGGCTACGCGCCCCTTCATGGGACAAGGGTCCAGCCCGCGCCACGGTTGCGAGCCAATTGGCGTTCCGTTGAAGCGCCGATGAATTAGGCGACGACGCCTAGCGGCATCTCGGAGACCGCTTCCGCGGCCTGAGGATGGGCAACCACGTTGAGGGTGATCACGATCGGCCGGTGGTCGGAGTTCTCTTTAAGCAGGGCGCGCGCCTCGAGGCATGCGACCCCGCGAATTAAACACCGGTCGATCCGCAACGGCACCATGTCGCCGGCGACATGGGTCGGTTCGCGCGGGCCGACGTCGCGAAAGCCTGGCAGCAGCGCTGGGCCGATCAGGTTGTAATCGCCGACGACGGCGGCCCGGTATGGCAGGACCTTGGCTATTCGGCGAAGCTGCCGCCGGTTGAGGATCTGCCCGTGCGACAAATGAACATTCGCGACAGCGATGGAGCCAAGATCCACGATCTGGCAAATCCGGTGAAACATCGCGCCTTGCTGAAGCGGCAGGACGACCGGAATTGTGGGAAGCGGCACCGGGCTCCAGGTGGCGAGACCGTGTACCCGGCCGGGCATCTGGTTGCGCTGGTATTGCCCGCCGACAATCCTGGTCAGGCCATCCATCTCCTGCGTGGCCTCCTGCATCAACAGAAGGTCCGGATCCTCCCGCCGAATTAGCCGGACGACATCGGAAAGGGAGGCCCCGGTCAGGCGGAGCAAATTCCAGCTAATGAGTTTGGCCATTGCGATCAGTAAATGCCGGGACTGAGCAGATGAACGCAACCGTTTTGTCTGCATAGCTGTCATCACGCGGACGTGATGTCGTATCCGCGGCATCGGACCAATCGTCGCGAACTCGGATTTTGCGGTTCCAGCGTGTACCGTGTCCGCGACGATAGTCGCAGGCGACCGCGAACCAAGCGGGTGGGCTACCCTGGCAACCTACAAATACGGCAACAGCAACCGGGCGGCGGCGTCACGAACGCGCTCCGGCAGGGCTCGGGCGTCCAGGTCCTTTTGGGTCAAGGCGGAGTCCCGAGCGCGCTCCATCAGCGCGGTGAGCGAAGCTGCAAGATCGCGGTGATACACCTCCAGGCACAATTCGAAGTTCAGCCGGAATGAGCGGATGTCCCAGTTACAACTGCCGATCAGGCACCATTCGCCGTCGACCACCATCATCTTGGAGTGATGGAACGGCGGCGGGCTACGCCAGATGCGGACACCGCTCGCCAGCAGCGGTCCAATGTTCGCGCGCGTGGCCCAGTCCACCAGGGTGTGATTGCTTTGCCTGGGCACGACCAGATCAACCGCCACGCCGCGCATGGCGGCCAGACCCAGGGTCGTTATCAGCCGCTCATCCGGCAGGAAATACGGCGTCATGACAGCAATGCTGGTGTGTGCGCAGGCGACGGCCTGGAGGACCGCGAATTCCACTTTCTCAAGGTCTTCGTCGGGCCCTGAATCGATGACGCGGGCCGAGGCACCATTGGTGGGAGCGATGTGGGGAAACCATGCTTCCCCCGCGAGCTCCTCGCCCGTTACGAACGTCCAATCCTGCGCGAACGCCTCGGTCAGTTGGACGACGACAGGACCCTGGATGCGGAAATGAAGATCTTTTACGGGCTCCTTCGGGCTTAGTTCCATGACATTCTCATCCGCGATGTTCATGCCGCCGGTGAAGGCGACCATCCCATCGACCACCAGGATCTTCTTGTGGTTGCGCAGATTGAGAAAAGGCATGCGCCAGGGCAGCAGCGAGTGCATGAAGCGCGCGGCGGTGACACCTTTGCCCCGCAAGGCGTTATATGCCGGCGAGCGCAGCCAGCCGCCGCCGATGCCGTCGATCAGGACCCTGACGACGACGCCGCGCCGCTGAGCATCAGCCAGCGCGTCGACAAAACGGCCACCCCAAAGGTCGTCGCGAAAAATGTAGGAGGACAGTCCGACGCTGGCCTTCGCCGCGGCGATTGCCGCCAACATCGGCGGGTAGGTGTTGTCGCCGTCCTGATAAATCTCCACGGTCGAACCGGCGAGCAGAGGGCGCTGGGTAATCCGGCCGATGCCGCGGGCCAGCGGGTCCAGGGCATCGTCGAATCCAGGCGAGATCCGCGAGGCGGATTCGCCAGCCCCGTCATCGGCGGGACGCAGCAGATGGGCCCGCCGCCTTACGCGGTTGACGCCGAACATAAGGTAGCTGATCGCCCCGAGGATTGGCGCGAACCAGACCAGGCCAATCCAGCCGACGGCGGACGCAACCTCCCGCTTGGTCAGCAGGATATGAATGGTTACGCCAACGGCAAGGACAAAACCGATGGCCAACGTGGTATCGGCCCGGGCGTGCAGCAACAATCGCCAGATATCATTCACGGTGGATCGGCAATACTTCTGGTGAGAGGCGTGAATTGCAATTACAATGGGGTGCTGGTAACAGTAAAGCTGCCCGGCTGCCAACCATCGGGCCAAACCGCTGAAGCCTGGGCACCAGGGATCAGAGAAACGATATCGGATCCACGTCCACGTCGATACGCGCATTTCCAGGCACCTTCACCGACGCCAGCCAGGAACGCAGGATCGGTTGGACCGATACGTCCCGACGCACCTTCAGCAGCAATCGCCGCCGGTGCCGCCCGCGCAGCAATGCCATCGGCGCAGGCGCCGGGCCAAGCACGACGACCCCGTCTCCTCTCGGCGCGGCCCAGCCGAGGTCGCGAGCCACGGTGTCGGCGATAATCGCGGTATCGGCGCTGACGATCAGCGCCGCGAGGCGGCCATAGGGCGGCCACTCGCCATCGCGCCGGCTCTCGGCCTCGCTGGCCATGAAAGCGTCCAGATCGCCCTGCAGCAGGGCCTGCATCACGGGATGATCAGGGGAAAACGTCTGCAGCATGACACGTCCCGGAGCCTCGGCCCGCCCGGCACGTCCGGCGACCTGATGCAGAAGCTGTACTGTTCGTTCTGAAGCGCGCAATTCACCGCCGGCGAGGCCGAGATCGGCATCGACCACGCCCACGAAAGTCAGATGCGGGAAGTGCCAGCCCTTGGCGACGAGTTGGGTGCCGATGATAAGATCGACTTCCCGATTCTCGATCGCATGCGCGGCGGCAGCGGCGGCGTGCGGGCCAGCGATGGTGTCGCTCGCCATGATCAGGCGGCGGGCCTCCGGGAAGACCGAGGCGGCTTCCTCGGTAATGCGTTCGATACCTGGCCCGACCGGCGTAAGGCTGTCTTTTGCCGCGCAGGATGGGCACTCCGGCGGGATCGGGATCGTGTGGCCGCAATGATGGCATAGAAGTTGGCCACGCGTGCGGTGCTCGACCAGCCAGGCCGTGCAGTTGGGGCACTGCATCCGGTGGCCGCAATGCCGGCACAGCGTCAGCGGCGCGTAACCCCGGCGATTGAGGAACAGCATTGCCTGCTCGCCGCGTGCCAAGGTCTGCTTAACGGCCTCGATCAACGGTGGGGCCAGAAAACGGCCACGGTCGGGCGGCACTTCGCGCAAATCGATCAGGTCGATCCGTGGCATCGACGCACCGCCATGACGGCGGGAAAGCCGCTCATGCGCATAACGGCCGGCCTCCACGTTCGCCACCGTCTCCAGGCTCGGTGTGGCCGACACCAGGATGGCCGGGCAGGCGGACAAGCGGGCGCGGACCACCGCCATGTCGCGGGCGTTGTAGACCACGCCGTCCTGTTGCTTGAACGCCGCCTCATGTTCCTCATCAATCACGATCAGGCCGAGATCGGGAAATGGAAGGAACAAGGCGGAGCGGGCGCCGACAACCACGGGGGCGTTGCCGCCGGCCACCGCCGCCCAGGTTATTTTCCGAACTCCGCGAAGGCAGGTCAGAGTGCCAGACCGCGGGCGCCACGCCGAAGCGGCGCTGAAAACGCTCAATCCATTGTGACGACAGGGCGATTTCAGGCAACATCACCAGCGCCTGCCGGCCTTCCCTCAAGCAGGCGGCGACTGCTTCCAGATACACCTCGGTCTTGCCCGATCCGGTGACGCCGTCGAGCAGTGTCACCGAGAAGGTCCGGGCGGCGACGGAATTTCGCAGGACTTCGGCAACAAGCTGTTGCTGTGCGGACAGTTCGGCACCCGGGTGATCTGGGTCCGGGTGCTGGAACGGCGCGTCCGGCGCCACTGTTTCGGTCAGCAGCAGTCCCGCCTCCGTCATGCCCCGGAGTACGGCGGCGGTGACCCCGGCCTCCCGCAGCAGATCGGCCGCCAAGCGAGGCTCCTGTCGCGTCAGGACATCCAACACACGTTGGCGTGTCGGGGTTAGTCTGGACGCGCGGAGCGAGCCCGGCTGGTCATCGGGCGCCACCGCGGCGGGTGAAATGATCGAAGGCGATGTTCCGAACGGCGGTTGGGCGCGGCGATACCGCAGGGCCGGCCGGGCGGAGGCTTTGGAGACGACGCGCAATGCCATCGCCATCACCTCGCCTGGCGGTGATAATGTGTAGGCGGCGATCCAGTCGATGAACCGGCGCAGCGTTTCCCCCATCGGTGGAGTGTCCAGGATGCCGACCACCGATTTCAGTTTATGGGCCGGAACCGCTTGATCCGCCGGCATATCCCAGACGACCCCCACTTCTTCGCGGCGGTTCAACGGCACCAGCACCACGTCGCCAGGCTTCGGGTCCAATTCCGGTGGCACGCGATAGTCAAAGGGACCGGCGAACGGATATGGCAGCAACACGGGAACCCGGCGCTCCTGTTCCACTCCGGGTCGTGGTTGGGTGGGTGACAACTTGTATACCAGCTTGATCGCGATCGGTTTGAACGCTTAGCCGCAAATCGCGACGTTGGCATGGGATTCTTTATCGTCCCGGCGATCGAAGGAGCGCAGCGGGTGGTTGGCGCCGGATCGGACCGGACCAGGGTTGAGTGTCCCGAGGCCGATCAGGCGAGGGGGGTTCGGATTGAGCCTTTGCTCACCACACTCGTCCATTGCCACCACGACGCGACTTGCCCGCCATTATTGGCATGATGCGGAGATCATCCCGACAGCTTTGAGGCAACGTGGATTCAGCGCTGATCCAATTGATAGCGGAGCATGGCCGACATTACCCGGGCCGCGGATATGTCAGGCCTGATCTTCATCACCCGAAGCGTATTCACAAATTCGACCACATGAAAAAAGGTAAACACCTCGTTGTAGTAAGGACGATCCGAACCGACATCGTGAAGTAGAACCCGCAAATGCCCGGTCAGGTCCGATGCCGTACCCACCGCCAAGATGACGGACAGACAGCAGGCAACCCGGAAGCGCCCATCGACGAAAATCAGATCGGGCAACTCATCGCGTTCGGACCATGCATCCCATGCCGTCGCCGTATAATTTGGCCAATCAGCAATATTTTCCCGGTGTATCGGGTATCCCCGATCTCCTACCGGTCCGATA
The DNA here is from genome assembly GCA_963792345.1 of uncultured Alphaproteobacteria bacterium. Taxonomy (GTDB): domain Bacteria; phylum Pseudomonadota; class Alphaproteobacteria; order Acetobacterales; family Acetobacteraceae; genus Rhodopila. Next base: position 71,809 of record CAWBVV010000001.1, read on the forward strand.
TCGGCGTGGCGGATATCGGCACAGCCGGTCCTGGTTGCTTCGGCGATTTCTGGAGTCCGGCGGGCCGCATCAACCCATTTCGGATCGGAATCGGTCGATACCACCCTCTCGAGGCCACTACGTAACGCCATCAATGTGCTGCCACCAACACCAAACTCCTGATACCGGCGATGACCGCCGCGCATGAGGCGGGTGACGACCTCAGCTTCGCCGCTGAACAGATGCGGTGCACCGATCAAGCGCGGTGCCTGCCGTACCAGTGACGGAGGTTCGCTGCGTGTTGCGGCAGATAAGCGATCAGCGTTCGCGTTGAGCAGCAGGCTATAGCCGGCATCCGCTGTGACGGCCCGGCCTAAGGCGTTGGGTTGTTCATTCCGTTCGGCCCGATTACCCGAGTTGGCGGAAGATGGGTCCACCTTTTGGAACAGACGATCTTTGACGATCTCCTTGTAGTCTCCGCGTCCTCGAACAAGCAGGTCCACAATCGCCTTCACCTGCAGGTCATCGATCTGTTCATTGGTGTACAATTCGGCGGTTACTGGAACCCGAGCCGGATCGAGTGATGAGCCGCGCAGCCGCCATGCATAGTCATCGAAGTTAATGAAGCCCCCGACGTTGAGCAGCCGGTCACAAAGCAGGAAGGTAAGCGCATCGACCGCCCAGGTATGGGCGCCGTCCAGGTAAATGAAATCAAACCTGAGTTCCTTGTGGTTTTCAAGGATCAGCCGCAGGTTCCAGTTATAGGAGTCGAAGATAACGATACGAACTGCCCCATGCCGTGACATTTGTATATTTAGCCTCAGCCAGCTTGTTCTTCAGCTCCACGACCGTATCCTGGTAATCGAAGAGATGAAGCTCACCCGCATTGTCCAAGAACCGAGCAAGCTGGCCTGTTGTTGCTCCCTTCCAGACGCCAAATTCGGCAAACTTCAGCAGACTCCGGTCCCTGCCCTGGAAAAGCTGCTGGAGTCCCTGAATGTATCCAGTCGTGTAATCGGGGTCCGAAAGCTGCACCAGATAGTCGTCAATGCTGCCGGCCCTTATGTTGTCAGGATACCAACGGTCCATGGGATGCCTCCGTCCGGGCGACTTGGTCGGTGTCGATGATCCGCCAGGCGGCTGAGCACGTGTGTGGCAACCGGCGCCCTGAACATGCCTTCCGCAGCACTTTAGCTTCCAGGGATGGCTCCTTTTACTCGGTCGTTGACGTCGATGCGATCGTTACTTGTTCAATAATATCCCGCGGCCGGCAGGCAACCCGCGGAGGCAAAAACCTCAACGTGCCGGTCGCCCAGATATAGTTCCCGCAATACACGGAAACCATTAACAGAACGTTAACCGTGAGCAATTACATCCGCGAGCCTCGGCCTGCCGCGCGACCATTGCTGGCAAAGGTTTGACCGAGCAGCCGGCGAGGCCTTCACCGCGGGGCCGGTGCTCTAAAGATCGTGCCCGGAATAGGAACAGTTGAAACTTTTATTGCACAGCGGGAAATCCGCGACGATGTTGCCCTCGATAACCGCCTCCAGCAGCGGCCATTGGAACCAGGAGGCGTCACGAATGTGGCAACGCTCGATGACGCCACCCGCGATCCGCAACCAGACCAGCACGTCGCCGCGAAACGCCTCGACGATGGCCATGCCCTCGCCGGCCCCGGTTCCGGCATCGATCGCGACACGGTACCCCTCGGCAGATCGCGCAGCAACTGGTCCAGCAACGACAGGCTCTGGTCGATTTCCTTCAACCTGATCCAGATGCGGGCATTGACATCGCCCTCCTGCAGCGACAGGCACGGTAAACGTCAGCTTGTCGTAGGGCGCATACGGCCAGGTCCCGCCGCGCATCGAAATCCCGCCCCGACGCTCGGCCGACATAGCCGCCGGGCGCAAACCGCTGCGCCAGTTCCGGACGCAGGATGCCGGTTGCTGACCGTGCGGTCCTGCAACGATGGCGTGTCGTCGTATAGCCTGGTCAGCCTCGGCATCACCGCACTGAGTTCCTCGACCAGCGCCTGCAGACTGGGCAACCCGCGCCGGTTCGGCAGATCGACCGTCACTCCGCCCGGCACGATGCGATCCATCATCAGCCGATGGCCAAAGCACTCGGCGGAGGCACGCAGGATTTTCTCCCGCAGCACCGCGCAATGCGCCAGCATGATGCTGAACGAGGCATCGTTGCAGATCGCTCCGAAATCGCCGATATGGTTGGCCAGCCGCTCCAGTTCCGCCATCACCGCCCGCAGCCATACCGCGCGCACCGGCGGCGCAGACCCAACGGCGCTCTCCACCGCCCGCGCGAACGCGAACGCAGTAGGCAACCGTGCTGTCGCCCGACACCCGCCCGGCCAACCGCGCGGCCCTGTCCAACGGCGCGCCGGACATCAGCAGGTCGACGCCTTTGTGGACGTAGCCGAGGCGTTCTTCCAGCCGGACCACCGTTCTCACCGTCGCAGGTGAAGCGGAAATGCCCGGGCTCGATGATCCCGGCATGCACCGGGCCGACCGGGATCTGGTGCAGCGCCCCGCCCTGACCGGCAGGAACGGATATGACGCGGCCGGCGGCTGCTCGTCGCCCAGCGGCCATGATCCAGCCACGGGCGGGTATCGGCCAGCCCCACGGGTTCCAGTCCAAACAGGTCGCGGATAGTCCGCTCCAGCCGGATCGCCGGCGGATGCTGGGCACCCACCGACGGATAACGTCCGTCCGGACACGGCAGGCTCAGCACCGCCACCTGAGGCGGCTTCCAGCACCGCCATCAGGCACACTGCCCGGCTCGCCCCACAGGCTCGAGCAGCGTCAGGCTGCCGTCCGCGAGCCGGTCGATGGCATGCCGCCAGCGTCGCCTGCTGCAACCCGCACCCGTGGCCAAGGGCTGTGCGGACGCGATCAAGTTCGCCGGCTTCGATGATGTCGGACAGCAGCGCTCATCCCAGCAGCGCCGCGACGTGCTGGAACCACGCAACCAGCGGCGGCGGCAGCCAGATTCCGGCCATCAGCACCAACGCCAGATGCGCGAACATCGGAATGTACGACGCATGGACCCGCCCGATCGGGCCTCGTACCGGGCCGAACGCCACGTCATTCAGCCGCAGCAGCAAGGCGCCAAACGCCAGCAGCAGGCCAGCGACCAGCATCACCGCCAGCACCGGCTGACGCGCGAAGGTCGAGGACACGACCAGGAACTCGCTGGTGAAGACGCCGAAACGGCGGCAGTCCGACGATGGCCGACGACGCCGGCGACCAGGCCCCAGCCCAGGATCGGATGGCTTTCGGTCAGGCCGCCGATGTCCGCGATGCGCTGGGTGCCCTTCACCTGCGTGATATGGCCGACGGAAAAGAAGATCGCCGACTTGGTCAGGCTGTGCATCGTCATCTGCAGCAGTCCGGCAAAATTGCCCAGCGGCCCGGCCATGCCGAAGGCGAACACGATGATCCCCATGTGCTCGATGGAGGAATAGGCGAACAGCCGCTTGATGTCGCGCCGGCGGTACAGCATGAAGCCGGCGAAGATCAGCGACAGCAGGCCCATGCCCGATCATCAGCGGTCCCGGCGCGATGGCATGCGGGTTGGCCGCCAGCAGCACCTTGAACCGCAGCAGCGCATACAGCGCGACGTTCAGCAGCAGCCCCGACAGCACCGCGGAGATCGGCGTCGGACCCTCGGCATGCGCATCCGGCAGCCACGCATGCAGCGGCGCCAGCCCCACCTTGGTGCCGTAGCCCAGCAGCAGGAAGATGAACGCGATGTTCAGCAGCGACGGATCGAACGCGCGGCGCGTAGCGCAGCAGGTTGGTCCAGATCATCGCGTCCAGGCCCTCGCCGACCACCGGGCCGCGCCGCGAGATAGACCAGGATGGTGCCGAACAGCGCCAGTGCGATGCCGACGCTGCCGAGGATGAAGTATTTCCAGGCGGCTTCCAGCGCCTCGGCGGTGCGGTAGAGCCCGACCATCATCACCGTCGTCAGCGTCGCCAGTTCCACCGCCACCCACATCAGGCCGATATTGTTGGCCAGCAAGTGCCAGGTTCATGCCGAACAGCATGAGCTGGAACATCGCGTGGTAGAACCGCAGATGCAGTGCCGTCAGCCGCCCGGTCTGCAATTCGTGGCCGATATAGGATGCGCTGAACGCGCTGGTGGTGAAGCCGATGAAGCAGTTCAGCAGCACGAAGACGATGTTCAGGTCATCGACCAGCAGATACGGGCCGGTGGCCGGCCGGTCCCACAGCAGGGTCAGCGCGAACAGCAGCGACACCAGGCTGGCGAGCACGTTCAGCGCCGCACCAAGCCGATAGCGCCGGCAGCAACGCCAGAATCGCGGCGGCGACCAGCGGCGTCAGCAGGATCGCGGCGACCGGATCGGCGATCACCCCTGCCCTCCGCGGGACCGGTCCAGCGCGCCGACATCGATGGTGTCGAACCGCTCGCGGATGCGGAACAGGAAGACGCCGATGACGATGAAGGCGATCAGGATGGAGAACGCGACGCTGATCTCCACCACCAGCGGCATGCCCCGCGCGCCGGTCGCGGCCAGGTTGATGCCGTTCTCCAGCGACATGAAGCCGACCACCTGGCTGATCGCGTTGCGCCGGGTCACCATCATCAGCAGCCCGATCAGGACCACGGACAGGGCCAGCGCGATGTCTTCCCGCGCCACCGGGTCGGTGTGGGCGGTCACCGGCAGCATGACCTGCAGCGACAGCGCCACCAGGGCGATGCCGGCGAGCATGGTCATGCCGATGCCGCCGACGGTCTCGATTTCCCGGTGCAGGCCCATCTGGAACACCATGCGGCGCAGCGCATAGGGGATCAGGATGGCCTTGAAGGCCAGCGCGATGCGCGGCGGTGATGTACAGATGCGGGGCGTCCTGGATATGCGCCTGCCAGGCGACCGACAGCGCCAGCACCAGGGCGTGCAGGCCCAGCACATGCAGCAGGGCGGTCAGCCGCACCTGGTACAGCATCATGAAACTGACCAGCACCAGGCCGCCGGCCAGCATATGGGCGATGTCGAAGGACAGGCCATGCGGCGTGATGACGTCCATTCACATCCCTCGCGACACGAACAGCAGCAGCACGCCCAGCAAGCCCAGCATCAGCGCGGCGCCGAGGAAGTTCGGCACGCGGAACACCCGCATCTTCGCGACCGACATTTCAGCCACGCCCAGCGCAACGCCGCCCACCGCCATCTTCGCCAGCCAGGCGCACACGCCGATCGCGTCCGGCACGGCTCGGGCACGGACCGTCCGCCATCCCGAGCGGGAAGAACACGCAGGCGATCATCGCGATATACAGTGTCAGCTTCAGCGCGGCCGCGAGCTCGATCATCGCCAGATGGCGGCCGGAGTATTCCAGCACCATCGCCTCATGCACCATCGTCAGCTCCAGATGCGTCGCCGGATTATCGACCGGGACGCGCCCGTTCTCGGCCATCGCCACGATCACCAGTGCAATCAGCGCCAGCGCCAGCGACACGCGCAGCCCGACCTGCCCGTTCAGCATGGTCTCGGCGATGGTCGAAAGCTGCGTCGATCCGGCGATCAGCGCCACCGAGAACACGATCATCAGCATCGCCGGTTCGGCCAGCGAGGCGATCATCATCTCCCGCGACGAACCGATGCCGCCGAAACTGGTGCCGATATCCATCCCCGCCAGCGCCAGTGCGAACCGCGCGCTGCCCAGCAGGGCGGTGATGGCGATCAGGTCGCCGGACCAACTGAACATCAGGTTGGCGGCGAAAGTCGGGATCAGCGCGGCGGCGACCCAGGTGGACGGCAAAGACGAAATACGGCGCCACGCGAAACAGCCAGGAGGCGTTTTCGGCCACCACCGCCTCCTTGCCCAGCAGCCGTCGCAGGTCGCGGTATGGCTGGATCACGGACGGGCCGCGCCGCCGCTGCAGCCTGGCCTTGACCTTGCGCACCAGCCCGGTCAGCAGCGGCGACAGCGCCAGGATCATCGTCATCTGGACACAGCTGCGCCAGCAGCGCCCACAGGACCGTCAGTCGTCATTGCCATAGCGTCAGCGCCAGCAGCAGCACGACCAGGGCGGCGAAGACGAAGCCCAGATAGCGCCGGATCGTCAGGAACTGCAGCACGTTGGCATGGTCCGCGACCCAGCCCACAGCCCGCCCGAGCGGGGCATAGAGCGTGTCCCAGATCGGGTCGCCGATCCGCCGCACGATACTGCGCCGGCCGGTTGTCGCCCGGCGCCGGCATGTCCACCGTCTCGCGACGCTCGGAACACCACCGTGCCAAACACCCGCCGCAGCGGCTGGGCGAAACTGCCGCCGGTATACTGGCTGGCCGGCGTCGGATCAGGAAACCCGCAATCCCACGCCGGCGCGCGCCGCACCCCGCGCGACAGGCGATGCACCACCAGCGACCGTCAGCAGCGATCGCGATCGCGATGAAGCCGAACACCAGCAGACCGTTGTAGGAACTGCGGCTGGCCTCCACCGGCGCGATGGTCATCCACGACGTCGTCCAACTGCCCCGGCATCCGCGCCCCGGTCAGTGCCCGAGCGCACCGGCGCGAGCTCGTCGATCACGGCACCCGGAAAGATCCCCGCCAGCAGACACAGCAGTGCGAAACCCAGCATGGCGGTGATCGACCAGGGATCGGTCTCGCGCGCCTGCGCCGCCGCGTCGCGTGCGCGGACGGCCGAGGAAGACGATGCCGAACGCCCGCACGAAGCAGGCCGCCGCCAGCGCCGCGGCCAGCGCCAGCGCCGCGCCATCAACCGGGATCATCAGCTTCAGGCCCCACTGCGGCAGTTCCGGGTGGAGCAGCACCGCCTGGAAGGTCAGCCACTCCGACGCAAAGCCGTTCAGCGGCGGCAGGCGCGGAGATCGCCACGCAGCCGACCAGGAAGGCAAACGAGGTGCGCGGCATCCGGTGGATCAGCCCGCCCATCGTCTCCATGTCGCGCTCGCCGGTGGCGTTCAGCACCGCGCCGGCGCCGAAGAACAGCAGGCTTTTGAACAGCGTATGGTTCAGCGCGTGGAACAGCGCGGCGGTCAGCGCCAACGCCGCTCCCGCCTGGAAGCCGTTGGCTCGGAAGGCCAGCGCCAGACCCAGGCCGATGAAGACGATGCCGATATTCTCGACCGTCGAGTAGGCCAGCAGCCGCTTCAGGTCGCGCTCCATCAGCGCATGCAGCACGCCCAGCACCGCGGTGATGCCGCCCAGCGCCAGCACCACGGTGCCGGCCCACCACTCGTTAGGGCCCAGCAGGTCGAACACGATGCGGATGAAGCCGTAGATGGCGACTTTGGTCATCACCCCGCTCATCAACGCCGACACATGGCTCGGGGCAGCGGGATGCGCCAGCGGCAGCCAGACATGCAGCGGCACAAGGCCGGCTTTCGACCCGGCGCCAATCAGCGCCACGATCAGCACCGCCGCGGCAGTGCCGCGGTTCGGGGTGATGCGCGCGCATGGTGTCGAAAGCGTAGCCGCCATCCGGGCCCGCCAGCAGGCCGAACGCCAGCAGCAGCGCCAGTCCGCTGAACGTCGCCATGATCAGATAGACGAAAGCCGGCGCTCGCTTTCCCTCTCGCGATGATGCGCCATGACCAGCGCCCAGGACGTCAGCGACATCAGCTCCCACGCGAACAGGAAGGTGAAGGCGTCGTCGGCGATGGTCACCAGCGCCATGCCGGCCAGGAAGGCGGGGTAGAACGGCAGCACGCGTTCGGGATGTGGCTTCGTGGCGCCCATAGCCGAGGGCGAACAGGCTGGCACCAGCGCCGCCAAGTCCGACCAGCGATCAGGAAGAAGCCCGACAGGGCGTCCAGCCGCAGATGGGTGCCGATCCACGGCAACCCGAGCGGAAGGACCAGATGCTGCACCGGTTCGGTCAGAGCGCCAGATGCCGATCGGCGATAGCCCGATCGCAGCAGCAAGCTGCCGCCATAGGTCAGAATGCGGCCCGAGGCCGCTGCGCGTGCCCAGCGCGCCGATCAGCGCCGCAATCAGCGACAAACGCAGCAGCGCGGCGACAATGCCAGCAGACCGCCGTCATGCCGGCCGGGCTTTCAGACGCACGCCGCGCCCGCCGCGCGGCACTCGTGGCGTTCTCGTCGATCAGCTCGATCCCGGCCGTGGCCAGCGCGCCGGTCAGCTTCATCAGCAAATCGACGTTGCCGCGGATCAGCGCCATCGCTCGCCTCCATCCGCTGGATGGTCGGCAGCGACAAGCCCGAAAGCTCCGCCAACCCCGTTGGTCAAGTCCCAGCAGCGCTCGGGCGGCCCGCATCTGGCCGGCGGTGATCATGTGTGAGACATCAGTTTTCCATGTTGGGATTGGAAACTGACGTATTATGTATCAGCGATCAAGAGGAAGGATCAAAACCCGGTCGGAGTTGACGCTGACCGGTATGCCCGCAGGGTTGGTGCGACCGCGTGCCCGCGAAATCATCCCGTCGGCATTGCCGCCTCAGGACGTCTTGCCTGCGCAACGGTATCTTCTTGCCCAGCGCCCCGCACGATCGGCAGCAGCAGGCTGTTCCGGGACAACGCCGAATTCGGTACCCGACCGCCATTCCAGCGATGGCCGGCGTTCCACTCCCGTGACGGCGCGGCGAGCCATGCCGGTCTTCGCGTGCCCCGCCACCAGAAACGGGTCGTCCGGCCGGCAGATGCGGCGTGACGGCGCGGAACAGATCCATCACCGAATATGGTTTCGGCAGCAGCGACCGTGGCGCCCGCGGCGTCCGCCGCCGCCTTGGTGCGGGCCGAAAAGTCGCGTGACGGTCATCACGATGGGCCGTGCGGCATAGCCTGCCCGCCGGCGAATCCGCAGCGCAGGCCTCATACGCGCTCATATGGGCCTTGCCCGCATCGAGCACGATCAGGCTGGCGACGGTCTGCGATGCGTACGCGGCGGCCTCCTCGCTGGCTGGCGGCAAGCAGGACGGCAAAATCCCAGCGGCTGAACTCCACCCGCAGCACGCCGCTGATCATCGGATCGGGTTCGTGAAATGATGATGATCGGCGGGCGTGGACATACCAAGAGATGATGCGGCCGGAAGGTTGACGAACGGTTAACGGCGCCGCATCATAGCGCGTGTCGATCCCGCGGCTAACCCGACCCGCGCCCGCAGACCACATCCCGTCAACACGGTCCCCAACGCCGGCGCCAAGCGGAGCAACTATCGCGCGGCGCCCATCACCCAGGCCAGCACGCCCTTCTGGGCATGCAGCCGGTTCTCCGCCTCATCGAACACCACCGAGTGCGGCCCGTCGATCACGTCGGCGTCCACTTCCTCGCCGCGATGCGCCGGCAGGCAGTGCATGAACAGCGCATCCGGCGCCGCCTTGGCCATCAGCCGGCTGGTCACCCGGTACGGCGCCAGCAGATTGTGCCGGCTTTCGTTCGGGTCGTCCGACATCGACACCCACGTATCGGTCACCACGCACCGCGCCCCGGCCACCGCCTCCTCCGGATCGTCGGTCAGTTCGATGCGCGCCACCCTGCGCGCGCGCCCACGCCACCACATCGTCCGGCGGACGCAAACCATCCGGGGTCGCCAGCCGCAGGGTGAAGCCAAACCGCACCGCGGCCTCGATCCAGCTTCGCGCGACATTGTTGCCGTCCCCGCACCACGCCACGACCTGGCCGGCAATCGGGCCGCGATGTTCCTCGAACGTCAGCACATCGGCCATCAACTGGCAGGGATGCGACGCCTCGGTCAGTCCGTTGATCACCGGCACGGTGGCATATTCCGCCATCTCGTTCAGCTTCGACGCGTTGTCGGTGCGCATCATGATGGCATCGACATAGCGCGACAGCACCCGCGCGGTATCGGCGATCGTCTCGCCGCGCCCAAGCTGGGTTTCCTTGCCGGTCAGCACGATAACCTCGCCGCCCAACTGCCGCATCCCGACCTCGAACGATACGCGCGTGCGGGTGGACGGCTTCTCGAAGATCAGCGCCAGCGTCTTGCCGGCCAGCGGGCGCGACGACACGCCCCCGGCCCGCTTGAAGCCCGACGCGACGTCCAGCATCTGCCGCAGCGTCGCGGTGTCGAAATCGCGCAGATCGAGGAAGTGCCGCGGGCCCGTCTTCTGCTCGGAGGGCTGGCCCCGCATGTCCGGCCTTCCGCCGAGCGGCGCCGCTCATTGTGCCGCCGCCTTGTCTGACCACGCGATGCCGCCACCTTCGTCGCCGCGGCACGCAGCATGACCACCGCCTGATCGAGGTCGCTGTCGGTGACCACCAGCGGCGGTGCCAGGCGCAGCACGTTGTCCCCGGCGGTGATCGCCATCAGACCCTCGGCCACGCACGCCGCCTGCACCTGGCCCACCGGAATCGCCGCCTTCATCCCCAGCAGCAGGCCCATGCCGCGCGCGTCGACGAACACCGTCGGGAAATCGCGCGCGATCTTGTCCAGTTCGGCGCGCAGCTTGTTGCCCTTGCGCTGCACGCCCTCCAGGAAGCCGGGTGCCAGGATCACGTCCAGCACGGCATTGCCGGCCGCGCATGCCAGCGGGTTGCCGCCATAGGTCGTGCCGTGCGTGCCGGGCACCAGCGCCTTGGCGAATTGTTCCTTCGCCAGCACAGCGCCCAGCGGAAAGCCGCCGCCGATGCCCTTGGCCGAGGACATCACGTCGGGCGTGATGCCCGACCACTCATGCGCGAACAGCTTGCCGGTGCGGCCCATGCCGGACTGCACCTCATCCATGCCGAGGATGATGCCGTACTCGTCGCACACCGCGCGCAGGTCGCGCAGGAACTGCATGTCGGCCGGACGCACGCCGCCCTCGCCCTGGATCGGCTCGACGATGATGCCGCAGGTGCCCGGCCCGATCGCGTTGCGCACCGCGTTCATGTTGTTGAACGGGACGTGGTCGAAGCCTTCGACCACCGGGCCGAAGCCCTCCAGGTAGTGCGGGTTGCCGGTCGCCGCGAGCGTCGCCAGCGTGCGGCCGTGGAACGCGCCCTCGAAGCAGATGAAGCGGAACCGCTCCGGCTTGCCCGCATCCGACATCGCGCGGCGCATCATCTTGATCATGCCCTCGTTCGCCTCGGCGCCCGAGTTGCAGAAGAATACGCTGTCCGCGAACGTGGCATCGACCAGCCGCTGCGCCAGCCGCTCCGCCTGCGGAATGCGGTACAGGTTGGAGGTGTGCATCACCTTGGCCGCCTGTTCGGCGATCGCCTTGACCAGATGCGGATGCCCATGCCCCAGGCTGGCCGTGGCGATGCCCGACCCGAAATCCAGAAATCGTCGCCCGTCCACCGTCCACAGCCAGGCGCCCTCGCCCCGCTCGAAAGCGAGGTCGGCACGTGCGTAGTTCGGCAGCAGCGCGGATATCATCCGAGTTCAACCTTGTCTTGCGTCTTCCCAACGGATCACCCGCCCGCGACCTTTCGGGGCGGGTCCGAAGGAAACACGGATCATTGGCGATCGGCGAGTCGCTGTCAAACAGCCGATTCGTGTGCCTGCGTGGGCTGGCCGAACGCCGAGCGTGCATGTGCCTGGAACGGCGGTCTTACGCCTTGATTGGATTCACCTTGCGCCCGGCCCGGATGTAGGCATCGTTACGCGATGTCGAGCGAACCCTGTACCCACCACCCGATGCCGCCAGCCTGTATCAGGCGGCGCTGCATTACCTCGCCCGCTATGCTGCGACCGAGGCCGGCTTGCGGCGCGTACTGCTGCGGCGGATCGACCGCTGGGCTCGCGCGCAGACCGATCCGGACGCCAGCCGAACCGATCCGTTACGCGCCGCGCGGGGCGCGGTCGACGAGGTGGTCAGGCGCCTGGCCGAAGCCGGCGCGATCAGCGATGCGCATTTCGCCGAGAGCCGGGCACGAAGCCTGGTGCGGAGCGGGCAGTCCAACCGCTCGATCCAGATGCGGCTGGTCGCAAAGGGTGTGGCGCCGACCTGGCGCGTTCGGTGTCGGCCGCGGACGCGGAGACGGAGTTGGCGGCGGCATCTGGTGCTGGCGCGCAAACGCCGGATTGGACCATACCGGGTGGCGGAGGACGTTGATGCAGCCGTCCGGTTCAAGGAGATGGCCCTGCTGGCGCGCGCGGGATTTTCACGTGACATCGCCCGGCAGGCGCTGGAAACATCGCGGGAGGATGCCGAAGCGCGGATTTTTGAGCTAAGGCGGTAGGGTTATCTTTGGGTGCTTGTGGGCCGCCGGTTCCAACGAAGCGCTACTCGTGCGGCTTCCCGGTCAGCCGGTCCATAACCGCCAGCAGCACTCCGGAAACCACGAAGGTCAGGTGAATCCCGACGCTCCAGGCCAGATCACGGTCGCTGAGGTGATCCACATTCATGAAGCTTTCCAGCACATGGATGGCAGAAATCGCAACGATGGAGGCCATCAGCTTCAGCTTCAGGTCGCCGAAGTCGACATGGCCCATCCAGCCAGGCTTATCCTTATGGCCCGCCAGATCAAGCTTGGAGACGAAATTCTCATAGCCGGCGAACATCACCATCACCACCAACCCGCCCATCAGCGCCAGGTCGACCAGCGCCAGACGCCGATGATCGTGTTATCGCCATCGGTGGTCAGCACATGGGTCATGAGCGCAACCGTGCGCTGCACAAACTTGACCAGCAGCACAGAAGCCCGGCGGACAAGCCGATATAGATCGGCGCCAGCAGCCAGCGGCTGGTAAAAATCACCCACTCGATGCAGCGTTCGAACAGGAAGTGCTGCATCGGGCCGCCCCGTCAGATGCGTCCTGGCTGGTCACCGCGCCAGCTGATCATAGCCGGGCATCATCGCGCCTTCCCCAGCTGCATGCCTTGCCTTCCGTGTTCTGCGCGCCACTTCATTTGCCGCCGGTGCGCGCGCCGCCAAATTCAAACTCTCTACCATCACCGAGAAGCCCATGGCAGCAAAGACATATCCGCGTGGAACATGGAAGCCGAGGCCGTCGGCGACGAGCATCATGCCGATCAGCAACAGGAACGACAGCGCCAGCATTTTCACCGACGCGTGCCGCTCGATGAACGAGGAGAGCGAATCGGAGGCCACCAACATCAGGATCATCGCAACGACGGTGGCTGCCACCATGATCCAAATCTCGTTCGGCGAGGCCGACAGCCGTAATGACGCTGTCGAGGGAGAAGACCAAGTCCAGGACGATGATCTGAATGATCGTGAAACCAAAGCCCGCGGCGCCTGGCGCTGTGTTCGCCGCTGTCTCGTCGCCATCAACCCGCAGATGGATTTCACGCGTGCCCTTGAACAGCAGGAACATACCGCCCGGCGAGCAGGATCAGGTCCCGCCAGGAGAAATCCTGGCCCGCGAGCGAGACCACCGGTTCGGTCAGATGAGCGATCCAGGCGATGGAGCCGAGGAGCGCAAGCCGCGTGCCAGCGAGAGCAAGCCCAAGGCCCAGCGCGCGGCCTTTGGCCCGCTGCTCGGGCGGCAAGCGGCCCGCCAGCAGGGCAATGAACACCAGGTTGTCGACGCCCAGCACGATCTCGAGCGCCGACAGCGTAATGAAGCTTGCCCACAGATGCGGGTCAGCGAGCCACGCCATGTACGTCACCAATCAGCGGATACCGTTAGCGCCCACGCCGCTCGCCGCCGAACTGCAGCAGCATCACGAACAGATTGATGAAATCGAGATACAGCGTCAGCGCACCCATCAGCGCCGTCTTGGCCAGATCGGCACCTGCGTAGCCCGCAAAGTAAACCTGCTTGATCCGCTGCGTGTCGTAAGCGGTGAGGCCGGTGAACACGCACCACGCCGATGACCGAGATGACGAACTGCAGCATGCTGGAGCCAACGAAGATATTGACCAGCCCCGCCAGCATGATGCCGATCAGGCCCATGAACAGGAACGAGCCAAAGCGCGACAGGTCCCGGCTGGTGGAGTAGCCGTACAGACTCATCGAGGCGAACGTCGCCGCACTGATGAAGAACACTCGGGCGACACTTGTGCCGGTGTAAACCAACAGGATGCCCGCCAGCGACAATCCCATCAGCGCGGCATACCCCCAGAACACGGCCTGCGCGGTCGCCAAAGCTGATGCGGTCGATGCGGAAGCTCAGGAACAGCACCGCCGCCAGCGGCGCCAGCATCACCAGCCAAATCAAAGCTGTGCCAGCGATCTGCTGATACAGGCCGGTGGCGGTCCGCCGCGTAGGCGACCAGGCCGGTCAGCCCAAGGCCGCCGGCCATGTAGTTATAGACGGTCAGCATATAGCTGCCGCAGGCCGGCATCGGTTGCGCCCCGCCGAACCCGCGCGTCGCTCCGCGAGGCAATTGGTATATGCGTCGGTATTCATTGTGATTCCTTTCAAAGCCAGGGGATGACGTGAGGGGTTTCCGGCGGGAGGCCCATCCAGTGCGGCCGGCGATCGCTCGATCCAGTTCAGGACGCGGTCAGTCAGCCGCCGCAGCGGTGCGAAATCCTCGGCCAGCAAAACCACGCCCAACGGCAGCATCCACAGGCCCAGGACCGGAAGAATGCTGAACACGCTTCCCACGATCAGCAGCAGTCCAGCCGGCAGGCGCACCCATCGGGCGGACGGCCGTCGCAGCCAGCGAATGGCCGGTTGCATACGGTTCGGCAGACGAATTGCCGACCAAGCGCCATTCCTAGCTGCCACTCGCGGTGGCGACTGGCCATCTCGCCTGGCGCGGCTCGGACTTCTTGGCCAGGCACACGCACCGGCTCCTTAATGAACTCACCGTGGAGCGCGTCTGGTGGCCGGGCGGTCGGCTGAACTGCGGATAGGAGAAGCTTCGGGCCGCAGATCGACCGTTCCAGGCGCACTCGGCGCGGGAAACGGCGATCCGACATCACGAGGTTGGACGACACCATGTCATCGTCCTCGTCAGAGGGGCCCGGATCAGTTGCGTCGAATGTAGCCATCCGCCGACGATAATCAAGACGCTTCCAGGCAGGATCGGAAGAGTGGCGGTGTCCCCAATGGTCCGCAATTTGGCGATCAGGCCCGAACCAGCATTGTTTCATGTGACGCCAGCGCCCGATGTAGCAGGTAGAGCGGGATGGCCAGGGCAGACAGGGCGGTTGCGGCCAGCAGCGCGCCTTCGGGTCGGCCGGCATAATCCGCCGCTACCCCGCATAGCGCCGGCGCGAACGTTCCGCCGAAATAGTAGAGGGTATAGAACAGTCCCATTCCCACCGCCCGGTTTTCGGGCCGGGCGGACAGTGTTCCGACCGCCATGATCACGCCCGGCTGGATCGAGCCGCCAACCCCCAGCAGCACGGCCCACAGAACGGGCCATCCCGTCAGCGCGGTCCCCGCCATCCCCAGGGCAAGCGATATCGTGCCGATCATGAAAATGCGGAAGCCTCCGAACCGGGCCGCCAGCCCGCCACCTGCCAGGGTTCCAGGCAAATTGCCCCAGGTCGCGATGGTCATGACCAGCCCCGCCACAGCCAGTCCATACCCTCGCAACGACAAGCTGGCCGGCAGGTAGGATGCGAAAGCGGAGAACCCCGAGGTGTAAACCGTCCAGACGCCGCTGGCGATCAACAGCAAAAGGCACTCGCGGGCGGTGGGCAGCGAGAACCGACGCGACGTCGTGAGAGCGTGTTCGGATGGGCGATAGCTGGCCATGAACAGCAGAAAAGACAATCCGGCGGGAATGGCGCCAGTCAGCAGCGCGGCCTGCAAACCTGCGTGGGCCAGCATCGGCGGAAGGAGTAACTGTGCCAGGCCCATCCCGACTGGGAACGAGCACACCGACACGCTGATGCCGATCATGAAACGGGCCCCGGTAAACCAGTCCGCGATGACCTTGCTTTGCAGCACAATCATGGCAACCGCGCCCAGGCCGGCGATGGCCCGGCCAATCCCGATGCCTTGCGCGGTGGCGGCCCAGGCACTGAAGCATGCGCCGCCGGTCATCAGCGCAAGTCCCGCACCCAGCACCCAGCGGTCGCCAAACCTCCGGGCCAGGAGGCCAAGGGGCAGCGCCGTGAACGTACCCAACAGCATGTAAACGCCGATCAGGCTGCCAAGCTGGGCGTAGCTGAGGCCGAACCGCACGACCAGATCGGTGGCGAGGGTGGCAACCGCCTGAAATTGATAGCCAAACGCGACCCGGCCCAGAGCCATGGCCGCGAGAATGATCCAGGGGCGAAGTTGCATCCGTTTCCTCAAGCCTGGCATCGCCCATGGGTCCATGGCGATGCCTCGTGATATGTTTGAAGCGTCCGATCCACGCGGCGAAGCTCAGCCGCTTCGCTTTGTGCGCCACTATTTGATCGGGCACTTTCCGGTCTGCGCCGAATCATGGCGGACCCTACCCAATCGCGCCTCACCCGACCAACGCCGATAATGCATCCCTGGGTGGATCAACAGGGCACGGGTAGCCGCGTCGCACGGAGATGCCTATCTTCGTCCAATGTCCGATACGCCAGCCTTTCTCGATGGCGGCCGCCCGCCGGTGCCTGACCTAGTCGTGCCCCGCGGTGTGCTGCCGTTCTTTTTGCCGCGGCGCCCGGTACGCGGCCGCCTGGTGCGCCTGGGTCCGTTGGCCGATGCCCTGCTGACCCGTCACGAGAATCATCCCGTCGTCACGAAACTGGTGGGACAGGCACTCGCGCTGGCTGCCGGTCTGTCGACGGCGCTGAAGTTCCGCGGATCGTTCAGCCTGCAGGCAAAGGGCGACGGGCCCATAACGATGCTGCTCGCCGACTGCACCGACGCGGGCGAACTGCGCGGTCATGCCTTGACCAACGCCACAAAGCTCGATGCCCTGCTGGCCCAGGACCCGTTGCCTTCAGCCGAGGCGCTGCTCGGCAAGGGTTTCCTCGCGTTCACCGTCGATCAGGGTGGCGAACAGAACCGGCATCAGGGCATCGTCTCGATCGAAGGCGGGTCGTTGGCCGAGATGGCGCTGCATTACTTCGAGACATCGGAACAACTGGTGTGCCAGGTGCGCCTTGCGTGCGAACAAACCTCAGCCGGATGGCGTTCCGCCGCCCTGATCCTGGAGAAGGTCGCCGGCGCCGGCGGGATCGACCCGGCGCTGACCGATGCGGAGCAGGACGATAGCTGGCATACCGCCACCACGCTTGCCGCCACGCTCACCGAAGGCGAACTCCTGGACGATGACCTACAAGCCGACCGTCTGCTCTACCGCTTGTTCCACACGGAGGGTGTCGCGGCCGACCGGGCGAGGGCGCTGTCATTTGGCTGCCGATGCTCGCGCGCCCGCCTGGCCAGTATCCTGGAGGGATTTCCGGCCGATGACCTGGACCACATGGCGATCGAGAACGATATCGTGATGACCTGCGAATTCTGCAACTATGATTTCCGGTTTCCGCGCCAGGATGTGCGGGGGCTCGTGCCGCCGGAGCCAAAGCCGGGCCAACCGGAACCCTGACTGAACTTCCTGCTGATCGTCTTCTTGCCGGATCGACCGCCGGCAGCGTGCCAAACCAAACAACCCCGGGAGGGAACCTTGGATCAACGCTCCGCCAACCGATACGGACGGGAGCGAGAATTCCACCCACAGCCCTCCGACCTGAGAACAAGGGACGAAACGACTTCATGCCTGTCAGACACCTGGCCCGCCGCCTAGCGCTGATACTGCCGCTTGTCCTCGCTGCGTGCGGTGGAGAGCCGGAGCCCGTCTTCGAGCCGCTGCGCTACAACTATCTGCCTCCGATCCAGTTGAATGTCGCCTCCATCACGATCGAGCAGCGCTTTATCCCCTCTGGGGTTGGCCCCGATGTCAGCGGCCAGGATCCGGTCCCGCCGATAGAGGCCTTGAAGTCGATGGCCAACGACCGGTTGCAGGCGTTCGGTACCGAGCAACAGGGCGATATTTTC
This sequence comes from uncultured Alphaproteobacteria bacterium, assembly GCA_963792345.1. Lineage (GTDB taxonomy): Bacteria > Pseudomonadota > Alphaproteobacteria > Acetobacterales > Acetobacteraceae > Rhodopila. The sequence goes on from CAWBVV010000001.1 coordinate 89,604, forward strand.
GATCCTCGATGCATCATTGCTGCGCGAGAGCGATGGAGTGGCCGGTTCCATGGCGGTATCGCTGACGCTTCTGGACGACAGCGGGACGCAGCTTGGGTATGCCGAGGCGCGGGTCCAAGGTCGCCACACCGGACGAATAAGAGACATCCGGCCAGTCCTCTACGACATGACCAGGGACATGATGTCCGACATGAACGTGGAGTTCGAATACCAGATCCGCCGCAATTTGAAGCAGTGGTTAACGAATGGCGCCGCTCCGGATATGCCGGTGGAGCAGGCCCCGCTGGATCTGGCGCCGCCACCCGATCAAATCCCGTCGAGACCCTGACGACAGCAGCCGCCGGCGTTCCGTCGGCGTAAGCCAGGTAGGCGCGCTGGTCACGGGCTAGGTAGAAGCGCCAAGGCTCAGCGATGCCATCACAGAGCGGGAGTCGCAGACGCCACAGGGCCGGGCGGATGCGGTTATGGCTAGCGCGGCTGATAGATTGGCGGCCAGTGCGCTGCCGCTCAATCCCACCATCAGCATCGGCGAGGCGCTGAGCGCCAGGTTAAGAGAGGCGAATGCCGAGGTATCCAGGGCCACGGCAGCGCGCACGACAGCGCTGGTTGTGAAACTGGGTATGCTGGGAAGGCCACCGGGCAGACCCGGCAATCCAGCCGTCAAAGCAGCAGACAAATTGGCCGAAAGTCTGACACCGACACTGGCGAGCGCCGCGAGTGTCGCCGAAAAATTCGCGGCAACCATCGCCCGGACCGCCGGAAAACCAAGCTGCAGCGGACTGACCCCGAGACTGAGGCCCAACTGTGCCACCGCGGAGAGGCCTGCCGACAACTGGCACATCTGCATGATCGAGGCCGCCGGCAAGGCCGGGAGTCTGATCGCGGCCATGGCATTGACCATTGTGGCAAGCTGCGCAGCGGAGGCGGCGGACACGTTGAGCTGCGCCATCGCGGTGAGCAGCATTGCAAGCGGTGTCAGGCCGCCGATGAATGGTCCCCATTCCGCCGCCAGGGACAGCGAGGGGTTTGCCGCGAGGTTCAGGCCGGCGAAGGCCCCGGCTTGAACCGCGGCCTGGAGCCTCAGCAGGGCGGCATTGAATGAAGCGAGTTGGAGCCACCCGCCCATATTCAGCGCCATTCCCGGCATCACCGCGAGCCGAGCATTGAGCGTGGCCATCATGCGGGTGAACGCCGTGAGCTGACCCGGCGCCAGCAGATCCAGCCCGAGTTGGACCGAGACCTGGGAGCGAAGCTGGGCCAGCAAGGAAATCGTCACCAGGGCGTTGGCGGAGATGTTCAGGCTGGGCAGCGGCAAGGACAGCCAGGCTGGGTTCAGGCGTCCAATCGCGGCGCGAGCACTGAGCCAGGCATCAAGTGAAAGCGCCGCTTGGGCCGAGGCGTTCATGCTGGCCATGGCGGCAACGTCCAGGCTGGGCAGAGCAAGCGTCAGCGGGGCCAGCGACGTCTGGCAAAAGCAGCTCATGGTGTGTGGGCCCTGCCCTTGAACGATCAGTTTATCGTTCGCGTCAGCACGGACAACGTTGTCGCTAAGGTCTTCTGTATGGCTACCGGAACGAACGGATTGGCGTCGATTTCAGCCAGGGTTGAATCGTTAGCGAGAAAGGCCTGGTACCGCTGCATGACCTGCTTGGCTTCGCCAACCAATTTGGCGTGCTGCGCTGGGTCTGTTGCGTTGGTGACCTCATCGAGCTTGTCGGCGAGTTGCTCGTCCAGTTGGCTCAGAACCTTGTCCACGCGCGCCTGGAATCCACTGGTCAGATCAGGAGCCATCGCATGACCCTTGAATGCGGCTTCGAGGCCGGTTTGCAGCGAGGCGATGTCGATTTCAACTTTCTTCCGTGCGGCGAGCCAGGCCAGACGAGCCTTGGTGAATGCGATCTTGGTGGCGGGGCCGGGTGCCGATCCGGGGGTGGCCGGCGGCGCCGGTGCGGCCGTGCTGGCCGGGGCTGCCGCGGCAGCTGGAGGTGCGGCCGAACTCAGCGCGGTCCGTAATTGCTCGATAAACCCCGAGGCACCCGCCGCATCGCCGGACTTAATCGCGGTTTGAGCCTGAACCGCCAACGGCCTGAGCGCGCCCTGTTGAGCGGGATCAACCCGCGACAGCAGCTTGACCAGATCGGTCAGCGACTTGGTAAGCCCGCCGGCATCCGCGGGAGGGAGTGGCGGTGCTGCTGGCGGCGGGGCCGCGCTCGCATCGGCCGGTGGGGGCGAAGACGAAGGCGGAAGTCCGGGCGGCGGCGGCGGGGCCGCACTTGCATCGGCCGTCGTCGCCGATGCGGAGGAACTATCGGGCGGCGAGGCGGAAGCAGTGGCCGCGACTGGCGCTTGGTCCGCCTGCGGCGCCTCTTCGGCCGCATTGTCATCCGGTTCGGCTTCGAGTCCGACGTCGACAGAGATCTCCAGTTTGGCGAAGCCGGCCTTTTTGAGATGCTCCAGCAATTTCGGCCGGAGGGCTCCGCTGGCGTCCTTGTTGACGACGAACTTCACCAACCCCGCATCTTGATCTGTGTCGACCAGGGCGTGACCGTAGCGCAAGGACGGCGTTTCCAGCTCCAATTTGATCTTGGTTGCCTGTTTTTTCAGTTCGGCCAGAAGCTGCTTGGGCTTCTTCTTTTTATCCAGGAAAACGATCCCGTCTTTTTCCTTTGTCAGGCCAATAACGCAGCTGACGGGCTCTCGCTTAGACTTTATCAGCAGCGGCTTCATTTCGGCCGACGACATGATATCATCAACAGAAGGACCTGATTTCTTGTCGACCATTTCCACCACCCGCCGGTTATGCCTCGCGACCCCGCACTAGTATTAGTTACATGAACATTCGTAAAGGAAAATTGCCCACATTCACAAAAATGCGATCTCGCGCCGATGGTCGCCTCGAAGCAGTCTGAAATATTAATGAAATCCAAATTGTCGGGATGTGGTCACGGGATTTGCAAAACGCTTTTTTGGGGATCTCGCTATAGACAGCCACACAAGTGGCGATCACGATTTGGATACAAGGCCATTTAAGTCGCGACAGGCTGGGGATCGCGCGAATAGCGTGATCGAAATGGAGGGCCGGCCAAATGATTACATTATCGGATCATTACTGATTTTGGCGAGGGAGCCGAGCCGACCGATCGTCCATGATGAAATCAAAAATCCACGAAGAACAATGACTTCAGCGCCACATTGGCTTCGGAAGCAGGGCCGGAACCATGGCATGGAATCGAGCCGGGACATGATGCTTAGCCGGGGACTGTTTATCGTTACGAGCTTCGTAGTTTTTGCGGCACCTGCATTCGCACAGGTTCCTTCTGTGCTGCCTCAACCGCAACCGCTGCTTCAGCAGGTTCCACAGGGTTCGCCGATCCAGCGGATCCTGCCGCCTTCCGCTCCGGCGGCGCCTTCCAGTCCTGTGGAGGCGACGCCGCCGACCGAAGCCGAGGTGCCTAATCAGACCGTGCATGTGGCAAGCGTCTCGATTTCCGGCGTCACCGCGTTCCCGCCGCATGAGTTGGAGCGCGACACGGATGGCCTAACAGGCGCCTCGGTGCCGCTGGCGCGGATTGAAACTGCGCGCAACGCGATATTGCAACGCTACCGGAGCGATGGGTTTGTCCTGGTAACGGTCTCCGCCAACGTTGATGCCGCCGGGCAGCTTCAATTCGTGGTCACCGAGGACGCATGGCAAGCGTCAAGCTCGATGGTGATATTGGGCCCGCGGCAACCCAGGTTCTGCGTTTCTTGAGCAGACTGACCGAGCAGCAGCCGGTGCGGTCGGCCACGCTGGAGCGCTTCCTGTTGCTGGCGCAGGACGTACCCGGGGTTACGCTGCGAGCCGTCCTGCAGCCCTCGTCGGACGAACCGGGCGCGCTCGACCTGATCGCGCAGGTGAGCCGCAAGCCCGTCTCCGGCTCCATCACGTTCGACAATCGGGCGTTTGACCAGACCGGGCCGATTGAAGGCCTTGGGGTGCTGGACCTCAACAGCTTCAGCGAATTCGGTGAGCGAACCGAGCTTGCATATTATCATACCTTCCCGAACAGCCAGAATTTTGGACAGATCTCATCGGAATTTTTTTTCGGTGCGTCGGGGCTGAAGGCGCGGATATATGCCGGCCGCGGGTTGGCCGTCCCGAGCGGAAGTGGAACGAGCGGGCTTCAGTTGATCGATTATCATGGAACGACGACGGTGGTGGGCGGTGGGTTGTCGTATCCGGTCATCCGGTCGCGCCAGCAGACGCTGAACGCGTCGCTGAATCTCGATATGCTGGAGAGCGAGATAGATATCGCCCCCGGCGGGGCGTCTCAGCAAACCACGGATTCCTTGCGCGTCATCAGGCTCGGCGCCGACTATGCGCTGTCTGACCTGTGGTTGGGAACGAAGCGGCCGGCGCTCGATGCGGCCTCGGTGCGGTTTTCCGAGGGCTTACACGCGCTGGGCGCGAGCGCAAATAATCGCCAGACCGCGCCACGGCAAAATGAGAAGACCGACTTCACCAAGATCACCGGCGAGATCAGCCGGACGCAAACCTTGTTCACACCGTGGGAAGGCGCGAGCGTCGCATTGATGACGCTGCTGACCGGCCAATGGAGCAATGATGTCCTGCCGCCAGCCGAACAATTCTATCTAGGCGGATCCCGATTTACCCGCGGTTATTATTCTGGCCAGGTTCCGGGCGACAAGGCATTGGCCGCCACGGCGGAATTGCAGCTCAACACGGAAACCGACCTTTCGCTACTCAGACTCGCTGCGGATGTCGCATCTCAGTTCTATCTTTTCTACGACTGGGGTGAGACGTGGCAGAACCAGGCTGTTGATTTACATGCGCGCGTGGCCTCCGCCGGTGGAGGCGCTCGGTTGCGGGTCACCGACTACACCGAGTTTGACTTCGAGGCGCTTGGCCGATTCAACCAATACCCGACCGGTGGCCAGGGACAGGTCGGCGCCCTGAATGGTGTCGGGCTCTACTGGCGCATCGTGGGGCACTTCTAGTGGGCGCGGTCCGGTACGGTCCAGGGACATTTTGTGCGGGCAAGGCCCCGGCGCGGTGCGCGGGACGGGAGGCTGGCCATGATTAAGCGATGCGGAAAATCAGCAGCCACCGCTGTCGGGCGGGCAAGTGGCGCTTGCGGAATCCGGAGGGTCGTGCTGCGGGCGGTATTGCTGCTGTTGCCGCTTCAAGCGGGTGCGCAACCCGCTCCCAACGCCAGGCCGGTGGGCGGCAGCGTGGTGGGCGGAACCGCCACGATCAACCAGGATGCCGCCAGGACAACGATCAATCAATCGTCCAACCGGGCGGCGATCAACTGGCAGTCGTTTGATGTGGGAAGCCAGCAGAGGGTTCAATTCAATCAGCCCTCCGCGAATGCGGTCGCACTAAATCGGGTGATCGGGCCGTCCCCTTCGTCGATCGCGGGGAGAGTCGATGCAAACGGCCAGATCGTGCTGGTCAACCAGTCGGGCGTGACCTTTATGAAAGGCTCGCAGGTCAACACGGCGGGGTTGATGGTTTCAGCGGCAAATATCACGACCGACAACTTCATGGCCGGCCGCATGGCGTTCGACCAGCCGGCCAAGCCTGGCGCCCGCGTGGAGAATCAGGGCCGTATCACCGTTACAGACGCTGGCATCGCGGCATTGGTGGCGCCACAGGTTGCCAATTCGGGCATCATTGAAGCGCGGCTTGGCCATGTGGTGCTGGCGGGCGCGCGTGTCGCAACGCTTGACCTGTATGGTGATGGATTGCTGTCGATCGACGTGACCGGGCAGGTGAGGCAGGCGCCGCTCGGACCCGACGGCAAGCCAGTCACCGCTTTGGTGACGAATACCGGCATCATCCGGGCCGATGGCGGGACGGTGCAACTTACGGCGGGGGCATTGGATGGTGTCATCCAAACTCTCGTTAATTCCAGCGGCAAGGTTCGCGCGGCGACGGTGGCTGACAAACCCGGCAAGATCACATTGAACGGTGTTGGCGGCTCGATCGTCGTCGAAGGACAGCTCTCCGCACCAGGCAATGCAACCGGGACCGTCGGCGGCAACATCGAGATCTCACCCCGGGATCTGTCTTCATCGCACCGGGCGCTACACTGGACGCATCCGGCAAAGCGGGTGGCGGCACCATCGCGCTAGGAACGACGCTGGCGCGCGCGAGAAGCGGCCCGTCGATGCCGCAACCGATGATGTCGAACGCGGTCACGGTGTCACGTGGTGCCACCGTGTCGGCTGACGCATCCGCGAAAGGCAACGGTGGCAAAGTGACCCTGTTGTCCAGCCAATCCACGGTGATGGCGGGAACGATTACCGCCAAGGGTGGGAAGGCGGGCGGCGATGGCGGCTTCGTGGAGGTTTCGGGCGATAAAGGGTTCTCGGTAACCGGGGGGATCGACGCGTCCGCACCGCTTGGATTGCCTGGAACGATCCTGTTCGATCCGACCGACCTGACCGTTATCAACTGCCTGCCGAACGACGATTGCGGGGGCGGCAGCTTGGATGACACGTTGACCGGAACGACGCCGCATCAGGTGACGTTCAATGATTTCGCCGAAGCCAACGCCCAGACCATTTCGAACGGAGCGATCGACAGTCTGGCCGGCAGCGTGCTGCTGCAGGCAACAGCGACGATCTCGGTCGATCCCAATACCCCGATTGTCCTGCAGAACAACACCGCGCTGACGATGCAGACCCAGACCGGAAATATCACCGTCAACGCGGGGTCGCCGATCACCGCGACCGGCACCGGAATCATCACATTGCAGGCGGGCCTGACCAGGGGCTCCGGTGGTGCCGTGGTATTGGGCAGCAACCTCAACTCGGCAAATGCGATAGCGCTTCAGGCCGATGGCGGGATCACGCTCGCCGGGGCGCTAACGGCGACCACTCTCGACGTCAGTAATCTTTCAGCCGGAGGGCTTACCCAGACCGGTGGCAATATCATCGCGACGACCCTGCAAAGTTCGCTGGGCGTAGCCGGCGCGGTCAACCTTCCCATTGCGGGCAACGGCATCGCCAACATCGGCAATTTTGGAGTGGCAGGTGGGCCGTTCAGCGTGGTGAACCGCGGCGCGCTGAGCATCGGTGGCGTGTTGAGCGCACCATCGGTGAACGTGACCGCCGGCAGCATAGCAATTCCGGGGACCGTGAGCAGCCCGGGCGCGGTCACCCTGGTGGCGACGACGGGTGGCATTACCGAAACCGGCGCCATCCTCGCTGGTACATTTGGCTGGCAGCGCGGCGACCGGCGCCAGCTTCGGCGGGGCCACGGCAACCAGTAACCAGATCGGCACGCTTGCAGGTTTCAGCGCGGGCACCGGATTTGCATTGACCGACGCAAGCAGCCTGACGGTGGCGGGCCCGGTCACGGGCGGGACCAGCGCCACGATCACCGATAACGGGGCACTGACGATCGCCGGCAATGTGACCTCGCCCCAAATCGCCCTAACCGGTCGAACGATCGCGATCAATGGCGCCCTGACGGCCAACAATTTCGGCGGCATCAGCCTTGCCGCAACAGCGGGAGGCATCACCGAGGCCGGAAGCATGGCCGGCACAAGGCTATCCGTCAGCGCGACGGATGCGGTCACGCTGACGGGCGCTTCGCCCGTCGCCAACCAGATCGGGATTCTGGGGCCCGTTGCGACGCCAGCCGCCTTTGCGCTGTCGGACGGCAGCGCCTTCGCGGTGAACGGTACCGTTGCCGCCGGCTCGATCACTCTGCGGTCCGGACCCGGAATTTCCTTGGGAAGCGGTGTGCCCGGTGACTCAATTCCCGGCCAGTTGGTAGTCCCGTCCGGCGGCCGGATCTCGGTCGCCACGGACATCTTGAACGTGCTTACCCCGGGGAGCATCAGCGCTCCTGGCGGTACTGTTGAGCTCGCACCCTTCACCATCGGCTCGCCGGTTTTGGTGTCCCAGGCGACAGCGACCGATCTGGCCATCACGCCGGATGCGATCGCCGCCATCAGTCCGACGGCTGCATTACTTCGCATCGGCCAATTGGCCGGAGAAGCGGCGCCGCGCGCTGGCAGCATCACCTTCAGCGCGCCGACAGATTTCACCGGGCACGCCGCAATTGTCGAACTTGATACGACAGGTGGCATCACGCAGGCGGCGGGGGCGATCGTGACCGCACCGACGCTGACGGGCAGGGCTGGGCTGGCAGTCACGCTGACCGGGGGCAATCGGATCGGCACGCTTGACGGATTTAGTGTTGCCGCCGGGAACTTCGCGCTGACCAACGGCGTGCCCTTGACCATGACCGGGCTGCTTTCCGCCCCCAATCTGCAAGTCTCCGCCATCGGGCAGATTACGCTCGCCGGAACCATCGCCACCAATGGAGCCCCGGTGGCCGCGCAATCAGGCGCTGCGCCGGCCGCGGCGGGAAGTTACATTCTGGTTGCGCCGGACGCGGCCGGAGCCGGCAACATCACGCAACGCGGAACGAGCGGCATCAGTGGACTGGACGGAGGGACCGCGACCCTGCGTTTACAACTGCCCGCGACGGGCGGGAGCATGGTCTTCAATGATCTGGAAGCGGAGGCGGCAAATCTGGTACCTGGGCACCAGCGGCGGCAGGGTTAACGGGTTCGCCCGAGCAGGCACGCTGCTGATCCTGGGTGCGGGCGGTGCGGCCAATTTGACCGGCAGCGTCGCGGGTAATGCGGGTCCAGGAGCAGCCGCGCTCGCCGCTATCCAGCCGGCGATCAATCCCGCCTATCGGTTCAATTTCTGTGAAATCGGCACACCGGTTTGCACCCCGCCGATCGCCGTCACCTTGACGGACCCGTTGATTGCCTCGGTCATCGGAGGCCTCGTGGTTCTCCGATTTGTGCCCACGGGACTTCCCCCCGCCATGGTGTTGCCTGACCTGGTGTTGCTGGCGTTGCCCAGCCTTGCCGCACCGCCCCGGCAGTTGACCAATCCGGATGTCGTGCCACCCAATGTCTCCGTCCTGGATTACTGAAATGGGCCGAATATTGCGTTGCCTGCTGGTGTTGTTCGCCGTGGCGAGTTGCACGAAGCCGCCGCCGGGCAGCTATGTCAATCCGACTGGCGATCGGCAGGCCGGCGATGGGATCAGCCTCGGCTTGAACGCCAGCGGGGAAGCATGCAACCAGTTTCGCGGCGGCGTGCCGGGGCTGGCGGACATCTACTGTGGCGACTGGAAGCAGCCCGCCGCCCGCGTCCGATCGGGATCGCCCGGTGGTTTGTCAAATGCCGCGGCTTCCGGCGACTGGCGGACCGGCCTGGATCTTCGTTACGAATGCGCGCCTCCTGTGTCCACCTCGATACTAGGAGATGTACCGGCCCTGTTGCTGCGCTGCACGCGTCGGATCGGCGGCTGGCCGCAAGTCGCCCTGGCGGCGGAGATTGGCGGGCAGGTCTGGCTGGCGGACGGTATCCTGCCGACCCTGCCTGTCATGGAGCGTTCAATCGGATTATTGTCCGGCCGTATCACGCCGGACACCGGCGCCCTGCCACGCTCCGCCGCGGACACACTTCTGGCCAATGAGATGGCGGTGCGTGCGTTCAGTTCCGGCGACGTTGGCCACTACGAACAGGCCATGGCGCTTGGTGCGCGAGCCAACCTGGCGGAGAACTTCGCCGCCGCGGAGATCGCCTATCGCGCTGCTCTTGCCTTGCAGCAAAAGGCACTTGGCCGAAACGATCCCAATACCGTCACGCCGTTGATGCATCTGGCTTTGCAGGCGTCTGACCAGGGCCATTTCGCCACGGCGGACATCCTGTTCCGGCAGGCTGATGCGCTCGCACCGCGTGCCGCCGACCGCGCGGCGACAGCGCGGCTGTTGCATTACCACGCGCTCGACGCGGTCAATCGCGGACATCAGGGAGAGGCACTGACGCTGCTCAGCCGGGCAGAGAAAGCCTACGAATTGCTGATTCCGCCGGAAATCCTTGCTGGTGGGGGATCGGGAGCACAGTTCACCTCGGCACGCGGGATCAATGACAATTTACCCAACGGGCGTCTGATGGTCGATCCCGGGATGCAATCCGCCTTGATGGGGGTTATTGAAACGAGACGCTACCGAGCGATCGTGTTGCGCACGGAGGGATTGAACGCACAAAGCGAGGCGGCAATCGCATCCGCCCAGGTTCTGGCACGCGCCAATGGCATGGTGATGCCGCTGGTGTCAGCCCGCCTATCCCGCACTGAAGGTACCACCGCCGATGCGGCCGGCGACCTGAGCTCCGCCGGCGCCCATCTGGCACGTTCAGCGGCGGATTTCGGCGAGGTCCTGCCGAACACGAGGCCACTTGCCCAGACGGCGCTGCTGCGAGCGGGGGACTATGTGCGCCAGGGTCAGCAACAACGCGCTCTCGCATTGTGCGACACCGGCACGAAGCTGCTGCGTGAGCTTCGCGCGGGCTCCGACCCGGCATTGCTGTCCCCTTGCCTTACGGCCTATGCCGCTGAGGCCGAGCGTCTTCCGGCTGAACGCCAGTCGCTGCTGGCCGCCATGTTCGAGACTGCTGAACTCATGCAGGACAGCATCACCAGCCGCCAGATTACCGAGGCGGCGGCGCGGCTGGGCGCCGCGTCACGTGACCCCAAGGTGTCCGAAGCGATCCGGCGCCGCCAGGACGCGACAGAAGCACTCGCCGAACTTTATCGCGCACGCGATGCCCTGGCGCAGCCGCTTGCGCCGGGAAGGCCGCCGCTGAACCCTGCGGATCCGGCGGCACTGGACAAGCAAATCGCCAGTGCGCAGACGGATCTTGCGGATGCGGACGGCGCTTTGCAGGAAGCGGCGCCAAACTACGGGCAACTGGTTCAGGAGGTTGTGCCGGCGTCCGCTGTCCTTTCAGCCTTGGCACCCGGCGAGGCCTTCGTTTCAATCAGCCTGACCAAAGACGGCGGATGGGTCTTCCTGCTACGCGATGGCGTCATCACCGCCTCGGCGCTGCACACCGATCTGGGGCGGATCTCCGGGCTGGTGCAACGGGTTCGCCTCAGCCTGGAGCCTGGCGCGGCCGGAGGGTTGCCGCGGTTCGATACGGCAGCCTCGCAATCGATCTACCAAGCCGTGCTGGAGCCCGTAAGCGGACCGCTTGCGGGAACGACATCCTTGGTGGTCGCGCCATTTGGGCCGTTGCTGTCGGTGCCATTTGGGTTGTTGTTGACCGGGCCGGCCAACGCGTCTGATCTGGCCAATGCTCCCTGGTTGATCCGCCGCATGACGGTGACACATGTCCCAGCCGCGACCAATTTCGTGTCGCTGCGCCGGACCGCCGGTGGTTCGCGAGCCCCCAATCCATGGTTCGGCTTCGGCGACCCGCGGCCGGTGGCGCTGGCACAGGCGGAGCAGACATTCCCCGTTTCCGCCTGCGGCGACACCGCGCGGCTATTTGCCGGATTGCCTCGCCTGCCCTACGCGGAACGCGAGTTGGATGCGGCTCGGCAAATTCTAGGCGCACCGCGATCCGACACAATGCTGGGCACGAACTTCACCGCCCCAAATGTTCCGAGAGTCAGCCTGAAGGACTACCGGATCTTGCACTTTGCGACGCATGCGCTGCTGCCGGCGGACCTGCGTTGCCAAAGCGAACCGGCGATCGTTACGTCTGATCCAACAGGGGCGCGCGACGCCTCCGGGTCGCTGCTGACGGCGAGCGCGATCGTCGGGCTGAACCTTGACGCGAACGCGGTAATCCTCTCGGCCTGCAATTCCGGAGGACCGAACGAAACCACGGCCGGTGACAGCCTGTCTGGTCTTGCCCGCGCTTTCTTCTATGCCGGTGCGAGAGCCATGCTGGTGACTCACTGGTCCATCAGCGACCAGTCCTCTGCATTTCTGGTGGTTGATACCTTGCACCGCTATGCCGAGGGTAAGACCGGCGGGCTGACGCAGGCACTGGCGGATGCGCAGCGAAACATGCTCGATGAGGCGGGCACGAACCTACCGGCCAACTTCTCTCATCCGTTCTACTGGGCGGCATTCGCGCTGATCGGTGACGGCAGTGCCAGTTATCAGCGCGCGGGCCGTGTGGCATCCTTGCACTAAAGCGAGGCCATTGTGGGACTGATACCGTCGCCGGCGATCTTGAGCACGGATGAGATGGGGCGGATTGCCCCCCCTATCGTTGCGTCCGTTGGCCAAGGCGGCGAGAATATCCCTGGCGATGTGTTCGTCGTTCAATCACTGCTCAACGACAGGCTGCCGAAGCCGCACACGCCGGTTCCGGTGACGGGCGTGGCCGACGTGGGCACGACGTTGGCGATCGAGGCTTATCAAGCGGTCGTCATGAAGATGCTGCCGCCTTCGGGACGGGTTGAGCCGGGCAGCGCCACCTACTACGCGCTGGCGGCGCGGCCAACGGTCAACGAGACCCTGCCGACAGCCATGGGACATTTCGGCGAAGTGCCGCAGGAGGTGGTTGAGGCGGCGGAGGCATCGAAACGGCGGTGGAACGTGCCGGTATCTGTGACGGTCGCTCAATGGGTGGTCGAAAGCGCCTGGGGAGCGTCGATGCCCCCGGGGAGCAACAACCCCTTTGGGATAAAATCGGTCGCGAATCAGAATTTCGTTGAAAGCCCGACGCATGAAGTGGTCAACGGCGAGACGATTACCGTCAGCGCGAAGTTCCGCGTGTTCGCGTCAGTGGAAGAAGCCTTCGATGAGCATGGCCGGTTGCTGGCCACAAGTCCGTATTACGTAAATGCGATGAAGCAGACCGGCAATCCGGAGGCCTTCGCGGATGCGCTCAACGGGGTCTACAGCACCGATCCGAACTACGCCTCCACGCTGAAATGGGTTATGCAGAACTATCGTTTCATTCGCTACGACCGGTGATTGGGTTGGATCAGCGTTTCTGGTCCGCGGTCCGGCGCAACAAGGCACCGCTGTTGGCCAGGGTTGTCAGCCATCGTGCGAGTGGCTGTGGCTGACGCAAGGCCTCGGCCTGCAATGCAAGGGTTGGATCATTGGCGGTTGATGCCGCGAAGGCGCTGTTGCTGGCAGCGGACGCCGCAGCCTTCGCGAATTGCTGTTGCATGTCGTTCATCGATCTTAAAACCTGGTCGATCGGCGAACCGGCGTCGCTGGTCACGAGACTCCGCAACGTCGCATAGCGTTGGTCGATCTCATAACCTGGTGCGACAGATCTGGTGTCGGACTGGCCGCTGCCGAGCAACAGACGGAGATCGATGTTAGCGGCAGGTGCTTCACCGACCGGCGTTGCCGTCTTGACCTGACCTTGGTCCGATGAGATCGACAGCGACAATTGGCGTACGATCGAGACCAGCAGGCTCCGAAGCGGCGATTGTGGTGACGCAATGATATACAAATCCCGAGCGGCCTGAGAGATGCTGGTGAGCGGGGCGATACTGAGGTCCGCCATCATCGCATCCCACAATTGCGCATAGTCATTCTCATATAGTTCGATAACCTCATGCTCCAGCGAACTCATTCGCGGGCCATTCGGATCGATGTTGGTGCGCTGGCCGGCCACCCAGCTTTCCGAGACCGCGCCTTTCACCACCTTTGAGAGCGATGGCAGCAGCACCTGGTGAAAGCCGTTGACGGTATAAAGACCAGGGATCCCATCGGTGAGAGGTTTGCCCGACGCCCGAGTGAACAGCGGAATCCCGACCGGACCGAGCGCATCGCTGGGGCGCCAGGGCGCGATGCGCTGCGCCCCTACGGACAGCCGGATGCGAGCATATGCTCGTTGCGACAAGGATATCTTGGCGAACGTATCGCGCGCCGCCGCGACCAGATTGCCATCGAGAGCCACCGGCGGGAGCGGTTCAGCAAGAAGGGCATCCAGGTGCAGCAGCAGTTGCTCCCGGAATGGCGCGTAAGCTACGCCCGGATAAATACTTTGCCAGGCCAGTCGCATCCATTCCTTTACCAGAGGTCGATCGAGTGGACCGACACCTCCGAGCATCAGGTAAACCCGTGTTCCCTCATACAGAAAGTCGGGCTTCTGAAGATTGTCCCGGATCTGGGCTTCCATCTGCCAAACCAAGCGTGGCAGCAGGGCACGCTCCAGCGCATGGCGGTACATCACGCCTGCGCCGGCGGCGAGCTTTGCATCCTGCGACAGCCCCAGAGCCGTCCATGATACAGGCTGGGAATCGGCGGCGACGGGATCTGGTTGGAAGGCACGGGCCTGGTTGAGCAACGGCAGCAGGCGCGGCAGGTCGGCATCACTAACGGGATCGAGCTTCAGTGTTCGAGCGACCTGCTCATAAGCCTGTAGCTGGCCTTCGGCGGTATCAATCGCCGTTCTAACATCTTCACGCAGGTGCCAAAGATACAGGCCACTCGCAACGACCACCAACGCCAGGGCAGCAAACCCGGCGGCGCGAAGGGCGAAGCGGCGGCGCTCTACAATCGGGGGAGCGGAGACCAGCATTGCTTCCCGAAAAATGACCTCCCTCAGCAGGTTCTGCAGGAAATAGCTGCGTCCTTGATCGGGGCGCAAACTTGCTGCGCGCTGCTGTTCCAGACCGAACACCCGAGCAAGCGTTCCGGCGAGGCGGTCGAACGGACGGCCCTCTTGCGTGGCCGACGACAAGTATGCGCCTCTGACCAACGGTGCTCGCCCCGAGGCGTCCTCGGCGAAGGCGGCCCGCAGAAATTCCACCAGGGGAAGTTCGAGACTGGCTACCTGGCTAGGGAACATCGCGATCAACGGGCGCCGCTGAGGATTGCGTTCAGTTAGCAACCGTTCGAACAGACGGGTGTCCAACCGTTCGATCAGTGAGCGGAAGGCGCGGGCAAAAAGGTCCGCATAGCCCCCGCTGGCGCCCGGATCGAAGGTCGTGCCCCAAACCTGCGCACGTGCCTCCTGCCCCAGGTCTTCGAAGAACTCGCTGAACCCCGCGATCAAGTCCGCTTTGGTGAATAAGATATAGACAGGCAACCGGATACCAAGCTGGGCATAAAGTTCGTCAACGCGGCGGCGTACCGCACTAGCATGTGCCATCGTTCGTCCGGCGGGTGCCTTGTGCGACATCACTCAGGGCGATGCCACGATCACACCATTCAAGGGTTGCCGCGAGCGCGTGCTTCTTGAGCAGATTAAGGAAGGCGTCCCAACCGGCCTTGTCGGCGGCCGCGTCGGAATCGCGGGTTGTGTATCGCCCGGCGGTGTCAATGAGAACCGCGTCCTCCGCAAACCACCAGTCACACAATCGGGTGCCACCGACGCCTGCCAGCGGGTCGGTACCCATCTTGGCCGCAAGCGGAAATCGAAGGCCGGCATTCAGCAATGCTGTCGTTTTCCCGCTCCGGGTGGTCCGATGATCACATACCACGGTTGCTCGTATAGATAGCCGCGGGGACGGTTTGCCTTCCTCAGCAACTGGAGGCCGGCGGCCAATTTTGCCCGCAGCGCCTCCGCCTCATCCTTCGCCCCAGCTTCGCCCGTTCCCGCGACCACGCCTTCCGCGAGCGCCTGGTCTTTTCTTCGGGCAAGCAGTCAGCAGGAAGTTGACCGCGACCCACAGCAGCAGAACGTAAGGACGAGAACCAAGCCGTGGCGAGCCAGTACTTTCGAACGGCGCGAGCAACGGACCGAATGACCAGGCCAAGCCGGCGATCGTTGCGGCGCCAATCAAGCTGACAAACCAGCGCGACGTCAGGATGCCGGTCAGGGACATGATGGCCGCCTAATCCTGCTGATCCTGGCGATGCAGCACGAACTCTATCCGACGGTTCTGTTCACGGCCTTCAGCGGTCGCGTTGGATACAACAGGATCGGCATCAGCCCGACCTCTCAGCGCTGACCCGCGATGCATTCCGAAGGTGCGGCGGACGACCGTGCGGGCAGCCTGGGCGCGTGCCAGCGACAGTTGGAAGTTGGACGGGAAAGCCACGGTCCGGATGGCTGATTGTCGGTATAGCCGACCACTCGACGGCTCCCGGCTCGGTCTTAAGTGCTGTCCCGATTCTCTCAAGCAATGGCATGCCGATGACTGGAGGGCAGCGTTGCCGGCGGAAAACAAGCCTCGATTGGCGATGCGTATGACTGGTGTGGCCGCCGTGCCCGACGACGCTGATACGGCCTGCGCCAATGTCTGCCTTCTAGAATACTCCGTAGCCGGTCGAGCGAGTCCGGCTCCTGCGGTCACAGGCGGTGGTGGGGGTGGCGGCGGCTGGACGCGGGCGATGCGCGCGATGGGAGGCATGCGGACTGGTGAAGCCGCCAAAAGGCGAGAGTAGATATTATCCGACGCCGAGTTCAACTCGGTGGAGACAAAGACGAAGCCGGCACTGAGAACGCCCAGGCACGATGCCGCCGCTACCCAGAGTGGCAGCTTTCGGCGCTGAGCCTGATATGGAGCGTCGATGCCCTTCCAGGTCGTCGACAATTGCGTCACCACTCCATCGCGCTGGGCAATGATAAGCGCGCAGACGTCGTGGCGTAGCTGATCGAAGCGTGCGAGGTCGCCTTGCGGAGGCCGATAACGCCCCATAAAGCCGAGTGAAAGGCACAAATACATCAATTCGATGACCGGCAGGAACTTGCCGGGGTCCTGGCGCAGCCGGGTCAGCAGGTCAAAGAACTGCCGACCGCCGTCGAGTTCCTGATGAAAGGCTGAGACCAGGGTCCGCGCGCTCCATCCGCCGGCTTCGCCCCAAGGCGTGTTCAGGACAACATCGTCAATACTGGCGCACAATGCATAATGGGCCGGCCGCAGCAGATCCATCGGAATTGCGGCTTCGCGGGCTCGGCGCTCGAAGCCGCGCATCTCCCGCAACACCCGCTCACGCAGGTCAGTGCAATCGGGTGGACGGGTCAGGCTTGGAAACCGCGCAAGCAACTGCAGCAATGGCGTGGCGGCGGCCGAGAGCGGGCTGGTGATGATCGGGGGGCCGGTGCTGTCCGAAGCGGTGAGCGGTTCGGCGACTGACGATGTGCCGGCGACAGCTTGCGGCCGGTTGCGGCCGCCCGGCGCAGGCCGGATCACGGTGCGTTCGCTGTCGTCCGGCTCACCCGTCATGCGCCGCTCCAGGTCAAACGCGGATTATCCAATGCTGCCACAGAATGAAGAATTTTCCCCGATAAAGCAACGTCGCCGCTTACGATGTTTCGTCCGTATGTTTGGCGGACGGGCCAAAATCCCGTTGCTATCGCAATGGATCTTGCGCTCGTATAGGATCACACGATCGGGAGGAGAGCTTCCATGCGATTGACCATGACACTCGGCGCCTTCCTGGCGTTGGTCGCGGTGATGCCGGCCGCCGCCCAGCGATCGCCCAGCGCCAGCCAGATCATCAATTCCCTGCGGCCTCGGCCAGGAGCGAGCGATCAACTGCGCGGCATCCGACCGTCAGCCTTGCCGCCGGGCTCGCCTGGGACGGCAGGCGGCAGTTCCGGCGCGCTGCTGTCTTCGCCGGCGACCCCGGCACATGCGGGGCGCGAAAATACGCCGTCCGTCAATCTGAATGTGCTGTTTGCGACTAACTCCGCTGATCTCACCCCGGCCGCGTCGCGGACGCTGGACGAACTAGGTGCTGCCCTGTCGAGTGCGACGCTGGCGCCCTTTCATTTCCGTATCGTCGGCCACACCGACGTACCGGGCGGCGCGGACTATAACCGGCAGCTTTCGGAGCGGCGGGCCGAAGCCGTGGTGAACTACATGGTTACAAAGTTCCACGTTGATCGGGCACGCCTCGACGCCGCCGGCTTGGGGTCCGACGGACCCCGTGGTGCGTACTTCAGTCGCCGAACCGCGCAACAGGCGGGTTCAAATCATCAATGTCGGCGGCTGAGATCAAGGCACTGTCGTTTGCACCTGCCCGGGTGACGTGACGGTTATCACGCCCGCCCACATGCACATGCAAGTGGACACGTTATCGAGTGTCGGCTGACCGCCGATTGCGACCGTGACGCCACCCGGGACCCAGGGAGTGGAGGTGGCGGGGATGCACGGCTGTGGTGTCAGCACACCCAACGCCGCGGCGGTGGCAGCGGCGACCTGCGGATTCGCGATACTCATGCAAACCCCAAACGATGCGATGTTGACCATTGGAACATGATCCATGATCGTTGCCGCCGGCATCTTGGAGCACATCACGCGGTTCACCGGCAGCACGGTCAGCGGGGATGGCGCCGCCCCAAAGGTGCAGGTCAGAAGAGCACCGGAGACAACCTGGACAGGCATGCTTTCCTCCGTCGTTTCGACAGCATCTGGTCCTTGTCAACAAAGAGGAGCGATCGTCTCGCCGGGGACCATGCTCCAGAACCCGGGAACGACCGCACCGAGCGTGCCGTCCGGTAGCTGCGGCCGGTAGCTGATCGTGATACTGCGAGAGATGAAATGACAGGTTTCAGAAACCTCATCGTCGTCCGACCAGTCAATGTTGATGACCAGCACGCCAATGAAATCAATTCGCAGAAAGACCTCGCCGGCAGCCGCACCGCCGGCGGCCTTGCGCTTGATCAACGAGGCGCGCTCATAGCTGAAACAGTCAATACAATCTTGCATCAAAGTGGTGGATGCAGAATCGATTGGGCGGGTAAACGAGGAAGGTTGCAGATCCACCGGGTATTGAAGGGATTTACCCGCGCGCCAAGCTTGATAATCGCCCTTCGTAGCAACATCGGCCAGCGTCGGCGGCGCCTTGGGGCCCTTTACGGATTTCGACTTGGGCTTCGCGGGGTGATGACCCGCGGCTTCGTCACCGGACGTGCCCGCCCGGAAGCTGAAGCGATCGATCTCGAACATGAAGCCTTTCTTGAATCCGGACAGCAACGGATTGGAGGAGCCCTCCAGGGACCTCATTTGAGTTGTGCTTTCAGCGGGAATCAGGACGCCCTTGCTGCGCTCTATCTTCATGATCAGGTCGGTCGAATCGCCCTGTGCCATCAGTTCCTCCGAGTTCCGGCGCGAATGCCGAGCGAGCGGTCATTCTTGGGATTGGGCCAGGTCGCGTTGAGGTCGCCACCACCGATGGTGCCAGCCGCGCTCTGCTGGCGGTAAGTCACCTTCACGCCCTGACAGATAAAATCGCAATTCTCCTTCACCAGGTCACCATCCTCCCAGGAAATACTGGTGATGAGGTACTTTGGTGAACTCGATGCGAAGATACGCGAGCGAGGGACGGAAGACCCCGCCTTCCTCACCCTGGGACAGGCGCTTGATCAGGACAGCCGTATCGAAGGTCCGCGACTTGCAGCAGCACTCGAAGAAAATCGGCGAGGCGCTGTCGACCACCCGTTCGAAGGAAAATTTGTCGAATTCGAACGGATACGGGATCTTCTTGTACTCCAGCGGTGTGGCACTCCGCCAGCGAGCGAATGGGCCGGAAGATACCGCGCTCCTGGCCTGCTGTCCGTTCTGGCGTGGGTGCTGACCAACCGCGCTGTTGCTTTCATCGTGCTCGGTCAGCTTCATGCCCATGCTGAATGTGCTGATCTCGAAAAAATTGCTGTATAAATCATAGTCGGTATTCTTATAGAAATCCTTCATCAGCGTATCATCCAAAGCGACCTGTAGCGGGCTTTCAGCCCAAACCGGCTGGCGGTCCAGCGTGAAAAGCATTACCAGGTCGGTTTTGTTTCCAGCCATCGGCACTCTCCTTGATTACACGCCGGCGGACCGGACAATCGCTGATCATTGCGCAGCCAGTTTTGAGACAAGTCGAAGAGCCACACTCATTCCTTCAAGCTGGTAATGCGGCTTCAGAAAGAACTTCGCGTCAAATTCGCCAGGCGCATCGTCCCTGTCCGTCAGGGTGACCCGAGCGTCCGCCAGCGGGTGAGCCGCCTTGAACTCCTCGGTCGAGGTCGCCGGCGCGCCATCGACGTAACTGATCAGCCATGCCGGACAACCAGGATGCGATCTGCGTGCGATTCATTGACGATCCGATCTTGTCGCGCGCCATGCATTTCAAGTAGTGCGCGAACCGGCAACAGGCGAACAGATAGGGCAACCGCGCCGACAGGCTTGCATTGGCCGTGGCGTCCGGATCGTCATAGATGATTGGCTTCTGCAGCGACTGCGCACTGACAAAGGCCGCGACATCGCTGTTCTTGAAATGCAGCAGCGGGATCAGGCCGCAGTTGGCAAGTTCGGCATCGCGCCGCTCACTAAGACAGATCTCCGTCACGGTGCGGCGATCGACATCGCCATCAGCGGTGGGATGGTGCAGGACGGGGAGGCCCTCGACCACCCCGCCACGGTCGATACCGCGGATACGCACGCACCAGCCGTAAAGGACAAAGGCACGTGCCGCATTGGCGGCGAAAGCATAGGCCGCGTTGCCCCATAGCAGCCGATCGGTGTCTTTTCCCTCGGTCTCCTCCTCGAACGCGAAGGCGTCGAGCGGATCGGTGGCTGCGCCGTAAGGCAAGCGAATCAGAAAGCGCGGCATGCACAGGCCGATGTAGCGGGTATCTTCTTCCTCCCGCATCGCACGCCAGGCGACATATTCGGGCGTTAGGAAGATGCGGGACAGATCGCGCGGATTGGCCACTTCGGCCCAACTATCCATCTGCAGCAATGAGGGTGCGGCCGACGGAGATGAACGGCGAATGCGCATGCCGCGGCTATTTTGGCCATATCCCGCAATAGCACGACGTCTTCCGGCCGATGGTCGAACGAGTAGTCGCCGACCAGGACGCCATAGGGTTCGCCACCGAACTGGCCGAATTCTTCTTCATAGATCCGTTTGAAAATCGGGCTTTGATCCCAGGCATTGCCGCGGAACTTGCGTAAGGTCCGGCACCAGTTCGCGCTTTCCGATGTTGAGGATCTTGACCTTCACACCGGCGTCGGGATCGGCGGCGCGAACCAGCATCCACAGGCCGCGCCACGAAGCCTCCAGCGCCTGAAACTCCGGAGCATGCAATATGGTATTGATCTGGGCGCTCAGGGTTGCGTCGATTTCGGCTATCAGCGCCTCGATCATCCGCTGCGGGCGGTCCTGTGGACGGTGCGGATCGGCCAGGATCAGTTGCGCGAGCGTGGTCAGCCAAGCCGGCGGCGGCGGCTCCTCCTCCACGGACGCGGTTCCGCGCGGTGAACGCGTCGCGCTCCAGCAGGTCGGCGAAATCGGGACGAGTGGCGGCGCCTGACATCGTCAGTTAATGCGATAATGGCGGCGGACAGCGACAGCGACGGACCGGCTTGCAGCGACATGGTTGTCTTTGCCTGCACCGAGATCATGACACCGTTGATGGTGATCCCGGTCTGGTCGATCTTGATGGAGTTGGCGCCGACGGAGAGCGTGATGGATTGTGCCGCGGTGATTGAGCTGTTGCCGGCGGAAACATTGATCTTGTGGTCGCCAACCGAGACTGTGAGAGTGTCACCGCCCTGCGACACCGTTACTTTGCGGTCGCCGGTTTCCACGGTCGTCGTGGTATCCTTGTGGATGGTGACGGTCTCGTTGTTCAGGACTTTCTTCTTGTAGTCCTTCTGTGCCTGGAAAAAGACCTCTTCCTCGCCGGCTCTTGTCCTCGAAGCGCAGTTCGTTGAAGCCGCCGCCACCTGGGCTCGAGTTGGTCTTGATCACGGTCCGGGTCTTGTTGTCGGGCAGCGTGTGCGGAACCTTCATATTGGCATTGTACACCACGCCGGTAATCAACGGGCCGGTCAGGGTTGCCTTCCAGAAACTCCACGACGACTTCCTGACCGACACGCGGAATGAACATGCTGCCGAACCCGGCACCCGCTGACGCCTGTGCGACGCGGATCCAGCAGGTGCGCTTGTCATCGTCCACTTCGGCGCGGTCCCAGTGGAACTTGACCTTGACCCGGCCATACTCGTCGGTGGTGATCTCATCACCCGGATCGCCGACGACGCGTGCGGTTTGCGGCCCCCGGATCATCGGCCGCGCGGTCAGACGCTGCAGCCGGTACGGCACGTCGCCAGGGATTGCGCGCAACGTAACGCGGTAGGTGTCGAGTGTTTCGCCCGTCTAGCTGTCGAGGATCCCTCGGCGATTGACATAGAGAATTCGGCCCGCGTGATCAAGATAGTCCCGGTTGGCCATCCGTTCCGGGTGATGCGTCCAGCTTGAAGCGCCATCCGGGATGCAAGGCCGCGGGCGTTGCTGGCGGCATCGATCATGCACGCTGCAGGCTGATCGCCTGCATGCGAACGTCGGTAAGGCGATGTCCGACGTCGGCCTTGTCGTGGGCCGGGATATTCATAGACCTCGAAGTCGTTGTGCGGATGGGTGCCGATCTTGATCGACTTCGCGGTCAGGTCGGCCGAAGGCGTGGTGAAGTTGTAGTCCTGGAAGGTGAATTTGCCCGACATGCAAAGCGAGTTCGGTCGACCATTCCCAGATATGGTCGGCGACGATACGGAATTCCGTCTGGTCGAACACGAACGGGATGGCCTCAGGCAGCGTATCATGGGCGTTAGGATCGTCGGCAATCACCAGCTTATGCTGCTCGCGGTCATGCTTGAAGTAATAATAGAGCCCGAACTGCTCCATCAGCCGGGTGACGAAATCGAAGGATGGTTTCGCGATACTGCACGCAATATTCCAGCACCGTGTCACCGGCGCCTGAAGCCTGGCGTTTGTCTCGAAACTCGGAGAAGTCGGCATCACGAAATACCTCCGTGATGATCTGGAACGGCGGACTTTCCTGGAAAATGCGGCAGTCGGTCACCCGGGTCAGCAGCCAGATCCAGGGCCGGACCTCGACCCGGTAACGATAGGCGCCACCGACCAAGCCGGTGGAGACGACACGCGTGACGATGCCGTTGAAGAACCTGTCGGGGTCCTCGTTGGATTGCGCCAGCCAGATCGTGGCCGAGGTACCGACGATCTTTGCCGATGTCGCCGCGCAAGGTGCCGCTCGACAGGTCGATCTCGAACAGAAACGGCCGACCGAGTTCCTCGTGCCCATGGAAGCCGTCGAACAGCAAGCTGGAAGCCCGGGTCCGGGGCGAAATCAACCTCGACCCAGGCATTGGCTGCCGCTGCTCGGCTGGTATCAGTCAGGGTGCCGGCCATGGGCTTCTCCGCGGTTCACAGCTTGGGCGGGCAACGGAAGGTACGTAGCGCACTCAAGGTAAACGGGTTGTTCACGCTGCTGGCGGCAAGCTCGAAAGTCGCCGTGCCGCCGCCGCCTGTAAAGGTGATGCGAAACTTGTCCGGCTGGCCGCTGGCACGATCCGCGCGGTATCCAGCAGCCGCAGCAACGCCCAGGGACCATCGCGATCAGTGACCTGGCCTTGTCCCCCATTGGCAGGCGTCATGGTGACGCGGACCAGGGTCTTGCCGTCGGTGCCGGGCCATTGGAATGACGTGCCTTCCGGCGGGCCGTGGTTCCAGATCAGGGTTTTGCCGCCGATGGCGATGCTGATCTGCGCGACCTGAGGATCCAACGCCACCGGCACAAGCTGGAAGCGAACCTGGACCTGGTTGCCGTTGGGGAACAAAGCGTTGCCGATCTGGGCCGCCCGTTCGAATGCGACCAGCGATGCCGGGCGAAAGTCCGAGTGGAGTCTGGTCGGGCGACAGCCACCTCCATGGACGCTGCGCAGTATCGACGAAGCTCTTGAGATATTGGTCGAAGAACTGGCTCATCAGTCCGCCTGGCGCAAGCAGCCGGGCGAAATCATCGACCGGGCACATCGGCGTGCTGGAAGCGACGAACGGATAGCGGTCGAACGCCGCATCACAAAGCGGCAGCACCTTCGACCGCCAGGCGTCCGCGATTTCGTGGCTGGCGCCGCTCGTCGCCACCTGCGCACCGCTGGTGGAAACGCTTTGCAGCATCGCCGCGATCGGCTTGGGCATGTCGCGGGTCAGATCCTGCAACTGCGACGCGGCGCTGGCGGTGCTGCCCGCACCCGCCGCCCCCGGCTCCGGCGATCTGGTTCAGCAAGCACCTGCCCCTGGTTGGGCGCGTTCGCGACCTGATTGAACGACTGATACATCTGCTGGATCTTCGTCAGCGATACTTCCAGCGGCGATGGTCCGCCCGTCCGGCGGCGGTGACGAAATCATGCAGCGACTTAAAGTGAGCATCCACCCGCGTGGCGGGGTCGACCGGCTTTCCGCTGGCATCGCTGCCGAATGCCTCGCCCAGAATGTTGGCCAGTTCGTTCTGCTGCAACGACAGTCCGGCTCGTGCCTCAATGGCAGCAAAGCCGGCCGCCCGCTGGCCAATCCGGCCGGCCTTGCGCCTCCGCCGCCGCGACCGCCTGGTCGGACGCCGCCTGCTCGGCTCAATTGGGTCTGGGTATCGACCGCGATCAGCAAGTCCCGCAGCGGCGATGCGGGGGCCGACAGCAGACTGAGCTCGATCCAGCGCCTGCGGCAGGTTGCCGAACGGCTTGATCGCGATGTCCGCCAGCATCGCGTCCCACTTGCCGGACATAGTCGTCGAGATACAGTCCCATCACGTCGCGGCGCAGCTTGGTGGTGTCGCGCACGGTTGCCGCGATGTCGCGCGACGGACGCCCGAGCACCCAGGCGTCCTCCGAGATGTCCTGGGTAACTAGTCGGCAGAATCGGCAGGAAGACGTTGTGATAACCCGCCCAGGTGTAGATACCGGGCACGCCGGTATCAATGCCTTGCCCGAACGAAGCTGGAACACCCGGCCGGTGCCGGGGCCGCCATTGTCGGCCACCGTCCAGGCCGGCAATGCCGGCCACGCGCTTGCTGCGCAAGATGCGGTTGTAGCTATATTCCGCCAGCGGTTCACTGTTCAGAATGCCGCCGAACCTGCGCGATCAGCGGATCATTGAGCGCGACCTGCGTCAGTGGCTGATGCAGCATCGCGTCGGCATGGGCCGCCAGCGCCTCGCGAGTCTGGCCCGCCATCCTCAGTCGGGATAGCGTCGCGAGCAGATCGGCAGCGAACCACTGCATCACCAGATCGTGGTCCAGCGGCCCGCGGCGACCCAAGAATCAGGTAAACCTTGAGCGCCTGATAGAGGAAATCCGGATTGTCCATCCGGCGGAGCATCTGCGTTTCGATGCGCGCCAGCATGCGCGGCAGCAGCAGGCCGTTCAGCGCCCGTACATAGGCGTCATTCGCGGCGGCGCCGAGCTTGCCGCCTTGATAGAGGCCAAAGGTCAGTGCGACCGGAGCCGACAGATCGCGTTCGTCATAGCCGCCATGGATCGCGCGCAGCGTATCGAGCGGCGGGACGACGGCGGCCAAGATCGGTATCCGTCGGACCACGCTTGCGCCAACTCGGCGATCTGGCCAGTTGTAAACCGCGGCGCCGGCATGCACCTCCTCGATCAGCACGCGGTTGCCGAAGTAGCTCGCGACCCAGGCTGCCGGCCAGCAGCAGCAGGATCACTGCGCGCATCCGGCGTAAGCGGATCGGCTGATCCACGGGCGCGTCGTTCCACCTTCGGCGTCCAGCCCAACCAGCGCCGGCCTCGCCGAACACGACTTCCTTGATCAGGCGCGCCAGGAAATAGCTGCGGCCACTGCCGCTGAACGCGGGCACTGCCTGGCGCGGCAGGCCGAATTCGCGGCCATGGTGCCCGAGCAGGCGATCGATCGGCGTGCCGTCCTGCGTGCCGCTGGTGAAATAGACGCCGCGCAGCAACGGGCGGGCCTCCAGCCGGCTGGGGCGGAAGCACTCGGTCAGGAACTCGGCCGCGACATCCCGCAACGATGCGATCTGTTGCGGGAAGCCATAGATCAGCCGGCGGCGCTGCAGGTCGGGCTCCTGATGCACGCGCTCCAGCATCCGGTCGTTCAGGCGCGCCAGCAGGGCGTCGAACGCGCCGGAGAAGCCGGCGACCGATGCCGTCCTCATCGCCCCATCATCCAGCGGGAAGGTCACGCCCCAGACCTGCTCGCGCTCCTCCCGGCCCATGTTGTCGAAGAATTCGACGAAGCCGGCGATCAGGTCGGCTTTGGTGAACAGCACATAGACCGGTGATCCGAACGCCCAGTTCGTCCTGCAATTCGCGCATGCGGCGGCGGATCGCGCGGGCGTGGGCATGCCGCTCATCCTCGCTCAGCGCCGACAGATCGGACAGGCTGATGGCGACCAGCACGCCATTCAGCGGCTGCCGCTTGCGGTGCTTCTTGAGCAGCCGCAGAAAGCCAAGCCATGCGGCGTTGTCGACTGCGGCGTGGCTGTCCTGGGTGGTGTAGCGGCCGGCGGTATCGATCAGCACCGCGTCGTCGGTGAACCACCAATCGCAATTGCGCGTGCCGCCGACGCCTTGCAGCGCCTGCGCACCGCCCGGCCTTATCGGCGAGCGGGAATTTCAGGCCGCAGTTCAGCAGCGCGGTTGTCTTGCCGGCGCCGGGCGGGCCGATGAACATGTACCACGGCAACGATGGCTAGCCGCTTGCGCGACCTGCCGGCGAGTCTTGGCCTGCTTCAGCGTCTTCATCGCGTCGCCGCAGGCGATCCGACAGCAGGGCGATTTCCTCGGCCGATGCGGTTTGCGCCGGGTCGGGCGCGGCCGCGGCAGATGAGACCTGCCGCAAGCTGCTTTTCCTTACGGTTGGCGCGGAGCTCGTGCATCAGGTTGATGACCAGCCACAGCACGAACAGATGCGGCGATCGGCGATCCAGCGGGCGATTTCGGTTTCCAGCGGATGCAATTGGCCGAGGCCAAGTAGCGGCCCGCAGAACCAGACCAGCACGGCCAAAACCGCCGACACCAAGGAAGCTGCGGAACCAGCGGGAGCGGAAGAGGCGTAAAAAGGGCCGATACATGTTCGGCTCACATCGCGTCGGAGGCGCGCACGAGAACGATCTCGGTGCGCCGGTTCTGTTGCCGCCCGTCCGGGGTGGCGTTCGATGCGATCGGGTCTGCCGCCCCTTGCCCTTGGGCGCTCAGCCGTTTGGGGTCTGTCAGAGCGCGTCGAAGCAAAGCGGCGACGGCGTCGGCGCGCGCCTGCGACAATTCGAAGTTCGACGGGAACCGCGCCGTGCGAATCGGCTGGTCGTCGGTAAAGCCAAAGACGCGCACGTCGCCGGCCTCCCCGTTCAGCGCGTCGCCAATGCGCCCGATCAGTTGAATGGTACGAGCTCGGCCAGCGTGGCTGCGCCGGAACCGAACATGTTGCGATTGGTCAGCCTTACGGTCACTCGCCTGGGCATCCTGGAATACCTGAACAAGGCCCGCCCTGATCTCCGGTTCCAGGAACTGGCGCAACTTCGCAAATGCTCTGGACGCCACTGGCGCGACACCGGACGAGGCTGGCGGGCGCAGCAGCGAAGGCCGGCAATTGTCTGACGCGGTATGGTGATCTGCCCACGCGGCGGCAGCGCGAACAGTTCGGCGAAAGCGACATCGGAAACGTCGGCAAGCAGGAAGGTGAAACGTAACGAACATCGCGGCCGCGATCGCGACGGTGCCGAGCCCCAGCGCCCACAACGGTATCCGGCGCGACAGCGACCGGGCGCCCGCGGCAATGCCGCGCCACTGCGGCGACAGTTCGCGCTCGAACTCACCGCGGCGCTGCCGGATGGTGTGGTAGACGCCGTCGCGCAGTTCCGTCAGCGCCGCGACACCGCGCGGCATGACGCGGTAACGGCCGATGAACCCCAGCGACATGCAAAGATACATCAGTTCGACGACCGGCTCGTGGTGCCCGAGATCCTTCTGCATCTGCTCCAGGATCTCGAAGAAACGTTCGCCGCCGGTGACCTCGTTGTGGAAGATGCTGGTCATGCTCTGCTGCGCCCAGGACGAGGTCGCTGCCCCACGGCGTGCTCAGCACCAAGTCATCGACCGTGGCGCACAACGCATAGCGCGCGGCGCGCAAGCGACCTGGTGTCCAAGCCCGTTGCGAGCGCCTCGGTTTCAAACGGCGCATCGCCGCCACCATCGCCCGGCGCAAGTGATCGATGTCGGGCGGCCGGCCGCGATCGGACGTGATCCGGACGGCGGCCGCGAGCACACGGTGAGGCGGCGGCGCACCAGTGGATTGGTGCCGGTCTTCGGCACTGGACGAATGTCACGGTCGCGGCGCGCCGGCCCCCATGTTCAGCCCGGACTGGCTGGCGCCGACGGCCCGGCCACACCGCCGGCGCGAGGCCGGATGATGGTCCGTTCGGAATCCGATGGCTCGGCGAAGGGATCGTCGCTCATTGCGTTATCCCCGGATTGCCCAGCACTCTATTTCAAGTCCGGGGATGTCGCCTGTGACGTGGATCGCGATCCCCCCGGAATTCGCCAGTGCCGCCCAATACGGCCCGCTGCGGTCAAGTTCGAAATAAGAACGGCCGGCATAGTAAGGAAGCTGACGCGGCACCACCGGGAGGGCGCTGACGGCGATGCCGGGAAGTGCCACATTGATCAGGTCCACGATCTGCTCGACCGGTCCGATCTTGGCCTGATTGGGAAAGCTCGCGGCGCAACGTTTCCGGCGGCACCTGAGCCTACACCACCAAGCACCCAGGTGGCATCGGTCACTAGATCGTGCGGTCGGTGATCGGGCCGACGCGGATGCCGTGCCTGCGTTCCTGCAACGGAATCGGGACCGCGTTCTGTTCGAGCACCGCGGAAAGGACTGGCGCAGGAACGCGATCACCGGGCGAAACGTTGCGTTA
Source organism: uncultured Alphaproteobacteria bacterium (assembly GCA_963792345.1). GTDB lineage: Bacteria > Pseudomonadota > Alphaproteobacteria > Acetobacterales > Acetobacteraceae > Rhodopila. The sequence continues at coordinate 118,092 of CAWBVV010000001.1, forward strand.
AGATCGTCATGCCGGTACGGCGGAAACACTGGCGGACGCTTGCGGCTCTCGGTGAATGTCGCGAGTTCGCCCGCCAGGCTCGAGCAACACGCGATAAAGGCTCTCCGGATGAATCTGCCCGGCGGCGGCGGCCAGATGGGTCATCAACGGCTCGTAGCGGTTGCACACCTGCAGTAACAGATAGTCGGCGATCTCCGCCGCGCCGCGGGTGGCCGATTTCGGAAACGCGGCCTGCCAATGCTTCCGCACGATGGTGCAGCAACCCTGCAGCTGTGCAACGAAGCCGGCGAGCAGGACTAGAGACCCCGAAGAACAGGATCGGCGGGATATATGCTTCATCGATCACCACCGCGCGGTCGGGCCGCACTTCCACGACCGCGGCCAAGACCCAGTGCCACGTTGCCGGATCGACTGTCGGCTCCAGTGCTAGGCGTAGTCGCAGCTTGCCGATCGGAACTGTCGCGACGGATTGGTATCCTGCATTGGTGTCGGTGGCCTCATGTTCGGCAACGGAAAACCGTGCGGAGGTCTCCAACAATTCGGCAGGCGCGGTCTCGACCGCACCTGGCTGGCGTGTCGGCAGCACCAAATAGATAGTGCGCGTTCCGCAACGTCTCCGGCAGATCGAGCGGTGGTGGATGATCGACGTCGCCTGGAATGTTGAACGGCGTACCATCGGGCAGGATTCCGGCCGCGCTGCGCACCGCGAACTTGCCCAGCGCGAGAAGGTCGGTGTCGATTTCAAGCTTGGTCAGGCCATAGCTGAATGGCGCCAAACCCGCCGTGCTGGTCCGGACCAGGCGCTCGATATAGCGTTCTTGCTGCTGCAGATGCTGCGGCTGCAGAAACAGGCCTTCGCCCCAGACGACTTTGTTTTCCCAACCCATCTCAGGGCTCCGCCGGCTTCACTGCTGGCGATGCGGAGGCGGAGGACGTGGATGTGGCGAAAGCTTGATGCCCGCACGGTCCGCGGTGACGATCATTTTAGTGGCTTGATGCGCGGGGATATCGGCCGTGGCGCGCCAAGTGGCATTCTGAAAGTCAGCGTAGGCAGCAAACACGCCGATCGAATGGACTGTTTCCGGCGGCGAAATGACCAATGATCTTGCTTGCGCCAGGCGGACAACAAAATTCCTGCTGCTTGATCATATCCGTACCGAGCGTCGCGGCGTCGGCATGATACAACTGAAAGAACTCGGCGCCTTCAAATGCTGACGTGACGTTCAACTGGTAAATTCTGATGGCAACGGGCGCACCTTGCCCTTGCGGCGTAGCGTTGGCGTCTGCACCGGCGGAAATTTGCAAGCTAACGCTCGCAGGGGGCGGCGGCGGGGGTGGAGGCGGGGGCGGGCTTGGAGCACCCGGTCGCAACAACGAGCACACCTACGAAAAGAGCGCCTGCTCTGGCGGGTTTTGCGGGTCGCAATCGCTTGACGAATACCAAACATACCGCCAACGCAACGCTCCTCGCGACCATTGCCTCTTAATAACTGACTACGTAAATCATCAATCAAAGGCGTTCACAATCCAGGCGTGGCAGGCAGTCGGTCTTACCGCTCAGTCGTCTTGTGTTCGGGCCTTGGTCGTCAATGATTTGTAAGCTTCTGCAAAGGAACGCCCAAATACAGATTGAAAGTCATCTTCTGCTTCACGCGAAATCTCACCATAGGTCAGACAGAATGCATCCCAATACCTTGCTTTCCGCGCACCCGGGAGAACTGCATCAAGCCGCCCCTTGATCAGACGCTCCTCCAACGTGGAGGGGTCGAAGCGACGCAGCAATGCCAGCAACGCGGTCTGCATCCCGGCCACCACCGCAAGTTCATGCGATTTGATATCGGAAAATGCTTCGCGCGTTGCCGCCAACGGCGCCATATAACCGGGGCGCTTGGGCGTCAGCAACGACAACACCGCATCGTCAGGGGTCGCGGAAAATTTCAGGCCGTTGTTGCCTCGCGCGCGAATCATCGTCTGTGTGACCCGCATTTCGCCTTTATCGCAGCGCGCGAGAGCAAGATTTCCCGCACCCCATCTGCCATCGCACGAAAGATCGCCCCCGCGGCGCGCAGCGCCGCCTCGGGATCACTGTCCTCAATTCGCTGCCCGCGACATGCCGGCACCTTCAAGGAAATGCGTCCAGAGCTGTGCGGGCGTCGATACCTTGCCCCCCGGAGGACGGGGGGGAAGGTCCGGAGGATCGAGGCGCCGGGATAGTCGGCTGCGATGATGGGACTGTCGGATGCGATGATGGATCTGGCTGATCGCCTGGGTCTGGCTTCTGGAAGAACGGGTCAAGCCGGTCGGGGTCGAGCCGTTTGGACGCCGGGCTGGTACCCTGGGACGACGGTAGAGTTGGATGCGACACCGCAGCCGCCGGACCAGGCGATGAGTTCCAACGCCCGTGAAGCGGGCGATGAGTCCAACGCCCGAGAAGCGGGCGATGGGTCCGACGCCCGAGAAGCGGGCGATGGGTCCGACGCCCGTGAAGCGGGCGATGGGTCCGACGCCCATGAAGCGGGCGATGGGATCGACGCCCGTGAAGCCGGGGATCCGGCTTGTGGAACGAGGTCGCCCAACAACGCGTCGAAATCGATCTCCCCGGGGGGTGGGGTGGGTATCACCCGCGGCGGCGGGATCACCTGCGAGGGCGCCGGGGCATGGTCGGGTCTAGGCGCACCCTGCCAGTTGGTCGCCGGGGCGATGCCTCGGAACAGGTCGTCATCCGGTTCGATTTTCCGCCCGGAGCGCTTACCGCTCAGGTCGAACGGGTCCTCGGCGCGCAAACTGCTCGGCACATGGGCGAACGGATGCTGGAATGAAACGTCGGACCCGCGGACGAATGGCTGGTCAAGCGGATCGAAATCCAACGGGTCATGAGCACTGCCGCCGGCAGGTGGCTCACTGCCGAATGGATCCACTTCGCGGACCGGTCTGTTGATCACTTCATTACGGCCAGAGCCGGAGGCCGGCTCATCATTTACTTCGGCCACACTGATAACATAGTCCCCGAGGCGGAACTGGTCGCCGTCAGACAAGACAATACGGCTATCGCGGGAGGTCGCCTGCCGCGAACCGTTCATATAGAGGCCGTTACTACTAAGATCCGTAAGGATAAAGCGCCCATTCTCGGCGCTGATGACGCAATGGGTCTTCGAGATGATACGTTCCGGGTCCGGCAACACCCAGTCATTGTCCGCGCCCCGGCCGATTGATAAGCTGGCGGACTTCACCGTCCGGATCCGCTCCGAACCGGACAGTCGGCCGCCAGACAGGGTTAGAAAAAGGGCACGTTACTAGCCGGGGCGGGGTCGTGCGGGCGGAACGCCGCCAGCCGCGTCAGAATCGCCGGAAGCGCCCGAATTGCCGAGGGCGCGCAAGATGAGCGTGCATCCGCACAGGAGGACCGAATGGCCGACATCGTGCTTGCCGAACACCGAGGCCAATCGTGGTTGGTCAGCGGAGAACGATACATAGACGACCTTCTAGGCAATACATTACCCAGCGATATTAGCATCGAAATCGTAGCGTGCGAGTTACACGCTGACGTGAATGCGTTGTGGGTGCTCAACCGTGGCGAAGAAGACGCCACCGGTTCGCCATGGATGATCCATCCGGCGATCGTGAACCGGGTCCGGAAAGCCCCTGCGGTCGGCAATTCCGTTTTATTTGGCCAGTGGTCGGTCCAGTTGGACGATGAGGCCCGCTTGGTGATAACGGCCTCCGCCGAGCGGGCCCGGACGGCCGGCACTTCCGCCGTGGTGCTGACCAGCTTTATCGCGCCCGGCGGCTCGAAGATCATCAAGGACCTCGCCAACCTGCGAGGGGGCATGATCGAGGCGGAACTGATTGCCCTTGGCGTTTCCTCGTCGCGCATCGTCCGCACCACACGCGAAACAAGCGGTGGTGAGGGGACGGCGAAGCAACGGGACGGATCGATATCATTATAATCCCGACTAGCACCCACTACTTCAGCGATGCAAGCAAGGCGTCAAGATCGGGATCCGTCGCATCCTCCACGGGCGGCGGCGGTTCGACATTGAGGCTTGCCAGGAGTGCATCCAGATCATCGGCCGCTGATGCGGCATCGGGTTGTGATGCCGCCTCGGCAGCGACGGGCGCTGCCGGTTCGACCTGAGTTGGTTCGGGTAGGGTTTCTTCGGGTGGCGTGGGTTCGGCGGGCCCATCCAGGCTGGACAGCAATGCGTCCAGTTCGCTGGTGTCGACCTCGGCCACTTCGAGAGCGGGCGGCGCTTCGGCGGCGGGTTCCGGGGCAGATTGTGGGGGCGCCGGCTTCAGGTCCACCGGAGCCCACCGCCCTGCCAGAACATTTCCGGCCAGCGCCTTGAAGCCCCCCAGCCGGACTTCCGGGCGGCCGCGCAGGCTCAAAACCGGATTGACGCCAGTGCTGGCGATCTGTGCGGCGTCGCGCTCGCTGAACAGCCGCTCGGTGCATGGCAACGCGATCTGCTCACCGTCGGTATCATGATAGACATAGACCGGCAGGTCACCGACGTTCGCGATGCTGCCAAGCTGCATGGCACCGGGATTGCGTTGCCAGGTCTGGGCGGCGAGGCTGGCGGTCAGCAGTGCCGGATGACCCCACAGCATACCGGACAGTCCGCTTTGGCGGGTGAACTCTTCGAACGCGAAGGCATCAATCGGATCAGTCTTTTTGCCGTATGGCATCCGCAGCAAGAATCGCGGGGTGGCAAGTCCGAGATAGGCGCTGGCGGGCAAGCCGCGAAGTGCTTCCCAAGCCTGGCGCGTGAGCGGATGCCAGTCGTGCATCTTCGTTTTCAATGCGTCCGGACCGATGCCGGACACAAACGGAGCTCCCGCCGCACTGGCGATCTGTGCCATTCGCCCGAGAATATCGGCATGCGGAGGCACCGCCTCGAACTGGTAGAGACCCGCGATCATGGCCAACGGGCCCTGATTTGCGTCCAGGGCGGGTTGCTCGACCATCAACGAATAGAGGGCAGAGTCTTCCAGAGCGTCGGAAGCGGCGAGGTCAGCCGCAAGCTCTTCGGCGGAAATATCATAGAGCACGATTTGCAGCCTCGCACCGGTTTCGATGCGGCGCACCAGAAACTCCACCCCTCGCCAAAGTGCCTCGGCCCACTGGAAATCGGGATGATGCAGGACGCGACGCATCACATCCGAAAGCGCGGCATCGACACGCGCCACCAGCACATCCTGACGGGAGTCACGGGCCGGAACCATGAACGGCCCGACGAGGCGGCGTATCAGGTCATCCACCTCAACTTCTTCACCACGGGCGCGGCCAGTCAGGCGAGCAAAGTCGGATAACCTGCGGTCGGTGGCAATCGCGCTGCCCCGCGCCCGGCGCGTCGGCACCGGTGGCAGCGCCGTTTCGTCCGACCAGGACAGGACTTCCTTCGCGGCCCGCTCATAACCCGCTCTACTCTGCAGGTTCTTCCTGAGCTGCAACAACTCCTCGAATACGGGCAGGCTGTCCGCGAGTTGGTCCGGATGAAAGTCGTCCATCGACTTGATCGGGGCCGACAGGATGTGCCCGTCCTCATCGATCGGCACCGATACTTTGATCGCCAGACGTTCGATCAAAGTATCCAGGTTATCGACATCGACCTTGTGCGGCTTCCGACCCGCCAGCTTCGACCCGCTCTCCTGAATGCCGGCGTTAGCCCGGCCGGAGAAGTCGCCCATCACCGCCAAGCGGAACGCGGGACCAGGGGCCGCGCGGCTGGCTTTGCCGATCCGGCCGAAGCTCACATCGTACTGCACTGCAAGAACCTCTTTCGAATCAACGCAAATAATAACCCATGGAACGGGTGCTCCAGGTCCAGGATTCGGCCAGCATCAATCACCGCAGCCGCTGTCTTAAGTCGAGACGCGAATGTAGCGCAATGTTGAACTCTTGGGGGAAACTTCATGTATTGCCGGTGGCGTGACGCTTGGTTGACCTTGTTTGTCGAGCATCGCGGTGGCATAGCCGGGATCGGAGGCTGCTGACGGTTTGGGACCTGCGAGAGGGCCGGCATGGAAACTGAACAGTGCATGTCGTGGGCGACAACACATGTGGGAACCGTGCGTACCCTCAACGAAGACGCGTGGTTGAGCCGCCCTGAACTTGGGATGTGGGCGGTAGCGGACGGCGCAGGGGGCCACGCGCATGGTGATCGTGCGTCGCGGGCCGTGATAGAGGCGCTTGAGTTCATTCCGCCGCATCTTTCGGCCGACGAGATGCTGGCCGAAGTTCGCCAGAGGATAGCTGAAACACACGCCGCGCTCCGACTGTCGCAGGATGATGAGCGCCCCGAAATTAGTGCTTCCACTGTCGTCATGCTGATTGCGCGCGGGGATCATTACGCTTGCCTTTGGGCGGGCGACTCGCGTTGCTATTTGTTGCGCGACGGCGAATTGCTGCAGGTCACGCGGGACCACAGCCTGGTTCAGGAACTGGTGGACGCGGGCGAGATCATGCCCGACGAGGCGGACACTCATCCAAATGCCAATGTGATCACCCGAGCCGTGGGTGCTGATGGCAGTCTTGATCTCGATAAGGTCAGCAGCCGGCTGGCTCTCGGTGATCGTTTTTTGCTGTGCAGCGACGGCCTCTGCAAAGCGGTTTCAGACGAAGACATCGCGGAGTTGCTCGCTTCGCCACTGCCGACGGAACGACTGGTGGAAGCTGCGCTCGCGAATAATGGTCGCGACAACGTGACCGCCGTGGCGGTCGAAATGCTGGCGGTAGGTGACGAGCCGCAAGACTAGGCTGGTCCCGGAGTTGAAGTCCGTCGAAGAACTACATCCGGATATACTGGGTTGCTCCGTTCACTCGGACCAAGGCTGAAGTGCTTCAGTCGAATGCATAGGAAAACGCACCGTCACCCGCGTCGACATGCACGCGGGCAACGGCTTCGCCCGCAAGCAGGCGGCTGAGCAAGGCGCCACTGATGTCCGGCAGCAGGGTGTTGGTCAGGATTGCATCGATCATGCGCCCGCCACTTTCCGGCTCGTTGCAACGGCTGGCGATCAACCGCACGACGTCCTCGGTCGTATGTGAACGGCACCGCATGCCGCATGGTAACGCGGCTTGCAATGCGGTTTAGTTGCAGACTGATGATATCGCCCATGACCGCGTCGCTCAGCGGCAGGTAGGGAATGATGATAAGCCTGCCGAGCAGGGCGGGTGGAAAAACCTTCAACAGCGGCTGGCGCAGGGCCTTCGCGATTTCCTCGACTTCCGGCATCAGCTCGGGATCTCGGCACATCGACATTATCAGGTCGGTGCCGACGTTCGAAGTCAGCAGAATCAGCGTATTGCGGAAATCGATCGAACGGCCCTCGCCGTCCTCCATGACGCCCTTGTCGAATACCTGGAAGAATATCTCGTGAACGTCCGGGTGAGCCTTCTCGATCTCGTCAAGCAACACCACCGAGTATGGTTTACGCCGAACCGCCTCCGTCAGCACGCCGCCCTCGCCATAGCCGACATAGCCTGGTGGTGCACCTTTGAGCGTGGAGACCGTATGCGCTTCCTGAAACTCACTCATGTTAATGGTAATCAGGTTTTGTTCGCCACCGTACAGACGACTCGGCAATCGCCAGCGCTGTCTCGGTCTTACCCACTCCGGATGGTCCGCACAGCATGAACACGCCGACAGGTTTGGACGGATTGTCCAGTCCTGCGCGAGAGGTTTGTATGCGACGCGCAATCATGCGCAGGCCATGATCCTGTCCGACCACGCGACGGGCGAGAGTATCCGCCAGCGTAAGGACGGCCTGCGCCTCATTGCGGACCATGCGGCGAACCGGGATTCCAGTCCAATCGCCCACAACGGCTGCTACTGCCTGTTCGTCCACGCTCGGCAGGATCAACGGCGCTTCACCTTGATGTGCAGAAAGTTCCGACTTGAAGGGCACGCAACTCCAGCAACATCGCGACACTATCGATGTCCGGTTCGGTGGCGCTCGCCGCCTCCCGCAGCCGCGCCCGCAGCGACAGAATTTGATCCACCAGAAGACGTTCGGCATCCCATCGCGATTGCAGCTCCGCCAGGGTAGCCTGTTCCTGCGCCACGGCCTCATCGACCCGAACGGCGCGCTCACCGGCATCGACACCAACCGCCAGTTCGCGGCTGATGATTGCGAGTTCAGTTTCCAAAGCAGCGATGCGGCGCCGGCAATCCTCCACCGCCGGGGGCACGGCGTGTTGGCTGATCGCAACCCGAGCGGCGGCAGTATCGAGAAGGCTTACCGACTTGTCCGGTAGTTGCCTGGCCGGAATGTAGCGGTGTGACAGTCGAACGGAGGCCTCTATCGCTTCGTCGAGAATTTGGACCCGATGATGCTGCTCGAGCGCGCCGGCGAGGCCGCGCATCATGGTGATCGCCTTGTCCTCATCGGGTTCGTCCACCTGCACGACCTGGAAGCGCCTGGTAAGGGCTGGATCCTTCTCGAAGTAGCGCTTGTATTCCGCGAAGGTGGTCGCCGCGATAGTCCGCAAAGTGCCGCGTGCGAGGGCCGGTTTCAGCAGATTGGCGGCATCGCCGGTCCCCGCGGCCCCGCCGGCACCAATCAGCGTGTGAGCCTCGTCGATGAACAGGATGATCGGCTTCGGCGAGGACTGCACTTCCTCGATCACCTGGCGCAGACGGTTTTCGAACTCCCCTTTCATGCTGGCACCGGCCTGCAGCAACCCGACATCAAGCATGCGCAGGCTGACGTCGCGCAGCATCGGCGGCACATCGCCTTGGGCGATACGCAGGGCAAACCCTTCAACGACCGCGGTTTTGCCGACCCCGGCCTCCCCGGTCAGGATCGGATTGTTCTGACGACGCCGCATCAGGACATCAACGATCTGGCGGATTTCCTGATCACGCCCGGTCACGGCGTCGATCGCTCCGTCACGCGCACGTTGTGTCAGATCCACCGAGAATTTGGCCAAAGCCTCCTGCTTGCCCATTGCCGCGGGTGCCATTGCAGCGCTCGCCTCGCCGGGCGCAGCGCTGCCATCAGTCGCCGCCATCGATGCTTCGGGAGAATTACCCAGCAGGTGGTCGAATTCATCGGACAAAACATCAGCGCCGACGCGTTCCCATTGGCGGGAGATCGCAATCAGGGCGTTTCGCAAGGTCGAAGTCTTCACCATGCCGACCAGAAGATGGCCGGTGCGGATCTGCGCGTCGGAGAACATCAGCGTCGCGAACACCCAGGCGCGCTCGACGGATTCCTCGATCTGGGGGGCGAAGTCCGAAATCGAGGTGGCGCCGCGTGGCAGCCGGTCCAGCGCCGCGGTCAAATCCGCCGACAGCCGGGACGGATCGATCTGAAAATGGCGGATAATTCGATGCAGGTCGCTATCCTGAGCCTGCAGTATCTGATGCAACCAATGCACCAGTTCGACGTAAGGATTGCCGCGCAGCTTGCAGAAAACCGTTGCGCCTTCAATAGCCCGATAGGCGGTCGGGTTAAGCTTGCCGAACAGGGCGGCACGGCTGATCTCGGTCATGCGTGTTCGTCCCTCAATTGAGTGCGTGTCAATTCCCTGGGCGTGGCTATCGGCGCTGGCATCGAGATGCAGGTCGGCAGCATCATGCGTTGCCTTTCGCGGCATCAGCCAGGTTGTCCAACCCAGCCGTCCCTGTTGTCCAAGGCGCACGGGCGGAACCTCCGCCGCGCGAAGTATCAGGGTCACGTCCCAGATCAGGGCGTCACCCGCATAGTTGCGCACAATCGGCACAAGGCGGTGGAAACTGAGGCCGCCCGGCAACAACCGCTCATACTCCTGAAGACTGAGCGGACCGAAGACGAGGCGGAATTTATGTTGCCGGCTCCAGACACGATTGCCAAGCAAGGCGGATTTGCCGAGTTCGGCGGTTATCGGGCCGTCCGAGAGGCGAGACAGGTCGGCTGAAGGCAGCGTAAGCCAAGCCCCCTGAAAGCTTTCAACCCGCACCGGCATGGTAAAAAAGTCAGAGAGGATTTGGCCGAGGCCCTCGGCGTGCCTGGTCTGTCCCGCCAATAGGCCGGCGAAATGCAGCTTGGTAAGATCCGGCATTGCGTCGCGGTTGCGAAGCCCCGGCGTGGCCAACCCTATCAGCGCCCCAACGTAATCACTGAAGCGGTCGTGCCACGGCCGGTCGAAGCTGACCGTAGGGCGCACATCGGCCCACGCCCGGTAGAACAGCGATAGCGTACGATGGTGGAACAAATCGACGAACCGCAGCAGAGTGGGATCGCCATGATTCCGCCTCCGGTCGCGGGCATATTCGGTAAGGTACAGGGGGAGCGGACCGTCTGGCCCGAACAAGCCGAAGAAGTGCACGATCAGGCGGCCAGGACGACCCGCCACTCCGGCCTCAAAACCGGCAAGCGACGCGGGAGCATGGCCTACCGCGGGTTCCTGCCCTAGGCGGACAAGGTCTTGATCGGGCTTGGTGCTACGTCCCAATAGCGGGCGATGCGGATTGAGCGCCTCCAGCATCCGCATGACCGCGAAGAAGCCGAAGCGCTCCGGGTCCTGAAGCAATTGCGGCGGAATCGTATCGGTGTGTTTTCTCCGCGCCGTTCCGCTCGTCTGCTCAGGCAGCAATATTGGGTCGCCGATGCTGTCGGACACAGCCGGTTGGTCCAGCACGGGAAGCTGGGCGATCACAGCAGCGAACGCCGGCCGAGTTGCATCGGCCAACGCATGATTTCTCCGCGATCGGGGGATCGCAGTACAGTTTCGGTGAAGCTGTTGATGGAAACGTATTTGGCGAAGAACCGGTCAAGTACGGCACCGAGCAGGATTCCGGTGCCGCCGGCCAATGAGCTTTCGTCCAAAGTCACTGTTATCTGCAGTCCGCGCCCGGCGCAGACCGGACCGGCACCCGGAATCCGGCGCACCACCGGCGTGCTGGAGACCGAGGACAACGCATCGAGTTGCCGGGATGCCAGCGTTGTCCCACCCGGGGCATAGAGCCGAAGCAGTTCCCGCAGCGCCGCGGCACCTTGCGTGTCACTATTATCGGTCAGCGTGAGATAGTTGAGGCCAAGATGGGAGATGAAACGCCACGCGTAATCCCCATCGCCGCGACATGGCCGAGGCGTGGTGGGACCGGTCAGGCAACGGATTGACGTCACGGGCGCGTTTACCGCGATCGTGAAATCGGTATGCCGCTTGCCGGTCGGCATCGACATTGGAAGGTCGCGATTGGTGCACAGCAGGTCGAGTCCAAGCTGGCGCAGTGATGCCTTGATCGGGACGTTGTCGGCATCGACCAGGGAAACGAACACGTCGTGCCCGAGGTAGCTGGAGCGGGGCCCGCGTTCCCGAGCCCGCGACGACATGCGATGCGGCTGCCGACGCAACAGATAGTAGCTACGGTGACCTGGATTACGGCTAAGGTCGTTTGCCGCGTAAAATGGAAAGAAAGGTTGAGAGGGTCCGCCGTCGGCGGCAAATCCCTCCATCGCGGCGACCGAGAAGACCTCGTAATCCAGCGGCCGCATGCGGTCCGGCACTACCAGGTGTTCGACTTCCTTCTCGGACAGATTAACCCTGTCGCTACGCTTTCGGAACAGGTTGATCGCCGGCGCGCAGTAAAGCTGCATGTTCTCCGGCGCCAAGGCCATCAGAGACGGTTCGTGCCGGTCGAGCAGGATAATGACCTCGATATCCTGCGAGGCGCAACGTATCGCCGGGCGTTCGAGCCCGGTCAGATTGAAGAACAGGAATCGCTCCGGCATGGCGAAGTATTCCTGCAGCAACCGGTAGCCATCAAACGACGTTGACAGGCGCGGCAGCAGCGCCTCCTCCGGATCGAAGCCGGCCGGCTTCAATGCGCGGCTTGGCAGACGCTCCATCCAGGGCACCGGCCGGGTGCCCGGCCTGACGACGATGCCGGTGACATGTGCCGCAAGCTGCTCATACAGCTTCATTCGGACACCTTCCGATCCGCCAAGAAAGAAGCTCAAGCGCTCGAGCCCCAATTTGGCGACGGGAAGATCTCCCATCGTTCGCAGACGTAAGCGGATGGCGGCCTTGGTGTTCGGCGGCTCCTTCAGTCCAAGTGCCGCAACAGCGGCCGGTGAGCCAATGTAATCGGCCTCGGTGACATCGATTGGCAGCAGGCGAACGGCGTGGGCGGTACGAAACTCGCAATTTGTCTGGTCTTCGGTGCCCAACAGGCTGCGCAGTTCAAGCCCGGCAGGCAGATCAACGCCTTGGGGAGACCCCTTCAGCGCGGCATCCGGCGTGATCCGCACGATGGCCATCGACGGCGTGGGTGCCAGGTAATGGGGGTAGACCATCTGCAGCAGCGACTGCGTGAAGGTCGGAAATTCCGCCTCCATCTTGAGTTGGATACGCGCGGTCAGAAACGCGAAACCTTCGAGCAGACGCTCGACATAGGGATCCGCCACCTCGGTATTGGCGAGGTCCAGCCGTGCCGCGATCTTGGGAAATTCAGCGGCGAACTCCGTGCCCATTCCACGCAGGAATTCCAATTCCGCCTCATAATGGTCCCTTAGTCGCGGGTCCATCAGCGTGGTCCCTTCGCGTCGGTGACCACGGCGATCCGTGTTTCGATTTCGATCGCGGTTTCAAGGAACAGTTGCACAGGCACGGGCTGCGCCCAAAGTTCTCCCTCGACTTCGAAGACGATCGAGGGATTTGCTCCGTTGTCCGCGAGAATCACGCACGTGGACACGCAACGTCTCCGGACGGATTCGCGGTTCGAATGCTCGGATCGCATCGGCAACCTCGCGCTCAAGATTACCCAGGCGCGCGTTTCGACTCGATCATGCCCGCGAAGCCCGGGATCCCGTAGTTCAACGTCGATTTTTCAGTAAGTGGAGTGGCCGCGAGATCCTGCAGGGTGGCCAGGTTGGTGGTGTTGAACAGCGCGCCCAGGTCGCGCAGCACGGCTTGCCGGAGTTGCGCCATTGAGAGAACCTGCTGGTCCGGCCCGTCGCGCTTCTGGGCGGGTGCCGCATCGGTCAAACGGTCCAGCAGCGAGGGTTGTAGTCGTTCGCGGCCCTTTAACCCGGACATCAACTGGGACAGGCGAAGGCCGGGGTGATCCCCAGATCGCGGATGTCCATCAATGCCATCTCGCTGACATCGGTGACCAGTACGCGCTGGCCCATCGGCAGGGACCAATCCGGCACCAGCATCACGCCACTCTGTCTTCCGTGACAACGCCAGCGCCGGGTCAACCGATGACGCGGAACCCGGATAACGCGTCGGGATCATCCCATCCGCCTCGCCGTCGTTGCTCCAGGTGAAGTGGGCAGGCATCCAGACCTGGTCACGCAAATCGGCCGGTGGATCCAGCCGGAGCGCCCGGACGCGCTCGAATGGAACCCACATGTAGTTGCCATTGATAAAGACTTCCAACACCGGTCCAAGCCGAGGATCAGCATCCGCAATCCAGGCGAACGCGGTTTCGTTGAGCGTGCCCTCGGTTTCCGGTGCCGCGTCGAGGGCGTCGTCGCGCAGCTTCGCGGCCTGGTCCGGCTGGCCTGTGGCAAGCAGCCGCGTTGCCTCGATAAGTAATGGAAGCCAGGAGCCCGGGTCGCCAAGCACCGTAGGGGAGCGTTCGCCGCGGAAAACCTTCTCACGGAGGATTTCGCATCGGATTGCGCTTGTATATGTCTGCGCCATCGGAGGGCCAGCGGGATCCAATTCGGCCGCGACCGATAGTTGGGTGAGGGCCCGATCCCATTCGCCGGTAATGCAGAACATCTGAAACAGGAACGTGCGCAGCCGCGCGTCGCGTGGCGCCTTGCGCACGTCCTGTTTCAGGGCGTCCATAGCGGCCTGGATGTTCCCAGACCGCAATTCCTGCAAGGCATCCACTGGACGATGGGATTGATCTCAGATCATCACTTAATGTCAAAGTCCGGCCAATCGACAGCGTCAGCCTAGATATTCTTCACGCGGTTCCAGCCGCCAGGAGTTGGCGGATAAGGTTTCCCGTCGGGCTGTTGCTGGTAATACTGGATATTCAGGCCACCATACTCGAAAGTGACCGTTTCTTTCGGTGCCTCATCGTCATGCGCCCAACTGATGGTTTTGACCGCAACGAGCTTGAACGTGAACACCAGAGTAAATGGCTCCAATTGACCCGCTGGCCAGACGATATCCCGCCCGCACTCTTGCGAATACCCAGGCCAACGTTTGAAAGGTGTGCCCGAACAGGCCATCTGAAAGAACTATCGGCGATGCGCAGTCGATTTTACGGGTGATGGAGAAAGGATTGAACGACACCTTGCCCGCGCCGGCGCCGCTGCTCTGGCTGCCGATGTACAGCACTTGCTCGATATCGAAGCTGTAGTCTTCGATTTCGAACAGGCCACACTGCCCGGGTTTGTCGGCTTGAAGGCGGCGGCCTCGCCAAACGGCTCGAACATGTCCTTGATTATCAACCGTCTTGTGTCAGACTCGACCTGCGATTCCGACGCCAGGAACTTTCCTTATAGTCCTTGAAAGTACATATAGGAGTTTATGGCCATTGTGTGCTCCCCAGATTTGGAGTCTTTGTTTTCACCGAGCACCGTCGGCGGCTACTTTGGCATCCTGCGAAACCAGGCGCATGGAGACGGTCAGCCCTTCGAGCTGATAGTGCGGCTGAAGGTAGAATTTCGCACTATAGTACCCTGGATTTTCTTCGTTCTCTTCCAGTTCAACCCGGCCGTCCGCAGCGGGTGGGTTGCCTTGTAATGCATCGAGACTGGAATCCGGTGAACCGTCGACGTAGTTCAGCAACCAGGTTTGAAGCCATGACTCAACCTGCGCCTTAGTCATGGAGGCGCCGATCTTGTCGCGAACCATGCATTTCAAGATAATGCGCGAACCGGCAACTCGCGAACAGATATGGCAACGGGCGGCCAGATTGGCATTGGCCGTAGCCGCTGGGTCCTGATACTCCTGCGGTTTTTGCAGAGACTGCGCCCCGATGAACGCTGCGAAGTCGGAGTTCTTACGAAAAATGAGCGGCATGAAACCATTCTTCGCCAGTTCGGCTTCCCGGCGGTCGCTGATCGCGATTTCAGTCGGGCATTTCATGCGCCATACCACCGTCTTCGTCCGGGAACGTATGAGCCGGCAGGCCCTCTACCGCGCCACCGCTCTCGATGCCGCGAATGTTGGAGCACCAGCCGTACAGCTTGAATGCGCGCGTGATGTTGGTTGCCATGGCATAAGCCGCATTACACCACGAATACTTCTCATGATCGGTGCCGCCGTGTCTTCCTCAAACGCGAACTCGTCGATCGGGTCGGTTTTCGCTCCATACGGCAGCCGCGCCAGGAACCGAGGCATGCACAAGCCGATGTACCGGGAGTCCTCACTTTCGCGGAGTGATCGCCACGCGGCATATTCAGGTGTCTGGAATATTTTGGTCAGATCGCGAGGATTGGCCAGTTCAGTCCAGCTTTCCATTTGCATTACGGTAGGGGCGGCGGCGGCGATGAACGGGGCGTGTGCCGCGGCCGCAACCTGTGCGATATCACCCAGCAACTGGGTGTCCTGGGGCGAATGATCGAAGTAATAGTCTCCGACCAGAAGCCCGAACGGCTCGCCGCCAAACTGACCATATTCTTCTTCATAGACACGCTTGAAGATCGGGCTCTGATCCCACGCGGTGCCGCGGAATTTCTTCAACGTCCGGCCCAGGTCTTTCTTGGAGATATTGAACACCTTAATCTTCAGGAACTCGTCCGTCTCGGTGTTGTTGACCAGATGGTGCAGCCCCCGCCATGCATTCTCCAGCTGTTGGAAGCTTTCTTCATGGATAATCACGTTGATCTGCTCGGTCAGCGTCGCGTCGATCGCCTTGATCATCTCCGCGATCGAGACCAGGGCATCATCCGAAACCAATGCCGTCTGAGATAGTGCCTGCTCCGCCAACGTCTTGACGGCGATCGCAACGGAATTCCGCGCGCTATCGCTTTTCGGCTTGAACTCCCGGTTCAGCAACGATTCGAAGTCACTGGCGGTGGTCGTGGCGGCGCCACTCTCCGACGGGGTCAGTTGCGTCGCGGACATCGCCTATTCCTCCTTGCCGGCTGCTTCAGGCGTGGCTTCGGGTGCCGGTTGCGCCGCGAGGGTCTGCAGCAGGGCGGGATCGCTCAGAACCTTCTTGATCAGTTCCTCCGCGCCGGTCTTGCCGTCCATGTAGGTCAGCAGATTGGACAACTGCGTGCGTGCTTCCAGCAACTTCGCCAGGCTGTCGACCTTGCGGGCAACCGCCGCCGGAGAGAAGTCGTCCATGCTCTCGAAGGTGATATCGACGGCTACGTTGCCCTCTCCGGTCATGGTGTTAGGCACCATGAACGCCACGCGCGGCTTCATCGCCTTCATCCGGCTGTCAAAGTTATCGACGTCGATTTCGAGCATCTTGCGGTCGGCGACGGCCGGCAACGGGTCCGCCGGCTTGCCCGACAGGTCGGCCATGACCCCAACAACGAATGGAAGCTGGACCTTCTTCTCCGAGCCGTATGTTTCAACATCGTATTCGATTTGCACGCGCGGGGCACGATTTCTGCGCGATGAACTTCTGACTGCTCGCCCTGGCCACGTTCCGACGTCCTTCCTTCGGTGAGCAACGGTGCTACAGATTACCTCAAACGATTTGTGATCCGGATTACACTTCCTTGTTACCAGCTGTTAATGCGGATCGCATAGGCAACGCACGCTACTCCCCCGTCACGCCCGCCACGATCTGCGCCTGACCGAGGCCATCCGGCGCAAGATCGCGAAGAATGTCCAAAAACTCCATGCCGGGCAAGCCGCTGCGCTCGGTCGATCAACATCGGCAGCGGGCTGGACGGCTCATGCGTACGAAAATAGGCAGAAGCCAACTCCAGCAGATAGAGAGCGTCCTCGCGAGTATTAACGGCCGTTATGGAGCGGACATTAGACGGACCGCGAGGGGCCGTTGCCACGGCGGCCTGGCGGCGAGCCGGGGCTTCCGCCTCCGGCGCTTCGAACGCTGTCCTCGGGCTCATCCTCGGGCGTCTCAGTAACGACAATCTCGAAACGCCGCAGGTCCTTTTGGATGTCGCTCAGTAACTTGGCCAGATTGGTAAAGTTGGGGCCCGTGCCCGACCCGGCCTTCGCTTCGAACGCGGCGGGGATAGCGGTGGCCTCGTGGACCGCACGATCAACCGCGTCGCGCAGGGTCCGCAGTCGGGCCTGATCGGTCTCTTGGAATGCACCTCGGATAAGAGCCTCGGTCGGCTTGTCCCGCCCAGGCTCGGGTTCGAGCACTCCCTGGAAGATAGCAATGTCGCGCCAGCGGATTGGTCCGGTTTTCAGGGAGTTAGCTAACGGCTGGTCCCGCAGCGGGCGCAATACATTAGCCGGGTCTCCCAGGCGGAACAGTGCGTTCGCCCGCAGCGTCGGGTCGTTGTCGTCCTCCGGATCGAGTTGTGGATGGACCTGCTCCCAGCGATTTTCCAGTTGGTCACGGATCTGCTCAAGGACCTGTGCAAACGCCGGAATACCTGAAACATGCAGCCGGGCCACGGCTAGATGGGTCATGACGCGCAGATCCCGGGTCCGCTCCTGCAGCCGCAACGCAATTGCTTCCGCCTCCCGCCAATCAGGCGGCGTCGCCGGAGTGATGGTGTCGCCATACTGGGTCTCTGGACGGCCTTGGGCCGCGCGCTCAAGCTCACCGAACTCGACGTCAAGTTCGAGGTTCTCACCGGCAGGCGCCTCGTCCGACAGATCAGGGAGCATCACTTTAGATAGAAGCCAGGATCAGACGCGACCGCGGCACAATGGTGGCGAGCCAGTCGCCGGCCATTGCAATAAAGCGAGCCGCGCGCGTCGATCCACCATCCACCCCCTCCACATATATTGTCGTATCTACTGTACACTCTGCCAGTCCGGGTGCGACATTGTCCAGCGTCGCGACGTCATGGTACAAGCCGAAACCATAAACAATGTTTCGCGAAAACTCAATATAGATCCCCCTGCGGTATTAGTTGAAAAACGCAACAAATGAGCCGGCGAAATTTATAGTGCCAAGTTATTTGGACTAGGCCATACTCGGCCCACCCTGTCACCGCATTCCAATCGCCAGCCACCGAGGTCCACAATGTACCAGTCGCTGGAGCATCATGAGCACGCCGAGCACCTGGCCCACGGCCACGGCGCGCACGGCGACGGCAAGCATGAAGAAAGCTCCCACGGGCGTGACAACCAGATGGCGGCGCTATTGGTTGCTGTCCTCGCGGCTGGCCTGGCAATCACCGAGCAAGGCGCCAAGCATGCGGAAATTCGTGTCCAGCAGAACGCTATCGCCGCGACGGATGCCTGGGGGCAATACCAGGCCAAGTCAACCCGCGGCACGTTGACCAAGGACCTCGCCGCCGTGGTCGGCGTGTTTGCCGGCGGCGACGCTGGCATGACGGCACAACGGGAGAAGCTGCTCAAGCAGTTGCACGACGATCAGGAACGGTTCGAGAATGACCCTAAGGACGGCAAAGCGGCCATCGCGGAGCGGGCACGGGCTTTTGAGGAAGCGCGCGACCATTCGCTTGAGCAGACCCACTCATACCATAATGGCGCGGCGGCAATGGAACTTGGGATCGTGCTTTCGACGGCCTCCGCGATTATTCGCGCCCGCCCGCTGATCCTCATGGCCCTGGCGATCGGCATTGCCGGAGCGGTTTTCGCAATCCTCGGTTTTGTCGCGCCGGAGTTGGGGGCAATCTGACCGCCTTCCCACGTGCCGCCAATCAGTAGCCGACGAAGTCAAAATCGCCGGTGATCATGGCGGCGGCGGTCTGCCGATCGGGTAATTTTATGCACCGCAGATGCATTGATGGCACTCGTTCCGACCCGCTCGTGTACCAAACGGACTGCTCTGGTCCTGGGCAACGCAGCACTGAATCATCATCGCCAGCCTGATGTGGCCCGCCATCGTCGGGCGGAAGATGCCAGTGGCCACCGCCGGGCGTCGATCCACCCATCTTGGCAGAGGCACAGGCGGGGGGCGGCCCCAGCGATATCAGATCGGCATCAAGCACCTCCGGGTCGAAGTCGTCAGTCAGGGCTTTCAAGGTCAGCGCCTCGGCGGCGCCAGCCCACAAGTTGATGGCAGCCCCGTCCGCCGCCCCCGAGCCTGACATCGCTCCTAGGATGGTGAATGGAAACAGCCGGCCAACCCGGTCGGCGCTGGCGACCAGTATGCCCGCCGCACCGTCCGGGGGTGCGATACCGCTACCCAGCATGAAGTGCCAAAGCGGGGCAGTCAGCCAGTCGTCCGGCCAGGATGATCCCAGTGCGTCCCGAGCGGCAAGGGTAAGGGCGGCGAGCCATGCCTCCCACTCGGCACGCAGGACGGCGGGAACCCGGCGCGACACGAAATCGCCGCGGGCAGGAACCTTGCCAAAAAATCCAGGCGCCGGCCCCGGTGTGCCCCGGCGCGAGGCGTGAAGGAACGCCGAAGCATCGGGGCGACTTTCGTTCATCATCAAAAAAATCCTTAAGGCGATATCGTAGTCACGGGCGGCCAGGAATGGGCAACCCGCACCCCGTGTCAGCTTGTTGCAGCGCTTTACTCCGACATGCCCGGTCTCACGACATGAAATATTCCCGGTCCACTGTCGCGAACTGGGGCGCAATCTGGTTGAACATCGATGCAGCAACAATTTGTGATGGGGCGGGCGCGACGTTTCTCCCTACCGTTGGCGTAGCCGCGCTCGATGACCGGATTCCCGATTGAACGGCACTACCGTTTCCCAGGTGTGGCGGTTCGCGTGTATTCTGTCGGTCAAGCGGCGCATAGGGTGGCGCACGACGATGAGGCCCGGATGGCGCAGAGGAAACTCGGCAAATACGAGGTAAGCGGCACGCTTGGGCGCGGCGCGATGGGCATCGTATATGAGGGCTGGGATCCGATCATCTCCCGTAGGGTGGCGATCAAGACGGTGCGCCTGCCCGAGAGCGGTGACAGCGAACTGGCAGAGTCGCTCGCGCGTTTCAAGCGGGAGGCGCAGGCCGCGGGGCGCCTGAACCATCCAAACATTGTCGGCGTCTTCGATTACGGCGAGACGGACGAGATCGCCTACATCGTGATGGAGTTCATCGACGGCAACTCGCTCAAGGAACTGCTGGACAGCGGCGAACATCTTGTTCCGGCGGAGATCGTGCGGGTGATGACATCGCTGCTTGCCGGGTTGCAATACAGCCACGACCGGGGTGTGGTGCACCGCGACATCAAGCCGGCCAACATCATGCTGACCAGCCAGGGTCAGGTGAAAATCGCCGATTTCGGCATTGCCCGGATTGAAAGCAGCAACATGACACAGGCTGGCGCGGTGATGGGCACGCCGGCCTATATGTCGCCCGAACAGTTCATCGGCCAAACGGTCGATCGCCGCACCGACATCTACTCCGCCGGCGTGGTGCTGTACCAGATGGTGACCGGTGATCGCCCGTTCGACGGCGGCATGTCGGCAATCATGCACAAGGCGATCAACATCGAACCGCCTCGTCCGTCGGAACTTTCGGTGGCCGCGCCGGCGGCACTGGATGCGGTGGTGGCGAAAGCGATGGCGAAACGGCCAGAGAACCGCTTTGATACGGCCGACGCATTTGCCCGAGCGCTGGGTGCCGCGTTCGCAACCTCGGCAACGCCCGCTGCAGGCGATGTCGAGGCCACCATCGTGAACGTCCGTGGGGCGGCTCCTTCAGTTGCCGCAAGTGGGGAACCGGTCAGCCCGGCGATGGCAAAGTCTTCCCCACGCCGGGGGTGGAGTGGTCCGATCCTGGCCCTGGGTGTTCTGATGTTCCTGGCGGCGGGCGGCGGCGCGGCCTGGTACCTCAGGGGTCAACACCTACCGCCCAAGCAGGCTGAGCTGGACGTGGCGCAAACGTCGCCCCCTATTGCCACGAACCCGGACACCACGCCCCCGGCGGCCACACCTCCAACCACCCCGGCCGAAATCGCGCCTTCCGCAACGACTCAGCCTGGAACAACCCTGGCCGAAACAGCCTCGACCACACAGGCGCAGACTGTTCCCGCCGAGGTGCCACTCGAAAATCGTGTCGACGCGCCGCCGCAGTCGCCGCTGATGCCGGCGCCATCGGCGAGCGTATTGCCGGACGCGCCACCGCCGGTCGCTCCACCGGCCCAAACGGCAATGAACAGTCCGGCGGTCAACGCGTCTCCTCCCAAAATAGAACTTGCTGAAGCGCGGGCGCTCGCGCGTGAGATTCCCTGCAGTGCGCTACAAGTTACCGGTGCAACAACTCCGTATGCTCTACGGGTTTCGGGCCCCGCGCTTTCCGGGGCCCGATTGGAGGCCTTTGTACGACGGCTGCGGGCCGACGGCCGGCAAATCGATGTGGCAACCGACAAGATTGTTTCCGGCCTTTGTCCGGCGATTTCGACCTTGGCGGACCTGCTTCGTCGTGATCGTGACCACGGCGCTCTCAGGCTGGTTGCGCCTGATGGCCCGGTGCCGTCCAGCGGGAGGTTGGCGCTCACCGTTCAATCGGTTCCCAGTGGCAGCCTCTATGTAGACCTTTATGCCGCCGACGGATCGGTGCAACATCTGCTGCATCGCGTCATATCGCCGGATACCAATGGCACTGACGTGGCGGTTGCCGCCTCCGTCCTGGGACCACCGGGGCAGCGTTTATTGGTTGCGATCACCACCCCGGCAGCGGACCCGGTGTTGCAGCGGCCGGCGAGCGAAAGTGCCAGCACCTACCTCCCGATTCTTCAAGGCGACCTGGCTCGCACGGCGCCTGATGGTGCCGGAGCAGGCATCGAAATCGCCATGCTGACCGTGTCCGGTGCCCTGCCCCGCCCGCCACAGGCTGCAATCACGCATCCTCGCACTCCAAGCTTGAACGGCGGACGCTGCGCGGATATTGTTGCGCGTTTTCAATTGGGGGAGGTTCTATCCGATGCCGATCGCGCGGCGCTGCGAACTTCCTGCGGGCAATGACAGCGTTTCCTTCGCAGGCAGGGCCATTCCGTCCAAATATCAACCGGCATTCGTTCTGGCTGGTCTGCTTGGGCTACTTTGCCTGACGGCCTGCACGCCGCCGGCGCCGCAAGTCCAGCCAGCAGCCGCGCCCACCGCCAGCGCGGCGCCGTCAGCACCCCCGCCGGTGCCGCCAGCGGTCCCGTTCGACCAGGCGGTATTAAAAGCCGCGAACACGGTGCTTTCCACGGCACCCGCAGGCGCGGCGCCGCAACCAGCGGCGGGACCGCAAACAGGTTCGGCAAGGCAATTGGTTGTAATCGACCCGCTTGTTGATGGGGTTACCGGCGAGCAGTCCGCGGCCACTCAGTCCATCGGTCAGCGCATCGTGGAACTGGCACGCGAGAAATATCCACAATTCGACTTCCAGCCGTTCTCCCCACAGAACGTGAGCCGATCACCGTATGTCATGGTAGGCACCTTCACACCGGTGAACGCACAGAACCAGCCCAGCGGTGATCGCGACGCGTTCCGCTTTTGCCTCGTCATGGCCGACCTGCGTTCAGGAAAAACCGTGGCCAAAGGTGTCGCCCGCGCCCAGATGGAGGGCGTCGACGCAACACCAACGCCATTCTTCCAGGACAGTCCCGCCTGGACCGAGGACGCCCGGGTCAAGGGCTACATCAATACATGCCAGGCAACCAAGGTCGGTGATCCCATCAGCCCGCTCTATCTGGATGGCATTCTGGCCGCGTCGATCATCAGCGAGGCGACCGATGCCTATGCCACCGGGAAGTACCGCGAGGCCATCGACCTTTATAACAACGCCCGCTCCTCGGGGGCGGCAGGCAATCAGTTGCGGGTATATAATGGCTTATATCTCGCCAACTGGAAGCTTGGCCTCCAGGGTCCAGCCTTAACCGCTTTTGGCGAAACCGTCGATTACAGCCTGGGCAACAATCGGCTTGGGGTGAAATTGTTGTTCCGTCCCGGCTCGACCGGCCTACAGGCTGATCCCGCTGGTCCACCTTACAACATGTGGCTGCAGCAGATTGCCACCAAGGCTGCCGCGAGGCATGTGTGCTTGCAGGTCACCGGCAATACCAGCAAGTCTGGATCCTCGGTTTTGAATGACCGGCTATCCCTGCTGCGCGCGGAGTATGTCAGAGATCGTTTGCAGGAAGACGACCCCGCCTTGGCCGGCAAGGTCATCGCCGCGGGCGCTGGGTCGCGTGAGAACCTAATCGGCACGGGCGCGGACAACGCGACCGATGCACTCGACCGCCGTGTTGAGTTCAAGGTGATCCCGGCCTGCTGAGGCTTCCCGACCCGGAGTGGCTCACTGGCTTTAGCCACCCTGGCCGCCGCGATCAGGCTGCTGAACTATTACTTGGCCGCAGTGAGCATGTCGCTCGCCTGGATCGAAATGCCGTGCGAATTGGCTGTTTCAGGCCCGTTCACGACATGCTGCCCCTCCGTCGATCAGCAATTCAGGATCGCGTCACCGGCCTGCCGGACGTGATCGACACCCATTTTCTTCTGACTAGGGCCCGATCGTGTGTATTCTACTGATATAGCGGCGCGGGACGGATGGAGCGGCGCACGATGATGGGGCCTGAATGCAGCAGGAGAAACTGGGCAAGTACGATATACGCGGCACGTTGGGCCGCGGGGCGATGGGTGTTGTCTACGAGGGGTGGGATCCCGCGATCGCTCGGCGCGTGGCGATCAAGACAGTGCGCGTGGCCGACAACGCGGACAACGAGACAACTCAGTCGCTGGCCCGCTTCAAGCGGGAGGCACAGGCCGCGGGGCGCCTGAACCATCCAAACATAGTTGGCGTCTTCGACTATGGCGAAACCGACGAAGTCGCTTTCATCGTGATGGAGTTCATCGACGGAGGTTCCCTGAAGGAGCTTTTGGACCGCGGTGAACATCTTGTTCCGGCGGAGATCGTGCGGGTGATGACCTCGCTGCTGGCGGGATTGCAATACAGCCACGACCGGGGTGTGGTGCACCGCGACATCAAACCGGCCAACATCATGTTCACCAGCCAGGGACAGGTGAAGATCGCCGATTTCGGCATTGCCCGGATCGAAAGCAGCAGCATGACGCAGGTCGGTACCGTAATGGGTACGCCGGCCTATATGTCGCCCGAACAGTTCGTCGGCCAAACGGTGGATCGCCGCACCGACATCTACTCCGCCGGCGTGGTGCTGTACCAGATGGTGACCGGTGATCGCCCGTTCGACGGCAGCATGTCAGCGATCATGCACAAGGCACTCAACGTCGAACCACCTCGTCCGTCGGAACTCTCGGTGGTCGCGCCCGCCGCACTGGATGCGGTGGTGGCGAAAGCGATGGCCAAGCGCCCGGAGAACCGATTCGAAACCGCCGACGCGTTTGCCCGAGCGCTGTGTGCGGTGTTTAAGTCTACGGCGGAGGGTCCTTCCGGCGACGCGGAACGCACCGTCGTGAGTGTCCAGCGGCCGGAAAGGGAACTGGGCACCGGCATAAGCGCGGGCACGGGTATAGGCTTTGGCACAGGTTTGAATGCGGCCACGGACATCAAGTCCCGCACTGGCACCATGCCACCGGAAAATGATCGCCAAAGGCATCGATCGGTTGGTCCCATCTTGTCGCTGGGCGCACTGATCCTGCTGGCGGCCGGCGGAGGCGCGGCATGGTACATGTCGGGCCGGCACAACCCGGCGCCCTCCTCTGACCAGCAGACAACGCGGGTCGAGCCTCCCGCCGCCTTAGCCCAGGACAGCCCGCCGCAGGTGCCATCGGAAGATCATTCGGAGGCTTCCCCGAATCCCATCTCACCGCCGCCGGCCGCCCCGGCGCCGTCAATTGTGCCGGCCAACCCAGTGGCGAAAGCACCAGAGATGCAGGACATCCCGAACCTTGCCGCATTGCGCGAGGCGCTTCGGCCGATCGGCTGCACATTCACCAAATTGGCGGCGAATGATGCTGGACCAGCCGTCCTGGAGGGTCTGAGCGGTGCAGGTGAACCGGAGGCTGCTCTGCGTGGCACGGTCGGTACGGCCGTCGTTGATTGGCGGGTGCGCCGCGTCGATGGCCACTATTGTCCTGTTCTGGACATGCTGCGCGACCTGGATTCTCGTAATCCGCGATTAAGCGGGACGCTGTCGCTGGCGCTGCGGGGTGATGCCAGCCACCTGGCCAAAGGCAGCAATGTCGTCGTGCGGGCCGTGATGCCAGACTTCCCGGCGCTGTTGCAGGTCGACTACCTCGCCAGCGATGGCTTGGTAACGCATCTGGTGCATGATGACGGTACGTCCGTGCGGGTGACCAGCGGGGATTCTGGCGCGGCGGCATGGAAGCGCGAAGTACTTAGAATTCCCGTCGCTCCACCTTGCCGGGAGCCAGCGGCAAGCCGGGATGCTTACGCTCTAAGGCTTGGATGCCCGTCATTTCGTCACTCGACAACACCCGTTCGCCTTGCGCGGCCAGTTGCGGAGCCGCTTCATAGAGGGCACAGACGGCTTCAATCTTGGTGTCTTTGTCCGGGTCTTCTCCCGGCGTGAGCCAGTAGCGGCTCAAATGCGGTTTAAGGGCGGCCTCCTTTTAAAAAACGCCCCACCTGCCGGGGTGAGATACGTTGGACAATGCCTTGTTGCACCGCTTCGGCGGCAAGTTCGCGCGCGCTCCACTGCGCAATCGGACGACCATAGTCCGCAGGCGGCTTGCAGGCGAGCGCCATGATCTGGCAGTAGGCTTCCGCGCTGATGGTGGCCGGAGTGCCGGGACGGGGAGCATCCGCCAAGCGTTGCGCAACGCTGAGTTCCGAAAGCGGCCTCTCTTGCAAGGCTAGCCAGCGGTTGCGCCAGTGACGCACCATGTGAATGCTGAGGCCGAGTTGCTCGGCGATTTGTTGATTGTTGGCGCCTTGCTGCGCCAACATGACAATGCGGGCGCGCAAAACGATCTGCTGCGGCGTGGTATGCCGCCGTACTAAGGCTTCCAACTCGGTCTGTAACGTTGTGTCCAACTCTGGTTTTACGGGTCTGGGGCCACGCAAGAAAGCATCCTCCCAAGTTAAAGATGCCTTTAGTATGACACCAAACCCGGTCCGACTATACCCTCGGCGTATTTACGCCCAAGTGTAC
>CAWBVV010000002.1:0-347220 GCA_963792345.1 uncultured Alphaproteobacteria bacterium
GGTTTTTTTTGACCCATTCCAACTCCATTTTGAGCCGACCGATCTGCTCGAAGAGTTCGGCGGTGCGTGCCTCGGCATCGGTCTCGACCGTCTTGGTGCCGTGGGCGAAGAGCGATTCGGCTCCGACGAGGAGCTGCTTCTTCCAGCCGTGGATGAGCGTCGGGTGGACGCCAAACTGTCCAGCCAGCTCGTTGACGGTGCGGTCGCCCTTGAGTGCCGCGAGGGCGACCTGAGCCTTGAACGCTGCCGTGTGTGTCTTTCGCGTGCCTGCCATCGTTGCCCCCTTTCCTGGTCCACCAGAGTAGCTTAGCTGGTGGTCCAGTTTCTGGGGTCCACTATACCCAGTGGGAACTGGGACAGCAGTCCAAGGAACCGTGGGGGGTGGTGCCGCCGTGGTATGCGGGCAAGCGTGGCCCCAGCATCCAGGACGTGGTAGGTCTGTTCCGCAGTCAGACAGCGGGAATACGGGTACTTCTGGCGGACTGGGCCAGAACCGGGTGAAAAGGAAGGGGCGGAGCGGGAAGGAGGTGGTGTCCGTGAAGTAGGTTGAGGGCAGACAGGCGCACCGGTCCACATTTTCAGGCCTGAACCAGCTGTTCAAGCCGGTCGAGGTCACGAGAAAGGTGCGCACCCAACCCATAGCAACCACCTCCAGGGCATCGGATTCCCCGGAAAGTAGTGCTTAGACTTGGATGGGAGAAAGCCCACTTCTCTCCATATAGCGGTCGCACATTTTCCCGTCAACTCATTTTTTCCAGTCCTCCCATTTTGCCCAGTTAGGCAACATGCCTATTGCTGGGTCTTCTGCTTGACCGCCCTTTTCGCTTGCGATTCTCTCCGCTCCGGGTATGGTGGTAAGAGTGATCCTTCCCACCCGCCGAGCCAGCGCATGAACCTCCTGCCGACTCTTTGCGTCGTCCTGCTTCAGCCCGGCCTCGCCGAGGCAGTGCCCGACTACGTCAACGAGGTCCGTCCGCTCCTCGTCCGGCGCTGCGTCGCCTGTCATGGGCCGGAGAAACAGCGCGGCGGGCTGCGGCTCGACATCGGCCTCAAGATCCGCGCCGGCGGGGCGTCCGGTCCTGTGGTGCGGTCCGGCAAGAGCGGCGAGAGTCTACTGATTCAGGCCGTCTGCGGCGTCGAGGGCGTGGCCGTCATGCCGCCGAAAGGGCCGCGGTTGTCCGCCGAGGAAATCGTCCTGCTGCGGCGCTGGATCGACGCCGGGGCCGTCGTTCCCGCCAACGAAACCGTCGTCGGCGGACCGGAGAGCAAGCACTGGGGCTTTCAACCCATCGGTCGACCCGCGGCGCCGGCGGTCAAGGATACCGCCTGGGTGCGCAATCCGATCGACGCCTTCGTCCTGGCCCGGCTGGAGAAGGAAGGCATCCGTCCCGCTCCGGAGGCCGACCGCGTCACACTCATTCGCCGACTATCGCTCGATCTGCTCGGTCTGCCGCCGACGCCGGGCGAGGTCGATAATTTTCTCCGCGATGAGCGGCGCCGACGCCTACGAGCGGCTCGTCGACCGCCTGCTGGCCTCGCCGCACTATGGCGAACGCTGGGGTCGGCACTGGCTCGACCTTGCGCGCTATGCCGACTCCAACGGCTACAGCATCGACACGCCGCGGCCGATCTGGAAGTACCGCGATTGGGTTCTCGACGCCGTCAACCGCGACCTGCCTTTCGATCAGTTCGTCATCGAGCAGCTGGCCGGCGACCTGCTGCCGGACGCGACGCTCGATCAGCGCATCGCCACCGGTTTCCATCGCAACACGCAGATCAACGAGGAAGGCGGCATCGACCAGGAGCAGTTCCGCGTCGAGTCGGTCGTCGACCGCGTCAACACGACGGGCTCGGTCTTCCTCGGCCTGACAGTCGGCTGCTGCCAGTGCCACGACCACAAGTTCGATCCGCTGTCGCAGCGCGAATATTACCAGTTCTTCGCCTTCTTCAACAACGTGGACGAGCCGACGCTGGAACTGGCGACGCCGGAACAGATCCGGCAAACGAAAGGAGATCCGGAAACGGCTCGCCGTCCTCGAGAAACAGCTCAGGGCGCTGGACGCCGACACGCCGGGAGGCTGGAGAAGTGGGAAGGCGGACTGACGCCCGAAGGGCAAGACGCATGCTGCCGGCCAACGATCCGCACCATCCTGGCCATTGCCGTCAACGGCCGCAATCCGCGACAGGAACAGGCGCTGTCTGACGGCCTACCGCAACGTCGATCAGGCGCGCCACGTCGTCGCCGGCCTGCGGCGATCCCTTCGGGCCGCCGTTCCAGGCTCGAGTGGCTTACGCGCGCGCCGGCTGGAAAACGAGATCGTCGAGTTGAAGCAGCGTCAGCCGGTCATCGCGACGACGCTGGTGGTGCAGGAACGGCAAGACGCGCACGACCGACGCACATCCATGCTCGGCGGCGACTTCACGCGGAAGGGAGCCGACGGTGTCGCCGGGCGTGCCGGCCGTCCTGCCGCCGCTGCCGGCGAAGGAGCAGCCTACAATCGCCTCGACCTGGCCCGCTGGCTGGTCGATGCCGAACAATCCGCTGACGGCGCGCGTGGCCATGAATCGCTGCTGGCAGGTCTATTTCGGCCTCGGCCTGGTCGAGACGGAGAACGATTTCGGCACGCAGGGACGCCGCCCTGGCATCCGGAACTGCTCGACTGGCTGGCGCCGCGAATTCATCGGCGCCGCGGCTGGAGCATGAAGGCCATGCACCGTCTGATCGTCACCTCGGCGACCTATCGGCAGTCGTCGAAGGCCCGACCCGAACTGCGGACGCTCGATCCGCGCAATCGACTGCTGGCTCGACAAAACCGGCTGCGGCTCGACGCCGAGCTGGTGCGCGATGCGGCCCTGGCGTCGAGCGGTTTGCTCGACGCCACCGTCGGCGGGCCGAGCGTCTATCCGCCGCAGCCGCCGGGCGTGTACCGCTTCACGCAGGTGCCGCGCGAGTGGAAGGCCAGCGTCGGCCCCGACCGCTATCGCCGCGGCATGTACACCTTCTTCTGGCGCTCGGCGCCGCACCCGGCCCTCGATCGTCTTCGACGCCCCGGACGGCACTTCCGCCTGCACGCGGCGCAACCGCTCCAACACGCCGCTCCAGGCTCTGACGCTGCTGAACGATCAGGGCTTCTTCGAGTTCGCCCAGGCGCTGGCTCGCCGCACGTTGACCGAGGCGCCTGCGGAGGACGACGCCCGTATCGGGCATGCCTTCCGGCTCTGCCTGGGCCGCGAGCCGCAGCCGCGCGAGCGCGACGTGTTGCTGCGATTGCTGGCCAAGGAGCGGACGGCGTATCGAGAGCGACCCGACGAGGCGAAGGCGCTGGCGCCGATGGAACCGCCGCAGGGCGTCGACGCTGCGGAGTTCGCCGCCTGGACGACGGTGGCGCGGGTGTTGCTCAATCTGGATGAGTTCGTGACACGGGAGTAGAACTATGTGGGAGTCCAAGGAAGCGGAGGAGTTGTTGGAGCGGGTCAAGAAACTGCCGCTGAGCGACCGTCTGTGGTTTCAGGTTCTCCTGGCGTCCTCGGTGCAGCAAACCGTTGACAAACCAAAATGGGAGGCCGAGACGAGGGCGGCGGCGATTGCGGCGGGCATGGATCCGGAAGAGTTGCTCGGCATATGTAATCAGGACGATTACCTGCCAGGAGTGAAGCCCAAGCCGGAGCAGACACGATGACGGTCCGACGCGGGGAAATCTATTTCATCGATCTGAATCCCGTCAGGGGGCGCGAGCAGGGGGGACGGCGTCCGGTCCTGGTGGTATCCGGAGCAGCCATCAACATGCGGCCACTGGTGATTACCGTCGTACCGGGGACGGATGGATCGAACGTCCCAAGGGATCACCCTCACTCGGTGCGGGTCGCTCCGGACGACAGCGGTTTGCCGCAGGAGACGGTATTCCTCTGCTTTCAGATTCGCGCCACGGACCCTCGCCGATTCCTGACCCCGCCCGCCGGCCAGGTCACGGATTCGGTGATGGAGAGCATCGAGGACGCCCTGCGTCCTGCCTGGAACTTCCCTGAGCCATTCGGAGTCGATCGTTATGTCTCTGCCGCATCCTCTGCTCCTGCGCATCGCGCCGTCACTTCTTCCGCGATTGCGGCGTCGGCCTCGGCTCGATGGCCCTCGCCTCGCTGCTGACGCACCGACTCCGCCGCCCGCGATCCGCTGGCGCCCGAAGCCTGGCCGCACTTCCGGCAAAGGCCAAGAACGTCATCTTCCTCTTCATGGCCGGCGGACCGAGCCAGCTGGAGTTGTTCGACCACAAGCCGAAGCTCGACGCCCTCAACGGCCAGCCGATTCCCGAAGAGTTCATCAAGGGCAAACGCTTCGCCTTCATGGACTCCTTCGCCAAGCAGACACCGAAACTGCTTGGCACCCGACGCAACTTCGCCCGCCACGGTCAGAGCGGTTCCTGGGTGTCGGATTGTCTGCCGCACATTCGCCGAGCGTCGTCGATGACATCGCCGTCGTGCGGTCGATGGCCACGGATGTCTTCAATCACGCCCCGGCCAAGATGTTCGTCAACACCGGGTCGCCGCAGTTCGGCCGGCCGAGCATGGGCGCCTGGGTCACCTACGGCATCGGCAGCGCCGCGCGCGATCTGCCCGGCTTCGTCGTCCTGCAGTCCGGACCGCGCGGACCGCGCGGCGGGGCGCCGCATCTGGGGCAGCGGTTTTCTGCCGACCACGTTACCAGGGCGTGCCCTTCCGCAGCGGCGGCGAACCGATTCTCAATCTGACCAGTCCGCCCGGCGTCGACCGCCGAACGGCAGCGCGACGCCCTCGACGCGGTCAAGGAACTCAATGAGACGCGCCTGGCCGACGTCGGCGATCCGGAGATCGCCACGCGCATCGCCTCCTACGAGATGGCCTACCGCATGCAGACCAGCGCCCCGGAGTTGATCGACCTGGCCCGCGAGGATAAGAAGACGCTGGAGGCCTACGGCGTCGAGCCGGGCAAACCGTCCTTCGCCAACAACTGTCTGCTGGCGCGGCGGCTCGTCGAGCGCGGCGTGCGCTTCGTGCAGCTGTTCCACACCGACTGGGACCATCACGGCAGCGGCGGCGAGAACCTGACGACCGGCCTCGATCGTGTCTGCAAGCGAGATGGATCGACCCTGCGCCGCCCTGGTGCGCGATCTGAAACAGCGCGGTCTGCTGGACGATACGCTGGTCGTCTGGGGCGGTGAGTTCGGTCGGACGCCGATGGGCGAGGTGCGGGACACGGTGGGCCGCAATCACCACATCGACGCCTATACGATGTGGCTGGCCGGCGGCGGCGTCAAGGCGCGGCGTCAACCTCGGCGCCACCGACGAGCTGGGCTTCGCCGCCGTCGAGGATCGCGTCCACGTCCACGACTTGCAAGCGACCATCCTGCATCTGCTCGGCCTGGATCACACGAAATTGACGTTCAGCTTCCAGGGCCGCGACTTCCGGCTGACCGACGTGCATGGCGAGGTCGTGACGAAGTTGCTGAAGTGAGCGCCCCGCTCGAAACGGCTCCCTCTCCCCTGTACTCAAGGGAGAGGGTCGGGGTGAGGGGGACAGCAGACCTTCTCACAGGGTCCGCCCCCTCACCCCCAACCCCTCTCCCCCGAGTATGGGGGAGAGAGAGCTTTCCGAAGGAGAGCAAGCCATGCCGGTCCGCGGATTTGTCGCGCTGCTGTTGCTGGCGACCCTGTCGGGCTGCAACAAGCCGAAGCCGACGCCGATCACTACCTTCTCCGGGGAGCGCGGCTTCGAGGTTGGCGGTATGCGCTACGTCGATTTCACCAACGTCGGCCCTGCCTTGACCGACGTCGACGTGACCATTACCGTCTGGTTCGACGACGGCTCGTCGACCGAGTTGCACCGCCAGTTCACCCACTGGGACGCCAACGAGCGGAAGCGTATTCATCTCAGTCCTGGCACGATGGAGAGCATTCAACGCTATAAACTGGAGGGCGGCGGTCAGCGCAACGGAGAGCCGATCACTTGCCTGGCCGAGTTCATTTCGGATCCGATCGCCTTCGGCCTGGATCGCAGGGAAACGCCGACCGGCTTCGAGCTGAGCGTCTGGTATCGCGGCGTCCCGGAAATTCGTGAGGTGCGCGGCAGCCTCACGCTGCACCGCGAGGACGGCAGTCAGGAAACGCTGCCGTTCTACTGGGCCACGCTCAAGGCCGACGAACACAAGACCATGCAGGCGGCCTCCGGACCGACCATCCAGAAGGTCACGCTCGGCGGCAACGCCGAGGTCAACGGCAAGGTCGTGCCGATTTCGTTCTACTTCACCTGGTAATGCCTCGCCCCTTTCTCTCCTCGCGGGAATCTCCGATGCAGAGCGCCTTGCGTTTTCTTCTCCCCCTGGTCGGCGCGGCCCTGGTCGTCGTGCCCGCTTCGGCCCAGTCGAAGGCTCCGACGGTGCCCGCCGACGTCGTCTTCGAGACGGGCATCGAGTACGCCAATCCGGACAATCAGCACTTGCAGTTGAACATGGCCCGTCCCAAGGAAGGCGACGGACCGTTTCCGGTCATCGTCTGCATTCACGGCGGCGGCTTCCGCGCCGGCAATCGGAGCAGTTACGACGGCCAGTGCATCCGCCTGGCCCAGCACGGCTACGTCGCCGTTACGATCAGCTATCGTTTCGCTCCGAAGTATCCGTTCCCGGCGGCGGTCCACGACGTCAAGGCTGCCGTCCGCTGGTCTGCGCGCCAACGCGGCGAAGTATCAAACTCGATCCCGACCGTCATCGGCGTCACCGGGGGCTCGGCCGGCGGCCACCTGGCCCAGTTCCTCGGCGTCACCGCCGATGTCAAGGATTTCGAGGGCGACGGCGGCAATCCGCAGCAATCGAGCAAGGTGGCCTGCGTCGTCAACTACTACGGTCCGAGCGATTTCACGAAGTCCTACGGCAAGAGCGTCGACGCCGCCGAGGTGCTGCCGCTCTTCCTGGGCGGCAACCTCGAAACGCATCGCCAGCAGCACATCCTCGCCAGTCCGCTGTCCTGGGTGACGCCGCATGCCGCCCCGACCCTGTGCATCCACGGTACGAAGGACAATTACGTCGCGCACGAACAGGCGGAATGGCTTATCGAACGTCTGAAGGCGTGCGGCGTCGAGGCGGAACTGCTGTCGCTGGAGGGCGCGGGCCACGGCTTCAAGGGAGCGGACGCCGAAAGGGCCGAGAAGGCCATGCTCGCGTTCTTTGACGGACACCTCAAAAAGAAATGACGATTTGAGACTCCCCGGTTGAGCCGCGAGCCTTTGGCGAGCGCTGCGAGAAGCGCTCGCCAAAGGCTCGCGGCTCAACGAAATTCCTGCATGCCGACCTGCGCCGAAGTCGATGCTAACTATCCCGGATGAGCATCAACTGGAGTAGGCGCCAATGCTGGACGAGTTGCAACGACTGGGCGAATGCGCGCCCTTGCAAATGCTGCTGGCCCATTATGCGGAGCGAGGCAAACCGGATCGAGAAGCCTGGCAGGATCGCCTGAACGGACTGGAGGGGCAGCAGTCGCGCGAGATGATCCGTCTGCACGGCGAATTACTGGCCTACGGCTGGATCGAACAGAACACGGGCGTGACGCCGACGCCCATGCCGAAGGACGGCGGCGCACCGGCGTGCTATCGCGTCACCTCGACCGGACTACGCGCGCTGCGTCAGGTGCGTCTCGCCGTCGTCTGAACGCGGGCGCACGACATGATCCGCGATCGACCGGCGCAGAGCGAGCGTCGCTGACCGGTCGTGTTCTCTTGACGCTGCTGGAAAATCGTGCATATCGTGTCGTGCGCTCCGCCGCCCTCTCAGGAGCCGCGCTTGCAACCCTCCTCCCCGCTTGGTAGTGTGAAGGACGGAATCCGAACTGTCGTTGCGAGAAGGCCGGCGATGGCGCTGACGCTGGAACAGTACGCGACCTAGCTCGACGGCCGCGATCTTCCCTGGCCGGCCGCCCCTGCCGTCGAGCGTCCCAGGGCCAAGCCGCATCTCGTGCGCCTGCCCGCAGGTCCGCGCCGTTCTCTGGAACGTCTACGGCACCCTGCTGGCCATCACCGGCGGCGAGCTGCTTTTCGAGCATCCGCAGCCTTCGTCATGGACCTCGCCCTGGACAAGACGATGCAGGAGTTCAAGATGTGGGCGTCGATGTCGCGCAAGCCGGGCCAGCCGGCGGACTACATCGGCCAGATCTACCGGCAGGTGCTGACCGAACAGCGCTCCTTTCCCGCCGGCGGCGAACGGCATCCCGAGGTCGCCGCCGACCGCGTCTGGGAAGCGATCCTCAAGAAGCTCTTTCAGAAGGACTACAAGTTCGACGCCGGCTTCTACGGTTCGCTCAACGAGTACAGCCGCAAGGTCGCCTACTTCTTCCACGCCAGCCTGCAAGGCACGGCCTGCTACCCCGGCGCCGCCGCCGCCCTGCGCCACGTCCATGAGCCGGGCTGACGCAGGGGCTGCTGGCCGACGGCCAGTGCTTCACGCCCGTGCAGCTGCAGCGCGGCCTGCCGGCCCAGGATGAGTCCGCCAGGCTCGACGAACTGCTGACGGACGGGGCGTCGGCCCTGTCGTGTGAGGTGCGGCGGCCGCAAGCCGTCGGAACGTCTGTTCCGCCCGTCCTGGATGCCCTGCTCGAGCAGCGGCATCGGTCCCGACGAGGTGCTGCACGTCGGCTCCAGCCTGCCGCACGACATCATCCCGGCCCGGCGGCTGGGAATGCGGACCGCGCTGTTCGCCGGCGACAAGGCGTCCTTGCAGGCGACGCCGGAGCAGTTGAAGGACCCGCCAGCCGCCCCGACGTCTTGCTGACCGAACTGGACCAGATCGCCGAAGTGGTCGGCTAAAGAATTGGTTCGTGGTCCGTCGTCCGTGGCATCAACTCGTTCATGGTTGTCTATTGCCACGGACCACGGACGAACGACGCAGGAGAGACGCATGCCCCCCGAGTGCACACTTGACCCGTCGGAGCTCGACTGCGAGCGCGTCGTCGCCGACCAGGAAGGGATTCGTCGCGTCAACCCGCAGCGCTTCGAGATGGAGCAGCTCACCGCCATCGTCCACGTCGACCGCGAACAGCATCTCATCATCGGCTACAAGGACGTGACCGCCGACGAGTTCTGGGTGCGCGGCCACATGCCGGGCTATCCGCTGCTGCCGGGCGTGCTGATGTGCGAGGCGGCGGCCCAGCTGTGCGTCTACTACATGCAAGACCGCCGGTCTGCTGCACGGCGACTTCATCGGCTTCGGCGGCATGGAGAACGTGCGCTTCCGCGGCCCGGTGCGACCCGGCGACCGCCTGGTCCTGGTCGGCCAAGGGAGTTCGCTGCACCGCCGGCAGACGGTCTTCAACGTCCAGGGCTTCGTCGGCGCGACCATGGTCTTCCACGGCGACATCATCGGCGTGCCCATGCCGTCAGGCCGGCACGGCCGATGCGGCAGGAGGGTTGAGCGTGCGCCGCGTGCGCCCCGTCTGTCGCCTGGAGCAGCTGGCCCCCTATCGTCGCTCGACCTGCCCGACCCGCCGGCGCCGTTCGACTGGCCGACCGTGTTCGGCAACGACTACTCCCGTCGAGCTGGAGGTCGGCTTCGGCAAGGGGCTGTTCCTGACCACGTCCGCACGGCGAGCGCCCGGACGTCAACTTCGTCGGCGTCGAGATCGTCCGCAAGTATCAGCTGTTCACGGCCACGCGCCTGGCCAAGCGCGGCCTGGCAACGTGCGCGTGGCCTGCGGCGACGGCCGCCTGTTCCTGCGCGACCGCGTCGCCGCCGCGTCGCTGCAGGCGCGTCCACGTCTACTTTCCCGACCCGTGGTGGAAGAAGCGGCACCACAAGCGGCGGGTGTTCACGGCCGAGTTCGCCGCCGAGTGCGCGCGCGTGCTGCGGCCGGGCGGTCGTCCTGCCGCTCGCCACCGACGTGGAGGACTACGCCGGGCTGATGCGCGAGTTATTGCGCGGTCGAGCCGCTGCTGCCGCTCCTGCCGCCGCCCGAGCCCGCGGCGCCGACGCACGATCTCGATTATCTCACGAACTTCGAGCGCAAGTTCCGCAAGGAGGGCCGGCCCATCGAGCGCTTGCTGTATGAGCGAATCTAGGAAAACGAAGCATCTCACGCCCAGCCACAGGAAGAGCCGGGAAGATAGGCCTATCTTCCCGGCTCTTCCTGTGCGCCTGGGCGTCCGGTCCGCATGGAACGCAGTTAATTCGAGGAGAGCGAGATGGGAGTCGTGCGATTGTACGCCCAGAGGAGCTGGAACGTCGCGCAGTCGGAGAAGCCGCCGCCCGTGGCGAGGTACTGGTAACTGCGGACCGAACCGTCGGCGTACAGCACCGGCGAGCCGTTCGGATGCGGACCGCCCATGTGATTGACGTCGACGTTCGGGGCGTCCTGCGTGTAGCCGTGCAACGTGTTGCCGTTACTGTCGGCGCAGCGCATGTGTTCGAGGTTGACGTAGGCGGCCCAGCCGCCGTTGTCGTTGGGACCGTTGGTGATCGTATAGTTCGCCGGCGCCATGATTTTGTGCGCCAGCAGGATGGTGTTGGACGTGCCGCCGCCGTTGCTCACGGAGGTCATCATGACGCCCTTGTTGTTCAGGATCGTCTTGAGGCCGTTGGCGCCGCCAGGCAGCTCGTTACTCAGGTTGCCCTGGCCGAAACCGGAAGAGGAAACAATGCTGCCGTCGTAGCAGCCGCAGTAATCCACCTTGGCACCGGCATCGTCCCCCGGCGGGTCGGACAGAGGAACATGGCGATCGGCAGAGGCGATGCCGGATTCTGATTGCCCTGCTCGATCTGCGGCAGGATACCGACGTAAAAGGACGTGGCCGTCTGACCCGTGCCCGTGTAGCCGCCTTCCGAAGGGAACTGATGGTTGACGTCGTGATAGCCGTGCATGGCGATGCCGATCTGCTTCAGGTTGTTCTCGCACTGCGTCCGTGCCGGCCGCCTCGCGGACCTTCTGCACGGCCGGAAGCAGCAGGCCGATGAGGACGGCGATGATGGCGATGACGACGAGGAGTTCGATCAGCGTGAAGGCGCGACGCTGTCGTCGGGAGAGGGAAAGACGCACGGGTACGGTCCTTTCGAGTTGCAAGTGCGCGAGTCGTCGCCGTGGTGCGAGTTCTCGCAAGGACGGAAGAATGGATAAGTAAATAGATAACGAATCGGGAGCGGAGTTGCAAGGAACTTCCGTGAAAATTTTGAAGCGCATGGTTTAGCCGCGAGCCTTTGGCGAGCGCGTCTGCGCAGACGCGCTCGCCAAAGGCTCGCGGCTAAACGAAGCGAGCGCGTCCGTCACTCGGGGTCGGGAAAGGAAATCTCCAAAATCTGATACCGGAGGTTTCCCTTGGGCACCTTGATGAGGGCGACGTCGTCGACCTTTTTGCCGAGCAGGCCCTGGCCGCGCGGGCTGGTCGTGAGGATCTTGTTCTTGTCGTAATCCTCGTCGCCGGGGCCGACCAGTTCGTAGACCTCTTCCTCGCCGGAATCGAGGTTCTTGATCGCGACGCGGGTGCCGAAGACGACGGTGTCGTCGGGCAGGCTGCTGCGATCGACGATGAAGGCGCGGGCGAGCTTGTCGCTTGAGGGCGTCGATGCGGGCCTGGAGCATGCCCTGGTCTTCGCGGGCGGCGTGGTACTCGGCGTTCTCGCTGAGGTCGCCGAGGTCGCGGGCGGCGGCGATGCGCTTGGCCACCTCGATCATCTCGACGTTCTGCATGCGGTCCAGGTCGGCCTTGAGTTTCTCGTAGCCTTCTCGGGTCATCGGGACGCGTTCGCTGGACATGACCGCTGAATTCCTGTGCCAGATACCTCGATTCCGTGCGACACGACACGCGCCGCGTCAGCCGATCCTCCGTTTCTTGCCGCGCCTCGACATCGCCGCGTCGCCCGCTCCGCACCGACAACCGAAACGCATGCCTCATCTTGGCCGGTCCGCCCCGGCTTGTAAAGAGCGGAAACCCTTCCCTCGGCGGATTGCCCCGGAAGCGCCGTTTCGCGTCAGGGCGCCGCCCAGCCGCTGCCCGACTCCGGCGGCATGGGTTGGCGTCGAGCCGCCAGCCGCGCCGGCAGCGCCACCAGGGCGGTCAGCGCCTCGGCCCAGCGGGCGTCGAACCACTCCGCATCCGACTGGCCCGCCAGGGTACCGTCGTACAGGCTGAACGGACTGCGCCGACCGATGACCTGACAGCTTCCCTTGAACAGACGCAGACGGACCGCGCCGCTGACGTGCTGTTGCGTCCGCAGGAAGAACGCCTGT
The DNA here is from genome assembly GCA_963792345.1 of uncultured Alphaproteobacteria bacterium. GTDB lineage: Bacteria > Pseudomonadota > Alphaproteobacteria > Acetobacterales > Acetobacteraceae > Rhodopila. Next base: position 12,235 of record CAWBVV010000002.1, read on the forward strand.
AGCGCTCGCGCAGATCGTGGAACCAGTGGCCGGCATAGACCAGCTCGGCGTAACGGCGTCCGAGCGAGTCCTTCGTCAAGCGCAGCTCGCGGCTCTGAACGAGACTTTCGAGGTCGCGCAAGGCGGAACGCAGGACCGTGGCCGCCGGCGCCTCGTACAGCTCGCGCGTCTTGATGCCGAACAGGCGATCCTCGACCACGTCGCCCCGGCCGACGCCGTGTTCGCCGGCCAGGCGGTTCAGCTCGCGCACCAGCGGCACCAGTTCCATCGTCTGTCCGTTGAGGCTGCGCGGCACGCCTTCCTCGAAACCGAGCGTGATCGTCAGGGGTTCGTCGGGCGCCGGTTCGGCGCCCGCGTCAGCACGAAGACTTCCGGCGCCGGCTCCTCCCAGGGGTCCGTCAGTCCCGCAACGTAGATGCTGGCCCCCCAGAGATTGCGGTCCACCGTGACGGCGGCCCCGACGGACTCGTCCAGAGGAAGCCGGCGCCGATGAGCGTAGGTCCGTTTGTCTTCCAACGTGCGCAGGTTCCACAGGCGGCGGGGGCGATGACTTCCAGGTCCGGAGCGAGGGCGGCGATGGAGCCGTCGAGACGGACCTGATCGTTGCCCTTGGTGGCCGAGGCATGGGCCACGCTGGTGCAGTTCTGTTCGCGTGCCGAGGCGCACTAGCTCACGGGCAATGACGAAGCGGGCGAGGGCGGACCCGAGGAAGCAACCGTTTTGATAGACGGCGTCGGCCTGGAGGACGGGCACGGCGAAATCGCGCAGAAACTCCGTCCGCCGATCGACGATGCGCGCCGCCGCGGCCCCCAGTTCCAGGGCCAATTCGCCGAGCGGTTCGAGGTACTGTTCCTGGCCGAGATTGAGCGAGAGCGTGATGACCTCGTGGGCGCGTTCGTGAACGAGCCAGTGCAGAGCCAGGCGCGATTCGAGGTCGCCGTTGAACGCGAAAATGGTCCGAGGCACGTCCGCTCCTGGCGGGGCGAGGGAGAGCGAGCCGGCGTTTTACGGTAGCAGAAAGGGGAAGACCGCGTCAACTACTTGCGGAGACCTAACCCCCTAACCCCCTTCCCTCAAGGGAAGGGGGGACCGGAGGCGAAGCCGAGAGTGTCTCTCGGATCAGGCACCCCCTTCCCTTCAGGGAAGGGGGCGGGGGGGTTAGGTCGGCACCGCCACGCCCATCCGCCGTGCCAGATCGGTCAGATGGCCCCAGGTTCCTTCGTCCAGCGTCACTCCCTCCCGCGTACGCCGCGTCCGTTCCCGTCGCTCCGGATCGCCGGGCAGCTGACCGCGCCCGACCCCCGCGGCCGCGCGGGCATGCCGCGGACGTTGTCGGCCAGGGTCGTCACCTCGTGTCGAGAAAGTGGTCGGTGCCGGCGAAGGACGGCCGCGTCGAAGCAGCGACGAACAGCACGGCGTTGGCCGACAGCGGGCCGATCTCCGGCCGGCTGCACGGCGCCCCGACAGGCCGCCGACGAGCATGTCCAGCAGCAGGCCGATGCCGAAGCCCTTGTACGCCTGCGTCCCGCCCAGCGGCAGGATGGTGCCGCGCGGCTCGCGGTACAGCACGCCGGGATCGGTGGTCGGCTGGCCCTCGGCGTCGAGCAGCCAGCCCTCCGGCACCGGCTCGCCCTTGTTGAACGCGACGCGCACCTTGCCCTCGGCGCAGACGCTCGTGCCGATGTCCAGCACGACCGGATCGCTCGCCGTCGGCACGCCGAGGCAGAGCGGGTTGGTGCCGATGCGGCCGGCCGTCGCCGCCGGGCGGGGCGACGGCCCGGCCGAAGCCGTGGTTGTTGACCGTGGCGAGGAGGGCCAGGCCGTCCGCCGTCGGCCGCCTCGGCGTACTCGCCCAGCCGGCCGATGTGGCCGCAGTGCTTCAGCGTGCCCGCCGCCATGCCGACCGGCCGCGGCCATGGGCACCAGCCGGTCCAAGCAGGCGGTGGGCCTGCACCTGGCCGAGGCCCCAGTTGCCGTCGCAGACCAGGACGGACGGCGTTTCCTTGAGTATGCTCAAAGGAACGCCCGGGCTTGCAGCTGGCCGTCGGCGACGGCCTGCAGATACTGCGGGATGCGGATCATGCCATGCGAATCGTGGCCGGCCAGGTTGGCATCCACGAGGCTGCCGGCGACGCGCTCGGCCTCGTCGGCGGGCACGCCGCCGGCGCGAAACAGGGCGCGAGGCGAACGGCACCAGACGATCGGCGGCAAAGGTCGGCACGGCGCAAGCCCTCGGTAGGACGAGACGTCGGCGGCCTTCGACGCCTCTACCCTAGCGAACGACCAGCGCGGCATCGGGGAGAGTCATCATGGCCTTCACGGTCGGACACGCGGCACGCCAAGCCGGGAGCGGCCGACCTCGACCCCACCATCGTACGTCCTGGAAGACGGCGCGGCGGCCGGGCCGAGGTCTGGCCGGCGCTCGGCTTCAACTGCTTCCGGTGGCAGACGGTCAGCGGCCGGCCAGACGCTCGACCTGCTCTACGCCGACCCGAACCTGTTCGCCGACGGCCGGCCGACGCGCAGCGGCATCCCGATCCTGTTCCCGTTCCCCAACCGCATCCGCGACGGCCGCTTCACCTGGGACGGCAAGGACTATCAGCTGCCGCTCAACGACCGGTCCAGAAGAACGCCATCCACGGCTTCGCCTGCCGCCGGCCATGGCGCGTCCTCGGCCAGGGCGCCGACGCCGGCTCGGCCTGGGTGACCGGCGTGTTCCGCGGCTCGCGTCGACGCCCCGGACTGCGTCGCGGCTGTGGCCGGCCGACTACGATCTCGCGTCACCTATCGGCTGGGCGCCGGCCGCCTGCGGCGTCGAGGCGGAGGTCATCAACCCGGACACGAAGCCGCTGCCGTTCGGCCTGGGCTATCACCCCTATTTCCGGCTGCCGTTCGCCGCCGGGGGTCGCGCCGGACGATTGCACGCGTCGCGGTGCCGGCCGCGTCGTACTGGGAACTGGACGGAATGCCTGCCGACCGGGCACGCGCGCGCCGTCGATGCCGAGCGCGACCTGAACGCGCCGCGGCGTTTCGCCGACTTGCACCTCGACGACGTGCTGACCGACCTGCCGCGACGCCGGCGGGCGCCGACGGACTGCGTCTGATCGGGCGCGATCGCAGGCTCGCGCCGGCGTCGTCGCTGCTGGTCTGCTGCTCGCCGGACTTCCGCGAGATGGTGGTGTTCACGCCGGCCACACCGGCAGGCGTTTTGCATCGAGCCGTACACCTGCACGACGGACGCGATCAATCTGCAGCAGCAGGGCGTCGACGCGGGCTGGCTGACGCTGCCGCCGGGCGGCCGCTGGATCGGCGTCTGAGTCGCGAGCGTTGCGGCCAGTAGCGCGGGCTGCATCGGCAGTCGCCGGTCTGGCGGAGCATTCATGTCCCGACGGCATCGCGCGAGCTGCCGCTGAGCCAGCGGGCGCGTGCCGCGAGCCCGGGTGCAGGCCGCCGCTCGGCCGTCGTCCTCGGCTCGCCGGCCGAGGTGGTCAACCTGCTCGCCGGCCGTCGACGCGGCGGAAGCGACCTGCTACCAGATGGACCTGTACCAGGCCGAGCGGCTGCGCGAGAGCTGGCCGAGGCGGCGCTCACGCCCGCGGTCGTGACGCTGCCCGACCTGTGGGACCTGCCGGCCGACTTCCAGACCGCCGTCTACATGCCGCCGCGCGGCGGCGAGCGCGAGCTGAAGATCGACATGGTCGAGCAGGCGTTCCACGTCCTGCGGCCGCGGCGGCACCTTCGTCGTCTGGTCGCCCTACGAGACCGACCCGTTTTTCCGCCGCTGCTGAAAAAGGTCTTCGGCCGCGTCCACGCGCACCGGACGTGGACCGCGACTCGGTCTTCTGGGTGCCAGCGCGACGGCGACCGGCCGCGGCGCCGGCACGAAATGACGTTCCAGGCCCGGATCCGCGAGCGGCCCGTCGTGCCGCTTCCTGTCGCGGCCGGGCACGTTCTCCTACGGCCGCTTCGACAACGGCGCCCGGGCGCTGGCCGAGGTGATGGAGATCGAACCAGGCGACCGCGTCCTGGACATCGGCTGCGGCTTCGGCACCAACGGCATCTTCGCCGCCCAGTCGGCCGGGCCGGAAGGCTTCGTCGCCTTCGTCGACAGCAACGTGCGTGCCATCGCCCTGGCCGAACAGAACGCCCGCGGCCAACGGCGTGCCGGCGTTCGAGACGTTCGCCACAGCACGGTCGAGGGGCCGAAGCAGGGAACGTTCGACGTGGCGCTGGCCAATCCGCCGTACTTCGCGGCAGGCAGCGATCGCGCGGCTGTTCATCGAACGCGCCCGCGCCGCTGCTCAAGACGCGACGGCCGGCTTTTACCTGGTCACGAAGCAGCCGGCCGAGGTCGGCGCGATGATGGTCGAGGAGTTCGGCTCCGTCGAGGCGGCGATGCACCGGGGCTATACCGTGCTGATCGCGTGAAGCGGATCGGGCTTTCTCCCTCTCCCCTTGGGGGAGAGGGGGACGGAGGCCGACGCCTCACTTGCCGACCTGGATGCACAACAATTCCTTCTCATCGCGGCAGGTAATGCGCCGTCGGACAGTGCCGGGGTGCGCCCACGTCGCGCCGCACACCTTTGAGCGGGCCAACTCCTTGTACTCCTTCGGGTCCGGGTCGAGCAGCACCAGGTCGCCGAAGTCGTCGAGCATCAGCAGCTTGTCGTCGCCGGTGCGCAGCAGGGCCGCGTGGTACTTGCCGACCTTCGGCTTCTTCCACAGCTCCTTGCCCGTCCCGGCGTCGACGCAGTGCAGCGTCGAGGCCTGCGGCGACAGGATCGCTGCCCGTGACCAGGTAGACGTGTTCCTTGCCGACCGGCACCGGCGTCGAGAAGTAGCAGGTCAGGTCGGCGTTCTTCCACGCCTGCGTCGCCGCCGGCTTGCCGTCCTTTCGCTCGAGCTGAAGCCGACGCCGCCGTAGGTGATCGAGCTGGCCAGGAGCGATGGTCGCCCGGACGCACCGGCGTCGTCGAACTTTCGTTGAGCTGGTCGACCAGCGGGAAGTCCCAGAACGACTTGCCGTCGGCGGGCGTCGAGCGACGCCAGCCCCTCCGCGGTCAGGAAGACGACCTGCCGTTTCTTCCCCTTCGCCGAGGAGCGATGGGCGAGGAGTAGCTGGCCTTGTCGTCGAGCGTCTTCCAGACCACCTCGCCGGTGTCCTTCGTTGAAGGCGACGACCGACGCGCCCTTGCCGCCGACGTTGACCAGCACCTGATCGCCCTCGACCAGCGGCGAGCAGGACGCGCCGAAGAACAGGCTTCGGCGCCTCGAACTCCTTGAGCGTGTCGACCTGCCAGAGTTCCTTGCCCGTTGGCGGCGTCGAAGCAGGTCAGGATGCCCGTGGCGCCGAAGCGTGTAGACCTTGCCGCCGACCGACCGCGGGCGTCGCCCGCGGGCCGATGCCGAAGGGGCTCTTGAACTCGTCGCGGTCATAGGCTGTCGACCAGAGCGTGCTTGCCGCTGCTGGCGTCGTAGGCGCTGACGTCCTCGGCTTCCTTGTCCGTCGACCTTGGTGTGCAGGAACACCTTGCCGCCGGCGACGACCGGCGAGCTGTGGCCCTCGCCGACCGGCTTCCGCCAGAGGACCTTCAGGTCGCCCTTCCAGGGCTCGATCGTCTCCGGCGAGGTGCCGTCGCGGCTGGGGCCGAGCCACTGCGGCCAGTCCGCGGCGAGCGGCGGGCGCGGCCGTCAGCAAGAGGATGAGCAGCGAACGCAGTCGGAGCATGGCGAAATCTCCTCCGTCGGTGCGGCCGGACGGCTGTCGAGGCTTCGGTGACGGCGTCTTCGGGATGATTGAGGAAGTGGTGCAGCGGGGCGTAGCGCCAGCGGCACGCCGTGGGCGTCGGCCAGGTCCTTGAGCCGGCGCAGATACGTTCTCGCTGATGCGGCTGCCCGTGTCCTGGTAGTTCGGGTCGCAGTAGTAGACGCGGCAGCCGAGCGGCCGCGGCTCGCGGGCCGTACAGAGGTTGCCCTGCTGGAACGGGCAGAAGTCCGCCGTCACCGGCGCCGTCGTAGGGCGGGGCGCGCTGCGAGCAGCACTTCCGCTTCGAGATTGCTGACGAAGAGGGTGTGGCCGTACTCCTTGAAGCGGCAGCAGCGGCCGCTGGCGACGCACACCGGCCCGGCGGCGGCGACCTCGCGGTCGACCTCGCGATACATCTCCAGGACCTGCCGGCGCAGTCGCGTCGGACATGGCAGGTCCTCGGACTCGCGGCCACGTAGCCGTACAGACCTGCGGCGCACGCGTCTGCACTGAGGCGTCGGCCCCAGGCGCTGGCGGCTGACAATCGCAGATCGGTCCTCAGCCGTCCAGCGTCCGGCCAGCCGGCCCGTGCTGTCGCCGAACGAGTCGACCGTCGCGCCCATGCGGTCGAGCATCGCCAGGTACAGGTTCGTCAGCGGCGTCTCCTTCGGGTAGCTGACGTGCCGGCCCGTCTTGACGTGCCGCCGCCCTTGCCGGCCAGCAGGATCGGCAGGTCGTCGTGGTTGTGGCGGTTGCCGTCGCTGATGCCGCTGCCGTAGACGATCATGCAGTTGTCCAGCAGCGTGCCGTCGCCTTCCTTGACCGCCTTCAGCTTGTCCAGGAGGTAGGCGAGCTGCGTCGATGTGGAAGCTGGTTGATCTTCTGGATCTTCGCCTGCTTGTCCTTGTTGCCGCCGTGGTGCGACAGGTCGTGGTGGCCCTCGCGGCACGCCGATGTCGCGGTAGCTGCGGTTGCTGCCGTCGTTGGCGAACACGAACGTGCGCGATCGCGCGTCAGGTCGGCCTGGAACGCCAGCACCAGCAGGTCGGCCATCAGCCGGAGGTGCTCCTCGTAGTCCTTGCGGCACGCCCGTCGGCCGGGCCATCTTGCGCCTGCGCCGACCTCGACCGCCGGCTCGGCGCCGCTGGCAGGCGCTGCTCGATCTCGCGGACGCCGGTCAGGTACTCGTCGAGCTTGCGCTGGTCGGTGGCGCCGAGCTGCGTCTTGCAGGTGCGCTGGCGTCCTCGGCCACGAAGTCGAGGATGCTCTTGCTTGTAGCGCGTCGCGGCGTGTCGCGGTCGGCGTCGCCCTTGCCGGGCCGTGCCGAACAGCCGCTCGAAGACCAGCCGCGGGTTCGATCTCCTTGGCCATCGGCGTCGATTCGGCCGCGCCAGGAGAGGTTCGACGAGTAGGCGCAGCTGTAGCCGGAGTCGCAGTTGCCGGCGTTGCTTGCCGCCCTCGCAGCCGATCTCCAGCGAGGCGAAGCGCGTGGCCTGGCCGACCTTCTGCGGCGGCGACCTGGTCGACCGAGACGCCGACGCGGATGTCGGCGCCGGCGGTCTTGCGTGGCCTGGCGGCCGGTCAGGAAGGTGGCCATGGCGCGGGCGTGGTCGCCGGGGCCGTCGCCGTTGGCGCGGGCCTTGTCCGGCGTCAGGCCGCTCAGCACGAGCAGGTCGTCCTTGACCGTGCGCCAGCGGCTCCAGCGTCGGCGGCAGCTCGAAGCGGCGCCCTCCTCGGCTCGGCGTCCAGTCGGCCATGTGCATGCCGTTGGGGACGTAGAGGAACGCCATGCGCAGCGGCGGCTGCTGCCGGCCGCGGCGCCGCAGCGACCGTGCGCGGCAGCATCGCCTCCAGCAGCGGCAGGGCGACGGCTCGACGCCGAGGCCCTTGCAGGACGGTTCGCCGGGAGAGTCGCAGGTACGTTGCTCATTGTCATGCCCCCTCGCTTGGCCCGTCGCTTCTGGAACGGGTCGCTCTTGACGATCTCGAGCACCAGGCTCGAAAACGTGTAGTCGTTCTTCGCCACGTTGCGGCGCGATCTCGTCGACGGCGCAGCGGTCGGTCGCGCTCCAGTGCCGCGGCCCAGGGCGTAGGTCAGCATCTTCTCGGTCAGGCAGCGGGCGAACGCGTCCTGTCGTCGCCTTGAGGATGCGCCCGCAGCTCGGCCGGCCCGTTGAACGTCTGGCCGCCGGGCAGCACGCCGGACGGCGTCGATGGCGTGCTTGCCGTCCTGCGTCGCGCCAGGCGCCGATGGCGTCGAAGTTCTCGAAGCCGAAGCCGAGCGGGTCCATGCGCTGGTGGCAGGCGGCGCAGCTCGGGTTGGCCCGGTGCTGCTCCATGCGCTGCCGCAGCGTGCCGGTCAGCTCGCGCCTGCTTGTCCTCCTTCAGCTCGTCACGTCGGCGGCGGCGGCGGCGGCGGCGTGCCGAGGATGTTCTCCAGGATCCACTTGCCGCGCTTGACCGGCGAGGTCCGCGTCGGGTTCGAGGTGACCGTCAGGACGCTGGCCTGCGTCAGCACGCCGCCGCGCGGCGCGTCCGGCAGGCGTCACCTTGCGGAACTCGTCGCCCTTGACGCCGTCGATGCCGTAGTGCTTCGCCAGCCGTTCGTTGACGAAGGTGTAGTCGGCGTCGAGGAAGTCGAGGACGCTGCGGTCCTCGCGGACGACGTACTCGAAGAACAGCTCCGTCTCCTGCAGCATGGCCGGCCGCAGCGGCTCGTCGAAGGTCGGGAACAGCTTCGGGTCGGGCGTGAAGCTCTTCAGGTTGCGCGATCTGCAGCCACTGGCCGGCGAAGTTCTCGGCCAGGGCGCGCGCCTTCGGGTCCTTGAGCATCCGCCTGACCTGGGCTTCGAGCACGTCGGGCTTGCGCAGCTTGCCTTCGCGCGGCCAGGCGGAACAGCTCGTCGTCGGGCATGCTGCTCCACAGGAAGTACGACAGCCGCGAGGCCAGCTCGTAGTCGCTGATCGGGTGCGGCGCCGTCGCGGTCGTCGCTTGCGGTCGAGCTCGACGCGGAAGAGGAAGTGCGGCGAGACGAGCACGGCCTGCAAGCGCCAGCTTGCACGCCCGTCTCGGCGCGTCGCCGTTCTGCTGCGGCCAGCTCGACGAAGCTGCAGCAGGCGGTCGCACCTCGTCGTCGGTGGCCGGCCGGCGACAGGCCCGGCTCGGCGAAGCTGCTGGAGGTTGCGGCGCGCGTCGCCGCCTCGTCCTTGCGGCTTCGCGGCGGGCATCAGGATGCGCTTGCGCGGCGTCGGGCGTCGTCGAACGCCTCGTCGACGATCTTCTCGGCGGCGGCGAGGTACTTCTCCAGAGCAGCGGCGGCAGCGACAGCACGTCGCCGATGTTGTCGAAGCCGTAGCCGACGTCGTCGGCGGGGAAGTCGTCGGCCGGGCGGAAGTCGACGCCGACGCAGGTCGCGGATGGTGTTGTTGTACTCGGCGCGGTTGAGCCGGCGGATGGTGACGCGGCCGGGGTCTTGCGGGCCGGTGCAGTCGACCTTGAAGACGACGGCGTCGAGCCAGCGCGTTGAGCGCGTCCAGCTCGGCGGCGGTCGGCTGCGGCTTGCCCTCGGCGGCGGCATGTCGCCGAGCGCAGGATGTCGGCGACCTTCTCCCAGACCTTGGCGTTCTTGAGCGCCGCCGTCTGATCGGCGAAGCCATCGAGGGTGAGGTTGCCCTTCGGCTTCTTGCCGCTGTGGCAGTCGACGCAGTATTTGGACAGCAACGGCTGCACGTCCCGACCGAAGTCCGGCTTGCCGGCGGGACCGGCGACGAGAATCGTCTCGTCTTGCAGCACTTTCCTGTCGTCGCCGTCCCTGGAGCGGCGCAGACTGCCGAAGGGCACGTTGCGTTCGTTGACCGGGTTCGCGGAGCGGGAAGCCGAACCGGACGAGGAGGCTTCCTCGCGGGCCGGCTCGGCGGACTTCTCATGGGCGCAGCCGAGCAGCGGCAACAGCACGAACGCCAGAAGCGACACCAGCGGCCAACGGCTCATCGAGTTCATCTCCGGCAGCGGGGCGCCGCGGCGGGCAGGCGGGGAGGGAGGAACGACCGTCAGCGAGAATGCGGCCCGTTCCCTGAGCGCATTATGGGTCAAAGGCGGATCACCTTCAAGCGCGAAACGATTTCTTCGGCGGAAATCAGATCGCCCTGTCCGGAGCCGGGACAGACGGCGCGGGTGTCCTTCCAGTCCTCCGGCGTGGCGACGTTGCTCTCCCAGAACGGCCAGGTTCGACACTGCCGCGGACGCACCGCATAGACGGTGCAACCGACGTTGCGGTCGAAGAAGACACAATCGCCGTTGAGCTTCTCCCGCAGCGACAGGCCGCGCGAGCCGGTTTTGGTGTGCAGCCCCCGTACGACCTCGACGGGTTCGCCGAGGAAGTCGGCCAGGGCGATCAGTTCGGCGTCGTCGACCCAGACGAAGCCCGGGTCGCCGGTGCAGCAGTGCCCGCAGCGCGTGCAGCGGAAACGGAGGCCGTCCTTGTACCACGGTTGCGTCATGGCGGAGATTCCAAAGCGAGGATCGAGGGCGGAGGTTTCATCCTACCGGATGTGGCGGGTCAGGCACCGGCGGCCGCAAGGCGCGTCACGAAGGCGGCGTGTTCCGCAGAAGCCAGGCCCTGCTGCAGCACGCGCAGCACCGTCGCCAGATCGCCGCGTACCAGAGCCGCCGCATCGAGCCACAAGCCTGGAAAGACGACACTGCGATAGCAGCCGTCCGCATCCGGAGCCAGTCGCTCGAAGACGCCCTCACGCAGGACGAACCAGTCGACGGCGCTCTCCAGGACGCGCCAGACGACGTATTCGCGGACGCCGTTGCGTTGGTAGACCTGGAACTTGTCGTGCAGGTCGATGCTGACGCTGCTGGAGGCCACTTCCGCCGCCAGTTCCGGACCGCCTTCGATGTAGCCTTCCGGACTGAGCCGCGTCTGGCCGCCGTGTGTGGGAAGGATCAGCAACATCGCATCCGGTTGCGGCTCGTTGGCCGGATCCAGCCGCGCCGTGGCGTTGTCCGAACTCTCGACACCCGGTGTCGACGCCTCATACCAGGTGATCCAACCGAGCAGCCATGCATGAGGATGCCCATGCTGCGGATGTCGAACGGGTGAGGGCATGTGAACGACTCCTTCGATCAGCTCCGCCTTCTTCAGTTCCGGCATGGCATGATAGCGTCGCTCGAACTCGACGCGACTCAATCGGTCGCCGTTCTCCAAAGGCGGCACGTCATGGTAATGAGGCGGCAAGGGCATGTTCATGGCGAACCTCCGAACTCGTATCCAAACAAGAAGAGACGCTCACCTCGGACCGGCCGCCCCAAGGCGTGCCGCGAAGGCGGCGTGTTCCGCAGAAGCCAGGCCCTGCTGCAGCACGCGCAGCACCGTCGCCAGATCGCCGCGTACCAGAGCCGCCGCATCGAGCCACAAGCCTGGAAAGACGACACTGCGATAGCAGCCGTCCGCATCCGGAGCCAGTCGCTCGAAGACGCCCTCACGCAGGACGAACCAGTCGACGGCGCTCTCCAGGATGCGCCAGACGACGTATTCGCGGACGCCGTTGCGTTGGTAGACCTGGAACTTGTCGTGCAGGTCGATGCTGACGCTGCTGGAGGCCACTTCCGCCGCCAGTTCCGGACCGCCTTCGAGGTAATCGTCGTCGCTGATGCGTGCCTGACCGCCGCGGGTGGGGTCGATGTAGAGCATGGCGTCGGGCTGCGGTTCGTTGGCGAGGTCCAGCCGCGCCGTCGCATTGTCCGCGCTGCCGACGCCAGGGGTATGTACGGCGTAATGGACGAGCCACCATAACAGGGCGCCGTGCGGTTCACCGTGACGGCGCAGACGAACGGGTGAGGGCAAGTGAACGACTCCTTCGATCAGCTCCGCTTTCTTCAGTTCCGGCATGGCATGATAGCGACGCTCGAACTCGACGCGACTCAATCGGTCGCCGTTCTCCAAAGGCGGCACGTCATGGTAATGAGGCGGTAGCGGCATGTTCATGGCGAACCTCCGAACTCGTATCCAAACAAGAAGAGACGCTCACCTCGGACCGGCCGCCCCAAGGCGTGCCGCGAAGGCGGCGTGTTCCGCAGAAGCCAGGCCCTGCTGCAGCACGCGCAGCACCGTCGCCAGATCGCCGCGTACCAGAGCCGCCGCATCGAGCCACAAGCCTGGAAAGACGACACTGCGATAGCAGCCGTCCGCATCCGGAGCCAGTCGCTCGAAGACGCCCTCACGCAGGACGAACCAGTCGACGGCGCTCTCCAGGACGCGCCAGACGACGTATTCGCGGACGCCGTTGCGTTGGTAGACCTGGAACTTGTCGTGCAGGTCGATGCTGACGCTGCTGGAGGCCACTTCCGCCGCCAGTTCCGGACCGCCTTCGATGTAGCCTTCCGGACTGAGGCGCGTCTGGCCGCCGTGTGTGGGAAGGATCAGCAACATCGCATCCGGTTGCGGCTCGTTGGCCGGATCCAACCGCGCCGTGGCGTTGTCGGCTGCCGCAACGCCAGGGGTCGACGCCTCGTAACAGCCAAGCCAGGTGACGAGTTGAACATGAGGATGCCCATGCTGCGGAAATCGAACGGGTGAGGGCATGTGAACGACTCCTTCGATCAGCTCCGCCTTCTTCAGTTCCGGCATGGCATGATAGCGTCGCTCGAACTCGACGCGACTCAATCGGTCGCCGTTCTCCAAAGGCGGCACGTCATGGTAATGAGGCGGCAAGGGCATGTTCATGGCGAACCTCCGAACTCGTATCCAAACAAGAAGAGACGCTCACCTCGGACCGGCCGCCCCAAGGCGTGCCGCGAAGGCGGCGTGTTCCGCAGAAGCCAGGCCCTGCTGCAGCACGCGCAGCACCGTCGCCAGATCGCCGCGTACCAGAGCCGCCGCATCGAGCCACAAGCCCGGAAAGACGACACTGCGATAGCAGCCGTCCGCATCCGGAGCCAGTCGCTCGAAGACGCCCTCACGCAGGACGAACCAGTCGACGGCGCTCTCCAGGACGCGCCAGACGACGTATTCGCGGACGCCGTTGCGTTGGTAGACCTGGAACTTGTCGTGCAGGTCGATGCTGACGCTGCTGGAGGCCACTTCCGCCGCCAGTTCCGGACCGCCTTCGATGTAGCCTTCCGGACTGAGGCGCGTTTGTCCCCCGTGCGTGGGGTTGATGAGCAACACGGCGTCGGGCTGCGGCTCGTTGGCCGGATCCAGCCGCGCCGTGGCGTTGTCGGCTGCCGCAACGCCAGGGGTCGACGCCTCATACCAGGTGAGCCAACCGAGGAGCCATGCGTGAGGATGCCCATGCTGCGGAAAGCGAACGGGTGAGGGCATGTGAACGACTCCTTCGATCAGCTCCGCCTTCTTCAGTTCCGGCATGGCATGGTAGCGTCGCTCGAACTCGACGCGACTCAATCGGTCACCGTTCTCCAAAGGCGGCACGTCATGGTAATGAGGCGGCAAGGGCATGTTCATGGCCAATCTCCGAAACGGGACGCAGTCAGGAAGATACTGTTACGCAGGACCGGCCGCCCCAAGGCGTGCCGCGAAGGCGGCGTGTTCCGCAGAAGCCAGGCCCTGCTGCAGCACGCGCAGCACCGTCGCCAGATCGCCGCGTACCAGAGCCGCCGCATCGAGCCACAAGCCTGGAAAGACGACACTGCGATAGCAGCCGTCCGCATCCGGAGCCAGTCGCTCGAAGACGCCCTCACGCAGGACGAACCAGTCGACGGCGCTCTCCAGGACGCGCCAGACGACGTATTCGCGGACGCCGTTGCGTTGGTAGACCTGGAACTTGTCGTGCAGGTCGATGCTGACGCTGCTGGAGGCCACTTCCGCCGCCAGTTCCGGACCGCCTTCGATGTAGCCTTCCGGACTGAGGCGCGTCTGGCCGCCGTGCGTGGGAAGGATCAGCAACATCGCATCCGGTTGCGGCTCGTTGGCCGGATCGAGACGGGCGGTCGTATTGTCCGCTCTACCGATGCCGGGCGTATGCACGGCGTAGTGGACCAGCCACCATACCAGATCGCTGTGCGGTTGCCCATGCTGCGGAAAGCGAACGGGTGAGGGCATGTGAACGACTCCTTCGATCAGCTCCGCCTTCTTCAGTTCCGGCATGGCATGATAGCGTCGCTCGAACTCGACGCGACTCAATCGATCGCCGTTCTCCAAAGGCGGCACGTCATGGTAATGAGGCGGCAAGGGCATGTTCATGGCGAACCTCCGAACCCGTATCCAAACAAGAAGAAGCACTCACCCAGGACCGGCCGCCCCAAGGCGCAGTTACGAAGGCGGCGTGTTCCGCAGAAGCCAGGCCTTGCTGCAGCACGCGCAGCACCGTCGTCAGATCGCCGCGTACCAGAGCCGCCGCATCGAGCCACAAGCCCGGAAAGACGACACTGCGATAGCAGCCGTCCGCATCCGGAGCCAGTCGCTCGAAGACGCCCTCACGCAGGACGAACCAGTCGACGGCGCTCTCCAGGACGCGCCAGACGACGTATTCGCGGACGCCGTTGCGTTGGTAGACCTGGAACTTGTCGTGCAGGTCGATGCTGACGCTGCTGGAGGCCACTTCCGCCGCCAGTTCCGGACCGCCTTCGATGTAGCCTTCCGGACTGAGCCGCGTTTGTCCCCCGTGCGTGGGAAGGATCAGGAGCAGGACATCGGGTTGCGGCTCGTTGGCCGGATCCAGCCGCGCCGTGGCGTTGTCCGAACTCTCGACGCCAGGGGTCGACGCCTCGTAACAACCGAGCCAGGTGACGAGTTGAACGTGCGGGTGCCCGTGCTGCGGATGTCGAACGGGTGAGGGCATGTGAACGACTCCTTCGATCAGCTCCGCTTTCTTCACGTCGGCCATAGCGTGATAGCGACGCTCGAACTCGACGCGACTCAATCGATCGCCGTTCTCCAAAGGCGGCACGTCATGGTAATGAGGCGGTAGCGGCATGTTCATGGCCAATCTCCGGCTCCAACAGGATAGAACTCGTCTGCTCACAGGGGCTCGCCGAGATAGCGACGCAGCGCAGCGCTCTCGCGTTCGCGCAGTCGGACGAGGATTTTTAGTTGCTCCAGTTGCTGTTCCAGCGTCTTGCCTCCCAGATTGATGCGCCGCTGGATCAGGAAGGTGCGCACCTCCTCTTCCCAGAGCGGCCGCACCAGACCGAGCAGACCTTCGCACAGACGACGCAGACCCGGCGTCGGAATCAGGCGAATTAACTGGTCCCAGGCGTCGCGCACGAAGGCCCAGGTTTCGGCGCGGGCGTCGACGTTGAGCAGCAGGGCGGCAGGACGAAGGCGGCGTCCTGGCTGCGCACGCTGCCGTCGAGAGTTCGCCCTAGCGTGCGGTCGATCAATTCCGGTTGACGAAAAGCAGTCAGGGCCAGCAGGTAGCGCTGTTCCTCCTGCGGCGTGCGGGCGGTCCGGCGGCGCCGGTCGAAATCGTCGTAGCGCTCTCGCTCCTCCCGTGAAGGCCAGGACCGGCACCACGGCGGCCAGCACGTCGGCGTCGACGGCCACGCCGCCGTCGGCCCCGGCGGCGAAGACCTCGACCGCTCGCGCCTGCACCACCGCATCATTGCCCAGCGTGCCGTAACAGGCGCAGCAGGTCGCCGCGCAGCTGACGGGTCAACTCCTCCTCCTCGGGCCGTGCCTCCCAACCGAGCGCCGCCACCGCCGCCGACAGGCGATCGCGCACCAGGCTCTCCAGGCGTTGCCGGTCGTCCTCGTCGACCAACCGGTGCAGCACGCCGAAGGCGGCGATCACCAGCGACCAGACGTTACGGTCGCGCTCGTCGCCGAGACGCCTGGTCAGATCGAGGAACTCGGCCAGCGGCAACTGTCCGGCCAGGGTCAGAGCCCAGATGTCGTTGACGAGGTTAAAGCGATCCACCGCCGACAGGTCCGGCAAGCGGCGCAGCAGCCGCTGCAACAGTTCCGGAGCGTAGCGAACGCGAAAGAAGCCGTGCCCTCCCTCGTTGAGAAGGACCGCGCTGGCGTCCGGCGGCAGGCGCACCACTTCCTCGACGCCGTGCAGCAGATGGTGCGCGTTCTCCACGACATCGCCGCGAAAGTACGCGAGCCGGACCGGCGTTTGCCAGGTTTCGGGCGCCGGAGCGGGCGGCTTCTCCGCGGAGGCTCCGTTGGCGAACGGCTCCGCGGGTTGCTCGACGGGTTCTTCCGCCGGCAAATAGGTGAAACGCTGCTGCGTCAGGATCAGGCTCTCCCCTTCCTGACGGACGCTGAGCAGCGGATACCCGGGGCGGAAGATCCAGCCGTCCATCATGGCCGGGATGTCGACGGCGGCGGCCTCGGCCAGCGCGTGCCACAGGTCGGCCGTCTCCGTGCTGCCGTAGGCGTGTCGTCGGAGGTAGACTGCGCACGCCCTCGCGGAAGACCTCCGGGCCGAGGTACTGCTCCAGCATGCGCAGCACCGACGCTCCCTTTTCGTAGGTCAGCACGTCGAACATGGCGTCGGCGTCGCGCGGCGCGGCGACGGGGAACTCGATGGGCCGCGTGCTGTGCAGGCCGTCCATGGCCAGGGCCGCCGAGCGCGACACGCCGAACGTCGTCCAGCGCTGCCACTCCGGCTTCCAGGCGTCGACGGCGAGCATCTCCATGAAGGTGGCGAACGCCTCGTTCAGCCACAGGCCGTTCCACCACGACATCGTCACCAGGTCGCCGAACCACATGTGGGCGTTTTCGTGGGCCACCACGTCGGCGATGCGCTCGCGCTCGGCGTGCGTGGCGACGGCCTCGTCGACCAGCAGGGCCGTCTCGCGGAAGGTGATGGCGCCGAGGTTCTCCATCGCCCCGGCCGCGAAGTCGGGGATGGCGATCAGGTCGAGCTTGTCGCCGGGATAGGGGCGGCCGTAGTAGTCCTCGAAGAAGGCGCAGCGAGAAGGCGCCGATGGCCCGGCCGAAGGCCGTCAGCCGGTGTTTGCCGGGGACGCACCAGACGCGCAGCGGCGTCGCTCCGACGGACACCGCTCGCGTCGCTTCCAGCTCGCCGACGATGAAGGCGACCAGGTAGGTAGACATCGGGATGGTGTCGGCGAAGCGGACGAATTGCTTGCCGTCGACCATGGCATCCGCGACGACGGCGCGTGTTGGACAGCGCCTGCAGCGCCGGATCGAGCGACCAGCGTGGAGGCGAAGACGGCCTTGAACGCCGGTTCGTCCCAGCAGGGAAAGCAGCGGCGGGCGTCGGTGGCCTCGAACTGCGTGGCCGCCAGCCAGCGGCAGCTCGCCGTCGTGGCCCTTGTAGCGACTGCGATAGAAGCCGCGCAGCTTGATCGTTGAGCGTGCCGGTGAACGTCAGACGCAGCTCGGCGGACCCCGGCGGCACCGCCTCGGCGAAGGTCAGATGGCAGCGCTCGGTCGTCTCATCCAGCCGCACCGCCGGCCGTCGGAGAGAGCCGTCGCTCAGCTCCAGTTCAACCGAGTGAATGGTCAATTCGAGCGGCGTTGAGGACCACCTCGCGCACGGCGGAGCGAACGTCGAGGCGGACCGCGACGCTGCCGGCGAAGGCGGCGGCCTCCAGGTCGGGTTCGAGCCGGAGTTCGTAGCGGCTCGGCACGACCGCGGTCGGCAGACGGTAGGGGTCCACGGCGAAATCTCCGGGAGAGCGGGCCAGACGACCGGCGGCACGATGCTGCATGATACCGCGTTCGCCGCGATCCGCCCAGCAGGAGACGGGCCGTCGTTTTCATCGCGACGACCTCAGCCCCGGACCATCTCGCCCGCTCCGTGATTGGCCGCGCTGCGGTTGGCCGCCTCGATGAACGCCACGATCTCCACGGTAATCGACGGGTCCAGCGGCGCCTTCTTCTCCGCGAACAGGCGCACGATCTGTTTCAGCAGTTCCCGATAGATGAATTTCGTGCCCAGGGTCAGCGAGCGGACGCCCTGTTCCGTGAAGGCGACGCAACCGTAGTCCGCCTTGCCGGAGCGAATGCCGCGCACCGTCGCCGCCCGCCCATCCTTCCAGACGCCCGTCACCACGTCGACGGTCGCTTCATGGGTGCAGCTCACTCGTTCGCAGCCCGGTCCCATGAGGGCGTACAGGATCTCGACGGCATGGATGCCGTAGTGATACAGGCCCGGATTGAGGCGCGGATCCTTCTCGAAGAGCGGAGCCGGACCGTAGCTCAGGGCGCCGCAGGATCTTGCCGTTCCTGTCGTCGGCCAGGAACGCCGTCAGCTCCGGAGCGTAGCGGAGCGACGACGAGCTGAAAATGGGCAGCCCCTTCTTCGTCGCCAGGTCGACGAGGGCTTTGGCGTCGGCGACGGAACAGGCGAACGGCTTGTCGACGTAGCAGGGCAGACCGGCCTCCAGAAACGGTCGGCGCGGCCCAGGTGCGTGCCGCCCTCCTGCGCCTCGATCAGGACGCCGTCAACTTTGCCGAGCATGTCCGCCGGTTTGGCGACCAGCGGCACGCCGAGTTTCTCCATCTCGGCCACAAGAGTCGGAATGCGCTCCGGCATGATCTTCGACTCGCCGGGACAGGCGACGACGATCTCGGCTCCGTCGACGAACTGTTCCTCGTCGATTTGCTTGTGATTGAGCCGTCGGGTGAACTCGACGACGTGCGAGGTATCGAAGTCGAGCATGCCGAGTCGGATCATGGCGGTCCTCCCTGGGTGCGGACGACCGGGTTATGCTACGCCGCCGCAGGTCGCGCAACTCCGCCGAGCGCTGCTCTCCCACGGGAC
This sequence comes from uncultured Alphaproteobacteria bacterium, assembly GCA_963792345.1. Classification (GTDB taxonomy): domain Bacteria; phylum Pseudomonadota; class Alphaproteobacteria; order Acetobacterales; family Acetobacteraceae; genus Rhodopila. Next base: position 30,686 of record CAWBVV010000002.1, read on the forward strand.
ACCAACAAAATCCGGAACCGTTTTTGACAATTCCGTTGACGCAGCCGAAGACTTTGCTACGATTCGTTTCATCTCTTACCGGGATCGCAAAAAGAACGGTGACGTTCAACGTGCGATCAAATGATCGAAATCCAGGACGTCCTTTCAACGGTGAGATACCCATGTCCTCTCCTGGCTTGCTCGCGAGCTTCGTAGAATTTCTCCGTCGCTGGGTTCGTCCCCGCCGCCGCTCAATGCAAGTCAGACATTTCGCCCCGGCCTCGACAAACTGGAAGACCGCAACGCACCAGGGAGCGTGAGCAGCGCACAATTGCTGCCGTCACCCCCATGCCGTCCTACGAATCCTCCATTTATCAAGTGGCCCTGGTATCGTACCCTTTTCCAGCGGAGGTAAGTTCCAGAACTCCTTCCCCGACCGCAACCGGTACGCCAGGAAATTCCTTCGGCGGGAACAGCGACCTGTTTGTTTCCGGCGGGACAGGCACGACGGCAGTCGTCAGCACGGAAAGTCTGAACATGCTTACATGTCGACATCATTCGACTAGAGCAGCAACACTTCCCCCTCGATGCCGTCGGAAGGGTTGTCGGCGTCCGGCGCCCTGGTCAACTCGCAGGCGTCGCCGCTGGGAGGCAATGCTTCGCCAACTCCGATGACGACCGTATCGGTAGGCAATACGTCGCCCTCCGAAGGCGCTGGAAGAACGCCGGCCGGCAGCGGAAGTGTGCCGATCCCGACCAACGTGCCGGACAGCAGCACCTCGACCATTCCGCCCAACAACGCCATCCCGGAGACGGCTTTGAAGGCGGGAAATGCCGATTCGATGGTTTCCGCCACGCCGATGAAAAGGGGTTCCGGCAGTTTGACGATTGCAACCACGCCGGTCCTGGGGAATTCCGCATCGACCAGCCAGAAAAAATCGGGTTTAAGCAATCCCGGCCCGCAGTTCTCGGCGGCCGGGGTATCGGTAGACCTGCGCTTGAAAGTGAATCCGTCAAGCAATCAGCCCCTTCTGTTCCAGGCGACCGGCTTGCCGCCGGGGTTAAGCATTGATGCGGAAACCGAACGGATCACCGGTAAGCGCACCACTGGAAGGTGAGCTGCAAAAAGAATATGAGGAGTTGGCTGATAAGCTCGGAAACTAGGTGGAACGGCTTGCAGATCTGAACAATGGATAGCCAATCCGTTTTGTTCTTGGAAGGACCGGATCGCTCACAGGTGGTGGAACCATGACGGAAGTATCCCATGGCCTTTTTTACCTTCGACTCGTTGTAACAGTAAGTCGACTGAAGCATCCCTTGTCCCCTGAGATAATGGCGGAGTTCTTGAAGGCGGCTTAAGGAATTAACGCTCAAGCGTTGTGGATGGTGCGCCACCATGCTCCGCAGTTTGCGGACCCGATGCTGGAAAGTTACCAGGCTGTTGTTGGTTTTCTGACAAACGAGGAGGTTAATGTTCGTCGTGCGGCCTGGCATCTTCTTATCTATTACTGGGAAATCAAGGAAGAAGATCTGTATCTCTATCAAGTTACGGCAAACCATGATATCGATGAACGGGTCCGTGAGTTGGCCCGGAAGTGTGTCGACCGTTGTTTGAAGATCAACCGTACTTCCTGACTGTCTTCGCCCAATGCTGTTGCAGAAGGCGATAACCAAATTCTCCGGCAGATCTTCAATTTCATGTCTTGCCCGGTCTGCGCCGTTCTTACGCTTGCACGTTTCTGCTTCTTCATCCGTCGGCGCCCCCGAAGGGAACACGGTATTCCCTGGGCGACGGCCCGCGCAAACGAAGTCCTTGCGGTTGCCGCTGCGCTTTTCTCTGTCCGCGCCTGCTGTCGGCGATAGAGTAACTTCAGGATACGACGCACGTCCGGCCCCTCGAACCAGGAGAAGGCGATGAAGCGGTGGGCGACGATACTGGCCGTCTCGGCCCTGCTGACGTTTCAGAGCGGGGTGCGCGGCGAGGATCCGAAGATCGACAACAAGACGCTCAAGGACTGGATGGAGCAGCTGAAGGATTCCGAGCCACGGAGGGCCGCCAAGGCCATGAACGCGCTGACGCGCATGGGCGAACCGGCGGTCGATCCGCTTATCGAACTGCTCAAGGACAAGGAAGAGGACGCCCGCGGCCTGGCCGCCCAGGTTCTCGGCGACATCGGACCGCCCGCGAAGAAGGCCATCCCCGCGCTCATCGAAGTCCTCAAGGATTCGGAAGCGGAGGCCGCGTTGCGCAACGGCGCCGCCTCGGCTCTGGGCGAAATGGGACCGCTGGCCAGGGACGCCGTTCCCGCTCTCATCGCCGCCTTGCAGGACGACGACTCCGGTCTGCGCGGCTCCGCGGCGTTCACGCTGGGCAAGGTCGGCGCCGACGCCGGCACCATCCTGAAGCCGCTGCTGGAGTTGCTCGACGATGAGGAAGCGTCGGTGAGCAGCAATGTCCTGCTGTCGGTGGCTGTCCTCGGGCGCGACGCCGGGGATGCCGTGCCGGCCCTGGTCAAAACACCTGAAGGATCCCAACTCCGGCGTGCGCAGCGGGGCGGCGTTCGCCCTGGGCAAGGTCGGGCCGAAGGGAGCCAGGGAGGCGGTGCCGGCTTTGGTGGCGGCGCTGAAGGACCGCAGCTCCAGCGTGCGTGCCGGCGCCGCGGGCGACTTGCAGGAGATGCCGCGCGCGCCCAGACGGCGGCGCCGGCGCTGCTGACCTTGCTCAAGGACGACGACGTGGACGTGCGGCGCAACGCCGCCTCCGCCTTGACGGAAATCGGCACTGCGGAAAGCAAGGAAGCGCCCGCCCTGCTGGCCGCCGCCCTGAAGGACAAGGACCGCGAGGTGCGGCGCAACGTTGCCTTCATCCTCGGCGAGATGGGACCGATGGCGAAGGAAGCGGTGCCGGCTCTGCTGGAGACGCTCAAGGACGACGATGTCGGCGTGCGTCGCTACGCCGCCGCCGCTCTCGGCGAGATCGGCGCCGATGCCGGCAAAGTGGTGCCCGCCCTGGTCGCCCTGCTCAAGGACGACGACGTGGCGGTGCGGCGCAACACGGCCCAGGCCCTGCGCGAGTTTGGTCCGGAGGCGAAAAGTGCGGCCTCCGCTCTCAAGGCGCTGAAGGACGATCCGGACGCCAGCGTCCGCCAGGCGGCGGCCAAGGCATGCGCCAGGTCGAGTCGAAGTAAACGGATGAACTTCCGCCCAAGGGACGGCTCCATGTCTTCCGGAAGCGTCGCCTCGACCGCGTCGTCGGCCCCGCCGCGTCGCCGCCGGACCTGGGCCGCGCTACTGCTCGGGGCGACGGTCCTGGTTCTTGGGGTGGGGACGGCATGGCTGCTGCGCGGCTGGTGGCTGCCGAACGAGGGCGTGCACCCGGTCGAACCAACGACGTGGCGACGGCGCCGCTGGTCGACTACGTGCCGGACGACACCGCCGCCATCGTCGTCGTCAACCTCAGCCAGATCCGGGCGGCGCCGCACCTGTACGAGCAGCCGTCCGTTCCCTGCTCCGCCCCTGGCTGCACGGCGACGGTCCGGGGGCGCATGCGCCTGGCCCTGCTCGGCGTCGATCCGGAGCAGGATGTGGATGCCGTCTGTCTCCTGCTGCGCGACGCGGACCTTGCTCACCCGTTGCTCCTGCTGCGCGGTCGGTTCGACGCCGCCCGCTTCCAGGTCGCTCCGGACCGACTGCGCGAGCTGGAGGAAGCGACGCCGGCGGGCCGCTTTCGGCTGTACGAACATGTCGACGAACGAGGCGCCGCCGCCGGCTACTTCGCCGCCGCCGGCGGCGAGTATCTGATCTTCTCCGAAGCGAAGACGCAGGTGACGGCAGTCCTGGCCTGGACGAAACAGCCGACGCGAACGCCGTTGCGCGACGAAGGGTTGCGCCTGGCCCTGGAGCGCATGGACCGCCGTCAGGCAGTTTGGGGAGCGGCCGCGCTGGAACGACTGCGTCCCCTGCCGCCGCTGGAGCCGCACTGGCCGACCGGGGCAGTACCCCGTCCTCGATCGTACCGTTCGGCTCGAAGGCGATGTCGAGGTATCGGGAGAACTGCGTCTGACCGTTCGCCTCGACGCCGCCAGTGTCGACGAGGCCGAGGCACTGGCCGAGCGGGTCGACGACCTGCACAAGCAATGTCAGGCGGCCTTGCTGCTGGGCACGTCCGGCAAGGATTATCCGCAGGAGGCGGAACCGCTGCTGCGTCTGCTGGCCGAGGCACGCATCGAGCGCGCGAGCAAGACGGTGACGCTGCGGGCTCGGTTGATGTACGCTGAGTCCGGTTTCAGCCAGGCACACTTTCAACGCAGCAGGGTTTGACACATCAGCAGCAATGGGCGTGGCAGGCCATGTAGGGAGGGTCGAGCGGCAAGCGAGACCCACCACGCTCTTTAGCGGTAGAGTGGGTCTCGCTGGCTCGACCCTCCCTACGCCAATCAGGGCCAAGACGTCCGTCCAAGCATGCTGCCTTCCGTATAACTATCCGACACCGTCTACCAGTCGTGGAGTTTGACATCGCCTTGGGCGGACACCGCAGATGTCACAGCGGGTTCGCCGCTTCCATTCTTCATGGACAAAGCGAACGGATAGTCTGCGTCGGACCATTGCTTTCAGCAAACCTTTGACTGGTTGGCAGTCTCAAAGAGTCGGCCGTAGCGTTCGCAGGCAAAGTCGAAGGTATGGACGGATCCACGAAAGCCCCGGTAGTAAACTGCTGCTTCACGGCGGCGAACGCAGGAGGGCGAGAGATTGCGTTCCGCCTGACGTTCCTGACGAACGAGGTCGGCAAGCTGATCCTGATAGGCTCGCACCCGTTGCTGATATTCGGCCTCCAACTCCTGACACTCACGCTGATGTTCGGTTATCAACTGAGCGACTCGTCGTTCGTGTTCGGCCTGTGCCGCCTCAACCTTGCGCACGTGTTCGGCATTGTACGCCTTGGCCTGCTCGGCAATCCTCGCGGCACGCTTCGCGTCATCGACAACAGCCTGATTGTAGATGCCAAGTACGAGATGAAAGGCGGCGACGGCCATCCCGCCTCCTGCGATCACAAACAGGAGGTAGAGTAAAAAGGAAGCCAGCGGACCTGTTTGCGCTAATCCCACCGCGGCGAGCCCGAGTAGGACCATCATTCCGCCGCAGGCGGCGGGAGATCCATAGATCCAGGGCTTCAGCCGTGGCGCCCAGGCTCGGAACCTTGGACCATCCCAGGCTACGAGCGGAGAAGGAGGCCTGCGCGGTTCGCGAGGCAAAGACGGCATTGCTGGCGGATTGGGTCGAAACTGGGATATCCTCTCGGCCGCCCGAATTTCCTCCTGGTGGGTCAGGCAGCGACGGCAGTAAGGAACCTCCCAGCTGTTGGTACGGCGTCGTGACGGCACCGATTCACCATTATCTCCCTGCAGGGTAATAGCCGTATCCGCAGGGCTAAGGCAGCAAGGACAATGCTTTGGCCAATTGAGCGTTCTCGCACTCACGCGAACAGTGTAAAGCGACACGGCATTCTCACTTCACGCGAGAGGAAGCCCTGCCTTCCGGGTCACACAGTCCAGGTCAGCCACCGACCCTTCGCAGGAGGCGGAACCGCTGCTGCGTCTGCTGGCCGAGGCACGCATCGAGCGCGCGAGCAAGACGGTGACGCTGCGCGGTTCGGTTGACCTGCACTGATCCGCGTCGTCACGGCGCTTCGTCACGCGGGCGTCGCGCAGTACGAAGAGGAAGCGTTCCGGATCGGCGGAGTTGAGCGTCAGGGTGCCCGTGACGTGCAGCGGTTGGCGCGTCCAGGCGAGGGTCCGGTCCTCGGCAAGCTCCTCAAAATCCTTCGCTTCGCGGAAATTCCGGTACACGCTGGCAAAGCGGACATACGCCACTTTATCCAGCTCCTTCAGCGTGTCCATCACCAGTTCGCCAATTTGCTTACTTGGAATATCGCTGTCACCCGACGCCTCCAACTGACGGACGACCGAGTTGACGATCCGCTCGATCCGCTCCTCCTGGATCGGACGTTTTCGCATCGAGATCCGGATCGAGCGAGCCAACTTGTCGCGGTCGAACGGCACGCGGCGGCCATCGGACTTCACCACCGTCAACTCACGCAGCTGCACCCGCTCGATGGTAGTGAAGCGCTGGCCGCAGTTACCGCAGAAGCGGCGTCTGCGGATCGCGCCGTTATCCTCGGTCGGGCGGCTGTCCTTGACCTGGGTGTCGTCGAAACCGCAGAACGGGCAACGCATCGGGGATCAGCGCGCCTGATACAGCGGGAAGCGCGCGCACATCGCCTTCACCCGCGCTCCGACCGCCTGTTCGACCGCTGTGTTGGTGCCATCATTGGACCGGCCAAGAGCCTCCAGAACCTCATTGATCATCAGACCGATCTCCTGAAACTCCTCGGTCCCGAAGCCACGGGTGGTTCCAGCCGGAGAGCCCAGCCGGACGCCCGAGGTGACCGCCGGCGTTTCCGGGTCGAATGGGATGGCATTTTTGTTGGCCGTCATGTGGGCGCGTTCCAGGCTTGCTTCGGCCGCCTTGCCCGTGACGTGCTTGGGACGCAGATCAACCAGCATCAGATGGCTGTCAGTGCCGCCGCTGACGATGTTCAGGCCCTGTTGCCGCAGAGTCTCCGCCAGCACGCGGGCATTGTCCTGAACTGCCTTCTGGTAAACTCGGAACTCCGGCCGCAGTGCTTCACCAAACGCCGCCGCCTTCCCCGCGATGACGTGCATCAGGGGACCACCCTGAAGGCCCGGAAACACCGCGGAGTTGATCTTCTTGCCAATGTCCAGATCGTTGGTCAGCACCATGCCGCCGCGTGGTCCGCGCAAGGTCTTGTGGGTAGTGGTGGTGGTGACATGGGCGTGCGGCAACGGGCTGGGAAACAGCTCAGCGGCAACCAACCCGGCGAAATGCGCCATATCGACCATGAAATACGCACCGACCTCGTCCGCTACTTTGCGGATACGCGGAAAGTCGATGAACCTCGGATAGGCCGACCCACCGGCGATTATCAGCTTTGGCTTCTCGGTTCGGGCAAGGTGCTCAAGCTGCTCGTAGTCCAGGAGCCCGTCATCCTTGCGGACGCCGGTACTGAATTGGACGGAACCACTTGCCGGACAGGTTCGGTGCGGCGCCGTGGGTAAGATGACCGCCGGCGGCAAGGCTCATGCCGAGGACCGTGTCGCCCGGCTTCAGCAGAGCCAGGAATACCGCCTGGTTGGCCTGCGCGCCGGAGTGCGGCTGCACATTCGCAAACGCGCAGCCGAACAGTTGCTTGGCGCGTTCGATCGCCAGGTTCTCCGCCACGTCGACGTAAACGCAGCCGCCGTAGTAGCGCCGCCCGGGATAACCCTCGGCGTACTTGTTGGTCAGCACCGACCCCTGCGCTTCCAGCACCGCGGCTGACACGATGTTCTCCGATGCGATCAGCTCAATGCCATCCTGCTGACGATGGAGTTCGTGTTGTATGGCGGAGGCAAGCTCGGGATCGGTTTCCGCCAGCGGGGCTGAAAAGAAGCGCCTTGTGCTGGCAGCGGTGCTGTGCTGGTTCATGGAACTTCCACGGTGTCGGTTGTCGCGGTGCTGTAGCATGCGCCGCAGGAGCAACAAACCCATGTGTTGTGTCCGACTCCGGCGGTGGTTCAGATTGATCCGATGCCTGACCGCGTTACGCTTCATCTGGCTGACCTGGCCGCCACGGAAATGCTGGCGCGGCGTCTGGCGTCGGTGGCCAGGGCAGGGGACTGCATCCTGCTTCAGGGGCCATTGGGTGCGGGCAAGACCGCGTTGGCACGCGCTTTCCTGCGCGAGGCGGCGGGTGATCCGGAGATGGAGGTGCCGAGCCCGTCCTTCACCTTGGTGCAAATCTACGACACGAAAATTGGTCCAGTCTTCCACTACGATCTCTGGCAACTCGATGGGCCCGATTCGCTGATGGAGTTGGATTGGGAGGACGCGCTGGACGCCGTGGTGCTGGTGGAATGGCCTGAACGGCTGGGCGCGCTCCGTCCGGACGATGCGTTGACCATTACCCTAACGATGAGTGGAGGCGAAGCGCGCGAGGCAACGCTCCAGGGTTGGAGTGACCGCCTCGCAAAGATGGCATGCGAATAAATCGTGACGACCTGATTGCGATGTTCCTGGCTAGGAACGGCTATGCGCCGGGCGATGCCGAACCGCTCGCGCAGGACGCCAGCTTTCGACGTTACCTGAGGATCAGGGGCAACCGCTCCGCGGTTCTGATGGACGCCCCTCCGCCCGAGGATGTCCGCCCCTTCCTGCGTATCGCCGCCCATCTGCGCGCGATCGGTTTGGCGGTCCCGGCGATACTTGCCGCCGACGAAGCGCAAGGCCTGATCCTGGAGGAAGATTTCGGCGATGACCTGTTATCGCAGTTGCTGGACCGCGGTGACCCGCCCGAGCCATTGCTGGACGCGGCGGTCGACGCGCTGGTGGTGATGCAAGGCGCCGCCCCGCCGGAAGGCTTGCCGCTATGGGACGCGTCAGCGATGTCGTCGACTGCGCTCGGCACTCTGTTCGACTGGTGGTGGCCAACCCGGTTTGGCGTTCCCGCTCCACAGGTTGCCCGGGACGATGTTGCGGCAGCACTCGCGGCAATGCTGAAACCGGTCGCGGATGGACCAACCTGCTTCGTGCACCGGGATTTTTTTGCCGGCAATCTGCTCAGGCTGCCGGACCACCGGGTGGGGATCATCGACTTCCAGGGCGCGGCCATCGGCCACCCCGCCTACGACCTTGTGTCGCTGCTGCAGGACGCCCGCCGTGACATCCCACCAGCCGCTCGCGAACGGGCTCTGGCGCGGTATCTTGCTGCTCGTCCCGAACTCGTTGCGGCTGATTTTCATGCCGCATTCGCCGCCTGTGCGGCACAGCGGCATCTTCGTGTCGCGTGCCAGTGGATAAGACTTGCCCTGCGCGACGGGCGGCCTCAATACCTCATCCACGGACCGCGGACCTGGCGGCTCCTGGAGACCGCCCTGTCGCAACCCGCCACTGCGCCGCTCGCTGCCGCCCTGAGCCGTTGGATTCCGCTTGCCGAGCGCGGCAACCCGCCTGCCCTGAAGCCAGGAACTCGATCCATGACCAATTCTCCGCGTGCCGCGATGGTCTTGGCGGCGGGCCTCGCCACCCGCATGCGCCCGTTGACCGACAAGACGGCGAAACCGCTGCTGATGCTTGGCGGGCAGACCCTGCTTGATCATGCACTGGACCACCTTGTTGATGCGGGGGTGGAGACGGTGGCGGTCAACGCTCACTGGCAAGCCGAAAAGGTGGCGGCTCACCTGGCGCGGCGCCCACCTCCACCGCGCACCGTCTTGCTGCGGGAGGAGCATCTGCTCGAAACCGGAGGCGGAGTCCGCGCCGCACTGGCCGTCCTTGGCCCTGATCCATTCTTCGTCGTCAACGGCGACGCCTTCTGGCTGAATGGCCCGATCTCCGCGCTGCGCCGGCTGGCGGCCGTGTTCGACGAATCCGTCGATGCCGTGTTGCTGGTCCATCGAACGTCCCACGTCCATGCCGACGTTGGGCTGGGCGATTTCGCGCTCGACAAATGGGGCATCCCGCGCCGACGGAAACAGCGTGAGGTCGTTCCATACATCTATGCTGGCGTGCAACTGATTCACCCGCGCCTGCTGGCAGGCATGCCGGCCGGCGCCTTCAGCATGAACCGGGCATGGGACGGCGCCCTGGCCACCGGCAGGGTGCGCGCCGTGGTGCATGACGGAATGTGGTTCCATTTGTCCACGCCGCCCGATCTGGCGGAAGCCGAGCAGATCCTGGAGGCCCGCATTACCGGCGACGCGCGCTGGCCGTGGCGCTGAACCTTTTCAGCGTTCCGCCTCAGGTGCCTTTCCTCGACGCTCTCGCGCGGGGCTGGCTGGCCCGTGGCGGCGACCAACTGGAGCGGTTTCCGACCGCGTCGGCCCGCGGAACCGGCTCTGGCTCCTTGCTTGATGGCATGATTTCCCGTTCCGGTGCTTCCACCTGCTCGGATCACGCCCTGACGGTCAGCCGCGGCATGATCCTGTTGCCGACCCGCCGTTCCGCCCGCGCGCTGGCTGATGCGTTCCTGCGAGCCGGCGACGGCAGGCCGATGCTGTTGCCGCGCATCACCGCGCTGGGCGCCTTGGATGAGGCTCCGCTTGCGCTGGCGGGCGCGCTGGATCTTCCGCCTTCCGTTGAGCCAATGCAGCGACTGGCCGCTCTTTCGACGCTGATCCTGGCCATGAAGGGCGAAGGCGGCGCGCCCCGCAACGCTGACCAGGCCTGGAGGCTGGCCCGCGAACTGGCGTCGCTGATGGATGAGGCCGAACGCGCCGGTATTGATCTCGCCGAACGCCTGCCGGACGCGACGGACCCGGAATACGCCGCGCACTGGGCACAGACACTGAAATTCCTCCATATCGTGACCGCCGCATGGCCAGCATGGCTTGCCGAGAATGGCGTCATAAATCCCGCTGCTCGGCAGATCGCTCTGTTGGAGGCACGGCGAAGGCCTGGGAGGCTAATCCGCCGGATGATCCGGTCCTGATCGCCGGAACCACCGCGGGGATCCCTGCGGTCGCCCGGCTGTTGCGCGTGGTGGCGCGAATGCCGGCGGGCCAGGTGGTGTTGCCGCAACTCGATCTGAATATGAATGAGGATGCATGGAGCGGACTGGAATCGTCCCATGCGCAAGCTGGTCTCGCGGCGCCTGTTGGCCGACCTCGACGCCACGCGCGGCGATGTGCGGATATGGCCCGGTGGTACGCGGGGGCGGTGCCAGCCGAACGGTTCAGGTCGTTGTCACGCGCGCTGTTGCCGGCAAGCGCCCTCGACGATTGGATGGAATGCTCCCCGGTGTCGCTGGACGGGCTTTCGCGGCTACGCGCGGCGGACCAGCAGCAGGAAGCCCAGGCCATCGCGCTGGTCTTGCGCCAAGCACTCGACACCCCGGGCGCCCGCGCCGCGCTGGTGACGCCTGACCGCGACCTCGCCGGCCGGGTTGCCGCCGCGCTTCTGCGTTTCGGCATTGTCGCGGACGATAGCGCCGGAGAACCTTTGGCCGATTCACCTCCCGCGGTGTTTCTTCGCCTGGTGGCACGCGCGGTGGCGGAGGAACTGGCGCCGGTGCCGTTATTGGCGCTGCTGAAACATCCGCTTTGTGGCGCCGGAATGAGTCCGATTGCATGCCGGCAAGCCGCGAGAACGTTGGAGATGCTGTGCCTGCGCGGGCCCAGGCCAATGCAAGGCATCAGCGGGCTGCGCAAGATCACAGCAAAGGTGGCGGGCCCGACCTCCTCCACCGCCGCCTTTCTGACCCGTCTGGAAGCCTGCCTTGAACCAGCATTGCGGTTTGACTCCGCGATGGAACTCGCGCCCGCCGAAGCCTTGACCGCTATCATAGAAACCGCGGAACGCCTGGCTACTACTGATGCGGCATCCGGTCCTGCCCGCCTGTGGGCGGCGGAGGAAGGTGAGGCGCTGGCGACCCGCCTGACGGAAATGCGTGACGCGGCAGAGATCATGCCTGATCTGAAGCGTGGCGTGTTGCCTGGAATGCTGGATGCAATCCTGGAAGGCGAGGTCGTCCGCAGCCGCCGGGCATTACGTGGGCGAGGCGGCACCGAGCACCCGCGGATTTTCATCTGGGGCCTGCTCGAAGCTCGGCTGCAAGCGGTTGACTTGATTGTGTTAGGGGGACTGGCGGAGACGGTATGGCCGCCGATGGCGGAACCAGGACCCTGGCTCTCGCGTCCGATGCGCAAGAAAGTCGGCTTGCCGGCCCCGGAGGAAGTTGTCGGCCAGGCCGCGCATGATTTCCTCGCCGCTTGCTGCGCGGCCCCGTTGGTGGTTCTGTCGTGCCCCGAACGCCGGGATAACGCTCCGACGGTGCCCGCAAGGTGGCTCACTCGGCTGGACATGTTTCTGGCCGGAGCGGGACGGCGGCCGCTTCCGGACCACCCGGCCACCGCCTGGGCACGGGCGATGGACTTGCCGCCAGGTCCTCCCTCCCCGGTCAGGCCGCCGTCCCCCCGCCCGCCGGTCAACAAGCGGCCGCGCCAACTCAGCGTCACATCGATCGAGACCTGGCTGCGCGACCCGTATGCGATCCACGCCCGTTACATCCTGAAGCTCGCTGCCTTGCGGCCGCTCGACGAGGCAACGGACGCTTCCGACTACGGCTCCATCGTGCATGACGGGCTGTATCGTTTCCTGCGCAAATTCGGTGCTGTCTGGCCGCCTGATGCCACCGCCGCTTTACGCGTAGCCATGGCCCAGGCGCTTGGGGATGCGGGCTTGCGGCAGGCGCTGGTCGCGTGGTGGTCACCCCGGTTGGAGCGCATCGCCGATTGGGTGGCGCAGGAGGAAACGAGGCGCCGCATCCTGCGGGAACCTGTCCTGATCGCGACCGAGGCAAAGGGGGCGATCGATCTGCATCGTCCCGGCGGCCGTTTTCGCCTGACCGGCCGTGCGGACCGGATTGAAAGCTTTGACGACGGCACGCTGGCGATCCTGGACTACAAGACCGGTTCTCCGCCTACCCGGAAGGCTGTTGACGCCGGCCTCGCGCCGCAGTTGTTGCTCGAGGCTGCCATGGCGGCCGAGGGCGGTTTTGGGCCGGACCTGCGCGGAACGGCGGCGGAACTGATTTACTGGCGCTTGTCGGGGGGTCTTGATCCGGGCGAATCCGTGCCGTTGTACAAGAAGCGCGCGGTTGAAATTTCTGGCGCCGCGCTGGATGCGAAGGATCGTCTGTGCGACCTGATCGACGCATTCGACCAACCCGAACGGGCCTACCTGTCACGCCCGCAGCCAGCCTCGGCGCCGCGGTTTTCGGATTATGAGCAACTCGCCCGCGTGGCCGAATGGTCGGCTCTGGGGGACGGCGATGAATGACCTGGTTCCCGCCGAGTCGGCTCGCGAGCGCGCCAACCGGGAGCAACTCACGGCATCGGATCCTGCCGTTTCGGCGTTTGTCGCGGCCTCGGCCGGTTCGGGCAAGACCAAGTTGCTGACCGATCGGCTGCTGCGGCTGATGCTGGCCGGGGCGGCCCCCGAACGCATCCAGTGCCTGACGTTCACCAAGGCGGCTGCCGCGGAAATGGCGCTGCGCCTGCAGCGTACCCTGGGTAGTTGGGTCACGATGCCGACCGACAGGCTGGCAGAAGATCTGGTTCGGCTGCAGGTGAACCCAACGGAGCAGGCGTGCCGCTCGGCGCGAGCCTTGTTCGCCCGCGTCCTTGATCTGCCCGGCGGCATGCGGATTGGCACAATCCACGCCTTTAGCCAATCGTTGCTGCGGCGCTTTCCGCTAGAGGCCGCGATCTCCCCCCATTTCCAGTTGGTCGATGATCGTGACGCCGACGACGCGCTGACCGAGGCGCGTGAAACGATGCTTGCCGATGCGGGTAGCCCGGCGATGCAAGCGGCCTTGCGCACCCTTGCGGGGCTGGCCTCCGCCGAGGCGTTTGGCGGCCACGTCAAGACGCTGCAATCCGATCGCCTGCGTCTGCATGCAGCGCTGGAACTAGGTGAGGAACTGGACCGCGCCCAGCGTCGAGTGCTGGGCGTGAGCGCGGCCGATGAGCGTGCCCTGATCGCGGATGCCGTTCACTGGCTGGGAGAGACAGCGCTGCGCGACGCCGCGAGGACGGTGCTGAGCAGCGGGTCCCCAGCCGTCGCCGCCCGGTCGGGTGCGCTCCTGGACTGGCTGACTCAGGACGCCGATCACCGGCAGGCGACCTGGACCGACTGGTGCGATTTGTTCCTTAACGGGTCCGGCGAACGGCGCGGTGATACCGTCCTGGTCAACAAGGTCTTGTGCGCCAAGCGGCCCGAACTGCTCGACCGGTATCTTGAAGAAGCCGGCCGCATTCTGAAGATCGAGGACGCGCGTGCCGCGATACGGCTGGCATCGGTTTCAAACGCGCTCACCGCGCTGGCTGGACCGGTGGCGACCGGCTACGCCCGGCGCAAGGATGAGGCTGGCCTGCTTGACTACGACGACCTGATCGACCGCACGCGTACCCTGCTGTTTGATCCTGGTGCCGCCTGGGTCCTGTACAAGCTGGACGGTGGGCTTGACCACCTGCTGCTGGACGAGGTGCAGGACACCGCCCCGCAGCAGTGGCGTATCGCCCACGCGCTGACGGAGGAGTTCTTTGCCGGCGCCGGTGCTCGTGACCGTGACCGCACAGTCTTCGCGGTGGGCGACCGCAAGCAGTCGATCTACTCGTTTCAGGGCGCCGACACCGCTGAGTTCGACCGCTCCCATGATGAGGTTGCCCGCCGCGTCCGCCTATCGGGACAGGTGTTCAAGGATGTCGGTCTCGACGTCTCCTTCCGCTCAACGCCGTCCGTCCTGAGCCTGGTCGATGCGGTCTTCACCGATCCGATGGCCCGTCCGGGCGTCGTGGCGGAGGGCGAGACGCTCACCCACTATGCCGATCGCGCGGGGCACGCCGGCATGGTGGAACTCTGGCCGCTCGCGCCTCATCCAGAGCCGGCGCCGCACCTGCCCTGGACGGTGCCAAACCAGAACCAGTCGCAGACTTCGGCACGGCAGTTGCTGGCCGATACGCTGGCTGACTGGATCCGTGACCAGACCAGCGGAGCGGTGCTGCTGGAGAGCAAGGGCCGCCCCTTTACCGCTGGCGACGTGCTGGTCCTGGTCCGGCGACGCGATGAGTTTGCGCGCGCGCTGGTCCGGGCGCTGAAATCGCGCGGTGTGCCGGTCGCGGGTCTGGACCGCATGGTGCTGACCGACCAACCGGCGGTGCAGGACCTGATGGCACTGGCTGATGCCCTGCTGTTGCCATCGGATGACCTGACCTTTGGCTGCCTGCTGACCAGCCCGTTGGGCGGTTTGACCGACGACGAGCTTGCCGAAATCGCCATCGACCGGCGGGCCACATTGTGGGAGGCGCTGCGTGACCGCGCCGACGAGCGTCCCTCATGGCGGCGCGCCGCCGACTTCTTCGCCAAACTGCTCGAACTCGTCGACTACGTCTCCCCTTACGCTCTGTTTTCCGAGGCTTTGGGTCCACTGGGCGGCCGCGCCCGTTTGTTCGCCCGTCTTGGGCTGGAGGCGGCGGAACCGGTGGACGAACTGCTGAACGCCGCGCTTGGCTACGCCGCCCGCCATCCGCCCTCGCTGCAAGGCTTCCTGCAGTGGCTCCGCCGGTCCGGGGCCGAGGTGAAGCGTGAGGCCGAGGCCGCCGGCAATCTCGTGCGCATTATGACGGTGCATGGCGCGAAGGGGCTGCAGGCGCCGTTGGTGATAATTCCTGATACCTCCGGGTTGCCGAAGGACGAAGGCGCCATCGTCTGGGCCGATGACACTCTGACCCGGCGAGCGGTCCCACTTTGGGCGCCGCGCAAGGAATTCCGGTGCGACGCGCTTGACCGGCTGCGCGCGGCGGGCCGGCAGCGCCAGATGGAGGAGCATAACCGGCTGCTCTATGTCGCACTGACCAGGGCCGAGGACCGGCTGCTGGTCTGTGGCTGGCGAGGTGCGAACAATCCCAAGGACGAGTGCTGGCACAGCCTCGTGCGGCGTGGGTTCGAGGTCGCGGGCGCGGAAGCCGAGGCCTTTGGACCATGGAAAGGGGAGGTGCTGCGGCTGCGCACCCCGCAGACGTTGCCGGCCGAGTTGCGTATGCAGGCCGCTCCGGCGGAGCATGCTTCGGAGCTTCCCGCCTGGATAGGCGCGGCGCCGGGTTGGGCCGCCTCGCCGCCGCCACCTGAACCACCGCGTCCCGTCCCCTTAGCGCCAAGCCGGCCAGAGGGTGTTGAATTAGGTTCCGTGCCGGCCGCAGAGTCGCCGTTGCTTCACCGGGACGCCCGCGGTAGCCGGTTCCGCCGTGGCCAGTTGATTCACACCTTGCTCCACCATTTGCCGACACTTCCCGCCCCGGATCGGCGATCCGCTGCCTTGCGGTTCCTCGGGAACCTGGCTCATGGAATTCCGGCGGGTGAAGCCGAAAGGATCGCCGATGAGATTCTGACCGTAATGGCGCATCGGGATCTGGAGCCGCTTTTTGGACCGGATGGCCGGTCAGAGGTGCCGTTGACCGGTGTGATCGGGGATACTGTCGTGGGTGGATTGGTGGACCGGATGGCGGTCCTGCCGGACCGCGTGCTGCTGGCTGATTTCAAGACGAACAGACGGCCACCGGCCCTGGTCGAGGACACCCCGGTCATCTACCTGCGGCAAATGGCCTCCTACCGGGGTATATTGAGGATGATTTTTCCAAACCGGCCGGTGCAATGCGCTTTGATCTGGACGCGTGAGGCTCGCGTCGCAATTCTGCCCGACGCCATGCTTGATCCGCATGAGCCCGGCCATGCAAGGGACGCGGCTTGACCGGGTGCGTCGCCGGTCCCACCTTTCTCGCAACTGAAATCCAAGGGATGTGACATCATGAGTGCGAACACGGTTCCCGTGACGGACAAGAGCTTCGCGACGGATGTGGTCGAGGCGAGCAAGGCTGGCCCCGTGCTGGTCGATTTCTGGGCGGAATGGTGCGGTCCGTGTAAGATGATCGGTCCGGCGCTGGAGGAACTGGCGGGTGAGTTCGCCGGCAAACTGACCGTGGCGAAGGTCGACATCGACAATAACCCGATGTCCCCGAATCAATTCGCGGTGCGCGGGATCCCGACGTTGATCCTGTTCAAGAATGGAAAGCCGGCTGCGACGCAGGTTGGCGCGCTGCCGAAGAGCAAGCTGAAGGACTGGATCGCCGGGAATATCTAGAGCTCAGCGAAATGGGACGGGCTGGCGGCTTGGGAGCCACCAGCCCGAAGCGTCAAATGGTACGGCGGCCGGCTACGGCGTGGTAGATCGCCAGGACGACGATCGAGCCGATCACAGCGACGATGATGCTGTAGATATTTAGCCCGGTCACGGGGGCCGCTCCGAAGAACGTAAACAGGAATCCGCCGACGAAGGCGCCGACAATGCCGAGGACGATGTCGATCAGGACGCCCTCACCAGTCTTGTTGACGATTTTGCTGGCGATGAAACCAGCGATCAGACCGAGGATAAGCCAAGCGATAATGGACATGATTTGTTTTCCTTAGCTGTGCGCACGTGCGCGTCTTGTGCTAATTCCGGCTTGGGGTGATCGACGCCAGCGCGTAAGCGATGCCGCCGGCGATCAGCAACGATATCAGCGGTTGCTTCTCGACGTTGGCGGATAGGGACTTTTTGGCTTCACAAGCCTGCGCGACCAGTTCGTGGTAGGTCTCCTGCGCATCGCCGGCGACCTGACGGGCCTTTTCCTCAAAGATCAGCGCGGTCAGGGCGAGTGTCACGAGGGCCAGGAGTGGCTTCATAGAGTGCTCCCTGTTCTGCCGCATGCGCACTGGCTTAGCTTTCCGGCGCGCGTGTGTGCAGCGTTGTCGATTGCGGTAACGCGAAGCCGCGGGTGAGGATGCGAAACCGGACGATTTAGCATCATCAAAAAACCGACTGTAGCCGCAAAGCAACGGTCAGGGCGCGATCCGAGCAGGTGGATCACCGGTGAACCAGGCGGCCAGGCAATGAGCTTGGAGGCTATACGTCCAGCTTCAGGACCTCTCCCGCCAGATAGAGGCTGCCGCATATCAGAACCCTCGCGGGACCGCGGAATTTGGCCACCTCGCGCAACGCGTCGGCCACGAGTGGGCCAGGCCTGGCGATACCGCCTGACGCCGCAACAATCGCCTCGATCGGAAGCGCCGAATGCTGGCCGGGCTCCCGCACCGCCCAAACGGTTTCGGCCAGCGCCAGCAACGGCCGGAGGAATTCGGCGGAATCCTTCGCCTGCTTCATTCCCACAATCACGTGAACCGGCAGATCGGACCAGCCAACCAGATGTTCGGCCAGAACCACGCCGGCACCGGGATTATGGCCGCCATCGAGCCATAGCTCCCATGCCGGCGGCAATATTCGTGCGAGGCGGCCGTGCAGGCGCTGCAGGCGGGCGGGCCACTCGGCATGACTAATGCCCGCGGGGGCATGCGGCACCTTGGCCGCGCGCAGGGCCGCAAGCGCGATACCCGCATTATCCTGCTGGAACAGGCCCGGTAGCGAGGGCATCGGGGCATTCAGGGAACCGGCGGCGTCGCGGTAGAGCAAGCCGGATTTGGTGGGGGCTATATCCCAATCGCGGCCCCGCAGGATAACCGGTGCGCCGCGTGCGTGGGCATGATCGAGCAGAACCAGGCGTACGTCATCTGGTTGCGTGCCGATCACGACCGGCACGCCTTGCTTCATGATCCCGGCCTTTTCGCCGGCTATGATGCCCAGCGACGGCCCCAGCAATTCGCGGTGGTCCAGCGAGATGGAGGTGATGGCGCACGCGGCGGGTGGGTCAATGACATTGGTCGCGTCGCCTCTTCCGCCTAGTCCAACCTCCAGAACACACAGGTCGGCCGGCGTGTTGGCGAACAGGTCGAAGGCGGCTGCGGTGATGACCTCGAACACCGTAATCGGGGCGCCATCGTTGATCCGCTCGATCCGCTCCATCGTCCCGATCAAGCGCTCGTCTGTCACCAGTTCGCCGGCAATTCGAATGCGCTCGTTGAAGCGGACAAGATGTGGGGAGGTATAGACGTGCACCCTGGAGCCGGCCGCTTCCGCCATGGCCCGTATGAAAGCACAGGTGCTGCCCTTGCCGTTGGTTCCCGCCACGTGAATGACCGGCGGCATATGGCGCTCCGGATGACCAAGCCGGGCGAGCAAGGTGCGAAGGCGGTCGAGGCTAAGGTCGATCAGCCTGGGATGCAGCCGCTCGAGTCGTGTCGCGATCTTTTCGACGTCGTTGTTCACGCTGCCGCCTGATCGTCCTTCCACGCCAGCAGGCCGATGACGCGGCCAAGCATGGCCTTCAACTCCGTGCGCTTGACGACCATGTCGATGATGCCGTGTTCCAGCAGATACTCGGCGCGCTGGAATCCGTCGGGCAGCTTCTCGCGAACCGTCTGTTCAATGACCCTTGCACCCGCAAAACCGATCATTGCTCCGGGTTCGGCGATCTGAATGTCGCCCAGCATCGCGAACGATGCCGTGACGCCGCCGGTGGTCGGGTCGGTCATCACCACGATAAATGGCAGGCCGGCGTCCTTCACCAGTCGGGTGGCGATCACCGTGCGCGGCATCTGCATCAGGCTGACCGCGCCCTCTTGCATCCGGGCGCCGCCGGAGGCTGTGAATACAATCAGAGGAACCTGCTGCAGCACAGCCAGACGAGCAGCGGCGACGATCGCGTCACCGACCGCCGCACCCATGGAGCCGCCGATGAATTCAAACTCCATGACCGCCACGACCGCCTTTTGGCCATCGATGGTGCCATGCGCCACCGTGATGGCATCCTCGGTATGGGTCTTCTCACGGGCTTCCTTCAGGCGATCGGCGTAGCGCTTGGTGTCGCGAAACCGCAGCGGATCGGCGACCGGCTTCGGAAGCTCAATGCGGGTGTATGCGTTCTCGTCAAAGGTCCACTCCAGCCGTTCGGATGACGTTGCCCGCATGTGGTGGCCACAGTGCGGACAAACCTTGCGGTTCGCGGCGAGGTCCCGATGGAAGATCATCTGCTGGCACGCCGGGCACTGATGCCAAAGATTCTCCGGCACCGATGATCGGGTGAACAGGGTGCGGATCTTGGGGCGAACGTATTCGGTGAGCCAACTCATGGCCGGTGGATAGCCGCAGACACCGGGCCGGGCAAGCGCATGCCGGCCCGAGCAGCCGGCGATTGCTAGATGATTCCCACCCGCAGCAGGTCATGGACGTGGATAAGCCCAATCGGCTCGTCATCCTCGACCACGAAGATGCAGGTGATGCGCGCCTGGTTCATGTGCGCCAGCACCTCCACCGCCAAGACGTCCGGGCCAACGCTGCGCGGGTGCCGCCCCATCACTTCGGCCACCGGTCCGTCCACGAAGCCCCGCTTGAACGCCCGCCGCAAGTCACCGTCGGTCAGCACGCCCACGAGTTTGCCGGCGGCGTCCACCACGCCGGTGATGCCGAAGCGCTTGGAGGTCATCTCCACAATGGCATCGGAGAGTACCGCGCCGACCGCGACGACAGGTAGTTCGTTGCCGCTGTGCATGACGCTCCGAGCCTTGGAGAGGCGGGCTCCTAACTTGCCGCCCGGGTGGAAGCGCTGGAAGTCGATCGAGGTAAAGCCCCTCCGCTCCAGCAGGAACACCGCCAGCGCGTCCCCGGCCACCATCTGCATCGTGGTGGACGTGGTCGGCGCCAACCCGTTCGGACAGGCCTCCTGCGCTGTGGGAAGGATCAAGGAAACATCGGCGGCGTTGCCAAGGGCGCTGTCCCGGCGGGACGTGATGGCGATCAGCTTGACCCCGAAGCGGCGCGTGTATGCGACGATATCGGAAAGCTCGGGCGTCTCGCCGGACCATGATATCGCCAGCACGACGTCATTCTCGCGGATCATCCCGAGGTCACCGTGGCTGGCCTCGGCGGGATGAACGAAATGGCTCGGTGTGCCGGTCGATGCGAGGGTCGCGGCGATCTTGCGGCCGACATGGCCCGACTTGCCCATGCCGGTGACCACGACGTTGCCGCCGGCAAGTTCAATCAAACCGGCGGCGGCGGCGAACGCCGCGCCAAGCTCGCCGCCAAGGGCCTGCTCGATCGCCTCCAGGCCGCGCTTTTCGATTTCCAGTGTCCGCATGACGCTTCGCCGCGCCAGCGCGATGGCGGATGGACCCGAAAAGCCGGGACGCTCAATTTCGTTATTTTCGCGAGCACGCTCGTCAGCCGAACTGTTCCAGTCAGGCTGGTGTTGCTCTGGCGCCACCGGTGCGTCATGCCGGTCCGCGGTCACGCCGGCTGGCCTGATGGGCAGGTCCGTCATTGGTTTTGCATCCAAGGCTGGGTCAGAAGGTGGTCGCCCATTTACGTCGCCCAGATGCATTGACGATCCGATGACCCAGCCGAGCGACCGAGGCTTATGGTGAGGCTTTACCTTGGTGAGAGAACCATCACCATCTGACGATTTTCCATCCGAGGCATCTGCTCGACCTTGGAGGTCGTGTCCATCTCCGCCCTGATCCGTTCCAGCACGCGCACGCCGATATCCTGGTGTGCCATTTCGCGGCCTCGGAACCGCAGTGTCACCTTGACCTTGTCGCCCTCCTCGATGAACGACTTCATGGCGCGCATCTTCACCTGATAGTCGTTCTCATCGATGTTCGGACGCACCTTGATCTCTTTGATCTCGATGACTTTTTGCTTCTTCTTGGCTTCGTTCCGCTTTTTTTGCTGTTCATACTTGAACTTGCCGAAGTCAAGGATCTTGCATACGGGCGGATCAGCGTTGGGGCTGATTTCCACCAGGTCCAGTCCGACCGCGAAAGCGCGTTGCATCGCCTCACGTACGGTCAGGACACCCTGCATCTCACCATCCTGATCGATCAGGCGGACCTGCGGGATTCGGATTTCCTCGTTCACTCGGGGGCCGTCGCGGGTTGGCGGGGCGGCCATTGGTCCTCTGGCTATCGTTCTCTCCTGTCTCTGTTACGGAAACCACTCAAGGTTATGGAAAGCGCTGGCGCCGCATTCCTTGCGTTCGCCACCAACCATTTTGTAGTGTGGGCGGAAACGAGGCCTAAAATCAAGCCACGTTGCCTGATTTTAGATCGGGTGGTGCTGCTTCGGATGCAAGTCTGCCAACCGCATCTTCCAGCGATAGAACCTCCTGAGCCTGGCTGCCCAACCGGCGCAGGGCTACCGTGCGGCTTTCCGCCTCTTTCCTGCCTACCACCGCGAGCACAGGAATATGCGCCAGGCTGTGCTCACGGACCTTGGCGTTGATCTTCTGGTTGCTGAGGTCGGTATTCACCGTCATTCCCGCACCCGCAAGAGCCGCCGCCACCTCCGCGGCATAGTCGTCGGCATCGGACACGATGGTCGCAACCACGACCTGCACAGGCGCCAACCAGAGCGGGAAGCGTCCGGCATACTGCTCGATCAGGATCCCCAGGAACCTTTCGAAGCTGCCCAGTATCGCGCGATGCAGCATGATGGGGCGATGCCTGGCGCCATCCTCCCCCACATATTCAGCATCCAGCCGCTCTGGCAGGTTGGGGTCGATCTGCAGCGTGCCGCACTGCCAGTCGCGTCCAATGGCATCGCGCAGCACGAACTCGAGCTTCGGGCCGTAGAACGCCCCTTCTCCAGGGTTAAGCTCATACGCAACTCCGGCCATCGCGCAGGCCTCGCGCAGCGCGCCTTCGGCATGATCCCAGGACTCATCACTGCCGATCCGGGCCTCCGGGCGATCGCTGAACTTGATGCGGAAGTCCGGGAAGCCGAAGTCGCGGTAGATCTGCGACAGCAGGCTGATAAACCGGGCTGTCTCCGGGGCGATCTGCGCCTCGGTGCAGAATATATGCGCGTCGTCTTGGGTAAACGCCCGGACCCGCATGATGCCGTGCAAGGCGCCCGAAGGCTCATACCGATGGCACGAGCCGAACTCCGCCATCCGCAGCGGCAACTCACGATACGACCGCATGCCCTGGCGGAAGATCTGGATATGGCACGGGCAGTTCATCGGCTTTAGCGCGAGGACCTTATCCTCATCCTGCACCTGGGCGATGAACATGTTCTGCCGGAAATTGTCCCAGTGGCCGGATTTCTCCCACAAGGAGCGGTCCACCAACTGAGGCGTCCTGACTTCCTGATAGCCGGCGGCCTCCAGCCGGCGGCGCATATATGCCTCGACCGTGCGATACAATTTCCACCCATTGGGATGCCAGAAGATCGACCCCACGGCTTCCTCCTGGATATGGAACAGGTCCATTTCCTTGGCGATCTTGCGGTGGTCGCGGCGCTCAGCCTCCTCCAACTGGTGCAGGTAGGCGTCGAGTTCCTTCTGGTCACGCCATGCCGTGCCGTAAATGCGCGACAGCATGGCGTTGCGATGATCGCCCCGCCAGTACGCCCCGGCGACCTTCATCAGCTTGAACGCGGTGCCGACATCGGCGGTCGTGCGCATGTGCGGCCCGCGGCAGAGATCGACCCAATCGCCTTGGCGATACAGCGTAATCGTCTCGGTCGCCGGCAGGTCCTGGATCAACTGTGCCTTGTATTTCTCGCCTTTGGCCTGGAAGAAGGCGATGGCTTCGTCACGATCGATTACTTGCCGCTCGAACCTGGCGCCGCGCCCGATGATATCGCGCATCTTCAACTCGATCGCGCCGAAATCCTCCGGGGTGAAGGGCTCGTTGCGGGCGAAGTCGTAGTAGAACCCGTTCTCGATCGAGGGGCCGATCGTAACCTGGGTGCCGGGATAAAGGTCCTGCACCGCCTCGGCGAGCACGTGCGCGGCGTCATGACGGATCATCTCCAGCGCCTCGGGGTCGCGCCGCGTGATGAACACGATCGCGGTGTCTCGGTCGATCGTGGTCGCCAGATCGACCGTTTTACCGTCCAGCTTCATCGCCAGGGCCGCACGCGCCAGCCCCGGCCCGATCGAAGCCGCCACATCGGTACCCGTGACCGGCGCGTCAAACTGGCGCACTGAACCGTCCGGCAGGGTGATGGCGAGCATGGGTGGCTGGTCCTCAAGGTTTGAGAGGCGGTGTCTATGGCGTCCTCATGGTCCAGAGGCAAGGGCCGAGGCCGGTTCCGTCTTATTTTGTCCAGCAGAGCGTCAGCGCGGCCACGACTGCTCGCCGGCGAATGGGTTGCACTACCGACGCACCGGGGGCAAGCATGCCATCAACCCTGAAGGAAGAACCTGGAGAGGAACCGATGTCCCAAGCGTCCGCCGCGACGTATAGCACGATCCACGCCGGCCCGCGCCTGGACCGCCTGCCGCTAGGTGCCTTCCACCGCCGCATACTGGCACTTATCGCCGCCGGTATGTTTTTCGACGCTTTTGACATTTACCTGCAGGGCAGCCTGCTCGGTGCCCTCGTCAGCAATGGCTGGTCAACTCCCGCTATCAATGCCTCGTTCCTGTCCAGCACGTTCCTTGGCATGCTGATCGGTGCCTGCGCCGCTGGCCTGGTCGGGGACCGCTTCGGCCGCCGCGTCTCCTACCAGGTCAACCTGGCGATCTTCGGCCTTGCCTCGCTGGCTGCCGCCTTCGCGCCCAGCATGACCGTGCTGATCGCCCTTCGCTTCATCATGGGCATTGGTCTTGGCGCCGAAATCGTCGTTGGCTACGCCACCCTCGCCGAGTTCATTCCCCCGTCTTACCGGGGCCGGTGGGTCGGAATGCTCGCGCTGTTTACCAACCTCGCTGTCACCGCCACAGGGTTCGTCAGCCTGGCGGTCATCCCGACCCTGGGCTGGCGCTACATGTTCGTCATCGTCGGCATCGGCGCCATGGGGGTGTGGATTGCCCGCAAGAACATGCCGGAATCTCCCCGCTGGCTGGAATCCAAAGGCCGCCTGTCCGAGGCGGAGAGTATCCTGTCCGCTATCGAAGCCGAGTGCGGCGGTGCCGCCAACCTGCCCACGCCGGACCTGACGCCCGCCCCTTCGTCACCGATCCCCGACCGCTTGTCGTACCTGTTTTCCAGCCACATGCTGCGCCGCACCCTGCTGGCCCTGCTGATCGCGGTAACCACGACGACGGTGCTTTACGGCTTCAACGGTTGGCTGCCCACCTTCCTTGTCAAGCAGGGACACGGCATCGTCGCCACTCTCAGCTTCACTGCCGTCATGGGCCTTGGCGCGCCGCTTGGTTCCTGGATCGGCAGCCTGATCGCGGACCGGATCGGCCGCCGCCCCGGCATCATCATTCTGTCCTTGGCCTGGGCCGCGTTCGGTGCGGGCTACGCCTACGCCGGAAGTGACGCCGCCCTGATGGCGGTCGGCTTCGGCGTGATGGTCTCGGCCTACGGGCTCGTCGCGCTCGGCTATGCCATCTACATCCCGGAACTGTTCCCCACCAAGCTCCGCATGCGCGGTACCGGCCTGGCTGGAGCGGCTGGCCGCCTCGCCGCCGCCGGTGCGCAATACGGCGTCGTCTGGGCTTATGGTTTTGGCGGTGTCGGCGCGGTGTCCACCTGCATGGCGGTGCTGCTGGTGTTCCTTGCCCTGGTTGTCCTGCTCGCAGGCATCGAGACAAGGCAGCGGTCGCTGGAAGATCTTTCCACCAACCTCGGCGAAGACGATCTTACCACCCTGACCCCTGCGGCGGAGCACCCATGATGCGCACTCCGATCAATATTCCGGCCGCCTGGCGTTCCGCCGAGGTTGCCAACTCCGGCCAATGGCTTCGTCGCCTGGCGAATGAGGAAACCGAAGCCGTCGCGACGATGCTGCAGGCCGTTCGGGCCACCGGCAAATCCATGCTGGAGCTCACACGCCATGATGTCCCCCTCGGACAATTCGCTCCTGTCCTGGACGAGGTGACCGAGGAACTCGAACACGGGATCGGCTTCAAGACGCTCCGGGGTCTGCCCTCCGACCGCTTCAGCGTCGAGGACAACCGACTGCTGTTCTGGGCCATCGGCACCCACCTGGGTGTAGCCCGCCCCCAAGGCAAGGCGAGCCAGCTGATGTCGGACGTCCGCGCATCCGGTGGCGAATACCGCGGCACCGGGGGCCGTGGCTACAACACTAATGCCGAACTCGACTATCATGTCGACGGCACCGACGTGGTTGGACTGTATTGCCTACAGACCGCCCGCAGCGGCGGACTGAGCCGCGTGGCCAGCAGCGTCGCGATTCACAATGAAATCCTGCGCCGCGACCCCGAACTTGTGGAGCGCCTGTTCCGGCCGTTCCCCTACAACCGCCAGAATGAGGAAGCACCGGACGAGCCGCCGTTCTACATGGCCCCGATCTACAGTTTTCGCGATGGACACTTCGCTGCCCGGTACATCCGCAACCACATCCGCTCGAGCCAGCTGCGCGCCGACACTCCACGTCTGGCGGAACTCGACCACCGCGCGCTCGACATCATCCAGGAACTCGCCGAGACCGATGAATTCCGCTTCGACATGGCGCTGGAGCGTGGCGACATGCAGTTCGTCAACAACCATGTACTGATCCACTCCCGGACGCACTTCGAGGACCACGAGGAACCGGACCGCAAACGTCACTTGCTGCGTCTGTGGCTGTCGATCCCAAACGCTCGTCCGCTCTGCGAAGGACTGCGCGACGCCTACAAGAGCGTCGAGCCGAACACCGTCCGGGGCGGCTTCAAGGGCCAGCATGTCGGACCGGACTTGCGTGCCTACCAGGCTCGGGCGGCCGCGGCGCTTGGTATGCGCGACACACCGTATTGAACACGCGAATCAGAAGGATGATGCGATGACCAAGGCGTCCCTGCGGGATATTCTGCGCCGGCCCGGTATCCTGACGCTGCCCGGCGTTTACGACGGCATTTCAGCCCGCGTCGCCAACAGCCTGGGTTTTCCCGCCCTGTATATGACAGGCTACGGCGCCGTGGCCTCGGCCCTGGGTGTCCCCGATGCCGGCCTGGCCAGTGTGACGGAGATGCTGGACCGCGTTCGTTGCATTGCCTCCGCCATTGACGTGCCCTTCATCGCCGACGGTGACACCGGATATGGCGGCTTGCTGAACGTCGACCGCACGGTACGCGCGTATGCGGCCGCCGGCGCCGCGGGCATTCAACTGGAGGACCAGGAGGTTCCAAAGAAGTGCGGCCACACAGAATACCGCCGAGTGGTCCCCCGCGATGAGGCGATTCGCAAAATCCAGGTGGCGGTGAATGCCAGGCCGAACGCCGATTTTCTGATCGTCGCCCGGACCGATGCGCGATATTCGGAAGGTATTGACGAAGCGCTTCGTCGCGCCGAGGGCTTCCTTGAGGCCGGTGCCGATATCCTGTTCATCGAGAGCCCGGAATCGCCGGAGGAACTCCGCCGCATCGGCGAGGCATTCCACGGTGCCGCATTGCTCGCCAACATGGTTGAAGGCGGGCGGACGCCATTCCTTTCGGCCCAGGAACTGGAAGGTCTGGGCTACAAGGTGGCGCTATTTCCGGGGACCGGGTTCCTGACGGCGGCGCGGGCCTTGCGCGATGGCTACGCCTATCTGCAACGCAATGGCACCAGTACGGGCGGACCCGCACAGACCCCGTTTTCCGAGATGAACACGATGATGGGTTTTCCCGCCGTTCACAGCTTCGAGGCAGAGTGGGGTTCGGCTGCTCAAGCGTAGCGGATCAGGATCCGTTCAATCCACCACGATGCTGCCGATCATGCCATCCCAGTCATGATCGGCACAGGTAAGGTCATAGGTCCCCTTGGCCGGGGCAATCAGCAGGATCCGGACGGTTGCGCCCGGCTGAACGACGATGTCGGTGCCGCCGTTAGACAATGACCGCCTGTCCCTGACGGAGGCTGCCTTCAGGAACGCGGGCGCGGTGAATTCATGCATCTCCTTGCCGTGGTTTTCCAGTCGAAGCTCGTAGGGCTTCCCGGCGTGCAGCATCAGGTGGTCAGGCTGGAAGCGGTTATCGACCATGACGACCGTAAGGGGGCCGGCGTTCGTCCAGCGATCCGTGGCATGGGTCAGCGCGGGAACCACCAGCCAGGTCCCGGCCAGGGCAAATCGCAGGCCGCGGTTCATCGTCTCACCGACAGAGTTCATGGTCGCTTGACTAGGTATGGCCGATACGGACCGGCGGCACTACCGGCTTCGTCATGATCCCGTCAGAGCATTCTAACTGCTGGACAGCGGCACGGCGACGTCCTCCAGCGACTTTCCGGCCGCCTCGACGCCCAGGATCGCCTCGCATATAGCGCCGCCGATCATCAGAAGGGCAGCAATGAAATACCCGCCGGCGACCGCCCACTGGCTGCCGGAGCCGATCAGATACCCGAACAGGAACGGAGCGCTGACCCCGCCAATCAGCGTTCCCAACGCATAGAATAGCGCGATTGCCATCGCTCGCGTCTCCAGCGGGAAGATTTCACTGGCGGTCAGATAGGCTGAACTCGCCGCCGCGGAGGCGACGAAGAAGATCACCATCCAGCAGAACGTCTGGGTCCAGGCGGTCAGCAGGCCCATGCCGAAAAGCGTCGCCACACCGATCAACAACAGCCCAGACAGCCCGTAGGTGCCCGCGATCATCTTCTTGCGGCCGACTGTGTCGAACAAATGACCCAGCAGCAGCGGGCCGAGAAAATTTCCCGCCGCCAGCGGCAGGATGTAGATTCCGGTGCGTGCCTCCTGGATATGGTAGAAGGTCACCAGCACCAGGCCATAGGTGAAGAAGACCGCGTTGAACAGAAAGGCCTGAGCCACCATAAGCGCCAGCGCCAGGAAGCTTCGGCCGCTGTTCTTGCCCACCATGGCTCCCAGGATCAGCCCGAACCCGAACACCTTCCGGGGATGGATCTTCAGGGTGTTTTTTGGCGGTGGCAGATTCTTGCCGATCTTCCGCTCGATCTCTTCGGTGGTCTGTTTGGCCGCCTCCTCGTGGCCGTGCGTGACCTGCCAGCGGGGGCTCTCCGGGACGAACCGCCGCAGGAAAAGGATGATGCCGCCCAGTGCGGCGCCGATCCCGAAGCCCAGCCGCCAGCCCAGGTCGATGCCCACGAACCGGCCGGAGAGCAGCAACAGGGAACCCGCCGCGCCAAGTGCCGCGCCGGCCCAATAGCTGCCGTTGACGATCAGATCGATCCGCCCGCGTAATCTGGCCGGAATCAGTTCGTCAATCGCCGAGTTGATCGCCGCATACTCGCCTCCGATCCCGAGGCCGGTAACCGCGCGGAACAGTGCGAACGACCAGAAATTCCAGGCAAAGGCACTGCACAGGACGCCGACCAGATAGATCCCCAAGGTGACATTGAATATCAGCCGGCGGCCAAATCGGTCGGTCAGCCACCCGAACAGCAAAGCGCCGGCGACTGCTCCGGCGACATAGCAGGCGGCGACGCTGCCGATGTCCTGGTCGGTCAGGCCCAGTGTCTGCTTATCCTTCAGGATCGGCCCGATGGAGCCGACAATGGTCACCTCCAGCCCATCGAGGACCCAGGTGATGCCGAGCGCGACCACCACGAGCAGATGAAACTGGCTCCAGGGCAGCCGGTCCATGCGAGCCGGAACGTCAGTCGTAATCTCGCCACTCATTCCTTCACTCCCGCGCGTGCCGGGAGACAGCGCCCACGGGCTGGGTGGGTTCCGCTACGCGCGCGAAAGTGGTCGGATCAGGCGGCCACGAGGGCCGGCATCAACCCAAGGCACATGCAATTGCGGGCGCGTGCCGCCGAGGCATCACCGCTGCGATGGGACCGAACTCTGTAGCGAGTTTTCTGTAGCCAGCCGGACGGATCGCCAGCATTGGATATATACCGGGGAGGACAACAGTCGCCACCCGTGGCAAGATAGGCCTCACCATGCGTCAGCTCATGCTCTTGCGGCACGCGAAGTCCACCTGGGACGACGCCACAATGCCAGACCGGGACCGTCCGCTAAACGCGCGCGGGCGCCGGTCGGCCGTCGTCATGCGCCAGGCGATGCGAGAGCTGGGTCTTGCCCCCGACGTGGTCCTGGTCTCCACCGCTCGGCGGACGATGGAAACGCTTGAGCTGCTCGAGCCTTGGGACGACGCCCCGCTGATTGAGCCGTTGGACAGCCTGTATCTCGCCAACCCGATGCAACTGACCGCAGCCTTGCACAGCGTGGCTGAAACAGTGCGCAGTGTCCTGCTGATTGGCCACAATCCGGGCCTGCATGACCTCGCATTGACATTGGCAGGCCCGGTTCAGGTGGCCAGCGGCACCACGGCCGCGCGGGCGCTGGCGGCTGGATTTCCCACCGGCGCGCTGGCGGAGTTTGTCGTCGCCGGATCCTGGTGGGACCTGCGGGAGGGCGGCGGCCGGCTGGTGCGGTTCCTGACGCCCCGGATGTTGGAGGCCGCGGGCCAATCCTGATGGATTTTGAATTATCGGCGGATGCTGATTCGGTGGCGGTCCTGGGCCGGCTGAAGGCACTCACCACCAGCCGCGATGGGCGGCCACGCAGCCATGCGGTCAAGCTCGTCTGGCATGACAGTCCCGAACACGCCTTATTGGCCGACGGCCTGACGCTGTCCGAGCAACGTGGGGAGTGGCGGCTTGAGCGTGTAGCGCCCGGAGCCGGCACGTGGCTTCCCGGTCAACCGCCACCCATTGTCGCCGAAGCGCCCGACCCGGCCATGCTACCGTCCCCACTCGCGCCGGTGGCGGCGTTCGACGGGCGCCGCACCATGAGTGTCCATCGGTTCGGGGATCAGGTTGTCACGCTGACGGTCGAGAGAGGCGTTCTGCGCGCGGTAACGGCCGAACATCCGGTCGCGCGCATTTCGCTGAACGGCGAGGAAACGGCGGTCCGCGCCGCCGCCCTGCTGATCGCCGGCGCGATTTCCGTCAACGTGCCCGCTGCATCGCTCGCGGCGGAGGGCATCGCCCTTGCGACGGGTCGAACGCCAAGCCCGCGCCACCATGGGGCGCCGGTCCTTCCGGCGGCACTGACTGTTGTGCCGGAGGCGCTGGCCCATATCCTGGGGCACCTCACCGACGTAATCCTGGCCAGCGCGCCGGCGACCGCTGAAATCAGCGAAACAGGAACCGAGGCTGTCCACCAGATGCGCGTCGCGGTTCGCCGTGCCCGTTCCGCTTTGTCGGTGTTCCGGCCGGTTGTCGAACCGGCGGCATTTGATGCGATCAACGACAAGTTCAAGAAATTGGGCGGGCAGCTTGGCCCAAGCCGCGACTGGGATGTCTTCGTGGACGAAACCATGCCGACGGTTCGCGATGCTCTGCCAGGCGACCAGCGGCTGGAACGTCTGACGGCGGCGGCGGAGCGGCGGCGGCGCGAATGCAGGACCGCGCTGAGCGCTTACCTCGCCAGTGCGGATTTCCGGCGGCTTGGAATTGAGCTTGCATGGTTCGCGGCCTCGTTGTCCTGGCGTCTGCCGTCAGAGCCTCAGCCGGACGAACCGAGCCTGCCTCTGACCGCGTTTGGAGCATCGGTATTGCAGCACCGCTGGAAGAAGCTGGTGTCGTCAGGCAAGCGGATGGAGGACCTGGATATTCCAGGCCTGCACGCGGTCCGTCTGCGAGCCAAGCGAGCGCGCTATGCGGCGGAAATGTTTGCCACGCTTTATCGCGGCCGGGCGGCGCACCGCTTCATCAGCCGCCTGAGTGTCTTGCAGCAACGGCTGGGCGTTCTGAATGACGGGGCGGTGGCAACGCATTTGCTGGAGGAACTGGGTGGCGCCTCGGGCCGGCATTCGTATGCCGCCGGCGTGGTTGCGGGGTTCATGGCCGCGCGTGCGGGAAAGGTTACGTCCTCGGATCATCGCCGCTTTCGAGAAGTTCCGCCGCCAGCCAGCGTATTGGACCTGACCGGTTCGCATTTCCTGCCGTCCGCCTGTAGAACCGGCGGCGTTTGAAATGGGAGGACCGGCATGAACCTTTACCGTCTGCTGCAAAAGCGCGCTGCCAGTGGGCACCCGGTTCGGGTCGGGCTGATCGGCGCCGGAAAGTTCGGTTCCATGTTCCTGTCGCAGGTTCCGACCACCCCCGGTCTGGAGGTCGCGGCCATCGCCGACCTGTCGCCCGACCGCGCCCGCCAGGCGTGCCGAAATGTCGGCTGGACCGAGGAACGCATCGCCGCCACGCGGTTTGTCGATGATGCCGCCGCGATGACCGCGTTCCCCGAGGTCGAAGTTGTGGTGGAGGCCACTGGCCACGCGCCGGCTGGCATCGCCCATGCCCGCCGAGCGATCCGCGAGGGGAAACACGTTGTCATGGTCAATGTGGAGGCCGATGTGCTCGCGGGTCCGCTGTTGGCGCGCCAAGCGGAAGCCGCCGGCGTCGTTTACAGCCTGGCCTATGGCGATCAGCCGGCCTTGATCTGTGAGTTGGTCGATTGGGCCCGCGCGTGTGGCTTCCCGGTGATCGCTGCCGGCAAAGGCACCAAGTATATGCCGGAATATCATGCCTCCACGCCGGACACCGTTTGGGGCTACTATGGCCTGACGCCCGAGCAGGCTCGGATCGGCGGCATGAACCCGCAAATGTTCAACTCATTCCTTGACGGGACCAAATCCGGTATAGAGATGGCGGCGGTCGCCAATGCCTCTGGACTTACACCCGCGCCGGATGGACTGGTATTCCCGCCGGTCGGCACCCATGAGATGGCGGAGGCACTGCGCCCAGGCAACGCGGGAATGCTGCACCACCGCGGCCAGGTGGAGGTGATTTCTTCGGTGCATCGGGACGGCAGTCCGGTGGCGAATGATTTGCGCTGGGGTGTGTTCGTGGTGTTCGAGGCGCCGAACGACTACGCCCAGCGGTGCTTTCAGGAATATGGAGTGGTTACCGATTCCTCCGGCCGCGTTTCGGCATTGTATCGTCCATTCCATTTGATTGGGCTCGAACTGAATGTCTCCATTCTCTCGGCGGCCTTGCGGCGGGAAGCCACGGGCAGCCCGACCGGCTTTCGTGGCGATGTGGTCTCGACAGCTAAACGAGATTTGCGCGCGGGTGAGATCCTTGACGGTGAGGGTGGTGCCTGCGTGTGGGGTAAGTTGATGACAGCGTCTGATAGTTTACGACATGGCGGTTTGCCGATCGGGCTCGCCAACCGGGTGCCGCTGGTCCGCGACGTGGCGGCTGGGCAACCGGTCACATGGGCCGACGTGCGGATCGACACCACCGACGAGGCGTATCGATACCGTCGCGAGATGGAAGCGGCCTTTCCGGCCGGGTAACCCGGACAGGGAGCCGTAAAATCGGCAACCCTGGTCCGCCGATTTGCCGATATGGAAGGCATCGTTCCAGGTCTCGGTCACGAGGGCTGTTGAGTTACGAATTCGTGAGCATCCCGATTTAAGTTTACGGTAAGAAGCGGAACTTCCATAGTCTGTTTCGAACGCTTCAGGTGCTGCTTGCCGCCCTTACTGTGGTGGCAAGGTGGAGACGTGACTGCCTGAATGCATCGACTTCTGGAAATGGCGCTTTCCTTCGCGCTGTACCGCCCGGGCGCATAGTATAATATGCTGAACAGGTTTGTCCGAACCAACGGGCCACCGCAGCATAGTTACGCCTTTCGCAGAAGACCCAAGTTCAATTGAATAATAATATTTTTCAGTTCAAGGAGGCGGCAATGAACATGGCGAGCCACTCTCACTCCGGATCAATTCGATTGGACGAAATCCAGGGTCACTCAAGGCATGCGCAACCGCGCCATTGGATTGGGTGACACCGCTGATAATGCCCCGGACAGGTGGGATGCGGTAGTTGACTGGGAAAATATCGATGCTGTGCTGATCGTCGCGTCTGACGATCCGGCACAAGTCAATCCGACAGTGACGAACTCTCGGGTGGCAGGTTATCTCGCCGCGATCAATGCTTCAGCATCAGGTCTGAAACTCTGCGTAAGCGAGGGTGCCAAGGTGCCCGTCACGCCGTTCCAGGCTCCGGGGCAGATCTATGGGCGCACGCGCGTTGACCAGCCCGGTCATGAGCATTTCGGCTATAAGGACGGAATCTCGCAGCCCGGCGTGCGGGGAGTGGACCTGCCGGATGATCCGGTTGCTAACCCTGACCAAGGTCAGCCGGGACAAGACCTATTGCACCCGGGGGAATTCATCGTTGGCTACCCGAGGCAGGTCCCGTCTGCCAAGACAGGACATGACGGACCGAACCCGGAACCAGGGATCATCAGTGGAAGCGGGCACGTCTATCGGCACGACGTCGGGGTCGATGGCAACGATGCGGTCGATCCACCTGGATCGGACAGGGGACTGCCCGAGTGGACCAGGAATGGTTCGTTCATGGTCTTCCGCCGTCTTAAACAGGATGTTGCCGGCTTCAACCAATTTGTTGCCGAAGCCGCGGGGCAACTTGGGCTTAGTCCGGACTTGTTCGGTGCCAAGCTGGTGGGACGATACAAGAGCGGAGCGCCGCTGGAGGCCCGCAAATTCGCTGGCGACGGTGCCGGGCCACACGCACACGAAACCGATCCCGGATTAACCAATCCTGCGCTCGGAAACGACAATACAGTAAACACCAACTTCGAATTTGGCGACGATAAGGAAGGGAAGTTGGTACCCAAGGCATCGCATATCCGAAAGGTCTATCCGCGCGACCAGATCCCTGACGCCGAGTTCGGGTTGCCCGGCGCCATCGGTGACGATGCGGAAAGTCGCACCCAGACTCACCGGATTTTGCGCCGCGGCATTCCGTATGGTGATTCACTTGCAGCGCCGGGGGCGGGCGGTGCCCCAAACGCCGATCGCGGGTTGCTGTTCATCTGCTATCAGTCGGATCTGGAACGACAGTTCGAGTTTGTGCAGAAACATTGGGTTGGTGACCGCAATTTTCCGGCAGAGGGCGCCGGCTTCGATGCCTTGATTTCGAGCAAGCTACCTGGCTCGATCGATGGCTGCCCATTCCATCACGCTGGAAAAGCAACCGCGTGCCCGGTGACTATCCCAAGCTTCATCAAGACACGTGGCGGCGAATACTTCTTCTCACCCTCCATCAGCGCATTAAGACAAATGCTTGGCGGCTCACCGGGATAGGCTGTGCAGCAGAAATCGGCCGGAGGTTGCTCGCTTGCGCTGGTGGCGAGCATGAAGGAGGTGAACTCCATGCTTGGATTCGTTGCGTATTCAGTAATACTGAGTGTCGATAGCTTTGTTGCCGCGTTCGGATTGGCGCCGTTCATGCAAAGAGCGGCGTCCCGCTATCGGTCGGCGGCGTGGTTTGGTGTGTGTGACATGCTGGGGACGCTCGCAAGCGGATCGGAATCCGCCAGGCTTGCCTCGACCGCACTACCGCCCGTCGCCGCGGCGTCCGGGCTGTTCCTCGTAGCCCTGGCGCTGGTGTTTCGATCCCACGGTGGGCGTCGCAGGCCGGCAAGCGCATGGCCACTGCTTGCCCTGTTGCCTATCCTGCTGGGTATCGACAATCTCGCTTTGCCGTTGCCGCCCGACATGCCTTGGCTAATAGGCGCTGGAACCGTGGGCGTCACCAGCGCGGTGCTTGCTCTGGCCGGAGCGAACCTGGGCACCTTGGTCGCGGCTTCGGGCCGCACCGTGCCGGGACATGCCTACCGTCAAGGCTCAGCCCGCACATGGACCCGACCGGCATCACCAACGCTGCACCCGTCGGTGTGCCCATTGCTCGCATCGTTGATCCTGATCCTTTCCTAAGTTCTGCTGGGAACCACGCGCCATGCAGGTCCTGACACGTTCGTTCAACGCCGCTCGCACTGGGGCAAATACTCAGGAGAGCATACTGACCCCTGCGAAAGTTGGCGAAAACCTTCTGCGCAAATTGTTCAGCCTGCACTTCGTCGAATCCGGATCAGGAAACGATCCTAGCCTGGAGGGGCGGTTGGAGGCGCAGCCGCTGTATTTCGGCGGCCTGGATATCGGCGGCCGGAAGCGTAACGTGGTCTACGTCTGCACGATGGCGAATAATGTCTGGGCATTTGACGCCGACGATGGCAAGCCGATCTGGGCGAAGCCGGTTAACCTGGGGCACCCGATCAGGCCCAACGGCACCGAAATAGACATATTCCGCATAAATAACATGTGGGGAATTCTCAGCACCCCCGTCATCGATGCCGCTACTCAGACAATGTATGTTGTCAGTTGGTCAAGTCCGAGCGGCAAGGTCCTGGATGGTGTGCATCGGCTGCACGCGGTTCGAATAACCGACGGGCATGAAACCAAGCCGCCGCTGGTAATCGAGGCTTCGGCGCCGGCGCAAGCCGGTCAAGGCGAGGCGCCCGCGAAATTCTTCTCCCATTCGCAAAAGCAACGAGCCTCACTGCTCCTGACTGATGTAAAGGGGCAAGCTGGTGCCTCCCATAAAACACTCTTCATGGCGTGCGGGATGACACATGAGCATCGCCAGCAGAATGACCCGCCAGCGCATGGTTGGGTGATCGCCTTTGACATCGCGTCGTTCCGGATGACCGCGGCGTGGTGCACGACGCCGCATGGCATTGGAGCAGGCATCTGGCAAGCCGGAGCCGGCCCTGCGGCGGATGAGAACGGCGACGTCTATGTCATGACCGGCAACTACGGGGTGGAGCACAACGGCGGTGCCGCCCAGGTCGCGCCAGGCGATCTGGCGGAAAGCTTCGTCAAGCTGCATTACACGGCACCTGCCAATGCTGGCGCGGCCGGTCGTCTTGAAGCTGTGGCCTGGTTCACCCCGTTTCGCGATGTTGATCGCAACAAAAATGGCGACGATGACTTCCAGGACTACGATCTCGGCTCGGGCGGGCCAATCGTCATTCCAGGCACGGGCCTGGTCCTTGGCGCCGGCAAGGACGGTGTGCTGTACGTGCTCGACCGGGATACCACCCATTTTGGCAAAGGCGACAACTACGGCGTGCTCAAGCAACGGCCGCCGATCTTCTTTACCTACTTTCCTGGCTTCGTTGATGCGGAGCAGGTGCAAAACCTTGACCATCTGTATGATGGCAAGACGCATCACCTGCATGGCAACCCGGTGTTCTGGCGCAATGCCCAACGAGGTGGGATGCTGTTCGTATGGGGCGAGAATGAGTGCCTCCGCGCCTGGGCGCTTGATCCAAACGGCAACGTGAACTTTCTTGCGAAAGGGGCGGAGGTGGCATCCGCCGGCGCCGGCGGAAAGGGCGGAATGCCCGGCGGCATGCTCGCCGCTTCCGCGAACGCGGATAAGCCGGACAGCGGCATTGTGTGGGCATTGGCGCCAATCTCCGGCGATGCCAACGCTCACCCGGTCGAGGGGATCCTGAGGGCGTATGACGCCAATCGCTTCGACCCGGTTCGCAACGCCGATGGAACGGAGCGATTGAAACTATTGTGGGACAGCAAGCATATTCCGGGCAACACCTTTACCCACTGCAAGTTCTGCCCGCCGATAATAGCAGACGGCAAGGTCTTCGTTCCGACATATGACGGGCGGGTGGACGTTTATGGCTTTGTAAAGCGAACGCATGACCACGCTCTGCCAACAAATGCCAGCAGCATCATCGACGATTAGAAACGCCAGCCTGGGCCTCAACGCCTTGTCGAAGCTCACATCCGCAATGCGGCGCCACGGCCGATCTCGAAGCTGAACAATCGGTCCTTGCCCAGCAGGAACACGCGTCCGCCGCGAGGAAACAGGCGATTGATCGCCGGATCGCGCACGTCCAGGCCACCCGTGTAGGCACCGAACGCGGGCATCATCAGGCGGCTTCCATCGAACACGAAGCAAGGCCTGCTGACCGATCCCGCGCGCGCCGGGATCGTGGCCTTCGGATGATGATGTCCAACAACCTCTCCTGGACCAGCCGCGGCGATGGCCTGATGACGGAACACCATCGGCCCAGCTACATGGGTTTCGACCCAGGCCCCTCCCAGCCCGTCCGGCGGTGCCGGATCATGATTGCCCTGCACCCAGATAAACCGATGCGCCTCGGTCATCGCCTTCAGCCGGTGCTGTTCGCTGGCTGGCAGGCGGCCTGAACCACGCGCATCGTGGAACAAGTCACCCAGGGCGACGACGATGTCCGGGGACCAGCGGCGCAATAACAGCGTCAGGCGGTCAAGCGTCGCATGCGTGTCCCACGGCGGCAGCAGCATGCCCTTGCGGGCGAATGACGAGCCTTTCTCCAAATGCAGATCCGACACCGCAAGCAGGCGCTGGTTCGGCCAGAACAGCGCGCCCATTGGATCAAGCATCAGCCGTTCGCCGGCCAAATGAATCGGTGCGGCGCTCATCCGAACAGGTCCGACTGCCGAACGGGTGGGCGTCGCGGCAGTTGGGTCTTTTGTGCCCCGGTCGGCCG
Organism: uncultured Alphaproteobacteria bacterium; assembly: GCA_963792345.1. Lineage (GTDB taxonomy): Bacteria > Pseudomonadota > Alphaproteobacteria > Acetobacterales > Acetobacteraceae > Rhodopila. The sequence continues at coordinate 68,433 of CAWBVV010000002.1, forward strand.
CCGCGCCAGGTTTGCACGGTGGATTGCCGGCACGCCCGCCTGCACCGCCGGTGGTTCGGCCTGACCGGTAGCCTCGGCGATGATGGCTTCGGCCTCGGCCAACAGCGCTTCCTCATCGGTATCCGTTCGCACGCTTTCCCGCCCAATCTCAAGCAGCACCGGCACCGCCAGCGGTGAGACCCGCGACAGCACCATGTGCACGATGTGCCCCTTCACGCGCGCCAGCATACCGGCAATGCGACCTACGTCGATCAGGCCGGAGGCAGCGTCGGCGCGGGTCGCGCGCAGCAGGATGTGGTCGGGCTGGTGGCGGCGCAGCACCTCATAGATCAGGTCGCTGTTCACTGTGACCTGCCGCCGATTTTTCTCCGCCCCAGGCAGGTTGCGCTGGATCAGGCCAGAGATTACCGCCACGTTTCGAAACGTGCGCTTCAGCATGGAACTGTCAGCCAGCCACGATTCAAGGTCATCGCCCAGCATGTCCTGGTCGAACAGCGCTGCCACATCGCGTGGCGGATTGGCGGACCAGACCCCCAGCACGTAGTCGGTCGCGACAAATCCAAGCGGAGCGAACCCAGCCCGCTCCATGCGCTTGGTGACCAGCATCCCCAATGTCTGGTGGGCGTTGCGCCCCTCGAAGCAATAGGCGACCAGGTACCACCGGTCGCCGCGTGGAAAGGTCTCGATCAGCAGGTCGTCGCGGCCGGGCATGCGCGATACGCCGCGCTGCAGACGCAGCCAGTCATGCACCTGATCAGGAAACAGGCCCCACTTGTCCGGCGACTGCAGCAGGCCGCGCACCCGGTCGGCCAGATTGGTCGTCAGCGGCATCCGACCACCTTCGTAGGCCGGTACCATAGGGTCGCCGTCGCCTCCCTCCATGCATTCCGCTGCATTTTCGCGCACGCGCACGAAGCGCAGCAGCCGTCCGGCGAACATGAACGTATCGCCCGGCCGCAGCATGTTGACAAAATACTCCTCCACCTCGCCAAGCGAGGGACCGAAGCCCCGCTTGCCGACCAGGCGTACCTTCAGCAGGGTCGCTTCAACGATGGTGCCGATGTTCATCCGCAGCGCAGCGGCGGTGCGGGCATTGCGCACGTGCATCCGGCCCTCGCTGTCGCGAAACAGCTTTTTCCATTGATCATAAGCCCGAAGCGCATAGCCACCGTCCTCGACAAATCGTAGCACGTCATCAAAGTCCTGCCTGTTCAGGGCGGCGTAAGGAGCGGCTGTAATCACTTCATTGTAGATTTCATCAGGAGCGAAGGGTGCGCTGCATGCGAGCGCCAACAAATGCTGCGCGAGCACGTCGAGACCGCCGGGGCGCGGCGGATCGCCATCAAGTTCATGCGCGCCGACGCCCAGTATCGCCGCCTCGCACTCCAGGACCTCGAACCGGTTGGCGGGCACCAGGATGGCTTTCGACGCCTCGTCCATGCGGTGGTTCGCGCGTCCCACTCGCTGCAACAACCGCGAGACGCCCTTGGGCGCCCCTACCTGAATAACTTGATCGACGCCGCCCCAGTCGATGCCGAGGTCAAGCGAGGAGGTAGCGACCACCGCACGCAAGCCTCCCGCGGCCATGGCGGCTTCAACCTTGCGGCGTTGCTCGACCTCCAGCGAACCATGATGCAGGGCGATCGGCAGCGTGGTGTCGTTCAACTTCCACAGCGCCTGAAACATCAATTCCGCCTGGGCGCGGGTGTTGACGAAGACAATGGTCATGCCCGCGCTTCTTATATGAGCCATGACCTGAGGCGCGGCTTCCAGGCCCATGTGGCCCGACCAGGACAACCGGCCCTCGGGCAATGTCATCGACAACTCCGGCGGCGCGCTATCGGCGACCTCGATGCGCCGGCGACGCGCCCGTGTAAGCCTGGATGGCGTCAGGATGCGCCACGGTGGCGGACAGGCCGACGCGCCGTGCCTCCGGGGCAAGCGGTCGCAACCGGGAGACGCAGAGGGCAAGCTGGTCTCCCCGCTTTGTGCCCGCCAAGCGCGTGCACTTCGTCAATGACGATGCAGGCCAAGGTGGCGAAGAAACCCGGCGCATCAGGCGGCGAGAGCAGGACAGCAAGGCTTTCCGGCGTCGTGAGCAGGATATGTGGCGGCGAGGCCTTCTGCCGCGCTCGGCGATTGGCCGGCGTGTCGCCGGTGCGGGCCTCAATGCCGATTGGCAGGCGCATGTCCTGCACCGGGCGGGTCAGGTTGCGCGCGATATCGGTCGCCAGCGCCTTGAGCGGGCTGAGATAGAGCGTGTGCAGGCCGGGACGCTGGCATGGCCGCGAGATCAACAGGCTCGGCAGGAACCCGGCGAGGGTTTTTCCGCCGCCGGTCGGCGCGATCAGCAGGACGCTTTCCCCGGCCGCCGCGGCCTGCAGCATCGCGATCTGGTGCGGCCGTGGCGCCCATCCTTGGCGGAAAACCAAGAGGCAAACGGTTCCGCTAATGTTCCTGCCATGGCGGAGCAGATAAGCACGCGGAGAGGGGCTTCGTCAATAGGGTCTCGACGTGGAAGTTGAGCTTTGCCCAAGGCTGGTCAAAGCCAGCAGGCTGCCAAATCCCCATCGTGCCGACATGCCACATCCGATCCAAACTTGGCTTAAGGTCCTGCCAAACGGCCTGTTCTGTGAGCCCGGCGGGTTTTACATTGACCCGCTGCGGCCGGTGGACCGGGCGGTGATCACGCACGGCCACTCCGACCATGCGCGGCCCGGACATCGCGCGGTGCTGGCGACCGCGCAGACGCTGGCGATAATGCGCGCCCGGATGGGCGAGGAGAACGCTGGTGTCAACCAGCAGGCGCTGGGCTGGCACGAACCGGTGACTTTGGGCGACGTGCAAGCGTCTGGCTATCCCCGCCGGCCATGTGCTGGGTAGCGCTCAGGTAGCGATGGAATATCGCGGCAGTCGAGCGGTGGTGAGTGGCGACTATAAGCGGGTGGCCGATCCGACCTGCGCAGGCTTCGAGCCCGTCCCATGCGACGTCTTCGTGACCGAGGCCACGTTCGCTTTGCCAGTGTTCGTGCACCCGACGCCAGGGGACGAAATCAAGCGCCTGCTGGACAGCGTCGCTCTGTTTCCAGGCCGTACCCATGTTGTCGGCTGTTACGCATTGGGAAAATGCCAGAGATTGATCGCGCTGCTTCGCCGGGCGGGATGGGAACGGCCTATCTGGCTGCACGGTGCCCTGGTCGCAATGTGCGACGTTTACCGGCGGAACGGCATTGAACTCGGCGATCTGCGGCCTGCCACAGTGGCGGCGAAAGCTGATCTGGTCGGCGCGATCGTGCTGGCGCCACCCGGAGCGATCGCCGACCGTTGGGCTCGGCGTCTCGAGGATCCGGTGGTAGCGCTGGCCTCGGGATGGATGCGGGTGCGGCAGCGGGCCAAGTCGCGTGGGGTGGAGTTGCCTCTGGTAATCTCCGACCATGCTGACTGGAACGAATTGAATGCGACCCTTGACGAGGTGGCCGCGCCGGAAGTGTGGGTCACGCATGGGCGCGAGGAAGCGCTGATCCACGCCGCCGCGCAACGCGGCATCAGGGGCCGGGCGCTGCGCTTGCTGGGTTATGGCGATGAAGATGACGCGGAAGCCACGGAGGCAGCCTGACATGAGCGAACCGATCTCATTCCTGTTCGAAGACGACGGGACAATCCCGAACTCCCGCTTGCCGTTGCTGGTTTATCGAGCGGCGGTTCCGGCTGACGCGGCTGCGATCGAACGCGTGTTCGCAGCCAATCGCTGGCCGCCTGCCTGGCGTGACGGGGTGCATCCATTCCATCATTTTCACAGCACGGCGCATGAGGTTCTCGGTGTCGCGCGGGGCAAGGCGTCGGTACTTTTTGGTGGCCCGCGCGGCAAGGTGCTGACGGTTCAGGCCGGCGACGTGGTGGTGATTCCGGCGGGCGTCGCGCATTGCAATCAGGATCAGTCGAGTGATCTGCTGATCGTCGGGGCTTACCCGGACAATTCCAAAAGCCCTGACCTGCGGCGTGGGAAAGCCGCCGAGTATGACGCAGCGAAACGAGAAGCCGGGATGGTGGAAGTGCCGGAAGCTGATCCGGTCGTGGGGGTGACCGGACCGCTGTCGGGGTTGTGGCAGGACGCTGGAAGAGATCAGCAATGAACCAAGGCTGAAGCGGCCACGATCGCACTCACGGCGCGCTGGGACGAGGGGTATTCCTGACTGGATGTCCAGGCATCTCCGCTGATGGTCGCAACATGCGCCAGGCCGTTGTGCTCATAGAACACGAAACACACGCCTGCCCGATTGAACGGGGCTGGCAGCACGACGATGGAAAGGTCGCCTTTAGGGTCGATCTCTCGCTCGACGTCCCAGGAGGGGCCGAGCTTGGCTGACAGCGTGGCGACGACGTCGAACGGTGACAGGACCTCGAGCAGCCAAGCGCTAGGGACCAATGTCTCCATGTAGCGCTTCTCGGTCAGACGACGCATGCGATAACCCTCCTTAGTCACGAAACTTGTTTGGCACGCCACTGCATGTCGGATTTTGGTTAACGAGGGGTTAACGAACCCCATGGCAAAACGCGGCGTTATCAAAGTGGTATCGTAGGACCATGCGACCGAGTAGCAGTTGCGTATCGCAATCTAAATTTAGAGGCAAAACAGCGGCTTGTTGGCGAATATTGGGGTGTTTATACTACCAAAGGTTGTGCAATAGCTTCTTTTGGTCGAAAAACAGAGGGTAGCAACGGTATCAAATATAGGTGATAAACCCTGATGCGGAGCGCCCGGGAAAGGCTTGGGTCAGGTGCTGGACGGCGGGCCGGAGCCCAGCCTGTCAGGAGGCTGCGATTTCCAACCGCGTCGCGGCTCGTGGCCGGCCGATCAGTGGCAGCAAATCGGCTAGATCGGGGCCATTGTCCTCACCCGTCAGTGCCACCCGCAGCGGTGCGGTCAGCGCCGCTTCGCCGCGCCCGGTAGAGCGTTCCAGTTCGGCTATCCATGTCGCCCACACCAAGGCGTCCCATGGTTCCCGGGGTAGAAGCGACCCGGCCTTCAGCAGCAGGTCCTTTTCGCCCTCGATCACAGGAGGGACTATCGTACCGGCGACGACGTCCCACCAGCCCCGAGCCTCCTTCAGCAAATCGAGATGGGCGCGTACAGCCAGCCAGAACGCTTCCGTGGCACCACCCGGTAGCCGGTCCGCCACAGCGGCGAAGTCCAGACCCCGCAGCACGAGCCGATTGGCCGCCAGAATCTGAGTGACGTCGAACTGAGCAGCCGCAATGTCGGCCAACTGGGATTGTTGCGCCAATTCCTCGAGCGGCATCCGGTCGCCGTCCTGCGCGGACTGACCGGTGATGCAGGCGATGATCGCCCACGGCTCGACCCCGTCGTTGCGTAATGCGCGCAGCGTGAGGTTGCCCGTCTTCCGCGTGCCTGCAGCGGGCTTGCCGCTGTCTTCAAGGCTGGGCAGGTGGCCGAACTTCAACGGATTCTTCGGACCGCGCAGAACCTCGAACAGCTCGATCTGAACGGCGGTGTTGCCGGCGCTGTCATCGGCGCGGATGATGTGGGTGGTGCCATAGGCGATATCATCCACCACGCTGGCAAGGGTTGGTGTCGGGCTGCCATCGGCGCGCACTAAAATCGGGTCGGAGACGGAGGCCAAAACCGCCCGTTGAGGTCCCGCGATCAAGTCGTTCCACTGCAGTGTCCGGCCGGACAGCTTGAACCGCCAGTGCGGCCGCTTGCCGCCGGCCTCGGCGTTTGCTCGCTGCTGGGTGGTCAGTGACAGCATCGCCCGGTCGTAGATCAGTGGCTGATTCCGTTTGCGACGAAATTCCTGTTTCGCTTTGAGCTCTTCCTCGGATTCAAAGCATGGATAGATGAACTGGTCACGTTTCAGTCGCTCAAAGGTATCCTGATACAGCTCCCTCCGTTCAGACTGACGGAAGACTGTGTCCCACCCAATCCCGAGCCACTGTAGATCCTGCATGATCTGATCGCCGTGGACCTGATCGGCGGCGCCGGGCCGGGCGCGCTCCCGATCCAGGTCATCCAGCCGCAGCAACATCTGTCCGTTGCCGCGGCGGGCGAAAAGGTTGTTCGCCAGCGCCACGCGCGCATTGCTCATAGTCAGATTGCCGGTTGGTGCTTGGGCGAACCTGACGCGAATCATTCATCAGTCTCGTCGAGTTCGATGTCGTCCCGGCGTGGGTCAAGCGAGCGCCAGTCGCGGTCCTCCCGGCTGGCAGGAGTGTCGACGAAATCACCTAGTTCGGTAGCGCTCAGCCAGCCTCCTTCGCCAGCATCGACAACGACCGCATCCTCCCCGAAGGCGAACCACGCTTCCAGCACCTCTTTCGAGGACATGCCCGGAACGCGGCAGCGCTCCACCAAATCACGGACGTAACGGCGTGCGAAAGCGTTCGCATGCATAAGCGTGTCGAAGCCGCCAACTTCCTCCGTGATGTTGTCTTGCGCGCCCCCGGACAGGTCCATGATACGGACCCTCCATCCGTGATCCGGTGCAAAAAGGTCGCTCATGCTGCCGAGGGCCTTGACGATGTGTTCGTGTGCATCGGCACAAGCTACGGAGAGAGAGGGACCGAATCAACGGCGGCTCCGCCTATCGCCCCCGGTGCGGCGAAATCTGTCTCCATTCACGCGCCTTGGTGGCCGCGCGCGCCGCCGGCACTTGCGATGCGCCTGATCCATCCGCCTCACTGGGTCCGCATGGTGTTTGTGGCATCGCGCGCTGATGCGGCGGGGGATGATACCAGTCGGCGAATGCGCCCTCAGGTGTTACGCGGTTATACTCTGCGCCGGCGGCCCTTTCGTCCGGTTTGGCGAGAGCAGTTCACCGGAGGAGTACACCGCGACTCCGACCTGCTGACGCCAGCCATCCCCGGCATTGGATGTGTTATCCCACCCGCCCTGCCACGTTGGAGCTGACGCCGCCGAACCCGTACCGGTGTCACTGCCAGCAGCATGGCCGTCAGGCGTTGCATGGACCGGGGGTGGCGGCAACGGCCGTAGTGCCCCGGATGCAACCGCGATCGTGCCAAGGTCTGAACCAATGTCATCCAGGCTCTGCAACCGCGAGCCGACGTGGCTCCCGTTGGTGCCGAGCTCCGACGGTGAATCACCGGGCCCCTTGGTTGAGCCGCCGCCGGGTGATGAATTCCTTGGCCTCAGTGTTGGCATCATTGTTTCGAGGGCGGCGAGTAGCGTTTTCGTGCTGGCGTCTTTTGGCAGGGCCGGAGCGCCGGCAGGTGTGTCGCCCTGCACCCCGGTCGTCGGGGCGGCCGAACTCGCGCCATCGGGAAGGCTGCTCGGCGCACCGCGACCGCCTGAGGCTGTTCCCGTCCCGGAGGGGGTCCCCTTGTCTAACATCATCAGCATGAAGCTCATGCTGCCCGATAGCGGGTCACCCGTGCCGCCGGCTATCGGACTGACAACTGACGGGTCGGCGACGGCCGTGGCAGTGCTGGTGCTTCCCGACCCGCCAGTTTGGCCAGATGAGGCGGGCGACGGCGGCTGAGACGCGGCTACCTGCGCCCAACGGTCGTTGTGCCCGGATATGGAACTCAACACGTGAAGCCTCCAGAGTCTAGATGAATGGCCTAAAGCAGGATGCGCGCCAACGCGACACTGTTGAAAAGGAAAGATTGTTTTCGCCTCACGCGGCAAAATCTGCCGCTGGAAGTCCGCCGACCCGGCAAAAATAGCCGGTCATCAACCGCGGCTTCTGGCTCCCTGGCGCCTCTCGTGCTTCATCCGGGAACGAGGCGCGGAGTGACGCGTTCTGCGAAAGCACGAGGTAGGGCCTTGCGTAAGAAGGGGGCGCGTTCCTGCCGTATGCAGGGGTAGCAGCGCCGGGCCGTCTGTTGCACGGCTCCGACCCTGCCGGTAACGTCCGGCCCGCTGAACAAGGGGTAGTATTCTCATGGACATGACGGGCGAGCGGCGCATTCCGGCTCCGCGCCAAACCGTATGGGAAGCACTCAATGATCCTGATGTGCTAAAGGCCAGCATTCCTGGCTGCGAGAGCCTGGAGAAACTGGCCGACGACCAGATGAAAGCCACCGCTGCTGTCAAGGTTGGTCCAATCTCCGCGAGGTTCACCGGAAAGGTGCAACTTACCGACATTGATCCGCCAAATGGCTATCGGATCAGTGGCGAGGGGCAGGGCGGGGTGGCGGGCTTCGCCAAGGGTGGCGCCGATGTCGCGCTTACCGACGACGGCGCCGACACGCTGCTCAGGTACCAGGTGAACGCCCAGGTCGGCGGAAAGCTGGCGCAGCTGGGAGGCCGTCTGATCGACGCCACGGCCAAGCAGATGGCCGACGCGTTCTTCGATCGGTTCAGCAAACAGGTGCAAGCCATGTCTCCCGCGCCGGCCGATGCGGCGGCTGCTCCCGCCACGGCGGAGCCCGTTGCAATGCCGCAATACGCCGCGGCCACCAGCACAGCCGCCGAACCGCCATCCGCGATCTCGGTCTGGGCGCTCGTCCCGCGTGAACCGTTCGGCCTGCCGCTGGCAGCTTGGTTCGGTGGCGGTGTTTTCGTCATCATGATCCTGTTGATGCTGGGAAGCATGCTCTAGTGGCGGCTCCGTCCTCGTTGGCATCACATGATTCGCGCCGGCTTCCCGAGACTGTGGCCGATACCGCCCGGTTGCTGTCGGACAATGGTTACATCGCCGATCTGGAGCTTGCCACCACGGTGCATCTGGCGCTTACCATGCAGCGTCCGCTGTTCCTGGAAGGCGAACCGGGTACGGGCAAGACGGAAATCTCGAAGGTCCTGGCCGCCGGCTTAAATCGCCGGCTGGTTCGCCTGCAGTGCTACGACGGGATGGATCTGTCCGCGGCCGCGTACGAGTGGGATCATGCCCGTCAGTTGATGGCCATCCGCCTGGCCGAAGCCGCCGGCCATACCGACCGTGATGAATTATCGCGCGATATCTACACGCGCGAATTCCTGCAGGCCCGCCCGTTGCTCTCGGCAATCGATCCTGATCTGCCGCCGGCGGTCCTGTTGATCGACGAACTCGATCGCGCGGATGAGCCGTTCGAGGCTTTCCTGCTGGAACTGCTGGCGGACTTCCAGATCACCGTGCCGGAGTTCGGCACGGTCCGGGCCGCTACACGTCCGGTGGTGATACTGACGTCGAACCGCACGCGGGAAGTACACGATGCCATCCGGCGCCGCTGCCTCTACCACTGGGTCGATTATCCCGACGCGGCCCGGGAGCGAGCAATTCTGGCGGTGAGGGCCCCCGAGGTGCCGGCAAAGCTCGCCGAGCAGGTTGTCGCCTTCATCCAGCGCTTGCGTGGCGAAGAGTTGTTCAAGCTTCCGGGCGTGGCCGAGACGATCGACTGGGCGCAGGCTTTGACCTACCTGAACCGCACCGAACTCACCGCCGGCGACGTGGACGACACGCTGGGAGTCCTGCTGAAATATCAGGATGACATCGCGAAGGTCCGGGGAGCGGAGGCCGCTCGCCTGGTTACCGAGGTGGCCGGTCCCGGCTAAGGGACGGCTTTCTGTTGGTGGACCGCCGACCCGCCATAAGCACCGCCACGGGCGCCCGATCGGTCGCCGTTGCGTGCGGGACGGCTCATGACCACATCGCGTTTGAAATGCTTCTTAAACCCTGACTTCTTCGGTAAGATTTGCAGATGCCGTTTGACGTATACGATTTCCCGGACGCATCTCGCATGGACCGGGCCGCCACGCGGCAGAGCCGCCGTTTGGTTGCCTTGTGGCTGTTCACTGTAGCCGCCATGATCCTGGTGATGATCGTGCTCGGTGGTGCGACCAGACTGACCGGGTCCGGGCTGTCGATCATGGAGTGGGCGCCCTTGATGGGTGTCCTACCGCCCACCAGTGACGCCGAATGGCATCGCCTGTTCGGGCTCTATCAACAAATCCCCCAATATGCCCTGGTGAATGAAGGCTTCGGACTGGACGGCTTCAAGCAGATTTTCTGGCTGGAGTGGACCCATCGGCTCTGGGGCCGGTTGATCGGCGTCTTCTTTCTACTGCCGTTGCTGGTCTTGTGGGCTACCGCCCGGATCGAACGCCGCTTGCTGCCGCGTCTGGCTTTGCTGTTTGGCCTGGGCGCGCTGCAAGGCGCGGTCGGCTGGTTCATGGTGGCCTCCGGGTTCATGCCGGACGCCACGGCAGTCTCGCCGCTGAGGCTGGTGGTTCACTTGGCACTTGCCCTGACGCTGTATGCCGCGATCGTCTGGACAGGCCTGTCCGCGCTGCACCCGTACCGGCATTTAGCCCCGGACCTGAGGAGGCTGCGCGCTCTTACAATCGGCGTCCTGGTAATGGTCAGCCTGACCATTGTCGCCGGTGGGTTCACCGCCGGGCTGCACGCGGGCCTGACCTACAACACCTTTCCACTTATGGATGGCAACCTGATTCCCGACGGCTATATGAAGTTGCATCCGCTGGCGCTTAATCTCATCGAGAACGTCGCTGCCGTGCAGTTCGACCACCGTCTGCTGGCGACTGTCACGCTGATCCTGGTGTCGGCCCTCGCGGTCGCCGGCTGGGGCGCGGGCTTGTCGAAGCAACTGATGGCCGCACTGTTCGGCACGGTGCTGACGCAATACGCTCTTGGGGTGACGACCTTGCTGTTGGTGGTGCCGGTCTCTGTCGCGACACTTCATCAGGCCGGTGCCGTTGCCCTGCTGACAGTGGTACTCGTGATGTTGCACGTTCTGTCCAGGTCGCCGCGCCAGCGGATTGAGAAGTAGCCTGGTCTTCGGACGGCCCGCTGAGGACAGGTTCCAGCGTCTTGTACTTGGATTGCCGGTTCGAGACGACCCCCGCGGGTATTGAGCTGTTTGGCCCAGTGACGCTGGATGACAGTCCCTGGTGGTCAACAGCCGCCAAGGGTACCATCTATCTGTCTCGACCTCACTGCCCGGCGAACATGCCGGATTGTCTGACACCATCCGTTGAAGGATTCCCACATGAGTGCCCTCGCCGCCACCGACAAGCTGTTCTTCGAGCGTGCGGATGCCGCGCTGGACCAGACGGAAGCCGCCCACATCGTTGATCAGGCGCTGCGCGGCAGTGACGACGGAGAACTGTTCCTGGAGTATCGGGAGAGTGAATCCATCAGTCTGGACGACGGCAACATCCGCTCGGCCAATTTCGATTCGGGCATGGGTTTCGGTTTGCGCGCGGTTGCCGGCGAAGCGACTGGCTATGCCCACTCCGGCGAGGTGTCCGAGGAGGCACTGCGGCGAGCGGCCGCTACGGTGTCGGCTGTTGCGGCAGGTCGCTCGGGGACGGTAGCCGAACCGCCACGCGCCACCAACGCCAGGTTATATTCCGACGCGAACCCCCTCCGTCTCATGGATTTTTCTGCCCGGACTTCGCTTCTGGGCGAGATCGACGCCTATGCCAGAGGCAAGGATGACCGGGTCAAGCAGGTGATGGCGTCGATCAGCGGCGAATGGCAGGCGGTGCAGATCCTGCGGCCTGACGGGACCCGGGTCGCCGACCTCCGTCCGCTGGTTCGCCTGAACGTTTCGCTGGTGGTAGAGCAAGGCGGCAGGCGCGAAACCGGCAGCCACGGCACGGGGGGACGCTTCGCGTATGACTTCGTTACCCAGGAGACCACTTGGCGCGGTGCGGTTGACGAAGCTTTGCGCCAAGCGCTCGTCAATCTGGACAGCCGGCCGGCTCCGGCTGGAGAAATGCCGGTCGTACTGGGTTCGGGCTGGCCGGGGATCCTGCTGCATGAGGCGATCGGTCATGGCCTCGAGGGTGATTTCAACCGCAAGAAGACGTCGGCGTTCGCTGATCTGATGGGAAAGCGGATCGCCTCGCCGGGCGTAACGGTAGTCGATGACGGAACGATGCCCGATCGCCGCGGGAGTTTAACGGTCGATGACGAGGGCACGCCAACCAGCCGGACGGTGCTGATCGAGGATGGCATTCTCGTCGGCTATCTGCAGGACCGGCTTAACGCCAGGTTGATGGGGATGCGGGCGACCGGGAACGGACGGCGGCAATCCTATGCCCACGCCCCAATGCCACGCATGACGAACACCGTGATGCTGGGCGGATCGCATTCGCCGGAGGAGATGATCGCGTCCGTCAAAAAGGGCCTCTACGCCGTTAATTTCGGCGGTGGACAGGTGGATATCACGTCGGGAAAATTCGTTTTCTCCGCGAGCGAAGCCTATCTAATAGAGGATGGTAAAGTCACGGCTCCGGTAAAGGGTGCGACGCTGATAGGCAACGGTCCCGATTCATTAACCAAAGTGCAAATGATCGGTAACGACATGGCATTGGACCCCGGCATTGGAACCTGTGGAAAGAGCGGGCAGGGCGTGCCGGTGGGAGTGGGGCAGCCAACCCTCAAACTTTCCGGCTTGACCATTGGCGGGACGGTAGCTTGAATTAACGCTTTAAGATTGGCTTAGTTGCGAGACCCGGCTACCGTAAGGTGGTCGGGTCTTTTTTATGCGACTGGCGGCCGTTTATCCGTGAGCGCGGATCGTCTCATAAAATACACAAAAAGTCGCCCTACGCTACTAGTCTCAGATACTTACTTGGAAGGCCGAAGTAACTAAAGTCAATCAGAACGGGTGGCCAAAACTTAAATGACCTTTCTAGCGCAAGCATCGACGATTTGACGTTAAGATAACGTCAAAAAAACGATAATAAAATCTCGTTCTGTGAATATGTTTCTATCAACGGATCGCAAACGAATTCCAAGCGGTTCGTGAAAAAAAACTTAACACAGAAGGGTCGCACCAATGTTCGGTTTCAACAGCTCCTCCGCCGTCGTTTCCTTTTCAGACTCCGCGAAGGTGCGGCTGGGCGGCTTCGCGCCGACACTGGCGACGGCAGATGCCTCTAAAGTGCGGCTGGGCGGTTTCGCGCCGACGCTGGCAACGGCAGATGCCTCAAAGGTGCGGCTGGGCGGTTTCGCGCCGACGCTGGCAACGGTCGATGCCTCGAAGGTGCGGCTGGGCGGTTTCGCGCCGACGCTGGCGACGGCTGATGCCTCGAAGGTGCGGCTGGGCGGCTTCGCGCCGACGCTGGCAACGGTCGATGCCTCGAAGGTGCGGCTGGGCGGCTTCGCGCCGACGCTGGCGACGGCAGATGCCTCGAAAGTGCGGCTGGGCGGTTTCGCGCCGACGCTGGCAACGGTCGATGCCTCAAAGGTGCGGCTGGGCGGCTTCGCGCCGACGCTGGCGACGGCAGATGCCTCGAAAGTGCGGCTGGGCGGTTTCGCGCCGACGCTGGCAACGGTCGATGCCTCAAAGGTGCGGCTGGGCGGCTTCGCGCCGACGCTGGCGACGGCAGATGCCTCGAAAGTGCGGCTGGGCGGTTTCGCGCCGACGCTGGCGACGGTCGATGCCTCGAAGGTGCGGCTGGGCGGTTTCGCGCCGACGCTGGCGACGGCTGATGCCTCGAAGGTGCGGCTGGGCGGCTTCGCGCCGACAGTCGCCACGGCTGATGCCTCGAAGGTGCGGCTGGGCGGTTTCGCACCGACACTGGCGACGGCAGATGCCTCGAAGGTGCGGCTGGGCGGTTTCGCGCCGACACTGGCGACAGTCGATGCCTCGAAGGTGCGGCTGGGCGGTTTCGCGCCGACACTGGCGACGGCTGATGCCTCGAAGGTGCGGCTGGGCGGTTTTGCGCCGACGCTGGCTGGCCCACGCTGATCTAGGCCTCAGCGCCCCCTCCTGGTAACCTGGGAAACTACGTCCCCTGCCGGGCCAGTCTGCGTGTTGTTGCACCCACAAGGATCTGTCGTCGTGAACAATCCTGCTCCGTCCGACATTCCTGACACCAAGCTGGCCGCCAAACCGAAGCTCATCACCTTCCACCGCATGATCCCAAGCGCACGGATGCCCCAGCGCGCGGACCGTTCCGCGGCCGGCTCCCTACCCACCCGAGCCTTCCGCTACTGTGAGGCTGCCACCTCCGCCGCCGCCTTCGGGTATTACCTGTTCCCCCCGATTGGCTTCTCCGTCCAATGGGACGGACATGACATTCTGTGGACGTTCGAGGGCGCGGGTGATTGGTTTCCGCTCAATTCCGCGGTTCAGTTTCCGGGCTTCCGCGACCACTTCGACTCCGTTGCCCCGGCCGAGATAAAGGAATTCTCGCCACCGTTCCTCGGTGCACTGCAAGAGCCCGGACTGATTCAGCTTTGGATGGGCCTCGTCGTCCGCACCGCCCCTGGCTGGAGCCTGCTGGTTCGCGCGCCCGCCAACCTTCCGCGCAGCGGCGGCTGGGAGCCATTCGAGGGAATCATTGAAACCGACCGCTGGTTCGGCCCGCTGATAACCAATCTGCGGCTGACCAAGACCAACGTGCCGATTGATTTCAAACCGGACTATCCGCTGCTTCAGGTGCAGCCGATACCGCGCCACGTCTACGAGGACGCGACCCTCAACAACTACGAGATCGTGCCGGAATTGGCACAACTGACGCCCGAGGACTGGGACGACTATTATGATACGGTGGTGCGTCCGAACTCTCAGGTCGTGCGCCCGCGTGGCCAATATGCCGCGGCGGCGCGCAAACGGCGAAGTGCGGAAGGCGTAACGGATTAAAGCCCGGCAGGATAGCTGCCACTGTGCTGGACAGACGGCACGCTATGAACGATGAATGTAAGATGACGATACGCTGCGGCCTTGGCAGGATTTTTAAGCTTCTCTGCGTCGTGGGGGCGCTCGCCCCGGCACCGGGACGGGCGGGCTCCGTCTGCCCCGCCGATCCGCCGTTGGCAACGTTGCACCTGCCTCACCTGCGCGCCGCGGTTGCCGGTGGGACCGAGGGGCTAATAGTCGCCATAGGTTCCTCCTCCACCGAGGGGGTGATGGCCTCCGATAGTGCGCACACCTACCCCGCGCTCCTCCAGTCGGCTTTGAACAAGGCGCTTCCGGCGGCCAGCTTTGCCGTGATCAACCGCGGCATAGGCGGCCAGGACGCGCCCGAGGAACTGGCTCGGCTCGATGCTGATGCCATCGCGATACACCCGCAATTGGTGATTTGGCAGGTTGGTGCCAACGGCGCGATGCGCCACGCCGATCCGCTCGAATTCCACCGTATGGTCGTGGAGGGCGTTAATCGCCTGATGAAGGCAGGGATCGATGTCATTCTTATGGACAATCAACGCGCACCGAAAGTGCTTGCCGCGGTTGACCACATTATCCTCGAGGAATTGCTCGGCCACGTCAGCAAGGAAACCGGTGCGAACCTGTTTTCCCGCAGCCACCTGATGGATGCCTGGTCCGATTCGGGGGCCAAGCCGGGCCTGTTCACCGCTTCGGACGGTCTGCACCATAACGACCTGGGTTATCTTTGCATCACGCAGGCACTGAGCCGACAGATCGTTGCAGCGATCGGCGCTCCGGTCGCATTTTCAGCGAGCCGCTGAGGGCGTCATCGCGACCCGCCGCGGAACGCTCAGGACGCGTTTCCGGCTGACAAGGCTCGTCACAGTCGGAATTCAGCAATTATAGAATTAACCTATTCTTAACAATACTACATACACATGTATTAAACTGATATCATATACGAAATATATTGATCGGCTGACATCGATGAGGTACAACAATCTCATCTTCTTGCTTATGAATTTGGTGTCAGAATTTCGATGTAGATATGGCGTGGTGATCCACAAGATATGCAAGAAACTAACTCTTGTAGATAGCTGACGATAGATTTGGACACTATAAAGACGGGCCAAAAGGCCTGCTGCTCCTGAAGGATACGTCCTTTCTTAGAGGAACCGAGATGGTCATTAACCACTCGGTCAGGAAGGATTGACTGATCATGCCGTTCGACAATACATCTGCCGTTGCCGCTCCACCGAATGTGAGGAGCGAATTTTCCACATACGACAAAGCATTACACGGAGTGATGGCCGAGTTGACCGGTGGTATCTCACCAGTACTTGATGCCATTGCATGGTTCGACTGGATTTCCCATCTGGCACTGTCGCCGGGCAAGCAAATAGACCTCTGCCTGGAAGCTGTCGGCGCTCTGCAGCGCATAAGTGACGGCACGAGTGTCGCAACCAAACCGGCGTCGCGTTTAGTTGGCGAAGGCGCCAACGACTGGCCATTCTCATTGCTGCTAAAGTCGCATCTGGCTTGCGAGGAATGGTGGAATAGCGCCACGACAGGCGTCCGGGGCGTCGGGGCGCATCATGAGCGGCTGGTCCAGGCCAAGGTACACCAGGTGCTGGGGGCTCTTTCGCCAGCAAACTTCCTCGCGACGAACCCACAGGTCCAGCGCATCACTCTCGAGCAGAAAGGCCGCAATCTGCTGGAAGGTGCGAAGAACTTTGTGAACGACAACACCGGCGCCGAGCGTTCCGCCGAGCGCGAGTTCGCAGTTGGCCGAAACCTCGCCGTGACGCCCGGAAAAGTCGTGTTCCGCAATCGATTGATCGAACTGATCCAGTATACGCCGACAACGCCGACAGTGCATCCGGAGCCAGTGCTGATCGTGCCAGCCTGGATCATGAAATACTACATCCTGGATCTTCAGCCACGGAACTCGATGATCCGCTTCCTGGTTGAGCAGGGCCACACGGTGTTCGCGATATCCTGGCTGAATCCCACAGCCGAGGACCGTGACCTCGGGATGGAGGATTATCGCCACGATGGCGTAATGGCAGCGTTCGACGCTATCAGCGATTGCCTGCCCGGCTGCAAGGTGCACGCAACCGGTTATTGCCTCGGCGGCACAATGCTGACGATTGCCGCGGCCGCCATGGCACGTGACGGCGACGACCGGCTGGCCTCGCTAAGCCTGTTCGCTGCTCAGACCGATTTTACTGAACCTGGAGACCTGAAACTCTTCATCAACGATACCCAACTCGCATGGCTCGATGCCATGATGGCGGGGCGCGGCGGTCTGGACGGCAACCGTATGGGCGCGGCTTTCCAGATGCTGCGCGCGCACGAACTTATCTGGGGACCGTTCGTCAGCCGGTATCTGTTGGGTGAGACGGTTCGCCCAAGCGACATCATGTCCTGGAACGCCGACCAGACGCGCATGCCATACCGCATGCATTCGGAATATCTCGGAAGCATGTTTCTGCGTAACGAGCTTGCAACGGGTCACTTTGTCGTCGGCGGACGCCCGATTGCGCTGCGTGACATCCGCATCCCGATCTTTGCCCTGGGCACCGCGAAGGATCATGTCGCACCCTGGCGCTCTGTCTATAAAATCTCGATTCTGTCTCGCACCGACGTTACCTTCGTGCTGGCCAGCGGTGGCCACAACGCCGGGGTTGTAAGCGAGCCCGGGCATAAGGGGCGAAGCTACCAGCACATGCTGCTTCCCGCCGATGCCCCCTATGTCGATCCTGAAACCTATCTGCAGCGAGCGGCCCGCCATGAAGGATCATGGTGGCTCGGCTGGCAGCAGTGGCTCGCGACGCAATCACGGGCCAGGGTCGCGCCACCCTCCATGTCCAACATCCTGTGCGACGCTCCGGGCACCTACGTCCTCGCGCCCTGATCCATCCACAGACCACGTCAGGCTTTCATTATGGACACTCTCGAACATCTTCCGCTCAGTGTTGAGCCCACTTTCATGTCGCGTGCCGGGATCGCGCCGGAAGCAGACAGCATGATCGAAAATCGAACTTTCGACGAACTGGAAATCGGCGACAGCGCGCAAATCGGGCGCACGTTCACCCATGACGACATCGAGCTTTTCGCAACTGTTTCCGGCGACGTGAACCCGGCGCATCTCGACCAGGAATACGCTGAAGGCACCATGTTCCACGGCGTAATCGCCCACGGCATGCTCGGAGGATCACTGTTCTCCACGGTCCTCGGGACGCTGTTGCCTGGCCCTGGCACGATCTACCTTAGCCAGGACCTGCGTTTCCGACGACCGGTCAAGCCCGGAGATACGCTCACGGCTAAAGTCGTTGTCCGCGAAAAGAGTGCCGAGAAAAAGCGCGTCGTGCTCGACTGTATTTGCACCAACCAAGATGGCAGGGACGTCATCTCGGGAACCGCCGAGGTGATCGCACCGACCGAGAAGGTCCGCCGGCATCGCATGGCTATCCCCGAGGTGTCCGTCGTCCATCATGCTGCATACGCCCACTTGTTAGACTTGGCCGCCGGGTTGCCGCCATTGCCGGTGGCTGTCGTCCACCCATGCGACCGCGACAGCCTGCTCGGCGCGATGCAGGCCACCGCCGCGGGACTCATTGACCCGATCCTGGTCGGTCCGGAAGCAAAAATCCGCGCCACCGCCGCTGCCATCGCGCTGGACCTCCGGGATGTCCCGATCCTCGACACGCAGCATTCGCATGAAGCGGCTCAGGTTGCCGTTGCGTTGGCGCGGGACGGCCAGGTCAAGGCCCTGATGAAAGGCAGCCTGCACACCGATGAACTGATGCATGAGGTGATGCGGAAGGAAAACCGGCTGCGCACCGAGCGTCGCATCAGCCACGCCTACGTCATGCTGCCGACGTCGTCCGTGAAGCCGCTGATCGTGACTGACTGCGCCATCAACATCGATCCAACGCTCGATGACAAAGCAGGCATCGTCCAAAATGCGGTCGATCTTGCCATCGCGCTCGGCATCAGCGAGCCCAAGGTTGCCGTGCTGTGCGCTATCGAGACCGTCAGCGCGCGCATGCAGTCGACCATCGACGCGGCCGCGCTTTGCAAAATGGCGGATCGCGGTCAGATCAGGGGCGCGCTGATTGACGGGCCGCTCGCGTTCGACAACGCCATTAGCGCCGAAGCGGCACGCAAAAAGGGGATCGTCTCCGCCGTTGCGGGCGAGGCGGACATTCTGGTCGTACCGAACCTGGAAGCCGGCAATATGCTGGCCAAGCAGATGACGATGGCTGACGGGGCCGATGCCGCGGGAATCGTCCTCGGTGCCGGCGTGCCGATCATCCTGACCAGTCGGGCAGATAGCGTTCGCACGCGGTTGGTCTCCTGCGCCGTTGCGGTCTTGGCGGCAAGCGGGTTCGCGCCAGGCGTGAGAACTTGACATGGAAGACACCGTTCTTGTCGTGAACGCCGGATCTTCCAGCATTAAATTCGCGGTTTGGCCTGCGAGCAAGCCCGAGGGCGGCGCCACAATCCGCGGTCAGATATCTGGCATCGGACATCTTCCGCGCTTCCAGGCACGTGATTCGGAAGGCGGTATGCTTGCCGACGAGGACTGGAAGCATGCTTCCCAGGCTCTCTTATTCCGGCGTCTTACGGACTGGATCGCCGGCACCGGCCAATTGCCTGTCGCCGCCGGCCACCGGGTCGTGCACGGCGGCATCCATTTCACCGCACCGGTAGTGATCAATGAATCCGTGATGAGAGGCCTGGAAATGCTGATCCCGCTCGCCCCCTTGCATCAGCCGCACAGTCTGGCGGCGATCCGGGCACTGGCAGCTTCGCACCCGCATCTTCCTCAGGTTGCCTGCTTTGATACCGCTTTTCACAGCGGTCACGCCGACATGGCGAACCGCTTCGCCTTGCCGCGCGCTCTGCACGAAGCCGGCATCCGGCGGTACGGCTTCCACGGCCTGTCTTATGAGTACGTTGTGGGTGCGTTGCGACAGCGGGTTCCCAAACTGGCTGCCGGCCGCGCCGTGATCGCCCATCTGGGCAATGGCGCAAGCCTATGCGCTGTGCAAGATGGCGTCAGCATCGATAGCACGATGGGCTTCACCGCGCTCGATGGCCTCCCTATGGGTACGCGTAGTGGTAGCCTCGATGCTGGCGTCCTGCTGTTCCTGATGCAGCAAGGCACCAGCTACGAAAGCTTGCAGCACTTGCTCTACAACGAGTCCGGCCTGCTCGGCGTTTCCGGTGGGATCAGCAATGACATGCGCGATCTGCTTGCCTCGGAGCGGCTTGAGGCCAGGCAGGCGGTTGACCTGTTCATCTATCGCGTCGTGCGGGAAATCGCGGCGATGGCGGCGTGTATGGGCGGCCTCGATGTTCTCGTCTTCACCGCCGGTATCGGCGAGCGCTCATCCATCATCCGCGATCGCATCTGTCGCGGCTGTGCGTGGCTGGGCGTCGAACTCGATACCGTCGCGAATCTTCGCGGCGAAGGGTGCATCACGGTGCCTGGGAGCCGAACCGCCGCGTGGGTCATTCCGACCAACGAGGAACAAATGATCGCTCTGCATACTTTGCAAATCCTGGAATCAGGTCCCGAAACACCAGCGTTACGCGGACATACAGCAATGAAGGAATTTGAACATGCTTGATATTCCGACCCTTGATCTTGATGGAGCGAAAGGCATCGTCATTGGCATCGCCAACGACGCGTCGATCGCTTACGGCTGCGCCCGAGCATTCAAGTCGCTGGGCGCGGACCTTGCCGTCACGTACCTGAACGAGAAAGCCAAGCGCTTCGTCGAACCCTTGGCACAGAAGCTAGGGGCCGAAATTTTCATGCCCTGCAATGTGCAGACCGAGGGGGAGTTGGAGGCGGTGTTCGCCGAAGTGAAACGACGCTGGGGCAGGCTTGATTTCGCCCTGCATTCAGTTGCTTTCGCCCCCATGGACGATCTTCACGGCCGCATCGTGGATTGCTCCCGGGACGGTTTTCTGACCGCGATGGACGTCTCCTGCCATTCCTTCGTGCGGATGTGCCGCCTCGCTGAACCGCTTATGACCGAAGGCGGAACCTTGTTCACCATGAGCTACTACGGAGCCGACAAGGTCGTCGACCACTACAACGTGATGGGGCCGGTCAAGGCTGCGTTGGAAAGCACCACGCGATACCTCGCCTCTGAACTGGGACCCAAGGGGATTCGTGTACACGCGATATCACCGGGGCCGTTGCTGACCAGGGCCGCCTCCGG
Organism: uncultured Alphaproteobacteria bacterium; assembly: GCA_963792345.1. Taxonomy (GTDB): domain Bacteria; phylum Pseudomonadota; class Alphaproteobacteria; order Acetobacterales; family Acetobacteraceae; genus Rhodopila. The sequence goes on from CAWBVV010000002.1 coordinate 89,261, forward strand.
CATCGAACATTTCGACGAACTAATGGCGAAGGTGGCGGCTCGGGCACCGGTCCGCGGACTGGTCAGTTCCGAGGATGTCGGAATCACCACCGCACTTCTGGCGACCCATGCCGGCCGTATGCTGACCGGTGCCACAACATACGTGGATGGCGGCTACCACGTGATGGGTTGAGGTCCTTCCATTCTTGCCGCGACGATACGCAGGAAAGCGCGCTAACTCAGCGCCGGCCGCAGCGCGATCGGCGCGTTCGCGACCGGCGGATCGCGTTCCCGGATGCCAGCCAGCCGGAGTCCTTCTGCATAGTGCATCTTGTCGGCTTCCCGCTCCATCGGATTGGTCTCCAGGAACCGTTCGATGGTGAAATCAGGCTCCAGCGCCAGCAGGCGACGTCGTACGATGGCGGCCTCCTGGTCACGATGGAGGTGCCCTAGTGCCGCCAGATACGGCTTATAGGCGGCGGAGAATGAGGGATTCAGCTCGCTGACGGTCCGCCCGACTTCAACGGCCGTCTTGTGGTCCCGCTTCAGCAGGTGGATCAACACGAAGAAAGCGTCGAAAAAGAATGCGTGCGGGTCGAGCGGCGACAGCTTCTTGTAGCGGTCATTGCGCCGCTGCGCCTCGTCCGGATCGCCGGCATAGGCATAGGTAACAGCCGACAAAGCCCACGCCATGGCCAAGTTCGGGTTGAGGGACAGCGCGCGTTCGTGCAGCACCATGGCCTCGCGCAGGCGGCGGTGCAGGAAAGCCCGGACATGACCGCTGATCGCCAGCCCACGCGCATCAAACGGGTCCAGGACGATGGCTCGTTCAGCCAACTCGCCTGCCTTCTCCATCATCGCCTCGGGATTGTCCGCCCAGTCCTGCCCGACCAGGAAGATGTGCCAGTAGGCGTACCAGGCATAGGCGGCGGCGTAATCCGGCTCCAGCGCGATGGCCTGCAGCAGATATTCGCCAGCCTGCATGAACGGACCATGTTCCATCCGTCCGATCAGCGGAATGGAGCGAAGCATGTAGTCGTAGGCGGTGGCATCCACCTGGCCGCGGCTGCTGCTGCGCTTGGCCTCGATCAACAGGATTTCTGGATCGATCTGAGCTACCACCTCGGCGGCGATCTCATCTTGCAGCGACAGCAGGTCGTTTGTTTCGCGATCAAACCTTCGTGCCCAGACGATTTGATTGTTCGCGCGCAGGTCCAGCAACCGCAGGCTGATACGGATCTTGCTGCCCGCGCGCTGCACCGAACCGTCCAGAAGAAAATCCAGGCCGAACTCCCGCCTGATCGCGGCTTCATCGCGGTTCTCCTGCGCGAACCGGCCTAGCGAATTGGAGGAGACGATGAACATCCAGCGGAAGCGCGACAGCGCGTTAGTGATTTCATCCGCGAGGCCGGGTGCAAGATGCGCATCTTCATCAGGCATTCCGACCAGCCGGAACGGCATCACACCGATATGTGCACCACCACGGACGGATGCGGCTTCGCGCTTGCGCGGGACCGCTACAACATCGTCATCCATCGGTGCCTCAGGCACAACCGCGGCCGGAACCGGAGGCAGGATGACGGACTCCACCGGTTGCGGCGGTCGTAGCGGTAGCCGGCTATGCGACGGGCCTCTGATCTCGTTCAGCAGCTTCTGCGTTTCGACCGACGGTGCCGCGTCCAGCATATCCGCGAGCACTGCCCTGCAGCGGTCGTAGGCTTGGACTGCCAGACCGCGCTCACCTCGTGCGGCATGCGCCTTCATCAGCGAGCGCCAGGCGCCTTCGTGGGAACGATCGATGGTCAGCAACCGTTGCGCCGCGGCGATCGCCGCATCAGGTTCGAGATCTTCCTTGAGCATTGACTCAGCGATGCTGCGCGCGCGGTCACGCAGTCGCTCACGCTCGGTGTTCAGCCAAGTGTCGAAGTTGGGGTCTATACCGTCCAGATCTTCCAGCAAATCGCCGTCCAGCAGGGCCAGCGAGGCCGGCTGCGTGGCGGTGGCACGCATAACCTCCTCCACGTCTATCCACACCGCGCCCGGCCGAAGGGTCAAATGATCGCGCGTGATCATCAGGATGTCGGTTTCGGCCGGTGACAGCGCGTCCAGCAGCCGGTGAATTTCCTGCCGCAGCGATGCGCGGGCCTGCTCTTCCGGACGGCGGCTCCAGAGTTGTTCAGCGAGGCGTCCACGCAGAACCGGCCGGGGTGCCGCCATGGCAATACTCGCGAGCAGCGCGCGGGTCTTCCTTCCGGCCGGCAGCACGCTTTCGCTACGGATCGTCCAGGCTTCCATCTGGCCAATCAGACGCAGGCGTACAACAACATGATCGAGCACATTCGTGGGCATGGGCGGTTGTGGCAGCCGGCTTGAGAAATCTGCCATCGTTCCTCTCAGGATCTATGAAATCTTGTAATGCGCAACATCGTCGAACGCCATACCGGTCCCGGTGGCCGCACCAAGGGTTGACCGGGACTGCGACGTGAATCACCTGCCTCGGACGAAGGCGCCCGATTCGGTCAAACCTAAAGCCTGAATGGCTAAAGCATGATCAGGTTGATCCAAACGTGAAAACCACGTCAATATTAAACGAAACGATCAAGATTCTTTAGTTGCCGCCTCAGCCCAAATTGATACGTTCCCGAACGAATACCAGCGCGGCCTGATATGCGGCCTCGGCATCCATGTTGCTGGTGTCGAGCAGATATGCGTCATCGGCGGCCTTTAGAGGCGCTGCGGCCCGCGTCGCGTCCTTGGCATCTCGACCGCGCATTTCTTCCTCAACCTTGGCGATGTCGGTGTCCATGCCCTTGGCGCGCAACTCCAGCCAACGACGATGAACTCGCTCAGCGAGACCGGCAGTGACGAAGAGCTTCGCGGCTGCATCGGGGAATATCACCGTTCCGATGTCGCGCCCATCAAGTACCGCTCCATCGCGGGCCGCGAAGTCGCGCTGAAACGCCAACAATGCAGATCTGACGCCCGGAATAGAGGCAACAGATGCCGAGGCCGCGTCAGCCTCCGGTCCTCGCAGGTCGGAACGATCCAGATCCGCCAGGCGTAATGAGCGGGCGGCGCTTTCAGCCGTGGCCGCGTCCTGCGGATCGGCTCCGGCGTCCAGCACGCGCCTGCCGACCGCTCGATACAGCAAACCCGTGTCGAGATAAGGTAGCCCCAGCGTGGCGGCGAGCCTGCGGGCAAGGGTGCCCTTCCCGGCGGCAGCCGGACCATCGATCGCGATGATGGGCTTACCCGTCACGATACTGGCCGGATCACGGCTCCGAGATCGTTCATCAGAGCGGTGAACCCCGGAAAGCTGGTGTCAATAAAACCGCCGTCGTCCACGCTGACCGGTGAGGTGGTCGCCAGGCCAAGCACGATGCCCGACATGGCGATGCGGTGATCCATATGTGTTGCTACGATACCTCCCCCAGCGGGAGGCGCTCCGGTCCCGTGCACGATCATGTCGTCACCCTCGATCTCGACCCTCACGCCATTGACGCTGAGTAAAGCCGCGGTTGCGGCGAGCCGGTCGCTCTCCTTCACCCGCAGTTCCTTCAGACCCCGCAGTCGCGACGTGCCGGCGGCACAGGCGGCCGCGACCGCCAGAATCGGATACTCGTCGATCATGCTGGGCGCGCGTTCGGCGGGGACATCGACGGCACGTAGCCCACCGCCGGTAACCTCTAGGTCGCCCACGGGTTCGCCGCCCTCGATACGGTGGTTCTGGACGACGATTGCAGCACCCATTTCCTGAAGGCAGCGCAGCAGGCCGGTGCGCAGAGGGTTTAACCCGACCGCTGGAATGATGACCCTGCTGTCAGGAACCAGCAGCGCGGCAACCAGGGGAAATGCAGCCGAGGATGGGTCGCCGGGCACGATCACGTCGGCCGCCTGTAGTTCCGGCTGCCCCTGCAGTTCTATGATCCGCCCGGCACCACTGATTTCCACCCGGACCGAGGCACCGAAGTGCCGCAGCATGTTTTCACTATGGTCGCGCGTGGCCTCTGGTTCCTCCACTCTGGTGATTCCAGGGGCGTTCAGACCAGCCAGCAGCACCGCCGACTTCACCTGCGCGGAAGGCACCGGTACCCGATAGTCCAGCGGCAGCGCGTCGCGGGCGCCCTCGATGGCCAGCGGTAGCCTGCCGCCTTCGCGCGAGGAGAAGCGCGCGCCGGTGGCAGTCAGCGGATCGATCACCCGGCGCATTGGGCGCCCGCGCAGGCTGGCATCGCCGGTCATCACCGCGAACACCGGATGACTGGCCAGGATTCCGCACAGCAGGCGGGCGGCCGTGCCCGAGTTTCCCATATCGAGGACATCGGCCGGTTCAGTCAGCCCGCCGATGCCCCGCCCAGCGACGCGCCACAATCCGTCCGCGTCATGCGTGACCTCGGCACCGAGCGCTCGCATGGCGGCAGCGGTGCGCAGCACGTCCTCGCCCGTGAGCAGGCCGGTGATGCGGGTTTCCCCGATCGCCAGGGCGCCGAACATCAGGGCCCGGTGGCTGATTGACTTGTCGCCCGGAATGGATATTCGGCCGGCCAGCGGGCCCGACGGTTTGCTGGCAATCAATGGGCGTGCGGCGGTCTGGTCCATTGCTCGGGTCCGGCATGTGTCACAACCCGGCTTGTTACCGGCTTTCAGGGGCGACGGATACCGCTACAAAAAGCGATAAGCTATTTGACAGCGCCGCGCCGTGATGGCATGGGCGCCCGCTCCTGTTGCAAGCCAGCCCCACACCCGGTTTCCATGGGGGTTGGTTCTCCTTGGGGATGCCTACCCCGTCACGAAGGGCCTTATATACTCATGGCTAAGCCTGAACTCGGCACCAAGCGGGTCTGCGTCGCGTGCGGCACGCGATTCTACGACCTGACAAAGTCACCCGCGGTCTGCCCCAAATGCGGAACTGAACAGCCGATCGAGCAGCCTCGTCCGCGGCGTACCGGCGGAAATGTGGTCGAGGACAAGCGTCCGAAGAAGCCCGCGCCCACGCCCGAGGACGTCGATGTGGATGTGGAAGTCGAAGGCGTGGAGGACGTCGAGGAAGAAGACGTCCTGGAGGCCGCCGACGACCTGGAGGACGACACCGATGTCATCGGCGGCGACATCGAGGTCGAGACCGACAGCGACGAAAACGAGCGCTAGAAAGCTTCAAACCCGCCCGGTGGCACGCAGCCAGAGCATGAGCAGCGTGTCATAGGGTACCGCCGGAGTCTCCCGTAGCCGCCAGTACCAGCGTAACCACCTGCTACTCGCCGCCGGGACGGGCGGGGGCGGGCAGGCTCGCGCCGCTATGCCCGCGAGCCGCAGCAACACGAGGCACCGCGGCAGATGATAGGCGCTGCTGCAAGCGTATACCTTGGTTCGCTCGGGGATAAGCCGGATGACGGCCCGCACGGACGAAAGCGTATCCGTGCCGGTTTCCTCCTTCGTTATGGCGGATTGCGGAAAGCCGGCTTCCAACAACAGCCGCGCCATGACCGTCGCCTCGGCTTCGCCATGCCGGCCCTTGGCACCTGTCGGGATGACGAGTGGCTGTCTGAACCGTTCCCCAAAGCGAGCCGCCGCCCGCACCCTTTGTCGCAATGTCTCGCTCGGATTTCCATCCGGCCGCACCGCTGCTCCGAAGATCACGATCACTGCATCGTAGCTGACGGGCTCTACACGGTTGGTAGTGCCGACCGGCGGGCTCAATGGACAGAGACCTCAGGATGGTGCAGTCCCAAGGCGACCGTCTCCGTGGTGCCGGACGCGAATGTAGCCACACCCACATCACTGACGCCCATGGCGGGCGGGTTGACTTTCATCGTCACCGTTTCTCATGTTGCCTGCAACGGCCAAAGCAGAGGAAAGCCATGAAGATGCTCACCGAGGCGGCGATCCGCCAGTATCAGGAACAGGGATATTATTCTCCCATCCGCGTGATGCCCCCCGCGGAGGCTAATGCCCTGCGAGCCAGGCTGGAATCGTTCGAGGCCAATGCCGGGATCCTGGCCGGCAAACTGCGCCACAAATCCCATCTGCTGTTCACCTGGCTAAATGATCTCGTTCGTCATCCTCGCATTCTTGACGCCGTGGAGGACATTATCGGCCCGAACATCCTCTGCTGGGGAAGTTCGTTCTTCATCAAAGAACCGCGCAATCCTGGTTTTGTGTCGTGGCATCAGGATTCCACCTACTGGGGTCTGGATCCAGCCGACGTGGTGACGGCGTGGGTGGCCTTGACCGACAGCACCGCCGCGAACGGCGCGATGCGTGTGATGCCTGGGACCCATAAACTGGATCAGGTGCCGCACCACGACACGTTCCGGCCGGAGAATTTATTGAGCCGGGGTCAGGAGATCATGGTTGATGTCGATGAACGGCAGGCAGCAATGCTGGAGCTTTCCGCCGGTGAGATGTCGCTGCACCATGTGCGATTGATCCATGGGTCCGATCCCAATCCGTCCGGCCTGCGCCGCATCGGCTTCGCGATCCGCTATATTCCGACCACGGTGCGTCAGATTGCCGGGTCTCACGACCACGCCACCTTGGTGCGCGGCGTCGACAACTACGGAAACTTTGAACCGGAGGAGCGGCCGGAGGCCGACCTGTCGCCGCGGGCGGTAGCCTTCCACGAAGCGGTAACGGGCGCCCATGCCGCGATCCTTATGCGCGAAACCGGCAAGGAGATGCGCGCCTGAACAAGCGGTATGGTCGCGTCGAGCGACAGTAGCGCTCGCCACCGAAACACAGGGCGCAAGCTTTCTTTGTCGCTGAATCTGATCCGGGAGGAAACAAAAGCATGGGTAAACGTATCGCGGTCGTTGGGGCCGGAGCGGTGGGCGGCTATGCGGGTGCCCACATGACCGCGGCGGGCCATGACGTGATCCTGATCGATCCATGGCCCGAGCATGTGGAGCAGATGAAGGCGCACGGGATGGAGATCTTTGGGATGACCCCCGAGGAACGCATGACCGTGAAGGTCAACGCCATGCACCTCACCGAGGTCCAGAACCTTGGGAAGCAGAAGCCAATCGACATCGCCTTCATTTCGGTGAAGTCGTACGACACCGTGTGGGCGACCACACTGATCCGGCAATATTTATCGTCCTCGGGCTGCGTTGTTTCGATGCAAAATTGCATCAATGAGGAACGGGTCGCGGCAGTGGTCGGGTGGGGCCGGACGTTGGGGTGCATCGTGACCGGCGGCGTGGGTGTGGATCTTTACCAGCCGGGGCACATCCGCCGCGGCTACGCAAAGCGCGCCGACATCACCTCATTCTACGTCGGCGAACCCAGCGGCAAGATCACCAAGCGTTCGCAAGAGATCGCCGACATCATGGCGAGCGTCGACGCATCCAAGGCGACGGACAATCTTTGGGGTGAGCGCTGGACGAAATTGTGCGTGAACGGGATGCGCAACGGTGTTTCCGCGGCTACCGGCATGGGCGGGAACGATCGCGATAATCACGCGGCGGTGCGGCGGATCTGCATCCAGTTGGGCGGAGAGTCTGTCCGGGTCGGGCAAAAGCTGGGCTATAAGCTCGGCAAAGTCGGTGCATTGCCGTACGAGATGCTGGCGCAGGCGATGGAAGGCAACCCCGCCTCATACGCGGAAATCGAGCGACTGCTGACCGAGGGTGGGGCGGGGCAGGCTGAGCGCAGCGATTACCAGCGGCCATCAATGGCGCAGGACATGGAAAAAGGGCGCCGCACGGAAATCGAGTTCATGAACGGGTTCATCGCCACCGAGGGTGCGCGCGTCGGTGTGAAGGCACCAACCCATGAGATGTTGACCCGCCAAGTGCTACGTGTGGAGCGCGGCGAAATCCCGGCGCGACCCGAAAATGTGCTGGTGAACAGTTAGGTCCAACCGGATGTGCACAAGCTTCCGCATGGCAGCAAAATCCGCTTGAATTCGGGTATGTATGCTCCGGTAATGCCAGAAGCGGTCAGGGCAACAGCAGGAGGAAACTAAAGATAGTTCCGAAAATATTCATACTCCGTCATAATTTCTGCACGATGCAGGCGCCCGCTGACGGTGGCAGCCGATACTTTGGGCTTCAAGAAAACGCAATGGATTGTGAGGCAAGGCCAAGAAAAGGGATTTAAATGTGTTTCCGGCTGAGGCATCATCCTGAATTATTCTGAGCAGGACTTCAGCATGATCCTGTGGCGGCCGGTTCTGTCTTGGCGCCGCTAAATGGGCAGGCGCCCTGCCGCCGGCGCCTCGCCGCGACCGCGTAAGCACCGAAGGGGCGGTCGGGATCCTCCGTTGGAGTCACGATCGTCGCTTGATAATCGCTCCAGTCGTCCGCTGTCATACCGACCATGTCTGGAACGATGTCGGTCGCGTTGAGGGTCTTCTCGGCATATGCCTCACGCGGCAGTGGCTGAACCTGCAGTAATGGGAAGTCAGCGCGCAAATGAACCGGCTTGTGCGTACGGGTCAGGCGGAGGTTTGTGAACAGCGGACCGAACCAGCAGTCGGTCTCAACAATGCCCTCAAACAGGCTGTAACCGCCTGGTAATGCGAGATTAGCCGGAGGACGCACAAGCACGCTCCAACCCGGCGCTGTACGCGCCATCAACCCGGTCCAGATCTGCACAACCCCTGGTTCCGGCAGCGCCGTAAGAAAGGGTGGGGCACAGCCATGTAACGTGGCAGGGGCGGCGACATCGAATGCTTGCGAAAAATCCGGAAACTGCGCGGATGGCGACAGTGGCATCCAGTCCGGAGCCCCATTGAAATACCAAAGGATGTCGTGCCCATCCCAGATCAATTGTAAGTCCATGGGCGGGAATACCCACCATCCGTAACCGGCGGCACTCGTGACTGCATCACAGTAACGATAAGCACGAGTTGGCAGGGTTCCCGCGGCAGCCCGATCAGCACGCTGCGGCGGTCGGGCATTCTCTATAAGACGATGAAATCGTAGCCGTGGTTCGGTGTCTGGCAGCATGGCTACGGCTCCCTGGCAGGTCCAACTTCTCCGCTCGGTCCGGGCGCGAAAAGGCCGCGCCCGGATAGCCGATTACAGCCTTTACTTGCTCAGCCGAAGACGAAAACCCGCGCCAAAGCTGATACGGCCGCTGTCAGCGACGCTTGGAGCCGTCAAAGTGGGCCGTGAGGATCCGAAATCAGAAGAATTTCCGCCACTAATCGCATCCGGACGCGGAAGCGCATATGAATCATCGTTGTGTGCAACAGAGATTGAGGAGGTCATCGGATTTTCCCTTCACAGTTAACGAACATTGCTTAGCGCGTCACCATTTCATAGTTCAATCAAAAACTCACGACTGCGTGATCACATTATAGTATAGAAATCGAAACAAGTATGACTTCGACACAACAGGGGCAGTTGGTCGAAGTGATCCATCAGGTTCCGCATAACGCAACTATCACCAGCCTTGCTGACTTGTCCAAACAAGGGGCCGCGTCAGTGTGCCTCACGCCGTCCTTGGCACCTCCCGGGTCACCAGCAGTGGGATCAGCAGAAACACCAAGCCCGTCGCCGCGGCCGACACCAGGATCAGCGGCGCTAGTTGCTGGTCGAACACGTGCTCATACAGCACTGATCCCAGAGTGTCCGCCAGCGGGTTGGTCAGGTTAACGATTGACATCATTCCGGCAAAGGCGAACCCCTCGGCGCCGGCGGGACACGATTCCGCGGCCAGCGACATCGTGGCGATCATCGCGATCATGCTGGTAATCCCGCTCAGCACCCACACCACCACAGCAGTTGCCGGACTGCTCAGTGCCAGACACGACAGTGTGCTGATCACTCCGCCCACGATACTCAGCCGTAGCAATGCCAAGCGACCGATGCGGCTCAGGCGCCAGCGGTACAGCAAGCCGCCGATGATCCAGCCCAGCGCGCTGACCGCCGACAGGAACCCGATAAAGCCTTGAGAAAATCCCAGCCTGTCGCTCATCTGGAAATACAGCGGCGTGCCGAAATGCGGACTGAAGTAATACAGGAACAGGAACCCCGCGACGAACATCAGGTCGCGGCTGCGGAACACGGCCAGCAATGCGCTCAGACGCTCCCGCAGGGCTGCCAGGTCGGTCTGCGCCCTTGGTTCGTCAATCAGCCAAACGGCGGCAATGATGCCAAGCGGCGCGACCGCCCCGATGACCGCCGCCGCATGCAACGCACCAATCGGCGACAGAACCTCGATCAGATAGCCGGCCACAAGCACCGCGATCATCTGCGCGATATTGAACCACAGCCATTGCTGGTTGACGAAGCTACCGGTGGCGTTGGTCTTATGGCCGGTTTCCACCAGCAATGCCCCGCATAGCGTGCTGGAGACCGCCATCGCGACCGCGGTGACGGTCAGCGCCGGGATCAACGAGACCGTGCTGCTGATCGTCGCCACCCAGGCAAACGCCAGGACCGCGGAGAGATTAGCCAGCACGAGGTATGGCCGCCTTCGGTACCCGAACAGCGGCACAAAGTCCGAGATTGCCCCCCACAGGGGTTTAATGATCCACGGAACATCCAGCACGGCGAGGGAGGCACTGATCGTTACCGCATCCCAATGCATGCTCTCCTTCAGCCAGTGCGAGAGCGGCTGCCACATGATGCCGGACTTGGCCTGGCATGTGCCCTCCACCGCATAGACGATGGCGAAGAACCACATGGTGCGCGTAATGCCTGGATGAGACTGCATGCGCTATTGTGGGCGACCCGGTGGTTGCCCTCAACCCAGGCCTTGGGCAACGTCGCGTGACGACAGCAAGGGGCAAGGCGTATGGCGTGGCGTATCGGCATCGACATCGGCGGAACATTCACCGATGTGGCGATGGTGGAGGAGGAAACCGGCCGCATCGGCATCGCCAAGGTGCTGACCACGCCGCGCGATTTCGGCCAGGGAGTGATCGACGGCATCCGCCGGGGATTAGCCGACAATGCCATTGATGCCGCCGACGTCGCGCTACTGTCGCACGCCACCACCGTCGTGACCAATGCCCTGCTGGAACACAAGGGCGCCAGATGCGGCTTTATCGCCACGCGCGGGTTCCGCGATTTGCTGGAATTGCGGCGCTCTTCACGGCCCGACCTGTATGACCTGTTCCAGGATGGTCCCAGCATCCTGGTGCCGCGCCGCTACCGCTGGGAGATTACCGAGCGCATTGATGCCCAGGGCGAGGTCGTCACGCCGTTGGACACCTCGGAGATCCCCCTCCTGATAGAGCAAATCCGCGCGGCTGAACTACAGACAGTGGCGGTGTCCTTCCTGTTCTCGTTCCTGAATGATCGGCATGAACGCGCGGTCGGCGAAGCCTTGCGCGCCGCACTCCCTGACGTCGGCATTTTCCTGTCCTGTGAAGTCCTGCCGGAAATCCGCGAGTTCGAGCGCGCCAGCACGACCGCCGTCTGCGCCTATGTCGGGCCGCTGCTGGCCGGCTACCTCGACCGTTTGTCGAAGGCGACCGCTGCCCTGGGCTTGCCGCCGCTGTTGGTGATGGGTTCCTCCGGCGGTGTGTTCGACATCGCCGAGGGCTTGCGGATGCCCGCGATGGCGGTCGAATCCGGCCCCGCCGCGGGCGTCATCGCGGCAGCCCTTGCCGGCCGTCAGTTGGACCGGCCGAACCTGATCTCCTTCGACATGGGCGGCACCACCGCCAAAGCGAGCGTCATCGTCAACCATGAAATCGCGGTCACGGCGGAGTACCAGGTCGGAGGTGCCGCCAACACCAAGCGCTGGATGCACGGCACCGGCCACCCGATCCGCGTGCCGGTGATCGACCTCGCGGAAGTAAGCGCCGGTGGCGGCTCGATCGCCTGGGTTGATCACGGTGGCGCCCTGAAGGTCGGCCCCGCGAGTGCCGGCGCAGACCCGGGACCAGCGTCGTACGGCGGCGGCGGACAGCGTCCAACCGTGACCGATGCCGACGTCGTCCTGGGGTGGCTCGACCGCGAGGCCCTGCTCGGCGGCGCCCTGCCGATCGATGCCGCCGCCGCCGAACGCGCTATCGCCGCCGATGTCGCGGAACCCTTCGGCCTGTCGGTCCGCGACGCCGCCGCCCGCATCGTTGAAGTCGTCAACAGCAACATGGCGCAAGCGCTACGGATCGTTTCTGTCGAACGTGGCCACGACCCACGCGAGTTCAGCCTGATCGCCTTCGGCGGCGCCGGACCTGTGCACGCCGTTGCCCTGGCCGAGGAACTTGCTATCCCCGAAGTCATCATCCCGCCGGCGCCCGGTGCTTTCTCCGCACTGGGGCTGGTCGCAACCGACCTGAAGCGCGATTACGCCCGCACCCTGTATGCTGACCTCGGAAAGGTGGATCCCACGCGTGTCGCCGACGCATTTGCGTCCATGGAGGCTGCCGGCACCGCGATGCTGGAAGCCGCCTCCGTGCCACCGGAGCGGCGCGCGCTGCCCCGCTTGGCCGATGTGCGCTATCGCCGCCAGGCCTATGAACTGACCCTGCCGGTCGACGATGGCCCGGTCAGCCGCGCCACGCTGGACCGCCTGGCCGCCGCATTCCACGAGAAGCACGCACAGACCTATGGCCATTCCAATCCCGCCGAAGCCGTCCAACTGGTCAACCTGCGCCTGACCGCGATAGGAAAATTACCCGACCTGAAGCTGGCACAACCTTTCGAGCCCTCCAGCGCTCGGACCCGCACCCGCGAAGTCTGGTTCGCCACGGTCGGCTTTGTGAGTGTGAATGTGCATTGGCGCAACGGCCTGACCACGGGCACCGCGATCAACGGGCCGGCGATCATCGAGGCGCTGGATTCCACGACCGTGATCCCCCCTGGCTGGATCGCTCGGATCGACGATCTGGGCTACATCCGCCTGACCCGGGATTGACCGGCGACGCGCTCGCCGAGGTTGGCGAAACGTGCTCTTGTGCCTACGATGCAGGCATGGAGGACCGTCATGGACGCACTTGACCTGATGCTGAGCCGTGAATCGGCGTTGAAACTCGAAATCTCCGGGTCCCTCGGCCGACGAGTTGGACCGGATTTTCGCCAGTGCGGTGCGCGCGCCGGATCATGGCAGGCTGCGCCCGTGGCATTTCGTGGTCATCCCAGAGGGCCAGCGCGCGGCGCTGGGTGAACTGATGGCCGACTGCCTGCGCCGTCGCGATCCAGCCGCATCCGAAGGCGCATTGCAGCGCGAGCGTGACAAGGCATTCCGCTCACCGGTGATCGTGGTGGTGGCGGCAAAGGTGAAGCGCGAGCACAACATTCCGGTGAGTGAACAGCTTGCCTCGGCCGCGGCGGCAGCGCAGACGATCATGCTGGCCGCCCCGGCGCTGGGCTATGGCGCGGTCTGGAAGACGGGCGCACCGGCCTACGATCCGGTGGTGAAGACCGCGTTGGGTCTGAACGCCGAGGATGACATCATTGGGTTTTTGTACATCGGCACGCGGGCAGGCGGGTCATCGCCGATACCGCGGCCGGAGGCAAAGGACTTTGTTACGACCTGGGCAGGGTGAGTTATCAATAGTGATTGTTGGGTGATTTTCTGGCGCGAATTGTATGGGGGTCGTAGGCGTACAGGACAGATTTTATTACTTCACGATATCGACGGTTCTACGCATTGCGGTTGACAGTCGTCATCCCAAACGCGGGGTCCGATCCAATTCAACGTTCTCTCGTTGCACGACCAAAGGCTCTTTGGCCCGACGCTCACGGACATCGTTCCCATGACGATTGCACGCTGACGGAACTGCTGGCGCCCCGTTGCCCGCCCGCACTCCGCCAATTAACCTGCCAATGTCCGAGACCGGACAGGGGGGCAACAACAATGACCACGGGAACAATCCCGATCCGGCGACGTTCAGCGCTCAAACTGCCAATCGCGGCGGCCGCGTCCGCGGCTTTGCCCCGCTTGGGAACCGCCCAGCCAATTCCGGGCCGCGCGGCCGATCGCACCCTGCATTTCGTGCCCTATTCGAACCTGATCTCCATGGACCCGGTCTGGTCGATTTCGATCATCGGCCTTGAGCACGCCTACATGACCTGCGACCAACTCTACGGAATCGACGACACCTTTACCCCGCGCCCGCAGATGGTGGCCGGCCATGAACTATCGGACGACAGACTGCGCTGGCGCTTCACCCTGCGCGACGGCCTGCAATTCCACGACGGCGAAAAAGTCCGCGCCGCCGATTGCGTCGCCTCCATCTCACGCTGGGCCAAACGCGATCCGTTCGGCCAGCGCATGGTCACCCAGATGGACGAAATGACCGCGCTTGACGACCGCCGGTTCGAGATCCGGCTGAAACGTCCCTACGCGCACCTGCTGTATGGCCTCGGTGCCACCACCTGCTTTATCCGGCCCGAACGCCTGGCGCGGACCGATGCCTTCAAGCAGATCACCGATCAGACCGGCAGCGGGCCATTTCGTTTCTTACCCGATGAATTCATGACGGGCGCCCGCGCAGTCTACGCCCGCCATACCGGCTACCTACCGCGTGACGAAAAACCGGTGATGTGGTCAGGCGGTAAAATGGCCTACTTCGACCGGGTCGAGTGGCACATCCTGCCTGACGCCGCGACCGCCGCCACCGCCCTTCAGACCGGCGAGGTCGACTGGCTGGAACGCCCGCTGCTGGATCTCGTGCCGAAACTGAAAACCGCTCCGGGCGTCACCGTCGAGCAGGTGGACCCGATGGGCTTCTTCTCCATCCTGTGGCTGAACAATGCTGTCCCACCCTTCGACAATGCAAAATTTCGTCATGCCCTGCTGCCCGCCATCAACCAGGAGGACTTCATGGCGGCGGTAGTGGGCGACCAGCCGCAACTGCTGCGCACCGGCATGGGCATGTTTACCCCGGCCTCACCCTTCGCCTCAGAAGCCGGAATGGCGATCCTCAATACCAAGCGCGATCCGGCCCTCGCCAAGCAACTGATCGCCGGGTCCGGCTACAAGGGCGAGAAGATCGTGCTGATGGCTCCCGAACTGCCGGAGTCCCGAGCGATGGCGGACGTGACGCACGCGCTGTTCCAGCAACTGGGCCTGAATGTCGAGTATCAGTCCATGGATTTCGGCACCCTGTCGGCCCGTGCCCGCAGCACCGATCCTGCCGTTCGCGCCGGCTGGAGCTGTTATTGCATCGGCTGGGCAGGGCTATGGCCCAGTAATCCCGGCAGCAACGTTCCGCTGGCCGGCGTGCAGCCGAACCCGGTGATGGAAGCCCTGAAGGCGGAGTGGTTCGATGCCCAGGACCTGCCAACGCAAAAAGCGGTTGCGGACCGCATGCAACTCACCGCCCTCGAGGATCCTCCATTCATCCCGCTCGGCCAGTACTTCGTGCCCTATGCCTACCGGACCGGGCTATCCGGATTCGTCCGCGCTCCGATCACCGCGCTGTGGAACGTGCGAAAAGCCTGACGGCGCCATCATCGCCATCATCGCCATCACGACATAACCAAGGTCCGCTATTCCCCTCCCAGCGGCTTCATGTTTCGCTCGATCGCCCGTCGCAGCAGTGCGGCGGAACGATAAACCCCATGCACCATCTTCGAGTACGGCAGCACCAGAAAGAACGCCAGGATGAACCCGAGATGGACCGCCATTGCCAGACCCATGGCCCCGGTAGCGCGCACCGCAAGCACCACAAGCCCGGTCACCGCGATCAGCGCCAGCAGCATCAGCAGTGCGATGTCGGCGCCGAGCAGACGCCGCACGTTCGGCATCGGGTCATCCACGAACCTCATCGCCATCAGCCCTACCGTGCCGATGATCATCAACACACCACCAACCGTTCCAAGTATCACCGGGGCGCTGATGAATGGATAGGGCGCCGGCCAGTGCAGGAACGTGTGGTAGATGAACCCGGTGGTCGTCGCCGCGAAGCACAGCAGGAACCCATAGAACATCGCGTGGTGTAGGTAACGCCGGCGCATGGAGAACGCCTCGGAATTATCGTTGCATCCGTTACCACCTCCGCCGAGGTTTTTCAGCGTCAGCACATCCCAAAGTGCGATAAACACGGGAACCACACCGATTTTCTGTCGCGGTCCCGCGTCTCGCCAGAAATTCCGCGCGCCCATTGCCAGCGCCACGAGTGAGAACCCGAACGTCGCGATGCCGACAACCTGCATCGCCCACAGCGGAATGATCTCGTAGAACAATTCCTCCGCCGTGCTATGCGCACCGAAGAAATTGTCAGGCGAGTTGAGCAACATGCTTAAGATCAGTACCACGGTGATACCGAGTGCCGCCACCAGCGACACCACGGTTCCATTGCGGTTGAACATCGACGCAAGTGGCTTCGGCCAGGCATATTCGGCGTAGCTTTCGGCTCGCACCTCGGCGAGCGCGGCCGGGACGTTGATCCCCCACTCGTGCGGCGGGCTATATTGACAGGCGTAGTAGCAACCTCGGCAGTTATGGCACAGATTGGCCAGGTAGCTCAGGTCCCCGGCGGAGAATTCGCGGCGCAGCTCCACCGCGGGAAACACCGCGCAAAAGCCTTCACAGTAACGGCAGGCATTGCAGACTTCCATTTCCCGCCGAGCATTGATGACGGCGTCAGTTTCTTGCACGGCGAGCTGCCTCCTGGCCTGCGATACGACCGAATACTGTTCCTATTGTCATTCCGAATCCGGCAAGATACCCCTTGCCGAGGATGTTGCCTGACATGATTTCCCCTGATGCGAACAAATTGCCGGCGGGTTGGCCGTTTTCCATCAGGACCTGCGCCTTTTCATTTACCTTGACGCTCAGGTAGGTGAAAGTGATCCCGGGCCGCAGCGGGTATCCATAGAACGGAGGCTTGTCCACCTCGCGTGCCCAGTTGGTCTTGTTAGGCGCAAGCCCCTCCGTTGCATTGCCGTCCAGTTTCAGGTTGTCGAACACCTGTCCCGGCTTCACCGCCTTGTTGAAAGCATCGACGGTTTCGCGAACTTTCGAAGGATCCAGCTTCATCTTTACGGCCAGTTCTTCCAGCGTGTCCGCCTTCAAAGCGGGAAACACCGATGGCATGAACAGTGGAAACGCCTTCAAGTCACAGATCGAATAAGCAATCTGGTCCGGCTGCTGCGCGATCAGCCGGCCCCAGATCGCATAACGCTTTGGCCAGACATCCTCGCCCTCGTCATAGAACCGGTCGCCGTTGCGGTTGACCACTATGCTGTAAGGCACGCTGTCCAGGCGCGTCGTGATTCCCCCATCGAATTTTGGCGCCCGCGCATCCAGCGCCACGGCATGGCACTGCGTGGGATCGCCGACCGCGGCGACCCCCTGGCCTAGCAGGTTCTTCAACACGCGCCCTCGGTTATAAGGGGTGCCGCGAATGACAAAATTATCGACTGCATCGCCCCAGAATTCGCGCATCCACTCCAGGTTGGCCTGGAAACCGCCGGACGATGCCACGACGCAACGTGCATGCACCGTCTCGGGGAACCCCTTGTAGGTGATGTCGATCGATCGCACTGACCCGTCATCCATATTCAGCGATAACACTTCGGTGTCGTATAGGATCTCCACCCCAAGCCGTTCGGCGGTCAGGTAGTACACATTCACCAACGCCTTGCCACCACCCAGGAAGAAAGCATTGGTGCGCCCCAGGTTCAGCGTTCCGGTCAGCGACGGCTGGAACCGCACGCCGGCATCCTTCATCCAGCCGAACACCCCCGACGACGCCCGGATCGTCATCCTGGCCAGCCCCTCGTCGGTCTGGCCCCCGGTCACCCGCAGCAGGTCGTCCCAGTATTCATCCTCCTTATAGGCGTCGGTAAGGACCTCATTCGGCAGGTCGTGCATCGCCCGCAAGTTGCGCGTATGCCGGCTGTTGCCGCCGCGAAATGCTTTAGGAGCACTCTCTACCAGCAGCACGCTGGCTCCCGCCTGACGCGCCGTTATCGCCGCGCATAACGCCGCATTGCCTCCCCCTGCGACGATCACGTCATAGGTCTTCGTCCGATCAGGCATCCGTTCCCTCCGCCACGGTTCTTTCCTACGAACGGTTGCAGGATCGTGCAAGCCGTGCGAATCCGGGCCTGGAGACGCGGGAAAGGGGATCGAGATGGCGGACGCCGCAGATGCTGATCAAGCCGACGGGCGCGCCTGGCACGAGATCGTAAGGGACGTGCTGAAGCGCCACAATGTCAGCCTGGTCACCTACGTCCCGGACAACGTGCTGCGCCCGCTGATCGCGGCGATTGAAGCCGACCCCTTCTTCACCGCCTTCTCCTGCACCCGCGAGGAGGAAGCGCTGGGCATCAATGCCGGCGCCTGGATGGGCGGGACCCGCGGCATCCTGCTGATGCAGACCAGCGGCTTCGCGACTTTGCCGAACGTGCTGGCCTCGCTGTCGGTGCCGTTCCAAATCCCGACCCTGATGATGGTTTCCGAACGCGGCACGCTCGGCGAATTCAACATCGGCCAGTCGCTGGTTGCCCGCACCATGCGTCCGGTGCTGGACGCGCTGTGCATCGAGACCCACACCATGACCCGCCTGGATGAAGCCGAATTCATCGTGGACCGCAGCCTGACACAGGCCTTCGCCACCATGGCACCCGTCTGTTTCATCCTGTCGCCCCTGCTCACCGGCGGCAAGGTGTTCGCGAAGTAAAGCCGAGCCGAAGCGTAGGTCGAACAACAGGAGCGAGGTCATGGCGGATTTGACGAACCACCCGGCGAACCGGGACCAGGCCAAGGTGATGAACCGCTATGACATCACCAAGCGGATGATCGGTTTGCTGCACCAGGATGAAGCCGTGGTAGGCGGCATCGGCTACACCAACTTCGACCTCTGGGCAGCCTCGGAATCCCCCTCCGGCCGCCGTCAGCAGAACTTCTACATGCTCGGCAGCATGGGCCTCGCGGTGCCGATCGCTATGGGCGTGGCGATCGCCCAGCCAAAACGGAAAGTATTCGCGCTGGAGGGTGATGGATCGGTCCTGATGCAACTGGGCTCGCTGTCCACGGTCGCTGCTCGCGGGCAGAAGAACCTGTGCATCGTAATCATGGACAATGGCGCCTATCAGATCACCGGCGGCCAGAAGACGATGACCGAGCAGGGCGCCGATATTGTCGGCATCGCTCGTGCGTCGGGCCTGGCACAAAGTGCCTGGGCGGCGGATGAGGACGCCTTCGTCGAATTGATCGCCCGGTCCCTGAAGGAAGACGGCCCTTGGCTGATTGGCTGCCGGATCGATAGCCAGAAGCCAGTCGATACGACAGAGCGGGATCCCTCGCGCATCAGGGATAACTTCATGCGCGGGCTGGGCGTACGGCGATAAATTCGGAAATCCTAAGATGAAAATTGACTGGGAGAAGATACCGGTCGCGGCCGGCATGCGATCCGGTTCGTCACGCAAGGGCGTCTGCGGCGACAAGATGTCCGCGGTGCTTGTAACCACTACTCCCGACGCCGTGTTCGATCGCACGACACATTGGCACGACAACGAACAGATGCTGGTCATGATCGCGGGCAGCGTCACATTGCTCGTTGATGACAAGGAATTTGAATGCCAACCCGGGGACCTGGTGTTCTTTCCGCCCGGATCTCGACATGCGGCGGTCGGCGTCGGCAAGCAGGGGGCGGTGTATTATGAACTATTTGCCCCGGCCCGTCCGGACCAGCTGCCAGGATGGGTCGGCAGCTCGATCCTCCGCTTCGACTAATCAATATCCACAGGCCGGCCGGAGTTTGGGGCGCCGCACCGCACAGCGAAGTGTTGCCGTTGAGGGTTTCTGACGGCTGTTAACCCCTGCCGACGATCCTACCTGATCGCCTCCATCATCAGGCCGGCAGACCCACGGGGCTGTTCAGGTGCAGCAGGATCAACCCCATGAAAAGCCTTTCTTTGTCCAGCCAAATGTCGCGCCAACAAGGAACACTCGTCAGCGGATTGGTAGGTCTCGCGGCACTGGTCGGTGCAAACGCGCTCATCGCGCGCCGAACCGAGCGCAGGCATCCGGCTGAAGGTTCGTTCATTACGGTTGACGGCACCAGGCTGCACTACAGTGACCGAGGCGACGGACCCCCGATCGTGCTGATCCACGGCAATTTGGTCACCGGCGACGACTGGAACATCAGCGGGATCGCAGACCTCCTTCTGCAGTCCCATCGCGTCATCATCTTCGATCGTCCCGGGTTCGGGCACAGCGAAAGGCGTCGCGGGCGGGCCTGGACGGCGGCTCAGCAAGGCGAACTGATCCACAGCGCTCTTCGTCAGCTTGGAGTTGAACGGCCCGTTGTCGTCGGCCATTCGTTTGGCACCCTGGTGGCGCTCGCCATGGCTGCAAACCATCAAGACGAGATTGCGGCCTTGGTGCTGCTGTCGGGATACTACTTCTGGACGCTACGGCCCGACGTCCTTCTTGTCGCACCCGGCGCGCTGCCCGTGCTGGGCGACTTCTTGCACTACACCATCCTGCCGGTGCTGGGCTGGTTGCAAATGCCAATGACCAAATGGTCGATGTTCGCACCCGCCGCAGTGCCGCGCCGCTTCGATGCAGAGTTCTCGACCGGCATGGCATTGCGGCCATCGCAGCTGCGCGCAACGTCCGGTGATGGCGCACTGATGATCCAGGGCGCGCTGGCGTTGCGGGACCGCTACAAGGACCTTGCTCTTCCCGTGACCATCCTTGCCGGAGAGGGTGACAAGGTCGTCTTCAAGCGGATGTCTGAGCGTCTGCACGCCTGTCTCGCGAACAGCACGCTAGATATCATCGGGGGCGCAGGGCACATGGTCCACCACGTCGCACAGCGGCGCGTCGCTGAAGCTATCGAACGCGCCGCCCGCCGGGCCCCCCGTCTCCCTTAGCCCTCCGGGAGGCGCGTCTCTCAACTCCCGAGGTACTGGTGTCATCGGGTCGCTGCCCTGCGGGTCCGGGCAGCGCGCGCCGTCTGCCAATCAGGCAGAGCGAGGTGGTGCCCCGGCTGCTGGCCCGTCGCCGGCTGGCTTCACGGCACCCGCCGGCATCACCGATGCGCCCGCCTTCTCCAGTTGTTCGGTCACCGACGTGATCAACTCCTCCCAACTCTTTTCAAACAACTCGACCCCCTGCTTCTCCAGCAGTTCGGCGACCTCATTCAGGTCCACGCCGACCCGCCGCAGTTCTTCCACCGCCGCGCGGGCTGCCGCATACCCATTGCGGATCGTATCCCCACGCACCTCTCCGTGGTCGGCGACCGCCCGCAGCGTCGCCTCCGGCATGGTGTTCACCGTATCCCGCGCGACCAGTTCGGTGACATATTTGGTATCAGCGTAGGCCTTGTCCTTCACGCCGGTTGAAGCCCACAGCAGCCGCTGCGGCTTCGCCCCCTTCGCCGCCAGGGCCTTCCACCGGGCTGAACCGAGCATTTGCTCGTATACCTCGTAGGCCAGCCGGCTGTTCGCGACCGCCGCTTGTCCGCGCAGCCGCGCTGCCTCACCGCCCATCTTGTCCAGGCGCCGGTCAACCTCGGTGTCCACGCGGCTGACAAAAAATGAGGCAACACTCTCGATCCCGGCCAAGCTGCCGCCCGAGGCGGCCCGCTGTTCCAGTCCGCTCAGGAACGCTTCCAAAACCGCCTCATAGCGCTCCACCGAGAATATCAGCGTGACGTTGACGCTGATGCCCGCGGCGAGGGTTTCGGAAATCGCCGGCAAACCGGCCAGCGTCGCTGGGATCTTGATGAACAGGTTCGGCCGGTCGACCAGCCACCACAACCCCCGCGCCTCGGCTGCGGTCCGCGCGGCGTCGCCCGAGATCCGGGGATCGACCTCGATCGACACGCGGCCATCCCGGCCGCCGCTCCGATCGTAGGCAGGCCGCATGATATCGCACGCCGCGCGGACGTCCCACCCCGTTAGAAGCCGCAGTGTCTCGCCGATCGCGGTACCGCGCAGTGCCAGGTCGCGCAGCTGGTCCTCATAACCAGACCCCGCTCCGATGGCCTTGGCGAAGATGGTCGGATTGGTCGTAATGCCGACAATCTCCCCCTGCTCGACTGAACGGGCGAGGCTGCCGGACTGGATTCGTGTCCGGCTCAGGTCATCCAGCCATACCGCCACCCCGGCGGCCGCGAGTTCTGTCAGTGCCTTGGCCATGAAATGCCTCCAATTGACGCAGGATGATGCGCCTGAGTTGGGCCGGGCCCGCTGCCGATACACGGGGAAACGGCGACGCAGGCGAGATTGTGAACGCCTTCGTGATCATCGCCCGCACCTTGAGCAACTTGGCGCGATGTCGCAACCCGGCGCAGGCCGCATTCTGACAACGTCGAGACCTTTGTCACCGCTGTGGTTGGCCGGGCGCGCGATCCGCTTGGCTGCCCCTGGTCAGACCCTAGACTAGTCGGCTGCGTCGGCGGTCCGCATGCCAACCCGCCGCAGCGCGCGGTCGATCCATTGCGCCGTCAGCTTCTCCTGCGTGCCGTTCTGCCCCAGCCGTTCATGCAGCGCCGGGAAATCCACCCGGTCCAGCGCCTGATCCTGGTTGAAGCAGGAGAACACCACCGTCCGCTCCCCCGTCTCCGGATCGATCTGCGGCTGCAGGCACTGCGCGCAGACCTCCTTCATCATGCACTGCATGGGCGAGTTGATCGACCCGATCGCGCTGTGGCCCGGCTTCAGATACGGCGCCAGCACGCCATGCCGCGCGGCGCCGACCGCCTGCATCATGCGGTCCGAGCCGATGACGATCATGTGCTCGGCATCCGCCAGCGGCACCGCCTGGTCGCCAAGCGCGCCCGAACCGTAGGCCGCCATCGCCTGCACGATGTTGCCGACGAAGGTGCGGTCCTGCGGGCGGTCCGGGTTGGCGCGAAGCCCGGCGCCTCGTCGCAGCACCAGACGATGACATCGGCGGCGCGCTCGATCTCCGCCACCTTGTAGCGGTCGCGCATCGCCTTGTAGCCGGCGAAGTAGATCACCTTCGATCCGGCCGCGCGCGTCGCCGCGCCGATGGAGAACAGCACCGCGTTGCCCAGCCCGCCGCCGACCAGCGCGACCGTGCGTGTCGGCGTGGATCTCGGTCGGCGTGCCGGTCGGCCCCATCAGGATCACCGGCTCGCCCGGCTGCAGCATGCGCGCACAGGTCGGAACTGCCGCCCATCTCCAGCGCGATGACGCTGACCAGCCCGGCCTCCGGGTCGGTCCAGGCGCCGGTCATCGCCAGGCCTTCCATGTTCAGCAGCGTGCGGCCAACACCCGGTTCGTCGTCGATGCGCAGCCAGCACCTCGAAGTTCTGCAACCGGTAGAACTGCCCGGGCCGGAAGGCCCGAGCCGCGGCGGGCGCGCGGATCACGACCTCGACGATGGTGGGCGTCAGCCGGTTCACCGCATGCACGGTCGCGCGTCAGACCATCGCGCGACGCCGCGATCAGCTCGGCGCCGTGACACGTCGGTCGCCGGCTGCGCGGCCAGCGCCCGGGAGACCACCGGATAGCCGCGCTTGGCGCCGCCCATCGCCTTGACGACGTTGCCGAAGAAGCTCGGGTGCAGGTCGCCGAAGAAACTGATGAACCGGCCGTTTTCGGCGCGGTGCATCAGCACCTGCGCCTGCGTCCGGCTTGGCCAGGCCGCGCACCGGCTCGACCTTGGCGCCCGTTCTCATCCACCGCCTGGAAATAGCGGCCATCCAGCTGGATGCGGCCGTCCTCCCGCGCCAGCACGGTGTTGGGCTGCGTGCCGGCGGCGACCAGGATGGCGCGCGCCGGCAGCGCCACCTCGGTCCCATCGGCGCGCTTCACCCGCAGCGCCGCGGCATGGCCGAACGCGTCGGTTTCCACCGCGACGCGGGGTCAGGCCTTCGGCGAAGCGCACCGCCTCCTCCATCGCCTTGGCCACTTCCTCATGGTTCAGCGTGTAGGACGGGCTGTCGATCAGCCGGCGGCGATAGGCGATGGTGGCGCCGCCCCAGCTGTCCAGCAGCGCCGCCAGCGCGGGGCTCCGGCCTTCCGCCGCCGCCGCCTCGCGTTCGGCCCGGATCGCCGCCGCATGCGCCAGGAACTCGTCGGCGATTTCCGCTTCCTCCGGCGTCCAGCGCAGCGCGCACCGCCGATCTCGCCGCGCTCCGCCACCAGCGTGCGGTAGCGCAGGGCGAATTTCTCCACCTGCCGGACGTAGTAGGCGAGGCTTTCGGTCGCGGTATCGATCGCCGTCAGCCCGCCGCCGATCACCACCACCGGCAGGCGCAGCTGCAGATTGGCGATGGAGGACGGCTTCGCCGCGCCGGTCAGTTGCAGCGCCATCAGGAAGTCGGAGGCCTGCCGCACGCCGCGCGCCAGCCCGTTCGGGATGTCGAGCACCGTCGGCTTGCCCGGCGCCCATGCACAGCGCGATGTGGTCGAAGCCCATCGCCCAGGCGTCGTCGATCGACAGCGTCGCGCCGCCGCCGAAGCGGATGCCGCCGAAATGCGCGAATCTGCTGGCGCGCCGCTCCAGCAGCAGGCGCACCAGCTTCAGGTAGTTCTTGTTCCAGCGCACGGTGATGCCGTACTCGGCCACGCCGCCGAACCCGGCCATCACGCGGTCGTCGAGGTTCTCGAACAGCGTCTCCACGTCGCGCACCGGCGCCGAGACGTCGAAGCCAGCGGCTCGATCTTCAGCCCATCGACCGCGACGACCGTGTGGCCGTCGTTCATCAGATGATGCGCCAGCGTGAACCCGGCCGGCCCCAGGCCGACGATCAGCACCTTCCGGCCGCTGTCCGGGCGCGGCAGCGGGCGGCGGATGTCCAGCGGATTCCAGCGCGTCAGCAGCGCGTAGATCTCGAAACCCCAGGGCAGCGCCAGCACATCCTTCAGGACGCTGCGTCTCGGCCTGCGGAATGTCGACCGGCTCCTGCTTCTGGTAGATGCAGGCCTTCATGCAGTCGTTGCAGATGCGATGGCCGGTCGCCGCCATCATCGGGTTGTCGATGGCGATCGTCGCGAACGCGCCCAGCACGTGGCCGGCGGCGCGCAGCGTGTGCATTTCGCTGATCTTCTCGTCCAGCGGACAGCCGGCCAGCGTCACGCCGAACACCGACTTCTGGAACTGCGCCGGTCTTGCGGTCCTTCAGCCCGTGGCGAGCAGGAATCCTTGCCCTGCGTGTGGCACCAGATGCAGTAGTTCATCTGGTCCAGCGCCTGCTGCGTGTTCATCCCGTGATCGGTCAGCGCGAAGCCCTCGCGATGCCGCCAGTCATGTTCCGGCAGGCGCAGCATGGTCACGCCGTCGCGCTCGATCGTCTCGACCGGCACCAGATGCTGCGGATCGATCCGGTGCGGCACACGGAACAGCGTGCCGCCGCGATGGCGAGCCTGCCCCTCCGGCGTCAGCGTCGCCCAGGCGGCATAGCGCAGCGCGATCGTCCAGCGCTTCGCAGGTCGTTTTCCCAGGCGGCGACATGTGCGGCGAAGCCTCGTTCGGTCAGCGGTCCGCCGATCCGAGCCTCCAGCGCCGCCCGCAGCGCGGGGCCGTCGAAGCCGGACGGGATCGGGATATTTCTTCACCGCCTGACGCTGCACGAACAGCCGCTTGCAGGCATGGATCGGGTCGAGCGCCAGCGTCTGCCGCCATCAGTGCCGCGGTTTCCGCCTCGATGCCGAACAGCTCCGCCACGAACGCGTCCAGATGGGGCCCCAGCGCCACGACCAGATCGGATTCGTCGCGGCTGGCCAGGCTTTCGGGCGCGGCGCGGGCGGCCAAGCAGGCGGTGATGCAAGGCCGGCATCGCCGACCCGCCAGAACCTCCAGGAACTGCTTGTCCAGCCGGATCAGGCCTTCGCGGCCGCTCAGATCGGCGAAGGTGAAGCCAAAGCCAAGGCGCTGAAGGTCGGAGACAGTCACGGGGGTTGAACTTTCAAGGCAAGACGAGTGGGCAGGGCCCAAGGAAGCTGGACAGGGGGGGTGTCCAAGGAAGCCATACCAGGGCAAAGCCCGAGGAAGTCATTCTGGAGCTAACTCAGGAAATCAGCGCCCCCGAAGCCCGCCCGCTCCTGAAATCCGCGGTGCGGATGCCACAGGCGCCCGGGTCAGGCAACCATCATGTCTGCCGGGGCACCCATGTGCTTGCAATGCAGCGACATAAGGGTGCGGGAATGGATCGCGAAACGTCATGTTGTTGCGGCCGCAAGCCGAAGCAGCAATCCAGCCCGAGTGCTATCGGAAATCCCGCGTCGGCACCTTGATCCCGCTGGGAATGTGCAGGTCCCGGACGTAGATGTCGCGGCCGCAGCCAGTTTCTTCTCGCGCGGGTCCGGCACGCTGCCTCGCCTGGCCTCATCCCCACGCCCGTGCGGCAGGGGAAACGGTGTCGTCACGTTCCCCCACCCCGCGCAGCAAATCGGACAGATCGGTCAGATGCTCGGCGACCACGTGGATCACCTCGCCCTCCCGCTGCAACTTGCCGCGGCAGGCGATCATGCTGGCGGACAGCACCAGCCGCCGCTGCGCCTCGAACACCGAGGGCCAGAGGATCAGGTTGGCGTGGCCGGTCTCGTCCTCGATGGTGACGAACAGCACGCCCCGCGCGCTGCCGGGCCGCTGCCGCACCAGGATGATGCCGGCTACCTCCACCCGCTTGCCGTCGCGGATCGTCGTCAGGTCGGCGCAGCGGACGATGCGGCGCGACGGCGAGGTCCTGGCGCAGGAAGCTGACCGGATGGCGGCGCAGGCTGAGGCCGGTGCTGCGGTAATCCTCCACCACCTGCCGGCCGGCGGTCATCGCCGCCAGCGCCACTTCGGGTTCCGCATCCGGTTCGGCGGGCAACCGTATCGAACAGCGGCAGCCTGGTGTCCGACAGGCCGCGGATCGCCCATAACGCCTGCCGCCGGTCCAGGCCCAAGGTCTGGAACGCATCCGCCTCCGCCAGCCGTTCCAGCGCCGCGACCGGAACGTGCAGCCGGCGCCAGATGTCCTCGACCGAGCGGTATTTGGTCGCCGCGCCGTGCGATCATCTCGTTCGCATGGATCTGCGGCCAGGCCTTTCACCATGCGCAGCCCGAGACGCGACGGCATGCCATTTGCCTTTGCACACCCGGATTCCAGCGTGCAGTCCCAGGCCGACTCATTCACCGAGACCGGCCGCACCTCCACCCCATGCAACCGCGCATCGCGCACGATCTGCGCGGTGGCGTAAAATCCCATCGGCTGCGCATTCAGCAGCGCGCAGCAGAACACATCCGGGTGGTGGCACTTTATCCATGACGAGGCATAGGCGATCAGTGCGAAACTCGCGGCGTGGCTTTCGGGAAAACCGTAACTGCCGAAACCCTCGATCTGCGAAAACGTCTTCTCGGCGAACTCGGCATTGTATCCGCGTTCGACCATGCCCGCGATCAGCTTGTCCTTGAAAGATCGAGACCCCGCCGGTGAACTTGAACGTCGCCATGCTGCGGCGAAGCGCATCGGCTTCGGACGGTGTGAAGCCGGCGCAAACGATCGCCACCTGCATCGCCTGTTCCTGAAACAGCGGCACACCCAGGGTCTTTTCCAGCACGCGCCGCAGTTCCGGAGTTGGATAATCGACTTTCTCCAGCCCATCCCGCCGGCGTAGATAGGGATGCACCATGTCGCCCTGGATCGGCCCCGGCCGCACAATCGCAACCTGAATAACGATATCGTAGAAAGTCCGCGGCTTCAGCCGAGGCAGCATCGACATCTGCGCCCGGGATTCGATCTGAAATGTCCCCAGCGTGTCGGCCTTGCGGATCATCGCGTAGGTGGCCGGATCTTCCGCCGGGATCGTTGCCAGATCCAGAGCGCTGGCCTTTGTGTTCCGCCAGCAGATCGAATGCCCGCCGCATGCAGCCCAGCATGCCCAAGACCCAGCACATCGACCTTCATGAAACGCAGGACGTCGATGTCGTCCTTGTCCCACTCGATCACCTGGCGGTTGACCATGCTGGCTGGCTCGATCGGCACCAGGTCGTCCAGTCGTTCTTCGGTCAACACGAAGCCGCCGGGGTGTTGCGACATGTGCCGCGGAAAGCCGATCAGCGCCCGCGCCAGAGTCCAACGTCAGGCGCAGCCGGCGGTCCTCCAGGTTGAAGTTCAGCGCCGCGGCATGTTCCTCGGCCACGCCTTCCTCGCTCCAACTCCAGACCTGGGAGGCGAGGGCGCCGGTCACATCCTCGGTCAGACCCAGCGCCTTACCGACATCGCGCACGGCGCCACGGCCGCGGTAGCGGATGATCGTGGCGCACAAGGCAGCCCGATGACGGCCATAGGTGTTGTAGATCCACTGGATCACTTCCTCCCGCCGCTCATGCTCGAAATCCACGTCGATGTCGGGCGGTTCGCGACGTTCGGCACTGACGAAACGTTCAAACAGCAGGTCACTGCGGGTAGGGTCGATCGAGGTGATCCCCAGCACGAAACACACCGCCGAATTCGCCGCTGACCCGCGCCCTGACATAGGATGCCCTGTGATCGGGCGAACCGGACGATGCTGTCCACCGTAAGGAAATATGGTGCATAGTCCAGGCTGCCGATCAGATCAAGCTCGTGATGAAGTTGACGGTTGATTTTTTCCGGAATGCCATCGGGATAGCGTGCGGCGGCACCTTCCCAGGTGCGTTGCTCCAGCGTTTGTTGCGCTGTCAGCCCGGGAATGTGAACCTCATGCGGATATTGATAGCAGAGTTCGTCCAGGCTGAATTCGCAACGATCAGCGATCTCCTGCGTGCGGGCGACAGCGTCCGGATGGCGGGCAAACAGGCGCACCATTTCTTCCGGCGATTGAAGCTGCCGCACAGCCGATCGTTCGCGGCGATAGCCGAGTTCGTCGATGGTGCAACCTTCACGAATGCAGGTCAGCACGTCCTGGAGGATATGTCGTCCTGGCGCATGGTACAGCACGTCATTGGTGGCAACGGTCGGCACGCCCATCGCCCCGGCGGTATCGGCAATGGTGCGCAAGCCGGACGGCATCGTTGGGGCGGTGCATCAGTGTCAAGGCGACATAGGCCCGGTCTCCAAAATCCGCTTTCAAGCGCCGCAGATTTGTCGTCGGTGGGATCGGTGCAGAGGATGCCGATCAAATCTTCCGCCGCCGCCGCCAGATCCGCCCAGTACAATTCGCATTTACCTTTGCCCGCTCGGCCTTTCCCCAAAGTCAGCAGGCGCGTCAGGCGCGAGTAGCCTGCTCGGTTTATAGGATAGACAAGCACAGATGGCCCATCTGTCAAGTCAAGCCGGCAGCCGACGATCAGCCGAATAGCCGGCCTCCCTAGCCCGCTGATGTGCGCGGACGATGCCGGCCAGGGAGTTCCGATCAGTGACCGCCAGCGCCTTCATCCGCAGGACAGCGGCGCGGGCAATCAGTTCCTCGATATGCGATGCCCCACGCAGGAAACTGTAGTTCGTGGTGACTTGCAGTTCCGTATAGGACGTCATGCGGAAGCCGGCCTAAGGCAGCCTGCGGCACATCAAAAAAACCCATGCAGAAACCACCGCATATCCCCGGTCTCCGCATCACTCCCATTGCCTCTCCGGAACAGCCAGAAACGGCGTCCATCCTCGTCCTCCACCCGGAAATAATCCCGCACCGACGTCCATTCCCGGTCACGCTTCCACCACTCCCCGGCGATGCGTTCCGGTCCATCGGCATGCCGCACCCGGTGCCGCACCCGCCGCCAGGTGAACGCAACCGGCGGATGATCCGGCAGCAGCGCCATCGCATCGATCGGCTGCGGCGGATCGAGCAGCCGCACCGGCCGCGGCAGATCGGCCGGCCAGCCGCCAGTCATCTCATCAATGCCGGCACCGTGCGCATGGATCGTTCCGGGACGTCGCTTTCAACCGGCGCGAGGCGATACACCTCCGTCTCCCCCAACCGATTGGCCAGGCGATCCACCAGCGGGGCAAGATCGGGCGACGCCTCCGCCACCAGCGACGACGCGGTCTGCACGAAACCCAAGGTATCGGCCGCGGCGACGATCAGATGCATCGCCTCCACGCCCAGGCCGGGATCAACACGCTCCAGCCGCTCATCCAGCATGCGCCCGAGATGGCGGGCATCGCGCACCGGCCGAGCCGTGCCGACGCGGATGGCCTGAACCGATCCATCCACACGCTCGAACCGCAGATCCAGCCGGCGAGCCCCCAGTCCCGGCCCGCTCCAGATCGCCACAGACCTGGGCCACCAGGTGCGTGATCACGGTGGAAAAAGCCTCCGCCGTCAGCAGCGGTTCGACGAACCCCAGCCTGGCCTGGATCGAGCGCTGAAGGTGCCACCGGCACGATCGGCTCGAACAGCACCCCCGCCGCTTGATCCAGCCGCTTCGCCAGCCCGCCCCCGAACCGCCGCACCAAAGGCGCTCGGGCCGCCGCGGCCAAAGGACCAACCCGCTCGAACCCCATCAGCCGCAGATCAGCCAGCATGTCAGCCGGCAGGCGCAATGCCTCGATCGGAAACCCGGCCATGACATCCGTCGCCCGGCGGCACCACTCCACCCGCCCCAAACCGGGCCACCGCATGCGCGACAGCCGGGGTGTCGGCAATGGCAGCGCGGGCGGCCAAACCCTGTGACTTCAGCTGTCCGCACCAGATCGCGCAGCAGCCGCGTTTCTCCGCCATGCAGATGTGTGCTGCCGGTGACGTCGATCCATAATCCGTCCGGCGGATCGACCGCAGCCAGCGGGGCATAGCGCAGGCACCACTCCGCCAGCCGGCGCAGCAACGCCGCATCGCCTGGCCGGATCCGCGTCATGCACCGTAAAGCCCCGGCACCAAAGCCTGCGCCTGCGCCAGCTTCATCCCGGGCCGTCAGGCCCAGGGCCGCCGCCGCGGCATCGACCGCCATCACCACTCGGCTGGTTACGGTGACCAAAGGAGTCGGGGCCTGACCCGCAAGGGTGGGGGCCCGATCGAGGGCGCGCCTGGCCTTCCTCAGGCTGCCTTAACCGATCGGTGGGCAGTGTCGGGAACCAGACCGAGACGACCCGTCGCATCGCAAGCCTCCACAATCCAGGATCCCGGTTCGCCGCCGCGGCATCGGGTCAGATCCAGTCGCCATCGGGCGCGTCCAAGGCCCGGTGTATCGGGGGCGTGTGGCAGAGCGGGTGGCGAGGGCAGGGCGGCGATCCGCCAGCGGGTGACGGCGGCGGTTGGCTCGTTCAGTGCCGGGTCATCGAAGCTTTGGCTGCGCCGGATCAGGATGGCCAGGATGCCGGACTGCTCCGCCGCCAGTTGCAGCCGGCGCGAGGCAACCAGGCTCAGCCGCCCGGTATGCTCCGCGACCACTGCGGCGAGGCCGGAATGCCGCAAACCTTCCTCCATGACGGGCAGCACCTGCTTGCCGGCCTCGGCGAAGACGATGCGGCCTGGGTCCAGCCCGACGCCGGCAAGACCGGGGGCGAACAGATCGGCCTGCCGCAACACCCACAGGATGGGGCCATCCAGCCGCGCCAGGATACCGGCGATGAACAGGGTAGCGGCGGCGGCGTGTTCCGTGTCGGGGCCAGCCGAGGCGGCCTCATGCAAGGCGCCGAGGCGGATGCCGCCGGTGGGCAGCGCCTGGTCGATCGCCGCGATTTCCAAGGGGGACCGAACGCTCGGTGGAACCACGCGCGTGTATACGTTCGATCCGTCCAATCCGTTCCCGAAGATGGGCAATGGCCGGGGACGGCGCCCGCGTTGCCCTTGAAACGGGGTTATCCAGCGATGACCCAGCGGGCGATGACCCAATGGAAGTTGACCCAATGGACGCTGACCCAGCGGGCGATGATCCAGCGGGCGATGATCCTGGCAGGGATGGCTTTGCGGGAATGACGAGGCTTGCGAACATAAAGAGAACATAAGCTCGAACAGACGACCGAGTAGAGTTTCATGATCCTACTCAGACCATCAAGAACCGCTCCCCATGCCCCTTAATAAGGCAGCGTCACCCGCTGTTCGCGAAAGGGAACCCGTCGGTGAGAGTCGAGCCAGTTTCTCGACGAAAACCTTGACCTTTCCGCCGCAGGCCAGGCCGACTTCCCACGCGCGCTCGTGGCTGACCCCGAAATCCAACAGTTGCGGCGTTCCGGTGTCGATCGTCTTCATCGCCGCGTCGGCGACCGCGCCCTCGATGCAGCCGCCCGACACCGACCCCGCCATACGGCCGGATTTTGTGACAGCCATCTGGCTGCCGGCGGGGCGGGGCGAACTACCCCAGGTCTCCGTCACCGTGGCGACGGCCACCTGCTCTCCCGCGGCGCGCCAGGCAGCGGCGGTACCCAGGACATCCTCGACTTCCATGGTGCTCATAGCTTGCTTCCCTTCATTGGCGCGGCCTGATTTGGGCAGGTTGCGACAGCAGATCAATCAAAGCCCGCAGGCTGGCCAGATTATGCACCGGACGAAACTCATCCACATGCGGCAACATCGCCTTGATACCCTGTGACTTTGGCTCGAACCCGCTCCAGCGCAACAGCGGGTTCAGCCATACCAGCTTTGTGCAGGACCGGTGCAGCCGATCCATGTTCTCCGCCAGACCATGGGCGCCGTCGCGGTCCAATCCGTCGGTGATCAGCAGCACCACCGCGCCCTGGCCCAGCACGCGCTTTGCCCACAAATGATTGAAGCTGGCCACGGCCTCGCCGATCCGAGTGCCGCCGGACCAGTCGGGCACGGCGTGCGCAACCATCTGGAAGGCGACCTCCGGATCGCGGGCGCGAAGCTGGCGCGTGACGTTGGACAGCCGTGTGCCGAACAGAAAAACATGCACCCGGTCCCGGTCGTTGGTCACCGCATGCAGGAAGTGCAGCAGGATCTGGGCATAGCGCGCCATGGAGCCGGAGATGTCGCACAGCACGACCAGCGGAGGCGGGCGGGTGACCCGGCGGTTGCGCGCGATGGTCAGGATTTCCCCTCCCTGCCGCAGGCTGGCTCGGATCGTGCGACGGAGGTCGGTGACCGGGCCATTCTGGTCCGGCCGCAACCGCCGGGTCCGGCGCAGGTCCAGCGGCAGCACCAGGCGGCGGATTTCGCGCTTGGCCTCGGCGATTTCGGCCGCCCCCATGGCCTCGAAGTCCATCTGCTGCAACCGCTCCTGCGCGGACACGGTCATCGTCATATCGGTAACCGGGGGTTCGTCTTTCGGCTGCGGCGGCCGGTCCTTTTTTGACGCGAATGCCTCGGCGACGCGGCGAGAGGCCGGCGGCGCGCGTTCGGCCTTTTTCTCCTTCTGCGCGTCCAGCAGCGCCATCGCCGCCGCCTGTTCGGCCGCGGAAGGGTCACGCCAGAACAACGCGAAGGCTTGGTCGAACACCTCCTGATGCTCGTGGCGATGGATCATCGCGGTGCGCAGGGCGGTGCGCGCCTGGATCCTGGAGGCAAGGTCGACCCGCGTCAGCGCCTCCTGCGCGGCGATCGACTCAGCCGGTCCTACCGGCAACCCCGCGCGGCGCAACAGGCGCGCGAAATGCATGACGTTGGCCGCGATGCGCGGGTTCGGCTGGTTCAGTGGGTCCTGGGTCTGTGCCATTTGGCAGCAATGGAAGCCATGAAGCGGCCGACCGCAAGAGCAGGAAGGCCAAACAGCAAGATCGGACCGGCCTGTTCTAAATCGGGCAAACCCCGCCGGCACACTCCAGGTGCACCAGATCGATCGCCTCCCGGGTCGTGCTTCCATCGATCGCAAGCACGATCGCGTCAAACGCCTCGGCGGAGACCTCCTCTTCCGGCAAATACTCATACCCAAGTTCATGGTCCGGCCGGCTTGGCAGGACCGCGCAGCAGCGTACCATGGGCTGCTGTTCCCGCACGATCGAGCGGAACGACTCCAAATCGTGCCGGTCAGTGAAGATCTTCAGTGTGTAGCTGACCTGGTTGCCCTGGTCCGCCCCGATCCAGTGCTCTTCCAGCAGCCGCAGCCAGCGGTACTGGTCCCCCGGTGAGGCCTCTCCAGCGGTCACGCTCCGCGTGCCCATCCCGAGGCGCAGCAGCAGCGGCACGGTCGGGAATCCCACCGCCGTCATTCCGGGAAACGTCTTCAGCGTCCGCATCGGATAGCCACGATCGGCGAATTCAGCCAGCAACGGATCGGACCCGTCCGCCCAGGCTCCCGTTGCGCTGTCGCCGACTCCCTTGAACTGCACCCAGCGCAGATATTGTCGCCGCGCCGGCAGATGAGCACCCTCGGTCAGGCCGAACAGCTTGCTGGTCGTCCCGGCCGGCTTGACCGTCGTCACCGTTGTGGGATGCACGCGCCCGAGTTCGTCCGCATAGGCGCCGCCCTCTTGCTTGGCCGCTTCGGATAGTCTGGCCAGCATCGCCCAGAAAGGCGCCGACCGGACTTCATCGAGCAGATCGTTGAAGTCCAGCCCGAAGCGCAGCCACGCCCACTCATGCAGCCCGGTTGGTCCGATTCCCATCCGGTTGGTGCGTGCCACTTCCTGCCCGTACAAGGCGTCCATGCCGTTGGCCCGCATCAGGAAGCGCACTCCCAGCCGCACCGAATCCTCGACGCGCGCATCCCATAATGCCGCCACAGCAGCCGGTGGCTCGCCGGGCGTCATCTGCGAGAACGGCACCGGGCATGCGAGCAGCGGGGCGAAGTCGGCGATTACGCAATACCCGCCTGTGACATGCAGGGCGATTTCGCCGCACGGATTGGTTGTAACCGGAAACCGTGAGGAAGCCGCGCGGCGCGATACCTCCGCCAGCAGGCTGGCGGCCTCGTCCACCTGATAGCGGGAACTGCGGAAGTCGCGACCATCCTCGTATACCGGCTTGTCCCAGGCGCTGCCGGTGCGGTGATCCTCCAGCGCGTCGCCGTTGATGAAGCCAGGCTCACCGTTGATCCAGGCGCAGCGCGTGGCCTCCGCGAATACCGCTTTGGCGTGGACCGTCAGTTCATCGGTATCGGCGGCCTCGATCCGCTGCCAGAATTCCGCGTCTACCATCACCGAGTGGTTCGCCGTCCACAAGCCGCCTTCGGACTTCGCCTTGATGAACCGCATGATGCCGGGGTCGCGCCAGGATTTTGTGGCCATCCTGGCAGCACGCCGGGCGCCGCCCACCTGCACCTCCACCGACAGGTGGTGGTCCACCAGCAGTGCCTGTTCCCATGGATCCAACGAGGCGGCGGCGTCGATGACGTGCCGCCTTATGTTGAGGAATGCGCGCAGCAATGAGATCGGGCCCGACGCCGGCCGCCCCTGCATCCCGCGGATCGGAGCGCCGGCGCGGCGGATGTCCGATAAATCCAGCAGCAGGGTCGCATCCTTTTCGCCCCTGAAGGTCATGGATTCCAGGAACTCGACAGCCTTGGCCCAACCCTCGCGGCTGTCGGCGATGCGGTGGTAGGTCGTACCGTTGGGAAGCGCGCCCAGGTCTCGCACGAGATGGGTCGCCAGGAACGCCTCGGTCATGCCGGTGGCGTCAGATGTAGTGCCCCATGGCAACAGGCCCAGGTCAACGCCCAGACTGCACAGAGCATCCTGGCTGTGCGGGTAGTCGGGGTGGTCTGGCGATAAATATAACAATAAAGTGGGTGCGTTGGACCAATCAACCACGCTCAGTGCGTCGTCGTAGCTGCGTCCGACGCCTGAGCCGTTCAGCAGGAGGTAGAATTTTGCGAAGGAGGCGATGGCGGTGGCGCAGTTGGTGAACACCTCCATATTCCGCTCAGGTTGGTTCGTGTCGCCGTGCTGCAGGTGCCTGCCGGAGGTCAGCAGCGCACCGGTGGCAATGGCATTGCGGAGCCAAGCCTGCTCCTGCTGTTCGGCGTAGGTCAGGTCACGTCCCAGCAGCGCCATGTTTCCGGCTGCGACCCGGTCAGCGACTCGGCCAAAACATTCGGCGTCGTCCGGGCGGAAGATCGTTCGCCGGCCAACGGCGGTCCCCATCCCTGGATCGAGCAAGCGGGCGGGCAAGACGGAATCGCCAAAATACGCCCCTGGCACCGGTAATTGCCGGACAAACTTCGCCGCGAACCCATCCATCGAAATCCCTCCATCGCTGGGATTTCCCATATATAGGAACTTTCGGCGCTATCCAACACTATATGCAGAGTTCGATGCAGGCTCGCGTTCTTGAACCCCAACCCGACCCCATCGCGTTGTAGCACTGGCCTCATCCACCGCCGCGACGGAGCAAATCCATGCCGATCGACCACATCGTCGTGCTGATGATGGAGAACAACGGCTTTGACCGCATGCTGGGCTGGATGGGCGGCGCCGGGCGCGACGTGGATGGGGTGGATCCCGCGCATCCACGTTCGAACCCGGATGACATGGACGGTGGCGATGTCGTGCAGGGCGAAACCCGAACTCGCAATATCCAGCGCGACCCGCTGCACTACCTGGCCAACTCGCTCGCCCAACTGGACGGCGGCACCAACCAGGGATTCGTCACCGACTACGTTCGCACCCACCCGGCCAGCACGCCCGAGGAGCGGCGCGAGATCATGGGCTGGTATCCGCGCGGTTTTCTGCCGGCGCTGCATACCTTGGCGGAACATGGGGTGGTGTTCGATCGTTGGTTCGCCTCGCATGCCCGGGCCGACCTGGATGAACCGGCTGTTCGCCCATACCGGCACCATCCTGGGGCATGTCGCGGAACCGGGCAGCCTGTTCAATCCCAACCTGCATCTCTACGACGAGCGCACGCTCTACGACGAGCTGACCGATGCCGGCGTGCCGTGGCGGATCTATTTCGGCGACGTTCCGCAATCGCTGGTGCTGACGCATCAGTGGCATCACCTGGGCAACTACCGGGCATTCAAGCACTGGGATGCGGATGTCAAGGCGGGCAATCTGCCGGCCTACAGCTTTATAGAGCCGACGTATTTCGGCCCGCACCAGAACGACCAGCATCCGCCGCACGACGTGATGCGCGGCGATGCGCTGATCGCCGCAGGTCTACAATCCGCTTCGCGCCAACCCGGCGCTGTTCGAGCGGACGCTGCTGATCGTCCTGTACGACGAGCATGGCGGGTTCTTCGACCATGTCGTGCCGCCGCAGACGGTTCCGCCGGATGAGCACACGCAGAACTATGCTTTCGACCGGCTGGGCTTCCGGGTTCCGGCGATCTTCGTTTCTCCGCTGCTCGATCCGGGCGTGGCGCACGCCGTGTATGATCACACCAGCCTGCTGAAGATGGCGGCCGGCAAATGGCCCGGGGTCCAGCCGCTGGGCCGCCGCGCGCAGCAGGCGAATGATCCGCTGGCCGAACTGAAGTGGCGGCGACAGCCGCGCACGGATCTGCCGGAGGCGCCGGTTGCGCCGGACATCCAGCCGGCCCAGACGCTGCCCGGCATCCAGGGCTTCAAAGCATCGCTGTTCGGCCTGAGCCATCACCTGGAGAGCCTGATCGACCATGCTGGCAGCCGGGGTTCGTTGATGGCTCGGGCACATGAGGCGCTGGACGACAGCCACGGCCAGGGGCGACTGGTAACCGACCGGGTCGAAGGCTTCCTGAACTGACCGGATCAAGGCAAGGGCCTGCTTGCGCGGCTGTTCCGCGCTGGCCGAGGCCGATAAGCCGATGCAGTGCCGGTGGCCGGGGTCTCATCACGCCATGCGCTTCATCCAGTTCCCAGCCATCGCGACCGCATCCCGAGCCTTTGCACCGCGCCGGTGGCGCGCAGGAAACCATGCACAGTCCCCGCGAAAGTCTCGGTCTCCACATCCACACCCGACGCACGTAGCTTCGCCACCAGGGCCTCGCCCTCGGACCGCAGCACATCCAGTTCCGCCAGCAGCACCATCACCGGCGGCAGACCGGTCAGATCGGCCCGCAGCGGTGCCGCCAGGGGATGCAGCCGGTCGACCTCATGCGGCACATACACGTTCCAGTAGAACGCCATCCGTTCGGTGCTCAGCCCATATCCCCCGCTGCCGAATTCCTGGTAGCTCGGGGTGTCAAACCGCGAGTCGCTGACCGGATAGTTCGCCAGAATCCCTTTCAGCGCGGGGCCGCCGGTATCGCGCAGCAGCAACGCCGTGGCCAGTGCGAGATTACCGCCAGCCGAATCCCCGCCGACGAAGATCCGCGTCGGATCCAGCCCCCACTCAGCCCCGCGTTCAGCGACGAATTTGACCACCGCGGCGCATTCCAGCAGCGCCTGAGGGAATTTGGCCTCCGGCGACAGGGCATAATCCACACTGACCACTGCTACCGGGCCGGACGCGGCGTATTCCCGGGTCATCCGGTCATGCGTATCCACATTCGCCCAGACCCATCCGCCGCCATGGAAATACACCAGGGTCGGGACAACCCGGTCGGTAACGGGCCGGAACACCCGGCAGTAGATGCGCCGTCCGGTGTCGCCTACCCAACGATCGGTTGTCTCCGCCATCACCGGACCACCGCTCGCGGTCCGCATGCCGAGCAGATCGTTTACCCTGCGATGGGGCGCCAGTGGCAGTTCCACCTTTACCGGTGGGTAAGCAGCCGCGGCTTTCTCCTGTTCAGCCGTGAACGCCGCCATTTCCGGGTCCCAGTGGGATCGGTCAGACATCATGTTTTCCTTCCGTTAACGTTCGGCTGGTATGCAACTTCACATGACACCGATTTGCAACTTGCACTGGCCCCTGATCATACCTTATGTTGCGGTGCAGCATGACAGTCCCTCGCCTCAATACGGCCGGTCGCTTTGACCCGGCCTGCCTCTTCCGTCCCGCCTCCGTCGCCGTTATCGGCGCGGACACGGAGGCTGGTGGTCAGATCGTCGCCAACTTGGCGCTCGGCGGATACAACGGAGACGTGCAGGCGGTCCGCGAGGTGTCGCGGCTGAGCCGAACGCCCAGCTTGCCGTTCTCGCGCTGCCGTCGGATCAGCTTGGCGATGCCATGGCGTCGCTGGCCGAAGCGAACTGCTTTGCCGCTATCGTGCCGGGTGCGGCAGACGGTTTGGCCGGTCATGCAGCCCGCACCGGGGTTCGTGTCCTGGGCGCGCATTCTTTCGGGATCGCGGTTCCACGACTTAATCTGAATGCCACCAGATCGCACATTCCGCCCCCGCAGGGCCGGCTGGCACTGATCTCACAGTCCTCGGCGCTGAGCCGAGCGGTGATCGACTGGGCGGGACCGAATGGAGTTGGATTCAGTCATGTCGTTGGTCTGGGCTCCAACGCGGATATCGGCTTTGCGCTGACCCTGGATTGGCTCTCGCGCGACCCCAATACCGGCGCGATCCTGCTGGACATAAGGCGCGTCAAGAACCATCGGCTGTTCCTGTCCGCCGCGCGTGCCGCCGCCAAGCTGCGGCCGGTGGTAGCGATCAGGGCAGGGTTGCGCCTGCTGGATGAGGATGGCTCCGCCGATCTGTCGTTCGAGGCTGCGTTGCGCCGCGCCGGCGTTTTGTCGGTAAAACGGCTCGAGGATCTGCTCGCGGCGGCGGAAACGTTGTCTCGGGCCAAGCCGGCTCGCTGCGACACTCTCGCTATCGTCAGCAATGCCATCGGGCCTGGCCGTCTGGCCGCGGACAGCGTGCTGCGCGAAGGCCTACGCCTGATGCCGGACGATGCGCCAGACCATGGTATCCTTCATGTCGCGTCCGCCGATCTCGCCGCGACCGCCTTCGATCTTGCCCGCCGCCCCAACATCGGCGGCGTCCTGGTTGTTCACGCTCCGCTTGGACCGCAAGATGAGGCCACGATCGATAGCCTGTGTCATCCGCCGAAAGATCTTCGCGCGCCGGTGCTTTTCTGCGCCATGGGCGAAACCTCCGGAACGATGCATCGCGCGGCATTGGCTCGCGCCGGCCTGCCCGTATTCGCGACGCCAGACCAGGCGGTGCACGGTTTTGAGGATCTGGTCCGCGACCGCCGCAATCGGGAGGCCGCTCGCGAATTGCCGGCCAGCACCGTTCTTGCGATCGAACCCGAACGTGAGTGGGTCCGACGCCAATTCGCCGACGCACGCGCCGCCGGCCGGCTTTCATTCACCCAGGACGAATCCCTTGGGATACTGGGCGCGTATGGGATCCCCGTCGTCCCGACACGCTTTGCGGCAACGCCTTCGGATGCGGGTATCGCCGCCGATATGCTGGGCTATCCCGCGGTGGTCAAATTGCGTGACAACGCGGCACCGGCGGACCGGCTGCCGGGCAGCCTGATTTTCGATCTGCATGATGCGTCGCAGATAACCTCGGCGGCCCGCCTGTTGTTCGCTCGGCTGGAACGGCGCGGCGGCAGCGGTGAACTGGTGGTGCAGCGCCATGCCGGACGGGGGCGGGAAGTTGCGATCCGCGTCGCCGACGATGCAACGTTCGGGCCCACCATCACCTTCGGGGCTGGCGGCACGACCTCCAATCCGGCTGATCGGGCCGTTGATCTGCCGCCGCTGAACCTTGCCCTGGCGAACGCTTTGATCCGTCGCAGCCGGACCGGCGCGATGCTGGGAAAGCCGCTGCGCGATCAGCCGGCCGCCGATGGTGCCGCCGCGGCGCAGGTGCTGGTACGGATCAGCCAGCTGATCGTGGATTTTCCGGAAATCGCGGTGCTGGACGTGCCCTCGCTGTTCGTGGACGGCCAGGGTGTGATGGCCGCCGACGCCTGGCTGCTGCTACGTGGCGCGGATGATCCGGTGGTGCGGTTGGCAATCGCGCCTTATCCCTCGGAACTTACCGAACACCGGCAGGTCGGCGGAGAGGCAATGACGATCCGGCCGATCCGTCCAGAGGATGCTCAGGCGCATACAGCATTCTTCTCAAGGCTCTCGCCGCAGGACGTCCGCTATCGATTTTTCAGCGCGATGCGGGAACTGTCGCCCGAACAGACGGTGCGGCTGACGCAGGTGGATTACGATCGGGAGATGGCATTCGTCGCGGTGCGCGATTCAACCGGTGAGACCGTCGGGGTTTCCCGCCTGGCGTGCGACATGGATGGGCGTTCGGGTGAGTTCGCGGTGATCGTCCAGGCTGACATGAAGGGCCGCGGACTGGCTTCGCATTTGATGCGTCGGCTGATCGACTGGGGGCGTACGCGCGGGCTGCGGCAGATTGAGGGGCAGATCCTGGCGGATAATCACCCGATGCTGGCATTCATCCGGCACCTCGGCTTCAGCGTGCACCGGATGGCTGATGACCCCGAGGTGATGGAAGCGACCCTCTCGTTGCCAGAAGCAGTAACATAGAGCTGTAGCTGACGGCTCCTGGGACCGCCGAGGGAGAAGTTGGATTTCATATTGGCGAAACGGTGAGCGGTGGGACGGTTGAAGTCCACGGTGCGTCGAAGAAGATGTGTTGCCGATAGCACGCTTCATCAGCCGGACGCAGGAGCCTACAGTGCGGCGATTTGTAACCTTGATGCCCTTGGGCCCTCTGCTGGCGACGTGCCTAGCCTTCGGTGCCTCCGCCGCGACGCTGGAAGGTGTCAGCTTCCCGGACACCTACTCAGTCGATGGACAGACCCTGGTGCTGAACGGGCTCGGTCTCCGCACGCTGACGATATTCCGTGTCAGGATCTACGTCGCCGGGTTGTACCTGCAGCGGCCAAGCCACGACGCAGCGCAGATTCTGGCCTCACCAGGACCCAAGGTCATCAGGCTTGAATTCATCCACAGCGGCACAAAAGCACAAGTGGAACACGAATACCGCGAAGGTGAGGCAAAGAATTGCGGCAACGGCGGCTGTGCGCCAGCCGACCAGGCGGATTTTGAGCGTCTGGTTGCCGCCGCACCCGCGGTCAATCCTGGGGACACGTCCACCTATGTCTTTACCGACAGAGGTGTCAGGGTCTTCGCCAATAACCGATTGATCGGGGACTACGCGGACGTGGACCTCGCCAGGCACTTGTTGGCGGGGTTCATTGGCGACCACCCGCCGTCCAACTCTTTGCGAGATCATCTGCTCGGATCAGCATCCGAGTGACACGACCTATTTCAATGGCACAGGGCACAGGCACCCAACGCTCATCACGTGGGTGCCTTGCCGCTAGACTGAGTTCTCGTTCGCCTTGGCTCGCGCGCTTCGATCAAGCACTTTGCCTGATCGTGTGGTTCACCGCTCCGGTGGTGCCATTCGATCGACCGCGCTCTTAGCTGTTCGGTCCGCGCTCCATCGAGACCGGCTGCCAGCGGCGCAGCTTGGAGTCTTCATCAGCACCGCCGGATTGACGCAACTCATCGGCCACTTGCCGCTCAGGATCAGCGCCAGTTCCCGCCCGACATGCCGTTTCCGGGCCGGATCGAACCGCGCGGACGCCGATGCCGTGTGCGCCGACAGCGTCACGTTCGGCATGCCCAGGATCGGGATTGTTGTTCCCCGGCGGCTCGACTTCCAGCACGTCCAGGCCGGCATGGGCGATCCAGCCTTCCGACAGCGCCTTGATCAGGCCGCTCTCCTGCACCGTCGGCCCACGCCCGGTATTGATGAACACCGCGGTCTTCTTCATCAGCCGGAAATGCTTCTCCATCAGCATGCCCTCCGCTTCCGGCGTCGCCGGCGCGTGCATCGAAACGAAATCCGACTGCGACAGCACTTCCTCCAGCGTGCACCGGCAGCACGCCGTGCTCCACCATCACCAGTTCCTCGATGAACGGGTCATAGGCGATCACCCGCAGTCCGAACGGTTTGGCCCGCTTCGCCACCGCCCGCGCCACGTGGCCGAACGCGATCAGCCCGAGCGTCTGGCCCATCAGCCGAGGGATCTGCAGCAGCTCCGGCCGTGCCTTCGCGCCAGCGGCCTTCGCGCACCATCCGATCCTGCTCGATCGTGCGCCGGTGCGCCGCGAGCAACAGCATCATCGCGTGATCGGCAACTTCCTCGATGAACGTGTCGGGGCAATTGGTCACCGGCATGCCGCGCGCGGTCGCCGCCTTCACATCCACGCTGTCCACGCCGACGCTGCCCAGCACGATCGCGCGGCACCGTTCCGGCAGCCCTGTCGACGACCTTCTTCGATGAACCGCATGCCCTTGGCATAGACCGCGTCCGCGTCCTGCGCGAACTTGATGAACCCGTCCTCATCGGCCGGGCCCTCGACGATTTCGGCGTCGATGCCGGCCAGCGGCTCCATCTCGTAATCGTAGCCGCCGCCCGCGGTCGTAAAGCTGGCCCCCGCCGGGGTCGCGATCTTGAATTTTGCCAATGCTTCTCTCTCCTCTCAGAAACTCAGTTCTTCGGCGGCCGTGCCCGCACCGCCTTCTCGTTCACATCGATGCCCCAGCCCGGACCGGTCGGCAGGACGAATTCGCCGTTCTCGATCGTCGGGACGACCGTATAGAACTCGTCGCGCCACGGCGCGCTGTCGATGTCGATCTCCATCACCCGGAAATTCGGCACGATCGCGCTGAACGTCGCGCTGATCGCGCTGCACAGATGCCCATAGAAATTATGCGGCGCGACA
Organism: uncultured Alphaproteobacteria bacterium; assembly: GCA_963792345.1. Taxonomy (GTDB): domain Bacteria; phylum Pseudomonadota; class Alphaproteobacteria; order Acetobacterales; family Acetobacteraceae; genus Rhodopila. The sequence continues at coordinate 132,406 of CAWBVV010000002.1, forward strand.
TTGATTTCATAAACATCCGCCATCGACGCGATCTTCGCCGACTCCAGCAACCCGTTCCACACCACATCGACGATCGCCACATCGCAGGCGTAGTGGTCCAGGAACGGCTTGAACTCGCGCCGCCCATGCAGCGTCTCGCAGGACGCGATCGGGCAGGGCGCCGCCACGCTTGATCTCCGCCAGCGCCGGCGCGTCATGCGTATCGATTTCCAGCCAGGTCAGGTTGGCATCGAGCCACCGCCTCGGCGATGCGCTTGAACCCCTCGGTCTTGAAGTTGAAGTTGATATCGAGGTGAATCCCCATGTCGGGACCCACCGCCTGGCGGATGATCCTCAACTGCTCGGTCACGCCGCGGATCAAGCTTGTTGTCCCAGTTCAGCTCCGGCCAGCCCACCGTGCGCCCGAAGCCGGGCACATAGGAGCTGACAGCCGCCCGTCGGCCAACGGCAGGATATTTGTCTTCAGCGCGCGGAATCCGCGGTCCCGCACCTCGATGGCGTGCCTCGCCAGGTCGTCGTAGGTACGCAGCTCCGGCACGCCCATCAGCGCCGCGCTGCGCACCCGGTACGTGCCGAAATGCGACCAGTAGACCGGAATGCGCTCGCGGATCGGCCCGCCGAACAGCGCCGCCACCGGCACGCCGTAGGCCTTGCCGGCGACATCCAGCAACGCATTCTCGATCGCGGCGATCGCCTGCTGGTTGAGGCCGCCGCGCGACTGCCGTGTCAGCACATGCAGATGCTGGGTCACCTGCTCGAACCGCCGCGGATCGCGCCCGATCAGCAGCGGCGAAAGCCCCTTGATCACGTCCGACAGGCCAGTGCTGCCGAAGCTCTCGTTGAATTCCGACCAGCCGACGATGCCGTCGCTGGTGGTGACTTTCAGGAATGAAAACATCCGCCAGCCGGCATCGGCCTGCAGTGTCTCGACCTGCGTGATCTTCATTGTTTCCCCCGCGTTCGCGAGACGCATGATCGCGATATCACGTCCGGGGGAATTCCAAGCACGCCCGGCACCGAGGGGCAAGTTTCCGGGCGGCCCTACGCCGCCAAGTCGCCACTTAGGGCATCACGTCCCAGAACGGGGGCACGCCGTAATGCGCATATACGTCGCGGCCCCAGGCTTCGTCGTCCCAGGCCGCCGTGGCGGTGTCGGTATAGGACGGCGCGCCCTCCAGCGTCTCGCGGTCGATGTCGACGACATAGCCGCCGACCTCGGTGTTGTAGGTCAGCTTCTCCCACGGCAGCGGGTAATACCGGTCGCCGATGCCCAGGAAGCCGCCGAAACTCAGCACCGCATAGGCGATGCGGCCGCTGGCCTTGTCGATCATGATGTCCTCGACCGACCCGAGCTTTTCCAGCGCGGTATTGTAGACGCTGGTGCCCTGCACCTGGTGCGCCGCGATCAGGCTTGCCCGAGGGATTGGTGGTGTCGTCGAGACTTGCCATGTGAGCTCCTGTTCGCCGTTGACCAGATGAAACGCGCCGGAGCGGCTAGAAGGTTACAGGCTGCCAGAACTCTCAACAGGAGATGACCATGTGTGGGTATCGTTGCCCTCATGCTCTGTTGGCTGGCTTGACGCTGGCCGGCTGCACTTCAGACCCGAGCGCGCCAGTCAACCAGACCTTCCCGGTCAGGCAGATGGACAGGTTCTTCAATTCACTCCGAGCTGCCGCATAGACTGCTCGCCGTCCGCCAGCCGGATTACACGACGCGAACCCGGCTATGCGCCCGCCTATCCGCCCTACGATGATACGGAGAATGGGGCTCAGTAACGCGGCGGCCGCTTTTCCCGGAATGCCCGCACGCCTTCGGCGAAGTCCGCGGACCGGCCCGCCTCGCCTTGCAGCCGCGCCTCGAGATCAAGCTGCGCCGTCCAGCGAGTTATGCGTCGCCGCCGTGAACAACTTCTTGATCCCGGCCAGCGCCCCGGCGGGGGATGCAGCCAGCCGCTCAGCAAGGGTACTCGGCCTCTCGTCGCCAGCGAGGCATCGTCAACAACCTTCCAGATCATGCCCCAGCGTTCCGCAGTTTCCGCGTCGATCGCGTCTCCCAGCATCGCCAGCGCCCTTGCTCTCGCTTCGCCGACCAGATGGGTAAGAAAAAACGTGGCGCCGCTGTCCGGCACCAGCCCGATCCGGACGAAGGCCTGCACGAACACCGCCGACCGGGCGGCCAGCACGATGTCAGCCGCCAGGGCGAAACCGGCGCCCGCCCCGGCCGCCACGCCATTGACCGCGCAGATGAACGGCAGCCGGGAACCCCGGATCCGCCGCACCACCTGGTGATGATGGCGATCGGCCAAGGCTTGCAGGTCGGGCGGTCCATCCGGTCCCGGCATGAAGTCCGCCCCGACCTCCTGCCCCGCGCAAAAGCCGCGCCCTTCCCCCGTCAGCACCACCGCCCGGCAGGCCGGGTCAGCCTCCGCCGCGTCGATCGCCGCCAGCAATTCGGCGATCATCTCCGTGGTCAGGGCATTCAACTTCGCCGGCCGGTTCAGGACCAGCCGGTGCCAGGACCGATGTGTCTCGATGCGGATCATGGCCACTCCCGGATTTCCTTGACTAGTCGCCCGTGTTCTCACTGCCGTACAATCGTGCCGGGAGTAGGGTTCCCGCGCTCAGCTACCCATGCCCTGGGCCAGCCGGAAGTCCGCCATCGGATATACGCCCAGCACCCGCACCTCGGTCGAAAAGAACGAAAGCTCCTCCAGCGCCCGTCGCAGTCCTGGTTGTTCCGGATGCCCTTCAACGTCGCACAGGAACTGCGTGGCGGTGAACTCGCCGCCCATCATGTAGCTCTCCAGCTTGGTCATGTTGACGCCATTCGTCGCGAATCCGCCCAGCGCCTTGTAGAGCGCCGCCGGGACGTTCCTGACGCGGAAGACGAATGTGGTCATCAGGTTGGGGGTAGCCGGATCGACCGAAGCCGGTCGCGGGCGCGACGACATAGAACCGCGTGGTGTTGTGGGCCGCGTCCTCCACGTTGCGCCGCAGCACGTCCAGCCCGTAGATTTCCGCCGCCAGTGATGAGGCGATCGCCGCGTCTTCCTTGCGCCCCCACTCGGCGACAAGTTGTGCCGCGCCGGCCGTGTCCGCCTCGACCACCGGTTGTAGCCGCAGGTCGGCCAGGATGCGCCGCACTTGCCCCAGGGCGACGCTGTGTGAGTGGGCGCGCTTTATGTCCTTGATCGCAGCACCCTTTACCCCGAGCAGGCAGTGCTCGACCCGCTGAAATTGCTCGCCGACGATGAACAAGCCGGATTCCGGCAGCAACGAGTGGATGTCCGATACACGTCCGGCGAGGCTGTTCTCGCAGGGCAGCATCCCAAGAGCGGCCGAGCCTTCGCGCACTGCGTCGATGGCGGCCTCGAATGATGGGCAAGGGAGCGTCTTCATCGCTGGGTAGGCATTGCGGCACGCCAGGTCCGAGTAAGCACCCGGAACCCCTTGGAAGGAGATCGTCATGGCCGTCACTGTCGCGCCGCCGGGGTGGCTGATCCACTGAGCAACATGCGGGCGCGTTCCAGATCTTCGGATGTATCGACCCCGAATGGGCCGTGTTCCATGCGCACGCAGGCGATCCGCATTCCATTCTCCAGCGCCCGCAATTGTTCCAGATTTTCTCGCTGCTCCAGCGGGCTTGGAGGCAGCGAGACGTAGCGATCGAGCACCGCGCGTCTGTAGGCATAGATCCCGACATGATGCCAGCGCGGCCCCAGGCCCCATGGGATCGTCTGACGCGAGAAATACAGTGCCGGCGCGATCGTCTGTCCGGGCGCGAAGGCGCAGGCGGTCTTGACGAAGGAGACCGTCGTCGCCTCGATCTCGTCGTGGATCGGCACCACGAGCGTGCCGATATCAACGTTCGGGTCGGCCAGCGGCGTTATCACCAGCCGCAATCCCTCGGGGTCGAGGGTGGGGAAGTCGCCCTGCAGATTGACCACGACGTCGTGCACGCCATCCGGATCCAGTTCGGCCAGCGCGGCGTGCACCCGGTCGGACCCCGACGGCAAGCGCCGGGTCGGTCAGCACCGCGCGCCCGCCCGCGGCCCGGACCGCGGCTGCGATCTCTGGATCGCCGCAGGCGACGGCTACCGGACCGATGCCTGCCTGCCGCCCGCGCTCCAGCATATGCACGATCATCGGCTTGCCGTTGATCTCGGCCAGCGGCTTGCCAGGCAGGCGGGTGGAGGCCATGCGGGCAGGGATCACGACAATTGGGTTCATACTGGCGACTCCTCGCTTCCCTCATTGACCGGCGCATCCTTCGCCAATCCGCCGCGGCTGGCGTCCTGGCCGGCACACTCCGGGCGGGCGATCTCGATGCTCCTGGATTCAATGGGATGGGGTTTCCTGCCGGTATCTCCTGACTGCCCTGATTGGCGGGATCTAACCGGCCATTCCGGTCCGGAGGTGGGTTGAAGAGGCGATTTCGTTTCCCTATGGTGCGGCCAGCTTACGGATGCGCCCGCCCCCGTGCAACGGCGGGTGGGCGCATCTGTCCGCGTCCGTTCAACCGGGGCCTCGACGCCTCACACGATCAGGAAGCTTCGCTGCATGGACAGCATGGAAATCAACAAGGGCGTGGCCGCTGTCCTTGTGGCGGGCATCGTGTTCTTTCTTACCGGCCTGATCGGCATGCAACTTGTCTCTGAGAAGCGCCTGGAAAAGCCGGCGATCGCCATTCAGGGCGCCCCCGCGGAGGCCACGGCCGGTGCTCCGAAGCCGGAAGCGCTGCCGCCGATCGCGCCGCTGCTGGCTAAGGCGGACGTCGCCACAGGTGAATCCACCGCGAAGAAGCTTTGCACCTCGTGCCACACCTTCACTCAAGGTGGCAAAGGCCGGCGTCGGTCCGAACCTGTATGGCGTGGTCGGTGGCCCGCATGGCCATATGGAAGGCTTCAACTACTCCGCCGGAATGAAGGCAAAGAGCGGCCCTTGGACGTTCGACGAGTTGAACGAGTGGCTGCACAAGCCGTCGTCCTATGTGCCGGGCACGCGGATGGCGTTCGCCGGCATCAGCAACGACCAGCAGCGCGCGGACGTGATCGCACTATCTGCGGCAGCTTGTCGCCGAACCCCGTTCCTTTGCCGTCGCCCTGAGCACGAAGCCCACAAAGGCCGCTGATCGAACCCACGGCCCGCAAGTGATGCTGCCAGCGGCATTGTTGCCGGCGGCCAAGAAACCGAAGTCGATCGGTATGTGGCGGCGGCGAAGGCCGCTGCGGATGCGGCCGGGTCGGTCATCCGGCCGCATTTTCGTACCGCCGTCGCTGCCGACCTCAAGGCCGACCAGTCTCCTGTAACCATCGCCGACCGCAACGCCGAACTGGCGATGCGTGCGGAGCTTCTTCGGCTGTGCCCCGAATGCGGCATCCTCGGGGAGGAATTCGGACTGGAGCGGCCGGAGGCACGGCTGCGCTGGGTGCTCGACCCGATCGACGGCACGCGCGCCTTCATCACCGGCCGCCCGACCTTCGGCACGCTGGTCGCGTTGCTGGAGGACGATACGCCGATCGTCGGGATCATCGATCAGCCGGTGACGGGCGAGCGATGGATCGGTGTCGCCGGCCGCCCCACGCTGTTTTCCGGTCCACTCGGCGGACGAGTCGGTACACGCGCCTGTCCGGACCTGGGCCACGCCGAACTTTCCGCCACCAGCCCCGAGATGTTCGGCGCGGATCTTCCTCGCTTCCAGAAGCTGGCGCTCGGATCCGCCGCAACTACTGGGGTGGCGACTGCTATGCCTATGGGTTGCTTGCGCTCGGCCAGATCGACGTCATCGTGGAGTGCGACCTGAAGCCCTGGGACTGGGCCGCGTTGCTGCCGGTAATCCGTGGCGCTGGCGGGTTGCTGACGGACTGGCAGGGTAATTCGCCGCGATCCGGATGGCGACGGACGGGTAATCGCGGTCGGCGATCCAGCCTTGCTGGCGGCCGTGGTCGCCGAACTCGCGGGCAGCTAGCTCCTTGATCGCGTGATTGAGCGTTCCGAGGACTGCATCGGGACCACGCTTAAACCGCCTGCGCCTGCTCAGAACTGCCATCCGTGCACAGCAGCCCGGCAATGCGCCGCCTGACCAGGGACAGGCTATATGGCTTGGGGATAAGCGGTTCGAGCAGATCGCGCGTATCCCCAATGACATGCGGATAGCCCGAGGTCAGCAACACCTTGGTATCCGGATAATGCCCGCGAACCCATTTTTCCAGGCCGAAGCCGTTTTCCCCGCCGGGCATGTTCACATCGCTGAACACGACATGGACCAGCCGTTCATGGAGCAACGTTTTCGCTTCGGCCACGTTGGCTGCCTCGACAACCGCGTATCCCCAGTCCAGCAGAAATTCCGCTGTGCACGCTCGGATTGGCTCCTCGTCCTCCACCACCAGGATTGTGCGGCAAGTTGTTGAGCAACTCCAAGCTCCCGTTTGGTGGTATCGGACAACATTGGAACAAGCTCCGCACCATCATGTTCGGGCTAGGTCCGTAGTTAAGAATTATTAACGAATGGTTAATGGGTCTGATTTCGGTCCCACACTATTTCAGCTCTCTCAATATCGTGATATTTGTTTCAGCGTCAGAGTTCCGGTCCGGGGCGGCCTTGCCGCAACGGCAGGTTCGTCCGGTAAACCACCCGCTTCAGCGCCAGGGCCGACTCGAACGACTGAACCCCCGGGATATGCACCAGCCGCCCCCGCAGAAACGCCTCATATGACGCGACATCCGCCGCCACGACCCGCAGCAGGTAGTCGGTCGCACCCGGTCATCTCGTACATCTCCATCACCTCCGGACAGGCCTCCACCGCGCGCTCGAAGCTCCGCAGCGTTTCATCCTGGTGGTTGGCCAGCTTCACCGTGACGAACACGTTCACCGGCAGCCCGACCTTGTCCTGGTCCAGCAGCGCGACGTAGCGCTGGATCACCCCGGCCTCCTCCAGCAGCTTTTGCCGCCGGTGGGACGGCGAGGCGACAGATGCGCCGCCTCCCCCAGTTCCTGCGCCGTTGCGCGGCCATTGGCCTGCAGATGATCCAGGATCGCCAGGTCCAGCCGGTCCAACTCCATCACACATCCTTGCTCGCCGTCCGCGCACATTGGCGGTTCCTGCCAAAATGGACCAGTCTCAGGCCGGACTATGGCAAGCTTTCCCGCGGCGACCATGCCTACTATCTAGTATCGAGAACCCCAGAAGGGACAAACGCCCATGGATATCGGTATCGCACCCACGGACATCACCTTGGACTCGCGCTTCACCGATCTGGACCGCCCGGTGCTGCTGACCGGCATCCAGGCCCTGCTGCGCCTGCTGCTGGAACAGCGCCGGCTCGACCAGCAAGCCGGCCTCAGCACCGCCGCCCTCGTCTCCGGCTACCGCGGCTCCCCGCTTGGTGGCCTGGACCGCGAGCTGTGGGTGCAGAAGAAGCTGATGGCCGACAACGACATCCGGTTCGAGCCAGGGATCAACGAGGATCTGGCCGCGACGATGCTGTACGGCACGCAGGAGACTCGACGCCTTCCCCGGCAAGCGGGTCGATGGCGTCTACGGCATGTGGTACGGCAAGGGCCCCGGCGTCGACCGCACCGGCGATGCCTTCCACTGCGCCAACATGGCCGGCACCCACAAGCACGGCGGCGTCCTGGCGATCGCCGGCGACGACCACGGCGCCCATTCCTCCACCTATCCGCACCAGACCGAATACGTCTTCCAGAACTGCTTCATCCCGGTGCTGAACCCCGCCTCGGTGCAGGACGTGATCGACCTCGGCCTCGCCGGCTGGGCGATGTCGCGCTTCGCCGGCGTCTGGGTCGCCATGAAGACCACCGCCGAGACGATGGAGCAGGCCTCCACCGCCGTCATCCCCTCCGTCCGCCGCTTCGTCACCCCCGACATCGCCCTGCCGCCGCACGGGCTGAACTTCGATCACACCCTGCATTTCCCGGCCGACCGCGCCGAACTGGAACGGCGGATGATCGAGGAGCGCATGCCCGCGCTGCTCGCCTGGGCGCGGGCCAACCGCATCGACCGACTTATCAGCGGCTGCCGCGGACGCCACCATCGGCCTGGTTACCGTCGGCAAGGCGCACGAGGACACCATGCACGCCCTGCGCCGCCTGGGCCTGGACCAGCATCCGCAACTCGCCGTCTACAAGATCGGCATGACCTGGCCGCTGGAAACCGAGGGCCTGCGTGAATTCGCCCGCGGCAAGCGCTCGATCCTGGTCATCGAGGAAAAGCGCGGCTTCGTCGAAAGCCAGATCCGCGACGCGCTGTATCACCTGCCAGCCGACGAACGCCCCGAGGTCAGCGGCAAGACCGACCCGTCGCGGCGCGCCGCTGCTGTCCCCGCTGATGGAGCTGTCGCCGGAAAGCGTCGCGGCCGGCCTGGCGAAATTCCTCGGCCAGGCCGGCCTGAACCTGCCCGCCCCCCCGGCACCTGTCGCGGTCGATCGGCCGGACGGCCTGCTGCGCCGCATTCCCGCGTTCTGCGCCGGCTGCCCGCATGCCACGTCGACCAAGCTGCCCGACGGCAGCTTCGCCAGCGCCGGCATCGGCTGCCACTTCATGGCGCATGGACGACGGCCCCGAAACCCGCACCTTCGCCCAGATGGGCGGCGAGGGCGCCCCCTTCGTCGGCCTGTCCAGCTTCACCGACGTCGAAGCACATGTTCGCCAATCTCGGCGACGGCACCTATCAGCACTCCGGCAGCCTCGCGATCCGCCAGGCGGTCGCTGCGAAGACCCGAATTACCTACAAGCTGCTGTTCAACGACGCCGTGGCGATGACCGGCGGCCAGCCGACCGAGGGCGCAGCCGACCGTCCCCAACATCGCCGCCCAACTCGCCGCCGAGGGCGTCAAGCGCATCGCCATCGTCGCCGACGAGGCGGACCGCCTGCCGCCGGCCTCCGCGCTGCCCGCCGGGCGTGACCCGCCACACCCGCGACGAACTGGACGCGGTGCAGAAATCGCTGCGCGACTTCGAGGGGCCGTCGGTCCTGATCTACGATCAGGTCTGCGCCACCGAAAAGCGCCGCCGCCGCAAGCGCGGCTCGATGGCGCAGCCCACCCGCCACGTCGTCATCAACGAAGCGGTCTGCGAGAACTGCGGCGACTGCTCCACCCAGTCCGGCTGCATCGCGATCGAGCCGGTGGAGACCGAACTCGGCCGCAAGCGCCGCATCAATCCGACAAGCTGCAACGTCGATCTGTCCTGCCTGAAGGGCTTCTGCCCCAGCTTCGTCACCCAGGCCGGGCCGCCCGCCGCGCCCGACGCCGACACGCAGTGGCAGGCGCGTGAGAACGAACTCGCCGCCGCGTTGCCGACCCCGGTACTGCCATCCGCAGCCGGTCTGGCGCGGCCTGTTCGCCGGCATCGGCGGCGGCGGCATCGTCACCGCCGGCGCCATCCTGGCGATGGCCGCGCATCTGGAGGGCAAGGCGGTCAAGACCCTGGACTTCACCGGCCTGGCGCAGAAGAACGGCGCGGTCGTCGCCCATGTGCAGATCGCGGCCCAGGAAGCCGATCTCGACGTCGTCCGCATCCCGGTCGGCACCGCCGACCTGATGCTGGCGGCGGACCTTGCCGTCGGCTGCCAGGCCGGCGTGCTGGAGCGCAATGCCTCGCACTTCGGTCGTGATCGGCAACATGGATCTCGCCGCGACCGCCGACTTCAAGCGCAACGCCGCGCTTGTCGATCGACGCCGCGCTGCATCGGCGCACGATCGAGAAGGTCACCGACAGCGGCCGCTCGATCTGGCTGCATGGCGTGCGCCTGGCCGAACGTCTGTTCGGCAATGCTCAGGCGATGAACACCATGCTGCTGGGGATGGCCTGGCAGCGCGGCCTGGTCCCGGTCGGCGAAGCCGCGATCTTGCGCGCTATCGAGCTGAACGGCGCCGCGGTCAAGCTGAACAAGCGGGCGTTCCTGTGGGGCCGCATCCTTGCCGAACAGCCGGAACTGATGAAGCAGATCCTGGACGGTCTGACCGAGGGGCCGCCGGCCGATCTGGACGCGCTGATCGCCCATCGTGCCAAGGCGCTGACGGCCTACCAGTCGAAGCGCTACGCCGCGCGTTACCAAGCCTGGTGCAGGAGGTCGTGGCGCGCGAGACCGCGGTGATCGGTGCAGCCGGGCCGCTGTCGCGCGCGGCCGCCGAGGGGCTGTATCGCGTCATGGCCTACAAGGACGAGTACGAGGTCGCCCGTCTGCATGCCGCCGCGACCTACGGCGAGAAGCCGGCATTCCACATGTCGCCGCCGTTGACGAGCGGGATCGACAAGGCTACCGGCCGGCGGCGGAAGATCGCGATCCCAGGGTCTGTCGCGTTGCCGCTGTTCCGCGTGCTGCGGCACGGCAAGGTGGTGCGCGGCACGGTGCTGGACCTGTTCGGCTACCAGGCGGAGCGCCGGCAGGAGAGGGCGCTTATCGAGCAGTATCGTGGGGACCTTCGGACGGTCGTGTCTGCTCTCTCTCGAGAAAATCTTCCAACCGCGGTAGCGATCGCCGGGTTGCCGGATCAGATCCGGGGGTTTGGACCTGTCAAGGACGCCAACCGCGCGAAGGCTGAGGCCAGGCGGATACAGTTGCTGGCGGAACTATCGCAACCGGCGGGTCTGGCCATGGCCGCGGAATAGGCATTCCGCCACCAACACCTCATGTCTCGGGCTTTGGATTTCACCTCTTGTGCAAGAGAGCAGCCTGCTTATACTGCGGGCATGGCAATCGTGCTTACCACCATTCGATTTTGGTACCGCTGGTATTTTCCGGCGGCCTAGGATCGTGCACTTGTAGCAAGACCCAAAAGCCGCCCCTCCCGGCGGCTTTCGTGTTTTTACCCCTGCGCATCGAAATCCGCTGAAGATGGAACGGCCTTTGGTCCGAAGACCAGAAGGAGTATCCAATGACGCGTAGCAGCTTTGATTTTGATGTGATCACCGGCCCGGCGCCCACGCGGTCCGCGCCTAAGCCCGAGCCCAGACCGGCCTCAGCGCCGGAAAAACCGCCGGCTGGATCGGGAAAATAACGGACGTTAGATATCCTTGATTCTAGACGCCGTTGGGGTATCGCTTGCCCCAATCCGGCGCTGGCAACTCACCAGATCATGGAATGCCTGACGAGTTCTCTTCACGGTCGCGGCTGATGGCCCGCTGTTCATCGGACTGTCATCAGATCGTCATCCACATGCTACGCTGAACGCGGAAACTCATCCTTTCCATTCGGGATGAAACGATGAGATTCAGCAACCGATACCATCTGACGCGCCGCGGACTGCTTGCGGGAAGCAGTTCCCTCACGCTGGCGACGAAGCTTTTTCTGCCGGCGATCAGTCGCGCAGCGGATCGGCCCCATATCACCCATGGCCTGCAGTCGGGCGACGTCACCGCGGATTCAGGTATTGTCTGGGCAAGAGTGAGCCGGCCGTCGCGCGTTCGCATTGAATTCTCGACCACCGAATCCTTTGCATCTTTGGTCGGTGGCGTGTTTGTCGATGCTCTCCCAGAGAGCGACCTGACGGCAAAAGCAGGTCTGACCGGGCTTCCTGCCGGGCAGGATATCTTTTATCGCGTGACGCCCCAGGACCTTTCGGAACCATCTGTTTTAGGTGAGGCGATGACAGGTCGTTTTCGCACCGCACCGGCAACCGCCCGCTCCATATCGTTTGTATGGTCCGGAGACACGGTGGGCCAGGGCTGGGGCATCAATGAGGATTGGGGCGGCATGAAAGCCTACGCCACAATGATGAAGCACCAGCCGGATTTCTTCATCCATTCCGGTGACACGGTCTATGCGGATGGGCCCATAGCCGCCGAGGTAAAACTGGCCGACGGGACGATCTGGAAAAATCTGGTCACCGAGGAAAAGTCCAAGCCCGCTGAAACACTGGCCGAATACCGCGGCCAATGGAAATATAATCTGTTGGATAAGAACGTCCGAGCCTTCAATGCGGAGGTGCCGATGTTCGCACAATGGGATGATCACGAGGTAACCAACAACTGGTGGCCCGAGGAGCCACTGACCCGGGCGGAACACCTGCGTAAGAAGTACAGCGAGAGCTTCGCGCTCGCTCTTGTGGCGCGCTCGCATCGCGCGTTTCATGAATACACGCCGATCCGTGCCGATCCATTTGAACCCGGACGCGTGTATCGTAAGATCAGCTATGGGCCGCTGGTAGACGTGTTCATGCTGGACATGCGCAGCTATCGCGGCCCTAACGGCGATGATCGGCAGAAGACCTATGGTCCAGATGCATATTTCCTGGGGCCGACGCAGATCGCCTGGCTGAAGCGTGAATTGAAGGCATCAAAAGCGACCTGGAAAGTCATTGCCGCGGATATGCCTATCAGTATCTACGTGGTGTATGACGGCAGATACCAAGACCGGCAGCGAGGCCATCAGTCAGCTTGATAATGGGCCACCTCTTGGTCGTGAACTCGAGATTTCAGACCTGCTCAGCTTTATCAAGCGAGAGAAAGTGCGCAACACGGTCTGGCTGACAGCCGACGTGCATTACACAGCGGCGCATTGGTACGATCCTTCAAAGGCGCAATTCCAAGACTTCGATCCGTTCTGGGAGTTCGTCTCCGGTCCGATTTACGCCGGGACCTTCGGCCCAGGTGAACTGGACCAAACGTTCGGGCCGGAGTTGCGCTATGTGAAAGCTCCGACCAAGGATCAGGGGCAGAACCTGCCCCCTTCCGCCGGACTGCAGTTCTTTGGTCATGTGGCGGTGGACGGCGCGACGCGTCAGATGACAGTCACTCTGCGCGATGTTGCTGATCAGGCGCTATGGGCGACAACGATCGACCCAGTGATGGACTAGAAGCTTGATCCTAACAGGTGAAATTACCCACGGACAGGCACGCGATCAAGCGATGAGAAGTGGAACGGAAACCGCGCCAGCGTTGTTGACAAGTTCGGGGATGACGATCTCGGGGATGACGATTTGGGCGCGCGGCGATCTGAAAGCGTGGTCAGCGGCCTTCCAGCCGCCAGGCCAGCACCAGAAGCCCAAGCATTATCGGTAGCGAAAGCCATCCCGGCAGTAATTCCAGCGCTGCTACTCCGGTTACGACGTGATCGTGCCGGCGCTGCATTCCAATCCATGCGCTGCCTGATGCACCTCGATCTTCCTCCGTCCGGCGCAGTTCCGGCACATCCGCGGCGCCCAGCCAGTGCACGCCGCCGCCCGATGCTCGGGCCAATGCCCCGGCCACGGTGGCCGTCGCCCGCAGATCAGCCAGTTCTGGCGGATTGGCGGCACCGGCGGCGGCATAAGCCGACCGGAAGGCCGGGCCGCTCCCCTGGGTTACCCGCCACACGCCCGGCGCGGAAGCCGCTCGGAGAGCCGTCGCCCGCCCCGGAGAGTCCTCGTGCAGCTTCACCGTTTCCTGCTTCCCGTCCGGGTCGGCAACGACGACATCCAGTGGCGGGCCGGCGTCGGTGGAGCGGCTTTCAATGCGCAACCGGCCGTCGGAAACGCGGGCGGTGAGCGCGTTCTCCTCCAGTTCCGGTTCCTGCATCAGCCAGTGCGCGACGCGGCGCAGCAACTCCGCCTGCGGTCCGCCCCCTTCGTGACCGCGCGACCAAACCCACATCTGGTCCGACAACAAAAGCGCGGTCCGGCCTTGGCCGACCCGGTCGAGCGCCAAAAGCGGCTGACCATCGGGCGCGCTCAGCAGGACTTCGCCGTTCACGGGTCCCGGTTCGATCCGCCGATACCACGGTCCCCATCTGGCGTTGGCAGCCTGGGCATTCGCGACTGCAGGGTTGGCCCCCGGCCGCCTTACCACCGATGGAGCACTTTCCGATGAGGCGGCGCCAGGTGCATTCGCGCCCGGCAAGCCCTCGGTCACGGGATGACGCTGACCGAGGTCGGTCACCCAAGGCCGGAACGCGCCGTCAACCACCGCGTTCGTTCGGGCTGGACCACCCGGCAGCACGGACCCAAGCGGCGTCGAGGCCAGACTGGTCGCACCGGTGAACTCCGGGCCGACGCTCATCAGCAATGCCCCGCCCTGGCGGACCCGCGCGGCGATGTTGGCCAGATACGGCAGTGGCAGCAGGCCCCGGTTCTGAAACCGGTCGAGGATGATCAGGTCGAACTCTCCGATCTTGTCCACGAACAGTTCCCGCACTGGAAACGCGATCAGGGCAAGTTCATTCAGTGGCGTGCGGTCGTCCTTCTCGGGCGGACGCAGGATGGTGAAATGCACCAGGTCAACCGATGGATCGGCCTTGAGCAAACGCCGCCATGTTCGCTCGCCTTGATGCGGCTCGCCCGAAATCAGCAGCACGCGCAGTCGGTCGCGAACGCCGTTGATCTCGACCACGGCGCGATTGTTCATCTGGGAGATCTCGCCTGCCAGCGGGCTGGCGGACATCTCGATCACGGTCGGGCCGGCGCGCGTGATCGGCACTTCGACGCGCTGTTCCGTGCCGATGGGCACGCTCTCGGTGCGGAACGGTTGCCCGTCTCGCCGCACCGTCAACGTGGCCGGGCTGTTGCGTCCGGTTGTCCCCAGGTCATCCACGGCGACGCGCAAGGTAACCGACTTCCCGACGATGCCGTAGCCGGGCGCCTCGATGACGCGCAGGCGGCGGTCGGTTTCCTCACCCCTCCCGGTCAGCAGCAGGTTGAGCGGTTCGCCGCCGGGGGATGCCTTGGGCACATCGTGCACCTGCCCATCGGTGATCGTGACGGTGCCGGCGAAGCGCGACCGGGGGATGTCGGCCAGCGCGCGATCAACCTCGGCGAATAATCGGGTTCCGGCGTTCCCGACTTCCGGAATGGTGATCGTGCGCAGTTCCAGATCGGGGAAATGGGCGGCCTGCGCCTCGATTGACTGGCGGGCGGCGTCTGCCAAACGGGCTCTGTCACCGACCTGCATGGAGGCAGACTGGTCCACCACCAACAGTCCGATGTCGCGCAATGACTCCCGCGTCTCCTGCACCAGCCGCGGCCCGGTCAGCCACAGCAGCAACACGGCGAACGCGGCAAGCCGGAAAACCGTGCCACGGCCGCTCCGCCAAAAACCGAGGGCTATGACAGCAAGCGACAGGACACAAAGCGCCACCAGCATCCACTGCGGCAACAGCGGATCGAAACGAATTGCAGCGATCACCTGGTCCGGGCGCATCTACTGGCCCAGCCGCTGCAGAATTGCCGGCACATGGACCTGATCGCCCTTGTAGTTCCCGGTCAGCGCATACATCACCAGGTTGACACCGAAACGATAGGCCAGGGTCCGCTGGCGTTGCCCGCCAGGAATGACGGCATAGGGATTATTGCCCTCGGGCCCCACGGCCCACGCCGCCGCCCAGTCGTTGCCGCCGATGATGACCGGACTGACGCTGTCATTGGTGCGGTCCTGGTCGCGCTGCACCCAGACCGTGTCGCCAGTGAAACGGCCAGGAAAATCCGACAGAAGATAGAACGAGCGCGACAGCACATGCTCGCCGCTGAGGGGTGCCAGCGGTGGCACCAGCAAGGAGCGGGCAAGGCGGCGCAGCACGTCTTCCGTGCCAGGCGCGAAGCCGGCGCCGGAGCCGGAATCCCTCGTGTCGATCACGATGATTCCGCCGTGGCTCATGTATTCATTCAGCGCGGAAACCTGGCCGGCAGTCAAATCAGGAGCATCGGCGGTGATCGGCCAATACAACAGCGGATACAGGCTGAGATCGGTCTGGCCGGGCTGCACCGCGTCCGGTTCGAACAACGAGGCCGCCGTGCGCTGATTGACATATTCCGACAGGCCCTCCAGTCCAGCCTTGGCGATACCATCCACCTGGCTGTCACCGGTAATGATGTATCCCAGCCGCGTGTCGAGTGCCGCATTGGGGCTCTTGTCGAGTGCATTGGCGGGCTGGATCACCAGCAACAGCAGCCCCACCCCAATGGCGGAGACGCGCGCGCGCAACAGTCCGCGCAGCGCCAGCGAGACAATCATGTCCGCGCATAGCAGGAGCACGGCGAAAGCCAGCAGCGGCGGACCCAGCGCACGCTCCCTTGCTGATCCGCGGACGGTTTCCAACGTCGCGCCGCTGATCGGTTCGGCAGCCTCGGGCGCGGCGATGCTGGTCCCCAGGTTCAACACCTGCCGGCTGCCCTCCGGCCCGTACAGCCCCGGCGGATGTCTTGGCGAAACCGGCGTGGAGCCGAACTTGTTCGCCTGCAGCCCAATCGCCGCCGGGGGCGGCTGAGACAGCAAGCCGAACCCGTCCAGCGTTTCTGCCGGCGCCAGCGTGGCTGTCCCTTGCGTGCTGGCAACGCCAACGGAAAGATCGACCATGCGGCGCAACATCTCGACGAACAGGCCGGACAGCGGCAAGTTCGACCAGTCGGCGTTGGCGGTGACATGGAACAGGACGAGGCGACCGGCGCCCAGCGGCATTTCAGTGACCAGAGGGGTGCCGTCCTCCAGGGCCGCCCATGTGCGTCCCGCGAGATCCGCACTCGGTTCCGCCAGCACCTGGCGAGTCACCTTGATCTCCTCCGTCGCGGGCAAGCCGGCGAACGGCGACGC
The DNA here is from genome assembly GCA_963792345.1 of uncultured Alphaproteobacteria bacterium. Classification (GTDB taxonomy): domain Bacteria; phylum Pseudomonadota; class Alphaproteobacteria; order Acetobacterales; family Acetobacteraceae; genus Rhodopila. The sequence continues at coordinate 148,929 of CAWBVV010000002.1, forward strand.
CGGTGGAAACGGCGCCAAACCGGCAGGCTGGCTCCAGGACATCGCGCCGCCAAGCTGGCGGTCACCGCCGAGCAGACGGATCGGCAGCAGCGTGTCGGTGTCGTTGGTCGCGGCTTCGGCGGTGCGAGGGCCGGCAAAACGGATCAACAAGCCGCCTTTTCGCACCCATGCCTCCAAGGCGTCCCGTTCAGGACCCGCCGGCAGCGGCCGGTCCGCCAGGATCAGGACGGAAACGTCCCTCTGGAGCAGCGTCGCGGCGTCGCCTTCACGCATCTCGGTGAACGGCTCCAGCGCCCGCTTGAGGAAATAGATCGAGCCGGTGAATGGCGTGTCCGCGGTGGCCAGGTCACCCGGCAGCAAGCCAACCGGGCGGCGGCGCCATCGCTCATCCAGCAACACAACCGACCCGGCGCTGGGCGGACCTTCCATCACCAATCTGGTCAACCGATTGCGCAATTCCGGCGGCAGCGCGATCGGTCCTGATCCCACCGAGGTCCCCGCCGGGATCACCACGCTGGTCCGCGCCAAGGTGCGCCCGTCGCCACTCTGCGCCAGCACGTTGGCCTCGGTCGCCGTCGGACGCGGTACCTGCGCGAGATGGATGATGAGGCGATCAGCCTCACTGCTGGGCGGAAGCAGCAATGGTGAAGACGCGGTGTCGCAACAGATCTCGGTAATAGGCCCGATCTCGCGCATGGCGGCCGCGAAGCGGTCGAAGTCGGCGCCATCGGTCAAACCGTCGGGCACGTAGATCACGGAGGCGTCCGAAACGTCGCGGCCGGCACGCGTTGCCTCCTCGCGCCAGCCGCGCAACGCATCCGCGGTGGCCGCACGGTCGGACGGCCACGGCTGCGGCTGCATCGCGGCCAGGCGGGCACGCAGGTCGGCGATTGGCATCGTCGCCGAAACGGCGAGCGTGGCACCGCTGCCTTCCTGCGCCGTCGTCAGCAGCGCCGCCTTGCGCCCGGCCCGTTCGGCGCGGTCCAGCAGTGCGCCCGCGGCCTCTTTCCGGCGGACCCAGTCGTTCGCCGAGGCCCAGCCATTGTCGATCACAAGCAGCACCGGGCCTTTCCCGGCCAGTGCGGTCCCCGCATCCAGCACCGGGCGTGCCAGGGCTACGATGACCAGCCCCGCCGCCAGCAACCGCAAGGCCATCAGCCACCAAGGCGTGCGCGCGGGCGTTTCCTCGGTCGCATTCAGCCCCAGCAGGAAACGGACCGCCGGAAAGATCTCCGACCGTGGTGCCGGCGGCGTCACGCGCAGCAGCCACCACAGCAGCGGCAGCGTCAAGAGACCGACAAGCACCCACGGAGTGACGAAGATCATCGCGCCGCCAATGCCTGGTAGAGCGCCAGCAATGCCATTTCCGGCGGATGATCGGTGCGGTGGACCCCAAAGCCAAATCCGGCCGTAGAGCAGAGCGAGGCCAATCCATCCTGTTGCGCCTTCAGCCGGACGGCGTAAGCGTCCCGGACCATTCGGCCCGCGGGATAAGGGCGTCTCCATCACCTTCCATGCCGCGAAACCGAATGCGGCCCCGGTAGGGCAGCGCGGTCTCGGCTGGATCGAGGATCTGCAGCAGATAACCCGTCACCGGGACCGCGGCCAAGCGACCCATCAGGCTTTGAATCTCATCCAGCGGCGATAGAAAGTCACTGAACAATACGACGGTGCCGTGCCGCGGCAACCGCATGTCGGGCGGCAGACCGGTCTCACCGTTGGCCGCTTCCAGGTCCGCTGCCAAACGATCCAAGCCGGACCGGTTGGTTATCGGGCGGGCGGCCGGCTGCATCATCATCACTCTCTCGCCACCACGAAGCAGCAGCGAAGCAAGGGAAAGCAACAGCAGGCCGGCGCGATCCATTTTCTCCATCGCGACCTGGCGGGACCGCCAGCGCATGGACGCGGAAGCATCGCGCCACAGGCAGACCGTTTGCGCCGCTTCCCATTCCGTTTCCCGGATGAACCAGCCTTCCGGTGCGCCCCGGCCCGATTTTGCTGACTGGCGCCAGTCGATCCGCGCCAACGGATCGCCGGACACGAAGCGTCGAAATTGCCAGAAACTGTCACCTTGTCCGACACGCCTGCGGCCATGCACGCCTTGGGCCACCGTGCTCGCTACGCGGTCGGCGGCGACAAGAAGCGGAGGCAGGCGCGCGCCAAGCGCCTCGGCGGTCAGTGCGTCATTCGGCGCCTTAGCCAATCTTGGCGACCAGCCGGTCGATCACGTCCGGCAGCATGATTTCGTCCGCCCGCGCCGAGAAACTGAGTGCCATGCGATGCCGCAGCACCGGCCGCGCCAGCGCCGCGAGATCGTCCACGCTGGGTGACAGCCGCCCATCCAGCAGCGCGCGCGCCCGTGTCGCCAGCATCAGTGCCTGAGCCGCCCGCGGACCTGGACCCCATGCTACATGGCGCCGCACGATATCGTCGCTCGCGCTCTCTGGCCGGCAGCCGCGCACCAGCGCAAGGATCGCATCGACCACCTTGTCGCCAATCGGCAGGCGCCGGACCAGCGCCTGTGCAGTCAGCAGATCCTCCGCCGTCAGCGCCTGTACCGGCCGAGCATCCTGTGCCCCGGTAGTGGCGAGCAGCATCGTGCGCTCGGCGGCAAGGTCGGGATAGGTGACATTGATCTCCAACAGGAAGCGGTCCAACTGCGCCTCCGGTAGCGGATAGGTGCCCTCCTGCTCGATGGGGTTCTGTGTGGCGAGAACGTGGAACGGCCGCGGCAGCGCATGCTCTACACCACCAATGGCTACCCGCTGCTCCTGCATCGCCTGCAACAGAGCGGACTGGGTGCGGGGGCTGGCACGATTGATCTCATCGGCCATCAGCAACTGACAGAACACCGGTCCCGGAACAAAACGGAACGCGCGGCGGCCCTCGGTTTCGTCCAGCACTTCGCTGCCCACGATATCGGCAGGCATCAGATCAGGCGTGAACTGGATCCGCTTGGTCACCATGCCGAGGACCACGCCAAGTGTCTCCACCAACCGGCTCTTGCCCAGGCCGGGGACGCCAACGAGCAGAACGTGACCCCCCGACAACAATGTGATCAAAGTTTGATCGATCACCTCATCCTGACCGAAGATAACCCGGCCAATCGCGGCCCGGACCTGTACAATCCGTGCGGCAAGCGCCTCGGTTGCTGCCAAGATCGTAGAGGGATCGTCGTGGATGGGACCAATCCAGTTCGAACTAGTCTGTGGCGTACCAGCCATACCGCCCGACATACGGGTATCACCCTCCGCGTTTGCGCCCATGGATGCATATAGGCTCTTTCGCGGACGGGGGGAGGCTACCTATATCGCGGTGATGTTAAGAAGTTCGTCTAACGTCGGAAACGGACCACTGGAGTTGGAGACGTGAGCGAATCTGGCGCGCCTATGGGTATTGCGGCCGCGAAGTTACCACTCTCCGCTCCCAGCGGCGTGGCGTTGCCCGAAGCAGGGGCCGAGCGGGCGCTGGACGCCTGCTCTGATCGGGTTCGCAGAGCCAAGCCGGCTCGCGTGCCGACCGAGTGCGGCGACCTGCCGTTCCTGATCAAGCGCGACGGAACCTGGTTGTATCGTGGCAGCCCGATCAACAGGAAGGAGCTGGTATGCTTGTTTTCCAGCGTGTTGCGGCGCGAGGAAGATGGAAGCTGGTGGCTGCAGACCCCAGCGGAGCGTGGGCGGATCGAGGTTGAGGATGCCCCGTTCGTCGCCGTGGAGCTGGACTGGACGGGCGACGGCCGACACCAGACGCTGTCTTTCCGCACCAACATAGACCAGGTCGTGACCGCCGGTCCGGACAACCCGATCCGCGTTTCCCACGACCTGATCACCTGCGAGCCGATACCCTACATCAAGGTGCGGGCAGGGGCAGCCGATCATTTTGCGATCGAGGCCCGCATCAATCGTGCCACATATTACGAGCTTGTGGCCCTGGCGGTCCCAGAATGGGTGGGTAACAAGCGCCTGCTGGGCGTCTGGAGCCTGGGCAAATTCTTTTCTCTGGGCGAATTGCCGCCGGGCGAGGCGTGACGCCGGCTGCGTTGCGGCTCAGGTTGGCCGAGATCGCCGCCCAACCTCCGGACGCGGAGGCCGTGCATGGCGACGATGTCCTCGCGACCTTGGCGAAGGCGCCGGTGCCGGCTGCGGTGCTTGTGCCGATCGTTCTGAGCGACCGCCCCGGCATTCTGCTGACCAAGCGTACATCGCACCTGAGCGCCCACGCCGGACAGGTCAGTTTCCCCGGCGGGAGGATCGATCCAGAAGATAGTGGGCCCGAAGCCGCCGCGCTGCGCGAAGCCTGGGAGGAGATCGGGCTGCAAACGGAATCAGTGGAGATCCTTGGCCGGATGACCGACCATGTGACCGGAACCGGCTATCGGATCACGCCGGTGCTGGGATTGTTGCCTCCGGGCCTGACTTATGAGTTATCGGCGCATGAGGTGGAATCGGTATTCGAGTTGCCGATGAGCGTGCTGCTCGATCCAGATGCGCCAAAGCTGCAGCGCCAGCATGTGCGCGGGGTGTGGCGCGAGTATTGGGTCTGGCCGCACCCCGAACACTACATTTGGGGCGCCACCGCCGCTATCTTGGTACGCCTCGCGGAGCGGTTGCGGGAAAGGATTGTCTAGATGCGCATAGCGTTGTTCGCCGTCGGGCTGGCCGTGTTTTCATTGGCTGGGGGCGCGGGACCGGCACCCGCCCAAACCCGCATCGACTCCATCAGCACCACGTTCCGCTGGCTCGGCCCGAACGACAAGATTATCGTCGAGCGCTACGATGACCCGCGCGTTGACAACGTGTCCTGCTATCTGTCGCGGGCGGAGACCGGCGGGATCAAAGGAGGCTTGGGCTTCGCCGAAGACCCCAGCCGGTTTTCGATCGCCTGCCGGGCGGTGGGACCGGTGACGCTTCCAGGCTCGATGCCTAAGACCGAGATCATCGGCTTTTCCCAGGCCTCGCTGTTCTTCAAGACGTTCCAGATCCACCGCGCCCTGGATCCGGAAAAGCATGTTCTGATCTACACAGTTGTCAGCACGAAGCTGATCAACGGATCACCGTTCAACAGCATCAGCGTGGTGCCGACCGACGTCCGCTAAGCCGTTCCCGCTCTAATACCACGCCCGCTAACGCAAGCTGGCGGGTGGATGACAGGAAGGGCTGCCTCCGATAGCGTGCCTCGGCGCAACCGGGAGGGACCAATGCCGGATTACAAACAAATCGCCGGCGCGATAGACAGGCGCCGCTTCCTACAGGCGGCCGGCGTTGTCGGCGTGGGATTTGCCAGCGCCCCGGTGCTTGCGGCTGACTCCATTAATCTGAACCTTCAGGGCGGCGCGGCTGAACGCGAGCTTACCACCCAGTTTCCGCAAAAGGGGAAGATGGTGCTGCAACGCACGCGGCCACCATTGCTGGAAACTCCTTTCGAAGTTTTCGACCGGGGGGTCTTTACCCCCAACGACCAGTTCTTTGTGCGCTGGCACTGGGCGGCGATACCGGACCATATCGACGTCGCGGCCTACAGGCTCGCGGTGCGGGGGCACGTGAACAGCCAGTTGTCGCTATCAATGGCCGACGTGCTGTCGTTGCCCCGTTTCGAGATCGCCGCGGTCAACCAGTGCTCCGGCAACTCACGCGGACTGTTCCAGCCGAGGGTTCCCGGCGGGCAGTGGGCAAACGGGGCGATGGGCAATGCCAAATGGACCGGCGTCCGGCTGCGCGATGTGCTGGACCGCGCGGGCGTGAAGCTCGGAGCGGTTGCGGTCCGCTTCAACGGCCTGGATCAGCCAGTGGTGGAGGACGGACCGGACTTCATCAAGTCACTGGGCATCGACCATGCGCGCGACGGTGAGGTGATGCTCGCCTATCAGATGAACGGCGAGCAGTTGCCGCTCCTCAACGGGTTTCCGCTGCGTCTGGTTGTTCCAGGCTGGTACTCGACGTACTGGATCAAGATGCTTAACGACATCGAGGTGCTGGACACACCGGACAATAACTTCTGGATGGCAACGGCATATCGGATCCCTGATACGCCTGCGGCGAGCGTCAAGCCAGGCGAAACAGGGTTCAAGACGGTGCCAATCAACCGCATGGTGCCGCGCTCCTTTTTTACCAATCTGACCAATGAAACGACAGTAAAGGCGGGATCTTCACTTCCGGTGCGCGGGATTGCCTTCGGCGGTGATTGCGGCGTTGCTCGGGTTGACCTATCCACTGATGGCGGACAGAGTTGGCAACAGGCTTCGTTGGGTCCTGACGAAGGCAAGTATGGTTTTCGCCAGTGGACCGCACAGGTCGCCGCACCCGCATCGGGCGCGCTGACTCTGATGGCACGTTGCACCAACACCAAGGACATTGCACAACCGTCCGAACCCAACTGGAACCCGGCCGGTTTCATGCGCAACGTTATCGAAAGCGTGCGCATCGCGGTCACTTAGACTTCGGCGATGTGTAATTTCCGCCTCCCATAGAAAATAAATGAGGCTCATATGCCCCACTTTTTCCGCCTGACGCTTGGTGCCGCCATCTTCGGAATAGCCTGCGCGTCACTTGGTTTTTCCGCTGACGGACGGCTGTTGACGCTAAGTCAGGCCCAGGCGCAGCAGCCGGCGGCCGCGTCCGTCACCGCCGCCGGCGTCACGTTGAAGTCGGTTGGTGTCACTCTCCCCACCGGCGATTCGACGTTCTCCGGCGGTGCGGAGGCGGAGGCGATCAACAACAACTGCACGGCATGCCATTCGACCGGGATGGTTCTCAACCAGCCGGCGCTCAGTCCATCGGTTTGGCAGCAGGAAGTAGACAAGATGCGGGCGCAATATAAAGCGCCGGTTGATCCGCAGGCCGTTCCGGCGATCGTGGCCTACCTCGTTGCCCACAAGGGGACGAAGTAATGCCACCGACAGCCGGCTCAGGCGGATGCGGACGGCGGCGCTTCCAATCCGACACCGCGAAGATGGCTGAATAGCGTCCGCAGTTTTTCCCGGTCCGCTGCCGGAAGAGGCGGCTTCAGGATTGAACTCGACGTTGGTCCGAAGATGGCTGGCGTCGCCGGTGCCGAACAGCACAACATCCACCCCCGGCTCGTGCCGCACATAGCGGTAGGCGGCGTCCGTCACGCTGCTGGCGCCGTCGGGGTGGACCAGAAAACCGAGCGGGTCGTCCGAAGCGGCCAGCCACGCCGGAACCTGACCGGCTGCCGCGAGCTCCCGCATCGTCGCGGCCAACTGCGCCGGTCGCGCAAAGATACCGCGCACGGCGAACATCATCAGCGTGCCGATGCGGTTGGCGATGGTGTGGGGAAACACCTGTGTCCGCGCCACCTGGTCCATCAGGTGGAACGCTACCATCGCGGTATCCCAGCAACCATCCTGCATCGCCCGGTTGAGCATGAGCTGCTCGGGATCGTTCGGCGCCGTCTCGGTGATGCCGAGGAAGCGAAATTTGCCCTTGTCGCGCTCCTTGCAGCAGGGCAGGCGCGATGACCTCGCGGACGTGCGTCGTAGGCGGCCGGCGGGACAGCGTGAAGCTGGAAAACATCAACGTAGTCCAGACGCAACCGCTTCAGCGAAACTTCCAGGCTGGCGATAACTTTGTCCACGCTGAACGCCCTGTCGCCAGCGGGCTTCGATGCCTTGGTGCAGACCACAACGCTGTCGCGTTGCACGTCCCGCAGGGCGGTGCCGACCACGTCCTCCGTTCCGTAGACCGCCGCCGTGTCGATCAGGTTGACGCCGAGGTCCAGTGCCTGGCGAATGATGCCGACCGCGTGATCCGCCGATTGGCCGGTGCCCAGGCCAAGCTTGCTGAAACCGCCGCAACCCAGCCCGGCGACGCTGACTTTAAGGCCGGTGCGGCCGAGCGTGGTGTATTGCATGGTGGTTGGCCCTGGAATATGGTGCGGGGATGGTAGCAGGGCATGGCCAATGACGCGATCCTTGCGGGTGCGAACCCTGGAGATCCAGGGCCATCGAGGTGCGCGGGGCGCTGTTTCCGGAAAACACGCTGGAAGGCTTCCTGGCGGCGGCCGGCATTGGGCGTGAAGGCGTTCGAACTGGATGTTGCGGCTACCGCAGACGGCGTGGTGGTCGTTCGCCACGATCTCGCTTTGAACCCGGACATTACCCGCGATGCGTCTGGCGCCTGGCTACCGGGCGCGGCCCGACCATCCGCTCCCTGACCTTTGCCGAACTGCAAGCCTACGATGTCGGGCGCGGCCGCCCTGGATCGCGGACCGCGTTGCTGTTTCCTGACCAGTCGCCGCCGACGGTGCTCGGATCCCTACGCTGGCAGCCGTACTGGCGGCGCTGCCGAGCGCGCGCTTCACGATCGAGGTGAAGACAGATCCTGCTCATCCGGAGTGGACCGCAAGCCCGGCCTCCATGGCCGATGCGACGCTCGCGGTCATTGACGCAGGCGGGCGCGGCGGCGCAGGTGATGGTCGAGGCGTTCGACTGGCGGGTGCAGCGGCATGTTCGCCGCGAGCGTCCGGACATCACGGCTGGCCTGGCTGACGCGTCCGGAAACGTTCCGCAACGCCGGCCTTTGGTGGGATCGAGAGGTCGAGGGTTTGTCCGTTGCCGTCAGTCGTGGCCTCCGAAGGCGGCCCGGTCTGGGCGCCCGAACATGCCGATCTGACACTCGACTGCTATTGAGGAGGCGCACGCGTTTGGTCTGCTGGTGCTGCCGTGGACGGTCAATCAGCCGGCTGATATGCGCCGGCTGATTGATTGGGGCGTTGATGGGCTGATTTCGGACCGGCCCGACCTCGCTCTCGCCACGGTCGGCGTGATCAACAACGTTCAGGGCTTCAGGCCGAAAGCCCAACTCATTTCTTCGCGGTCCCCGGTTGTGCCATGCGGCGGTGGGCCTCGGCCAGCATGCCGGCCGGCGTCACCGACGCAATGGCTGTCTGCAGCTTGTTGTGCCAGCCGCTGACAACGTCGCCCTCGCCCTTCATCATCGCCTTGAACCCGGTTTCCGCCACCTCCGCCGGATCATCTTTCTTTGCCGTGCCGACTTTCGTATCCATCATGTCGGCGCGCTCGAAGAAGTCGGTTTCGGTGGCGCCGGGCATCAGGCAGGTCACGGTGATGCCGCTGTCCTTGACTTCGTGCCGAAGCGCGAAAGAGAACGAGTCCAGGAACGCCTTCGTGCCGTTGTAGACAGCCTGATACGTGCCGGGCATGAAGCCGGCGATCGAACCGGTGATCAGGATGCGGCCCTGGCCGCGCGTCCGCATGTCGCGGCCAACTTTCTGCAACAGGTAGATGCGTGCCGGTGATGTTGGTATCGACCACGTGGCGCACCTGATCGAAGTCCTGGTCGAGGAAACCCTTGCCCAGGCCTCGTCCCGCGTTGGCCAGCAAGGCGTCCACCGGGCGGCCTGCAGGGCGCGAGCATAAAGCTGTCAACGCCTTCAATCGTAGAAAGGTCGGCCTCGACCGCGTCAACGGCAGCGCCCAGATCGCGCAACACCGCGGCTGCGGTCGTGGATCGTCAGCTTCATCCGCGGCGATGACCAGGTCAAAGCCGTTGCGGGCGCAGCATTTTGCCAGTTCGAAGCCGATACCGGTTGAAGCCCCGGTGACAACAGCGAGAGGGCGCGTTTCCGAGGCCATATGTCGATTTCTCCAGAACTAGGGTTTCAGGACGACCTTGATGCAGCCGTCCTTCTTGTCGCGGAACGTCTTGTACAGCTCCGGACCGTCTTCCAGCGACGCGCGGTGGGTGATGACGAAGGACGGGTCGATCTCGCCCTTCTGGATGCGCTCCATCAGCATCGGCAGATAATGCTGCACCGGCGTCTGCGCCATGCGGAACGTCAGGCCGCGATTGATCGCCGATCCCATCGGGATTTTGTCGAGGAAACCGCCATAGACGCCGACGATCGAAACCGTGCCGAAATTCCGGCAGCAATGGATCGCCTGGCGCAGCACATGCGGCCGGTCGGTGCCCATGAAGGTCGCGACCTTCACCCGGTCCAGCACTGAATCGAAGCTGCCGGTCGCATCCGCTTCGGTGCCGACCGCATCGATGCACGCGTCGGCGCCGCGGCCGCGCGTCAGCTCCTGGATCCGGTCGTAGACATCCTCCTGCTTGAAATCCAGGGTCAGTGCGCCGGCTTCGCGCGCCATCAGCAACCGCTCCGGCACCGTGTCGATGGCGATGACCCGCTCCGCGCCCAGCAGGAAGGCGCTGCGGATGGCGAACTGGCCAACCGGGCCGCAGCCCCAGATCGCGATCGTGTCGCCCGGCTGGATGTTGCAGAAATCCGCCGCCATGTAGCCGGTGGGGAAAATGTCCGACAGGAACAGCACCTGTTCGTCCGTCAGGCCGTCCGGCACCTTGATCGGGCCGACATCGGCGAACGGCACGCGCAGATACTCCGCCTGTCCGCCGGCATAGCCGCCAAGCAGATGCGAGTAGCCGAACAAGCCGGCGGGGGAATGGCCCCACAGCTTCTCCGCCATCTTCTGGTTGGGGTTGGACCGCTCGCAACCGGAGAAATAACCCCGCTTGCAGAAGAAACACTCGCCGCAGGAGATGGTAAACGGAACCACGACCCGGTCGCCGACCTTCAGCTTCTTGTTCTCGGAGCCGACCTCGACCACTTCGCCCATGGTCTCATGACCCAGCACGTCGCCGTGCTGCATCGACGGGATGATGCCGTCATAGATATGCAGGTCGGAGCCGCAGATCGCGCAGGCGGTGACCTTGATGATCGCATCCCGCGGATGCTCGATTTTTGGATCTGGCACGGTGTCGCAGCGCATGCTGCCCTTGCCGTGCCATGCGAGTGCCTTCATACGCGAGTTCTCCGCTGGACTGGACCTCCAAGTGCCCAGCGCGAAGTTGCGTTCCGGTGCCTGCTCTCAACACGGCGCGATCAATCCCGCGCCGCATCGGATGTCTAACGACAGCGATAAGGGTGCCAGTAGCACCAGCGCGCATGTCCTGGTCCCGGCCCGGGCTCCTCGATCACGCACGCCGACGCGGTGAGCGCGATTCCGGTCAACAACAGTATGGTGGCAAAACGGCGCATAGCAGGTCCTCCCTCCATCAGCGATCCCGCCGGATGCGTAAGGCGGCCGATGGGCTTAAATATGGCAGGATCTTTCGTGATTGACGTGCTTGGAGCATGCTGCGGCACATGTGTGGACGTTATGCCAGCTTCCTGCCGCCCGAACTGATCGCGCGCCTGTTCGGCACCAAGAACCCGCTGCCGAATCTGAAGCCGACCTGGAACATGGCGCCGACCATGGATGCACCGGTTGTCCGGCGGCATCCCGATTCCAACGAGCGCCACCTCGATGCGCTGACCTGGGGCTTTGTGCCCGCCTCCACCAAAATCCTGAAAGAAGCCCGCCGTCCGATCAACGCCCGGTCGGAGAGTGTTGCCTCATCGGGCATGTTCCGAACCGTCTTCGCCAGGCGCCGCTGCATCGTTCCCGCCGCCGCGTTTTATGAGTGGCAGGCCCCGGAAACGCAGACCCCCTCGTCACCGACGCTCGTATTGCAGACCGCGGAACCGCAGGTGGGGCGAAGGCGGGAAGGTGCCGCCGCCAAAATTCCCTACGCGATTGCCCGTGCTGACGGTGATCCACTGGCATTCGCCGGCATCTGGGAGGGGTGGCGCGCACCCGAGGGCAATATTCTGCGGACGTTTGCCATTCTCACGACCGCCGCTAATGCACAGATGTCGGTGCTGCACGAGCGTATGCCGGTCATCCTGGAACCAGCGGACTGGCCGCTCTGGCTCGGCGAAGTCGAAGGCGATCCGGTGAACCTGCTGCGCCCTTCCATTGACGGCACGTTGCGCATGTGGCCGGTGGACAAGCGCGTCGGCAACGTACGCAATGACGGCCCTGAACTTTTGGAGCCGCTGGCCGCATGACCGCGCGCTCAATCTCTCTCATGAAGTAACCGCCGCCGGAGGAGAAATTCGCCGGCATTCGAACTAGAGCGCTGCGGCTTGACTGGCGGGCGCGAAACGCAGGCGCCGATTAGTGTGATTCCGCCACAAAAGTTGCGAAACCCGATTGCAGCGAAACCGCATAGCAGATCTGTCGTTCACCCTCCGCCCGTGGAGGAACCGCCGCATGAGCTCTCAACTTAATCGACTGAAGCGCGACCTCAACGTCATCGTGCAACGGGGCGGTGACGACCCGGCACTTCCTCCGCAGGAGAACAGGGGTCGTTCCGCGACATCGCCACATCAGATCCCGATGCCCGGCTGGAAAGACATCCTGATCCGCACATGGGGAGAGATTTCGGAAAACAACATCTTTCTCGTCTCGGGCGGCGTGACCTATGCGGTTTTGCTCGCGCTGTTCCCGGGGCTTGCTGCCCTGGTGGCAATCTATGGGTTGCTGCTGAACCCGGCGCAGGTCGAAAATCAGGTCGCCTCGCTCTCCACCGTCTTGCCGCCAGACAGCACAAAGATGATCGGCGACGAACTGCATAACCTTGTGACCGCGTCCAGCGGTTCGCTCAGCATCGGGGCCGGCGTGGCTCTGGTCGTGGCACTATGGAGCGCCTCGCGCGGCATGAGCGGCTTGGTGACCGCCCTGAATATCGCCTATGACGAGAAGGAAACCCGCGGCTTCTTCAAGCTCAACTTCCTGGCGATCTGGTTGACGGTGCTGATGTTGGTCGGTGGGACGGTCATCATTGCCCTGGTTGGCGTCTACCGGCGGCGCTGCAATTTGTTGGCCTGGAAAGTTCAACGAAATGGTTGCTGCTGGTGCTGGAATGGCCACTGCTGATCGCCGTGGTCATGTTTGGACTGGCGATGCTGTATCGCTATGCACCGGATCGCCATCCCCCGCGTTGGCGCTGGGTATCGCCGGGCGCCATCGTCGCGACGTTCCTATGGCTGGTCGGTTCAATTGGCTTCACCGTCTACGTCGCCCATTTCAACAGCTACGACAAGACATACGGCTCGCTCGGCGGGGTCGTTATAATGCTGACGTGGTTGTATCTCTCCTCATTCGTCGCTCTTTTGGGCGCGGTCATCAATGCACAGTCGGAGCGGCAGACGAAGGCTGACTCGACCGACGGGCAGCCCAAGGCGCTGGGTGACCGCCGAGCCTATGCCGCGGATACGGTGGGACCCAAGACGTGATCGTCAACTAAAGTCCAGTCGTCGATTACGCGACAGGCTTTCGGGACCCGCTAAAAAGAGGCTGGTGGCCCAGGATCGGGGTCCGCCGATGTGGCGAACTTCAGTTTCCGGACACGAGAACGATGTGCAGGCGACGCGGGCCGTGGGCGCCGAGTTCTAGCGTCTGTTCGATGTCGGCGGAGCGGGATGGTCCGGTGACGAACATCACGTTGCGGGGCATCGCGCCAACTTCTCCGCGCAACCGGTCCCAGGCCTCCTCGTAAGCTCCTACGACTGCTTCGGCACGCAGGACCACCACCTCGGTGTCGGCGAGCAGATTGAGGGTCACCGGACGATCCGGAGCGCTTGGCAGCATCAGCGTGCCGGTCTCGGCGATGCCGGCGAAGCCATGCTGCACGCTCACTGCGTCGGTTCCCTCTGCCCGGCCCTCGCGGATTTCCAGCAGCGGCCGGGCGGACCAAGATATCTCCCGTAACTCCGGGTGCGGCGCCATGATCACGCGGCCGGGAAGGTTCTGTGCGGCCAGGTAGTCGGCCACCGCCCCCGGCACGGCGTCCAGGTCAGCCACACGGGTCACCGAACCGAACTCCTTCTCGACGTTGCGGACGAACAGTTCGATCTGTTCGGCGTGCGGCAGACGCGAGCGGGCGGGGATCAGGTGACGCGGATGCTGAGCCATCCGCCCGCGCAGCATGGCTGATTGGTCGGGTGGCAGCGGCCCGCGCTTCAGGCCCCGGCGGATCGCGGTGAGGATCGATTGCTTGCTCATCAAACCTGGCCCGCACGCTGAGCTTTGGCATAGCGGGAAAAAAATGTGCCGCCTTCAGGCGCCGGCAGGTCACGGCCATCGGTCCAGCCGCCCGCCAACGGCAGCCGACCGAACCTGCCCTTCTTTCGGCCAAGCAGTCCGAGTGTGAAAGCAGCGACCCTGGTGGCAAGTCGATAGAGGGGTGGGCGGCGGGCAAAAAATGCCCAGACGCCGAGGCCGGTCCGCGCCGTCGCGGGAGTCAGATGCCGCTCAAATTCCCGCTCCCGCCAGTGGCGCATCAGCTTGGGCAGCGGGATACGCACCGGACAGACACTTTCGCACTTGCCGCAGAAGGTGGAGGCGTTCGGCAGGTGTCCGGCCTTTTCGACCCCAATCAACCCTGGGGTAAGAACCGCCCCCATAGGCCCCGGATATACCCACCCATAGGCATGACCACCGACGGCGCCATAAACCGGGCAGTGATTCATACAGGCGGCACAGCGGATGCAACGCAGCATCTCCTGGAACTCCGTGCCGATCATCGCCGACCGGCCATTGTCGATTAGCACCACGTGGTATTCCTCCGGTCCATCCAAATCGCCCGGCCGGCGCGCGCCGGTGGAAAATGTGGTGTAGACCGAAAAATCCTGCCCGGTGGCGGATCGCGCCAGCACCCGCAACAGCGAGGTCGCGTCCTCCAGCGTCGGCACGCATTTCTCGATGCTGGCCAGGACGATGTGGACCCGAGGCAGTGTTTGCGTCAGGTCGCCGTTGCCTTCGTTGGTGACGATGACGCTGCTGCCGGTCTCGGCGATCAGGAAATTCGCGCCGGTTATCCCGACATCGGCCGCCAGGAAGCTGGCCCGCAGCTTCGTTCGTGCCTCGGTCAGGATGTCCCGGCGCTCATTGAACTGGCGGTCGGCCGGCAGGTCGGTATGGGATTTGCGGAACGCGGCCTCCCAATCCTCCATATTCAGGTGGAACGCGGGCGCGATGATATGGCTGGGCAGTTCATGACGAAGCTGGATGATGTATTCGCCGAGATCGGTCTCGACCGGCGTGATACCGTTCTTTGCCAGGTGATCGTTGATGGCGATTTCCTCGCCGATCATCGATTTTCCTTTGGTCACCGTCCGCGCCCCCGCGGCCTCGCAGATCGCCAGAACCGCATCGCGCGCTTCCCCGGCGTCGGCACACCAATGCACCTTGCCGCCCAATTCCAGCACCTTCGCCTCATAGGCTTCCAGGTAGAAGTCGAGGTTGGCCAAGGCGTGATTCTTGATGTCGCGGGCAGTGTCGCGAAGGGTCTCAAATTCCGGCAGCGCGGCAACCGCGGCGGCACGGCGAGCGATGAAACTGGGCCCACTTCGGGCGAGCGCCTTTTGCAGACCGGGGTTGGCCAACGCCTCGTGGGCGTTCTTCTTGAAGGCGGGCGAGGTCGCGATATGCATAGCGAGGTTCCGTGACGACAATCAGCCTGCCTTGTAGGCGATTTCGCGCGCGCTTACGACCCGCCCTGCCGGTGCGACGCCGTTCGGTGCAGGTGGGCCGCGGGTCGGACCGCTCTGCCCCTGGCGCAACTGTCGCTGGCGCAACTTGGCCTTGTTGAAAATGATGCTCTAACCTCCTGCGCTGACGCGAGGGGGAACCGATGGGCAGTTTGGATGGCAAGGTTATCATCGTGACAGGCGCCAGCCGCGGCATTGGCTCGGCTGCGGCCGCGGCTTTGGCGCAAGCCGGTGCGTCGCTCGTGCTGACCGCGCGCGACGAACGATTGACGGAGCAGGTTGCCCGATCGATCGGTGGTTCGGCCTGGGCGCGCGCCTGCGACGTTTCGGATTATGCGGCATTCGAGGCGCTGGTGGCTGATACAAAGGCGCGGTTCGGGCGGCTGGACGGGCTTATCAACAACGCTGGAGTGATCGAGCCGATCGCATCGATCGCACAAAGCGACCCGGCAGCCTGGGCCCGCAATATCGGGATCAATCTGACCGGTGCCTATCACGCCATCCGCGCGGTGCTGCCTTCAATGCTGGAAGCGGAAGGCGGTACGATCGTGAACGTGTCGTCGGGCGCGGCAATCAGGCCCCTTGAAGGCTGGAGCGCCTATTGCAGCGCCAAGGCAGGGTTACACATGCTGACACGCGCCGTCGCGCTGGAAACCGCAGGCAAAGGCATTCGCGTGTTCGGGTTCCAGCCGGGGACCACGGATACCGACATGCAGGTGCTGATCCGCGCGTCCGGGATCAACCAGATCAGCCAGATCCCTCGGGGCAACCTCACGCCGGTGGCGCATCCCGCTTCGGCAATCGTCTATCTGTGCACCTCAGCGGCGGATGATCTGAACGGGCAGGAGTTCAGCCTGCGCGATGAACCGTTCCGTGCGCGCCTGGGTCTCGACTGATGCCGGGGCCGCTCGAAGGCATAAAAGTGGTCGAGATCGGACAGGCACTGGCCGGGCCGCTGGCGGGCGTGATCCTGGCGGACATGGGCGCCGGCGTGATCAAGGTCGAGAAGCCGGATGGCGGCGATGATGCCCGTCTTTGGGGCCCGCCCTTTGTCGATGGCGACTCGGTCAGTTTCCACACCAACAATCGCGGCAAGCGGTCCGTTACCCTGGACATCAAGAGCGCCCCGGATGTGGAGAAGTTGAAAGCCCTGGTGCGCGATGCCGACATCCTGATCCAGAACCTGCGGCCGGGCATCGTCGATGATTTCGGCATAGGGCCGGATGCAATGATGGCGGTGAACCCAAGGCTGATCTACTGCTCGATCTGGGCGTTCGGCTACACCGGGCCTTTGAAGCTGGCTCCTGGGTTTGACCCGTTGCTGCAATGCTATGGCGCGGTCGTGACCTTGACCGGGCGGCCGGATGATCCGCCGACCTTCTGCGCGCCGGCGATCAACGATACCGCGACCGGCATGTGGTGCGTGATCGGCGCCCTGGCCGGCCTGGCGCAGCGCGACCGGACGGGCGCGGGATGCGTGGTGGATGCGTCCCTGTTCGAGAGCGCGGTGGCATGGGTGCAGGGGCCATTGAACGCATACAATGTGACTGGTGTGGTGCCGCAGCGCCATGGCGCGGCAAGTGCGACGCTGGCGCCGTACCAGATATTCGAAACCGCGGACCGGCCGATCTGCATCGCCGCCGGGAACGATCGTCTATTCGTGAAGCTGGCTAGCGCCATGGGTCATCCCGAGTGGTGCAGGACCCGCTTTCTGTCTGATGGGCGCAAGCGTGCCGCCAACCGCCAGGCGGTCGTGGATGCGATGCAGCCGGTGCTTCTGACGCGCACCCGGCAGGAATGGATGGGGATCATCGGCGAGGCTGGCGTTCCCTGTGCGCCGGTCAACGACATCGCCGAACTTGCCGAAACCGAGCAGTTGCAGGCGATGGACATGATGCGGACATTGCCGGGAAGCGGATTGAAGATCGTCGGCTTGCCGATAACATTCGACCGGCGCGGCCGCATCCCCAGGGGGATTCGCCCAAATTGGGCGAGCACAACGAGGAGGTATTCCCCCCGCAGTGATTAATCCCGCGCCGAGACCCGCCGTCGCGCACGGCGGACCCGATGTGATTGCGCGAAGATCACGATTTGCGGGCATGGCCCGCCAACGGCAGTCAGCCGCCGCTTCCCGTCACTCGTAGACGAACGCCGCGTCGTCGAGATCGATCGCCGGGAACTCGTCTTTTTCCGCCCAGTAATCCTGGTTGTGCTGCCATTCCGGCTTGTTGCCGCGCTTCGGCAGCAGGTGCATTCCACGCATGATATACCCCGGATTGAAGTTTTCCGGATCGATCCACGGCAGCATCGGCATATCCTTGTCCTCCGGCCGCAGCATCGGCGTCACCCGGTGGGCGCCCTTGGCGTCCATGTGCTTCAGCAACCGGCAGACGAAATCGCCCACCAGATCAGCCCGCAGCGTCCAACTCGCACGGAAATACCCGAACACCCACACCATGTTCGGCACGCCGGTGAACATCATGCCGCGATAGGTGACCGTGTCGGAGAACACCAGCGGCTTGTCGTCGATGGAAAACGCGATATCGCCAAGGACATTCAGGTGGAACCCGGTTGCCGTGACGATGATGTCGGCCTCCAGCGACTTGCCGGACTTCAACTGCATGGCCGGTCTCGGTAAACCGCTCGATTTCGTCCGTTACCACTGAGGCTTTGCCCGACGCGATCCCCTTGAACAAATCTGCGTCCGGAACGAAGGCAATCCGCTGCCGCCATGGCCGGTAGCTCGGCGTAAAATGGGTCTGCAATATCGTAATCGGCGCCCAATTCCGCCTGCACCGCTCCAAGTAGTTCCTGCTTTTACCTTCTCGGGCTCGCTGAACGAGCGTTTGGTGAACACGTCCTGCTCATACAGGATCTTGCGGCGGACGATTTCGTGAATCCATTCTTCCTGGATTCCCAGCAGCCGCAATTCTTCGGCAAGGGCGATGGCGTTGCGGCCGGTGCGGAAATACGTCGGCGAGCGCTGCAGCATCGTCACATGGGCGCAGTCCGGCGCAATCGCTGGTATCAAAGTCGCCGCGGTGGCCCCCGAACCGATGACGACGACGTGCTTGTCCTTGTAGTCGAGGTCCTCCGGCCAGTCTGCGGGATGGGCGATCGTGCCCTTGAACGTCCTGCATCCCGTCCCATTCCGGCGTGTAGCCCTGGCGCTGGCGATAATAGCCCTGGCACATCCACAGGAAATTCGCGGTGATAGCGGACGCGCTCATTGGTGTCTGTCCGCGTGGCCTCGATCGTCCAGCGGTTCTCGTTGCTCGACCAGCGTGCCGTGGCGATTTTGTGGCGGTAGCGGATATGGGGCGCTAGGTGGTTCTCGGCGATGACTTCGCCCATGTAGGAGAGGATTTCAGCCGCGGTCGCGATCGGTGCACTGGTCCACGGCTTGAAGCGGTAGCCAAACGTGTGAAGGTCGCTGTCGGAGCGGATGCCGGGATACCGGTGGGTCCACCACGTGCCGCCGTAGTTGTCCAAGGCTTCGAGAACGACGAAGCTCTTGTCGGGGCATTGCTGCGTCATGTGGTAGGCACCGCCGACTCCCGATATTCCCGCACCGACAATGAGACGTCGAAATGTTCGGTTCGTTTGGCCAGAACGGCTGACGGTGGCTGTTTCGCTCATGAGCTCTGGATCTTCTTGGCTGGCGGCGCCCTACGATGGTGTTGCAGGAACCACGTAGGGCTGGTCAGGCGGCGGGTCAGCAGGCCTCGCCGGCATCCGCCGGATCGAAGGGATTCCACCACTATCATAATATATTGAGGATGTCTGCCGGCGCGGACCCACGATATCGACGCGAGCTGTGCGTGTCGGCCGCCGGACCGTCGCAGGTCACCATTGGCCCAGCGAACTACATCACCTTTTACGCCGCACCCGGCGCCGGCGGCACACGATATCTGCCACCGCCTGCCTCAGCGACCCGCGTATCCAATGCAGGGCATCAGGATGAACTGTTAGAGTGCCCTGCCGCCCAAGAGAACCTCATTCGCTCCGCCGAGTGGTTGGCTCGATGGCGCCAGGGTGGCCTCATCCGCACGGTCTGACAACGACGGCTTGATCCATCGAGCGGATGATCCCACACCACCGCGGTCGAACCCGCACTCAAACGCGCGATTGCTCTAACCTTTTGTTCTGCCTCGGAAGCCGACGCGCCAAGTTGATACGGTGGAAAGTTACGTGGATATCCACCTGCGAGTCGCGGCGGTAACTGATGTGAAAACAACCCTCGTTCAACTTCGCAAAGGGCTGCACGGAGTATTCGAGCCTGCAACTCGTTCCTAGACCCCATGGACGTTCCTCCCGCCCTTGCGACGTGCCGTTTTCCCCTGCGAATGCGGCATCGTCGCACATGACAGTTGCTCGAACAACTGTAGCAAATAGTCCGTGATGGCGACATAGCACACGGCGTTCACAACGCGGTGAGACAAATGAAACCTGCAGATCGCGCAAGCATCGAACAGGGGTAAACGCAGGTCTTTGGCCTCGGGCGTTAAGACTATGGGGCGGCGATCCGCTGACCAGGCTCTTGCCTTCACCCTTGACGGCGTCCATCCAGTGCGCTAGCAGCATGTCCGCCGCAGGAGGAAAGGAGACGTGACCATGCCGCAACTGATCGCCGGGAACTGGAAAATGCACTGCATGGCGAGTGAGGCGTGGCGTTGGCGCAGGGGGTCGCGGCTGGAGCAGGCGGGATCGTTGCCGAAGTGCTGGTTTGCCCAACAGCTCTGCACGTTGCGGCGGTAGCCCAGGCGCTGGAGGGTCGGCCGTAGCGGTCGGAGGGCAGGATTGCCATCAGGCGAAGCAGGGTCCGCATACCGGGGACATCGCGGGCCGATGTTCGCGATGCCGGTGCGACATGGGTGATCCTCGGCCACTCCGAACGGCGGCAGAACCATGGTGAAACCGATGAACTGGTGCGCGAAAAGACCTTGGCCGCGGTCGAAGCCGGCCTGATCCCGATCGTTTGCGTCGGGGAGACCGCAGATCAGCGCAGTGGCGGGCAGGAGACCGAAGTGGTGGGCTGGCAACTCGCTGGAAGCCTGCCGAAACCGTTCACCGGTGTTGTCGCCTATGAGCCGGTCTGGGCCATCGGCACCGGCAAGACCGCCACCAACGAAGATGTGGCCGCCATGCATGCATTCATCCGTGAGGAACTCGTCCGTCAGTTCGGCGAAGCCGGGCATGCCATCCGCATCCTGTACGGCGGCTCTGTCAAAGCGGCCAACGCCGCGTCCTTGCTGGCTGTCGCGAACGTCGGCGGCGCATTGGTCGGAGGCGCCAGTCTGAATACGGAGGAATTTCTAGCGATTGCCCGCGCCGCAAAGGCCGAGTAAGAGGCCCGCGCGGCGATGGTGCCAGAACCATCCAAGCCGGGATGTCGCCAAGTTGCCTGTCACCCGCGACACCCTGAATTCTGACCACACGGCGAGTTGCTAAGCGCACGGTCGCGACGCACCTGGGCACGCTGCCCGGCGCGATCATGCCGCAAGCCTGTTTGAAAGTTCCGCGCGTTGAGCACCGTTCTGCTGATAATCCACCTGTTCGTCACCCTGGCCTTGATCGGCGTGGTGCTGATTCAGCGCAGCGAGGGCGGTGGATTGGGTATCGGCAGTTCCCAAGGCATGGGCTCGTTCATGTCCGGTCGTGGCACCGCCAACCTCCTGACCCGGACCACGGCCGTGCTGGCGGTGATTTTCATGGGATTGTCCCTGACCCTGGCCCTGATCGACCGCGGGACATCGGCGGCGCCTGGCCGTTCGATACTTGACGCCGCCCCGGCGTCCTCCACGACCGCCCCTCCGGCGCCGGTCGCACCCTCGGGCCCGTCCGCGCCGACGAACTGATTATTCGCCCGATGCAAGAATCTTTATCGGCGGGCTTCCCCCCGCCCGATTCGGTTCGTTATGGTGGGCGCCCATGACGCGATATGTGTTTGTCACTGGCGGCGTGGTTTCATCCCTCGGCAAAGGAATTGCTGCGGCGGCGCTCGGTGCGCTGCTGCAGGCCCGAGGTTTCAAGGTCAAGTTGCGAAAGCTCGACCCCTATTTGAATGTCGATCCGGGTACCATGAGCCCGTACCAGCACGGCGAGGTGTTCGTCACCGACGACGGCGCGGAAACCGATCTCGACCTTGGGCACTACGAGCGCTTCACCGGCGTTCACGCCACGCAACTGGATAACGCCACCACCGGCCGCATCTATCAGGATGTGATCGCCAAGGAGCGCCGCGGCGATTACCTCGGCGCGACGGTGCAGGTCATTCCGCACATCACCGATGCGATCAAGGAAGCAGTGCTGCGGGACACCGCCGATTTCGACTTCGTGCTGGTGGAGATCGGCGGCACCGTCGGCGACATCGAGAGCCTGCCGTTCCTTGAGGCCATCCGCCAATTCGGCAACGAGCTTGGGCCGGACGGCGCGATGTTCGTCCATTTGACGCTGGTGCCGTTCATTCCGTCCGCCGGGGAACTGAAGACCAAGCCGACACAGCATTCCGTCAAGGAATTGCTGAACGTCGGAATCCAGCCGCAGATGCTGCTGTGCCGCTGCGACCGCCCGATCCCCGACAATGAGCGGCGCAAGATCGCGCTGTTCTGCAATGTGCGGCCGGCCGCGGTGATCCCCGCACTGGACGTCGCGACTATTTATCAGGTGCCGATCGCCTATCATGCGGAGGGCATGGACCGTGAGGTTCTGCGGCATTTCAGACTGGATTTCGCAGCTGAACCGGATCTGTCGCGATGGAAGCGCATCATCGATATCGTGCAGAATCCAGAAGGCGAGGTCCGTATCGCCATCGTCGGGAAATACACCAACCTGCTGGACAGCTATAAATCGCTCGCCGAGGCGCTCACCCACGGCGGCATCGCCAACCGGGTCCGGGTCACGGCTGGACTGGGTTGACAGCGAGATTTTTGAGCAACCCGGCGCTGTCCATCGGCTGGAGGGCGTTCACGGCATTCTGGTGCCCGGCGGCTTCGGCGAACGCGGCACCCCCGGAAAGATCGAGGCGGTGCGATTCGCCCGCGAGCACAAAGTGCCGTTCTTCGGCATCTGTTTCGGCATGCAGATGGCGGTAATCGAGGCTGCCCGCAATCTCGCCGGAATGCACGACGCTTCCTCCACCGAATTCGGCCTGTGCGACATGCCCGTCGTCGGCCTGCTGACCGAATGGGCGCGCGGCAACCAGATCGAGCGCCGCTTCACATCCGACGCCAAGGGCGGGACGATGCGTCTGGGCGCCTATCCGGCGATACTAGGGGAGGACAGCCTGGTCCAATAAATCTACGGCGGGGTGGCGATGATCGAGGAACGCCATCGCCACCGCTATGAGGTAAACGTCAATTTCCGTGCGCCCCTCGAGGCGACAGGGATGCGGTTTTCCGGCATGTCGCCGGACGGGGTGCTGCCGGAGATCATCGAATTGCCCGGCCATCCCTGGTTCGTTGGCGTGCAATATCATCCCGAACTGAAGTCGAAACCGTTCGACCCGCATCCGCTGTTCGCCGGCTTCATCGCTGCCGCCGTGCGTCAGGCTCGGCTGGTTTGACATGGTGCCGTCCACGGCCCGAACGCGCTGAGATGCCGACGCCAACTCGGCGCGCCTGCCGGTCAACGCAATGATCGACCGGCTCCGGTAATCCCGCGAACGGTCCTCAGCAGGCACCTGCCAGTGTTCTTGGCGGCTGCCGGCGGCGCAGGACTGCTCCCATGCCGAACACCCCGAGGCATAATATCGCGAGGGAGGCGGGCTCAGGAACAGCGGTGAAGCTGCGCGTTGTGGAGGCAACAGTCCCGGTGTTTCCGGCCAGATTGGCTATGTCGGCCGCGAAGAAGGCGTGTGCGCTATTGCCGATGAAATCGTTGGTGGTAAGCCCGCCCACGCGGGTCAAGGTAATGCAAGATCGCCGAAATACGCGGTCGATGAACCGTTCTGGACCGGATTGATGTCGATGGCCCCGGTGAAATTCCCGTAGGGGGTAGCGGCACCGCCCGACGTGTCGAGGCTGAACGTGAAGTTTCCGCTGTTCACGAATTTCCCACCCGATGGCTGGCTGAAATCAATCGAAAGCCCAGCCATGTCGGCAAGGTTGAAGACAAACGGCGTGTGCGGGCCACCGCTGTTTATAAAGCCGAAAGACGCCTCCGCGCCCGCCGGATTCAGGTCCACGAACACATCAACCGCGTTGGTGCCGTCTTGCACCAGCCTGACGGTTCCCACCCCGCCCGATGGAAATTGAGTAACATCCGTCTGGTTCAGGGTGAAGGTATACGTTGGCGTGGCCTGAGCCCCGGAAGCGACGCCCAGCGCAAGAGATGCGCCGAGGGCGAGCAAAGCGAGAGGTTTGAAAGGTACGGTCATCTGGTGCGGCCTTACTCAATGTTGCAGGATGGGATCTGCTTTGTCGTCACTCTCGCGAGCCCGAGGTTTGTGTGGAGCGTGATCCGTCCAATTCGATTGTTCTGGTCAGATCACCGATTTCTTCCAAATATCATGCCAACGGCATTCTATTGATCAAAAAGCACACTTATTCGTGTTTATTATGAAAGTGTAAAATTCTAAGCGTCGTCCCGACCGGGTCCGCGCCATAAGCTCTCCGCGTGTTCCGTCAGCTGCCGAGCGATAGCGACCATTGACGGCGGTCGCTATTTCACCTTATCAGCCCACTGCCGGGCACTCCCGGCCCTCGTGATTTGTCCGGCCGGATTGCGGCGAGGTGAAATAAGCGCGCTAAAGAGGCCAGTAACGGGTTGATCTCATGCCCGGGCTGCTCCAACGGTCGGGCCATCGCGTGTAAAGGCCCTGACACATGACATTCGATCCATCCCGCCTGCGTCCCGCTACCCGTCTCGTTCATGGCGGCGTCCAGCGCACCCATCACGGTGAAACCGCCGAGGCGCTGTATCCTGACCTCGGGCTACGTCTATGACGACGCCGAACAGGCGGAAGCGACTTTCGCCGGGACGATCGAGCACTATCAGTATTCCCGCTTCGCCAACCCGACGCTTACAATGCTGGAGCAGCGGCTTTGCCTGATCGAGGGTGCCGAGGACATGCCGAACAACCGCGACAGGCATGGCCGCGGTCAACGCCGCGCTGCTGTCGCACCTGAAGACCGGTGATCGTGTCGTGGCGTCGCGTGCGCTGTTCGGCTCATGCCATTGGATCGTTTCGACCCTGCTGCCGAAATTTGGCATCGTGACCGAGTTCGTCGACGGCTGGGATCTGGCGCAATGGAAAGCGGCCCTGTCGCATCCGACCAACCTGGTGCTGCTGGAAACACCATCCAATCCGATGCTGGAAATGGTGGACCTGCCGGCGGTGGCGGAACTTGCCCACGCCGCCGGCGCAATCGTGGTGGTGGACAACGTTTTTGCGACGCCGCTGCTGCAGCAGCCGTTGCGGCTGGGCGCTGACGTCGTGGTCTATTCCTGCACCAAGCATATGGACGGGCAGGGGCGCGTTCTGGGTGGCGCGGTCCTCGGCAGCCAGAAGTGGATCAACGACGTCCTGCAGCCGTTTATCCGCAACACCGGCCCGGCATTGTCGCCGTTCAACGCGTGGTTGCTGCTGAAGGGCATCGAAACTCTTGCGCTGCGGGTCGATGCGGCTGGCCGGTCCGCTGCCGCCGTCGCCGATTTCCTGGCGGAGCAGCGTGGCGTGACGCGCGTGTGGTATCCAACGCGCGCCGACCATCCGCAGCATGCTCTGGCGCGTCGGCAAATGACCGGCGGCGGCACCGTCGTCACCTTCGAGGTCGCCGGCGGCAAGCCCGGCGCATTCCAGGTCATGAACGGTTTCCACCTGATCGCCGTGTCGAACAATCTCGGTGATTCGAAATCGCTCGCCACCCATCCCGCGACGACCACGCATATGCGCATCGGTGAGGAGGAACGTGCCCGCCTGGGAATAACGGACGGTGTCATCCGTGTATCGATCGGCCTGGAAGATGTGGAAGATATCAAGGACGATCTGCGTCGGCGCTGAACCGGCCACGGCAGACGGCTGACAGCTTTCCTCGACTGCGTTGTCTGGGCAGACGTCTGGCGACGGATTTGGCTGTTGCACAGACTGTGTTTCGCCGATCGGTAAGTTCGGGGAAGCTATTATTCCGACCGGATCGTCGTCAGATCGGCGACGGATATCCACCGGAATATCTCGAGGCTGACCCGGAATTGGACCGTCACGGCCCGGCGTCCTGGACAAGCAGCGCGGATTCGTCCTTGATTCGTGCGACCGGCAAGGCAAGTAAGGGTGTGGTGTCATGTCGTCTGAAGATTCCAAAGCCCGGCCGGACCAGGCGTTCGGCGTCGCCCGGGATCCAACCGCAGCGGCAAGGCCGCTCGGCGGGAAACGCGCGCGCCGACTACTCCCGTACCACCCGCGACGTCCTCGTCTCGGTCCGGTCGTTCTTCCTGGCCGATCAGTCGCAGCCCGAGGAAAACCATTTCGTCTGGGCTTACCGGGTAAAGATCGAGAACCAGGGCTCGGAGCCAATCCAGTTGCTCCGCCGCACTTGGCAGATTACCGACGCAAGGGGCCGCACCCAGCATGTGCACGGCGCGGGTGTGGTCGGCGAGCAACCGCTGCTGGAACCAGGGGAGAGCTTCGAATACACCTCGGGACGCCGCTGGACACGCCATCCGGGTTCATGGTCGGCGCCTACCACATGCTGGTTCCGTCGTCGGGGGAGAACTTCGACGTGGCGATTCCCGGCGTTCAGCCTGGACAGCCCGCACCAAAGCGGTAGGGTTCACTGATCCGCGACAGGGTGTCCCAGGAAAGGTGGTTGCGCGATTGTCAAGCCCGCCCCATATCGGCCTGGGCAGCAAAGCTCAACAAGCATGCCGGAGGAACCTTCGCGGTGAATATCATTACGCCTGCCTCGCCCCGAGCGGCCGATGCGGTTACGCAAGATCGACCGACGCAGGAGCAGGCTGAGTTCGGCGATCCGCACGCTGTTGCGCTGGGCCGGCGACGATCCGGACCGGGAGGGGCTGCGCGACACGCCGTCGCGGGTCGCGCGCGCCTACCAGGAATTCTTCGTCGGTTATGCCGTCGATCCCGTGGCGCTGCTGGAACGCACATTCGAGGAGACCGACGGCTACGATGAGATCGTGCTGCTGACGCGACATCCGTCTGGAAAGCACCTGCGAGCACCACATGGCGCCGATCATCGGGCGGGTGCATGTCGCTTATCTGCCGCACCGGCGGGTCGTCGGCATCAGCAAGCTCGCCCGTGTCGTCGATGCCTATGCCAAGCGACTGCAGATCCAGGAGAAGCTGACCGCGCAGATCGCCAACACGATCCAGGACGTGCTGGAGCCTCGCGGCGTGGCGGTGGTCATCGAAGCGGCACATCAGTGCATGACCACGCGAGGCGTTCACAAGCCGGGCGTCACCATGGTCACAAGCCGGATGCTGGGCGCCTTTCGTGACGATGCGGCGACGCGGCGGGAACTGCTGGCGATGATCGGCAACCGAGGTTCAGCAATTCTGAGCGAGTAGAGGCCGCCGCCTCTGACTGACTGCTGCGTCGATTCAGCAAACACGAAAAGCCGGGCAGCAATCCCTTGGCCATTGCACGACGTTCGTGAGGCACAACCTAGGGGTGATCCGAGCCGAACGTTGACAAATGCCACCACGGAAGGCCGCTGCGTCTGCTCCGTTTAATCTGTACGCCCAAGTGCGGACTTAACATCATTTTGTCGTTTGATCGGGTTGCGCTGCCCAACAGGTTCAAGCATTTACCCCGACGCCGCGAAACTCCGCGGCTTCGAAGGCCGGGACACGGCAAAGGGAAAACGGACCATGCGTACAGCGCACAAGATCGGCCTGGCGGGCGCCGCGGTCGGATTGGCCCTTGCGGCCTCCTCCGCCCAGGCGGCGGATCCGATCAAGATCGGTGTCATCGCGGAAACCTCGGCGATCAGTGGCGTGGGGATCCCCAATGCGGCCAAGATGGCGGCCGAAGAGATCAATAAGGCGGGCGGCATCAACGGCCGGATGATCGAGATCGTCGATTACGACGATCATAACTCGGCAGTGGATGCGGTGCGTGCATTCCAGCGCGCCGCTCAGCAGGACAAGGTGTCCGCGGTAATCGCCAGCTACATCAGCGAGGTCGTACTCGCGCTGGAACCTTGGGCTGGCCGGCTGAAAATGCCGATGATCACGCCGGGTGCGGCGAGCAACGACATCACCAAGCGGGTGCACGACGACTACGACCATATGAAATATGTGTTCCACGGGTATCTGGCCTCAACCCAGATCGCCGACGTGGTGTGCGACGCGTCCAAGACCCTGATGGTCAACGACCTGAAGATGAAGACCGCTGTTGTCATGAGCGAGGACGCGGCCTGGACCATTCCGCTGGATGAGGAATACCTGAAGTGCCTGCCGGCCGGCGGCCTGAAGGTGCTGGATCATATCCGCCTGTCGCCGGACACCACAGATTTCACGCCGATCTTCAATAAGATCGAGGGTCAGAAGCCGGACGTGATCGTCACTGGCATCAGTCATGTCGGCGTGCAGCCGACCGTGCAGTGGCAGCAGCAACAGGTTCCGATGCCGATGTACGGCGTTTCGAGCCAAGCTACCAACAGCACCTTCTGGAAAGACACGAACGGCGCCACGGACGGTGTGATCTTCAACATGGTGTCAGCCCCCGACGTCGCGGTGACGCCAAAAACCGTCCCCTTCGCCAAGGCATATCAGGCTAAATATGGCAACTTGCCTGGCTACGCCGCCTACACCTCCTACGACGACGTCTACATGTGGGCGGAGGCCATTCGCAAGGCAGGCAGCACCGATCCGGACAAGATCGTCGAGGGGATGGAAAAGACCGATTATGTCGGCACCATTGGCCGTATCGTGTTTTTGCCGAAGACCGACACCTTCGCGCACGGGATGAAAATCGGCGAAGGTTACATCACCGGTCTGATGGTGCAGTGGCAGAAGGGAAACCCGGTAACGGTCTGGCCGGCTGCCGTCGCAACCGGCAAAATGACATTCCCGTCCTTCACCAAGCTGCCGCAATAGTCCTGACAGACCGGCTTTGTGCAAAGTGGCGCCTGACCGCTCGTTCGGCGCTGGGGCCGGATCGGATTGGAATGTAATGCGTCCGGCCGGAACCGGCGTGGACCGCAGCGGTGGGTGTGTTCTCGGGTGGCCGTCGAGCCGCCCGGATATTTGACCGGCTGAGCCGGACGGAGCTCCATGATTGCTTTGCAGATCCTGATCGACGGTTTTGCGATCAGCAGTCTCTACGCCCTCGGGGCCACCGGCTTTACCCTGATTTTCGGCGTCTCCGGCGTACTGAACCTGTCGCACGGCGCAATAATGGTGGTGGCAGCGGTCATCGCCTGGTGGGTCTCCGGCACGTTCGGAGCGGGGCCATACCTCGGCGCCCTGGCTGGGGTCGCGGCGAGCTTGGCGTGTGCCTTCTTCACCTACCGGGTGATCGTGCGGCCTATCCAGGGTTCTGCGGCCATTCCGCGCGAGGAGAAGGAGATCTTCGTTCTAACAGGCACGTTACTTTGGGGCATTATGCTGCAGGAGGCGTTGGCCTACCTGTTCACCAACAATCCAAAGACGGTGCGCCCATTGGTCGAGGGCGTGGTGATGATCATGGGCGTGCGAACACCGTGGAACGAGATCGTCACCGCCGCGCTCTCCTGGGCCGTCATCGCGCTGCTCTACTTGCTGGTCAACCGGACACGGACCGGAAAATCCCTGTTGGCGGCATCAATAAATCCCCGAGGGCTCACTTTGCTCGGTTTTGAGCTGTCCAGCATCTATGTGTTGGTCTGGGCGATCTACGGCGTGCTGGCCGGCATCGCGGGCCTGCTTCTGGGTGCGTTCCTGGGGGTCAGTTCGGACAATGCCGGAACGCTGACAGCCAGTGCGTTTTCCATCGTCGTGCTCGGCGGACTGGGCAGCGTGTCCGGCTCTCTCATGGCGGCCTATGTCGTTGGCTATCTTGAAACCATGACGGCCTATCTGGTCTCGCCCTCGATCCGCACCGTGCCGGTGCTCCTGCTGCTGGTCGTGGTCGTCTATGTCCGGCCGCAGGGCCTGCTGGGGCGGAGGTAGGTCATGTTTCGCTCACGCACGTTCCTGATCGTCGCGCCGGCCTTACTGGTGATGATCCTGCTGCCGCTCGGTGTCGGCGGCTACATCCTCGGGCTGCTTACACTTGCCTACTACTACGCCGTATTCGCGATGTCCTGGGACCTTCTGTTCGGGTTCGCGGGCGAGGTCAATTTCGGACCAAGCTTCCTGATTGGGGTCGGTGCTTATACCGCGGCGTTGCTAAATCATTACTGGATGTGGCCGATTCCAGCGTGTCTGGTGGCCGGCGCGATTGCCGCTGTCGTCGCCGGAGCGGTGCTCGCGATACCGGCGCTTCGCCTGACGGGGCCCTATTTTGGATTGGTGACGCTGGTGGCCGTGCTGCTGTTGCAGAACGTGCTCGTACTGTTCGCCGGGATCACCGGCGGAGAGATCGGCCTGGATCTGCCGGACGTTCTGTCGATAGATGACAACACCAACTATTACTACGCGCTGGCCTTCATGACTGTCAGCGGCGCGATCCTGTACGGCCTGTCGCGCTCACCGGTTGGTCTTATTCTGCAAGCCAGTGGACAGGACGCGGTCGAGGCGGCGGCTCTTGGCTTCAACGTCGCCAAGCACAAGCTTGCGGCCTTTTGCATCAGCGCATTCTTTTCCGGTTTAGCCGGAGCGATGCTGATCTTCTATCTCGGGACTGCGTCCGTCGGAACCGTCGTGGATATCGCGGTTGGGGTGAACGTCATCATCGCCGCGGTGTTGGGCGGCCGGCGCACCATTATCGGCGCGGCCGTGGGCTCGATCTTTTTGATCGCGGCGGGAGAGGTGTTGCGGCCGCTGGGCCAGCTTTCCACGTTCGTCGTTTCGGCGGTCGCGCTGATCGTGATCCTGTTCTTTCCGGGAGGTTTTATGGGCCGGCTTCTGCAGGCAGGAGGCCGCGAATGACCGCGCTGCTTGAAGTCAATGGCCTGATGAAGCGCTTCGGTGGCCTTGTGGCTGTGAATGATATTGGTTTCTCGATCGAGGCCGGCGAAATCCTGGGGCTGATCGGGCCGAACGGGTCCGGAAAGTCCACGGTGATGAAATGCATCATGGGAATTGAAAGACCGAACGCAGGTCAGGTGAAACTATCCGGAGTAGACGTTGCCGGGTGGCCGACGCACCGCATCGCCCGGCAGGGTGTCGGCATCGTTTTCCAGCATGCCCGACCGTTGCACCGGCAGACGATCCTGGAGCACATAAAGCTGGCCTTGCTGCCCGATAATCTGCTGATGCTGGCAACCGATCACGGCGTTACTGTACGCGCGGAAGAAATCGCCGCCCGCGTCGGATTATCGCGGGTAATACACCGGTTGCCGCGCACGCTGCCGTTCGCCGACCTGCGGCGGCTGGAACTGGCGAAGGCGATTGCCCGTAATCCCAAAGTCGTCCTGGTGGATGAGCCTTTCGCCGGCCTGACCTCCGGCGAGGTGGCTGATTTCTCGGCGTTGATCGGCAGCTTTCGCGCGGAAGGCCATGCGGTGCTGCTGGTCGATCATAATGTCAAAAGTGTTGCAGCATTGGTGGACCGCGTATTGGCGATGTATCTGGGCGAGCGGGTCGCGGAGGGCACCGCTGAGGAAGTCATGCGCAACGAGACCGTGCGTCGGGTGTACCTGGGCGGCAAAATCGAGACCGCCGCACGACCGGAGCGGGAGCATAAGGGGCGGACGCCGCTGCTGGATGTGCGCGGTCTGGGGGTGCTGTACGGGAAGGCGACGGCGCTTGAGGATCTGTCGATCCATGTGGGCGAAGGGGAATTCGTCTCGGTTGTTGGCCTCAACGGAGCGGGAAAGACGACGCTGTTCAATGCGATCTCCGGCCTGGTGCCATACAATGGGACGGTGAACTGGCGCGGGGAGACGCTGGCCGGACGAACCCCCGGTGCGATCGCGCGAGGCGGGATCGTGCAGTGCCCGGAGACCCGCGAACTATTCGGCGATATGTCGGTGCGGGAGAACCTGGACCTGGGCGGGCAGCATCAGACGGTCCAGGAAGCGGACAAGCAGTTGGACTGGCTGTTCGGCCTGTTTCCGATCCTGAAATCCCGGCAGGGGCAGGCGGCCCGCACGCTGTCGGGCGGTGAGCAGCAGATGCTGGCGATCGCGCGCGCGCTGATGATGCGGCCAAAGCTGCTTATCCTCGATGAGCCGACGTTAGGTCTGGCTCCGGTGATCCTGGAACAGTTGTCGAAGGCAATGGAGGCGTTGCGCCAAACCACCGATATTACGGTGCTGCTGGGCGAGCAGAACGTCACTTTCGCTTTGCCCCACGCCGACCGGGTCTATGTGATCGAGCACAGCCGGATTGTCTGGGAAGGCGACCCTGGCCGCTTCGCTGAAGAGGCCGGGGCCGGATATCTCTAAGCCTTGCGGTCATTCATGACGTGGTACGCCAGGGCACCGTGCGGCTCGTCGCGCGTTTAGTGTGACACGAGGGAACAGTGCCTTGCCCGCAGCAACAGGTCACGCGTCACGCCCCCGAGCACCCATTCGCGAACGCGGCTGTGGCCATAGGCGCCGGCAACGAGCAAGCCGGCTCCCCGTTCGCGAACAATCGAGCTAAGCCGGACGGCATCATCACCAATTGAAGGGGCTGCGATCGGGGTGGCGTCGATGCCGTGGCGCTTGAGCCATGAGGCAACGTCCTGCACGCGGCTGGAAGCCTCCGCCAGGTCTTGTTCGGCTGCGATCTCGACGATCGTCACTTGCCGTGCCTGCTTCAGCAACGGCAGTGCGTCGCTGACCGCGCGACGGGTCTCGCCGGTGTCCTTCCAGCCGACGAGAACATGATCGCAACCCAAGGTTTTCGTTTCCGCCGGCACGATCAGGCAAGGCCGTCCGGCCTGCATCACCAGATCGCCAATCTCTGTGTGGCGGGACGTATCGAACATGGACGGCTCCGGGTCCACGCCGGTGACGATGAGGTCGGCGCAGCGCGCATCCCGAGCCAGTTGGTCCGCGAGTGGCTTGTAGGTCACCGCGGAACGCCATCCGACACTGGCAATCCGGCCTTCCAATGCCGCGCGAAACTCGGCCTCGGCGGCCTTCATCTCATCTTCGATTTGCCGACGGTCCTGCTCGATGACGTCGCCTGGGGTGTAGCCGTCGTTGTAGAGGATACGGATCGGCTGGCAGAGGGCGATGCCGATCACCGCGGCATGCATGCGTTCGGCGAGGTCACAGCCGATCTTCAGCAGCGCGGTATTAGGACGCCCAAGTTCAAGATGCAGCAGCAGGGTTGCATAGCTCATGGCTGTTTCCCTTCATCCATCAGGGTCCGAGCGTAGGCGGAGCTATGTGTCACGCCTTGATCCGTATCAATGGGCGCGGGATTCTTGGTAGTGATGTCGCGCTTAGCGCGTGATCCGAGCAGGTAGAAGCACCGGAACGGCGAATCGCGCGATTAAATCAAGAGCGAGAGCGGCGTCCGTAGGGCGAACGGAAACCGCTCAGCCCTTACCTGGTCGCCTATGTACCGGTCAGGGCTGCTCGTCGGGAGGATGCGGTGCAGATCAAGCGCGAACACCATATTAATTTCTGGTACATCATCGGGACGATGATTGCCGTCATGCTGCTGCAGGACTTCTTTGTGCAGGCGACGCAGACCAAGACCATTCCCTACAGTGAATTTCTGCAACTCGTCGATCAGGGTGGAGTATCAGACCTCGTCGTGGGGCAGACGAAGATCACCGGTACGCTCAAGGATGCGAAGCCAAACGACCCCCAGCATTTTGCGACATACCGTGTGTCGCCCGAGCTTGCGGACAAGCTTACCGCGGCGAAGTTATCATTTTCGGGAGAGCCGCCGCCGGGGTTTCTGATCTCCGTGATGGGCTGGCTGTTGCCATCGCTGGGGTTCCTGCTGCTGTGGATGTTCATGATCCGGCCGATGACGGGACAGGGCATGGGTGGGCTCGGCGGGCTGATGTCGGTGGGGAAGAGCAAGGCGAAGGTCTACGTCGAGACGGACACGAAGGTGACCTTCGCCGACGTCGCAGGGGTCGATGAAGCCAAGGATGAACTTCGCGAGGTCGTCGATTTTCTGAAGGATCCAACAGTGCACAGCCGGCTTGGTGCCCGCATGCCGAAAGGGGTGCTGTTGGTCGGGCCACCAGGCA
Source organism: uncultured Alphaproteobacteria bacterium (assembly GCA_963792345.1). Lineage (GTDB taxonomy): Bacteria > Pseudomonadota > Alphaproteobacteria > Acetobacterales > Acetobacteraceae > Rhodopila. Next base: position 182,549 of record CAWBVV010000002.1, read on the forward strand.
CCGGCAAGACGCTCTTGGCGCGTGCCGTCGCCGGAGAAGCCGGCGTGCCGTTCTTCTCCATCTCCGGCTCTGAGTTCGTGGAGATGTTCGTCGGTGTCGGCGCTGCCCGTGTGCGCGACCTGTTCGAGCAGGCTCGGCAAAGCGCGCCCGCGATCGTCTTTATCGATGAACTGGACGCACTTGGGCCGCGCGCGCGGCTGCTTCCTGCCCGGCGGCGGTGGCCACGACGAAAAGGAGCAGACGCTCAACCAACTTTTGAGCGAAATGGACGGGTTTGATCCAAAGAGCGGGGTGGTGCTGCTTGCCGCCACCAACCGTCCTGAAGTCCTCGATCCCGCATTGCTTCGCGCGGGGCGCTTTGATCGGCAGGTTCTGGTGGATCGACCGGACAAGAAGGGCCGGGCAGAGATTCTTGAAGTGCATCTGAAGAAAATTCATCTTGCCCCCGTGGTGTCGGTGGATGCGATCGCCGCGCTCACGCCGGGGTTTTCGGGTGCCGATCTGGCGAACCTGGTGAACGAAGCTGCGTTGTTGGCGACTCGCCGGTCGGGCGAGTCCGTTACCCTGGAAGATTTCACGCAAGCGATCGAACGAATCGTCGCGGGTCTGGAAAAGCGTAACCGGATCCTCAACCCGCATGAGCGTGACGTGGTGGCGCACCATGAAATGGGCCATGCGCTGGTGGCGATGTCACTGCCGGGGGTCGATCCGGTGCAGAAGGTGTCGATCATTCCGCGCGGCATCGCTGCCCTCGGGTACACGATGCAGCGGCCAATCGAGGACCGGTTCCTGATGGATCGCGCCGAACTGATAAACCGCATGACCGTACTGCTGGGCGGGCGGGCGGCCGAAAGCTTGATCTATAGCGAGGTCTCGACGGGTGCCGGCGACGATCTCGCCAAGGTGACGGATATCGCCCGCAGCATGGTCATGCGCTACGGCATGGACCAGACGCTGGGGCAGGTTTCCTATGACGAGGATCCCGCCCCGCTGCTTGGGGGATCGGCTCAATGGCACGAGCGACGGTATGGTGAGGCGACCGCGACGGCCATCGACGCCGCCGTTCGCTCGCTGGTTGACGACGCTTTCCAGAGCGCCGTCACGATCCTGACCGCCAATCGGACGCTGCTTGATCAGACAGCGAAAGAGCTTCTGACGAAGGAGACTTTTTCGTCCGAAGAACTCAAGTCGATCGCAACCAGACTCGGGGCTCGACCGGAGATCGGAGTAGCCCTTTCATAACTTGACAGCATCGTTCGAGCGCATCGTCACGGTTATAGCCGGATGACCATCCGCCCATCCACCTTGCCCTGCTTCAGGTCCGCGAAGATCTGGTTGATATTGTCCAGCGGTGCCTCGTGGATATGGGCCTTCACCTTGCCCTCTGCCGCGAACTGAATCGCTTCCGCCAGATCCTGGCGTGTGCCGACGATCGAGCCTCGCAGGGTGATGCGTTTCAGGACCACATCGAAGATCGGGGTGGCGAAGGTGCCCGGTGGCAATCCGACCAGGGATATCGTGCCTTTGCGACGCACCAGTTGCAGTGCCTGGGCGAAAGCTGGGGGCGACACGGCGGTTACCAGAACCCCATGGGTGCCGCCGCCGGTCAGACGCACGACCTGTGCGGCAGCGTCGGCCGCTGCGGCATTGACCGTGACCTCGGCGCCGAGTTCGCGTGCCAGCGCCAATTTTTCTTCCGTCACATCCAAAGCCGCCACATGCAGGCCCATCGCCTTGGCATATTGGACGGCAACGTGGCCGAGACCGCCGATGCCGGAGATCGCGATCCATTCGCCCGGCCGCGCCTCGGTCTCCTTGATGCCCTTGTAGGTCGTGACCCCGGCGCACAAGATCGGCGCCATGGCTGCGAAATCAACATTGGCGGGCAGCCGCGCGACGTAGGCGGCGGATCCGATCGCATATTCGGCGAAGCTGCCGTTCACGCTGTAGCCGCTGTTGTGCTGGCTCTCGCACAGGGTTTCCCATCCGGTCGTGCACGGTTCGCAGCAGCCACATGCGTCATGCAGCCAGGCAATGCCCACTGCGTCGCCTTCCTTCAGACGGGTGACGCCGGCGCCCACGGCCGCGATGATACCCGCCCCCTCGTGCCCCGGAATGAATGGTGGGTTCGGCTTGACCGGCCAGTCGCCATCGGCGGCGTGAAGGTCGGTATGGCAAACGCCAGTGGCAACAATCCTGACCAGGACCTCGCCCGGTCCGGGCGACGGGAGGGGTACTTCCTCGATGGCAAGGGGTTGGCCGAACTGCCGCACCACCGCGGCTTTCATCGTCTGGGCCATTGGGAACCTCTCTGGAGCTAAGATCTGGCGAGGTTATGCCCAAGGGGATCGCGGGTGATTGATCGAAATCAACGTCACAGCGCCATCGTCTTTCCGAGATCAGGCACGTGACGTGGATCAAAGGCCTGGCCGGGTTCGCCGCCTATTCTGCGCCGACCGAGGAACCCGATACCCATGTTTTACCCAGTCTTTCTGCTTCAGGGCCGGCCGGCATGAAGCGGCTCCCCATCACGGCTGTGATCCTGGTCGCGCTTGCCGGAATTGCGTGGCTGGCTTTCCAGCGGTTCAGCCCGTCACCTAGCGAGGCCACGCTCTACGGCAATGTCGAGATCAGGCAGGTCGACCTCGCCTTCAACAGCGAAGGCACTGTGACCGCGATGCAGAAACGCGAGGGAGATCAGGTGAAGACCGGCGATGTCGTCGCGACACTCGATGATGCAACCTACCGAAGTGGGGCGGCCCTGGCACAGGCGCGGCGCGATGCGGCAAAGGCGCAACTCGACAAGCTGGTGCATGGAACAAGGCCGGAGACGATCGATCAGGCGCGCGCCAACCTGGCGGTGAACCAGGCGATCCTGGCGGATGCGAAAGCAACCTTCGACCGGCAATCGGGACTGGCTGCCGCGAACGCGACGACGCGGCAGTTGCTGGACGACGCGCGCCGGGGCCTGGATCCGGCACAGGCTCAATTGGCCCAAACACAGGCAGCACTGGCGGAGGCGGTCAATGGCCCGCGTGTCGAGGATATCGACGCGGCGCGGGCGCAACTGCATGAAGCGGAGGCCGCGCTCGAGCTAACACAGACTCAGCTTGCCCGCACTATATTGAAGGCACCCTGCGACGGGATCATCATGACCCGGGTTATCGAGCCGGGAACGGTCGTGCTGCCGAACTCAGCGGTTTATTCAATCGCCATCACGGGCGAAGTGTGGGTGCGTGCGTTCGTCCCCGAGATCATGCTGGGGCGGGTGCCACCCGACACCGAAGTGCGGATCTTTACCGATGGACGGCCCAACCGCGCGTACCTTGGCCGCATCGGGTATGTGGCTCCGACCGCGGAGTTCACACCCAAGACCGTGGAAACGCCGGAGCTTCGGACGCAGTTAGTTTATCGGATGCGTTTGCGCGTGACCGACGCGGATTCCGGAATCCGCCAGGGGCAGCCGGTCACCATCCAGTTGCCCCCGCCCCAATCGTTCCCGCCCCAATCGTCCCCGTCCCAGTCGTCCCCGTCCCAGTCGTCTTCGTCCCAGTCGTCTTCGTCTCGGTCGTCTTCGTCTCGGTCGTCCCCGTCTCGGTCGTCCCCGTCACGGTCGTCAGCGTCATGATGGAGCCCCTGGCGCGGATCGAGGGGCTTAGTCACGGCTTCAATGGCCGCCTGGCTTTGCGCGACATTACGGCAGAGATTCAGCCAGGCATTATCACCGGGCTGATCGGACCCGATGCAGCCGGCAAGACGACCCTGCTGCGCCTATTGGCCGGGCTGTTGCGGCCGGGGAAGGGGCGGATCACCGTTCTTGGTCACGACATGAGCACCGACGCGTCAGCTTCCCACGCGTCCATCGGCTACATGCCTCAGCGCTTTGGGCTCTATGAAGACCTGAGCGTGGCCGAGAACCTCGACCTCTTCGCCGACCTGCACGGACTCTCGGCATCGACGCGGGCCCAACGCGCCGAACGGCTGCTGCACTTCACCGGGCTGGCGCGGTTCAGCGCCCGGCTAGCCGGCCAACTGTCCGGCGGAATGAAGCAGAAACTGGGGCTGGCCTGCGCGTTGTTGGCACGTCCAAGGTTCTTGCTCCTGGACGAACCCTCCGTCGGCGTGGATCCGGCGTCGCGGCGTGAATTATGGGCGATCGTCTCGGCCATGCTGGCCGAGGGCGACGGCATGGGAGTGATTTGGGCAACCGCCTACCTGGACGAAGCGGCAAGATGCACGCGTGTCCTGTTGCTGCATGAAGGCGTGCTGCTTGCCGATGTCCCGCCCGAGGACTTCATGGCGCCATTGCAGGGGCGGGTGTTTCGCCTGACCGTACCAAGCGGCGCACGGCGCTCCGTGGGCAACCGCGCGGCGGCCGACCCCGACGTTCTTGATGCGGTAGCCGAGGGCGATGCCGTGCGCCTGGTGCTTCGCAAGGGATGTGCAGCGCCTGATCCGGCGAAATTCGGCGGCACTGACTCTAAGCGCGCTGGCGCCTCGATTCGAGGACGGTTTCGTTGATCGGCTGGCGGGGCAAGCCAGGGCGGCGGCGCCGGTTATGCCATCACGCGTCGCCGCCTGGACCGGCCCGGCGATCGAGGTGCGTGACCTGGTGAGGCGGTTTGGCGATTTCGTTGCGGTCGACAAGGTCACCTTCCAGGTGGCGCCTGGCGAGATCTTTGGCCTGCTGGGCCCGAACGGCGCCGGCAAATCCACCACGTTTCGGATGCTCTGCGGTTTGTTGCGCCCGAGCGGAGGAACCGCGCTTGTGGCCGGACAGGATCTGCTTCTCGCTCCTTCGGCGGCTCGGGCTCGCATCGGCTACATGGCGCAGCGATTCTCCCTGTATGCCGAACTGTCGGTGCTGGAGAATCTGCGGTTTTTCGCTCGTGTTTATGGATTGAACCGTAAGGCGCGGACGCTGGCCATCGAACAGGCGCTGGACAGGTTCGAACTGCGCGACATGGCCGGCGGCGTGGCGGGTGAGCTTCCGCTGGGAGTGAAACAGCGTCTCGCTCTGGCGGCGGCGTTGTTACACGATCCCGATATTCTATTTTTGGACGAACCGACCTCGGGCGTCGACCCGGTCACGCGGCGGGCTTTTTGGGCCCGGATCGGGGCGTTGGCGGATGCCGGCGTGGCGGTGCTGGTGACCAGTCATTTCATGGACGAGGCCGAGTATTGCGACCGACTCGGGATCATCAGCGACGGCAAGCTGATCGCCACCGGCACGCCGGCCAGCCTGCGGGCCCGGGTCGCCACCGCCGCGCTGCCGGAGCCGACGCTGGAGGATGCATTTATCGCGCTGGTCCAGGGCGCCGGGCTGCGGGAACTGGCCGCATGAACGACAGGGAAAGATTCAATGAGCGTCGCCATGCGGATGCACGGATTGGTATCAAAGGAGATCAAGCAGATCATCCGCGATCCCTCGGCTATTCTGATCGCGTTCTTGATGCCGGTGGTGCTGCTGATCGTCAATGGCTTCGGCATCAACTTCGACGCTAACCACATGAGGGTCGCGGTTGTCATCGCCGCGCCCGAGGAAAACGTTCACGGTTTGCTGCAGGCGCTTGCGGCGTCCCCGTATCTCGACCCGGTGGCGATGCCGGATGCGCGAACGGCGGAAGCTGCTGTCGTTCGCGGCGACGTGCATGGGATGTTGGTGCTGCGGGACGATTTTAGCCAGCGCCTGGCGCGGCCAAGCCGCTGGCCCGCTGCGGCGGAACTCGCGGTGAACGCGACCGATCCGAATTCGGCACGAATCCTCGAGGGATATGTCTCCGGCGCGTTGACCACCTGGCTCGGCGGCCAGGCAAGCGAGCGCCGGCTGAGCGTGGCAGGCGGGATCGATCTGCGGCATCGTTACTGGTTCAATCCTGAACTTCGTTCGGCAAATGCGATCGTGCCGGGAATCATCGCGATGGTGATGACTATGACAGGTACACTGTTGACGGCGATGATCGTGGCGCGGGAGTGGGAGCGTGGCACGATGGAAAGCATGCTGGCCTCACCGGCGGGCATGGCCGAGTTGATCTTCGCCAAGCTGGGTTGCTACTTCGTGCTGGGCATGGGCAGCATGGCGATGTCGGTGCTGATGGCGTTGGGATTGTTCGGGTTGCCGTTCTGCGGCGGTGTTCTCGCGTTGACCGCGGCCTCGGCGATGTTTCTGGTTTTCGCCCTGGGGCTGGGGTTGTTTATCTCGACACTCGCACGTAACCAGTTCGTTGCGGCCCAAGTAGCGTTTCTGACGACGATGCTGCCGGCGATGATGCTGTCGGGAATGCTGTTCGACATAGCCTCCATGCCGCACTGGTTGCAGGTCCTGACCTACGCCGTGCCGGCACGCTACCTGGTGTCGATCCTGCAGACGTTGTTCCTGGCGGGTGATGTCTGGCCGGTCGTGCTGCCGAACCTGCTTGGGCTGGCGATCGCCGCCTCGATCGCGGTGGGCGCTACGCTGCGGGTGACCCGCCGCAGGCTCGACTAAGATGCTGCGCCGCATCCTGGCGTTGCTGGCGAAGGAGTTGGCCGGCTTGTGGAAAGACCGGAAGACGCGGTTCATCATCCTCGTGCCGCCGCTCATGCAGGTCGTTGTGTTCGCTTATGCCGCCACATACGACGTGACCAACGTGGCGCTCGGTATCTGGAACGAAGACGCCGGCGCTCAGAGCGCGGAACTCATCAGGCGCTTCGCCGGGTCGCCGGCCTTTCATGCCACGGCGATGCCGCAAAGCCCGGGGCAGGCGGCAGAGGCCATCGACTCCAAGCAGGTCGTCGCGGTGCTCCACCTGCCGCAGGATTTCTCCGCTGATGTGATGGCGGGTCGAAGAGCACAGGCTCAGCTTCTGATCGACGCCAGGCGGTCCAATACCGCCCTGCTGGTGCAAGGCTATGCGACCGCAATCGTATCGGACTTCACCGCGAGCCTGCGTCCCGAGGTCAGTCCGCCGATCGCCATCCTGACGCGCGAGTGGTTCAATCCGACGCTGGAGAGCCAGTGGTTCATTCTGCCTGGATTAGTGGCTGTGCTGTCGATGATGATGGCGATGTTGGTCAGCGCTTTGTCGCTGGCGCGCGAGCGGGAACTCGGCACCTTCGAGCAACTGTTGGTCACGCCGTTGCGGCCCGCGGAAATCCTGGTCGGCAAGGCGTTGCCGGGCATGATCGTGGGCTGGATCGACGCCAACATCGTGATTGCCGCCACCTTGCTATGGTTTCGCGTCCCCCTGCTCGGCAGCATGGTGCTGCTGCAGGCGATGCTGGTGATTTACATGATCGCGGGTGTCGCCATTGGCTTGGTGATCTCCTCCATCGCACGTACGCAGCAACAGGCAATGCTCTGGGTGTTCGTGATCGCGTCCCCAATGGTCGTGCTGTCCGGCTACGCCGCGCCGGTAGAGAACATGCCGGCCATTGTAGCGTTCTTTGGCTTGGCGGATCCGATCCGCTGGATGTTGGTGATAACGCGTGGGCTGTTCCTTCAGGACATGCCGGCGTTGCTGGTTCTACACAATGCATGGCCATTGGGGCCGATCGGCGCTGTTGCATTCGGGGCAGCGTGGATCGCTGTGCGCCGGGTTGTGACGTGATACCGTCACGCCTGCGTTGAGCGATTGGCGCGCGTTTCGGGGTACGAACCTGCATCACTTAACACTGCGGTATTTTGACCCCGATCAAATACAACCGCTTCCGGATCTATCATCATGCGCTCCCAACGTGGAGCGAATACCGATGGCCATCACCGCTGCGGAAATCATGTCGTCGCCGGCAACGTTCGTGACCCCTGAAACCAACATGGCTGAGATCGCCTCGCTGCTCGCCAGTAAGCACTACAGTGCCGTGCCGGTCTGCCATCCGGATCGCACCCTTGCGGGGATCGTCAGTGAAAGCGACATCCTCAAGCCGTTCCGCGAATCGGTCCGGGCAAAGCGTGACTGGTGGCTGGGCGTGATCGCGGAAGGCGAGGAACTGCCTCAGGATTTCCTGGACTACATCCGGCGCGACACCCGGACCGCAGCGGACGTGATGGTTCGCCATGTGTTTACGGCCCAGGAGGATACCACGCTGCCGGAGCTCGCGGAATTGATGATCAAGAACGGAATTAAGCGACTGCCGGTCCTGCGCGAAGGCAAGGTAGTGGGAGTTGTCAGCCGAGCCGATTTGGTCGCGGCGATTGCCGGAAGTCCCGCGATGCTGGTGTAGTATATGGGGCGCGGGGCGGAGGCATTGGAAGTCGCCTGCCTCCGCTTCTAGCGACGCGCGTACAGTGATCTACGAAGCGCCGGCGACCGCAACTTCGCGTCGGCGGCGCTTCAAGCCTTCAGACCGCGACGGCGTGGCGCGAGGCAGCCGGGTCGAGGTAGGTATCAAACGCGCTGGCGACCCGGCGCACCAGGTTGCGCATGGTCTCCGGCACCGTAACGACGCCGCGGTCGGATCGCGCCAACCCATCAGCGATCAGCGGCGCGAGGGCGTGCAGTTCTTTGTCCAGATAATCGTCACCGAACCCATGCCGCAGCAGCAAAGCCGGCACGTCCGCCCTGAGGTCGCACATCAACCGCTCGATGATGTCCGCACGCAGCACATCATCCGCGGTCAATGCGAGGCCGCGCTCGGTCGCGAGTTCACCCGCCTCGACCCGATCGCGCCATCTCTTGATGTCACTGACGTTCTGAACGTATCCCTGGCTCAACTGTCCAATCGATGAAGCGCCAAATCCGATCAGCGCGTCCGCGGGATCATCCGTGTAGCCTTGGAAATTTCGCCGCAGGCGACCATCCAGCCGCGCCTGCGCAAGGTTGTCGTCAGGACGGGCATAATGGTCCAGGCCGATCCGCATGTAGCCGGCACCGGCGAGGGCGTCACCAATTGCATGTTCCTGCCTGAGCCGCTCCTCGGCCACCGGCAGTGTTGCGGCATCGATTACACGCTGGTGTTTCATCATTGCCGGCACATGGGCGTAACCGAAAACCGAAAACCTTGATGGATCGAGCGTGAGCGCCGCCTCGACACTGGCCTGGCAGGTCGCGACGGACTCATTCGGCAAGCCGTAGAGCAGATCGACGTTGATCGCCTGAATTCCGGCGCCGCGCAGCAGGTTGACGCAGTTCCTCGTCACCGTCAGGCTTTGGATGCGCCCGACGGCTTTCTGCACCGCAGGGTCGAATGTCTGCACCCCAAGACTGGCTCGGGTGACGCCGCCCTCGGCAAGCGCGGACGCCATTTCCGCGTCCAGCCCCCTTGGATCGATCTCAACCGCGATTTCGGCGTTTGGCTCGATATCGAACTGGTCGCGCAGCAGCCTCATGGCGGAGCGGAACAGGCTGGGCCCGACAATCGTTGGCGTGCCGCCGCCCCAGTGGATGTGAGCGACCCGGTGGCTGCCGACCATTCCGGCGACGCGGATGATCTCCTGCTCCATCGTCCGCATGTAGCGTTCAACGGGTTCGCGATGGCGGGTCACGCTGGTATGGCAACCGCAATACCAGCACAGGGTCTTGCAAAACGGCACATGCAGATACAGCGATAGCCGGCTGATCTCGGGAAGGGCCCGTAACCACTCACGATAGCAGGTTGCTCCGACGGAAGCCGAAAAGTGTGGCGCCGTAGGATAACTGGTGTAACGCGGAATGCGCTCGCCCAGGTATTTGGCGATGGCATTGTCCTTCATGGCTGCGGCGTTCCCATCGGCGCAGTGTCCCTGACCGACCCTTCGCGCGCCTTGATCAGGATCAATTCGGTAGGGGGCGGGCTCAGCTATGGGGAGACGCGGATTAGAAGGGGACGCAAATCCCATGGCTTTGCTCGATCTTGAGGCGCTGCGGCAGGCGCATGTCACGCACGAACCGTTCAGCTTCACGGTGGTACCGGATTTCATTCCCGCCGTGAGCGCTGCCGCCATCAGGACGGACTTTCCACCCATCGCCTACCCCGGATTGCTGCCCGTGGAGGCGACGGCATTCGGGCCTCGGTTCGGAGAACTGATACAGGAGTTGCGGACCGAGGCTGTGGCACGCACGTTCTCCGAAAAGTTCGACATCGACCTGGCAGGCCGGTCGATGATGATCACGGTACGCGGAAGATGTCAGGAACGGGATGGGCGCATTCACACTGACAGCGAGACGAAACTGGTAACCGCGCTGTTGTACTTCAATGAGGCGTGGGAAGCGCAGGGTGGCCGGCTACGACTGTTACGTCGGATAGATGATCTGAGCGACATGATCGCCGAGGTGCCGCCGAACTCCGGAACCTTGGTTGCCTTCCGCAGGTCGGATTGTTCGTTCCACGGCCACGAACCTTTCGTCGGTGTGCGGCGGTACGTCATGATCAACTGGATGGCCAGCACGTTCGCCGCCCGGCGTGAACTTCTGCGACATCGGATATCAGCCAGTGCCAAGCGCGTATTCGCGCATGCGGAAACCGCCTGAAGATGGAACTGATGCCTGCCTGCATCGCGGCGAACTTTCTCAGCAGCCTGGAGCATTCCGATTGCAGCGCCTATCCGTTTCGCCACTGGTTGATAGACCGGGTATTGCCTGAAGAAACCTGTGCCGCGATTGACGCGTTGCGCTTCCGTGCACCGGCCATCGGGGACAGCCTCGGCAAGCGGGAAACGAATAACAGCACGCGATTGTTCTTCGGCGAGAAACAGCGTTCGACATATCCTGTATGCGACGAAATTGCGGTGGCGCTGCACAGCGACGAAGTAGTTCGTCAGCTCGAGAGCCTGTGCGACGTGGCTTTGGCAGGCAGCTTCCTGCGAATCGAATATTGCCTCGACACCGATGGCTTCTGGCTGGAGCCGCATACCGATATCGGTGCCAAGCTGTTCACGATGTTGATCTATCTGTCGGACGATCCGGGATCGGAGACTTGGGGCACGGACCTTCTGGAAGGGCCGGAGAAATTGGTTGCCACCACGGCTTATCAACGGAATTTTGGATTCATCTTCATTCCGTCGAACAACTCCTGGCATGGGTTTCGGCGGCGTCCGATCAACGGCGTGCGGCGCTCACTGATCGTCAACTACGTCAGGCCGGAATGGCGTTCGCGGCATGAACTGGCGTTTCCGAACCGTGCGGTTCTGGCTCAATCCGATACGTGAGCATTGGCGCAAGCCCAAGCGCCCGCAACCCGATCAACGAGCGAATGCCGAACCCTACCTGCCTGCGGGCCTCAGGGCGGTAGGACCGGCCTTTGGCGGCGCGGGAGCCGCCGGTACGTTCTCATCAAACAAAATTCGGTTCGCCGCGCCATCCAGGTCGTCATATTGTCCTGATCGCAGCGACCATAGAAAAAACCATAAGCCAAAGGCTGCGATTGTCAGGCTGACGACCAACAGGAACAAGATGATCGTCATTGACTCTGTACTCCTGTGCAGGCGCAGGCTGTTGGCCATTACCAGCAGTGAGGAACTCGACATTGCCGCCGCGGCGAGCCATGGCGTCACCCAGCCCGCGATGGCCAGCGGCACCATGATCACATTGTAGCCGATCGACAGCACGAGGTTTTGCCGCATCACCGATTTCGCGCGCCGCGCGGTCCGCAGCGCGATCACCACTGGACCCAGCCTCGCGCCCTGGAAGACGAGGTCGGCGACGGTCTGGCTGACATCCGCGGCCGTCGCGGGCGATGCGGAGACCGACGCTGCCGCCAGGGCCGGGCTGTCGTTCATTCCGTCACCAACCATCAGCACCTTTCGACCCGCCGATCCGCATGCCTCGACCAGGGAAACCTTGTTCACGGGCGAGCAGCCTGCCTGCCAATCCTCAATGCCAAGCGCTTCGGCAATACGTCGGACTTGCTCCTTATTGTCGCCGGAAAGTAATTTCACCTGCATGCCCATGGCGCGGATCGTATCAATGACCTCCCTGGCGTCAGAGCGCGGTTCTTCATTGAACAAGAAACGAACTTTCGCCCCGCCGGGACGAGCCAGCCAGAGTTCGGGACCGGCGGCCTCGGCATCAGGCCCGCCGCAGAAGCTTCGGCTGCCCAGCCTGACCTCGCCCACTTCGGTCCCGAGGCTTAATCCTTGGCCCGGATGCTCGACGACGCCATCAGCCGGCACCACGGGACCGGCCGCGGCGACCAGCGACCGGGCCAGCGGATGGCGGCTCGACACCGCCAGGGTCGCGGCTTCATGCAGATCCCTTGGGTCGGGGTGAACGGCCAGCGACAGCAGCGGTTCGGTCAGGGTCCCGGTCTTATCGAACACCACGGTATCGACTTCGGCCAGTCGTTCCAGCGCGGTCGGTGACTTCAGCAGCATTCCGCAACGGAACAGCCGGCCCGTCGCGATGACCTGCACGGCGGGGACGGCCAGCGCCAGGGCGCAGGGGCAGGTGATGATCAGCACCGCGCTCGCCGTGAGAAGAGCCTGGCCGGCGGGCACCCCCATTGCGAAAAACCACCACAGGAATGTCGACAGCGCGCATAGATGCACAGCGGGCGCATATCGGCGGGCCACCCGGTCCGCGATCACAACGAAACGGCCGCGGCGTGCCTCCGCCGCCTCGATCAATCGGACACATTCGGCGAGAAGCGTACTGCCGCCGGTCATTGTAGCGCGGATCGTCAGCGTGGCGCCTAGGTTCAGTGTGCTGGCGTAAACCGCGGTACCGGGGTCTGCATTGACCGGCAGGCTCTCGCCGGTCACCAGGCTGGTATCCAGTGCGGCATGCCCGCGCTCCAGCACGCCATCCACGCCAATGCGTTCGCCCGTGGCGACCAGCACAAGGTCGCCCTCCGCTACCTGTTCCTGGGCGCAGCGGCGGATGGTTCCGTCCGGCCGCACCACGGCGACATCGGTGGCCCGCAACGCCAGCAATTGTTCGGCTGTTGCCCTGGCCTGGCCTCGCGCGCGGTGATCCAGCACGCGGCCGATCAACAGGAAGAACAACAGCGTGACGGCTGAATCGAAATAGGTGTGTTCGCCGCCATTGATGGTTTCGACCAGGCTCATCCCGGTCACCAGCATGACCCCGATGCTGATCGGCACGTCCATGTTCGTGCGCCGCTGCCGCAGCGCCGCCAGGGCGGAGTTGAAGAACGGCCGTCCCGCGTAAGCGATGGCGGGCATTGCGATCAGCGCCGATACCCAATGCAGCAGTGACATCGTCGCCGGCCCGATATGGTCGACCACCCGTCCCTGACCGGCCCAAATGCCGATTGAAATCAGCATCACGTTCCCCGCCGCAAAACCCGCGACCGCCAGCGAGCGTATCAGCATCCGTCCGGTGCGGTCCTGCTGGGCGGCGAGGGCCGACACGTCGAACGGCACCAGCCGGTAGCCAAGGGCCTCGATGCGCGCGACCAGATGATCGGCCTGCGCGTCCTCGCCGCGCCACGACAGGCGCAGCCGCCTTGTGGTCATGTTGACCCGGCCGGCCAACACCGCCGGCTCTTTCGCCAGCACCGACTCAATCAGCCAGACGCAGGCGCCACATTGCAACCCGTCAACCGCGAGCGTCAGCTCCTTCGTCCCGTCCGGCTTCGAAATGATATGACGCCCAAGGTCCAACCGCTCGGCAGGCTCCGGCCGTAACGCGCGAGCACCGACAGCCAGCAGGCGTTGACGGTAATAGTTGCCGAGGCCCAGGCCCTGGATGATGTCACTGGCGGCGGCGCAACCGGAACAGCAGAACTCGCGTCCGCGCGGCGTGGGCAAGCCACAATGCCTGCAGGCGGTATCGGTATCCTGGAATGCAGGTCGCGGGATCGCGAGGGTGGCACTCATGCCGCTACTTCACGAAAATACGCCGGGTCGCATTGAACTGCTTTCCGTCCGCTTGCACGGTCAGCATGAGATCCCACTGACCTGAAAACAGCGAAGTGTCGGTCTGATACCGGCCGTCCCCAGTCGGCCGGAATGTCAACTCGGTTACATCCTCAGGTCCGAGCGGACGTTCGGCGCGTGCGGTCGCCTCTGCGCCGGGCAGGGGCGCGCCGTTCCGGTCGGTCAGGCGCAGCACCGGATAATGTTCGCTTGTCACCTCGGCCTCGACTTGCCAGCCGAGCGCGGCCTGTCGGCGCGCCGCCATCATCACTTGGCTGTATTGGTTGCTAAGGTCGAACCCGTCGGTTCCGGCGACACCGGGGAAGGTGCGGTAGGCATCGCGGACCATGTAGACGTTGACCGCAAACACAACTCCCATCGTTCCGATCAGCCAATGGGGAAACCGCCGCCAGGTCAAGATGCTCATTTTGCCCTCGTTGCCGCGTAATTCGGCGGACCCATGAAAGTTGAATGGTAGACAGTGTGTTCCCCGGTTGCCGTGTCGCGCACAAGGAATTCGACTGGCTGCGAGCCGCTTACCAGTGCAGCGGGCTGGCCCGTGACCAGGACGCGGAATGTGCTGACCTCGTCGGAACCGCTCAGCAGGCGCAGCACCGGCACCGGCCTTGGATCACCCTCCGCGACCACAAGCGTGGCGCCGGGAAGGCCGTCGACGGCTAGATCGAAGGCGGCCTGACGCTGAGTCTTGTTGGCGATTTTCACGGTATAGCCGTTGCGCAGACTGCCGTCGGCCAACTGGACGAACACCGGTGCCCGATCGCGCAGTACGGACAATCCCAGCGTGGACCGGGTAAGCAGTGCGGTGGCCATGCCAATGATGGCGATTGTCAATACGGCAAGATAGATGATGGTCCGCGGCCGCACGATGCGGATCGGCTCATGGCGTCCTTCCTTTTTCGCTGCCTGCCTCGCCAGTGTGTCCCACGTAATCAGCCATTTATCCCTGTGGGTCCGCTCCATCACGTGGTTACAGGCATCAATGCAGAGTCCGCAGTTGATGCATTCAAGCTGGATGCCGTCACGGATATCGATGCCGGTGGGGCAGGCGGTGACACAGGCGCCGCAATCCACGCAATCACCGGCCGGGGCGGCGGCCGGCGGGCGCTTGCCTCGGGCGCGCGGTTCGCCACGCCATCCCTGATAGGTGACGGTGAAGCTCTGGTCATCCAGCATCGCCGACTGGAAGCGGGGCCAGGGGCACATGTAGGTGCAGACCTGCTCCCTTGCCCATCCTGCCAGGACATACGTGAGGAAGGTGAACAGCCAGGTGAAGAAATACACCTGGTTGGATGCTGTTCCAGTCCAGAATTCGACAGTAACGGTCGGCGCATCCACGTAGTACATGATCCAGGCGCCGCCGGTCCAGAAAGCGATCCCTATCCAGATCGTGTGCTTAAGGAATTTCTTCCAGGTCTTGTCGGCGCTCGACGGCGCGGCGTCACGCTGCATCCGTTCGTTCCGGTCGCCTTCGACCCACTGCTCGACCCACATGAACAAATCGGTCCAGACAGTTTGCGGACAAGTATAGCCGCACCACAGACGGCCAAACAGGCTGGTCACCAGGAAAAGCCCGACCGCCCCAAGAATCAGCAGGCCCGCAAGCAGCCAGATATCCTGGGGCCAAAGTTCCATGTCGAAGAAGTAAAACCGCTCGTGGGAGATATCGAGCAGCACCGCCTGCGTCGGTTGCCCGGGGCCCCGGTTCCATCGCACCCAGGGCAACACATAGTACAAGGTGAGGCAGGCGATCAAAATCGCCCATTTGTCACGGCGAACCATCCCGTGAACCGTCTTCGGATAGACCCGAACACGGTTTGCGTAGAGATGATCCCCCGCGGCTTCGCGTTCCAGTTGCAGGGCGCGATCGATCTTGTTGATGCGTGACACGGGTGCCAGTCCTTACTCGCCGCCACCGAACGCGTGGACATACAGCGTCACCGCCTTGACCGTCGCCGGATCAAGCCTGGAGCCCCAGTTCGGCATCACGCCCTGATGGGGAAGCGTGGCCTGGTTCACGATCGTCTCCCTGGTGTTGCCATAGAGGTGGACCTGGCTGGCTAGTTTGGGGGCGCCCATCTCACGGTTCCCCTGGCCCTGATCGCCATGACAGGCGGCGCAGTTGTCAGCGTAGATCTTGGCACCGGCAGACAGGTCCTGGCCGGCTGTCGGCAGGTCGTAGAACGTCGCCCAGACATAATCGGCGACAGCCTCGATTTCGGCCGGCTTCAGCACACCGTCGGCGCCGAACCGGGGCATCGCGCTCTGGCGGGCGTCAGGGTCGGCGCTGCGGATTCCGTGCGTGACGGTCTGCTGGATGTCGGCGAGCGTGCCGCCCCAGATCCAGGCGCCGGCAGCCAACGCCGGATAGCCTGGACGTCCACCACCGCCTGGCCCATGGCAGGGCTGGCAGTTTTCGGCGAAGGTAATGCGGCCGCTGGTCAGTGCGACTTCCATCAGCGCCGGATCAGCCTTGATCGCGTCGAACGACATCGTGGCGATCTTGTCCATGGCCCCTTTGCGCTGGGCCACCAGCTTGCCGACCTCGGCGTCGACCGTCGCCCGCTGGGAATAGCCCAGCAGACCGTGGAAATAGCCTTTGCCATAGGGGATGGACGGATAGAGCACGAACATGCCTGCTGCCCAGACGATGCGTGGCCAGGAACACATACACCCACCATTTTGGTAGCGGCGTATCCAACTCCTTGATGCCGTCCCAGTCATGCCCGGTCGTCTCACGGCCGGACACGGAATCCTTTTCGATCTTGGTTGGCACTACACATCATCCTCAAATGGAATGCGGCCCTGCTGCTCGATGCTGGTCCTTGCGGCCGGGCCAGTACGTGGCGACCACAATCCCGGCAAACAGCAGGGCCATGATCACGACCAGGTAATGCTCGAGCCATTGGGAAATGGTCATTGCCGCAACCTTTCCGTGTTGGTATCAGCGAAATTCACCAGGGTGCCGAGCATCTGCAGGTAGGCGACGAGAGCATCGGCTTCGGTGACCTGATGTCCATTGCCCGGCACAACGTTGGCTTTCGGGTAGCGCGCCAGCAACTTCGTACTGTCGGCGTTCGGATCGGCCTGCGCGGTCAGATCGACCTTGGCGTTGGTGATCTCCTCATCCGTATAGGGCACGCCGACCATCCGCAGCGCCCGCATCCGGCTTTGAATATCGTCAGGGTCGAGGGGCGTCTCTGCCAGGAAGGCGTAGTGCGGCATCAGGGATTCCGGCACCACTTCCTGCGCGTTGCTCAGATGCGCATAGTGCCAGTCGCTGGAATATTTGCCGCCAACACGCGCCAGGTCAGGACCGATCCGCTTTGATCCCCACTGGAAAGGATGGTCATACATGCTCTCGGCCGCGATGGAGTAGTGGCCGTAACGTTCCACTTCATCGCGCAGGGTGCGGATCTGCTGGCTGTGGCACAGATAGCAACCTTCCCGCACATAGATGTCGCGGCCACGCAGCTCCAGCGGGGCGTAAGGCCGCATGCCTTCCACATGCTCCACGGTCGTCTCGATCGTGAACAGCGGAACGATTTCGACGATGCCGCCGATCGCGACAGTCACCAATGTGCCCATCAGCAGGAAGATCGCGTTCTTCTCAAAGAATTCGTGACGAATGAACATTGTCTCAGGCTCCTGCCACGCCAAGGTTGGACAATATGGGCGGAGCAGCGAGACCTTGGCGCGGAAGCTCCGTGGTTGGGCTGGTGACGGTCCGGATCAGGTTGTAGACCATGATCAGGGCGCCAATCAGGAAGAATACGCCGCCGAGCAAGCGGATCACCATGAACGGATGGACCGCGATGACCGACTCGACGAACGAGTATTGCAGGAACCCGAACTTGTCATACGCGCGCCACATCAGGCCTTCCATGATGCCGGCGACCCACATCGAGACGATGTAAAGCACGATGCCCATGCGTCGCGATCCAGTAGTGCCAGGACGCCAGGCGGGTGGAATACAGCGCCCTGCGGTCCCACAACACCGGCACCAGGTAGTACATCGCGCCAAAGGTGATGAAGGCGACCCAGCCGAGCGCACCGGAGTGGACATGGCCGATGCCCCAGTCGGTGTAGTGCGACAGCGCGTTGACTTCGCGCACCGACATCACCGGGCCTTCGAACGTCGACATGCCGTAGAAGCCGACAGCGGTGACCGAGAAGCGCAGGCCAGGATCGGTCCGCAGCTTGTCCCAGGCGCCGGACAGGGTCATGATGCCGTTGATCATGCCGCCCCAGGAGGGCATCCACAGCATGATGGAGAACGCCATGCCCAAGGTCTGGGTCCAGTCGGGCAGTGCGGTCTAGTGCAGATGATGCGGTCCGGCCCAGATGTACATGAAGATCAGGGTCCAGAAGTGCACGATCGACAGCCGATAGGAGTAAACCGGCCGGCCCGCCGCCTTCGGAATGAAGTAGTACATCATTCCCAGGAAGCCCGCGGTCAGGAAGAAGCCCACGGCGTTGTGGCCATACCACCATTGCACCAGGGCATCCTGGACACCCGGAATAGGCCGAATAGCTCTTGGCGGAATACATCGAAATCGGCAACGCGGCGTTATTGACGATGATGCAGCACCGCGACGGTGACGATGAACGCCAGATAGAACCAGTTCGCGACATAGATGTGCGGCTCGCTGCGCTTCAGAATGGTGCCGAGGAAGACCAGCAGGTAGCAGACCCAGACGATCGTCAGCCACAGGTCGAGATGCCATTCCGGTTCGGCATATTCCTTGCTCTGGCTGAAGCCCATGACGTAGCTCAGCGCCGCCATGACGATGAAGAACTGGTAGCCCCAGAACACGAAATTCGCCAGCGCCTCGCCGCCGAACAGCCGCGCTCGGCAGGTCCGCTGCACGACATAGAACGACGTGCCAAGCAGCGCCGATCCGCCGAAGGCGAAGATCGCCGCCGAGGTGTGGACCGGGCGCAACCGGCCGAAATTGGTGAAGGAAAGCCCGAGATTGAGCGACGGCCAGGACAGTTCGGCGGCGATATAGACGCCCACCAGGAACGCAACGACGGCCCAGAACATCGTGGCGATGACGAATTTCTTCACCACCGCGTCATTGTACGATCGACCGGCCGCTCGGCCAAGGACGGCGTCAGACATGGGAGTTGCTCCGCGCCGCGGCCTGTGCCGCATCGCGTCGGTCGAAGTGGCGCCGTATCAGGCCGAAATCGAAACAGACGGCGAACCCGCTCAGCGCAAAGCCCGAATACATACATCTCGACGTCGGCGGCGCCGGCGACGAGAAACAGGCCGATCAAGCCAAACACGGCCATCATCAGCCCGACGATGAGGTCACTCACATTGGTTTCCATCTGCACCTCTCCTGTGCGGCGGCTACGAACCTGCGTCGGCGGTGGCGGATTAACATTGATCCACATCAATGCGTGACGCAGCAGGTCGCCGGGCACCGATCGATGATGATGGAAGCCTTCAATGGCTGGGCAGCCTGTGCACGTCCGGGAAAGCCCTTCGAGGGCGGGATGCTGCTGGGATTGTTCGCCGCGGGCGCGGCCGGCAGCGTCGTGCATTGCGGCCCGATGTGCGGCGGCTTCGTCCTGGGCCAGGTGTCGGAGCGTATGGTTCGGCTGCCGTCGGCGAGGCTGTGCGAATGGCAGCCGCCTCACCGCTGGAATGTTGCTGCCGTACCACGCTGGCCGGCTGACGACCTATTCTGGGCTAGGCGCGCTGGCCGCCGGATTCGGCGGAGACTTCAGCGGATCGGCTGGGTTCGGCATCCTGTCGGCAATGTTGCTCGCCACTGCCGCCATGCTGTTCATGACGCATGCGCTCGGGCGCATTTGGCCATCGATCGGCGGAATGGATCGGGGGCCACGGTTCTGGGGACGGATGATCGGGCTCGTCACCGGCCGCATCGCGCGCGGGCTCCGTGCTCGGCGAATATCTGTTCGGCCTGACGCTCGGCTTCCTGCCCTGCGGCTTTCTCTACGCTGCGCTCGCCGCAGCGGCCGCGTCCGGACGGCCGATGCTTGGCGCCGCGGCAATGGCCGCGTTCGGCTTGGGCACCGCGCCGCTCCTGATGGTGATAGGCGTCGCGGGCAATGCCGCGGGGCGGCAGTGGAACCGCGTCGTCACGGCGGCCGCCCCCGTTCTTATGGCGTTGAATGCGGTCCTGCTACTGGTGTTGGCGTGGCAGAGGCTGACATCCTGATCTGGTGCGCGGAACGCAGCCCCAAGGGCGCTAATTAGGTGGAGCTAATCGGGCGGAGCCAATCGTGCAGAGGCAATCCCGAGGGCCGGTACCCTCGGGATCGTTGCCGTCAGAACCGGTAGCCGATACCCATGCCGATCACCAGCGGATCCAAGGCGGTGTGAGCCTTCACCGTCGTGCCCAAGGCATCGACATGCGCGTTGGTGTTCAGGAAGATCTGCTTCACATCAAGGTTTGCGAACCAATGGCCCGCGAAGTTGTAATCAATGCCAGCCTGCACAGCGGGGCCAATTCCGGTGCCGACACTGAAATGCGTGACAGGCGGATTGGCTGCCTTGGCGCCATACCAGAAGGTCACGTTCACACCGACACCGACATAAGGACTGAAGGCCGAGTGCGGCAGGAAATGATACTGTAGGGTAAGTGTTGGCGGTAGCGCCCACACGCTTCCCACATCGACATCCCCAACAGCCGTGCCCTTTGCCTTCACGTCGTGCCTGGTGGTCGCGGCAATCAACTCAAGCGCTATATTGTCAGTCAGGAAGTAAGAAAGATCCACTTCAGGCGCGGCCTGCGCGGTCGCCGTTACACGGCCGCCGATCGCGGTGATCTTACTGGAGTTGTCTTCGGGGATAAGCCCGATCGCTCGCGCACGGACCATGATAGTCCCGGCTTCCTTACCGACCAGCGGCGCATTCATATCCAAAAGGCCTTGGGCGGATGCCGCGAAACTGAGCGCCATGGCACTCAGTAAGGTCGTGGCGAACAACGTCTTCTTCATCATCTCTCCTCGCGCGTCGCACCTTCCTGGCCGGGCGCTCTCGAAAGCCGGCACCGTGCCGGGGTCGATGCGCACCAAAGTGTTTCGGGCCAGGAACCGCGTTGATGCAGATCAACCCGGTGGGCAATGTCCTGTTCATGTTGCCGCTGCGACACAGGTACAGCCTGAGCGGTGTTGCACGGCTTCGCCCGGCGTTCCCGCCTCCGTCGGCCATGGCGGGGCCTCACCCTTTGCGCGGCCGGCGTACACATGCGAAGAAGCTGTCGAAGGGCCGCGATCGCAAGCCGGCGCCGCAGGGAGAAACAAGCATGGCCACGGTGTCTGTCCGTGACGTCCGCAAGCGCTACGGATCCACCGAAGTGCTGCACGGAGTGAGTGTCGATATCGAGGACGGCGAGTTCGTCATCCTCGTCGGCCCCTCCGGCTGCGGGAAGTCAACGTTGCTGCGAATGATCGCCGGCCTGGAGAACATTACCGGCGGCGAGATCGCGATCGGTGGCCGTGTCGTCAACGACGTGGCACCAAAGGAACGCGACATCGCGATGGTGTTCCAGAATTATGCCCTTTATCCGCACATGACCGTTCGCGACAACATGGCGTTCGCGCTGAGCCTGGCGAATGCGCCAAGGACGGTGATCGATCAGAAGGTGGGGCGGGCAGCCGAGATCCTGAGTTTGGGGCCTTACCTGAACCGCTACCCCAGGCAGTTGTCCGGGGGACAGAGGCAGCGTGTGGCGATGGGCCGGGCGATCGTGCGTGACCCTCAGGTGTTCTTGTTCGACGAGCCGCTGTCCAACCTGGACGCCAAGCTGCGCGTCGCGATGCGCGCCGAGATCAAGGAACTGCATCAGCGGCTGACCACCACCACGGTCTACGTCACGCATGACCAGATCGAGGCAATGACCATGGCGGACAAGATCGTGGTGATGAATGGTGGCAATGTCGAACAGATCGGTGCTCCGCTGGACCTGTATGACAACCCGGCGAACCTGTTCGTCGCTGGCTTCATCGGATCGCCCGCGATGAACTTCCTGAAGGGGCGTGTAGACGGCGGGGCGTTCCGCTCTGATGAGGGCACGTCGTTGCCGCTGCCCTCGACCCGGGGCGTGTCAGAAGGCACCCCGATCATCTTTGGCGTTCGGCCGGAGCATTTCCAGTTGAACGGCGGCGGCGTCCCGGCGCGGGTCAATGTGATCGAGCCGACCGGGTCCGAGACCCAGGTAATGGCGGAGTTCGCCGGCAGCCCGATCATCGCGGCGTTTCGCGAACGGGTTTCGGCGCGGCCGGGGGAGATGATCCATATCACACCCGATCCCTCGATGGTGCACCTGTTCGACGCGGCGACCGGGCAGCGTGTCAGTGCCTGACGGCAGAAGCCGCAGAAGCACGGAGGGGACTTTGCGTTTTTCGGGTGACGGTTGAATACTGAAGCTACAAGGGGTTCCGGTTTCCGGTCGTCGGGGCCCTACAGCCAACGACCGGTAGGGAGTTCTGGAAAATGTCCATCAGCCGACGCGAGTCACTCGCGCTCGCCTCTGCCTCCATCGCGGCGGCGTCCATCCCCAGCATCGGTGCTCGCGCCGCCGTCACCGACGTTCCCACGGCCACGGTCAAGGCGCTCGACTATAAATTGGAAAAGGGTGCCGAACTGCGCGTTCTTCGCCCGGCGAAGTTCATTGACCCCGATGAAGTCTACTGGCGCGAAAATACCAAGAAATTTACCGACGCAACCGGCATTCCGGTTCGTGTTGACTTCGTAAGCTGGGAGGATATCCGCCCTCAGACCGCGGTCGTTGCCAACACCGGCGCGGGTCCGGACATTGTGGTCGGGTTCAGTTCCGATCCGCAGATCTATGCGTCGAAGATTGCCGACATGACGGATCTGGCGGATTACCTGGGCGCGAAATACGGCGGCTGGCAGGAACTTGCGCTACTCTATGGTACCAAGTGGAAGACCAAGGAGTGGATATCCATCCCCATCGGCGGCGGCGCCGGCCCCACTGTCTACCGGAAGTCCTGGGTCAAAGAGGCCGGCTACGATTCCATTCCCGACGACCACCAAGGCTTCTTGACGCTGTGCGAAAAGCTGCAAAAAATCGGCCACCCCTGCGGCTTTTCGCTCGGCCACGCGCTGGGCGACGCGAATGGTTTCGCATCGTGGCTACTGTGGTCGCACAATGCCACGCTGGTGGACGAGAAGGGGCATATCGCCCTCAATTCCAAGGAAACCATATCGGCCCTGAAGTATGCAACCGAGTTGCAAAAGACCATGGTGTCGGGCACCCTATCGTGGAATGATTCAGGTAATAACAAGGCTTTTGCCTCAGGTGACATAGGGCTGACGTTCAACGGGGTCTCGATATATTACTTCCTCAAGAACTCACCCGATGCGAAGCTAAATCAGATCGCACTGGATACGCAGCATCAGGTGCTGCCGAAGGGCGTGGCCTCCCGGTCGCCAATGTCGGCAACGCCAATGAACGCGATGGTTTTCAAGCACACGAAGTATCCCAATGCCGCGAAGGACTATCTACGGTTCATGATGGAGGCGGACCAGTATGGGCCGTGGCTGTCCAACTGCCTCGGCTACTGGTCGAATTCCTTGAAGGCCTACTCCAAAATGAAGTTCTGGTCGGAAGATCCGAAGCTGGCGCCTTATGCGTCAGGCATGGACACCCCGTACTATGACGGGTTCAAGGGACCGGTGACGCCGGCATCCTCCGCGGTCACGGCGAACTATACTGTCGTGGATATGTTCGCGTCCGTGGTCACAGGGAATGCCACTCCGCAGGATGCCGCCAAGCGCGCAGCGCAGCAGGCCGCCCGGTATTACAAGACAAGCTGAAATCGCCGCCGCCGCCGGTTCTGCCGGCGGCAGGCCGGTGCACCGGAAGGCTGCCTTGTTGCGCGGTGCGGCACGCGCTACGGATGGGAAGAACGGGCGGCCTGAATGACTGCCGGACTGAGTGGGAAGGGAATTGAATGAATGGCTTGACTCGCCGTGATACCCTGTTGTCGGGCGCGACCGCACTGATCGGCGCGACCACGCTGCCCCTGATAGGGGCGCGGGCAGCGGATTTGGACGTCCCCACCGCCGATGCCGCCCCGCCGGGGTTCAAGGCGGAGGCCGGGGCGACGCTCAGAGTGTTGCGCCCCGCCAAGTTCGTTGATCCGGATGAAGTGCTGTTTCGCGAGAATACCAAGAAGTTCACGGAACAGATCGGCATCCCGGTGCGCGTCGACTTCGTGAGTTGGGAGGATATGCGGCCGCAGACGGCGGTGACCGCGAACACCGGCGCGGGACCGGATATTATAGTCGGATTTGGTTCCGATCCGCAGATTTACGCCGACAAGCTCATCCCGATGAATGATCTGGCGGACTATCTTGGCGCCAAGTACGGTGGCTGGCACGAACTGGCGTTGCTGTACTCCCGCCGCTGGGGTTCCAAGGAATGGCTGGCGATTCCGATGGGCGGCAGCGGGGGCGCGTCTGTCTATCGCATGTCCTGGCTAAAAGAGGTCGGGTATGATCGGATTCCGGATGACCATGCCGGCTTCCTGGCCATGTGCACCAAGCTGAACAAGGCCGGACATCCCGCTGGATATGC
This sequence comes from uncultured Alphaproteobacteria bacterium, assembly GCA_963792345.1. GTDB lineage: Bacteria > Pseudomonadota > Alphaproteobacteria > Acetobacterales > Acetobacteraceae > Rhodopila. Next base: position 206,924 of record CAWBVV010000002.1, read on the forward strand.
GTTGGGGCATGCGGTTGGTGACGGCAACGGTTTCGCGAATTGGCTGCTGTGGTCGCATGGCGCCTCGCTGACTGATCAGGAGGGGAAGGTTTCGCTGGATTCGAAGGAGACGATCGCGGCGCTCGAATACGCCAAGGAACTTTATCCTCAGATGATCAGCGGGACGTTGTCATGGGGCGATCCGAGCAACAACAAGGCCTATGCGTCGGGTGATATCAGCCTGACCAGCAATGGCGTCTCTATCTACTACGTGGCGAAAAACTCATCGGATCCGAAGTTGCAGGCGATCGCCGTGGATACGAACCATCAGGTGGCACCTCGAGGTTTGGCAAAAAGAGCGCCGCAGTCATCGCTGGTGGTCAATGCGATGGCGTTCAAGCACACGAAATACCCCAACGCTTGCAAGCAATACCTGCAATTCATGATGGAGGCGCCGCAATACGCGCCTTGGCTCGCCGGGTGCCTGGGGTATTGGTCAAACTCGCTGAAGAACTACGGCAAGATGGCATTCTGGAATGCTGATCCAAAATTGAAGCCATATATCGACAGCATGGATACGCCGTACTATGACAGCTATCGTGGCCCGATCTCCGCGGCCTCATCGGCTGTGGCGGCAAATTACACGTTGGTGGATATGTTTGCCTCCGTTGCCACTGGCAACGCCACGCCACAGGCCGCGGTCAAACAGGCAGCCAGGCAGGCGGCCAGATATCTGAAGGGTTAGAAGGAGAGCGATGATGGATGCAGTCGCCAGCCTTGAATGGAGGCCAACCCGCCAGCACTCGCGGGTAGGACGGCTGTTCGACTCCAAGCCGTTCCTGGTGACGCTGTGCATGTTGCCAACGGCTGGCCTGCTGTTGATCTTCCTGACATACCCGCTGGGTCTTGGTCTTTGGTTGTCGCTTACGGACACCACCATCGGCCAGCCCGGCGAGTATATCGGGCTGGATAATTTCTATTCATTGTTCGACGACCCGGTGTTCTGGGGCGCCGTCTGGTACACGATCTTCTATACGGCGGTGGCTACGGCAGGGAAATTCCTGCTGGGATTGTGGCTGGCGCTTCTGCTCAATCATCATCTACCGTTCAAGGCGTTCATCCGAGCGATCGTGCTGTTGCCCTGGATTGTTCCGACGGTGCTGTCGTCGATCGCCTGGTGGTGGATCTATGACCCGCAGTTTTCAATCGTGTCGTATGTCGTGGTCAACGTCCTGCATTTGCGCGACCATTACTTCGATTTCCTCGGCTCGCCCTGGCCGGCGCGGTGGTCGCTGATCGTTGCCAACGTCTGGCGCGGCATTCCCTTCGTGGCGATCACGCTGCTGGCGGGCCTGCAAACCATCTCACCGTCACTGTATGAGGCAGCGCTGCTGGACGGAGCGACAGGGTGGCAAAAATTCCGCCGGATCACCGTCCCACTGCTGATGCCGATCCTGTCGGTGGCCTTGACCTTGTCAGTGCTGTTCACGTTTTCCGACTTCCAGCTTGTCTATGCGATCACGCGCGGCGGTCCCTTCAACTCCACCCACCTGATGGCGACTTTGGCGTTTCAGCGCGCCATTCCCGGATCGCAGCTTGGTGAAGGGGCGGCAATCGCGGTGTCGATGATCCCATTCCTGCTGGTCGCGACTTTGGTGTGTTTCTTCGGCGTTGGGCGGCGCAAGTGGCAGCAAGGAAGCGACAATGACTAGTGGCCTGGGAACTGGCACAGTGGGCACGGATGCGGTCGCGGTCACGCAGGAGGTCGAGCTTGCGGCTTCAGTCAAGGATGCGCCGGAAATCCTGAGCTGGGATTCGCGGGCCCGCCGCACGATCACGATCTATATCCCGTTGGCGATCTTCGTAATCGTATTGCTGTTTCCGTTCTACTGGATGGCGATTACATCGGTGAAGCCCGACTACGAGATGTACGATTACAAGCAGTACAACCCGTTCCTGGTGCACTCGCCGACACTCGACAACATCCGCAAGCTGCTGTTCGAAACCGAGTATCCACGATGGCTGATGACAACCATGGGCATCGCCACCGCGGCAACATTTCTTTCGGTGGGTGCCAGCGTACTCGCGGCCTATGCGATTGAGCGGTTGCGGTTCAAGGGCGCCCAGCATGCCGGGCTGGCGATTTATCTTGCCTACCTGGTTCCGCCCACCATCCTGTTCATACCGCTGGCCACGCTGATCTTCCAGTTCGGGATGTTTGACAGCCCGATCGCGCTGATCCTGACGTATCCTACCTTCCTCATTCCCTTCTGCACCTGGCTGCTGATCGGCTACTTCAAATCCATCCCATACGAACTGGAGGAGTGCGCGCTGATCGACGGAGCCTCCAGGTTGCAGATCCTGCGGCGGATCACGTTGCCGCTTGCGGTACCGGGGCTGATCTCAGCGGGCATCTTCGCGTTTACCCTGTCGTGGAACGAGTTCATCTATGCGCTGGCCTTCATCCAGAGCACCGAGAAGAAGACAGTACCAGTAGCGATACTGACGGAACTGGTCACCGGCGATGTCTATCAATGGGGCTCGCTGATGGCTGGGTCACTGCTGGGATCAGTGCCGGTCGCGATCATCTACTCGTTCTTCGTGGAATATTATGTGTCGTCGATGACCGGGGCAGTGAAGGAGTAGTTTCCTCCATTGATCCGGATCGGCACGGCCGGGTGGACGATCCCCAAGTCGTACGCCGTGGAATTTCCGGCTGAAGGCAGCCACCTGCAACGCTACGCGCAGCGGCTTTCCGCGGTGGAAATCAATTCCTCTTTCCATCGCCCGCATAGGCTGGCGACCTACGCGCGCTGGGCTGCGAGCGTGCCGCCGGCGTTTCGTTTCGCCGTCAAGGTGCCGCGGGAAATTACCCACACGCGCAGGCTGGCCGATGCGATCGAGCCATTGGAGCGCTTCTTGTCTGAAGCGGGAGCGTTGGGTGACAAACTTGGTCCGCTCCTGGTGCAGTTGCCGCCCGGTCTTGCCTTCGACGATGCGGTCGCTGGCTCGTTCTTCGGCGCCCTCCGCGCTCGATTTGCCGGATTGGCGGTCAGCGAACCCCGCCACGCGTCATGGTTCACCGAACATGTGGATCGCCTGCTCGTGGAACACAGGATCACTCGGGCTGCGGTGGACCCGGCGTCACCACCGCTTGCGGCGGTACCCGGAGGATGGCCGGGACTGGTTTACCATCGATTGCATGGTTCACCGCGGATCTACTATTCCGGCTACGGGCCGGAGTATATCGACGAGACCGCTTGCAGGCTGCGCGAAGCACCAACCCCCAGCGCTGGTGCATCTTTGACAACACAGCGCTCGGGGAGGCGACGCATGACGCGATCGCTCTGACGTGCCGGCTGAAGCCGGCGGCGATTACTGGGCGGGAACAGCGGACGAATGATGGTGGACAATAAGCCACTTTCCGTGGACCGGCGCATAGATGAACGTATAACGCGCCTTGACCTGCTTGCGGCTGCCTGGCTGATCGCCATCCACCATGAAAGCATACAGGCCAACATCAAAAGCGAGATTGCATCCGGTGTGAATGATCCTCGTCTCGATCGTTGCCTGGGGTGACTGCTTGAGGAAATAGGAAAAATACTTGCCGATTTCTTCCGGCCCCACCAGCGGACCGGTCTGAACCGTGGGCAGCAGCGTAGCATCAGGCGCGTATGCCGCGACGACCGTTTCCGTTCGCTTGGTCAGCAGGGCCTTGTTCCAGTGGTCGAACAGGGCGGACACCTGCGCTTTGCTGATAGGCTGGCAAGATATCGATCGTGCGTGAACAGTTGGCACAAGGCCTGCAACCCCGAGCAGGACCAGCAGACCAACACCAAATTTCCCGATTTGCCTTTGCATCGCCAATTTCCCCATTTTGTCCTCGACATGATCAGCGCAAAGCCCCGATCTATCAAGGGTCACTGTCAGCCCGGTGTGGCTCAGGGCAGCAGTGGATTGAATGTCTTGATCTTCTTGGGCAGGTCGTTTGTTGACCAACCGCCGCCGAGCGCCTGAATAAGCGCCACACTGGATACAAGACGGCTCTGCTGGATCGCCAACGCCGACTGTTGGTTGCTCAGCAACAAGGTCTGTTCAGTTATCACGCTGGTATAGGGCACCGTTCCCGCGCGGTAAGTATTCAGCGTCATTTCCACCGCGCGCTGGGTTGATCGTACGGCGATGTCTTCAGCTTTCGCTTGTTGCTCCAGAATTCGCAGGTTGGACAAAGCATCCTCGACCTGCTGAAACGCCGTCAGAACCGTCTGGCGGTAGTCCGCGACCGAAGCCTCATAGGTTGCACGTGCGGCAGCCACCGAAGCGGTCCGCAATCCGCCTTCGAACAAGGATTTACTGCCCGACGCGGCCAGCGACCAGAAGCGGTTGCTGGCGTTGAACAACTGAGCGAGAGGGCTGCCGGCATATTCGACCAGGGCAGACAGCGAGATGTCCGGGTAAAACGCCGCGGTCTGCACACCGATCAATGCGTTTTGCTCCTGCATCAGCCGTTCCGCCGCCGCGATGTCGGGACGGCGCTCCAGCAATTTCGACGGCAGTCCAGGCGGCAAGACCGGGACACGCGCCGTCAGCGGGGCGGGAGCGATCGAGATTTCGGCGGGTGCATGTCCCGTCAAAACCGCAATGGCGTGCTCGAACTGTTGCCGCTGAACCCCGACGCCGGCCAGTTGCGCCTCGGTTGACTGTAGTTGCGCCTGAGCGGTGACCACATCGATGTTGGAGATTGTCCCAGAACGGTACTGGTTCTGCGTGATCTGCAACGAACGGCGGTAATTGGCGGCTGTTTCGGCAAGCAGACGGGCCAGCGAGTCCTCCGCCCGCAGGTTGAAGTAATCCGCCGCGAGCGTGGCTTGCGCCGACAGTTTTGCGTTCGCGAGGTCCGCCGCGCTGACCTGGGCAGCAGCGCTGCTACTTTCGACCTGCCGGCGGATGCGCCCCCAGACATCGAGGTCCCAGGTGACACTTCCGCTGATGCTGTAGGTTGTGCCGCTGCCTCGCCCGCTTGAAGTGGTTCGGCCGGTCGTGCTCAGCCCTGATGAGCCCCGTCCGCCGCTGCCGCTGCGCGATGCATCCCCGGTCAGTCCGACCGTCGGGAAAAGCCCGGCCCGGGCTTCGGCAACCAACGCGACAGCCGAACGGTACTGCGCCTCGAACGACTTCACGGTCTGGTTCGACACCTCGACCATCCGCTCCAACCGGTCGAGTTCCGGGTCGTGATAGACCGACCACCATGCGCCTTTATCCGCCGCGTCCGCCGGTTGGCTGATCTTCCATCCGGCGAGTTCCTTGAACGCCGCCGGGCTGGGCGCGTCCGGACGTTGATAGTCCGGCCCGACCATACAACCGGCCAGGATGAGGCAAATCCAGACGTGACGCATTACTCAGCGGCCTCCGGCGCGGCCTGACCAGGAAAGACCCGGTGCCATTGGCGTTTCGAGAACGACCGGAGGCGGTCCATGTAGAGATAGACAATAGGGGTAGTATATAGCGTGAGAATCTGACTGACGATCAGCCCGCCAACGATCGAGATCCCAAGCGGACGGCGTAATTCCCCACCGTCGCCGAAACTCAGCGCCAACGGCATCGCGCCAAGTATCGCCGCGCTCGTGGTCATCATGATCGGACGGAAGCGCATCAGGCACGCTTGGAAGATCGCCTCTCTTGGTTTGAGTCCGCGTGTTCGTTCCGCCTCAAGTGCGAAGTCGATCATCATGATGGCGTTTTTCTTGACGATGCCGATCAGCAGGATCACGCCGATCAGGGCAATGATGCTGAACTCGGTGTTGAACAGCAGCAGGGCAAGCACCGCGCCGACCCCGGCCGAGGGCAGGGTCGAAATGATGGTAATCGGATGGATGTAGCTCTCATACAGCACCCCGAGCACGATGTAGATCGCGATGAGTGCGGTCGCGATCAGGATCGGTTCGCTGCTGAGGGAGGCCTGGAAGACCTGGGCGGTACCCTGGAACGACCCGTGGATCGAGGCAGGCATCCGGATTTCGCGCATCGCCCGCTCCAGCGATACCGTCGCGTCGCTCAACGATTTGCCGGGCGCCAGATTGAACGAAATCGTGCTGGCGACGAACGATCCTTGATGGCTGACTGACAACGCGGTGTTGCCGGGGCCGAACGTGGTGAAGGCGGCAAGGGGGACCATCGTCTCCTTGCTGGTGCTGACGGCGGCGCCTGAGGAGGCAACTCCTTTGCCGACATTGGCCAGCGCGTTGGTTGAAGCGTTGCGCGCGGAACTGGACGCGATCGTGGCCGCGGTCGTGGCGTTTTTCTTCGTCGATGCCGCGACCGTACCCACCACGGCATTGGTCGATTGGGTCCCGGTGGCGTTGCCGCCCGTCGTGCTGATGTAGATGTCTCTCAGCGTCTCCGGGCTTTGCCAGTAGCGCGGCGCGACCTCCATGATCACGTGATACTGGTTCTGGGCGCTGTAGATCGTGGAAACCTGGCGCTGGCCGAATGCGTCGTACAGCGTGTTGTCGATCTGCGCGGCGGTAACGCCAAGGCAACTCGCCGTTGCCCGGTCGATCACAAGATCGGTCTGCAGGCCCTTCTGTTGCTGATCCGAACTCACGTCGCGAAGCACCGGGTCATGTTCCAAAGCGGCGACGAGCCTTGGCGCCCACTCATAGAGATCGGCGGAACTATCGCCCTGCAGCGAGTATTGATAGGCCGCGTTGCTCGACCGGCCGCCAACCCGGAAGTCCTGGATCGGGATCAGGAACAGCCTGGCGCCGGGCACATCCCCAAGCTTGCGGCGCAGGCGGGTCATGACCGCGTCGATGCCATCGCGTTGCGAAAGTGGCTTAAGCGCGACAAAGACGGAGCCAGTATTCGTGGAGCCGGCGCCGCCGCCGCCGCCGGATCCGGTGAAGCCGACCACGCTCTGAACGGCGGGATCATGTTGCACGATGTCGGAAAGCTGCTGCAGCTTCTGCTGCATGGCTTGAAAGGAAATACTCTGGTCGCCCTGCAAGCCGCCCATCATCCGGCCGGTATCCTGCTGCGGAAAGAACCCTTTCGGCACAACTACGAACAGCACAACGTTCAACACGACCGTGACAACAAGCACCAGCACCACCAGAAGGGAATGCCGCAGAGACCACGTCAGCGTGCGCGCGTACAAGCTCTGTGCGCGATCGAACAGGGTCCGCTTCCTCGGCTTCTGCTTGTCCGCCGGCTTGAGCATCAACGCGCACATCATCGGCGTTGTGGTCAGCGAGATTGCCAGCGAGACCAGGATTGCCATCGACAGCGTGATGGCGAACTCGCGGAAGAACCGGCCGACGATGCCACCCATCAGCAGGATCGGCAGGAATACGGCGATCAGCGAAAGACTGATGGAGATGACGGTGAAACTGACTTCCCGGGCACCACGCAAGGCCGCCTGGACGCGCGGCATGCCCTCCTCGATATGGCGGGAAATATTCTCCAGCACGACGATCGCGTCATCGACGACGAAGCCGGTGGCGACGGTCAAAGCCATCAGCGACAGATTATCGAGACTGTAGTTCAGCAAATACATCGTGCCGAACGTTCCGATGATGGAGACCGGCACGGCAATCGCCGGAATCAACGTGGCCCGGGCGCTGCGCAGGAACAGGAACACGACGACGGTGACAAGTCCAACCGCGATCAGCAAGGTCATTTCGGTTTCGTGCAAACTGCCGCGGATCGTCGTCGTTCGGTCGTTGGCGATCAGCACGTTCATGTCGCTCGGCAAGGCAGCCATCAATTGCGGTATCGCCGCCTTCACGCCATCCACCGTCTCGATGATGTTGGCACCCGGCTGGCGGAACAGAATGACCAGCACCGCCGGCTGGCCTTGCGACAGGCCAAGGTTTCGCGTGTTCTCCACCGAATCCAGCACGTCCGCCACGTCGGACAATCTTACGCCGGCGCCGTTGCGGTAGGCGACCACCAGGGGCTTGTATTCGTCCGCCCGAGAAGCCTGGTCGTTGGTGTAGAGTTGATAGCGCAGGCTGCCCGCATCGATGGAGCCCTTGGGACTGTTTGCATTGGCCGAGGCGAGAGCCGCGCGGATGTCCTCCAGCCCGATACCATACTTGAACAATGCGGTTGGATTTAGCTCCACACGCACGGCGGGCAGTGCGGCGCCGCCAATGATGACCTGGCCGATCCCGTCGATCTGGGACAGTTTCTGCGACAACACGTTTGCCGCCGCATCGTACATCTGGCCGCGCGTCAGTGTCTTGGACGTCAGCGCCAGAATCAGCACCGGCGCGTCGGCCGGGTTCACCTTTCGATAGGTCGGGTTGCTGCGCAGGCTGGTTGGAAGATCGGCGCGCGCGGCGTTAATCGCGGCCTGAACGTCACGCGCCGCGCCGTTAATGTCGCGATTCAAGCCGAACTGCAGCACAATGCGCACTGATCCAACGGAACTGGTGGATGTCATCTCCGTGACATCGGCGATCTGGCCGAGATGGCGTTCCAGCGGGGCGGCGACACTCGTTGCGACTGTTTCCGGACTGGCACCCGGCAACTGCGCCTGGACCGAGATCGTTGGGAAATCCACTTGCGGCAGCGGCGACACCGGCAGTTTGAAGAACGCGAAGATGCCGGCCAGCGCGATCCCGATCGTCAGCAGCGTGGTGGCGACCGGGCGCGCGATGAAAGCGGCCGAGATGTTCATTCAGCCGCGCTCGGTTCAGGCTTGTTGCCGCGCAGACGCCAGGCGAGGCGGTCAAACATCAGGTAGATCACCGGCGTCGTGAACAACGTCAGCACCTGGCTGACGATCAACCCGCCGACGATCGCCACGCCCAACGGGCGGCGCAACTCTGACCCTGTGCCGTTGCCCAGCATCAGCGGCAACGCCCCGAGCAGGGCGGCCATCGTGGTCATCAGGATGGGACGGAAGCGAAGCAGACAGGCCTGATGAATGGCCTCGCGCGGCGGCTTGCCTTCCTCACGCTCCGCGTCCAGCGCGAAGTCGATCATCATGATCGCGTTTTTCTTGACGATGCCGATCAGCAGGATGATGCCGATGACCGAGATGACATCGATGTTGTGACCCGCGATCAGCAGCGCGACCAGCGCACCGGCACCCGCCGAGGGCAGCGTCGAAAGAATCGTGATGGGGTGGATGAAACTTTCATACAGCACGCCAAGAACGATGTACATCGTAACGACTGCCGCCAGCACAAGAAGAAGTTCGTTCGATAGCGATGCTTCCAGCGCCGCGGCCGCCCCTTGGAAGGCGGTCAGAAAACTCGCGGGCAGGTCGATGTCCTTCTCCGCTTGGCGGATGGCGGCAACGGCTGCGCCCAGCGACGACCCCGGCGCGGTGTCGAAGGAGATCGTCGTCGCCGGGAACTGCGACAGATGACTGATCTGCAGGGGTCCCGGCTTCTGTTCGATGCGGACGATCGATGTCAGCGGCACCTGCCCGGTGGTCGAGGCGGATGATGGCAAGCGGATCGCCGACAACCCGTCCAGCGAGGTCTGCAACGACGGGTCGGCTTCCAGGATGACCCGATACTGGTTCGACTGAGTGTAGATGGTCGAGATGATGCGTTGCCCGAACAAATCGTACAACGCGTTGTCCACTGTCGCCGGCGTGATGCCGAAGCGGGATGCGGTTTCGCGATCGATTACCAGGTTGATTGTCAAACCTTGCTGCTGCAGGTCGCTGGCGACGTTGGTAATATCCGGTAGCTCACGCAGTTTCGCGAGCAGCTTCGGCACCCATTCGCTGAACGCCGACAGGCTCGGATTCTGCAGCACGAACTGGTACTGCGTGCGACTGACCGAGGCATCGATCGTCAGGTCCTGGACCGGTTGCAGATAGAGCGACACACCCGGCACGCCCGAGGTTTCCTGCTGCAGCCGCCGGGCGACCTCCTTGGCGCTGAGCGTACGATTGTCCTTGGGCTTCAGGTTGATCAGAAAGCGGCCGCTGTTCAGCGTCGTGTTGCTGCCGTCCACGCCGATGAACGAACTCAGGCTGACCACATCAGGGTCTTTCAGTATCGCCGCGGCCAGCGCCTGCTGGTGCTCCGCCATCGCGGCGTAGGACGCGGTTTGCGGCGCGACCGAGATGCCTTGCAGCACGCCGGTGTCTTGAACCGGAAAGAAACCCTTGGGCACGGCTGTGTACAGCAGCACTGTCAGGCCCATGGTCAACACCGCGACCAGCAGAGTCAGGGGTTGATGATCCAGCACGACGTTCAGTGCGCGGTCGTAGCGCGCGATGATCCAGTTGAAGCCGCGTTCGGCTTTCAGATCGAATGGGCTGCGCGTGGCATCCGGCCGGTGGTGCAGCAGCTTGGCGCACATCATCGGCACCAGTGTCAGTGACACGATCGCCGAAATCACGATCGTTACCGCCAGGGTGATCGCGAACTCATGGAACAGCCGGCCGACGACGTCGCCCATGAACAGCAGCGGGATCAGCACGGCGATCAGCGACACGGTCAGGGAGATGATGGTGAAGCCGATCTGCTCGCTGCCTTTCAGGGCTGCCGTCAGCGGCTTTTCCCCGGCTTCAACGTAGCGGGCGACGTTCTCGATCATGACGATCGCATCATCGACGACAAAGCCGGTCGAGATGGTCAGCGCCATCAGTGACAGGTTGTCCAGGCTGAAGCCCAGCAAGTACATGACCGCCAAGGTGCCGACCAGGGACAGCGGCACGGACAGGCTGGGAATGATGGTCGCCGGCAGATTGCGCAGGAACAGGAAGATCACCGCCACCACCAGCGCGACCGCCAACCCAAGTTCAAACTCCACATCGGCGACCGACGCTCGAATTGTCACCGTGCGGTCGGTCAGCACCGCGACATCGACCGCCGCCGGCAGAGTGGCCTGCAACTGCGGCAGCAGGCGTTTGATCGTGTCCACGACCTGGATGACATTGGCGCCCGGCTGGCGCTGAACGTTCAGGATCACCGCCGGCGTCAGGTTTGCCCAGGCACCGAGCTTGGTGTTCTCGGGGCCGTTGACAACGGTTGCCACGTCCCGCAGCCGCACAGGAGCACCGTTGCGGTATGCGATCACAAGGGTCAGGTATTGGTTCGGATCACTGATCTGGTCGTTGGCGTTGATCGTGGATGCCTGTGTCGGACCGTCAAAATTGCCTTTGGGCGTGTTGACGTTGGCGGTGGCCAGCGTGGTGCGCAGGTCGTCGATGTTCAGCCCATAGGCGGCGAGTGCCCGCGGGTTGATCTGGACACGCACGGCCGGACGCTGTCCACCGCTGATGCTGACCAGCCCGACGCCGGGCTGCTGGGAGATCTTCTGCGCCAGTCGGGTGTTCGCCAGGTCCTGGACCTGCGTCAACGGCAGGGTTTTCGAGCTGAGCGCCAATGTCAGGATCGGTGCATCGGCCGGGTTGACCTTGGCATAAATCGGCGGCGCCGGCAGATCGGACGGCAGCAGGTTCCCAGCCGCGTTGATCGCCGCCTGCACCTCCTGCTCCGCGATGTCCAGGCTGACGTCCAGGCTGAACTGCAGCGTAATCAGCGAGGACCCCGCCGAACTGGTGGAGAACATCTGGTTCAGACTGGGCATCTGTCCGAACTGCACCTCCAGCGGCGAGGTGATCGCCGAGGTCATGACCTCGGGACTGGCGCCCGGATAGAAGGTCTGAACCTGGATCGTCGGATAATCGACCTCCGGCAATGCGGAGATCGGCAGGAACCGATAGGCGACGATGCCGACCAGCAGGATCGCCGCCATCAGCAGCGTGGTCGCTACCGGTCGCAGGATGAAGGGGCGGGACGGACTCACACCGGGATTTTCATTGCGCTTGCGTCTGGCGGCGGTGCTCACGCGGGGTCTTTGGCTCCGCTGGCTGGCCGGATGCCGCTTCGGATGCCGGGGCTGCGGCAGCCGGCGACCCAGGTGGTTGTGGGCCACGCGCGCCCGTCTCGGTCTTCGCCGCCGGCAGCGTCACCGGTGCTCCGTCGCGCAGGCGGTCGGTCCCGTCGGTCACCACCCGATCTCCCGGGTTCAGCCCTGACAGGACTGCCTGATAGTGGCCGTCGACGGGTCCCACCTTGATCGGACGCACGGACACTGTGTTGTCGGCATTGATCAGGTAGACGAATGTCCCAGGCTCACCACGCTGCACGGCTGGAACCGGAATCCTGACCGTATCCTGCATCGTGTTCACCAGCAGCCGGGCGTTCACGAACTGGTTCGGGTACAGCATCTCGTCCGTGTTGGGGAACAGCGCCCGTAGTTTCAGCGTGCCGGTGGTGGTGTCGACTGACGTTGTCCAGGGTGCCAAGCTGTCCGGTCGCGAGCAGCCGCGTATTGGACCGGTCGTACGCCTCCACGCTGAGCGTGGCGCCGGAGCGCACACGTTCGCTGATGTCGGGGACGCTATCCTCCGGCACCGAAAACACGACGGAAATCGGCTGCATCTGGGTGATGACCACGAGCCCGGTCGTGCTGGAGGTCTGGACATAGTTGCCCTGGTCGATCTGCCGCAGCCCGACCTGCCCGTCGATCGGCGAGACGATGCGGCAATAGTTGAGATTTAGCTGCGCGGTATCGACCGCGCCCTGGTCGGTCTGCACCGTCCCGGTGTACTGCTGCACCAGGAAGCGCTGATCGTCGAGTCTGTTGCTGGGCGATCGAATCCTGCCGTCCCAGGGTCTGGAAGCGCTTCAGGTTGGTCTGCGCCTGGGCCAGCAATCCCTGGTCCGTGCGCGAGGGTGCCTTGGGCCTGTTCCAGCGCGGCGATGTAGGGCCGTGGATCGATCTGCGCCAGGAAGTCGCCCTTCTTGACGATCTGGCCTTCCTTGAAGCCGACCTGCTGCAACTGGCCGTTGATCTGGGTCTGCACCGTCACGGTGTCGAGCGACGACACTGTACCAAGCTCATTCAGGATGATGCGGACGTTGCCCTTGTCAATCCTCGCAAACCCGACGGGCTGCGGAAGCCCTTGGCCGCTTCGCCCCGCCGCGATGTTCTTCGGTGTCTGCTGGGCGTCGCGCTGGGACCACAGGTACCAGCCTCCGCCGCCCAGCCCGGCTACGACAATCGCGGTCAGGATCCAGTAGCCGGTACGTGGACGCGGGGCCACCGGCGTCACCCGTGATACGCGTTCGGGTGCTATTCGGGTCTCCGACCGGTCAACACGTTCGTCCATCGGCAGCCATGTCCTTCGTCGTTCAGCGGCCGAGTGACGACCGCCTATCGGATAAAGCACCGGAAGCGGTGCCAACAAGCAGAAGGGTCAGGAAGTTACGCTAATTTTTCGTTCGTTACATGGGGACACGCCACTGGCGCCGGCGCGGGTGAGCCTCGCCGCGGCGGCCAGATCCCATAACGGCGGCCTATAGCCCTTTGGCGCGGCGCATGCACCGTCATAATCCCGCGCCATTGGTGCTGCCACGACCGGAAAAGCCGCGAACGCGGCTGTTGGCGCTAAGGCGCCATTCTTGCTGGACCGGCGTCCCACTCGCGGGCGCAACGTGGTGGAGGGGGCGTCAGGTAGCGGGTCAGCCTTGAGGGCTCCGGGCACGCATGGCGTCAAGGATCGCGCGGGCCAGCGGCATTTTGCACAACTCGGATACGTCGGGATCGAGTCGGCGGCGCCAGTTCGGCCGCTCCTTGTCGGTCCCGGGCAGGTTTACCGCGACCGTCTCGCCCGCCAGGTCGTCCGCCTGCACTAAAGCCAGCAGCGACGGCGTGGCGCAGACAAAAGCATGGACGGCAGCCGCGAATGCCAGCGACATCGGCTGCGCCGGATCGACATCCTCCCGCAGCCTCCCCTCGCTTCGCAGCAGCGCTATCAGGGCTGCCTTCTCGACGGCTCGGTCAGCCTCGGCGTTCGGATTGTTCAGCAGCGACAGACGCCGCTTTTCGGCAATGTCCTCGCCACTCCACCATCCCGCCAAGGTCGCGAGGTCGTGGGTGGACACGCAGGCCGCCGCCAGCCGGCGCCACTCCGCCGAAGGCCGCAGACGGTCATCACGGCGCTCAAACCATAACACGCTGTAGGAGAGTATATTGGCCGCGGCCAATGCCTCCGACATGCCTTCCGGAACGGTCCCCAGATCTTCGCCCACGACCAGGCATCGCGCTCGATGGCTCTGCAGCGCCACCTGAGGCAGGAGGTCCGCGATCGGGTAGGTGACATAGGCACCGTCGGCGGCACTCGCGCCGTCCGGAACCACGAACAGTCGGCGCAGGCCCATGACATGGTCTATCCGCAGCGCTCCGGCATGGCGCATATTGGCCGTCAGAAGCTCGTTGAAGGCGGAAAACCCGTCCAGCCTCATGGCGACCGGGTCAGGCGGCGGCAGCGACCAGACCTGGCCGCTGGCGGAGAAAGGATCGGGCGGTGCCCCGACCGAGACGCCGTGCATCAGCGTATCCTGGGCCGACCACGCCTCCGCCCCATCCGGCGCGGCCCCGACCGCCAGGTCACGGTAGAAGCCCAGCGACAATCCGTCGCGGGCGGCGGATCCGGCTGCCGCCGCTAGTTGATGATCGGCCAGGTCCTGAAGAAACGCATGGAACTGCACGGTGTCCCGATGCTCCCTGGCGAACGCCGCCACGCCGGGGTTCTCAGGGTGTCGAAGCTCCTCGGGCCAGGCCCGCCAATGCGAGGTGCCAAGGACATCGGCAATCGTTTCAAACGTTGCGAAACGCCGCACCCCTTCGGAGAGCCCATCGCTGGCCGAGGGCTTGAACGCGGCACGCAGAACGGCCTGCTTCTTGTCCCAGACGGCATGGTAATCGACCGAACCAGAGGGGGAAGGCAGGCCGGTGCCGCCGGGAAAACCGGATACGTCGATGTAGATCGGATCAAGGAAGCGCCGGTCCGAGGGATGGTAGGGGCTGGTCCGGCCGCGGTCATGCGGAAACAGCGCGTGCAGCGGATTCAGTCCCACAATGGACGCGCCGGCTCGGGCCGCTTCCGTGGACAGCCGGGACAGGGTTGTGAAATCGCCAATTCCCTGGTCGCCGCGCGACCGCAGCGAATAGAGGTGCGCGGCAATCCCAAAGCGGCGCTCACCGGCCTGCAGGGCCGGGGGAAGATAACAGGAGGCCGGGGCGACGGTCAGATGGCAGAAGCGTTCGGGCCGGTCCTCATTCAACAGGCGATGCCGGCCGATCGGCTGCGGCGGCAGGATCGCGTAGTCACCCTGTGCCGCGAAACGCTCAAGGCTGCCGTCCTCCCGAAGGATGGTAACCCAGGCGGGGCGTGGCTGGCCCAGGCGAACCTGGATGCTGTCCCCCACATGAGCGGTCACGGCCGGGGGCAGGGGTGGTTCGATCATGACCCGCACAAGGCTCGCGTCGAGGTCGCCCTGGGTTGCGGCGGGCAGGCGCATCGCGGCCAGCAGTGCCTGCTTCGTGTCGGCGCTGACCTTGTGGTAGCCGCCGTCCACGTCCCACCAGATCGGGTCAATCCCCGCCAGATCCGCGAGACGATCGAGGTCGGCATCCGGGACGCCGGTTCGACGGACCGGGTCGCGGTTCTCGGACTGGTATGAAGCCTGGGCCAGACGGCCTGGGTTGCGGGAGGAGACGGGTTGCCCGGCCGCCGCGGTGTCTCGCTGGGCAGGAGCGCCAGGCTGAAGTGCCGTCGAGCGTTCCTGGAACACCGTCACCGATCGGGCGGCGACCGTACAGGCCGTCGGCGTCTTCCGCACTGTCGAGCACCAGCCACCAGTCATATCCGGCCCGCGGTGGTGGCAGCCCTATTTCGGCCTTCGAACCACCGGCATGGAAGACCAACGCGGCGCGCACATCGTCGGCAAAGAGCACGGCGATCAGCGTGTGGTTGCCCTCCCGGCTCCAGTCATCGCCGGTCATGGCCTGCCCATCCGCTCTGCACCATGTCACGTCGGGCAGCGCGGCACCCTCGCCCGGCCGGCCACGAAGTTCTGCGCCATTGAACAGCACCGCCAGTTCCGCGCGCAGGGCAATCACCCGGCTGGTGAAATCGATCAGCGATGGATCGGAAGCCGGCCAGTCGATCCAGGCCGAGGCGTTATCCTGCGCATAGGCATTGTTGTTGCCATTTTGCGTCCGCCCAAGTTCGTCGCCCATCGACAACATGGGGGTGCCACGCGACAGCAGCAGGGTCGCGAGCAGCGCGCGGGCATCGCGTTGCCGAGCGGCCATGATGGTCTGGTCGCTCGACGGACCTTCGGCTCCGTTGTTCCATGACAGGTTGTCGTTTGAGCCGTCGCGGTTGTCCTCGCCATTCGCCTGGTTTTGTTTCCTTTCGTATGAAACCAGGTCGGCGAGGGTGAATCCGTCATGCGCGATGATGTAGTTGACGCTGCGGGAGACCGGCCGATTCCGGAACACGTCGGCCGATCCGGCGAAGCGCGTGGTAAAGTCGCCGATCAAGCCGCCGTCGCCACGCCAGAAGCGGCGGACAACGTCGCGGTAGCGGTCGTTCCATTCCCCCCAGCGCGCCGGAAATGCCCCCAGTTGGTAGCCGCCGGGTCCGATGTCCCAGGGTTCCGCGATCATCACGCGGCGAGACAATACGGGGTCCTGCTCAACCGCCGCCAGGAACGGAGCGTCCCGGTCGAATCCGGTTTCACGCCGTCCCAATGTAGCCGCCAGGTCGAGGCGAAACCCGTCCAGCCCGCCATAGGTCGCCCAGGCGCGCAGTGCATCCATGCCCAGGCGCAAGGTCGCCGGTCGGTCCATCGCCAGGATGTTGCCGCAACCGGCATCGTTGACATAAAGCGAGCGGTCGGCCGCCAGGCGGTAGTATCCGGCGTTGTCCAGGCCGCGCAGCGACAAGGTCGGACCAAGCTCATCGCTCTCGCCTGAGTGGTTCAGCACGACGTCCAGGATGACGCACAGCCCGGCTTGATGCAGCGCATCCACGGCGGCGCGGATTTCCGCCCAGCCGCCGGGCGCCAATCTTGGGTCGGGGGCCAGAAAGGCCATCGGATTGTAGCCCCAGTAGTCGCTCAGGTTGAGCGACGGCAGATGCCGCTCATCAACCCAGGCCGCGCAGGGCATCAGTTCGACGGTGGTAATGCCAAGGCGGGTCAGGTGCGCGATGCTGGCCTTGTGGCCCAACGCGGCGAACGTGCCGCGGATCTCGGGCGGAATATCCGGATGGGTCATCGTGAAGCCGCGAACGTGCAACTCGTAGATGACCTGACGGTCCCAGTCGAACGGCGGCCGGGCGGCGGCCGGTTCGGCCGAAGGTGTGCCCACGATGCCCTTCGGCATCAGCGCGGCGGTGTCCTCCGGCCGAGGTTCGGTGACGTCGAACAAATGCGGGTGCAGGCGGAAGGGCCGGTCGATCGCTGTCGCCCAAGGGTCCATCAGCAGCTTCGAGGCATTGAAGCGGTGACCGTTGGCCGGGTCCCAGGGACCAAACGCGCGCAACCCATAGCGCGCGCCCACGTCCACGCCGGTGATATGGCCGTGGTGCACTGGCCCGGTGCGGCAGGACAACCTTACCCGACGGATTTCCCGGTCCTCGGCATCGAAAAAACACACCGCTACGGCGTCCGCGTCCGGTGCATGAACAGCGGCCTCGATCCCGTCATCGACGACAGTGACGCCCAATGTGCCTGCCCACCCGTTCATCCGCCCTGTCCGCTGCATGGAACTCAAGCCCGTTCCGCCAGCAGTGTCCGGTACAGCGCGACATAGCGGTCTGCGGGCGTGCGCCAGGACACGTCCGCCTCCATGCCGTTCCGCTGTATCTGGTCCCACGCCGCTCGGTCGCGCCACAGCGCTTGCAAGCGGTGCAAGGCCGGCCCCAGCGCCTGTGCTGTAGGTGGCCAGAACTGAATGCCGGTCGCCACACGGGCGGTCAGCGCGGCTTCATTGGCGTCGATGACGGAATCCGCCAGGCCGCCGACCCGCGCGACCACCGGAATGGCTCCGTAGCGCAGCGCGCAAAGCTGGGTCAGGCCACACGGCTCGAAGCGGGAGGGCGCGAGTATGGCGTCGCTGCCTGCCTGGATCAGGTGGGCCAGGGCTTCATCGTAGCCGATGACGCATCCGACCGACCCCAGATGCCATTCGGCGGCGGCGACAAAATCCTGTTCAAGTTCGGGCTCTCCGGAGCCCAGCAGGGCAACCTGGACCTCGTCCGCCACGAGATGGTCAAGCTGATCCAGCACCATATCCAGTCCCTTCTGCGAGGTCAGCCGACTGACGATGCCGATCAGCAACGCGTGCGGATTGATGTCCAGGGCCATTCGCTGTTGCAGCGCGGCCTTGTTGGCCTCGCGCCGGCCGATCTGGTCACGCGTGAACCGGGCGGGGATCAGCGGATCGGTAGCGGGATTCCAGACCGTGTCGTCAATGCCGTTCATGATGCCGGACAATACGCCCGCCCGGTGGCGCAGCAGGCCATCAAGGCCCATGCCGTTTTCAACACCGGTGATTTCCCGGGCATAGGTGGGCGAGACGGTTGTGAGCCGGTCGGCGTAGGCGAGGCCGCCCTTCAGGAAGTTGACGTCACCGTGGTATTCCAGCCCATCCAGGCCAAGAGCAGCCTCCGGCAGGCCCAGCCGAGGGAACAGGGTCGCACGGTAGCGCCCCTGGAACGCCAGGTTGTGCACGGTCAGCACGGTCCCGGGTCGTGATCCGCTGTGGAACCGCAGGTAAACCGCGGCCATCGCGGCTTGCCAGTCATGCATATGCACGATGTCGAACGTCAGGCCTGGGGAGATACCGATGCCCATCGCCGCCGCTGCCGCACCGAGGCCGGCGAACCGGATCGCGTTATCCGGCCACTCTGCCCCGTTAGGACCCAGGTATGGGTTGCCGGCACGCCCGTACAGGTGGGGCGCATCGACCACGAGCAGATCGAGTGACGCTGCGGTCGCGCGCAACACGGTCGCCGGACCGCCGAAAAGATCGGCGAATTCGTGCACCGTAACCGCATCCTTCAGCGCACTCAGTACGGCGGGATAACCGGGCAGCATGGTGGTTGTTTCTGCCCCAGCCGCCTTCAGCGAGGCCGGCAAGGCGCCCACGACATCGGCCAGGCCGCCAGTCTTGATCAGCGGGAAAACCTCGGAGGCGACGGATAGGACGCGGAGCAAATCAGATGTCCAGGCGGTCGATCATCGGCTGAGTGATCAGGCAGATGCCCCGGTCGGTGCGGCGGAACCTGCGGGCATCCTCCACCGCATCCTCACCGACCACCAAGCCCGCCGGGATCTTCACGCCTTTCTCCACAATGACGTTCTTCAGCCGGGCACCGCGGCCGATGTCTGCGTCTGGCAATACCACCGCCTGTTCGACCCGGGCATAGGAATGCACATGGACCCCGGTAAACAGCAGCGACTGGCGCAGGAATGACCCGGAGACAATGCAGCCTCCTGACACCAGCGACGAGATAGCCTCGCCGCGGCGGCCGACTTCCTCATGCACGAATTTGGCGGGCGGGGTGATTTCCGCATACGTCCAGATCGGCCAGTCGCGGTCATACAGATCGAGCGCCGGGATGATCGCGGTCAGGTCGATATTGGCCTCCCAATATGCGTCGAGCGTGCCGACATCCCGCCAGTACGCCTCGCGTTCGGCGCCTGAGGTGACGCAGGAACTGGTAAACCGGTGCGCCACCGCCTTGCCGTGCTGCACCAGGTACGGAATGATGTCCTTGCCGAAGTCGCGGTTGGACGATTTATCGGCCTCGTCACGGTGCAACTGCTCGATCAGGAACCGGGTATTGAAGACGTAGATCCCCATGCTGGCCAAGGCCATCTCCGGGTTGCCCGGGATGGCCGGAGGATCGGCTGGCTTCTCAATGAATGCGATGATCCGGTCAACATCATCGACATGCATCACACCGAAACCGGTCGCCTCCATCCGCGGAACCTCGATGCACCCCACGGTGACGTCCGCGCCTTGCTCGACGTGCTGTGCCAGCATGTTCGCGTAGTCCATCTTGTAGATGTGATCGCCGGCCAGGATGACGATGTATTCGGGATTATACCCCTCGATGATGTCGATGTTCTGGTACAGGGCGTCAGCAGTCCCGGCATACCAGGAATCCCCCGAACGCTGGGACGCGGGAAGAATATCGAAACCCTCATTGCGTTCCGGGCGGAAGAAGTTCCAGCCGCGCTGCAAATGCCGGATCAGGCTATGGGCCTTGTACTGCGTCGCCACGCCGATGCGCCTGATGCCGGAGTTCACGGCGTTGGACAGGGCGAAATCAATAATGCGGCTCTTGCCGCCGAAGTATACCGCCGGCTTGGCGCGGACATCCGTCAGTTCCAGTAGCCGCGATCCCCTGCCGCCCGCCAGGACGTATGCCATCGTGTCGCGGACTATCTGGGCGTGCAATCCGGGACGCTGCTGCATACGGCCGTCTCCTGTGGTGGCGGTTCTTGTTGTACCTCCCCACAATAAGCGCGCCAAATGGGCGGTTACCAGGATACCACCGGGCCTCGGTGCATCACGGAGCGGTGTAGGTGGGTACGTCCCAAACCTGATCGGCGTATTCGCGGATGGAACGGTCCGATGAGAACCAGCCGACGTTGGCGGTATTAAGAATGGAGGCCTGCCACCAGTCGTCCTGCCGGCGCCACAGATCCGCGATCCGGCGCTGGGTCTGGAAATAGTCGTCAAAGTCCGCGCAAACCAGAAAGTAATCGTGGTGCCTCAGTGAGTTCACCAACCCTTTGTAGCGGTCACGCTCATCGGGCGAGAACACCCCTGCCGCGACGCTGGAAAGCACTTCGGCGAGGATCGGCGACGCCGTGATCAGGTCGGTGGAATCGGTGCCGCTGCCGCGGCGCGCCTCAACCTGATTTGCGGTCAGGCCGAAGATGAACATGTTGTCCTCACCGACACGCTCGACAAGCTCGATATTGGCGCCATCCAGCGTGCCGATCGTCAGCGCGCCATTCAACGCGAACTTCATGTTGCCGGTACCCGAAGCCTCCATCCCGGCGGTGGATATCTGCTCCGACACGTCGGACGCGGGGATGATGATTTCGGCTAGGCTGACGGAATAGTTCGGCAGGAATACGATTTTCAGGATGTTGCGGACGGTGGGGTCGCTGTTGATCACCTTCGCCACGTCGTGGATCAACTTGATGATGAGCTTGGCCTGATGATAGCTCGCCGCGGCCTTGCCGGCGAAGATCTTCACCCGCGGCGTCCAGTCGTCCATCGGCCGCGCCCGGATAGCGTTGTACAGCGCGATGGCTTCCAGGATATTGAGAAGCTGGCGCTTGTATTCGTGGATGCGTTTGATGTGGACATCGAACAGCGCTGACGGATCAACCCGGACTTCAAGATCGCGGCGGATCAGGTCCGACAAGGCCAGCTTGTTGACATAGCGCGCCGCGGCGAACCGCTTCTGGAAGCTGCGGTCATTGGCGAGCGGGCGGATCCTGGTCAACGCGTTTTCGTTGTCGAGCACTTCCGGTCCAGCAGCGTCCACCAGCAACCGGGTCAGCCGGGGGTTCGCCTCATGCAGCCAGCGGCGAAAGGCAATGCCGTTCGTTACGTTTACAATTCGCTCAGGAAACAGATGATGCAGGTCGCGGAAGACGGTTTCACGCATCAGGCCTGTATGCAGCGCGGATACACCATTGACCCGATGAGAACCCAGGAATGCCAGGTGGCTCATGCGGACGCGGCGGCCCTGGTGCTCATCGATCATCGACACACTGGACAAGAAGGCGTCGTCGTTCGGATATTCCTGCCGGACCTGCCCCAGATGCAGCGCGTTGATCAGGTAGATGATCTGCATATGACGCGGCAGCAGGCGCTCCATCAGCGGAACCGGCCACACCTCCAGCGCCTCCGGCAGCAACGTATGATTGGTGTAGCTGAAGGTCGCTCGTGTTGTATCCCAGGCTTCTTCCCAGGGAATATGATGCACATCCAGCAGGATACGCATCAGTTCAGCAACGCCGATCGCCGGATGGGTGTCGTTGAGCTGAATCGAGGTCTTCTCGCCGAGGTTTCCGATATGGCCGAAAGCCTTGATGTGCCGGCGGATGAGATCCTGCAATGACGCGGAGACGAAGAAGTATTCCTGCCGCAGGCGAAGCTCCTGCCCGGCCGGTGTCGCGTCCGATGGGTAGAGCACCTTCGAGATGGACTCCGCCCTGACCTGTTCGGCGAGCGCGCCCGCATGGTCCCCGTGGTTGAATGCATCCAACCGAAGCGGGTCGGAGGACCTTGCCGACCACAGGCGCAAGGTGTTCACGCGCCGGCCGCGCCAGCCCACGGAGGGTGTGTCGTAGGCCACCGCTTCAATGATCTCGGCGGGATGCCAGACGTGCCGCACCGCGGCCTCGGAGATCGGCACTGCCTCTATCGAGCCGCCGAAGCCGATCGGGTAGCTGACCTCCGGACGATGGAATTCCCACGGGTTCCCCAGGGCAAGCCAGTCCTCGGGGAATTCCTGCTGCCAGCCGTTCTTCATCACTTGGCGGAACAGCCCGTGCTCGTAACGGATGCCATATCCGTGCGCCGGGATGTCGAGCGTGGCCATGCTCTCCATGAAGCAGGCCGCAAGCCGCCCAAGACCACCATTGCCGAGGGCGGCATCGGGCTCAAGCGCGCGTAGTTTGTCGAGATCGACATCGAGACCGGCCAACGCGGCACGCACAACGTTCAGCGTGTTGAGGTTGTTGAGGTTGTCGAACAGCAGTCGCCCGATCAGAAACTCCAGCGAGAGGTAATAAACCCGCTTGGAACCCTTTTGGTACGCTGAATCGATGCCGGCCAGCCAGCGGTCGACAATCTGGTCGCGGACCGCGAGAGCAGTCGCCATCAGCCAATCCCGCTCCGTCGCGATCGCTCGCCGCTTGCCCACCAGGTATGTGAGTTTCTGAAGGATAGCGGTTTGCAGCGCTGCTACGTCTTCGTCATTGCGCGCTACATCCAGAGAGGCCAGATCGTCGGCGAGTTGGGCAGACACGTCCATATCAAGCTCCACGCTGCTTCACCTTTCCGCGATTGGCTTGCCGCACGAAAGCATGTTTCGACCATTGGCATCAACCGTTTGAATTGAACCGTGGCGACAACGTGGGATCGTGTGACAAATGTTGGCCAATCGCTTCAGCAAGATGACGCAAATTCAGGCAACAAAGCTCATTGCGCCGCCTTGTTGGGCTATTCTGAGTCTGGTCTTCGGTGTCCGCTACGATACGACAGGGTTTTCGTCATTGTTATGGCGGATGTCTCTCGGTCGGTTTCTCACGGGTTGTCTCGACAGATTTTCCAGCGGGTTTCTGGGCCTGCGGCACCGGATCGGTTCCGAAATTATTTGCGTTGCCCAGAATGCGGCCGCTTGCCGGCCAGGCGCGGACGACAGCCTCTCGCCAGGTGACGACCCCGGCGACGCCGGCGGCAAGGACGAAGAAGGTCACCACCCATGCTACCGACAGGCTGCGGGAGCGCGGCGCCGGTACAGACATTGGCCGCCGCGAGCCGATCCATCGCCGTTATAACGGGCAACGGCGTCACGTGATCCACGTCTTCTTCCGAACCAGGCTCAGTGGATTCGTCCGCGGGCGGCGTCGCGTCGGTTTCCTGGACCGGCAGCCACTCACCGCCACAGCGCGCGCAGCGAACCATCTTCCGCGGCGTCAACCGCGCCGCGGGCACTTCGTATTCGGCAGTGCAGCTTGGGCAAGCAATTCGCATGGAAGCCAATTTTGCTGAGCGAAAACATATTGGAGTAAGGCAGCGGCCCGCGGAATGTTTGTGCTGCCCTGGCCTGTCATGAAAGCCGGGCAGCGACGCTGTGCGCAATGACATAGGCCAGCGCAAAAGGTAAACAGTTGTCATGCTACGATTCGAAGCGGTCGGGTTGCGCTATGAGCGAAGCGGCTTCCGCGCCGGCGCGCTGCCGGGGCCTGAGGTGCTGCACGACATCAGCTTCCGGCTTGAGCCTGGCGCGTTTCGTTGGCTCCTGGGACCTTCGGGGGCTGGCAAGACCAGCCTGTTGCGGCTGCTTTATCTCGCGGTGCGTCCGACCCGAGGCCACCTGACCCTGCTGGGCACTGACGTTGCCACCGCGCCGCGCCGCAGCCTGCCGCCGCTGCGCCGGCGGATCGGGGTAGTGTTCCAGGACTTTCGGCTGCTTCCGCACCTGTCGGTGTTCGATAACGTGGCATTGCCGCTGCGCCTCTCTGGCCGCCCGGAGGGCCAGATCCGGGCGGATGTCGGCGAACTGTTGCGGTGGGTGGGATTGTCACGGCATCTGGAGATCAGGCCCGCCGAACTGTCCGGCGGCGAGCAGCAGCGGGTCGCCATCGCCCGCGCCGTGATCACGCGGCCTGCGCTGTTGCTGGCGGATGAGCCGACAGGAAATCTCGATGATGCTCAGGCCGAACGCCTCATGCAGTTGTTCAAGGAGATGAACCGCATCGGAACAACGGTCATCGTCGCCACCCATAACGGTACTTTGGTTAGCCGCCACCCCGCGCCGGCCTTGCATATTTCTGCCGGCCGCCTGGCCGACAGCGATGAGCTTGGTCTGTGATCTCACTGCGTCCGGCCGGCTTCGATGAACTGGGGCTGCGGCGGGCGCTGTCGGACCGGATGATACCACTGCTGGTCGCGGCCATGGCGTTCCTGGCGGCGCTTGCGCTGGCGGGATGGTTTGGCACCGCCGCCTTGTCACGGCATTGGCAGCAGGGGGCGGGTGCTTCGCTGACAGTCCAGGTGCCCCAGGCTTCCGACCCATCGGCGCGCGGCGACCAGACGCGGCTGGTCGCGGTAGTGGCTCTGTTGACCGGCACCCCCGGTGTTGCCTCGGCGGCCGCGTTGTCGGATCAGCAACTGGCGGATTTGCTGCGTCCCTGGCTGGGGCAGGGAAGCGAGCGCCTGGCAATTCCGCTGCCCGCGGTCATCGCTGTACGCCTGACGGACGCCGCGACGGACCTGGGCCCGCTGTCCCGGCGGCTGAACGATGCCGCGCCGGGGACGCTGGTCGAGGATCACGGTATCTGGATCAGGCGCCTGGCGGTGCTGGCCCGCAGCCTGCAGGCATGTGCCGGGCTGGCCCTGCTGCTCGTCGCCGGTATCGCCGCGGCGGTGATCGCGGTGGCGACCCGAGCGGGGCTGTCTACACGGCGCGAGGCTATCGAGATCGTGCACGGGCTGGGCGCCACCGATCGGTACATCGCCGGGCGGTTCGCCGGCCGCGCGACATTACTTGCAGCCACCGGGGCGACCTTTGGGGCGACCGCCTCGCTGCCGGTGCTGCTGATCCTGGCGCACATGGCGGCTCCGTTCAATGGGCAGGCCACCACCGCTGGAAACACTTTGCAGGACGCACTGAACACCCTGCCCGCGGCGCTCTGGCTGGCGCTGCCGTGCCTGCCGCTAAGTGCCGCGGCGATAGGATACGGCACCGCCCATGGCGCCGTCCGGCGATGGCTGCGGCGGCTGCCATGAAACGCCGGCCCGTCCTGCTGGCAAAGCTCGTCATCGCGGCCCTCGTCGCGGCCGCCTCGTGCTGGACCGGTGGTCTGATCTGGTTCGTTCAGGCTACACGACGGATCCCCGAACCGCCGCCCGCCCATACCGATGGCATCGTCGCGCTGACCGGCGGGGCAGGGCGGGTGGAACTGGCGCTTCATCTTCTTGCCACGGGGCGAGCAGACAGGTTGCTGCTGAGCGGAATTGGCGGAGGGACAGAGTTGGCCACGCTTGGACGCATCGCTGGCATCGACACATCGCCGCTCGCTGCCCGAATCACCGTGGGGCGCTATGCCGCATCGACGCGCGGCAATGCCGTGGAGACTGCTTCCTGGGCGGAGCAGAACCAGATCGGATCCTTGATTGTCGTCACCGCGGGATACCACATGCCTCGGGCGCTGGCGGAACTGCGTCAGGCTCTGCCGAATGTGCGATTATATCCATTGCCGGTCGGATCGGGCGGCGATCACGCCGCGGCCGAAAGAAGCGTTGGTTTCAGGCTGCAGGCGGCGGAATACACGAAATACCTGCTGACCGCGTCGGGTCTTTCCGCCTGGTTTCCGCACCGCGAGCCTGATGCCGCGCCGAGTGTTCGGCTAGGTACCGGAGCATGATCATTCTGCGCTCAGCGTTGTTCAACGTGGTCTTTTTCGGCATCAGCCTGGTGATGACGTTGCTGGCGACCGCGGTGCGCGTCGTCGCACCCCATCGGGTTCTCAATGTCGCGATGTTATGGGGACGCTGTCTGATCGCCGCCGTAAGGATAATCTGCGGGATCCGTCTGGAAGTTCGTGGCCTTCAACACATCCCGCCCGGCGCCGCGCTGATCGCCTCGCGGCATCAGTCGGCCTTCGATACGTTTGTCTGGCTGACCTTGTTGCCGGGTTGTTGCTATGTCTTCAAACAAGAACTGCGACGGATCCCGTTGTTCGGGCCGTTGATCAGCGCAGCGGGCATGATCGCCGTGGACCGGCACGGCGGCGCGGCCGCCATCCGGGAGTTGCTGCGGGGGGCGGATCGTGCCGTCAAGGAGCAGCGGCAGATAGTGGTTTTCCCTGAGGGCACGCGCAGTGAGCCGGGCGCCAAGCCGGTTCTGCAGTCCGGGATCGCCGCGATCGCATCCCGCACGGGCCTGCCGGTGATCCCCGTCTCGACCAACTCGGGCCACTATTGGGGGCGCAGATCGTTCCTCAAGCGGCCAGGGACGATAAGGATACTGGTGGGATCCCCGATTCCCGGACAGACCAGCCGGAAGGTGCTCATGGCGGCGCTGGAAGTGGGTTTAACCGCTATCGACCGCGAGGACGCCGGCACAACCGGCCAGCCTGTGGAAAACACTGTGCAGAGTTCGGAATTATAGCTCCCAGGATGCTTAAAATATCAGACACATCGTGTTGACACATATTGTTTATCTGGAAAACCGTGCATGGTTCCGAGCAGGCCAGCGAGTTGTGGATGAAAATTGCGCTTTCGCCCCTCGGTTGTGCCGCTCTGTGCACCGACGGCCGCGCCAGACGATCAGACCAGCATATTTCAAGTTGGCTGGCGGACATCGCTCTGGCCTGTGGCTTGCCCGCGTGATCCACCGTTTCGGTCAGTTACCTTCCGGCACCACTCTCTAGCACGGAGGTCTGGAACAGGATAGCAGGGATCTTGTCCCCGAACAGAAGCATGATGCGACGACGATACAATCTTCTGGTAATTGCGATCCCCCTGCTGCTGATCGCTGGCCATTTCGCCTATTGGCGGCTTGCCGCCGAACGGGTGCGTCAGGGATACCAGGAGTGGCTGGCTGCCCGCGCCGCGGAGGGTTGGGATGTCGCTTCGGGCGCGACATCGATCGGCGGATGGCCAGGGGCGGCGACGCTCGCGCTGCCGAACGTGACGTTGCGCCACGCCGGTCCGGCTATTCCGGGGGATATGCAAGTGGCGTCCTCGGGAGCCATGCTGTCGGTCTCCCTGTTCAGCCCCGCGACCCTTCGCATCTCATTCACCGGCCCGCTTCATCTGCGCAGCCGCGACGTGCCGGATATCATCCTGACGAGTGACGAGGACTGGATTTCAGTGCCGTTGTCGCAGGGTAGTTCGCGTCCGATCGACCTGCATGCCCGGGGCCTGCGCGTGGAGCCGGCAACCGGGGCCTGGCACATGACGGTCGGGCTTTTGAACGCCCATACGGTGATCACGGAGGAGGGCACTCCTGATCAAACGCAGCCGCCGGTGACGTTTTCAGTGAGCAGTGAGGCGATCGCCTTGCCCGCGCTTATAAAATGGCCGCTGGGAACGAATATCTCCTCGCTTTCCCTTGATGGCGTTTTGAACGGCCCATTACCCTCGGCCCGTAACGCAACCGCGTGGGCCGAGGCATGGCGAGACGGCGGCGGATCCCTGGCGGTGACCCATCTTGCCCTGGGGTGGGGCCCGCTCGGGCTGACGTCCTCGGCGACCCTTGCGCTGGATGATCAGCTTCAGCCGATGGGCAGCGGTAACGGGCGGGTTGTTGGTTATGCTCCGACACTGGACCGGCTGGCAGCGGCTGGGATGCTGACGAAATCGGCTGCGACGGCGGCCAAGGCGGTCTTGACCCTGATGGCTGGCACCACCGATGCGGACGAACCCTCGGCGGTAGATGTACCGCTGACACTTCAATATCGCACACTTTCTATGCGTCAGGTGCCTCTGGTAAGGCTGCCGGAGCTCGACTGGCCGGATCGATAGTGCTATAAGATCGTTATGCGACAAGGAACCCAGAGCATTCGAATTAGCGGCCCGGCTGCCTAGCAGCCGGGGGTAGTCCCGCTTTTTCTGATCATTGCCTGGAGAGTCTTCCATGTCAGCCGTTATGAAATCCTGAGCCGTCTGCTGTTTTCGTCCGCTTCTTGCTCGACGCGGATCCGTCGCCTGGATTGTTGCCCCGCCTGTTGCAGCCGTACGCAAAGCGCGACCTCGTACCGGATCGCATGTGGTCGCATCGCGCCGGCGACACGGTCCACGTCGAAATCGCCATGGAGGCGATGCCGGCTGAGATGGTTCACCTCGTGGAGGGAAACCTGCTCCAGGTTGTGGGGGTGCGAAGTGTGTCGAGGGTCGCGCGAACCTGCCTGCGTCAGGTAGCCTGATCGCAGGCGGAGTTCTATCCGCGCGCCGCCGCCGGCCAACCTGCCGCGTTCAATAACTCCGCGGCAGGCCGAGTACATGTTCCGCAAGATAGGACAGGATCAGGTTGGTGCTGATCGGAGCCACCTGGTACAGGCGCGTTTCGCGGAACTTGCGTTCAATGTCGTATTCCTCGGCAAATCCGAAGCCGCCGTGAGTCTGGATGCAGGCCTCGCCGGCGGCCCATGAGGCCTCGGCGGCCAGCATCTTCGCCATGTTGGCTTCTTCTCCGGGTGTTTCTCCAGCCTCGAACTTTTCGCAGCCCGCCTGCACCATCAGTTCCGCGGCGCGCATCTGCGCATAGGCCCGGGCCAGGGGGAACTGGATGCCCTGGTTCTGGCCGATTGGGCGGCCAAACACCTGGCGCTCGCGAGCGTAGTCGGAGGCCTTGCGCAGGAACCATTTGGCGTCGCCGATGCATTCAGCCGCGATCAGCAGCCGTTCGGCGTTCATGCCGTCGAGGATGTAGCGGAAGCCGCGGCCCTCGACCCCGACCAGGTTCTCGGCCGGAATAACCATGTTGTCGAAGAACACCTCGGTCGAGTTGTGGTTCATCATGGTGCGGATCGGCCGGATGGTCAGTCCATTGCCAAGGGCTTGCCGCATGTCGACGATGAAGGTCGACAGACCCTCGGTCCGCTTGGCGGCCTGATCCTTCGGCGTCGTCCGGGCCAGCAGCAGCATCAGATCGGAGTGTTCTGCCCGGCTGGTCCAAACCTTCTGGCCGTTGACGATGTACTTGTCGCCCTCCTTGCGGGCGAACGTCCGCAGCGAGGTGGTGTCGGTGCCACTGGTCGGTTCGGTGACGCCAAACGCCTGCAGCCGCAATTCGCCGGTGGCGATCTTTGGCAGGTAGGTCTTCTTTTGCTGGTCTGTGCCGTGCCGCAGGATCGTGCCCATGATGTACATCTGGGCGTGGCATGCGGCGCCGTTGCAGCCCTCGGCCTGGACGGTTTCCAGGATGGCGGCGGCGGCCGACAGCGGCAGACCGGCGCCACCATATTCTTCCGGGATCAAGCGCGCCGAGGTAGCCACCCTCGGTCAACGCGCGCACGAAGTCGGTGGGATAGCCGCGCTCCTGGTCGAGTTTGCGCCAATATTCGCCGGGAAAGTGGCTGCAGAGCTTGCGGACCTCTTCCCGGATTTCCGCGTGTGGGTCGGCGCGTAGTGTTTCTTTCATGGCGGTCTCCGCGAACAGGGTTCGCCTGGCATTACTGGTGATTGCCCGCGGGTTGGCAATTGCCAGGAGCGCCCGGCGCATGGCAGCCCGGTCGCTGGATGGGCGCTTGCCGGAAAGCGGGAAAGTGTTGTTATCGGCGCAAGATATGTTCACGATTGCAAAGGATTGCTCCCATGCCGGCAGGCGAGACGCTAGCCGCCATCGCCGTTCGTTCAGTTCCGCCTTTGGATGGCGGACGCGGAGCAATCCGAGCCGAACGATCCGAACGCAATGATCGTCGCGACGGCTACGGCGGAGGGGCGCCCGTCGCTGCGGACCATCTTGCTCAAGGGTGTCGAGATCGGGCTTCGTTTTCTACACGAACAAGGAAAGCCGGAAAGGCGAAGAACTTGGCGGCCAACAAGCAGGTGGCGCTGCTGTTTCACTGGAAATCCCTGCAGCCGGCAAATCCGCATCGAAGGTCGGGTCGAGGAGGTGACGGATGCGGAGGCAGATGCCTATTACGCCTCTCGGCCCGGATTTCCCGCCTGGGTGCCTGGGCGTCGCGAGCAATCGCGTCTGTTGGCGAATCGGGCGATGCTGGAGGAACGTCTGGCGGAGATGGAGAGCGCGCTACCCGGATGACATTCCTCGGCCGGGCTATTGGTCGGGTTACCGGGTTCTGCCGGAATTGTTCGAGTTTTGGCAGGATATGCCGTATCGTCTGCATGACCGGACAGTCTACTGCCGGTCGGCGGCAGGGTCATGGGAGCAGACTAAACTGTTCCCTTAGTAGAATTGCCCTGCCGAATCGTACTTGCAACGCAAACGCAAACCTGCATTGCTTTAAACGCAAGACCCGATTGAAGGAGCTGATCATGGCCATACGCAAGCTTCTCCTGCCCTTGACGGGAACCGCGGCGGGCGAGGCGGCGCTGGCTACGGCGTTGACGATTGCCCGTCGATGGAATGCCCATGTGCTTGCGTTGCACGTCCGTGTGGACAGCCGGGATGTGGCGCCGCTGGCGGGCGAAGGCCTGTCGGGCGCGATGATCGAGGAGATGATGTCGGCGACCGAGAAGGAGAGCAACGACCGGGCGCATGCCGTGCGGTCGATGTTCGAGCGATTCGTTGCCCGCCATGAAGTGACGGTTCAGGAAGCGCAGCCCGGTTCGGATCACGCGACGGCCAGCTTCGCCGCGGTGACCGGCCGGGAGGAGGATATCGTGGCCCAGCAGGCTCGCCTCGCCGACCTGACGGTCGTGCCGCATCCCAGATGCCGGAGAGGACGTTTCCTCCTCCGATGCGCTGCATGCCGTGCTGTTTGATTCGGGCCGGCCGGTGCTGATTTCACCGCAGGTAGCGCCAGCCAAGATTGGGACACGGGTGTGCATTGCGTGGAACGGCACCGCCGAAGTCGGCTTCTTCCGTGCTGGCGGCCATGCCATGGATGCAGCGGGCGGACGGAGTGGCGATTCTGTCGGCGGACGGATATCAGCGGCGAGGGCCGGGTGCGCCGGACTTGCCGCGTATCTGTCGTTGCATGGCGTGCATGCCGAAATCGTCACATTCAAGTCGGTCGGCGGATCGGTCGGGGCGGGATTGCTGGCGGCCGCGGCCAATTTTGGCTGCGACCTGCTGTCGATGGGGGCCTATTCCCACTCCCGGCTGCGGCAGTTGATCCTGGGCGGCGTGACGCGGCACGTGCTGGAGAATTCGACGCTGCCGGTGATGATGAACCGCTGATGGCGTTCGCGTGAGCCGGCGGACTAGTGAAGCTGACAGTCGTTTAGAAGAGCTTGTCCTGTGGGCCGAGCTTGACGATGACCTCGTTGGGTTCGGCGAGGTTGAGCATCGCGCGGGCGCGTTCGTCCAGGGTGTCGGGGTCCAGGTGACGGGCGCGCAGGCCGGAGACCCGGGTTTCCCAGCCATCGCGTTCGGCTTTGGCGGCGGCCTGATCGGCGACGACCTGATGCAGCAGTGTCCTGCCGCTGGGCAAAGGCCACAAGTCCGCGGTCACCTTGCGTGGCGTTCCAACCGAAATACCCGGTGATGGCCAGGAAGACGGCCGGCGCGATCATGATCCGGGCGCGTCGTTTCAGTTCGCCACCAAGTGACATCGTAAACTCCAGAATTGGTCCGGCAATCTAACCCGGCACCGTCGCCGGGTGAACGAAAAAGACGCCGATACCGGCCGATGCCTGCGTTGATCCTGCTGATTTCCCGCGATTCCTGACGCAACCCAAAGGGTGGCCGCGGTTGGCGCTGGGCGGGCGCGATCAGGCCGGGTATCCTGGCGCGGGCAGCTGGCAACATCAATGCGGCGCCGGCCCCTGTCGCGTCGGGACCTGCCGCCGGATGGCTAAGCACGTGATGGCGCGTTGACATGACAGGGCGCCGAACGCATCGTCCGCCCGCTTTTGAACCCGGTCTGCGTTAAAACCAGGCCCGCTTATGACCAGGAATAGCGCCGCTATGTCTCAGCATACTCTGCAGCAACCAATCGAGGATCTTTGGGAGCGTCGGGACACGCTGTCCTCATCGACGAAGGGAGAGGCTCGAGAGGCGGTGGAAGCCGCTCTGGATGCGCTGGACAGCGGGCAGGTGCGGGTCGCGGAAAAAGGCGATGCGGGTTGGCAGGTGAACCAGTGGCTCAAGAAAGCGGTGCTGATGTCGTTCCGCCTGACCAATTCGGCCCCGATGGAGGGCCCGGGTGGCGCGCCGGTATGGGACAAGGTGCCGATGAAATTCGCCGGCTGGGGGGAGAACCGGTTCAAGGAAGCCGGCTTCCGGGCTGTGCCCGGTGCCGTGGTCCGGCGGTCGGCGTACATCGCGCCGGGTGCGGTGCTGATGCCCAGCTTCGTCAATGTCGGCGCCTGGGTTGGACGCAACACGATGGTCGATACATGGGCGACGGTCGGAAGCTGCGCGCAGATCGGCGCGAATTGCCACCTGTCCGGCGGTGTCGGCATCGGCGGCGTGCTGGAGCCGCTGCAGGCCAATCCGGTGATCATCGAGGATGACTGTTTCGTTGGCGCCCGGTCCGAAGTCGCCGAAGGCGTGGTCGTCGAGCGGGGCAGCGTGTTGTCGATGGGGGTGTTCATCGGCGCCTCGACGAAGATCATCGATCGGGCAACGGGTGAAATCCATATTGGCCGGGTGCCTGCCTATTCGGTGGTTGTGCCAGGTTCGTTACCGGGCAAGGCATTGCCGAACGGGTCGCCGGGCCCATCACTGTATTGCGCCGTGATCGTGAAGATCGTTGATGCGCAGACGCGAGCCAAAACTTCCATCAACGAGCTGTTGCGCGATTGATGCGATCTCACTGATCCCCTGCCTTTGGCGCAGGCACTGATCCGCTGTGCGTCGGTGACGCCGGCGGATGCCGGAGCTCAGGATGCACTTGGCGACATGCTGGGCAGGCTAGGGTTCACCGTCCACCACCTGCGCTACGGAGCGATCGAGAACATCTTTGCTCGCCTTGGAACGGCGGGGCCGCATATCTGCTTCGCGGGTCATACCGACGTCGTTCCGATAGGAGCCGGGAACTGGCGGACGGACCCGTTCGCGGGAGAGGTGCGTGAGGGCGTGCTGTATGGGCGCGGCGCCTGCGACATGAAAGGCGCGATCGCAGCCTTCGTATCCGGGGCCGCGCAGTATCTGGCGCGGGGAACGCAAACGGGTTCGATCAGCTTCCTGATTACCGGCGATGAGGAAGGGCCAGCAACGGACGGCACCATCAAGGTGCTGGAATGGATGCGGGCGAACGATCAGATCCCGGATTTCTGCCTGGTCGGCGAGCCGACGTGCCCTGTCAGCCTCGGCGATATGGTCAAAATCGGCCGCCGCGGCAGCGTCAACATGAATATCGAGGTGCACGGCACTCAGGGCCATGTTGCCTATCCACACCGAGCGGATAATCCGGTTCATCGGTTGGTTCGGGCGCTGGATGCGTTGACCTCTGCTCCGCTGGATGCCGGCACGGACTGGTTCGAGCCGTCGTCGTTGCAGGTCACCAGCATCGACGTGGGCAACACCGCGACCAATTTGATCCCGTCCTCGGCGCGGGCCGCGCTGAACATCAGGTTCAATGACGGGCATAGTGGCGCATCACTGACCGCCTGGGTGAGAGCGACATTGTCCCGATATGCGGAGCGTTTCGACCTGGCATCGTCGGTCAGTGGTAAGTCGTTCGTGACCAAGCCCGGCCCATTGGTCGATATCCTGCGCCAGGCAATTCGCGGTGCGACCGGTATCGAGCCGAAGCTCGATACCGGCGGCGGCACCTCGGATGCTCGCTTCATCGCCAATTACTGCCCGGTGGCCGAGTTTGGATTGGTCGGTGCGACGATGCATCAGAGCGATGAACGCGTTCCGGTTACGGAACTGCGTGATCTGGCGCGGATTTACCGGGACATTCTTTCGGCCTTCCTCGCATGAGCCGTGACGTGGCGCCGCGGAGAAGCATATTGTTGGGGATTGTTCGTGTAGCGCGCGGGCGGGCAGATGGGATCGCCTGCTTTGGCTCCAGTACCCAGGCCTTCCTGTCCAGTTTAGCGCCCCTTGTTGCGTTTCCTTTGGTCGGGGCGGTGCTCGGCGCGTTCACCGAAGGACCGAGACGGGCGGTGACGGGGCTGGCAATGACGATTTGCGCCCTTCTTACGCCCGCGGTCGTGTCTTTCGAGTTGGCGCGCATTTGGAAACGGGATGATGCCTGGGCTCGCTTTGCAACCGCGTTCAACTGGTGCGAGTGGATCTTGCCCGTGCTGGCCTGCCTGATCATGGTGCCCCTAAGCGTCGCGATCAGCATGGGGTTGGGCGAAACACCGGCAAGCCTGGTGTTGCTTGGTTCCCTGGGCTGCTACGGGTTGTGGCTGCACTGGTTCCTCGCGCGCAACGCGCTGATGTTGTCGCGTGCCCGTGCTGGGGCGTTGGTTTTTCTGGTCAATCTTGGGTCGGTGGTGGTCGTCATGGGACCACGGCTGCTGGTCCACGACGCAGGATGAGTTCAGTGTCCGCGGTTACGACTGGACTATCCGCCGCACTGCGCCTTGCGGGAGGACGGCCCGATGGTGTCGTCGTCCAAGTGGCCGGTGATCGCAAGACCATCACCCGTAGCTTCTGGTCGATCGCACTGTGCCTGCCATCGGTGCTCGTGCGGCTGCTGATGTCCTGGGCCGTCACCGGTGTTCCGGCTGACTGGCTGCATTCAGCCAGCCGGGAAGTGATTGTCTTCGTTCTCGGCTGGCTGGTGTTCGTCGAGGTGACGCATTTGCTGGCGCCGCTGATGGGGCGATCCGACCGCTGGGGACAGTTCATTGCTCTGTGGAACTGGTGCAACGTGATCGAAGGCGCATTGGTGATCGCGGGCGGGATCCCAGGGATGCTCGGCGCACCGCCTGTCGTCGACCAGGCGTGCGAATTGATCACCATCGGCTGGGCGCTTTGGCTCGAATGGTATGCGGCGAGACTTGCCTTCAGCGTGGGGACGCTGACGGCGGTGTCGCTGGTGCTGCTCGATCAGTCCATTGGCATCTTCCTGGCGGCTCTGGCCATCGCGCTTTCATCCTGAGCGTTGAACGGGTCGTCGGGATAGGAAACGCCGGTCAGCGTCAGGCCATCCGGTGGTGCGGTCGGCCCGGCCGCCGCTCGGTTTTTGGCTTCGAGGGCGGCTGTAACCCGCTCTATCCGCCATCGGCCCTCTCCGACCAGTTTCAGCGTGCCAACAAGGTTGCGGACCTGATGGTGCAGAAAGCTCCTTGCCTCGGTGACGACTTCGATGACATTGCCCAAGCGGGTGACATCGAGCCGATCGAGCGTGCGCACAGGTGACCTGGCTTGGCAGGAGGCGGCACGAAATGACGTGAAATCGTGTCGTCCAAGCAGGCATTGCGCGGCTGCGTGCATTGCGTCGGCGTCAAGCGGATGAGGAACGTGCCAGACCCGGCCCGCCATCAGCGCGGGACGGCTGCGCCGGTTGAGAATGCGAAAGCGATACTTTCTGCGGTTGGCGCAGAAGCGGGCGTTCCAATTTTCGGCTACCGGCGCGGCGTCCAGAACGACGACCGGATGGGGTTTCATGTGGAAGTTCAGTGCGTCGCGGACAGAATTGGCGCGGTGACCATCCGGAAGGTCGATATGCGCGACCTGGCCTTCGGCATGAACGCCCGCATCCGTGCGCCCGGCGACAATGCTGGGGACAGGTTGGCCCGAGTTCAAATGAGAGGCCGCTTGCTCCAGGATTTCCTGGACGGATACGCCGTTGACCTGACGCTGCCACCCGACGAAGGGACTGCCGTCGTATTCAAGCAAGAGCGCCCAGCGTGTCATGGCCCAAGACTGGTGCCTGACGGCACGGGATGGCCGCGCAGGAAAGCGGCCGCATCGAGGGCGGCGCGGCCTGGAAGCTGGACCTTGGTGAGCCTGATCGCCCGGTCGCCGCAAGCGACGGTCAGTGCGGCGTCCAGGACGGTACCAGGTGCCCCGGTTGCTTCGACGGGCTTGGCGGACAGCACCTTGATAGGGGTGCCATCGAGCGTGGTGAATGTACCGGGCCACGGATTGAATGCCCTGATCCGCCGATCGATCCGCGCGGCGGAATGGCTCCAGTTGATCCGCCCGTCCTCCCGGGAAAGTTTCGGTGCGTAAGTGGCCTCGGCGTCCGATTGGGGCACGGGGGTTGGGGCGGACGCCAAAGCTTCAACGATGAGGCCTGCACCGAGCAGGGCGAGGCTGTCATGCAGTTCGGCGGCGGTCGTTGTTGCCGTGATCGGGACCGATTGCCGGAGCAACATGGGGCCGGTGTCGAGTCCAGCCTCCATTTGCATGATGGTAATGCCGGTTTCAGTATCTCCGGCAAGGATGGCGGCCTGAATGGGTCCGGCGCCCCGCCAGCGGGGCAACAGGCTGGCGTGGATGTTGAGGCAGCCGCGGGACGGAGCATCCAGCATCACTTGGGGCAAGATCAAGCCATAGGCCGCGACGACCGCGGCATCCAGATCGAGTGCGGCGAATGCGGCTTGGGCGTCCGGGTCGGTTCGCAGACGGGGAGGCGTGCGGACGATCAGGCCGAGCGCCTCGGCCGCGATGTGGACCGGGCACGGGCGCAGGGATTGGCCGCGTCCGGCCGGGCGAGCCGGCTGGCAATAGACGGCGGCGATGTCGTGTCCGGCCTGATGCAGCGCCCGCAGGGCGGGAACCGCGAAGTCCGGACTGCCCATGAAGGCGATGCGCACCCGCTTACCGCTTTCGTTCGTCTTGTTTCTGGCGCTGTTCCTTGGCGAGGCGGCGCATGATCATATTGCGCTTGAGCGCCGAGAGGTGATCGACGAAGAGAATGCCGTCCAGATGATCGATTTCGTGCTGAAGGCAGGCGGCTAACAGGCCATCGCCCTCGATCTCACGCTTCGCGGAGGTTTCGTCGAGGTAGCGGATCTTGACCCGGGCCGGACGCGTGATGTCGGCATACTGGCCGGGCAGGGAAAGGCAGCCTTCCTCGCGGGTGGCGAGTTCATCGCTGACTGCGACGATCTCGGGATTGATCAGGCTCAGCGGTTGCTTCTTCTCATTGGGCATCAGATCGACGATGATGACCCGCAGGCCGTGGTTGATCTGAGGAGCGGCCAAGCCGATACCTGGGGCCCGATACATGGTGGCGAACATTCGGGGGATCAGGTCGCGGACCAGGTCCGCGTCCCCTGCGTTCACCGGGCGAGCCCGAGCCTTGAGGATCGGATTCGGCGCGATCAGGATCGGCAACGTCGTGGTTGTCCTGGAGGTCATGTCGGCGGAGGCGGTGTCCGCGGATGTGGTATCGGTGCTCATGATTGCGCAACATCTAGCGGTGCGGCCGCGCCCAATCAACGTCGGTTCGGATCTTCCGGCGATTAACATGTCCCTCTTGCAAGTCGCGGCAGGGACGCCAAGATATCGCGAGCCGGGATGCCTCCCAGGGTTCCGGTGTTTGCTTCGCTCGTAGGAGGGGGCCTTGACGACGACCCGTATGTTCACTTCGCCGATGTTTTTGGGGTTCGATCACCTCGAGCAAATGCTTGAGCGCGCATCCAAGACGTCATCTGACGGCTATCCCCCTTATAACATCGAGCAGATCAGTTCCACCGGGCTGCGGATAACGCTTGCGGTCGCCGGATTTACCATGGACGATCTGCAAATCACTCAGGAAGACAATCAGTTAGTCATTCGTGGGCGGCAGACGGACGATAGCCAGGGGCGAATTTTTCTTCATCGGGGCATCGCGGCGCGCCAGTTCCAGCGGTCCTTCGTCCTTGCCGAGGGTATCGAGGTCAAGGGAGCATGGTTGGACAACGGCTTGCTGCATATCGACCTGGCCAAACCGCAGCCGGAAGTGCGCGTTAAGACAATTCCGATCACGCGGAATTCCACGTCGACGGCGCTGCGGCCGAACGGTAGCGAGCTTGGTGCCGTGATGCAGGGCAAAGCGGAGGGATGAGGTCCAGGATGCCTTTGTGGATCCTGGGGTTAGAACGGCAGTGCTTGAAAAAGGCTGTCGCAACAGAGGGATACAGATCATGAATATCAATTCAGGCGACAAGTCAGACGTCACGTCGCCCGAGGTTATCACCTTCGATGTAAGGCATCTGTCAGAGCAGCAGTTGGCGGCTCTGGGCGTGTCGCACATCGCCTACGTCAAGCCGGTGATGGTTGATGGCGTACAGGGCTTCGCAATTCATGCCGCGGACGGCACGCCCATGGCGGTCGCCGGCGACAGGGAAGTGGCGGTCGCCGCGGTCATGCAACACGAGATGCTTCCGCTCTCGGTTCATTGAGCCGCCGTCAGTCAACCAAGTTGATGGTGTAGATCGCGCGGTTCGGCTGCCTTCCGTGCCGCGTGATCATCTGCCGATTGAACCCCGGGATCAGCCGGGGCCAACGCGAGGCGTTGCCTGCAAGACGTCCCTGATCTCGGTCAGCAGGACCTCGGTTTTGGTTGGCGCGGCGGCCGCTTCCTGGCGGACGTTTAGTTTCGTCAGGGCCTTTACCAGCCAGAAGACCGCGAAACTTACGATCAGGAATTGTATTATCGCGTTGATGAAAAGGCCGAAATTCAGGGTCGGTGCCCCGGCTTTCTGGGCATCCGCCAAGTTCGCGTAGTGCTGTCCGTTCAGCGAAAAGAACACGTTGGAGAAATCCACCCCGCCGGTCGCCAGGCCTAGGATCGGGTTGAGCACATCCTTCACCAAGCTGCCGACAACCCCGGTGAAGGCCGCGCCGATGATGATGCCGACCGCGAGGTCAACGACGTTGCCCCGCATGATGAATTTGCGGAATTCCGACATCCAGCCGGGTGCCTTGGGCGCGAGCATTGGGTTTGATCCTCCAGGAGCGAATCGGGTGGAACCTCTGTGGTCCCGCTCCGCGCAGGATCGTTACCTGCCGACATCCGGTCAATCGGACGTGACCGCTTTTCCCAATTTATGTTTCTTGGTCAGGAGCCGCCGGTGGCAAAGCTTTGAATCAAACTGCCCGCGACGAGACGCCAGCCGTCCACCATAACAAAAAAGATCAGTTTGAAAGGCAGGGAGACGGCGCTGGGTGGCAGCATCATCATGCCGAGGCTCATGAGGATGCTGGCGACGACAATGTCTATGATCAGAAATGGTAGAAAAAGTAGGAATCCCATTTCGAATGCCCGGCGCAGTTCACCGACTATGAAAGCTGGGACGAGTGCGCGCCACTGGACGGAGGCAGCGTCCGGAGCCGGCGGCAGGTGGCCCAGGTCGTTGAAGAAGACCAGGTCTTCGTCGCGGACATTGTCGGTCATGAACGCGTGGAACGGTGCGGTGGCAAGCCGCAGTCCATCGGCCTCGGAGATGCGGCCCTCCGTCATCGGTTGAATGCCTTCGGTCCATGCCTGCGTCATGGCTGGTTCCATGATGAAGAACGAAAGAAAGAGGGCCAGTCCGATCAGCACCACATTTGGCGGTGTTTCCTGCGTGCTCAATGCGTTGCGAAGGAGCGACAACACGATGACGATACGTGTGAACGCGGTCGTCATCACCAGCAGGCTTGGAGCTAACGACAACACGGTGACCAAGGCGGTGAGTTGCACGAGGCGAGCCGTGGCTCCGGCCTGACCGGCGGCGCCGAGGTCAATGTTGACTGACTGCGGATGCGCTACGGAAGGCATCAGGAGCAAAAGGGCCAGGAGGATCCATCCCGCCGACCTCATGGATCCTGCATCCACCCGATCACGAGATCCTGGCCACCCCCGGTAAGCAGGACAACCTGCCGTTGTCCGCATTGGACCAGATGGATGCGGCGGCGAGGATCCAAGGCTATCGATTCGCGCAGCACCAGGATGCGCCCTGGGCGAGGCTGGACGCGCCACATAGCGGACTGGAAGAGGCGGGTCGCGGCCAGGATCAGCGCAAGGACGCCGGCCAGCACTCCAACGACCAGAAGGACCGATGAGGAGGTCATTTGGGATCTTCGACACGCGCTGTGCCCAAGGCTGGCGGACTGGGCCTGGTTGTCGGAGGAATCGCATTCGCGCGCATGCACGCATTTGCGGCTACGGAAATGAATAAGTGTTTAACGGACGGCATTAACTTTTTGTTCAGGTTTCTTCGTCAGATTATAGCCATGGACCCGACAAAAATTGGTTTGTTCGATTTGGCCGAAAAACGGCTTGCATGGACCGCGCAGCGGCAAGGGGTCCTGGCGGCGAACATCGCCAACGCCAACACACCAGCTTTTCAAGCCCGCGATGTGGCGTCTTTCGCAAGTGTACTGGCTGGTCAGGGATCAATCGAACCGGCGATGACGCAGCCGGGGCATATGGCGGGGACAACTCCGAGCGGACTGGCGTCACTGACGAGGGAACCGCCAAAGGCGCGGTCGCTTGACGGCAATACGGTGGCACTGGATCAACAACTCACGAAGGTTGCTGATACCGAAACAACACAATCGCTGGTGACGACGGTCTGGAAGAAATACATGGGCATGTTCAGCATGGCCCTGGGCCGGTCGAGCTAGCGATGTCGAGCGATCTGAACCAGGTGCTCGGCATTTCGGCGACGGGAATGGACGCGCAGACGACGCGCCTGCGGGTGATCGCTGAGAATATCGCCAATCAGGAGACAACGGGTTCATCGGCCGGCGCCGACGCTTACCGGCGAAAGACGGTCACGTTCGAAAGTGCGATGGACAAGGCGACCGGGGCGGCGGCGGTTCACGTCAAGAATATCGGCGTGGACAACAGTGACCTGCCGTTGCGCTACGATCCCGCGAACCCTGCCTCCAACCCGCAGGGATATGTGAAGTTACCCAACGTCAACAGCTTCATCGAGGTAATGGACATGCGCGAGGCCGAACGCTCGTACAGCGCCAATCTGTCGGTGATGCAGGCGACACGCAACATGCTGAACAAAACGATCGACCTGTTGAAATGAGTATCATCCCGACAATTGTCGTTACACCGTCGGCGGCGGCGGATGCGTACACCCGCACGGCGCGCGGCAGTGCCGCCGCGGGTGCTAGCGGAAGCTTCAGCAATGCAATGACGCAGGCGCTCGATCAAGCGGTCCAGACCGGGCATACGGCGGATGACCAGGCGATGAAGGCGATCAGCGGAGGCGGCAACCTGACGGACGTGGTGACCGCGCTCTCGCACGCGGAAATCACGATGCAGACGGCCACGGCCATTCGGGACAGGGTCGTGCAGGCCTATCAGGACATCATGAAGATGCCAATTTGATCGATGAGCGAGAACGACATTGGCGCGCTGATCCATGAATGCATGATTGTCACGATGAAACTTAGTTTTCCAATACTTGGCGTGGCGCTTGTCGTCGGCCTGATCATCTCTTTCGTCCAGGCGATAACACAGATCAACGAGGCGACCTTGGCGTTCCTGCCGAAGGTGCTGGCAATTGGCATCGCCCTCATGATGCTGGGATCGTTCATGGCAGCTACCTTGACCGGGTTTTCGCATCGACTGTTCGACAGGATCGTCGCTATCGGCGGCTCATGAACGATATCCAGGCCCTGTTGGATTGGGCGCCTGCGTTTGCGTTGATACTTGCGCGGGTGGGGGCGACCACGGCGCTGCTGCCGGGCCTGGGAGAAGCCGTCGCACCTGCGACGGTGCGGATTGGACTGGCATTGAGCATCACGATTCTGCTGCTGCCGGGGCTCCAGCCGTTGGTGCCGCCGGTTCCGGCCGCCGGCCTCAGCATGGGGCTCATGATCGCCGGGGAGGTGGTTACCGGACTGTGGTTTGGCTGGCTGGCTCGGATGATCGTCCTGGCGTTGCCGGTCGCCGCACAATTCATCGGCTTTCTGATTGGCCTGTCCTCCGTCCTTCAGCCCGATCCGGAGTTGGGTGCCCAATCAGGCGCGTTGGGCAAACTGTTTGAGATGGCCGCGCCGGTGATACTACTGGTATCCGGATTGTATAAATTACCCCTGGCCGCACTCGATGGGCTGTTTCATTTAATACCACCTGGCCAGATCCTGCCGCCCGCGGAGAGTGCCGAACTCGCTGTCAGGGCCGTAGGGACGGGATTTAGCCTGGCGCTGCAACTGGCGTCGCCGTTCGTGGTGATTAGCGTGGCCTGGAATGTGGCGATGGGGCTGATCGCGCGGATCGTGTCACGGATGCAGATCTATTTCGTCTCAATGCCTGGCCAGATCGTTGCCGGGCTTGCCTTGCTGATGATCACTGCAAGCGCAATGACCCTGGCCTGGCGCGAGAGCGCTCAGGCGTTCCTCAGCGCATTGCCGGGTAGCGGTTGATGGCCGAAGGCGATCAAGGCGACGACAAGACCGAAGCGGCAACATCCAGACACCTGGATCAAGCCCGCGAGGCGGGGCAGGTCCCGGTATCGCGGGAGATGGTGACATTCGCCGGGCTTGGCGCGGTCGTCATGGTGCTTGGATATCAATCCCGGACGATCATGCAGCACTTGCTTCCGGACATGGTGGCATTCCTCGCCCGCACGGCGGAGACCGCCATGCTAGGATCGGCGCGGCTGTTTTCGGCCGCGTCCGGGACATTGGGAGCAATTGCACCCGCGTTGCTCGCCGCCGCGTTCGTAGGCGCCGCCGCCATATTGGTTCAGACAAATTTCCTACTGCATCTGGGTAGCCTTCAGCCGAAAATATCCCGCGTTGACCCGATGGCCGGAATGAAGCGTGTGTTTGGCTTCAATGGTTTGGTGGAGATCGTCAAATCCCTTGCCAAGCTGGGGCTTTTGGCCGCCGCGATGTGGATCGCGATCAAGGGCGACTGGACTGAACTGGTGCGACTGCCGTGGGAAAGCCCACGTGGATTGCTGTCGGCGATTGGCCGGCCGACGTTTCATCTGCTTATTGCAGGGGTCGTGGTTCAGGGAATCGTCGGGGGCGCCGATGTGATGTGGGTGCGGTTTCGTCATGCCCGCGACATGCGAATGACCAAGCAGGACATTCGCGATGAGTTAAAGGACACCGACGGGAATCCTCATATCAAGGCACGCATTCGCCGTATCCAGATTATACGGGCGCGCCAGCGCATGATGGCAAAAGTACCGACGGCGACTGTCGTGATCACCAATCCGACACATTATGCGGTCGCTCTCGCTTACGACCGGGCGCAGAATCCGGCACCGCGTATTGTCGCGAAGGGCGCCGACACGCTTGCGGCGCGGATACGTGAGGTCGCCGGAGCCAACGGCGTGCCTGTCGTCGTCAATCCGCCGCTGACCCGGGCGTTGTATCCCCTTGAACTCGACACGGAGATTCCCGCGGAACATTACAAGGCGGTGGCGGAAATCATCGCTTACGTCTGGCGCCTGCGGCAGCCTGGGCGGGCGGTTTCCTGATACGGCAAAAGGCCGGACCGCAGTGCCTATTCGGGGCTTTGCCGACTCGGCCATGAGGGTTGATCGTGAGAATGACGGTGGAAACTGCCAGTGGCTGTTCCCCGTTTGGGTCGTTCAGCGGGGTGGGCTGTTCATCTGGGGCGGGCTGTTCACCTGGGGCGCACTGTTCACAAAAATTCTTGCTCGACATAGGATGATAGAACATTATGAGCACAAAGGCGAGTCGGAACACGGAGTTTTACACGCGGTAGTTGCTGATCACACGTTATGCGTGTAGTTTTCGGATGAGCCCCGCTGTATCGAAATCAAGGAATGTGCGGAATGGAAAAGAACAAGGCGCTCGACGCAGCGATGTCACAAATCGAGCGAGCCTTTGGAAAGGGCTCGATCATGCGCATGGGCGCACGAGCGGGGGATGAGCAAATCGAGGTGATCCCATCAGGGTCGCTGGGTCTCGATCTGGCGCTGGGCATTGGGGGGCTGCCGCGGGGACGGATCATTGAGATCTACGGTCCTGAAAGTTCCGGCAAGACGACATTGGCGCTGCACGCGATCGCCGAGGCGCAGCGTCGCGGCGGCACCTGCGCATTTATTGACGCCGAGCACGCGCTGGATCCTACGTATGCGCGCAAACTGGGCTTGGATGTGGACAACCTGTTGATCAGTCAGCCGGACGCCGGTGAACAGGCGCTGGAGATCGCTGATACCCTGGTGCGCTCCGGCGCGATTGACGTCCTGGTGGTGGACAGCGTCGCCGCACTGGTGCCCCGGGCAGAGTTGGAAGGCGAGATGGGCGACAGCCATATGGGCTTGCACGCCCGGCTTATGAGCCAAGCGTTGCGCAAGATTACCGGCAGCGTCAGCCGCAGCAACTGCATGCTGATATTTCTCAATCAGATCCGTATGAAGATCGGCGTGATGTTCGGCAACCCGGAGACGACGACGGGCGGTAATGCGTTGAAATTCTATGCGTCCATCCGGCTGGAAATTCGCCG
Source organism: uncultured Alphaproteobacteria bacterium (assembly GCA_963792345.1). Lineage (GTDB taxonomy): Bacteria > Pseudomonadota > Alphaproteobacteria > Acetobacterales > Acetobacteraceae > Rhodopila. Next base: position 251,464 of record CAWBVV010000002.1, read on the forward strand.
TATTGGCCAGATCAAGGACCGTGAGGAGGTCGTGGGTAATCAGACCCGCGTCAAGGTGGTCAAGAACAAGCTGGCTCCCCCATTCCGGCAGGTCGAGTTCGACATCATGTATGGCGAAGGCATCAGCAAGGTGGGTGAACTTCTTGATCTTGGCGTGAAGGCCTCGGTTGTGGAAAAGTCCGGCGCATGGTTCAGCTACGACAGTCAGCGCATTGGGCAAGGGCGGGAAAATGCAAAGCAGTTTCTTCGCGATCACCGGAGTATCGCGGACGCCATCGAGGTGAAGGTGCGGGAGCAGTCGGGCGTGATCGCGAATACCATGCTGGTGGCGCCGACTGATGAAACCGAGGAAGCCGAAGCGGCTGAATGATGCGATCCTTCCTGATGTCGCGCTGACAGATGGCGATCATGAACTAATCGCCGCGGCGAACGCGGTCCTGGAGAACCATTACCGGCCGTTCTGGCACATGGTTGCCGCCGCGATTTGCTCCAAGGATGGCCGGATTTGGACTGGCCTGCATATCGGAACGACTGTTGGCCGCTTGTCCGTTTGCGCGGAGGCGGTCGCGTTTGGACGAGCGCTGCTTGACGGAGACGGCACGATCCAAACGGCGGTCGCCGTGAGGCATCCCAAACCGGAGGAGGAGAACCGGGAATTGGCGGTGGTCCCGCCATGTGGTGCCTGCCGGGAGATGATCCTCGATCATGCTCCCGACGCGGCGATCATCGTCAAGGACGCCGATATTCTGATAAAGTTGCCGGTCCGAACGCTCCTGCCCCTGCCTTACCGGCGGTGAGGTCCGTGCATCTGGCGTTTCGAAGGCCGACGTCGATGGCGATCAGGTCTCGCCTCCGTTCCGGTGGGAGAATGCGGTTTCGGCGCTGGTCATGAATTCCAGCAAGGCGGTCCGGCCGTCCTCGGTTGCCCGCTTGGCACGAAGGATGGCGTTCGCGATATCACCGGGGTCGGCTATCCGCTCAGACCAGGCTCCCAGGTCTTTTGCGAGATCCGCATATTTGCCGCCGAGATCCCGCGCCTGATGCTTTTCATGAGATAGTTTCATGTGCGGAATTTCGATGGCCATCGTGCTGTTGTTCAGCACGATGGTAAGGCTGGGGATTCCCGCGCGGACGGCGGTTTCAAGGTCGAGGCCGGTCATGCCGAACGCGGCGTCGCCCATGAAGTTGACACAGAATTTGTCAGGCGCGGCGACTTTGGCACCAATTATAAGCCCAAGACCGGTGCCAAGCTGGTGCGATTTGCCCCAGCCCAGATAACCACGCGGCCGGGTCGCGCGGTAGAACGGAAGAAGTTGATCCCGGGGACTGCCGGAATCGTGCGTCACGATGGCCTCGGCGGGATCGATCACACGGATGAACTCCGACATGACCCGATAGGGCGTCATGGGGGTTTCCCGGCTGGTCAGCTTGTCCTGCCAGCGAGCCAGCCACGCCTCTCGCTCCGCCGCGAGTTCGGCGGCGGGAGAGCGATTGAGAAGCTTGCCTCCCAAGCGGTCCTTAACGGCTGTTATCAGGCTGCCGAGGATAAGCCGGGCATCGCCCAGCAGCGCGACCTCGGTCTGATAGGATTTATGCAGGTCGCGCGGGTCATTGGTGGCGTGAATGATCGGGACATTTGGGGGCAGGGCTGGTGTCGTCAGGGGATGCCTGGTGAGGCCGCAGCCAATCCCCAGGATAAGGTCGGCCCTGCGGTGCAGAAACAGCCGGCCTGGTCCGCTGAACGTGTTGCCGCCCGAACCGAGAGACAAGGGATGGTCCTCCGGGAAGGCGCTCTTGCCATCGACGGTCGTCATGACGGGCGCTTGCAGGAGATCAGCAAGTTCGACGAGTTCGTCGGACGCCTCGGCGTAGAGCACTCCCTGCCCAGCGAGTATCATCGGATGTGACGCGCCAAGCAGCAGCCTGGCCGCATCATCAACGTCGCGTGGATCAGGCCCTGCGATGGTTGGTTTGACCGGCCGATAGGCAGCCACGTCAGGACCGGCGTCGAGACCAACGATATCGCGCGGGACCTCAACCATCACCGGCCCCGGCCGCCCATTCTTCAGGGCACTGAATGCTCGGCGCATCGCTGCAGTCGTGGCCTCCGGGATGACAATCTCCTCCACCTGCTTGGTGACCGAGGCATACGTGCGGCTTGAGCGGAAGGTTGGAAAGACCTGCGACTGATCACGCGCATGCGCCAGCGGCAGAAAGAGAACCGGAACGCTGTCGGAAAAAGTTGTGGCGATGCCGGGGAATGCATTTTCGGAGCCGGGTCCGTACTGCATCATGAAGACGCCGGGCGGCTTGCCGTTGCTTACACGGGCAAACCCATCGGCCATATCAACCCCAACTCGTTCCTGACGGCAGATGATCGGACGGATGCCAGCCGCAACCGCGTCCTCGATCAGCGACGTCGTTGGAAAGCAGAACAGGGTTGAGACACCTTCCCGCTTGAGGATCTCGGCGATTGCTTCCCCGGTTTTCATTGGCGCTTCTCCCTCGCTTTTCGTGGCGGCCGCCACCGTAGGCGGTGTGACGGTGAAGGGAAAGTTGCGGTAGGCGGTTGTCTTGCGAAACGGGAAGTGGGGCCGGTTATGCCGATGTATCGGACAAAGGAATTCCAGAGAACGTTGCCGCCAGAGGGGCATCCAGATTCCAACTTGTTCCGAGATCGGTGCTTGGGTTCCAGCCGTCAGGCATCAGCATGGCCGAAAGATTGTCGGTGACGGCATTGCCCCGGCCGATCTGGTCAGCCCCGTAAGGATAATAAAGATGGCAGGCAGCGGATGTGTTCTGGAGAGGTGCGCCGAGTATGACCTGCAAGTGCGTGGCGTCGATCTTTTGACATGATACCGCTGCGACGATTCTGCCAGCGTTGCCCGGGGCGCCGCCGTCCATGACAGCAAAGCCCGCGCCCGACGCTGCCTGCAATGGAACTTTCAGATCATTGCCGCTGTCATGAACGAGGGTGACGATAAGCGTCGTGCTCGTTTGTTTATACACATGCACGATGTGAGGCCCGCCAGTCCTCGGTATGGAGGCGGGAAGAGCGGTGATCAAATCCCCATAGCCGCCGGCCGCGAGTGCTCGGGCGACGATCGGCGCAGCCAGCCTGGCGAACCTGAGATTGTCGGCGGTATCCCGATGAGACCAGTCCCCGCCTGTCGCGATGCCGGTCGCGGGGTCCCATGATGCCGTGCGTGGATTGCTGTCGGTCGTCTGTGGATTGCCAATGACGACGTTCTGGGTTGGGTCGGAGGCGATGCTTTCGACGACCTGCCGATGCATCGTCACGCCATCCGCTGTCCCGTAGGGAATTGCATTCCACCAGACCAGAGGAATTCTGTTGCCGGCATCCCCTAACATCGTGCGGACGAGGGAAAGAAAGCGAATGGCAGCGCGAAACGTGCCATATTCGCTGTATTGACGAAGACTGTCGGTTTCACTCCAGGGCCAGATGATCGCGGATACATCCGAAAGATCCTCCGGCGGCAATCCTGCGATTGCCCGCTGGACTGCAAGCCCGTCGGGTCCTAACCGCCAGCCGGATGGATCAGAGCCGTCGCCTGGGTCCATCACGAAGCTTCCAGGGTATCCCGCCGACGAAACCGCATAGATGCCATGGCCGCCTTGCATCGTGTAGCTCGACGGGTTTCCCGTGGTTGCAAGCACGTTGTAGGCAAGGCAACCGAGATACCAGGCGATACCGCGCGCCAGCAACGCCGCCGCCCCATCATTCATCGCGTAATTGATCGCGTTGGACTGACCGTTGCAGACCAGGTAGAGCCCTTTGCGTACACCGCGAATCCACCGCCCGGCGTAGCCTCGGACCGAGGCGACCTCGCCATCGGATAGCGCTCTGTTCCAGTCGGCGGCCTCGTGAAGCCAGCATTGTGCGGCGCCAAAGAAACTACCGTCATGCAGCAGCAGGACCTGTTCCGAGAGAGGGCCTGGCGACCACGGAACCGAGTGCGCGAGCTGTACGTTGTCAAGCCAAAGATCAGCCCCGGATGCTGGCAAGTAGCGAATGATGATCGAATGCGTGTGACGGCGCGCGATTCCCATGCTCGCGACGATCTGCCCAGCGCCTGGAAACAAAACCAGTCGGTTGGCGCCGCCGGCACTGTCTATCTGCAGTATCGCCTGGCCGCCAATGGTCAGCAATGTGATAGGATTTGCGGCGAAGCCGGTGCCCTGCCGCCAGTTGGGGCGAGACCAGACGAGATACCATGTCCAGCTAGAGGTTGCTCCGATTGTGGACGTGGGCAGTTGCCACCCTGAAGCGGGGTCCATCGCGGGCTGCAGCAATCCGGGTGTGGTTGTCGGGTAGCCGACGCCTCCGAGCAGACCTGAGAGATGGGCTGATCCTTGAGGAAGGCTTGGATTGGCGGGGTTGGCGAATGGAACGAGGTTGCGGCCGTTTCCGCTCAAATCCCTCAAAGCGGTTCCTGGTGAATTCCAAACTGTTATCGGCGCATCTCCGGGACCGAGCAGGCCCGCGGGCGAGGCTGCATCCCACCAGCCGGTTGTTCCGGGGACCAGTTGCGTCAGTGGTTGGTGCGTGTCTGCAGCGCCCGGCGGAAGATTCTGCAGCGGTGCGTACAGCGCAACTCGACTGCTTCCAAGCCCCATGGCATGGCCAGGTCTGATGAACAGCAGACTGATTACTGTACCACGAAGCTGCTGGAAGTGACGGTTGGCGCACTTCCGTCGATGCCCTCGCCCCAGGTAAACCAGGTACCCGCGGTTGCGGGCGTCGGGACATAGGCGCCCCACAGGTTGGTATTGACAAGAATAGCCGCGGTCCAAATCGATGGCCGCACCGAGGTTGACTGCGAGAAGCCGAATTGGACGGGCGAGGCGGCGGGCGAAACCTGGGCGTTGACCCCGATTGCCCCGCTGCCACGCACGAACGTCCCCGTTGGGGTAACGTTCCAGGTAATCGAGTTTACCGACTGCGAGGAGGCCTGGGTTGAAGCAACCACGACCGTGGACACCGCGCCCGCGCCTGATGCGTTTACGCCATTGATTTCGAAGTCGTAGCTTGTGGCTGCTTGCAACCCAGATACGTTAACAAGGTTTCCTACGATACCGGCCATCGAGGATGTCCAGGTGGACGAACCGGTCTGCCTGTATTGAACCGTGTAGGTCGACGCCGCTGACGCACCGGTTTGAGCAGTCCAGCCGAGTTGAATGGAAGTTTGTGATGTTGCATTTGCCACCAAGCCAGTAACCGCGGGGGGTGGACTGTTCTGCTCGATGCTGAGCGTGAGAACCGTTAGAATGACGGAGGGCGCGCCGGAACCGGCCTCATTCTGTGCCTCCACCAAAATGTCGTAGCTTGTGCCCGGTTGAAGAGCAGCGAGTTGATAGCTGGTCACATTCACGATCGGAGCGCTGCTGGTCCAGGATGTCGTCCCTGTGGGCCTGTACAGGACTACGTAGGACGACGCACCGCCACCGCTTTGCGGAACCTGCCAGGATACCGTGATTGTCGTGGAAGTCAGGGCTGTGGTGGTCAAGCCATTTACCTGGCCCGGCAGAATGGGCGCCGCCGTCGAGGCGGACGGCATCGAGGCGAAAGCAATGCTGCCGCCGGAGTAGGTCGCACACGACAAGATCGCCGACTGCCAAGGGTTGAGTGTGAGGCTACCGCTTGAGCTCACAAATAACGACCCCAGAGTTATTTTTCCAGAGCTTGCGTTTATCACGGTGCACTGAAAGCCGCTTCCCATGTTGTTGGTTAGCGGTGTTAAAGTGACGGGCTGGCTACAAATCAACAAGCGACCGTTGTGAACGGTCGTATCCAAATTTGTATCTACTGTGATCTCTACGACCGGGGTCTTGTAGGACGGCAGTTTCTTGGTGATCCAGATCCAAGCCGCGCTGAATTTCTGGCTTGTCATAACGTTGCTGCCTTGGGCGACCCAGAATTCATCCAGATCGCCAACCGCTCCCGCGGCCTGAGCCTGATCGATTGTCACTCCGCCCAGGAGGTTGCCGTAGGTAATCGCGCAGGCTGAACCGCCTTGGCTTACTGTAACCAGATCTTGAGATGCCAAAGCGGTTACCACCGGAAGCGACCCGTTTGCCGTGCCGGTTGAGCCAACGGACCCGGACGATATGATGCCGCCTGCATCAATACTGACATTCTGCCCGGCAGAGAACAGTCCACGCAGCAGAGATGCCTTCATCAGCATAGGGCTGCCCTGATCAGAAATGACCAGGTCGGTGTCACTGGAAAGACTGGTCGATGGGGAAAACGCCGCGTGGTCCAGGCCAGTCGCTACCAGCGCCCCGTTGACGATGTTCACGCCCATTCCGACATCGACCTGCTCGGGATCGCCTGATCCCAGGCTTGTCCGGCCCAGGAGACCCGGCGAATCCAACGTAATCAAGGGTTGCACCGACGCCAGGAATGTCCCTACGCTCGTAGCTCGGACTACGCCCGCCTGGCTGATGGGAATTTCGTCAGCGGCCGAGACGGAATTTGCTGGCGGCAATTGTGATATCGTCGGCATCTATGATCTCAACTTGGAAATGAGCAGGTTGGGCCGGCGTTTCAAGCAGCGACCGAGGAGCCGCTGCAGGAGGAAATCCAGTGCACACCATCGAAAAAAGCCTCTACTCCGGTTCCCGCGCCAGCGCCTTCGTTCGGCTTTCGACCATTCGAAGAATAGGCCTTCGCGCCCGCCGGCATGCCTGCTGGAAGATTTGCCACGGTGTAGGAAGGCAAGACAACCGGACCGAGAAAACGCGGTGAGACGGCATTTGTCCAAAATATTTCCCGCCAGCCTCCAGTTCCGTCTGAGACGATATGATAACGGTCGTTCGTTCGAAGCGTGATGGGGCCGGAATTAATAGTGTCCGTCGAGCTTGTGAGGATACTGACTGCTCCGGTCCCGGTGACCGAGAATGTAAACCCGGTGCCTGCCGCGACCGCGTTCGCGCGAGGCAATGTAATCGTGTAGGGACTGGCCCCGACCAGCAATATCAAGTTGCCGGAGGTATAATTGGGAAGCGTCGCCGAACTTGCGTAGGTGCTGACCGATCCGACGGTTATACCCTTTCCAACAGGGTAGGATAGCGAACCCTGGTTCCATCGGAGCGTATTTGTGCCACTGTCAAACAGCAGCCGGTTGCTGTTTGTTTGCTCAAAAGCGATCGCCTGCCCGGCGGACATCTTGATGACCGGTGCACCGTTGATCGGTTGCGCGTAGGTGGTGTCCAGCACCGCATTCGAGAACGGAACGCCGGCCAGAAAGACTGTTTTAGTACTTCCCGATGAGCTACTGTCGAGATAGACGCCAATGACAGTACCTACTTCTACCGCCGCACCCGACTTGTCGTGCTGACCGATGACAAGGCTTTGAATGGTTCTGCTGTTGCCGTCGTCCAGCCCATTGCCGAACCAATCCATCTCGATAACAAGCGCGGCGTTGGTGGCGCTCGATGGCCGGCCGGTGGTGTCCCTATATTCGATGCAGGCACCCCAGAGCATTGGCTGAGGCAGCAACTGGCCGTTCGATCCAGTCGTCGCTGCCAACCGCAGGGTCTGGATATAGCGGCCGACATGCTGTGCCGCGGCCGCGCCGTTGGGCGTTTGAGTTCCCGCCCACATCAACCGGTCGAGGCCGCCCCAGATATAGTTTGCCGGGCTGTTATAGATGACCGTATCTACGCGGGAATTTGCCGCTACGGTGCCGGCGGTTCCGCCGCTGTGGTTCACGACGTAAGATGACTGGGTGACCGAAAAGTCGGTAATCTGCGAGGCACCTTGCGATGTTGACAAGCCCATCGCGGTATTGCCGCTGACGAAACCCGGCAGGACGAACGCCGCCGGCGCTCCACCGGTGGGAAAAGCGGATGCCAGTGGCGTCCCATCAGCCAGTACGGTGCCGCCGACGATCCACTGCACCCGCTTTGTCAGTGCAATTCCCCAGGTGCCGGGCTGTTGGAGTACGGTAGTTCCGTTCGGCACATAAATTGTCCCGCCGGCGGCGGCGGCCAGATAGGCGGCCTTGAATGCCGCTGTGTCGTCGGTGACCCCGTTTAATTTGGCGCCATATGGCGGCAGCACAACATTGATAACCCCTTGAGCACCTGGATTCGCATCCACGTAAGACTTCGTCGCCGCGTGTAACGGTGCCGTGGGCAGCCCGGCCAACGTCAGTGGCCCAGTGAGCGTGCCGCCAGATTTCGGCGATGCTGTCGCGACCTGACCATCGACATACTGTTTGTTGGTCGCATGCAGTGCTGCGCTCGGTGTTGTAACGAGGCTGAGTGAACCGCTCAGTGACCCTCCACCCAACGGAAGCGCTGTGGACACTTGTGCGTCGACATATCGCTTGGTCGCGGCCTGAAACGCATTCGTGGGATCGGCACTTAGTGAAAGGGCGCCGGTCAAGCTACCGCCAGTACGAGGAATAGCAGATAGAACTTGAGTATCGACATAGCTTTTAGTGGCGGCTTGCGCGGATGTTGTTGGGTCAGACGCCAGAACCAGGGTACCTGTCAGGGTGTCCCCACTCCTCGACAACTTCGTATCCACATACTGCTTCGAGGCCGCCTGATTTGCAGCGGTAGGCATCCCGGCGAGCACGACGACGCCACTGAATGTCGCGCCTGAGGCGGTTATCGCCGTGCCGAATTGATTATCGACGTACTGCTTCGTCGCGGCGTGCAGGGGCGCGGTTGGATTCCCGGCCAAGGAGAGCGCACCCACTAGAGTATCGCCCATACGACTGACCCGCAGGTCGACGTACTGCTTTGTGCTGGCTTGAAAAGGCAGTGCCGGATCCGACGCGAGCAGAAGAGCCCCGCCCATCGAAGCCCCGGATCGTGCAACCGAGCCCGCGAACTGTATATCGACGTAATTCTTAGTGGCAGCCTGGGCCGCCGTCGTTGGGTCGGCCACAAGAGACAGTGGTCCGGTCAGGGTGTCCCCTGCTCGGGATACCCTGCGATCAACGTATTGCTTGGTTGCCGCCTGGCCGTTGATCGTTGGATCAGAGGCCAGATAAAGAGCCCCCTGCAGCGTGCCTCCGGACTTGCCCAAGGACGTAGAGACCTGTGTATCCACATAGTTCTTGGTCGCGGCTTGAAACAGAGACACAGGATCCGCGGCCAGACCCAACGGACCGGTAAGTGTATCGCCCGTGCGCGCTAGCTTAAGGTCGGCATAGCGCTTCGTCGACGCCTGCAGCGCGGTCGTCGGATCGGCGCCAAGACCCAAGGCTCCGGACAGGGACCCCCCGCTTAAAGGCAATGCGCTGGCGGCGATCGCGTCAACATACCCCTTCGTCGCGGCATTCAGAGGATGTTGTGGCGTCCCGGACAACGTCAGAGGCCCCGACAGCGACCCGCCAACCAACGGCAGCGATATTGCTGTCTGCTGATCAACATAGCCCTTGTTAGCTGCCTGCAGCGCTGCTGCTGGCGCCGCGGCAAGCGTAAGGGCGCCAGTCAACGTGCCGCCGGAGGAAGGCAGCAGGTTGGCAGCCAACTGGCCCAAGGTCTGCGCTGTGGCAGCCCCTGTCGGTGTCACCAGAGCCTGCGTCAGGTTGACGTTGGAGACGCTGCCGATCCCATTTACAAATTGCCCGTAATTGATGGCGACGGCTGTTCCCGCCTGAGAGATGGACAGCAGATCGCCATGTGCCGGGACGGTTCCGGAGGGCAAAGCACCGATCACGAATGGCGATGCGGTCGCCGAAAGCGTAGAACCATTGAAGCTGAGATTCTTGCCGACCTTGATGGCCTGCGGTGTCCGTATCCCGGTGCTTGAATTTCCCAGCAACGACCCTGCCGGCACAGCCAATTGGGGTTGGACGCCATTCAACACCTGAGAGCGCGTGATTTTCCTCGCGACCCCTGTCTGACTAACAATGAATTCATCCAGGTCGGACCCCGCGGGCGCGGGCGCAAGCTCATCAATTGTGGGCATGTATCATCTATCTCCGGAAATCCTGGGTTGAATGCAGGATTTGATCGCGACAGTGGGCACGCGATTAGCGTGTAAGGCCGGACGCCGTCGAAACAATCAATTACGAAGCAGCAAGGGATTTCCATTCTGATCGGTCAGCATGACGCCTGTCGCCGTCACGATGGCCGTGGCGGGGACCGCCGGGACGGAAAGCAGCAGAACGGGAAGAAGCACACTTCGCTGCAGAGACCGGCCGCTTATTGTAACGATATTGAACGTGATCGTATAGATGATCCCAGCCTGCCCACCAGACAACCAGAGAACAATTCGGCTTCCGTCCGCAGTGATGCTTTGCAGATCAAGATCCCCGGGATCGCTGGGGGAGATACTTACGGTTGCCGAGGCAATTCCATCGCCGTCGTTTCCAACTATCGCCGGGTGAATATCCAAAATATAATCGAGAACATCTCCGGGATCCTTGGTCGGCCAGTTAAGAGGGGGCGGCGCGGAACTGGCGGAGCCTCTGGGAACAGGAATGAAGGAATCCGCGGTGACCGAGCGAGCATTGCTCGGTCTCCAGACATGACTTAGAGGTACTGACATTGGCGTTTACCTCTTACGGACACAGTGTTGCTGACGGCTACCATCTTACGACCACGAGGCCACTACCGCCGGTCCCTCCGTTGAATGCGGTATTGCCGGCAATTCCAGTGCCAGCGCCGGAGGCTCCTCCTCCCGGCGAGTAGCCCGAGTTCCCGACACCGCCGCTGTTCTGACCGCCGCCTATTGGCGACGCTCCACCCATGCCGCCTTGGTTGAGAACCGCTGCTTGGCCGGCTGATCCGGAAAAGTTGACGTCCCCACCAACACCGACCCCAGGCGGTGTCGCCCCGTTTTGGGGAGCTGAGGTCGTCGCCAGATAGTTCAACCCGCCTCCGGTCGCGCTCACGAATTGCCCAAAACTCGTGGTTCCACCTGGCCCGGCCGCTCCGCCGCCGGTAGTACCGGCAAGTCCCCCAGCACCAACCGTGATCGGCACGCTTTGGCCTGGCGTAAGGCCTGTGACGAGCCTTTTGGCATATCCGCCGGCTGATCCTCCGCCACTCGGCAGGCCCGGCACCGATGCGAAGGAGCCGGAACCGGCGCCCCATACCTCCACCTCAACCTGGGCGACCCCCGGAGGCACGGCAAATGTGCCGCTGGACGAAAAAGTCTGCACGCCAGATCCAAAACCGGGGCGTAGCGATGGTAACTTCCAGATCAAGAACGGCGCGGTCGGAATGACCGCGATATTCCCGGCAACCACCTGCGTTTGACCATAGGAGACGGTAATCTGATAAAGCCCCGTCCATCCGCTGTCCGCCAACGGAGTTGTCTGACTTCCGGTGTTTCCGGGTACGCCGGGTTTGAGTTGCAATTGCACACGCTGGGTTCGGACAGTATTTTGCGATGATCCTGAGTTCGCGGGGCCGCTGAAGGACTGGGCAGGATTGCTCGCGTTGTAGTAAGGCAGAACAATCGGGTTACCGTCGGCTTCCTGGAACGCAGCCTCTACCAGGTAATTGATCGATTGTCCTGCACTGGATGGTGCCACGAGATTGAAGGTTGTCGGCGTGCTGTTGATACCCATTTTGACGATCAGATCGTCGGGGTCGCTGAGAATCGAGCCGTAGGCGAGAACGTCAACCGGACCAAGCTGCGTGATGCTGCCTGGCCCAACAACAACATTCATTGAGGCAGGGCTGGTCGGCCGGCACTGTAATCCATCGGCCACCGTGTTGCTTCCGAGAATTGCCTGGACGAGGAAGCTCAATCCGATCATTGTGTTTCGGTTAACAGACAAGAGGTCCGTATCCAGCGGGATACTTCCCGGGTAGACAATATTGCGGTCCATACGATCTCTTTAACGCTTTCAAGATTAGGGTTCAGATGATCCGTAGCCAGGCAACCGCATTGACAGGAAGTAGGCTTGATAATGTTGCTTGGATACTTGCGTCGGTCGTGTAGCCCGGCAGTATGGAGAGATCGGCATAACTGATTGCGCCTGCCCCATAGCCGCCATTCGACGTTCCGTAGCCCGCCAGCATACTGATCACGGGGGTTGGCGGCCGGCTTGCCGTTACAAAAAACTGCAACGGAAGGTCCAGGCTTCCCCAGCCGCCAGCCTGTCCATAGGCTAGTCCCGCTGCGATGCCGGCGGCGTCACCAGATAGCGTTCCATAGGCCCCGGTATCCATGCATCTCGCGGGTTCGAAGATAACAGGGCGCTGGCCAATCAGCGCTGCCAACGCAGTGTCAATGGCGGAACGAGTTGCTGCCTCACGCAGCAGGGCCGTCCTGATGCGCGCCCGATATCCGGCATCGGGCTCCGCGCTATTTCTTTGAAGAGAGTTCCCGAAGTAGTCATATGCAATGAGGTCGAGCCAGTCGTCGGTCGCCGTATCAATGCGCGTTTGACGGACGACGTATTGGATTGCGTCGTATAGCCAGACCCAGGGCGCCGCTACGCTGGCTAGAATAGCAGACAGATTTGGACTCGTTTCGGCGAACCAACGCTTGGGCAAAGCGGTCCTGAGCCGTAAGATGATGTCCGCCAGATCACCCTTCATCGATTGAAACCATGATCTGCCCTGCCTTGATCACCGTCAGCGGAGGGGGTATCAAGTCGAACCCGTTTCCGTTGATCTGAACATCCTTGATATTCAGAATCTCCGAGCCAACCTGGTAGACCCGTTGTGCTAATCCGGTAATGGATGCCGCGTTGCCAATAGCCAAGCCATTCAGATAAGTAACCACCTGTGCCTGTATGTTGGCGATACCAGTGGTTTGATCGGTCGCGGACGCGAACGCGACGGTCAACGACACACTCGCCGTCAATACCTTCGGGGCTATAACCGAGAACGCCGTTCCGATGGGACGCACGGAATCAACCGCGCTCGCGATGGCTGAAAGTAGGTCATCAGCAGGGTAACCTGTCCCATCGTCCACTATGATCAGGAAGCTACCTATGCGCGCTGATCCGCCCACAGCGGTGTTTTCTCCGATAGCAATATCGAGCCCCTGACGCACGCCAGCAATGGCATTGCGCACAGCGCCGAGGGTCGCCCGCGACCGGCTTGCAAGAAAGCCTTGGAACCTGTTTCGCAATTCCTGATCGGTTTCCGCGTCAGTCCCGTCGGTTAGTGGATTGCTGTTGCTGACCTGGTCGATTCCCGGGAGGGACGATGCAATTACGTTGACCATCTGCGCCAATACATTGCCAACTATCCCTCCCGTCATGCAGCGGATCGGCAGATCCGCCGATGCAACACCGCTCGGGATAACATACCCCTGGGAACCGGATTGCCAGATCGAGAGGGCGCTGTCCTCAACTACCAGATAGCTTAAAGCGCCGTCGGCGGTCTTGACGACACTTCCGGCCGGCACCAGTGCCAAGAGGTTGGTGGCGAAGCGCGAGAAGGTAACCGTACCCGTTGCTGCTACCGGAGGCAGGCGATCCAGGCCGAAATCCGCCATCCAGGAATTGAGATCGGCTCCCGTAGAGGTCGATGCCCTGGTTGTCTGCAAAACCTGCAAGACCAGCCACTGCAACCAGAGTACGACGGAGGCGTTCGCCTCGAGAATGGCGCGCACCACGGAACCAGCCGATACGTCAACCAAGGCTGTGGCAGAGCTTTGAAGCGCTGCACTCATGTCTTGTATCAACTGGCTGAACCCTTTAAGACTTAGATTCATCGTTGACTACTCTATTGTAATGTTGAGCGCCACCGAACGCTGGGATTCAGGATCGGCATAGATAATGGTGGCGACTACATTGCCGTTGGTGGCATCCGTAACTGTGGTCGTTACCCGAGGCACCGGTGTTGCCGGGACAGCGGCTTCGAGCATGAGCTGATTTATTATCACTGCTTCGATATCGGCGGAATTTGTCGGTAGACCAACGAACTGGCCTAATCCGCCGCCATATTCAAGACTCCAGAGATAATCACCTGGGTTCGTAAGTAGTCTCCTGCAAACACGCTGATCTATCGCGTCCGAGCCAGTCACCAGTGCCAGGTCACCGCTGCTTCCAACGCTCAGATCGCCGCCCCATTCATGTGACACATCATGCATGGAAGCTAGTCCGTGGGGCTTGGTAAGCGCGACGTGCCGCCAGGCGCGCCGGGATGGGTATGAGCGTTGTAGTGAGCCCGAAGCCGCGACAGTGATCCCGTTCCATCGTATACGTCTCCGGAGACATGTGCGTCACCCGTAACATACAGATCGCCTTTGATACGTATAGTACCGTCATTACAGAGCTTAAGAAAGCTGCCGGTCTCATGCACCAGCCAAAATTCCCCTCCGGGCGCCGGGGGGGTTAGATGCTTGGCAGAAAATAATCTGCCAATAATGATTCCCTGTTCGACATCACCCTCCTGCGGAACAACAAGCACCTGTTCGCCCGGATTAGGCGGGCATGCCATTCCCCACCCATTCCCCACCCATAGCGACAGAACAGGTAGCCATCCTGATAAGACGCCCTCAGGTTGAATGGTAACTCGCGCTGTTGCGTTCTTGATGTTAACGGAAGTTACCGTCCCGAATTTGATTTGTCCTTCGGACCGATCCAGGGCAGCGGCATGGGATTTTATAACGTTTGACAGTCTGTTCATCGAATTACCGTTGAGAACCAAGGCTAGTAGGCAGCGCCGATCTGCGCCGCGCGGATATTTTGCGTACAGCCTAAGGTCGAACTGTAATGCCGCTCTATGCTGTCTATTAGATACGTGGTATCGAATGCGGAGTTCGTGTCTTGCAGAAGAATCTTTGTCCGCGGTGACAGCGATAGATCCCAGGGCATGTGTAGGTCCAACACGGTAGCCAATCGACCAAGTTCGGCCGTGTATCGGCCGGCCAAATCGTTCACCTGCTGCGCACTGTAATTCGACCCACTAAACAAGAACGGCAGATTCGTATCTTGGGCCAGATTACCTTCGGCAGGATCATTGCTCCGGAATGCTTGCATATCTTGTGAATTCCAGGACTGAACCGCGGCATTCGCGGTTTCAGCAATTCTTAAATTCTTCTCTATTCGCATAGCCTGCACGTCGCGCAGTCCAATCGGAATCAGAGCGCTGGACGACTGGGACGATGGCTGAAAGTATAGGGCGCGACCTTGAACAAACACATCGAAATCATTCTGACGTGCAAGCTGGACCACCAGATCCCAATCAGATTGAAGCCGGGAGAATTGGCCTAGCGACAGCTTGGTATAACCGTCTATATAAAATCTGCCGATGTTGCCGATCGTCGAGGTTACCACGGGCTGAAGGTCATGATATCGGGCCAGGGTAGATACGATGTCTGAGGCCGTCTGATTTACAAAGTCCTGTTGATGATAGGCATCGATCATCGAGGCAGAAAGATCTCGTCCCTCCACGCCAACAATTCCCTGGACCGGATTCACATGAATTGTGTCAATCATACCAGTTATCAGTTCCTGATACGTCGGCCCAAAAGGAGACGATACAACAGCGGCGATCGACATTTCCGCAGATGCGACGGATGACCAGAATTCAATACCGGGTAGGTCGCCGGATCCGATGGCAAACGTAAGAGAGTAGGTGTCGGCAGAAAATGTGTTTGTTGTGGCTATGGATGCCCGAAGCAGTCCGGAAATCTCATCGCCGTCAATCGTTACCTGAAGCTCAGTTCGCCCGGTAGGAGTGGTGCCCATCTACTGCGGACCGATGCCATCGGCAAATTTTGAGGAGGCGATCGGGATGAGAATTTTATTCTGGCCGGTTAGCATCGGGTCCGTTATGTTGTTTGCCCGAGCTAGGTTGATCCACTGCAGCGCATCGCCAAGTTCCTCGGCGGCAATTTCAAAAAGATTCCGTCCAACGGTTGTGATCATTCGCATCTCAGACACCTGATTGCATCAAGTTCATTCCTATGCGGCCAATGTAAGATCGGACACTGACTGTCGCAGCGAGGGAGGCGGCGCTACTTAACCTTGCAGCAAATGTCCCCGCGATGCTTGCGGGGCTGCCTGATGCGGGTGTTCCGACGAGCATCGCCGATTGTTGCTCCATTTGACTGTTGATGATCCCCAGCACTGCTCCGACGGCACCTAACGCTTGGGACTGATCCGAGGTATCTGGAGAAAGGACGTTTCTCCCCGCGAGAACGGCCTGTAGCGAGGTCAGTCCGATCCCGGATCCAGCGGCGGCGGATAGCGCGCTGCCGAGATCCTTGAACAACACTGCTGCCAAACTGGTTGCTTGAGATGTATCCGACCGGTGCTGGTATACGACGACGCAACTTATTTGATACGAAATCCACCATGGATTGTGATAGGTAGCTACAAATGACTTGATGATGACTTGCCGCCTGTATGACTCCCAGGTCAGCCAGATCATCTCGCCAGATAGCCGCAGATTATCAAATGTTCGGGCTCGGGCTTCCGCGTTTCCCCCGGAAAAGGTGCCACTGAATTGGATCTCGCTGTCATCCGGGCCTAGTCTCTCCACAATCCTGCGGCCGCCGGCGAGGGTATGGATGCTTAGACGATGGCGACCGCCAAAACGAATTGTCTCTGGAATTTCGAAGTCCTGAAGATCGACTGCACCGAGCCGGATGGGGGAGTTCTGCACGAGTGCTGGGATTCCGCAATGGTTGTTGAGGGCATAGTGCAAAATCGACTAGAACGGTGAGACTCGATTTCTTGGTAAGTTTGCTCTCGGGTCAACACCAGTCATTCCCGTCGCCGGCATCCCAAGTACTCTTCCCAGGTGCTGAACGGCCCATCGACCCAATGCCGATCCATCTAAATGAACCGTAGAAATTCCGGACTGTCCGCTGGAGCCCGCGCGGCGATCTGAAGTTTCGTCAGCCGCATCGACCTGAGGCTTGGGCTCCTGATGAGCATGAGGTTGTTGATCGTCTGGATGGTCGTTCACCGGCGGCTGTGCCCTTAGCTTATCATCATTGGCGGCATCGGTTGAAGATGAGAGGTTCTTCCAGGATTGTGATAATAGGATATGCCTGGCTTGCCCGACGGGGGCGGACTTGACACTGGAGCTCGGCTTTTCATTTGTCGTCGGGTCTGCACTTTAGCGGCGGGCAGGTGCCTGAGGTTGCGATGAAGTATGGATATCGATCCGATTGAGCAACTCCGACGCCGCCGGTCTGCTAATGATGTCTCGGATGTCGTGATCGACATAAGGGGATCTCGCAATGTCCGAGGCTGCTCGTGACTTGGCAGCAGTGGGAACGCCCTTCGCCACAGTGACATATCCCGCTCGAACGGACTTCCCAATGACTGGCGCGGACAACGGCTTTGGAATGACTGGTACAAGAGGTATCGAATGCCGGCTTGAAAAGGCGGGTATGACTACTCCTCGAACCGTTCGCGATCGGGCATCGTGCGGGCGATCTTCTATTACCTTACGGCGGCGCAATAGGAATTGCTGGGGTGCCAGGAATTTGCTCGGGTGCCGTACGAGTTGCTGAAGTCGGAGAAACCAGGCAATCCGTTTGGCGTGTTCAGTCTGCATGGAAGATATCTTCCTGTGCCCCCTTGGATGGTAAGATATGGAATTAGCGGTCCCTGGGCGGCGTCATCCACTCATAACTTGACCAGTCAAACTTATGTCCGTCCAGGGTTCCAAGCGCGATCACGTATGCTGCTCGTTCGGCTGGGAGGAGTGAAAAGGCTACGTTGAATGGCACACCGTTCCGAATAAGGTAGAGGCAGTCGATCAGGACGGGGTGCCGAGCGAGTTTCCCACATCGGCTCGGGTATCTAGCTCAGGAAATTCGGCGCTGATGGTGCTTGCGACGGCGGCGAGTCCTTCGTCGCCGAGGCGATCAATCAGGCCCTCAATCTGTGATTCCGTGGTGGGCGGCGGCACGGGCACGCCATCGATTTCGAGAACCGAGAAAGCCAGGCCAGCCATCGACAACCAAGGACCGTTCTCCGCGAGAAGGGGCCCGGCGGCCTTGAACAGCCTCAGGGTGTCCAGTGCTGTCAAGCGACGAAGCAGGAGGCGTCGCCCCTTAGCGTCGACGGCGGGGAGAGAGCGGACTGCGTCTCGAATGATACTTTGCGACGGCGTCATCAGATACGACGCTTCCTGGTGGCGTAGAACTCGAGCTTTTGCTTGACGCTGGAATCGCCTTTCCACGAGCCGGCACTGGCCAGTTTGAAGACTACCCCATCGAACTGATAGGTTGAGACAGAACCATCAACCTCAGTAATGTACTGGTACATCGTGCCGGACGGCGCGCCGCCGCCGCTGTAAAAACTCTGCTCTACGACAGAAATGAAATCATCGAGAGCGGACGTGCCTCGCTCCACCTCGAAGCTGCCTTCCCATCCCCTTGGAAGTTCGGCCGCGAGTTGAGTGCCGTCAAGGCGGCTGACGCGAACGGCACTCGTGATCTGCTTGCTTTCGAACCCTGTAACGTGGCTGAGGTCAACACGGCCATTAGGCCCCATCAGAATGAGTTGAGTGTCGCGCCCGATCGAGAATGCAGTCAGTCCCATTGCAAGCCCTCCTAATTAACCTGACCTGTGGGCAGGGTTTGTCGAGAGACCTGAACAGTCTGTCCGCCCTCGACGTTGACGATGAAGCGCTCGTTGATCGCCTGGTATTGAACCTGCGCATCTGACTGGACATAGCCCAGGCTTGTTCGTGATGGTGGGTTATTGGTCGTATCGCAGATCACGCTGAATGGAAGGGATCCGTTCGTACTTCCAAGCAGACCTTGCGAATACATGTTGTTCAGGAATGATAGCTGGGTGGATCTGATATTCTGGAACAAACTGCTGTTGACGACATGACCAACATATTGGCCCATCCCGGAGGCGAGTGTCTCCGCGATGTAGTTGGTCAATCGGGTGTAGTTGTCGCCGTCCGTCGCGGCATCGGACGAGGTGTTGTGGCCGCCACGAACCCCCAAAATGATCCGCCGGGCTGTGGATTGCAGATCAGGTCGATGCCAGCGCCCAGCAGCGCCCCCAGATCCGCCGAGGAATACGCTGTGCTTTGGTCCGAGCCCGGACTGCCCATGCGCTGGCTGCCAATCACCCCGTAAATCTGCTTATTGAGGCTGGATTGCTCTGGCGAGAGGTTCGCCAGGCGCCCGGCGGCAAAGCCTTGCGGAGAGACAAGGCGAACGGTGTTGCTGGCTTGATCCGACCACCATAGCCAGTCGCCGAACATGAGCTTTGCAGCATAGCTATCCAGGCCAGCGTTCGCCTTGGTTGTGATCGCGTTGGTGATTGTGTCTCCGGCCGGTGTTGTGAGGATCAAATAGATACCCTCCTCCAAGCCAAAACCTGCCTGCGTTGTCCATGTCGTGGCATCGTCACAATCGGCGAGCATTGCAAGGCCGCAACCCTGGCCGCGGAGCGCATACATGCCACTACGAATGGGCGCGTCGTCACCGATCAACTCTGGACTGGTCACCTGGGACGCGCCGTCCGACCCGGGACTGGATGTGCCTAGCGCAAGAGAAAATGCAGCGGGCGACGCGGTCGTTCCTCCGGTGCTTGCTACAACCAGCTGAGACGGTCCGCGTTGCGGTCCAAGCCCGGAATTAACAGCGTTCGCCAGACCCGTCCAGAAGATTGCACCGTCGCCAATAAGTCCGTCGTACACTTCAGGTTGGAAACCTGGGAGAAGAACTGAAAGTTTCCACGAATTTGGTCTCGAGCCGCTTCCAAGCGTGATCCTGATGTTGTTGCCGAGTGAGCCAGTGTAAAGAGCGCTGAAACTCGCGTTTGACCCAGGAACAACCGTATAGGCCGCCGCGTCTGTGCCGTCGGTGACCCGCACGCACCGGAAATTCTGCGCACCCTGTTGGACCGCGGTTGCCACCTGCGTTCCCATGTCGTGTTTCCGGGGAAACAACGGGCCAAACTGCCGAGCGTAGTCGGCCATGGTGCCGATGATAGTCGGCTCGTTGACCGGTCCCCAGGAGGCCGTTCCCACCGTGCCGATGATGTTTGTCGGAACACCATTCAGCACCAGGTTTTGGGGGGAGACAATCTGAACGTAGAGATCGGGGATGATCAGTGAAGTTGTGTTGACGCTACCTTGCTGTGCGATGGGCACGTGGGCTAACCTTTCGACCGATTAGGCGCGATAATCCTGGTGACAAACCTGCTATGTTCAGTAGCGAGTACCTCTCCAACCTCGTCTGGATCGATGATGATATCACCACGAACATATCTGAGAAACGGCTTTATAACGATAAGATGCTGTACCATGACGCCGACTAACCGTAGGTAATATTGTTGTTTAGATCGGAAGACCCGAAGATCATCGATGGTAGCCGGACGGTGGTGATAGTTGGATACTCGACGGAATAGATCAAATCTCTTCGGTAGAGCAACGCGTTTTGCGCCTGATCGTAGCTCGCGGTGTTGTGGTAGAGAACCCTGGCCAGGGCGTTATCACGTAGTGGCAGAAATTCGATTTGAGCAAATCCCGCATCGACAGCGGCCGCGGTAACATCTCGGACCGAGGGGGTCGGACACCAGCAAATGATGCGCACCTCCTTTTCCTGGCGGCGGCTTTCAAAGGATGCGGCACTGTCGCACACAACCCTGGCTATGAGCGCCCTTGCTCCGGGAAGGGTGATCTGGGCGCCGGCGACACTTGCTATCCGGTCCGCTTGGATCATTACCCCCAGGCTGGAGGCGACAAGACCGGGAGTGTCTCCCGATTGAACTCTATAAGAATACGGCCGCCCATCAACTATAACGCCGACCACGTCGCCAGGCGACGGAGAACCGGAGATGGCGATAGCTTGACCGTTTATTGCTACCGTTGCGCCCGGTTGTGTCAAAGTGGTCTGCCACCGGGGCAGATAGCGCGTTGTGGTTTTGCCCGGGGTATTGTCCGATCCGATCGTCACATTGACGGTCTGTGCGCTCAGGTCAGCGTTGAGCGTAGCCGAATTTGGCCACCCACGGTAAATCCGGCACAGCGTCCCGGTGATACTTGATCGAGAAGATCCGGATGGATACAGGATGGAGGTAACAAAGTCAGCAATCGCCTGTTCGACGTCAGAGATATCTGCCATCAGTTAGTGGCCGCTTTCGCACTTATGCGTCACCCAAGATTAGTGAGCTCCGATCCGGTGATCGTTGCGGTTCGTCCAAGGTCATCAGTAATGATATCGCCAGGTGATAAAATGACTCCAGCGGAGGAGGGAAGAAGAACGTTCAAGAACGGTACCCCCTGATCAGTAGGCAGATTTGTAGTGGAGGGGGCCGATCTGCCTTCACCTAATACGCTGGCCGGCCACCGATCCATTAAATTGGCGGAACCACCGGGGGTATATCCACCATAGCCATTCTCGGCAGCGAAGGTCTGCATGTTAGGCCGCCCGATGGAAATCGTCCGGTTTGTCCTGACACATAGAACCGGCAGCAAGGGATCCTGCGACGCTACAAAGTAGATCCCCGAATCCATGACAATATAGTCGCCGGGCTGAGTGTAGCTAGCATCGAACATACCATGCCAAAGTACGTCCCCATAGACGTTGGCCCGGTCCTTTCCCTTCGCAGGCAGGAATACAGCGGGCAGCCGGAGAAAGCGGTTCTGCCGATCCAATGGGTCGTTAGGCCCCGCTGGACGAAACGCATCGGCCAGCCGTCCAACAATCCGGGCTGACAATCCCAGACCCAGGTATAATCGGTCCTGCAATTTGCGGCCATCCATTGGTCATACAATCAATCTTGCTGTGCCGCTCGCTAAGGCGGGACCGGCTGGAACCCCGATGAAGCCACACAGGCGCCGTCTCCATTCGTCAAGCAGCCGAATACGGTCGGCGAGCTCCTGTTTGTTCCGAGTCCAGACCGACGCCTGGTCCGTGTCGAGATTATCGGACGCGGTAGGAATCGCTGACTCGAGCGTGGCAAGGGTTCCCAGGTACCGACGGGCAATAACGATTTCAGCAACTGACAGATTGGTCAGGCGGAACTCGAATTGTCCATAGATCTGAAAGTAACGCCAGGACTGTGCTCCGGTGGGAGCAGCTCCATAGGCCGGATATCCACAATGGCGGCGGATATCGACCCTCTCGGGATCTGTAAGAGCGCTCAAATGATTGACCCGTCACCACGGCTGAACAGAATACTCCCTGATCCAGAGGGGGAGATGGCGGCGGCATAAGAAATCAGGCTGTTTATCGACAAGATCAGGCGGCTCGCCGGCAGGATGGGCATGTCTGTGATAGACGCGGAGATAGTCGGATCAGAGCCAAACCGGATAAATGCCAAGGCAGTTGTAGTGTTGGTGACCACCACTGAATCGCCACCGCCGGCTAAGCACGCGTTCGACGACACAGCACCGACCGACACGCCAACGGTACCGGTGGGGCGGAAAGGACTGACGGAACCGAGCGGCATTCGATTTTCTCCTTTGCCTCGGTTCAGCCGATATGCTCGACAATAACGGCACGCTTATATGCAGCGTTTGTCGCCGTCGGAACCGTGGTTGGATTGGTGGTGGTGTCGGACGGCGCACATAAGCCGCCAATCCAATACCAGGATTGGGCGATGATCTGCTGCAGGCGGTCGATCGCCTCGCGGGTAACCATAGCGACGCCATCGACCATCGTAATAATGGAGTCGGATGGCGCAATATCGCTCGATGCAAAGCCTGCGAAGTCGCCTTCTATCAGCGCTCCCTGTCCGCAGATGATGGGGCGCCGGACCATCAGCCCGGACAGGGTGGGGTGCGGCTGAACGAAGGCTTCAGTCGTCGGTACAAACCGCAGACCCAGGAAGTCGTTCGTCATGCCCCTCTTGAATACCTGGTTAGCTGAGGTGGCTCCCTGGAAGAGTTGCTTGAAGTCTGGATCGGCAAATAGCTGGCGAGAAGAAATCGGATCCAGATAACAGTTATAGGCGCCGTCGATTTCAGGGACGGCGTTAAGCCGCAGCTTCGCCACCGCGTCCAGAAGGTTGGACATGGTCAGCGTGTCGGACGCTGTGATCAAAGCCGTATTGCCGCGCTGCGAAGGTCGCACGATTGTCGAACTGCTTGCCGCTGAAACACGTGTTGGCGGCGGCTCCGTCGGGTACTGAAACGTTTCCGGATAGCGTGAGGGTCCCCGATATCCCGT
This sequence comes from uncultured Alphaproteobacteria bacterium, assembly GCA_963792345.1. GTDB lineage: Bacteria > Pseudomonadota > Alphaproteobacteria > Acetobacterales > Acetobacteraceae > Rhodopila. The sequence goes on from CAWBVV010000002.1 coordinate 274,520, forward strand.
TTGGCGCCGTGGACATATTGATCGGGTCGGCAGCTACCGCAACAAGCGTGTAGACACTGGCGCCAATCGTGACCGTCATTGGCGTGCTGCTGCCGACTGGTTGCTGGATACCATTGACGAAGACTGTCAGAAACCCCCTTACATCATCGACGGAAACAACCGGTCCCGCACTTGTCAAGGCAACCCGGACCCTGGTGTTGCCACCCAGGTAGGCAGCGAACAACGCGTTGCGACTTAGTTCGTCCAAGCTTCGGGCGGCCTGTTCGCCGTTCACGTATGCGTTCTGGAGGAACTGCGAGGCAATCCCGACGCGCTCCGTCACCACATTGAGATCGGTTGTCGCGGCGTAAAGGTTGATCGTGATCGTGTATTGCTCGACACCCCAGCCGGTAGGAGTCAGGCCATTATCAAAGTTGTTGTTCGTGGCAGGTGCCAACGGCGTCGTGACCGATGGCTTTAGTCCCGCTCGGGTCTTTGTGAGCGTCTCACCGATGCCGACCGCAATCTGGACCCGATCCGCGCAAGCCCGGTAGCCGAGCCGCGAACGCAGCGCCTGGGAAAATTCGCGCTCAAGAAAGCCCTGCTGAATAATTGGCTGAAGAGAAGCGGGGAAATTTTGAATACCCATCAACAGTCCTATCTAAAATGCACGTCGATTTGCCGCGACAAGAGTAGTTAATATAGATATTTCGTTACCGCGGTCCTGGCTGCCGCATATTCTTCGTCCGTCATGTCCATAGCGGTCTTTTGCCGAACAGGTTGAGATGCGGGCGCGACTGCAGATACTCGATGAGATGGCAGCCCCGAACAGCCACGGTTTGGCTCGTCGCAAGATCTGCCATGAGCTTGCGGCCGCCAATGACTTTGTCGTTGTCATCGAGCCGAATCCCCGTTAGATCAATCAGCTTCAGCCCATCGAGATCGACCATACCGGCGCGGACCGCCTCCGTCCGCAGATCGGCTGCAATAAGTCGCGACTTCAAAGCTGCTTCTCGCAGGTTGCGATTTCTTCCGACTAGTCGGCTGATCGATCAGCACAACTGCGATCAGGATTCGCGGAAGGTGGCCGCCGGTAATTCATCATCCATCGTATTACATTTCGTCAGATGTTGCGGGGAAACGCGGTTCTTCAATGTGCTCGATATCGTAGCAGGCTGCGATTGCCTTCAACGCCGTCCCTCGGCTGATGCATCCAGCCGACACCAATGCCGTCAGTGACTGAACGTCCTTCTGGCGGTCATCGGCTGTCATGGGATACCATCTCGGCCATTCAGAGTGAGAGGTGAGCGGCCGTCCATTGGGCTGACTGCTTCGCCAAAGACGACAAGGGTATAAATTTGCGACGCTCGCACAATAAGGCGGGCAAGTTGTAGAAGACCCACCTCGCCGTAACTTGTTCGCAAGTTGTCAGCCAGCCAGATCAAACCCTGATTAAGCAATTCTAAGGCTCGCCCCGATTGCGCGGCTGCAACTTTGTCAGGGCTTGCCCGGTTTCCGTGAATGCTCTCCAGGGCCAGTTCGCGCAGCGTCCGGACATATTCGATCACGGCTGCGGATGCGGTCCCGCCGATCTCCAACAAGCGCGCATCGCCCTTTTCTGAAACGATGAGCGCGTTGCCTGCCCCCTTGATCAATTCTCCATCCGGAAGCGTAGGGTCTTTCAGCAGCAGCGTCGGATCACTGCTATACTTAAGCCCGCGTCCCACCTGGCTGAGCTGGTAGTCAATTTCGACCTGGGTATGCATAGCGGCGGCAAAGGTGCATGCGCCATCAACCGGGTTTCCACCCCCTGAGGCGCCCGGGTAGATTTTTGATCCAGACGATTGGGACCACCCCAAGCTTATGAAGAACCGACCGGGTGGTATCGAGGGTAGGTTGGGCCGGTGCCGCGGCTACAGGCATAGGTTCGAACCAGGTTTCACCCTCTTTGTCCCAGCATCTGGAAAACCAATACTGGGCCTCGGGATCGTCGATTTTGTATCCGTTCTGTATAAGGTCGCGGCCGGAAACCTTGTAACGTTCATCAACTCGCGACAGCGCATCCGGCTCAAGCGGATCCCAGGTCGGCGTTAGATAGGTGGTGTCCAGCACATCAACAAACACCCGGCCCTTCAGAATACGCAGCAGTAGCGCAACTGACCCCGTTGCACCTCTCATCGCTGCCTCGGTCATGACGAGATTGAGACGCGCTTCTTTAACTATGCCGGCGAATGTCGAGCGTACTGCTTCGTCAGTGCTGTCGATCGCCGGAAAATGACCTTCGCTGAACAGCAATGATACGCTGTCTTCCACCACAATGCGGCATAGCGGATACCGAACGCTCGGTCGGCGTTGACGCAGTGGGATGTATTCTCCAGCCTCGCTTCTCTCTTCATGGAAATGGTACGGCAGCGCATCATAAAGCGTTCCGTCCAGCACCCGTTTGAGTATCGTGATCTTCTGCACCCGATCGGGATAGTCATTGTCGCGCGGAACCAGATCGCAAAGTGTGTCAAACATGAACTTCCAGACTTTGGCTTTAGTAAATCAGCGGTTGAAGATCGACAATGGCATCAGCGTTGCCGGGCGGGGCCGCGTGCGTATACTGGTAAAGGCGCGAACCAGGGCATCCACCTGATCATCCTTCCTGCCCCACGGGAAATCCCGCATTTCGTCCAGAAGTGTCCGGTTCCAGTCGCCGCGAAGGATCGAAACGTTGCCCGCCTCCACCTGGGAAGCGAGGGGCATCGCCCGGGTGGCCTTCGATCCGGTTTCGCGGGAAGAAATCACGTGAAAGCCCGCTAATTGCCGAGTCAGGTAGGACATTGGCTCTTTCCGGCCTGGCCGGGATCTTCGGGGATCGCGACTGTCACTTTAGGGCCGTCCCTCCGCGCAGTGCTGAGGATCAGTGCTTCCACCTGATGGGGCGTGCCGCGGATGCGTGCCACATCCAGGACCAGAATATCGGCCCGCGCTGTCCCGTGACAGTTTGATGCCAACCGTCCAGTCTGGATCGTTCTGGCCAGTAATTCCTGTTGCGGCGAGATCCCATGCTCGAACAACCACTTCAGCATCATTGACCGATTGAACCACTGTGATGCGATCGATCGAAAATAACCTTCCGTCAGAAGGCAGAGGCGTCTGCTGAAAAAGTGCCGACCACGCGCGCTCACCAATCAGTTCGCGCTTGCGCATAAGTGCGGCGCGATCTTCCCATTCGGGCCATAATGGGTCGCCCACGGACCGCCCAAGCGGATCATTCGCCTCCGCCAGGGCGGGCAGGCGAACCACACGCCAGTCGCGCGTCCCTGCTCCAGCAACTGGCCGCCCAGATCATCGGGATGCCAACGGGTCATGATCAGGACTAGCCTTGCCGCCCGGCTTCAGCCGCGTGGTTATATCCGATTTGTACCATTCCCAGATGTGGTCGCGTTGCCGTCCGCTTTCGGCGTCGGCTTGCGACTTGACGGGGTCATCAATGATTACCAGGTCCGCACGTCGACCGGTTATGGCTCCTCGGACGCCGACCGAAACGTATTCCCCACCATGATTCGTGCTCCACGTATCGATCGCCCGCTGATCCGAAGATACATTGTATCCAAGGTAGTCTTGCTTGGCCGCGATCAATCTACGAACGCGCCGGCTGAAATGTTCAGCCAGGTTGCGAGAATGCGAGGCACTGATCACTGACGTGCGCGGATGTTGCGTAAACCACCAAGCCGGAAAAATAACCGAGGCATAGGTCGATTTTGCTGATCCCGGAGGCATCAAAATCATCAGTCGGTCGCACCGACCGCTCGAGAGATCCTCCAACTCAGACATTAGGTAGAGGTGATGGGCGGCAGGGTGGAAACCCGTATCTTCAAGTGCTTCTTCTGCCCACGCCCGAAGGCTGCCCCGAAGCCGGCTTGTTAAATAAAGAAACTGTTCGATAGGATCTCTGTCATTGCTTCACGATCCAGTTGCCCGCGAATTCACCGGCCGGGGCAACTTGATGATGCTGAAAATCCGAGGATAGGTGCCTCTCGCCGTCGCGAGGCTCCACCATAGAAATGTTCTACGATATTTTGGGGCGTTTGGTCAAGTCTTTTTTCCTATCGGCTCGACCCGGTTCTAGGCGGCCTCCGACCGACCCACCGACAACTGGAGCACCCCGACATATGTCCTTGTCAGACGATAAGCAGACCAGCTTTACCGATCCCATGGACATTCAGCCGGAAACCATGGGGGACTTCCACTTCCAGACCCTAGCGACCGAGGGCAGCGCACGGGCCGGGCTTCTGCAGACTGCGCATGGCCGCTCGAAACTCCGGCCTTCATGGCTGTCGGTACGGCAGGAACCGTCAAGGCAATGACCGCCGATGCGGTCCGCGCAACCGGTGCCAATGCGTTCTCGGAAACACCTACCACCTGATGCTGCGTCCCGGCGCCGACCGCATAGCCAGCTCTGGGCGGGCTGCATCGCTTTATGGATTGGCCAGGGCCCATATTGACCGATTCGGGTGGCTTCCAGGTCATGTCGCTCGTCGGCTCTGCGAAAGATTGACCCGGACGGCGTGACATTCCAATCCCATATCGATGGCAGCCGTCACCGCCTGACCCCGGCGAGTCTGCATGGACTTGCAAGACAAGTTCGATTCCACCATCACCATGGTGCTGGATGAATGCACCGCGTTCCCGGCCTCCTATGAGGCCGCACGAGGCATCGATGGAAATGTCGATGCGCTGGGCCGATCTATCAAGGCGGCTTTTCGTCCACGGCCCGGGATACGGCCTGTTCGGCATCGTCCAGGGCAGCATATATCCGGATCTGCGCCTGAGATCGGCCAAGGCATTGAACGACATTGGCTTTGACGGATACGCGATCGGCGGCCTGGCGGTCGGCGAGGGGCAGCGCGGCGATGCTGGCAAACGCTGGATGTCACCGTCCCGCATCTTGCCTGCAGCATGCGCCGCGATATCTTATGGGCGTGGGCACGCCGGACGACATTCTTAGCGCGGTCGAGCGTGGGATCGACATGTTCGATTGCGTGATCCCCACGCGAGCCGGCCGGACCGCGCGCGCCTACACGGCATCCGGCGTTCATAACCTCCGCAACGCCCGGTTCGCCGATGATCCCGGCTCCGCTCGATCCCGACATGCGATTGCCCCGGCTGCCGCAAGCACAGCCGGGCCTATCTCCATCATCTGTTTCGAGCAGGGGAAATGCTGGGACCAATGCTCCTCACGTGGCACAACCTGACATACTATCAGTCCCTGATGCGAGGCATTCGGTCAGCGATCAAGACCGGGCAGCTTTGCCGACCCATGCAGCCCGGCTGCGCGCTGGCTGGGCGACGCCGGAGACATCTCAATGACGAACACTCCATCCTACGACCACCTAACGCTGCTCGGTCACCACGCTTCCAGACCAGCCAACCCGGATGAGGCGGTATTGGAGCGCGTGGCGAATCCCGCCGCCGGCAAGCACTACATCGTGCGGCTGACCTGTCCCGAGTTCACCTCGCTCTGCCCGCTGACTGGCCAGCCGGATTTTGCCCACATCATGATAGACTATATTCCCAGGAACTGGATCGTCGAAAGCAAGTCGTTCAAGCTGCTCATGGGGTCATACCGAAACCATGGCGCTTTCCATGAAGCCTGCACAATGGAGATCGCGGCAAAACTGGTTGCGTTCTGGACCCCGTATGGCTGCGTATCGGGGCCTACTGGTATCCAAGAGGCGGCATTCCAATCGACGTGTTCTGGCAAACCGCCGCTCCGCCCGAACGATGTTTGGATTCCCGACGCAGGATGTAGCCACCTACCGAGGGCGCGGCTGAATCCTATGGCTGACGCCACATCAAGAACAACGCAGCAGTAATGCACCATCGAGCGCTCAAGATCCGCGAAGCCAATTCGCGACCGCACTGCATCGGCTTCGACGCCGTCGGCTTTTGCAAGGCAGATCTGGCCCGGAGCCGCGGAGCGACTACGCGAATTCATCCAAGCGGGTTATCACGGCGACATGGGATGGCTCGCTGCCCGATCGAACCAAAGAAGTCACCTCAATCATCTGTGGCCTGACGCACGAAGTGTGATTGCCGTCGGGTTCTCCTACGCGCCGAGAACGATCCGCTTGCGGTCGACAAAGCAGCCAAGCAACGGGGCGATTTCGGTCTACGCCCAGAAATCGTGACTACCACGATGTCATCAAGGGCAAACTGAAGCATCTGGCGCAGTTTCTCGTCTCGCGATTTCGATTGCAATGTAAAAGTCTTCGTCGACACCGCTCCCGTGCATGGAAAAGCCCCTCGCGCAAAGCGCCGGGCTTGGCTGGCAAGGCAAAGCACACGAACCTCGTGTCCCGCTCTCACGGATCCTGGCTTTTACTTGGCGAAATCTATACGACGATGGAGCTAGAACCTGATGAAGCAACCGCAGACCATTGTGGGTCCTGTTCCCGCTGCCTTGATGTCTGTCCGACCAATGCCTTTCCTGCACCGTATCAACTCGATGCGACGCGCTGCATTTCCTACCTGACGATCGAGCACAAAGGTCCCATCCCACACGAATTCCGCAAGGCAATCGGCAATCGGATCTACGGCTGCGACGACTGTCTCGCGGTTTGCCCGTGGAACAAGTTTGCCGCGCCGACTTCTCATCAGCAACTGATCGGCCGTGAAGATCTCAGCGGCACCGCTTTTGGCTGAACTGTCCGCCTTGGATGACACGCAGTTCCGGGCGATGTTTTCCGGCTCGCCGATAAAGCGGATAGGCCGCAACCGCTTCGTTCGAAACGTGCTGATCGCGATCGGCAACTCATCCGATCCAGACCTGCTCCCGTGCGCCGAGGCGCTGCGGCATGATCCAGACCCGGTCGTTGCCGAGGCCGCCGATTGGGCCGCACAACAGTTGCGTCAGCTTTCCTCATGAATTTCCAGCGCGCGCGCATAGACGATCTTCCTGGGCAGGCCGGTCGCGGCACTAACCAGCGCCGCCGCGTCCTTTACCGTCTGCGTCGCCAGTGCCGCGCGAAGCCGCCCATCAAGATCCTCTGGATCGTCGCTCTCCGGCGGCCCGATCAACAACGGTGATCTCGCCACGCGCCGGCTCTCGCATGAACAAGTCCGCGAGGTCGCTCACTTTCCCGCGTTCCACCGTCTCGAACCGCTTGGTCAACTCCCGCGCCACCGCGGCAGCTGCGATCCCCAAACACGTCGCAGCAGATCCGCCAGCGTCTCCAGCAGTCGATGCGGCGCCTCATGCCAAACCAATGTCGCCGACAGCCCCGCGCGTTCGGCCGCTCGCAGACCGCTGAAAGCCGCTCGTCGCGCGGCCTGCTTGGGCGGTGGAAACCCAAGGAACATGAATGGCAGCGGCGGAAGTCCGGACAGGATCAGCGCTGTCACCGCCGCGTTCGGGCCTGGGATCGCCGTCACCGGCAAGGTCGGCCGCGATTGCCGCTCGCACCAGCCGGTAGCCCGGATCCGACACCAAGGGCGTTCCCGCATCGGAAACCAGCGCGATCGTCTCGTTCGTCCCGCAACCGCGCCAGAACCGACGCTGATTCTGGCGTCCTCATTGTGTTCATGCAGTGCTTCGGTTCGGCTGTGAATGTCCATCGCCGCGAGCAGCCGCGCCGGTACGGCGGGTATCCTCGCAAAGGATCAGATCGCATGCTGCCAGGACCGCGCGTGCGCGCGTCGAAATATCCCCCAGGTTGCCGATCGGAGTGGAAACAAGCACAAGGCCACGCAGCGAGGCGGGCTGGCCGTCTCGCGGGTCATCGGGGGACGCAGCCGATGCGGCAACGGGCATTCCTTCTCCTTATTTGCGCCCTGACATTGTCGGGCTGCGGTCAACAATCCTCCGGGCGATACGGCGGAGGATATCAATCTGGATCGAATGCGCCCACTTCGCTAGGTGCGAACGCATCGGGTCCAGGTCGGGCCACTGCAAGCAGTCGGCGATCCTGCTTCCCTTGACAGGACCGCGCGCGGACGTTGGCCAGGTCCTGCTGCAAGCCGCTCAATTGGCCCTGCAGGATAACGGCGGCCCGCCGATTGGATGTCCTGGATACTGGTGGAACCGCCGCTGGTGCCGCGACTGCCGCTCAGACCGGCAATCTCCAATGGCGACAGCCTGATACTGGGTCCGCTGACTTCGGCGGAAACCGCTTCGGTCGCCCCGGTTGCCCGCGGCGCAGGTCTTCCGGTCCTGGCATTCACCAATGATGCCTCGCAGTCCCAGCCCGGCGTCTGGCCGCTAGGCATTTCCCCCGATCAGCAGATCCGCCGCCTGGTCGCTGCGGCACAGGCGCAGGGCAAAACGCAGTTTGCCGGCCTGCTGCCTGATACCGATTTCGGCCGCGCGATGGCCAACGGCCTGACGAACGCAACCGAGGCCGCCGGACTGCCGCCGCCGAACATCAGGATGCATCCGCCCGGGCATGGCCGCCATCACCGCGGCCGCCCGCGACTTGTCCGATTACGCCAATCGCCGAGGTCCGATCGATGCGAAGGTCAAGGCTGCCCGGGCGCTGGGAACCGCCGATGGGCGCCGCGAAGCGCAGGAACTCGTCAAGACCCCCATCCCGCCGCCGTCGTTCAACGTTCTGCTGCTTGCCGACACCGGCGACTCATCTGCAGGAAATTGCCGCCGTCCTGCCTTATTACGATGTCGATCGATCAAGCGGTTCAGATCATCGGCCCCGCTCTGTGGGCTGATCCGGCAAGTGGTTCAGGTGCGGTCCAGGGCGCCTGGTATGCGGCGCCCGACAGTAGCACGCGGAGCAATCTTGAACGGGATTACACAGCCAAATACGGGGCGTCCTCCTCCGCCACTGGCCGATCTGGCTTTCGACGCTGCGTCGGTCGCAAAGGTCGTCATCGGGCCGGGCCGGCGCGGATATGGCTGTCCTGACCCAGCCGGGCGGGTTCGTGGGCACCGACGGCTGGTTTGAGTTGCTGCCCGACGGCCAGGTCAGGCGTGGATTGGCGGTGTTCCGGATCGAACGTGGCGGCTCCGGAGATGATCGATCCCGCACCGCAGTCCGCGGCTGCGCCCGGCCTGTAACGGCCTGTCATCCTCATCCCCTGAAGCCCGACAAACCCAACCAGCCGCTCGGCCTCGCTCGACGATTGGGTTCGGCGATCGCCGCCGCCCGTTCGGCACCGGACCGAGCAGATCGACAAGTGCGGTCTCGTCGCTCAGTAATCGAGCTGGTTCCCGTCGCGATCGGCGCCAGCTTCTCCACCAGCAATTCCGTCAGCGCGTTCTTGAACGGCCCAAACCCCTGGCCACCATGCTCCCTAAGGACCGCCGCATGGTCGGTATCGGTAAGGGCCGCATAGATCCCAACAAGGTTCCGAGCCTCCGGCCGATCGGCCAGGCCCTCGACATCCGACGGCAACGGCATAGGATCGGTCTTTGCCCGACGGATCTTGAGTGCGATGGTGTCGGCATCATCGTTCAGGTTGATCCGGCTTTGATCCGACGGATCGGACTTCGACATCTTCTTTGTGCCGTCCCGCAGGCTCATGACGCGGGCCGCCGGGCCCAAGAATCACCGGCTCGATATTCGGGAAAAAATCAACACCGTAATCATGGTTGAACTTCTGCGCGATGTCGTTCGCCAGTTCCAGATGCTGCCGCTGATCATCGCCCACCGGCACCCGCGTTGCATGATAGGCATGAATGTCCGCAGCCATCAGGTTCGGATATACATACAGGCCCGGACGATGCGTTTTCCCGGTCCTTTCCAGCCTTGTCCTTGAACTGCGTCATGCGGTTCAGCCAGCCAAGCCGGGCAACACAATTGAAGATCCAGGCAAGCTGGGCATGGGCGCGAACGGCTCGATTGCAGGAACAGGATATGCTTTGCCGGATCAACGCCGCAGGCCAGCAGCACTGCCGCCATCTCCAGCGACTGCTGGCGCAGCGCTCGCGGGGTCCTGCCACACCGTGATGGCATGCAGGTCCACCACGCACCAGATGCATTCATGGTCGTCCTGAAGCTTGATCCAGTTCCGGATCGCGCCGAGGTAGTTCCCCAGGGTCGGAATGCCGGACGGCTGAATGCCTGAAAATACGCGCTGCATGACGTTCAAGTCTCTGTCGTTGGGGGCGAACTGATGGCTGATCCGACGTCGGCCCGCAAGCGACGACGAGACATCATGCGCCCGACATCGCGCAGGTCGTAAGCACCAAGAATGGAGGCAGCGACGGCATAGGCCAGCATACCCGCGCCCACCAATCCACCCAGCGAGGCTAAGCCGCAGCCAGCCATGAGGCGAGACCTGGAACAACAGCAGCCGCACACCCCACAAAGCACCCGCCATGCAGACGGACGCTCCAATCATGCCAAGGCACCGCCGGTAAAGTTGATGATCCGGCACGAAATGCCCTCGCCGACGCAGGACGAACGCCAGACCGCAAACGTTGCAGATGGCCGCCAGGCTGGTTGCCAACGCGGGGCCGATATGGGCAAGCGGCACCATGAACGCGAGGTTCAAGGCGAGGTTCAGCGCCACGCTGCCAACCCCGATCTTGACCGGCATGCTGGTATCGCCGCGGGCAAAGAATGCCGGCGCGAGCACTTTCACGAGCACAAACGCCGGCAAGCCAACGGCGTAGGCTGCCAACGATTGTGACGATAGCCGCACACTCTCAAGATCAAAGGCGCCCCGGCCAAACAAGACCAGCATGATCGGATGCGCACAGACTATCAGCGCCAATGCCGCCGGCAGCGTAAGGAAAAGACCATACTCGATGGCTCGGTTCAGCGTGCCGATCGCCGAAGCAGCCTCGCCGGCTCGGACCTGACGTGACAGCATCGGCAACAATGCCGTTCCGACCGCCGTTCCGATCACTCCCAGCGGCAATTGCTGCACCCGGTCCGCGAAATACAGCACCGAAACCGTGCCTGGCGGCAAAAGACTCGCGATGATCACATCGACCGTAAGATTGAGTTGCGTAACTCCCGCGCCAATCAGCCCAGGGGCCATCCGTCGCATCAGCAGACGCATCTGCGGCGTCATCCTGGGCCGCGGAATATGGAGCGCCATACCGCCCCTCCGGACCGCCATCATCAGCAGGCCAAGCTGAGCGACACCCGAAATCGTCACACCCCAGGACAGCGCGTGACCAACCGTCGGAACATACGGCGTCATCCAGATCATGCAGGCGATTGAGACGATATTGAACAGCACATACGACGCAGATGCGGCGGTAAACTTTTCCAGCCCATTCAAGACGCCTGAAACCAGCGCAGCGAGGCAGATCAAGACAAGATAGGGAAAGGTTATCCGCGAAAGACTGATGGCCAGCGCGAATTTAGCGGGATCATCGGCGAAGCCCGGAGCCAGGACAACCATCAGTTCGGGCATGAAAATCTCGCCCAGGATGGTCATGGCTCCCAGCCAGAAGGCCATGACCGCGAAGGCTTCCTGCGCAAACTGCTTCGCCGCGCCGACGCCTTCCGTATGCAGCAAGCCCGAGAACGCCGGGATGAAGGCCGCATTGAACGCGCCTTCGCCAAACAGCCGGCGGAATAGATTTGGCAGCTTCAACGCAACGAAAAATGCGTCCGCTATCGGACCGGTGCCGATCATCGCCGCGATCAGCATGTCCCTGGCAAAGCCAAGGATGCGGCTGATCAGGGTCCAACCACCGACAGTCAGTATGCCTTTCAGCATGTCCGGTCTTGCCCAGCCATTCTATCCCTATTCGTCCCGTTGCGGGCGAGACAGAAGTTGCGCGATCGTCTGCTTGAGGGTTTTCGCGCCGGCCAGCAATTCCGCCACCGCGCGACAGATCGGCAGCTCAACCTCACCCGCGCGTGCCACGAGCGCGGCGGCCGTTGGCACGCCTTCAGTCACGGCCGAGCGGGTTGCGAGTATGCTGGACAGAGGTCTCGCCACGGCCCAGCGCATGGCCCAGGCTGAAGTTCCGGCTGGCAGCGCCCGTGCAGGTCAGCAGCAGGTCACCAAGACCGGAGAGGCCCATAATCGTCTCAGCCTTTCCACCCAGGGCAGTCGCCAGCCGGCGGAGTTCGCTCAGCCCGCGGGTAACCAATGCCGCACGGGCATTCTCCCCTAGTCCCGCACCGATAACCGCGCCGGCCGCGATCGCGATGACGTTCTTCGCCGCGCCGCCAAGCTGGGCGCCGACCGGATCGTCATTGCCGTAAAGACGAAAGCCGGCACTCCCCAGCGTGGCCAGCACGTGCTTCACGTAGTTCGCCATTGGTGCTCGCCACGACCGCCGCGGCCGGCAGTCCCTGTGCGACCTCGTGCGCGAAGTTGGGGCCGGTCAAGACAGCGAGGGAACGGCCAGGATAGACATCATGCGCCACTTCCAGCGGAAGCAGATGAGTGTCCGCTTCAACCCCTTTGGCGCAGATCACCATTGCCCCATCCGGAGGCCGCAGACCGGCAAGCGAGGCGCGCAGATGTTGCGTAGGGACCACCCATAACATCAGATCGGCATCCCTGGGGACAGTCGTCCCGCACATCGAGTGCATCGGGCAGCCGGAACCCCGGCAACCGGGGATTCTCCCGTCCTTTCGCCATCGCCGAGGCGGAAGCCGCATCCCGTGCGACCAAGGCAACCCGGTGTCCCGCCCTCAACGCCAGAAGTGCCAGTGCTGTCCCCCAGGCACCCGCGCCAACGACCGCGACATTACTCATCGACCAGCCTTACCAGCCTCGTTCCGTTTCCTGGTTCGCCGGCGTCCAGCCCCTCCAGGACAGCCTCCGCGACTGCGCTGGCCCGTTCCGCGAATTGATAAGGCGGATTGATGACCACCATGCCGCACCCATTGAGGCGCTCCGCGGTGGTGATATCCCGAAGGTGAAGTTCCACCGAGATGATGTCGCGCATGCCGGATGACGCGAGTGTCGAGAGAAAGCTTCGAACAGCGGCCAATTGCTTGATCGGATACCAGGCGGCGAACACGCCGTGCGCGAATCGGCCGTATCCGCGACGAAGTCCGTCCACGAGGGTGGCAAATTCGTCCTGTGCCTCGAACGGCGGATCGATGAACACCAGTCCTCGCCTCTCCTCGGCGGCAACAACGCGCCAAGAGCTTCCCACCCGGACCGATCATGCACCTCGACCCTCGGATCGCGGTAGAAAAGTCGCCGAAGCGTCGCGGCATCTTCCGGGTGGGCTTCGCAACAGGCCAATCGGTCATTCTCTCGAAGCACCGCTTGTATCAGCTTCGGCGATCCCAGGTAGCAACCCGGTTCGGCGACCAGCCCGAGATAGCGTTCCAACGCCGGTGAGGCGGACCGCCGCAAGCGCATTATACCGGTTTCAGCCTCACCGGTGCGCTGCGAAGGCGCTGCATTCAGGTCATACCAACCAGCGCCGGCATGGGTATCCAGCACGAAGTAGGCGTTGGGTTTGCGCGCAAACGAGTCAAGCAGCGTCACCAGCAACGCGTGCTTGAAGCAGTCCGCGAAGTTGCCTGCATGATAGGCGTGGCGGTAATTCATCCGCCGACCGCGTCCAGGGCCTCGAGTGGCCAGCGCGGGCGTGCGCCGACATCAAGCCCATCGCCATGGCCGAGTTGTAGCCGTTCGATACCAGCCCACGCGACCATGACGGCATTATCGGAACAAAGCCGCGCCGGTGGAGCAACCAGGCGAAATCCCCGTGATCGGGCTGCATGCGCCAAGCCCGCGCGGATAGCTGTATTGGAGGCCACGCCACCGGCGATAACCAACAGGTCAGCCGCCGGGAAGCGGCTCCGCATCATCTCCATCGCATTCGTGGCCCGATCAGCAAGAACATCGACCACTGCCTGTTGAAAACTCGCTGCGATATCCGCGCGCTGCTCATGCGTCAGGTCTGGGCCTATCCGCAGCACGGTCTGCGCCACCGCCGTCTTCAACCCCGAAAAGCTGAGATCACATCCCGGCCGGCGCATCATTGGCCGAGGCAATGGATACCGCGTCGCGTCGCCGAGAAGGGCGATCTTTTCCAGAGCCGGCCCGCCCGGCCAATCCAGTTCCAGCACCTTCGCCACCTTATCGAACGCCTCGCCCACCGCATCATCAACGGTCCCGCCCAGGCGGGCATATTCCCCCAATCCGGCCACCGCGACACATTGCGAATGGCCGCCGGACAGAAGCAGCAAAAGGTAGGGAAACGGCGCGCCTCCCTCCACTATGCCGGGCAACCGAGCCGTCAGTGCATGAGCTTCGAGATGGTTCACCGCAACGAATGGCAGATCATGTGCGAGCGCGACGCCCTTCCCAAACTGGCATCCGACGATCAATCCCCCGATCAACCCCGGCCCCGATGTCGCCGCCACTCCACCAAGGTCAGCAAACCCAACGCCGGCGTTCGCCATCGTGAGGTGAACCTGCGTGGACAAATACCGCAGATGAGCGCGGGCCGCGATTTCCGGCACTACGCCACCAAACGGCGCGTGCTCAGCAAGCTGGCTCAGGACCGCTTCCGCCAGAATCCGTCCCTTGCCATCGACGACTGCCGCGGCGGTTTCATCACAGGAGGTCTCGATCCCCAGAACTGGTCTCATCACACCTTTTAATCCCCGATGACGAGAAGCGCGAGACGCCGGGCAACCGCGATTCGCCATGTGAATCGGCAACTTCAGCATACCACGATGAATGGCCTTCACCGTATGGACATGCCAGCCAAAAGCGTCGCGCCATGCGACCAACGTCTGGCAGGACCCCGGATGGTATCGCATCGCGAAGTGCGATAACGACGCGTCTCGATTGGCCACACATCATGAACCGGAGGTTCTTTGGCAAGAGCGGTAACTTGACGCGCGTCTTGATAACAAGGCCCGAACCCGGTGCTTCCGAAACCGCCGAACGAGTGGCCGCCCTCGGACTACTTCCCATCGTCGCCCCGGTTCTGACTATCAGCATCAACCGCTTGCAGCCTCCCGATCGGTTGGCTGCGACGGTGATAACCAGTCGCAACGCCATCTCCGCCTGCCCCAGCTGTTTGCATGACCGACCCGTCTTTGCCGTGGGAACCGCGACCGCTGCTCAAGCAATCGAAGCTGGATTTAGCCGGGTCTTCAACGCTGACGGCGATGCGGCGGCACTTGCCAGTTTTGTTGGTGATACGCTTTCCCCCTCGGACGGTCCCTTGTTTCTACCGGTCGGACGCCGGCAGGGGGGTGGGCTGGCAGCCTCCTTGCGCCGCCGCGGGTTCCGGGTGTTCCGCCGAGTGGCGTATGACGCAGCCGGTGTGCCCACGCTTCCCGAAGCTGCCGCCGTGCCGTTGCGCCTCGGTCAGGTCACCGCGGTAATGTTCTTTTCCGGAGAAACCTCAGGCCACTTCGTGCGTCTCTTGCAAGCCGCCGGCTTAACGGAGGCCGTTCGCGACATAGAAGCGGTGTCTATCAGTGAGCGGGCAGCCGTGGCATTAAGGCCGCTCCCTTGGCGGCGCATCCGCGTCGCCGCTAAGCCCAACCAGGACGCGATGCTGGCACTGCTGCAATGACCGAACAACCTCTTCTTTCGCCGCCGGATGAGCCGATAGAGGCACCCACCGGCGCATCACAACCGCCACCCCGTCGTAGCGTTCTTCCGTGGTTCTACGGCCTCGGTTTTATCGTTTTGGCGGCTGCCATTCTGTATGTATGGCAATACCCTAACGTGCCGAACGAGACGCCAGTCGAGATGGCCGCTCTGCAAACCGTCCAACAACGTCTTGCCGACATCGAGACCCGCTTGGGCCGGCTTGAGCAGCGGCCTACCGCCGATGTCGGCAAGATCATGGCTCGATTGGACGCGGTGGACGGCCGCATCGTCGATCAGACCCGGCTTGCCACGCAGTTGGATACAATTTCCGGCAGGATTGATGCTCTGGCGCGCCGCGAGCAGACGGGCCTCGACGCCAACAAGCAGCAACTCGATGCGCTGTCCGCCCGCGTCGTCGCTCTCGAGCCGAACGCCGGCAATCTCGACGCGGTCACCAAGCGGTTGAATCGCATCGCCAGGCTCCAGGAGGCCTCATTCGCTCTGGCCTCCGGACGTCCGCTCGGCGATTTGCCTGACGCCCCCGAAGCGCTGGCTCGATTTGCCCACGCCGCTCCTCCCACCGAGGCAGACCTGCGGCTGCGTTTCCCCAAGGCGAAGCAGACAGCCCTGGCCGCGAAGCAACCCGATCAAAGCAACGTGCCCCTTATGAACCGCGTTTGGGAACAAGCCCAGGGACTGATCACCGTTCGTCAGGGAGCCGAGGTCGTGGTCGGTAACGTGTCCGCGGTGACATTGAACCGCGCTCAGACAGCACTGGATGCAGGCGATCTGGCGGATGCCGTCAGCGATATAGAGACCCTGAAAGGCCCGCCGGCGCAGGCGATGGCGGATTGGTTGACGGACGCCAAGGCCCTGCTAAGCGCCCGCTCCGTCCTCACGCAGATGGCGGACCAGGCGTAATGCGGAAGGTAATTCTTTTTGTATTGGCCGGCTTCATCATTGTCGCTGTCGCGTGGCAGTTGGCCGCCATCCCCGGTCACGTTGTCGCTTCGCTGGGCACGCTGACCATCGAAACCTCGCCTGCAATCGCTATACTGGCGTTGGTTGTGCTGTTGTTGGTGATTTCCGTCGTGCTGCTCGTCTTGCGTGCTCTGCTGGCGATTCCCCGCACCGGAGCGAGTTGGCGGCGGCGCCACCGGCTCGGCCTTGGCGAGAAGGCGGTTACGCGTGATCTCGTAGCTCTCGCCGCTGGTGAGCAAGGCGCCGCTCGTAAGGAAGCTCATCGAGCGCGTAATCTGCTCGGAGAATCACCGCAGACGCTATTGCTTGTTGCTGAGGCAGCGCGCTTGGCTGGACGGGAGGACGAAGCCGAAGCGGCCTTCAAGGCACTGGCTGAGAGAGATGACGCGAGGTTCCTCGGCCTGAGAGGCTTGCTGCGTCAGGCGGTGGATCGGCACGATTGGCAGAAAGCGCTGGTGATCGCGAAGCAGGCCGAAGAAGCCCATCCAGGCACTGTGTGGCTACGTCAACAACGTGCTGATCTGGCTCTACAGACCGAAAACTGGGCAGAGGCTCTGGAATTGATTGGCCCGGATCCACGCCGGCCAACCTACTACGTCGCGGCGGCAAATGCGGAGACCGATCCCGCCCGCGCCCTTAACTTCGCGAAGCAGGCGTGGAAGCAGGATCCGGCCTTTCCGCCCGCCGCTCTTGCCTACGCAAGCCGTCTGCGGGCGAATGGTTCCGAAAAGCGTGCGCAGTCGTGCATCCTCAGTACATGGAAGCTGTCGCCCCACCCCGACCTGGCAACATTTGCCCTGGCACCCGCGCCAGACAATCTTGCCCGCACACAGGCCGCGAAGCGTCTTGTGGCCAGCAATCCAGCCCACAAGGAGAGCCGCATACTTCTGGCGCGGGTTGCGCTGGATGCTGGGCTGACGGGTGAAGCTCGTCATCAGATCGAGAGCGCGCAGGCCGAAGGCCTGCATGAGCGTCGGCTGTGTCTGCTTCTGGCCGAGGTCGAGGAACAGGAACGAGGCACCACCGAGGCCGGCCGCCAAGCGCAACGCGACGCGCTTCGCCAGGCTGCGACAGCCGAACCTGATCCCCACTGGCAATGCACGAATTGCCATTCCGACCACGCGGCTTGGCAACCGAAATGCACCACATGCGGTAGTGTCGGCACGGTACAATGGCTGAGCACGCTTCGGTCTGTACCAGGACTGCCCGCTTTAGCGGGCTGATCTGGCGGTCAGTGCAGCGAGAATAGCCGGGTCGGGCGGATTTGGGTGATCCTGGTTAGGGCCCCCGCCTGAACCACAGGCGGGCACCTTCAGGAATGGCGCGGGGTCTACCGATTGGCCGTTGCGGATCATGCCGAAGTACAGATGTGGGCCGTAGGTGAGGCCGGTGCGGCCAACGGTCCCAATTCTTTCTCCACCGTAAATCGTCCTGCCCCCCTCTGCGAGAACCGGGGCAACCAAGCCGAGGTGGCTGTAAATCCCGACGAAGCCGTCGTGCTGAATCAATAGCTCCAGCCCGCCGATACCATGTCGCTGAACGCGAATGACCGTCCCGGGCGCGACCGCGGTCACCGGACTACCGACAGGCGCCGGCAGATCGATGCCGCTGTGAAAGGTGCCGGCAAGTGGCTTGTTTGGCAGTATCCGCGGCCCGAACGGCGATGAGACGCAGGCCGACGGCACCGGCGGGATCAGGGACACTGACTCTGCTCGATGCGATGCCGCTGCCTCTGATAGCGACGGCGCTATGACTAGCAGAAGCAGCGACATCGCCATCCGTCGCGCAGTTCGGTACCTGCTTAGGCGTTCGAACAATTCCATGCAGCCCTCTATCCAATGCATCGAAAAATCGAGCGCAACCAGGACTTCGATGTCCAGTCAGAATCCTGTGCACCGCTGACGGCACGGGCACCGCCGCCAGCAGATCCTGATGGTCGGCGCCTATCCCGCTGGCGGCTTTTTTGAGCTTCCTGACCGGCGGAACGGTGATGGGTGGCGTGACATCGTCGGGATTGTTCAACGCGTGCAGCAATGCCACCCGAAGTTGCTTGAGCTTCCGTTCGTTTTCCACCTTCAGGCCAAAAACGTCCTTCACATAGAACACGTCGACCGCGCGAACCCCATACGTTGTCGACATGGGCAGACGCGATTTGAAGTCCCTGTTCACTGATCGCGGCGGTCACGTCATGCAGCAAGCCCGGCCGGTCCCGGCCATTGACTTCAAGCACCGTATGCGTGTTGGAGGCGCGATTATCGATGACGACCCGAGGCGGCACATGAATCGCCTGCATCCGCCGGCCCAACAGGATCTTCGACACGCGCCGGATTTCCGTGGACAGCCGCAACCGGCCGGAAAGAGCTTGTTCGATCAAAACCGAAAGCCGAGCCAACCGATGCGGTGCGTCGAAGGTCCCGCCGGCGGTGTCCTGAATCCAGAACGTGTCGAGCGCCATGCCGTTGGTCATCGTGTGAATCCGAGCATCGACAATGGAGGCACCGGCGACCGCAAGCGCTCCTGATATCTTGCTGAACAGACCCGGCATAATCCGCGCAGTAAACCGTCACCTCCGTAACCGCCCGCGCCGGCAGTGGCTGCGTATCGACGGTCAAGGGAGATTTCCGATGCTCGGCGTCGCGAATGAGCCTCGCATGCCGCGCATGGGTTTCAGGATCAAACGACAACCAATATCCGGCGTAGCCGAGTCCGGCGAAATGCTCGATCTCCTCGGGACTCCAGTCCGCCAGCAGTCCGCCGACCGCCTGCTTCGCCCGCGCGACACGCACGTCGCGTTCAGCGGTGGCGAGACCACCCGCCAGCACTTCGGCGACCCGCGAATAAAGTTCCCGCAGCAGAGTCGCCTTCCAGCCATTCCAGACTTTGCTCGAGACCGCGCGCATGTCGGCGACCGTCAGGATCAGCAGCAGCCGCAGGCGCTCCGGCGACTGGATCGTGTCGGCCAGATCCAGGATAGTCTTTGGGATCATCGATGTCGCGCTTGAAGGCCGTGGCGCTCAGAAGCAGATGGTGCAGAACCAGCCAGGAGACCGTTTCGGTCTCCTCATCGGTCAGACCCAGGGCGGGTCCGACCTCAAGCGCAACTTCGGCGCCAAGCGCCGAATGATCGCCGCCGCGCCCTTTGGCGATGTCATGCAGCAACATCGCCAGATAGAGCGAGCGCCGGGATTGGACATGATCCACAAGTTGCGGACGCGATCGGCGCGACGTCGGCGAGTTCCCCCCGTTCCAGCGTGTTGAGGACACGCACCGCCTCGATCGTGTGCTCGTCGACGGTAAAAATGTGATAGGTGTCAAACTGCATCTGGCCCGACGATGCGTGCCCAGTCCGGCAAATACCGGCCAAAAAATCCCGTCTCGTTGAGTATGCCAAGCCATCGGGCGCCATCGGGATGCTGTCCGCCCGGCCGGTGACGATCAGGCTCTTTGCCGCACAGCAGATCCATGAAGATCGCGGCAGCCTTGGGATCGCCACGCAACGACACCGCTCGGCGCTCATTTTGGATAAATGACCGAACCGCAAGCGGGTGAAGCTCCAGGCCCCGGTCGCGCGCGACCTGCAGGATGCGCAGCATCTGGATCGGCTCGACGTCAAAATCCCGCCCGGCGATCGGCAGCAACTGGCCCTCGGCCAGAACAAACCCCGCCGATAGCAGCGCATCGTCGGTTTCGGCCTCGAGCGCCGGTGGGCCCAGCGCGGATCGCAGGATCGCAGGCTCCAGGATGCGCGTCAGGCGGGCGATTTCCCGCGCGGTCAGAAAGTAATGGCGCATGAAGCGCTCGACGCCGTCCTGGCGGCCATGGCGGGTGTATCCCATCCGCGCCCCGACAACCGGCTGCAAATCGAATGTCAGCCGCTCCTCGGCCCGACCCGCCACGTAGTGCAGGTGGAACCGGACGGTCCACAGGAACTCCCACGCTCGTCGGCCGTGACGGGCTTCCTGCTGCGTCAGGATGCCGCCGAGATCGGCGAGTTCGCCCATCGTCTGGGTATCGAACACGTAGCGCGCGATCCAGTACAGGGTCTGCAGATCCCGCAGGCCGCCGCGGCCTTCCTTGACATTCGGCTCGACGACAAATGGGCTGTCGCCATATCGGCGATGCCGAACCGCACGTTCGGCTTGCTTCGCCGCGATATACTCCGCGGCGCCCGCTTCCTTGCAGGCCGCCCGGAAGCGGCGATGGAATTCGCCGAACAACGTCTGTTGCCAGTCAGAAACCGCGCATCAAGCAGCGCTGTCCGAATGGTCGTGTCCTTGCGCCCTCGACCAGGCAGTCGCCGATCGATCGCGTCGCATGGCCGACTTTCAGCCCAAGATCCCAGAGGAAGTACAGCATGTATTCGACGACCCGCAGCGTTTCCGGCGTTGGGTCCTCAGCGGTCAGAAACAGCAGATCGATGTCGCTGAACGGCGCCAGCACCCCGCGGCCATACCCGCCGGTCGCCGCGATGCTCAGATTTTCGACGAACCCAGTTCGGCCTTTGTTGTGGTGTGCTCGAACAGCGCGGCGACAACACCGTCAATCAGCGCGCCCAGCAGCCGGGCGGCCTGCAAGCCGGTGATCTGCTCCTGCTCGAAGGCATGCTGCACATACGATTGAATGCGGGCCAGATGACGCCGGAAAGCGCCGACCGCCGCGTCTCGCGAAACAGCGCCGCTTTCCTCGGCGATGCCGGCGAGAGCATCGGAGAGCAGGGACGCCGCGGCTTCAGGGGCACGCGGCAAGGGAATTGGAGTTAACATTGCATTGATCGTACTATTTGGCCCCGTCCGCGCAACCCGGCACGAGCGACTTCAGATGATATAAGGCATCGAGTGCTTGTTTGGGCGACATGTTATCGGGGTTTATTTCCTCCAAGGCCTCGCACAGCGCGTGCAGATCGGCGGCTCGCGCTCGGGCTCCTCTTCGGTCTGGCCGGTTGCGGCGAACAATGGCAAGGCCTGAACCGAGGCCGCACTTGCCCAATGGCCCACCATGCTTCTCCATCGCCGCCATCAGCGAGGCAGCCCTGCGGACCACCGAGCGCGGGAACACCCGCCAGTTCCGCGACATGCACGCCCCAGGAGCGTCCCGCCGCGCCCTCGGCGACTTCGTGCAGGAACACAACCGTACCCTTCCATTCCTTGACCCGCATCGTGTGCGGCTTGAGCCGCGGCAGGCGATCCGCCAATTCGGCAAGTTCATGGAAATGTGTGGCAAAAATGGTGCGGCATCGTATCGCCGAATGGAGAGCCTCCAGAACCGCCCAGGCGATCGCCAATCCATCGAGCGTGGACGTGCCGCGCCCGATCTCATCCACCACCACAAGCGATTTGGGTCCCGCCTGATGCAGAATGGCGGCGGTTTCGGTCATCTCGACCATGAACGTCGATCGGCCACGCGCCAGATCGTCCGCCGCCCCAACCCGGCTGAACAGCCGGTCGACAACCCCAAGCACGGCGGATTCGGCCGGAAGCGGCAGTCCCGCCTGCGCCAGAACCACGAACAACGCGTTCTGCCGCAGAAAGGTGGATTTCCCCGCCATATTCGGTCCGGTCAGCAGCATCACACGCTGATCGGGCGAAAGATCGCAGTGGTTCGGGACAAATGCCGCTTGACCGGCAAGCGCGCTTTCCACCACCGGATGACGCCCGGCCTCGATCCAGAACTCGTCCGTCGTCGGTCAGCACCGGCCGCACCCACGTGCCGCTTTCCGCCAGTTTCGCAGCCGATTGCGTGGCATCCAGAAAGGCGAGCGCTTCTGCGCAGGCCGCCAGTGTCATCGGCATGCGCCAGGACTCGCGCGAACCAGATGACCGAATACCAGTCGTTCCCGCGCCGTCGCTTGTTCCGCGGCCTCTCGGATACGCTGGTCCAGTTCGGACAATTCGGGCGTTGTGAATCGCGCGCCGTTCGCCATGCCCTGGCGCAAGGTCAGCTCCGGAAACCCCCGCAGCTTTTCAACCGCGACCGATGGCGCCTCGATGATGTAGCCGAGCTGGGCATGGTGTCTGATCTTGAGGCTTGCGACACCGAAGCGCTGCGCGAAGTCGAGTTGCAACGTGCGCGATAACCTGGCGGCTTTCGTCGCGCAGCGCCCGATGCGCATCGAGTTCCCCGTCAAACCCGGCGCGAATGCGCCCCCATCTTCCAGACGTGCCGGAACCGGGTCGGCCAGAGCTCGGGCCAGTTCCTCGGCCAGGGTCGAATCGACGGAATCGCCGATCGCGCATCCGCCAGCGCCTGCGGAAGCGGCCCCTGAAGCACTTTGGCGAGCTGGAGCGCCGCATCCAGACCATCTCGGATCGCGCCAAGGTCCCGAGGCGTTCCGCGGTTCAACGACAGCCGACCCAACGCCCGTGCCATATCCGGCGCTGTTCGCAGGATCGCGCGCAACCTTGCCGTCGCCTCGGGATTGGCGACACACCAGGACCACGCATCCTGCCGCGCGACGATTGCGGCCGGATCCGTCAACGGCGCCGACAACCATGCCGCCAGCAACCGCGCGCCGGCCGCGGTCAAAGTGCGCTGTACCGCCGCGAACAGCGTATGCTGCGTGCCACCATCCCTCGAGCGCAAAATTTCCAGACTCGCCCGCGTCGCCGCGTCCATCAGCAACGCGCCCGCCTGCCCTTGCGGTTCGGGACGGCCAAGCCGGGGCAGGGCACCCGACTGCGTGCTGCGGATGTAATCCACCGCCAGCGCCGCCGCGACCGCTTCGCCGTCGCTGAAAGTCCCGAACGCATCCAGGCTCGGCAGTTCCGAACGTCTCCGCCAGCCGGCGGCGCGCGATCAGCGGCGTAGACGGCACCGTCTCGGGCGAGCGGTTTGCCGCCCACTCGCCCAGATCGAGCGACTGCGGCGCCAGGATCTCCACCGGCTCCAGCCGGCCGAGTAACGCCGGAAGTTCGGTCTTCCGCGACTCGGCGGTTTCGAACAGCCCGGTCGAAACATCGACCCACGCGGCACCGAGATC
This sequence comes from uncultured Alphaproteobacteria bacterium, assembly GCA_963792345.1. Taxonomy (GTDB): domain Bacteria; phylum Pseudomonadota; class Alphaproteobacteria; order Acetobacterales; family Acetobacteraceae; genus Rhodopila. The sequence goes on from CAWBVV010000002.1 coordinate 297,948, forward strand.
GATCCTTGTCCCAGGCCAAGGCCATCAACAGGTTCGGCCGCCCTGCTTCCAGCAGCGATTCTTCGGTGATCGTGCCCGGCGTGATGATCCGGACGACCTCCCGCTTGATCGGCAGCTTGCCCGTCCGCGCCTTGGGATCCTCCATCTGCTCGACAATGGCGACCCGAAATCCACGCCGTATCAGCCGCGCGAGATAGACCTCCGAAGCATGATGGGGAACGCCGCACATCGGGATCGGTGTCCCGGCATGTTCGCCCCGATGGGACAGCGCGATATCCAGCGCCGCGGCGGCGGCTTCGGCATCGGCAAAGAACAACTCGTAGAAGTCGCCCATCCGGAAAAACAGCAGCGCGTCCGGATGATCGGCCTTGGCCGCGAACCATTGTGCCATTGCCGGTGTTGCGCCCGGCGGCCGAGGGCACTTCGTCGGGCATTGAGACGCTGTCCACCGTCTCGCTACGCCGCCGCGCGCTTGCGCACAAAGGCGGCGATCGAGGCCAGCGCCGCCGGCGTCATGCCCTGAATGCGGGCCGCCGCGCCAAGCGACTCCGGGCGGCTATGGTTCAGCTTCTCGCGGATTTCGGTGGAAAGCCCGCCGATGTCCTCGAATACGATCAACTCCAGATCAACACTGTCTTCTCGCCGGCTTAGCCGGGCCTCGGCCTGTTGCCGGTGCAGATAGCCGGCATAGCGCGCATCCGTCCGAAGCTGTTCCACCGCCCGCTCCGGCAGGGATCTAAGCCAGGGAAACCCTCGCAAAGCAGCGGCCACGCGACGGCATCGTTGCCCGCCAGATCCAGCACCGATCGCCATCGGCCATCGGCAGCCGGAACAATCCCCAGCCGATCCATCGCCGCGGCCGGCAATCCTTCCTGCCGCGCGCGCTCCATCGCGAGTCTGCAGCGCCGCTCTGATAGCTGGTGAAAGCCGTCGCCCGCGTCGCTGCCGACGCAGCCCCAGCCGATCCCCTTGTCCGGTCAGTCGAAGGTCGGCGTTATCTGCCCGCAGACTAAGCCGGAACTCCGCGCGCGACGTGAACATCCGATACGGCTCGGCGACACCCTGGGTGGTCAGGTCATCCACCATGACCCCAAGATAGGATTCGGTCCGGTCCAGCCACACCGCCGCCTGGCCGTCCGCCGACCGAGCGGCATTGATGCCCGGCCAGCAGGCCCTGTGCAGCCGCTTCCTCATATCCGGTCGTGCCGTTGATCTGCCCGGCAAGGAACAAGCCCGGCATCGCCCGCAATTCCAGTCCGCGCGTCAGTGCACGCGGATCGACATAATCGTACTCGACCGCATATCCTGGCCGAATCATCCGGGCATGCTCTAGACCCGGGATGGTCTTCAGGATCGCCTGCTGCACATCTTCCGGCAGGCTGGTGGAAATGCCGTTCGGATAGACCGTCGGATCGTCCAGCCCTTCCGGCTCCAGGAAGATATTGTGGCGGTCCTTGCCGGCAAACCGGACGACCTTGTCCTCGATCGATGGACAGTAGCGCGGCCCGCGGCCGGCGATCTGTCCCGAATAAACCGCCGACCGATGGATGTTCTCCCGGATGACCGCATGGGTCGCCTCGGTCGTGCCGGTCACCCGGCATTCGATCTGCCGGTTCGGCAGCCGAGACGTCAGCGTGCTGAATGGTTGCGGCTCATCGTCGCCCGGATCGGCCCGCAATCCGTCCCAGTCGATGGTTCGCCGGTCCAGCCGCGGCGGCGTTCCGGTCTTCAGGCGTCCGAGCGGCAAGCCCAGCCGGCCGAGCGTTTGCGCCAAGACCGACCGAGGGGGCTTCACCCATCCGGCCCGCCGGCGTCTGCCGATCGCCGATATGGATGATCCCGCGCAGGAAGGTCCCCGCGGTCAGCACCACCGCGCCGCAGCCGATCCGCTGCCCGCCGCCGCAAATGACCGCCGCGATGCGCCCGTCCCGATCCGTCTCGATATCCTCGACGCGTCCCGGCCGCAAGCGTCAGGTTTGGCGTGCATCCTCCAGCAACGCGCGCATGGCCCGCCGGTATAGTGAACGGTCCGCCTGCGCCCGGGGCCCTCGCACCGCCGGTCCCTTGCTGCGGTTCAGCAGCTTGAAATGGATTCCGGCGGCATCGGCCGCCCGGCCCATCAGGCCATCCAGCGCGTCGATCTCCCGCACCAGATGGCCCTTGCCGATCCCGCCGATCGACGGATTGCAGGACATCTCGCCGATCGTGCCCAGCGAATGGGTCAGCAGCAGCGTGCGCGCGCCAACGCGCGCGGCCGCCGCGGCTGCCTCGCATCCGGCGTGCCCGCCGCCGACCACAATGACATCGAACTGGTTGCTCATGCTCCGCTTTCTGCCATAGAAGCGCCCGCTCCCGCCATGGCGAACCAGCACCCCTTTCGTCAGTCGTGGTCGCAAGCCCATGATGAGGCTAGCAGTTCCGAGTCAGGGCACTGAAAATCAAGGGGAGGTTCGGCCATGGCCGATGGCGCGATCGATACACGCACCGCTCGGGTAACCGCGGAAGAAGCGCTGCACATGCACGCCAGCGGCCGGCCGGGAAAGCTGGAAACCCGGATCAGCAAGCCCATCACCACCGCCCGCGATCTTTCGTTGGCCTATTCGCCAGGCGTCGCCGAACCCTGCCTGCACATCGCCCGCGATCCATCGCTCGCCTACGACTACACGACCAAGGGCAACATGGTCGCGGTCATCTCGAACGGCACCGCCGTCCTCGGCCTCGGCAATCTGGGCGCCGTCGCCTCCAAACCCGTCATGGAAGGCAAGGTCGCCCTCTTCAAGCGCTTCGCCGACGTCGATGGTATCGATCTCGAGATCGGCACCGAGGACGTCGATGAATTCGTCAACGCCGTTCGCTTCCTCGGGCCCGGCTTCGGCGGGATCAATCTTGAAGACATCAAGGCCCCGGAATGCTTCGTCATCGAGCAGCGCCTGCGCGAACTGATGGACATCCCGGTGTTTCACGACGACCAGCACGGCACCGCCATCGTCGCCGCCGCCGGCCTGATCAACGCCTGCCATCTGACCGGTCGTGAACTGCGGGAAACCAAGCTGGTCGTGAACGGCGCCGGCGCCGCGGCGATCGCCTGCGTCGAACTGCTCAAGGCCATGGGCGTGCGGCCGGACCATGTCATTCTGTGCGACACCAAGGGCGTCGTTTATCAGGGCCGGACCGAGGGCATGAACCAGTGGAAATCGGCCCATGCCGCCGCCACCAGGGCCCGCACGCTGAGCGAGGCGATGGAGGGCACGGACGTCTTCTTCGGCCTTTCGGTCAAGGGTGCGCTGACCCAGGACATGGTCGCGTCAATGGCCGACAAGCCGATCATCTTCGCCATGGCCAATCCCGATCCCGAAATCACGCCGGAGGAGGCCCGCGCGGTCAGCCCGCATGCGATCATCGCCACCGGACGCAGCGACTATCCCAACCAGGTCAACAACGTCCTCGGCTTTCCCTACATCTTCCGCGGCGCCCTGGATGTGCGCGCCAGCACGATCAACGACACGATGAAGATTGCCGCGGCCGAGGCGTTGGCCAAACTGGCACGTGAAGACGTTCCGGACGAGGTCCACTCCGCCTCGACCGGACGCCGCCTCGCCTTCGGCCCGGAATATATCATCCCCAACGCGTTCGATCCCCGCCTGATCGCCCGCGTCCCGCCCGCGGTCGCGAAAGCCGCAATGGATTCCGGCGTCGCGCGCAAGCCGCTCGAAGACCTGCGCCGCTACACGCGCAGCCTCTCCGGCCGGCTCGATCCGACCGCGGACGCGTTGGATGCAACGATGGAGATGGTGCGCGAAAACCCGCGCCGCGTGGTCTTCGCCGAGGGTGAGGAGCAGAAAGTCGTCCGCGCGGCGGTCGCATTCCGCAACGCCGGCTACGGCCAGCCGATCCTGATCGGACGCGAGGATCGCGTCCGCAGACACCCTGGCGGGCCTCGGCCTCGGCGACATCGAAGGCATCGAAATCCACAACGCCCGGCTGTCCGGCGCCAACAGCAAATACGTGGATTTCCTCTACGATCGCCTGCAGCGCCAGGGCCATCTGCAGCGCGACATCCAGCGCATGGTCAATCAGGACCGCAATGTGTTCGCCGCCTGCATGGTCGCGACAGGCGACGCCGACGCCATGGTCACCGGCCTGACGCGCTCCGCATCGGTCTGCCTCAGCGACATCCGCCACGCGATCGGGCCTGCCAAAGGCGGCATCGCGTTCGGACTGACCCTGTTGGTCGGCATGCGCGGCAAGACGATCTTTCTGGCCGATTCCCTGGTGAATTTCCGGCCCGATGCCGCCGCAACTGGCCGATATCGTCGATCGGCGCCGCCGCCGCCGCACGCCATCTCGGCCACGAGCCGCGCGTCGCCCTGCTGTCACACTCGACGTTCGGCGATCCCCGCACGATCGCGCTGTCCCGATGCGCGATGCGGTCGCGATCCTCGATCAGCGGAACGTCGATTTTGAATATGACGGCGAAATGAGCCCGGACGTGGCGCTGGAGCCGTCGATCCGCGCGCTGTATCCGTTCTGCCGCTTGACCGGGGATGCCAATGTCCTGGTCGTCCCCGGCCTTCATTCCGCCCATATCGCCGCACGGCTGGCGCACCATCTGGGCGGCGGCACAACGATCGGCCCGCTGCTGATCGGCATGGAAAAGCCAGTCCAGATCGTTCCGATGGATGCGTCATCAAGCCAGATCGTCGATCTGGCCTGCCTTGCCGCCTACCAGGCCGTCAGCCCAGTAGGCGGCAGGTGGCGTTCGGCGCTTCCGACAGCGCCGAACGCGATCAGATCGCCGGTTGTTCGGCGGTCTGGCGAACCGGAAGGTCGCTCTGCGGCTGGTCGGTGATCATCTCCATCCGGCCGGTGATCTGCCCACCATCCTCGACCTGCAGCCGGCGGCATCGCGCAGTTCCCAGCACCCTGCCGGTGCCGCGAATAACCAGACTGCCACGGGCGGTCAGCGTGCCATCGATGGTGCCGGCGATTTCGGCATCCTCGACTTCGACTTCGCCCTTGAACACGCCACCCGGCGCGATCGAAAGTTCGGTCGCATGGATCATCGTCGCTTCGACAGTGCCCTCAACAACCAGGCGTTCGGCATCCTGCACCACACCCTGGACACTGATGCCGCGCCCAACAACAAGGGTGCGGCGGTCGGATGGGTCACGCGCTGACCGGGCGGCTCATCGTCACGCCTGGTCGTGCGGGAGATGCCGGTGCGGTGGCCGGCGTGGCGGGAGCAGAGGAAAACGGCGGTCGTGACATGTTTTGCGCATCCTTAAGCGGAGCGGGGCGGAAAGGAGGAACACCAAGACCACTGTCCGGCGAGTTGGAGCAGTGTTCGCGGCGGCGGGGCGAGTATCCAGAATCGGCTGGATGCAGCTTTCGGTGTCCATCAGGCGCAGATGGCAGACCCGCCGGCAGCGGGGCAGCACTCGTGGCCGGAATGGCTCGTCGGGTTTGCGACGTTTGAACAAGACACTTTACCAAACTGAAAGAGGAGCACTCCGCCTACCATGGAGTGCGTCCGCGAAACAACATTCTGTTTAGGTTATTTATATCCATACGATATCGAATCAACATGGTCAGCGATGCGTGTGACCGTCGATTAGTCGCCATGTCCAGGACATGGACCATCGCGGCTGTGCCGACGACCGGAATCAGAAGATTCAACATCGGAATATAGGCGGCCAACGCGAGGATCGCACCTTGCACCAGAATCGTGCCTCGGCACTGGCGATAAAGCGACTCGGCCGATCGCCCGCGGCATCCGCCGCATCGCGACGGCAACGAACAGCCCGCGCCCAATCGCATAGGCCGCGATCATCCAACCCAGGATCAACCAAGGCCCGGAATCAGCAGGGCCAGGATCAGCGCCGCAACATTCAGCGCCAGCACCTTCAGCGCGACCGCGATCCCGTCCCAGGCCTGCTCCAGCAACGTCGCGCTGTCCGGCGGCGGCAGCCAAGGATAAAACCGCCGCTCCACAGCCGAGGCAATCCGATCCAGATACAACGTGCCAATTCCCGCCGCGACAGGCAGAAACAGCCAAAACGCCAGCAGCGAGGCGCCGACCGAACCGAGAATATCAGCCAGCCCAAGCCACCCAGCCATGAAATCCCAGCAGGTGATGCATGATCCGCACCGCGGCGATGTCCAGCGCGGCGAAGCAGGCCAGGGACCAGCCGATGCTCCGCAGCACGACTCCGCGAAATGCCGGGTCATCCAATTGCCCAATGGCTCGGGCGATCGGAAAAAACTATGTGCGACGTGCCGACCGGCCTCATCGGGACTCCTATCTCCAAGCATGCCGCGGGACAGCTTCAGCATGACCATTCCTCCGGTCGATCGGCCCGACAACGGCCGAATGCTAATTGCCGATTCCGGGGATGCGAGTTCCCGCCGGATGGCATTGTCGCTTAAGATTCTGCCGGATCGTCCACCAGCGCCTGGAGAAATCTGATGACCTACGTTCCCTCGCCTCATGTTCACCCAGAACTGGGTTCTGTCAAAGCCGTCCGCTCAAGGCAAGGCGTGGCATCGTCGTATCGCAGGTCCGCAGCGCGGCCGAGGCAGGCGTAGCAATGCTGGATGCCGGCGGCAACGCGATCGACGCCGCCGTCGCAACCGCCTTGCCCTGGCGGCAGTCGAACCCTGGAACTCCGGCCTGGGCGGCATCGGCTTCGCGCTTGTCCATCGCGCCGGGACAGACAGACGGCCGAGGTCGTCGATTTCGGGCCGGTAGCGCCCAAGGGGCCTGGATCCGTCGGCTTTCAAGCTGACCGGACGAATGAAGCAGGATCTGTTCGCATGGCCGGAGGTCGAAGGCGACGCCAACATCCATGGCCCGCTTTCCTTCGCGATTCCCTCCTCGACCGCCGGTTACGCGCACATGCACGCCAACTGGGGCAAGCTTCCCCTGGAGGACGTCATCGCGCCGGCGATCGCACTCGCCAAGCGAGGTCTGCCGCAGGATTGGTACACCACTTTGAAGATCGGCTCGTCCGCATCGGTCCTCCGCCGCTACCCCGAGAGCGCACGGATCTATCTCCCGGACGGCTTGCCGCCGGTCGCCCCTTATCAGGGCTCACCGGGCTTTTTCCGTCTGGGCGCCCTGGCCGACACGTTGGAACATCTCGGTCGCGCCGGACTGCGCGACCAGTATGAAGGCGATGTTGCCGCCGCGATCATGGCCGATGTCCAGCGAGATGGGCGGCGTTCTCTCAGCGGACGACCTTCGATCCTGCCAGGCGCGCGTCCTGCCCGCCACCCAGTTTCCCTGGCGCGGCCATACCCTTCAATTGGCTGGCGGCCTGACCGCCGCGCCGACCATGATCCGCGTGCTGGAACAAATGGAAGGTGTCGCGCGTCGGCGCCGAGCCCAGATGCAGACTGGTATGTCGCGTTCGGGCGCGCCATGAAGCAGGCCTACAAGGAGCGGCTTGGAAGGTCTGGGCGACGCCGATCCGTTGGCTGCTGAAACCTGCACAACCCATCTGACGGTCTGTGATCAGGACGGAACAATGGTGGCGATGACGACGACCCTGCTGTCGTCAATGGGAAGCCGGGTGGTGCTGCCGAAGTCCGGCATCCTGATGAATAACGGCGTGATGTGGTTCGATCCGCGGCCCAGACCAGCCGAATTCGATCGCCGGCGGCAAGCGGCCACTGACCAATATGTCGCCCATCATCGTGCGCGACGGGGACCGTCCATGGCTCGCCGCCGGCGCCTCGGGCGGCCGCCGAATTCTTGCCGCCGTCACACAAATGCTGGCGTTCGTTACTGATTTTGAGCATGAATCTTGACGAGGCCGCGCACCATCCGCGCATCGACGTGTCCGATCCCGATTATGTCTCGGCCGATCGGCGCCTGCCGTCCGACGTAATCGACGCCCTTGCCGCGGACGGCCCCACCGAGGTCGTCGAACATGGCGTGATGCCGATCAATTTCGCCTGCCCAAACGCGATTGTATCGTCACCCGGACGGGACGCGTGCAGGAATAAGCGATGTTGCCTCTCCGTGGTCCGCTGCCATCGCGCAATCATAACGACATCGAGCCATTTGAACGATAATGGCGAACTTTGTGGCAGAAATAACTTCACTTTTTCGTGCAACTGCGTCAGATGCACGAAATCGTGAGGAGTGCCCCGATGTCTCGCGTTCCGTCAGCTTTTGCTTCGCTGTCGGCGTCGTTCATTCGACGCTTGCGGCGTTCGCTTCAACGCTGCCGGTCGGGCGAACCGACGCCTCCCCAACCCGCCAGGCCCAATCGTCGTCTATTCGCACTGGAACGACTTGATGCACGCCCTTGACGGCGACGCACTCGCTGCGACGGACCTCGGCAAGATGTATGCCCATGGCTCCAACTCGGCCCACGAACGGCCGAGGCGATGCGATGGCTCACGTCGCGGCGCCGACCTGGGTTCGGATGAGGCTCGCCGCGAACTGGGACTATTGCTCCTGAACGGCGAAGGCACTTCAAAAGGATCCTGATCACGCCGCCATGCTGCTCCAGCAGGCCGCCGGCGCAGGTGACGCCGAGGCCGAGGCCGCGCTCGGCGTCATGTATGCTTACGGCGATGGGGTTGCCCAGGATTGGGCGCTGGCGGTCGATTGGTCGCGCAAAGCCGCGGACCAGGACAATCCGTGGGCTCAAGCCAACTATGGATTGTTTCTCGAATCGGGGCGGGCAGGGGCCGCGGACGCCGTCCAGGCGGCCGCTTGGTACCGGAGGGCGGCCGAACATGGTTTCGCCTTGGCGCAGGTCCGCCTGGGCCTGCTTTATCAGCGCGGCAATGGCGTCGCGCAGGACCCGCCCGCGCCTTCGACCTGTATCTTGCAGGCCGCGCGGGACAACGACCCGATTGGCGAACGACTCCTCGCGCTTGCGTTCCGCGATGGTGTCGGCACGCCGGGCAAATCAGGCCGAGGCAGTGGCATGGCTGCAAGCGTGCCGCCGAGCATGGCGACGCCGAGGCGATGTATCTGCTCTCTGAAATATATGCCGAAGGTCAGGGCGTAGCACGCGACCCGCAGGCCTGCACGCGATACCTGCAGGACGCCGCCGAACACGGACACGCCTTGGCCGCCGCCCGGATCGGCAACGAATATCGCCGCGGGCCCCAATCATGGCGAGGCGGTGCGCTGGCTTCGGATCGCGATCGACAAAGCCGCAAAAGAAGCCACCTTCATGCCCGAAGAGGATGCAACCTATCGCGGCCGGCAACTCGCGTTGGCCCGCTACAATCTCGGTCTGCTACTGCTGAACGGCGATGGTACCGAGCAGGATGTCCCGCAGGCGGTTACGTTGTTCCGGACGGCCTCGGATCATGACTGCGCACTGGCGACGAATCAGCTTGCTCGATGTCGCGCCAAGGGATCGGTGTCCCTCGCGACAACAGCGCGGCGGTAAAGCTGTATGAGGCCGCTGCCGCGGCTGGCATCGGGTCAGCCGCATTTGACTCGCCGAAGGATACACATCGGGCTGGGCCGGCGAGCGTTCAAAAACAATGGCCCTGCGCTGGTATCGCCGCTCCGCCGCGCTTGGCTTCCCGGAAAGCTGGTTCGCCCTGGGCCAACTCTATGAGGAAGGCTCTGGCGTAACCCGGGACAACGATGAAGCGCTCACCTGGTATCAGCTTGCCGGAAACAACAAGGTTGTGGCCGCTCAGCTTCGGCTTGGCGACATTGCTCGCTTCGGCGAGCTTGGACAGGCTCGTAATGATCAGGTCGCCTTACGCTGGTATCAGTTGGCCGCGGATCAGGGCAATGGTGAAGCCGAGGAAAAAATCGGCGACCTGTACTGGCAGGGGTCGGCCGAGCTTCCGCGTGACCGGGCGGAGGCCGTGCGTCACTACACGATCGCCGCCAGTCAAGGTATCGCGTCCAGCGCGCGGAAGCTGGCGATCGCTTATGCGAATGGTGATGGCGTTCCGCCGGACGATGCCCGATGTTGCACTGGGAACGCAAGGCAGCAGAAGGCGGCGACCCAATAGCCGCGGCTATGCTTGGTTACGCGATTATGATTGGCATCGACGGCACCTACGATCTGGTGGAGGCAGCGACTTGGCTGACCCTGGCCGCTGAAAGCCCTCGCTGCGGCGAATGGCGTGGCAATGTCGCCGGTTACGCAAAAGATGCGCAAAATCAAGCTCACTTTACCGCAACGTGAAGCATTTCAGGCCCGCTTGGCCCATTGGCGAGGCAGCCCTGGATACCCCGTGATTGCCTCGGTTCGGGCTTGAAGCCAAGCGGCGACCCTGCATCGAAACCACCCTTGCATCGCGGCCAAACGCCTGAGGATGGTCTGCCGCCCTTTTCCAGCGCTTAGGCGGATCAGCAGTCGCGCCAGCAGGCCGTCTGGACCACTTCCGTCCCGCCTATTTCGCATCTCGGTGTGGCGCGATAAGCTGCCCGGACGCCGTCAGGAAAGGCTTCAAGATGGATTTCGCGTTGACCGACGCACAGCAGCAGATCCGCGACGAGGTTCTGCGCCTCTGCGCCCGGTTCGATGACGCGTATTGGCTCGAACGTGAAAACACCGCGACGTTCCCGCATGCATTCTTCGATGCCATGGCGGCGGGAAACTGGCTTGGAATAGCGATGCCGGAGGCATATGGCGGAGCGGGCCTGGGCATCACCGAAGCAGCGATCCTGGCCCAGGCAGTCGCTGAGTCCGGCGCGGCGATGAGCGGCGCAAGCGCGATCCACATCAACATCTTTGGCCTCAATCCGGTCGTCGTCTACGGCACGGAGGAGCAAAAGGCCCGCATGCTGCCGCCGCTGATCGAAGGCAAGGACAAATCGTGCTTCGGCGTAACCGAACCCAATGCCGGCCTCAACACGACGGAGATCACGACACGGGCCGATCTTCATGGCGATCATTATCGGATCAACGGCACGAAGATCTGGACCTCGACCGCGCAGGTCGCCAACAAGATCCTCCTGCTCGCCCGCACAACGCCGCTCGACAAGGTGAAGCGCAAGTCTCAGGGCATGACCCTGTTCTACACCGACCTCGATAAGACCCATGCCGAGGTGCGGCTGATCCACAAGATGGGCCGTCACGCGGTCGATTCGAACATGGTCTTCTTCGAGGACATGCATGTTCCCGTGGAAGACCGGATCGGCGAGGAAGGGGAAGGGTTTCGCGCTCTGCTGCATGGCCTGAACCCTGAGCGCGTGCTGATCGCCGCGGAAGCGGTCGGTATCGGACGGGCCGCGCTGGCAAAGGCTACAAAATATGCTCGGGATCGGGTCGTTTTCGGCAGGCCGATCGGCCAGAACCAGGGCATTCAGCACCCGCTGGCAATCAACTGGGCTGAACTGGAAGCGGCCAACCTGCTGACATTCAAGGCTGCATGGCTCTACGACACCGGGCGCGAATGCGGCGCGGAGGCAAACGCCGCGAAATACCTCGCCGCCGAGGCTGGTTACCGAGCCGCCGAACAGGCCGTACTGACCCATGGCGGCATGGGTTACGCGCAGGAATACCACGTCGAGCGCCTGTTCCGCGAAAGCATGCTGCCGCGCATCGCACCGGTCAGCCGCGAACTGATCCTCAGCTATCTTGCGGAGCGCGTTCTGGACTTCCCAAATCGTATTAATCAACGCCCACAACCGCACCCAGTGTATCGCCAATCGATCGGTTCAGCACCAGTCGGCGATCTCGTCCAGGCCAGTTTGCTGAAGGTTGAGAATGACCAGTGCCGAGCCGTTTCGCTTGGCCAGTTCCGGAAAGCCGGCCGCCGGGTAGACAACAAGCGAAGACCCGATCGCGATGAACAGATCCGCCAGTAACGTCTCCCGTTCCGCGCGGCGCATTTCATTGATCGGCATGGATTGCCCGAACGAGATGGTCGCGGTCTTCACCCAACCGCCGCAGGCGCAGTGCGGGACAATCCGGTCCTGCTCAAAATCGACGCGCAGCGCCTCGATCTCATAGCGGGTGCCGCAATCCAGGCAGTGCGCATATGTCGTGTTGCCGTGTAATTCAATGATTTTGGCATCGGGAATGCCTGAATCCTGATGCAGCCCGTCGATGTTCTGCGTAATGACCGACGCTGCCTTTCCGGTCCGGACAAGCTCCGCCACTGCCCGGTGGCCACGGTTCGGCGCGGCCTGTCTCAGAACAGGCTCCATGGCAAACCGCCGCCGCCAGGTTTCTCGGCGCGCCTCATCGGAACCCATGAAAGCCGAGAAATCGATCGGCGCCTGCTTGGTCCACGATTCCGCCGGGACTACGGAAGTCAGGGATGCCAGATTCCGTGCTGATCCCCGCTCCGGTGAAAAGCACGATCCGATCAGCGTGATCGATCAAGTGGGCAAGTTCGTGCAGGTCCTGGTCCATGGTTAGCTCCGCCGCGGGCCGGGCCAGAAGCCGATCGGCGGCTTCGTTTCCCGACAGTCTCACATGGTCTCTCACTTTCTCCGTCACCACCCCGGTGCTCGAGCCTGAGGGCGCGCGACGCTGGCATCCCGACGGTAAAGCTAACGTTCGGGCAGATCGGTGCGCCTCAAGACGCGGTATTTCGATCGTATTGCGCCGCTTTCTCGACAGCAACGCACAGCCTCGCTACAGACGATCGCGGAGGAATTGCGCCATGCGTTTTGGCATTTGGGCACTTGTTCACGGCAGCCGGGGTGCCTTGCAGGACCCGGAGGAGCCGTACGATGCGTCCTGGGAGCGCAATCTAGCGTTGGTCCAGGAGGCCGAACGGCTAGGCTATGACAGCACATTGGTCGCCCAGCATACGATCAATCCGCATCACGCGCCGAACGATCAACTCGAGGCCTGGACTGCGTCCGCGGCACTGGCCGCTGCGACGAGCCGTATTGAGATCATCACCGCGATCAAGCCCTACCTCTATCATCCGGTCGTGCTCGCCAAGATGGCGCTGCAAATCGAGCACATCAGCCGTGGCCGTTTCGCGCTCAATCTGGTCAACGCCTGGAACATGCCGGAACTTGAAAAGGCCGGAATTCCGTTTGCGCCTCACAATGAGCGTTATGCATACGGGCGCGAGTGGATCTCTGTCGTCGAACCGCTGATGCGGGGCGACACGGTGACGTTCAATGGCCGGTATTTCAATGTCGACAGCTACACGCTGCGCCCCGCGGACCCTTATCGCGCACGGCCAAAGATCTACGTCGGCGGCGAATCCGAACCCGCGCGCGCACTCGTGGTGGATCATGGCGATGTCTGGTTTATCAACGGGCAACCGCTGGCGGATGTGCGGGCCTTGATCGACGATGTTTCGGCTCGCCCGCGCCAGGGAAAGAAGCTGGCCTTCGGCCTGTCAGCCTTCGTCATTGCCCGGGCGACCGAGGATGAGGCGCAGGCCGCGCTGCGGCGGCTTTCCGATCTCGCCAGGCTGGATGCACCGATACGGGCGACGCAGCGCGTCAACACCGATCCTTATTCAGTGATGGCGCAGACAATGTCCAAGACGCCACGCGTCGGCAGCAACGGTGGCACGGCGGCTGGGCTTGTCGGAAGCTATGATCAGGTCGCGGAGCGTATCAGACAGTTCGGCGACGCTGGGATTGAATTGTTCATGCTCCAGTTCCAGCCGTTCGAAGCGGAAATGCGTCGTTTTGCGGCCGAAGTCATGCCACGTGTCCGCCGGCTTTGAAACCCAGCGACAAGCCGATAGCCTGCCGGAAATAGCGTTGGAACCTGTTATGACCGAGAGACGGCAACTGCGGCTAGGGGCGTTCATGCGCCCGGTCAGTATCCATACCGCATGGTGGCGTTATCCCGGCGCCTATCCGGACGCCAATTTCAATTTCCGCCACATTGCGCGCTTCGCACAGACGCTGGAGCGCGGCAAGTTCGACGCCTTCTTCATGGCCGACCATCTGGCTCTGCTGAACATGCCGATGAACGCCCTGAAGCGCAGCGCGACGACCACGTCTTTCGACCCGCTCACTTTGCTTCCCGCGCTGGCTGTGATGACCGAACGTCTTGGCCTGATCGCCACCGCGTCCACCACCTTCAACGATCCCTATCACATTGCCCGTAAATTCGCCTCGCTGGACCATATCAGCGATGGCCGCGCCGGCTGGAACCTCGTGACGACTTCCAACCCGGAGGCGGCTCGCAATTTCGGCCTCGAGGAGCATGTCGAACACGCTGCCCGCTATCGCAAAGCCCGCGAATTCTATGACGTGGTGACCGGGCTGTGGGACAGTTGGGCGGACGACGCTTTCATTCGCGACGTGGAAACCGGCATCTATTTCGACCCCGACCGCATGCACGTGCTCGACCACAAGGGCCCGAATTTTTCGGTCCGCGGCCCCCTCAACATCGCGCGTCCCGTCCAGGGCTGGCCCGTCATCGTTCAGGCAGGGGCGTCCGACGCTGGCCGCCAGATTGCCGCCGAGACGGCCGAAATGGTATTCGCCGCCGGCGGCCCGATGGCCGGTGCCCAAGATTTCTACGCCGATGTGAAAGGCAGGATGGAGGCGATCGGCCGGCACCGGGATCACCTCAAAATCCTTCCTGGTGCGCTGGTCGTTGTCGGCGAAACCACGGAGGAGGCGCAGCGAAAGCGTGACATGCTGGACAGTCTTGTGCATCCCGACAGCGGCATGGGGTCGCTCTCGATCGCGCTTGGCTGCGATGCGTCGGCGTTTGATTTGGATGGGCCGCTTCCAGAAATTCCGGAAACCAACCAGAGCAAGAGCGGCCGTCAACGGGTGATTGATCGAGCCAGGCGAGACAACCTGACTGTCCGCCAACTTGCCCAGATCGCCGGCGGCTATGGTGGCCTTTCCTTTACCGGCACGCCGAAGACGATCGCGGACCAGATGGAGGAGTGGCTGTTCATTGACGCCTGCGACGGTTTTAACGTGATGTTTCCTTATGTCCCGGGCGGCCTTGACGACTTCGTCGACATGGTCGTCCCGGAATTGCAGCGCCGCGGTCTCTTCCGGACCGAGTATGAGGGAAAGACACTCCGCGAAAACCTCGGATTGCCGAGGCCGGCAAACAGGTTCTTCCCTGCGAACGAAGTGAATGTGTGAGGGCACTCGATCCAATGCGAAACAGATCGTCCGGTGATGCCGCCAGACCTGGAGCAGCTGGCTGATGTCAGCCACACCGCTCGCCGGCCTTCGGGTCCTGGAATTCAGCCACACCGTCATGGGCCCGACGGCCGGCCTCATTTTCGGCGAACTCGGCGCCGATGTGATCAAGGTCGAGCCAGCCCCCAAGGGTGACCACACCCGCGGGTTGGGCGGTTTCGCGGCGGGCTTCTTCGCCGCCTTCAGCCGAAACAAACGCAGCCTGGCGGTGGATCTTAAAAAGCCCGAGGGCCGTGCCGTCATCCATCGCCTCGTCCCCACCGTCGATCTGGTCCTGGAGAACTACGGACCCGGAACGATGGAGCGCCTCGGCTGCGGCTACGAGCAACTGGCGCCGCTCAATCCGCGGCTGATCTACCTGGCGCTGAAAGGCTATCTCGCCGGACCCTATGAACATCGCCCGGCGTTGGACGAGGTTGTGCAATTCCAAACCGGGCTTGCATTCATGACCGGGCCAATCGGTCAACCGCTGCGTGCGGGCGCCTCGGTGATTGATATCCTCGGAGCGGTGTTTGGTGTTGTTGCCGCCCAGGCTGCGTTGCGCGAGCGTGAGCAGACCGGCAAGGGCCAGCGGATCAGCAGCGCCTTGTTTGAAAGCGCCGCCTTCCTCATGAGCACCCACATGGCCGGCATGACCGCAACCGGCCTGGAGGCCAGGCCGATGCCGGCCCGCCGTGGCGCGTGGGCGATTTATGAGGTTTTCAAGACGGGGCAAGGCGGCCAATTGTTCATCGGCGTGACGTCCGATCAGCAATGGGAACGCTTTGTCGAGGAATTCTCGCTTCAGGACCTGGCCGCCGACCCGCGCCTCGCCTCGAACATCATGCGGTTGGCTGAGCGCGCATGGTTGATCCCAGCCTTGCAGGAAATCCTCGCGAAGATCCCTCAGGCGGAGGTCGAGGCTCGCTGTGAGCGGGCCAACGTCTCCTGGGCCAGGGTGGGTCAGCCGGGCGATCTTTTCTCCGACCCCCACTTGTTGGCGACGGGCGGGCTTCTGGACGTCTTTATCTCTCGCATCGGTGGTTCGGAAGGAAAGAAGGTCGGCCTGCCGGCCCTGCCCATCGAATTCGGATCGAACCGGGAGCGGCCCGGCATCCATCGACAATCCCCGCGCATGGGCGAACACTCACGGGAGGTGCTGACCGAGGCCGGATATTCCACAACGGAGATCGCCAACCTGGAGCATTGCGGCGCGGTCGTCTGTCACTCCAGCGGATGATCTTGTCCGCAATCCGGTTCGGTTTACCGCCCGCCTAACCGGTCCTTTCGGTAGGAATGCGTGGTTATTGGCCACACCACGGGTGGCCGGAACGCTGCGGCACCCCGTTCCAATGAACGACCCGTTCCGATTTGAGCCAAAAGCGGCTATGACCACCGGGTCGCGGCGACCGAGTCGCGATACCGGTTGTTCCAGCCCTCGGGGGTCATCATCACTAAACCACTTGTACTGGCCGTGGCGAATCAGAAAGGCGGCGTTGGTAAGACAACGACGGCGGTTAATCTCGCTGCCGCGCTCGCCATTCTCGGGGTGCCGGTCCTGCTGATCGACATGGACCCTCAGGGCAACGCCTCCACCGGTCTCGGAGTGGTTCGTTCAGAACGTCGTGGTGGCACCTATAACTTGTTGATGGACGGCGACCTCGGTGACCAGGCGATTCGCCCAACGCCGGTGCCCAATCTTTCGCTTCTCGCGTCCGATGGTGATCTCGCCGGGGCTGAGATCGAGCTCGTTCCTGTTCAAAAACGGGAGTTCCGGTTGCGGAATGCCTTAAGCGCTTTGCCGGAGTTTGGCGGTTTTCAGGTCATTCTGCTGGACTGTCCTCCGGGGCTCGGATTGCTGACGCTGAACGCGCTTGTTGCCTCCGCCGGCGTTATCGTGCCGCTACAGTGTGAGTTCTACGCGCTGGAGGGGATCAGCAGCTTGATGCACACGATCGAGGCGGTACGTCGCCGGTTCAATTCGCAGCTTCGGCTGTCCGGCATCCTGCTGACGATGTTCGACCGGCGCAACAGTCTGTCCGGGCTTGTGGAAAAAGATGCTCGCGACCACTTTGGAGACTGGGTTTTCGACACGACTATACCGCGGAACATTCGGGTTTCAGAAGCACCGAGTCATGGTGTGCCGGTACTGCTGTATGATCCGAAATCGCCGGGCGCGCAGTCCTACACAGCGCTGGGGGCGGAAGTCATGAGAAAAGAGAAAGTCGTGCGGTCCGAGCAGGTTAGAGCCGATGGTTAGCAAGAATACGCCACCCAGGCTGGGACGTGGGCTGGCTGCGTTACTTGGGGACGTCTCGGTACGTCCGACTGCCGAAACCGGCGCGTCCGTCAGCGCCTTGCCGATCGATAAGATCGATGCCAATCCATTCCAGCCACGTTCGGATTTCGATCCCGCTGAGCTAGAAAGCCTTGCCGAATCGCTCCGGGTCCAGGGTGTGCTGCAGCCGATCCTGGTTCGCCCTCATCCGACGGCACCTGATCGGTATCAGATTGTCGCCGGTGAGCGCCGCTTCCGGGCCGCGATGTTGGCAGGACTAAATGAAATCCCGGCTATGCGGCGCGACATGGACGATAGTGACGCCGCGGTGGTGGCGCTTGTGGAAAATTTGCAACGCCAGGATCTCAATGCCATCGAAGAGGCCGAGGGCTACCAGCGGCTGTTGACTGATTTCGGTCTGACGCACGAATCGCTCGGCTACGCCGTCAGCAAATCGCGCAGCCACATAGGCAATACCATCCGCCTGCTGAGACTCCCCGATCCTGTCCTGAAGGATGTTCGGTCCGGAACTTTGTCCTCTGGCCATGCGCGGGCTTTGATCAACGCGCCAAACCCCGAAGCTTTGGCCGAACAGATCCAAAAACGCGGGCTGTCGGTGCGTCAGGCTGAGGTGCTGGTCAACAAGGTGGTCGCGGCCCGGGGTGCGCCGCGGCAGGTGACCGCAAAAGCCCTCGATACGGCTGCCCTGGAGCGTCGGGTGAGCGAAGCGATCGGCTGCCGTGTTACGATCACCACAACCCGCAAGGGTGGCGGAGAGATTAGCATCCAGTTTCAGGACATGTTTCAGCTCGAAGATTTGATCGGCAAACTGACCAGCGAACGGGAAGCGCTCGCTCCAGCCTCCCAGCACTAGACTAGAGCTTGTCTGAATCACGCGGCCGGCGGGTTAGAGCAGCTTCCCCTGAAGGAATCCCAGAGCCGGTAACGGCTTCCAGGATCGTGGCAAATCGGCGCGTCGGATGGGCTTTACCGAGTAGGTTGGCGTTGGCTGGCGGCTGTGCCTCAAGAAATTGGCATAGGCTGTGACCTGTTGCTCACGCCAAGCCAGGTCCGCCAGGGCTGCAAGGCGACTGGAGAAAACTTCCGCCACGCGCGAAGTGCGGCCGATCGAGGCGACAACGGCCCATAACGTGTCGTCACGATAGCTGGCGATGCTGACCGGTTCCACCATGACCTAAAAGCTGGCTTCCCGCGCGTCCGAAGGCAAGAGTCTTTCAGTCTGATGAGCGATCGGATGCCGCCACTCTCGACGCGGCTGCGTGGACCAGCGTAGCATTTCGGGAAAATCGATGGGGAAATGCGACCAATGAGCGGAGAAAACTGTCTGTCAGGGGTGAAAATCCTCGACCTGACTCAATTCGAGGCTGGCCCATCCTGTACCGGCGCCCTGGCCTGGATGGGCGCGGACGTCGTGAAGATCGAGAATCCGAAGGTTGGCGATCCCGGCCGCTCGGTGGGCGGCAAGACCGCGAACGACGCCCTCTATTTTCTCCAGTACAACTCCAACAAGCGGTCCGTGACGGTGAACCTCAAGGATCCGCGGGGACTGGAACTGGTCAAGGAGCTTGCCAGATCCGCTGACGTGATGATCGAGAATTTCGCCCCCGGAGCCATCGAACGCCTTGGCTTGGGCTACGATGTCATCAAGGCGATTAATCCCTCCATCATCTTCTGTCAGGTCAAAGGCTTTGGGACCGGCAGCCCATATGAGAAGAATCTCGCGTTCGACATGATCGCCCAGGCGTGCGGCGGCCTGATGTCGATCACCGGAGAGGAAGACGGACCCCCTTGCAAGCCGGGCGCTACGATCGGCGACACCGGAACCGGGATGCTGATGGCGATCTCGATCCTTGGAGCCTACATTCGCCGTCTGCGCACCGGTCAGGGCGAGCATTTGCAGGTGGCAATGCAGGACGCCATCCTGCACTACATCCGCAATGCCTTCGCCTACATGGAGCGTTCCGGCGGCAACGCTGCGCCACGAGCCGGATCGAAGACTGTAGGGGGCGGCAATCCGCCGATCGGCGTCTATCCGTGCAAGGGCGGCGGCGCGAACGACTACGTCTACATCTACACCAGCGCGGCAAATCCCGAACATTGGACGCGTCTGCTAAAGGTCATGGGGCGCGAAGATCTGATTGGCGACGTCCGTTATTCAACTCCCGCCGCCCGGACCGAGCATCGTGAGGAAGTCGATCGGATTGTCTCCGAATGGACGAGCCAGCACGACAAGCACACGGCAATGGAACTGGTCGGTAGTGCTACGATCCCGGCGGGCGCCGTGCTGGATACGCGTGAGCTTGCAGATGATCCGACGTTCCAGGAGCGCGGCATCCGCCAGACGATGAAGCACCCGGCGATCGGCGATTATGTAATGAGCGGTTGGCCCGTCCGCTTTGGCGGGCGGCCTCCCGAGGTCGGGCCGGCGCCGCTTCTCGGACAGCATGGCGAGCAGGTTTTGTCGGAGTGGCTTAGCTATGATGCCGCCCGCATCGCCGAACTGAAGCGCAACGAGGTGGTCGGATAATGTCATACCAGTATTGCACTGTTCAGGATGAAGGCCGCCTGCGCATTGTAACCCTCAACCGCCCGGAGGTGTTGAACGCGCTGCACGCCGACGCCAACGACGAACTTGCCACCGTTTGGGACGAATTCGCCGCCCGCGACGACCTTTGGGTGGGCATAGTTACCGGGGCAGGGGAGCGCGGTTTCTGCGCCGGTAATGATCTGAAGGTCCAGGCGGGTGGCAAGCGCCGCCCGAATGGCCCCCGAGGCTTTGCCGGAATTTGCAGTCGCTTTGATCTTGCGAAACCACTGATCGCCGCGGTCAACGGTGTCGCGATGGGCGGCGGCTTCGAAACGGCATTGGCCTGCGACATAATCATTGCAGCGGAGAACGCTGTGTTCGCGTTACCGGAGCCTCGGGTGGGACTGATTGCTGGCGCCGGTGGTGTGCATCGGCTGCCGCGCTCAATCCCCATTAAGCAGGCAATGGGTATGATCCTGACCGGTAGAAGGGTCCCGGCGCGAGAGGGTTTCGAACTGGGTTTCGTGACGGAAGTGGTGCCTGAAGGAAAAGCGTTGGAGGCGGCGAGGCGGTGGGCGTCAATGATCCTGGAGTGTTCGCCAAAGGCCGTCAGAGCCTCGAAACAGGCATCCTATTGGGGACTGGACGAACCGAGCCTTGAACAGGCGATGCGGACAGTCTACCCCGCGCAGCAGGAAAATATTGAAAGCTCCGACTACATCGAAGGACCGAAAGCATTCGCGGAGAAGCGCAAGCCGAATTGGCAGAATCGGTAGCGCGGAAAACTCCGTGGGCCGGCTTCAAAGCGAAATTGTTGACGACGGATCACGCAAATTGGATGATTGGATGATCGCATCACGGATATGGAGCACATGAAATCCATTATCGATGTTGGCGTGCCGGGCGCTGCCCCCGCTCGTGAGGGGCAGAGGTTGTGGATTACGATAATCGTGGCGGGCGGCGTCTTGCTCAGCGGACGCTTCGCTTGTGCCACTCCATTCGCCGCGTTGGCGACGCTCGCGGCGCTGAAGCTTGGTGGCCGAGCCACGGCTGTTGCGATGGGCGCCGTGCTGCTGGCGAATCAGATTATTGGCTTCACTTTTCTCGCTTATCCGCTGACCTGGGATGCCTTGGCATGGGGTCTCGCCATCTGTGCATCGTCCGCACTATCCGTACTGGCGGCGAGAGGATTGTCCACGCGACGCCAAGCCCCGCTTTCTATCAGCCTGCCATTCGTGGCCGCCTTTGCCGCGTACGAACTAGGCCTGTATGTGGCCGGTCGAGTCCTATCCAGCGCTGAATGGGCTTTCAGCCTCTCCGTGATCTCGTACGTGTTCGTCATAAACCTGGCGGCGCTGTGTGGACTTTTGATCGTCTACCACCTGGCGGCGCTGGCAGCGCGCCTGGCTCGGCTTGACGCCGGTATCCCCTTGGCGACCGAAACGTCTTCTTTCCGCTGAGAAGCGGGGATGCCAACAAGCCTCAGTTGCGCTGGCGCAAGATGCTGATCGTCTTACTGCGCGTTGCCGAAAATTCGCTGCTTCACCGTGTCACCCACGCGGATATCCAATTTTGCCGTGGTACCGGCTGCCAACTCTAGCGTCGCTCGAACCGGGCCACGGCTGTCAATCACCGCAAGGCTGCGAGGTGTAGTGTGCTCCGCTATCGAGCGGATCGTGCCGTCGGCGTTGATGAACACCATATCAAGAGATACAAGCGTATTGCGCATCCACATCTGTGACGGGCGCGGAAACCCCCAGTCAAACAGCATCCCCCCGTCAGCAGCAACGCTTTTGCGGAACATCTCGCCCACCGTCTGCTGATCCTCCGTCAGGGCCATTTCCACATTGAACACGTGCTCTGGGCCACCATGACCGACGATAACCAGTTTTTCCTTGGGCAGTTCGGCCTGCGGCCCCGTTGGTTCCGGCGACTGCGCCAATGCGGAAAAGGGAACAACAGCGGCCAGCGCCAGGAAGTAACGCCGTTTCATCCGGATATGTTCTCCTTTTTGGGGACATCGGATTTCGTTGCGCATTGAGATATGATGTCCCCGGTCCAGATCATCGTTGCAAGCGATTTTATCTGCTCGCCGGAATGCTGCGCAGGTTACGCTGTCACTACGCTCGTTGCGGCATTGCTTGTGGGATGATCGTGGTAACAATCGAGGCATCAAGCGCCTCGTAATCATGATATCCGATAGTTGCGTAAAGCTCCGAACGCGTCTGCATGGCATCGACCATGTTCTGTGTGCCGCCATCCTTCCTGATCGCGGTGTACAGCTTTGCCTGGGCTTTGTTGGCGACGCGCAGGCTGCTGACCGGCCAGATCACCATCTTGTATCCCATGGCCTCGAACTCGGAGGCCGTGAAGAATGGAGTCGCCCGAACTCTGTCATGTTCGCCAGCAGCGGCACGCCGGGCAGCCGGGCAGCAACCTCCTTGAACATCTCAGCGGTGGTCAGGGCCTCGGGAAAGATCGCATCCGCACCCGCTTCGAGAAATAGTTTTGCCCGACCGACCGATCCATCCAGGCCTTCGCTCGCGGCGGCATCGGTACGGGCAATGATGTAGATGTGGCGCCGGGCCTTGCGCGCGGCGGCGATCTTGGCCGCCATGTCATGCGGGTCGGCCAGCCTCTTGTCGTTGAGGTGGCCGCATTTCTTGGGCAGCAACTGATCCTCTATGTGGACCGCGCCAGCGCCGGCATCCTCGAAACTGCGGACCATATGCATGACGTTCAGCGCCTCGCCGTAGCCGGTGTCGCCGTCGACCAGTAGCGGCAATCCAGTCGCGCGGGCTATCTGGCGAACGAAGAAACACACCTCATCCACGGTGATCATCCCGAGGTCCGGAATGCCCATCGAGGCGGTCATGGCAGCGCCCGAAAGATACAGTCCTTCAAAACCGGCCGCCTTCGCCTGGAGTCCGGCCTGGCCATTATGTGCACCAGGAAGCTGGACGATTCCCGGGCGGGCGAGCAGAGCACGGAAGCGATCCCCTGCGGAGGCCGTGGGAAGGTCGTCAGCAACAAGGTAGGTCATGGGAGAGCTCCTTCTTCGCATCCGATAGCGGATTGAAGGCGAGAAGAACAGGGCAGGGATTCCCCCAACCGGCGCCGTATCCTCCACCTCGCGTCGTCAAGCGCGCCCTCTACCCTCGCCTTGCCTCCGCTACGGCTTTTTCCAGATCGGGCAGATCAACCGCGCCCGGTATCAGGTCGTTGCCAATAACCAGCGCCGGCGTTCCTTGAATGCCAAGCGAATGCGCCAGGTTCAAATTCGCATCGATCCGAGCCTGCACCGTGGGATCATCCATATCCTTTGCCATCCGCGGCCAGTCCAAGCCCAGTCCACGGGCAGCGGCTTCGAGCTGCGGCAGGGTCGTGTCCGGCGGCAAGTGCATCACGGCCTCCCGCATCTTGTCGTAAGCGCCCTGCTTCTGCGCCGCCAACAGCGCCTTTGTCCCCAGCAGGCTGGCCGGCCCCAGGATCGGCAGGTCTTTATAAACCAAGCGCACCTTGCGGTCCTTGACGAGGAAGCTGTCCATCACCGGGTCCATCTTCCGACAATAAGGACAACGTGTATCGAAGAACTCCACGATGGTTACATCACCCTGCGGATTCCCTGCCACCGGGTCGGCCGGAGTTATCAACAGCTCCCGAGCCTGGGCGATCGCGGAGCGCGCCGCCGCCTGTGTCCGCTCGCCCTCATCCGCCTGCAACGTCACAAGCGCGTCGCGCAAAATCGTTGGATCCTGCTTCAGCGCATCCCGCAATATCCCGACGATCTCCGCTCGCTGCGCTGGCGTGAACTCAGCGCCCGACGCCAGATTCCCCCAACCAAAATTGGCCCAGAAAGCGGATGCAAACAGCATCAGGCGCACAGCCGTTGAACGGCGGATCATGTGGGGTTCCTTCGATATTGACATGGGTTAAGCCCGGGAAAGCCCCAAAGCGCAAGTCAAGTTGCGCCCCGTGGTTGCCGCTGGTGGCGAAGCCGTCTATGGCACCGTCCCTGAACGGCAAGACGCGGTCCCCAGGACTTGCGACACCGAGGGACGGGCGAGACCGACAGGATGGATGGAATGCGTCGCGGCACCATGACGAAGACACCGCCGGCCCTGGCCCAGCGTTCCGGCAAGCGAGCTCGCACTTCTCGGGCCGTGCTTGCCTTGCTGATGGTGCTGCAAGGCTGCTCCACGGTTGACAAGGTTACCTCCAGTGTCCTTGGGACGGCCGGTCCACCGCCTGGGAAGCCGGGATACGTGGCGGGGTTCCTGGGCGGCGTTGCCGCGGATGAACCGCGCGCCGCCGTGGCGGGAAGGGAGGTTCTTTCCGCCGGTGGTACCGCCGCCGATGCCGCGACGGCCGTGGCCCTGACCCTCGCGGTCACTTTGCCCTCTCGTGCCGGGCTTGGGGGTGGCGGCGCCTGTATTGCCTATTCGGCCAATCCAAAATCTCCCAGTCGCGGTGAGCCCGAGGCGGTGATGTTCACTCCGGTCGCTCCTGCTACGCCTGGGCCAAATGCGGACCGCCCCGCAGCTGTTCCAATGATGGCACGTGGCCTGTTCCTCCTCCACGCCCGGTACGGCGTGACACCATTCGAGACTCTGTTGTCTTCGGCGGAACAACTGGCGCGTTTTGGCGTGCCGGTCTCGCGGGCGCTGGCCAAGGATATTGCCGTTGTCTCCGGCCCGCTCCTGGCTGATCCGGGGGCTCGTGCGGTCTTCAGCCAGAACGGCATGCCGCTTACGGAGGGCCAACCGCTACGTCAGCCTGACCTGTCCGGAACGATCGCCCAGCTCCGTGTCGTTGGCGTGGGCGACATGTATCAGGGCGCGTTGGCCCGTCGAATTGCAGACGCTTCGGTGGAGATCGGCGGTCCGATCCAGTTATCCGATCTGCGTGGCGCGCTGCCGAAGTTGGCGCAGCCGCTGGTTCGCTCATATGGAAACGATAGGGTAGCGTTCCTGCCGCCGCCGGCGGATGGGGGCTTGGCCGCGGAGGCGGCATTCAACGTTCTTGCCAGTAATTCCGGTGACATCGCGGGTGCTGCCGCGCGCTCCCTTTCGGTCGCGGCGACGTATCGGGCAGGGGGCATCACCCCCGCGGCGGTCCTTGCGGCCAAAGATCTGCCGTTGGTTGGCGCTACCCCGGTCCCGGCCTCGACCAGCTTCGTAACGATGGATCGGTCGGGTAACGCGGTTGCCTGCGCGCTGACCATGGACAATCTGTTCGGGACGGGGCGGATCATGCCCGGTCTTGGGTTTTTGGCCGCGGCGTCTCCTGCAGCCGTGCCGCTGCCGCTGCTATCGGCGGGGCTGATTTGGAACGACAACCTCAAAGCATTTCGAGCCGCCGCGGGCGGGTCTGGGCAGGCTGGTGCGCCATTGGCCGTAGCGCTGGCGTTGATCAATACGCTGAAGACGAAACAGCCGATGAGCACGCTCGTTCCTGATCCAGGCCGAGCGAATGTGATCGCTTGTGGACGGTATTTGCCAGGGGAGAACAGCGAGTGCGGTTGGGCAAACGATCCGCGCGAATCGGGGCTGGCCGTGGGGGCCAACTGATCCGGCTTGCAACTGGGCTGCTGGTTGCTTCGGCCATACCGAAGGATGCGCAGGCCACGACAGTCGGACCGGACCGCATCGTGTGCAACGCCTCATTCTGCGAAATGGGCAGCGGCGCAAGACCGAAACAGCGGATAAGAGTGATCGTCTCGAATTTGCCGCACGATGAAATCCGGCGACTGCGCAAATGCACTGGTGTGGCCAAACCCTGCATCGTCACGATCGATGGCACCGAGCAAGGCTCACCGATGAAGATAATGGCCTCCTCCATAAACTGGCAGGACTGAAGCGATGGCTCTGAAGATTGGCAAAGGCGCTTCAGCGCCGCCTTTCCTGGTGATGGATGTAATCGCCGCGGCCAACGCGCGCCAGGCAGTTCTGCCTGCCGGCGCACCACACGTCATTCGCATGGAGGTTGGCCAACCCGGCACAGGCGCTCCTTCCGGCGCCCTCGCGGCCGCGCAGGCTGCTCTTCGGTCCGGCCATCCGCTTGGTTATACCGAGGCCTTTGGTCTGCGGTCCTTGCGAGACCGGATCGTAACCCATTCCCGGGACTGGTATGGGTTGGACCTGTCGTTCGAACGTATTGCTGTCACGGTGGGCGCGTCAGGAGCGTTCCCACTGGCGTTTCTCGCGGCATTTGACCCCGGCGACCGCATCGCTCTGGTGGCACCCTTCTACCCGCCTTACGTCAACATCCTGACCGCGCTAGGAATGCTGCCGGTGATACTTGAGGCAGGACCGGAGACGCGGTTCCAGCCGAATGTTGCGATGCTGGAGGCGCTTGATCCGCCGCCAGACGGGCTGATTGTCGCCAGTCCGTGCAACCCGGCCGGCACGATGCTGCATCGAGAAGAGCTAGCGGCGATCGCCATCTGGTGCGACCGGAATGGCGTGCGGCTGATCAGTGACGAGATCTATCACGGCCTGGATTACGATGCTCCGGTGGCCTCGGCGGCAGGGGCCCGTGACAACGCGGCGGCCGCCAGCAGTTCGTCGATTCAGGTTCCGCGACATGACCGGCACCAACACGTAGCCTCGGCTGCTGAGTTCTCCAACAGTGCCATTGTCGTTAATAGTTTCTCCAAGTATTTTGGGATGACCGGCTGGCGAATTGGCTGGATGGTACTTCCGGAGGACCTCATACGTCCTGTGGAACGCCTTACTCAAAACCTGTTCATCAGCGCGCCGCATATCTCTCAGGTCGCAGCCGAAGCGTCGTTTGACTGCCACAAGGAGTTACAGGCCAACGTGGCGCGATACCGGCGTTCGCGCGATCATCTGCTGATGTCGTTGCCCGGCGCTGGGTTCCCCAAGCTCTCCCCCGCCGAGGGCGCCTTTTATCTCTGGGTCGATGTCAGCGATCGGACCAACGACAGCGCCGCATTTTGCGCCCGGATGCTGCAAGAGGCCGGTGTGGCGGTCAGCCCGGGAGTCGATTTCGACCGCACCCGCGGCGGCAAGTTCATACGGTTCAGCTATTGTGGGCAGGAAGCGGATATGCGGGAGGCAGCGGAACGACTTCGAGGCTGGCGATGATGCGGCAGGATCGATAACGCATCTCGGCGGCCGACCCCTGCCGGCGCGGGCGGCTGCCTGAACGCTGGTGCCGTAACGATTGTATATTTGACTACTGCGATTCCGTCTGTACGAATAGTATTTGCATCCAGCCGCTGATATCACTGTTGTTGATCACCGCAAAATACAGACATTGGTTTCGAGAAGCGCGCACGAAATAGAGGTGGAGTAAATTTCGCCAGGGTAAACCATCCCGGCGCGTCGCAAAACTTCCTTCAGCTATTCGGGCTGCGTCCAGGCGGCCTGACCGATCGCGGTTAAACCAATAGGAAAGCCAGCTATTTGATCCAAATCAAGGAAAGTGTCCCCATGACGCGATAAGGTGCGACCCACAAAGGGGTGAACGCAATGAACGACCTGATCCTTTACTCTCACCCGACGTTTGGGGTTCTGGGAGTTCTTTGTGCAGTCTGGCTGTTGGTTGAAGCGTTGAATGCCACGGAGGCGAACCAAAACCGCATCCGTTACGCTGCGTATGCAGTGGCGGGCTTCATCGTATTGGCTTGGGCGGCCGGCGGCTATTGGTATGTCAATTTCTACTATGCTGAAAAAGCGGCGATTCTCAAGGGACCGTGGCCCTGGGCACATACCCTCGTCATGGAAACTAAGGAGCACCTGTTCTTTATACCGCTGATCCTTGCGCTTTATCTGCCAATCGTCGCAGTGCGGAAGCTAGGCAGCAATAAAGCTGCCCGCACCGTGGTTATGGCGTGCGCCGCCTGTTTGATCCTCACGAGCCTCGCGGTTGAGGGTGGCGGCGCGCTCGTTAATGCTGGCGCGAAAGTCGCGTTTATCCATAGTGGCGTAAAGGGAGTTGAGAAATGAGCACCACCATGCGCTCCGGGGGCAAGCGTTCCGGCTATGGCGCGGGCGTCGTGCCACGCGCCGACGACAACGCGCTCGATACGGTCGCCACGGCCTTCGGCATCTCGGCGGCAGTCACCATTCTGTTCAACACCTTGTTGGCCTGGGTGAAGGACGCCTACGAACCGTTGAACACAGTGATGGCCCACGTCGGCGGCCATCACTGGACGACACATGGTCTCGTCGATGTCATCCTGTTCTTCGGCCTTGGCTATATCCTGATGCAGCGGCGGATTATTATGGACGGCACGCGAGTTGCCGGACTTGTTGCGGGCGCTGTCATTATAGCCGGCGGCGGACTCGGGCTCTGGTTTCTGTTATTCTGAAATCCCGGACGCGCGGTAACACACGCCGTTCCCGCGCAACTGCTCTTGTGCTCCCTCTTTTTTGGACCTCCCATGCCCAATGTCGTGCGACTGGGTGCCTGCCTGGCGGCACGTCTGGCCTTGACGTGGGTCGTCGGCCTCCTGTCCTGCCCGGCGTTCGCTGGCCCACCCTTTCGCACCGACGATCCCGAACCGGTCGAATACCAGCATTGGGAACTTACCCTGTTCTCAACCGGCACGCATATACGCGACGCAACGGTCAGCTTTCTGCCGGCACTCGAGGCAAATTACGGGGTCGTCCCCAACCTCCAGCTACATGCCCTCGTCCAGTTGGGCTATGAAAGCGTGAGCGCTCAACGCACAGGCTTCGCACCCGGCGACATCGAAGTGGGAGCCAAGTATCGGTTGATTGAGCCTGCCGAGGAAGACTGGTTCCCGCAAGTCGCGGTGTTCCCCCTACTGGAGATTCCAGTCGGCAATCAAAAGCTCGGTTTCAGCACCGGCCACACCCAAGTGCTCCTGCCGATTTGGCTACAAAAGGATGTAAATCCCTGGACGGTCTATGGCGGCGGCGGATACTGGATAAACCCTGGCTTTGGCAACAAGAATTTCTGGTTCTATGGCATTGCGCTGTGGCGCAGCCTTGGGGAAACGCTGCACCTCGGGACGGAAGTGTTCCATCAGACAGCCAATACCGTTAACGGCAAGGACACCACCGGCTTCAATCTCGGCATCATTGACGACCTGACTGAGCATTGGCATCTGCTGGGTTCGGTTGGAACCGGATTGCAGAACGCAAGCGGCACGAATCAATTCTCTTATTATATGGGCTTGCAGTTGACGTTCTGAAGCTCATGCGCCCCGCCCGCACGGCGTCTACTGGTCCCTCGATCGAGCCGGAATGCGCGGGAATAGCGAGTGACATGGCCGCGGTGATTGCAGCCCATGACTTCATCCAGGAGCCAGTCACCGTGCGTCACGCACATGTTGCCTCCAATCATCCCTTTTACCACGAAGACCCAGTGGAACGGTTTCTAGTCGGACAGGCACTGGTCGAGGACATGACTATCGTCGCGGTTGACGGTGCTTTCGCCGGCTATGCAGCCAGGCTGCTGCGGTAGGAAGGTTTTTGGTGTTAAAGCTGGACCCTTCTCGGCATGATGGCTGATGCCCTTGCGATGGATTTGCGTTAGCTTGGCGCCATTCATCGGGAAGGGCCGAACATGACCGCACGCCAACCCCTGTTCGTCGCGCTCGGCGAACAACGCTATCAGGTCCAGCGACCGTGGGGTGACTTACCGTCCGGGGCGGGAAAAGTAACAGATGTGGTATGCGATGATCGTGGCCATGTGTTCGTATTGTTGCGCGCCGATTGCTACGTGGACCCGGCGTCGCCGACCGTGATTGAGCTATCCCCCGACGGTCGACGTTTGGCAGCTTGGGGTGAGGAAATCGCCGATGGACACATGCTGTCTATCGGTCCCGATGGACGTATCTACGTCGTCGACCGCGACGCGCACGAGATAGTGGTGTTCGACAACAGCGGGCGGCGGATCGGCGGCATCGGCCGGCGCCACCAGCCCAACGCGCCGTTCAATCATCCCTGCGACGTAGCCATCGCAGCCTCGGGCGACCTCTATGTGGCCGACGGCTACGGCGCCAGCCGGGTGCATCGGTTCAATGCCAGCGGCGAACTGATTTCGACGTGGGGTGAACCGGGAGACGCACCAGGATGCTTCACCACGCCGCATGGAATTTGGGCATTGACGGACGGGCGCGTGGCCGTGACGGACCGCGAAAACAACCGGCTCCAGGTGTTCTCAGCCCAGGGTGAGCTGCTCGCGATCTGGCCTGACTTCTATCATCCGATGGACATATTTCAGGATGCCGCGGGACATCTGTTCGTGACTGACCAGATACCGCGACTGAGCATGCTGTCCCCGGACGGCACATTGCTCGCGCGCTGCCGTCCGGTATTGAACGGGGCACACGGGATGTGGGGCGACCGCGCCGGCAACCTGTACATGGCAGAAATGAATCCAAGCCGTGTCACCAGGCTGACGCCGGTCAAGTAGCGCCTATTCGTGCGGGTTGAACGGCGTCGGAAATTCGTTCCGCGGCATCATCAGCGGATAGGTTCCCCGAGGCTGGAACTGACCAAAGCCCGGGTCCGCCCGGCGCGTCCCGCCCTCCATGACGACCTGCCCGCGTACCAGAGTGGTTACCGGCCAACCTGTCAGGCTCATGCCCTCGTAGGGCGTATGGTCGACTGCATGGTGCAGCGAACTGTTGCGGACCGTGCGGTTCAGTCCAGGGTCCCAGATGCCAATATCAGCGTCCATGCCGCAGGCGATGGACCCCTTGCGCGGGTGCAGTCCAAACAGCTTGGCCGGATTCGTTGCAGTGATAGCCACAAACGTCTGTAGATCGATGCGTCCGTTGCCCACGCCTTCGGAAAACAGGTAAGGCATCCGCGTCTCCAGCCCGGGAACACCGTTTGGGATTTTTGAAAACGGTGACTCTCGTGCGATCGCCTGTTTGCCCTTGGAACCCTCAAACTGGTACGGCGCATGGTCGGAGGAGACCACGCCCAGCGTGCCTAGGCGGATGTGCTTCCACAGCGCCTCCTGGTCCGCCTTGTAGCGTGGCGCCGGGCTACACAGGAATTTCGAGCCCTCCTGACCGGGACGGTCCAGGTCAGCGGCGGTGAACGCCAGGTATTGCGTGCAGGTCTCGCCGTAGACTTTGAGTCCGCGACCCTGGGCGCGACGGATCTCCTCAGCCCCTTCCTCTGAACTGACGTGGAAGATCTGGATCGGCACGTCCACCAGTTCCGCCAGGGCGATGACGCGTTGGATGGCTTCGCGCTCGACCAGCGCGGGCTTCGCCCAGGCATGATACTTCGCGTTCGTCAGTCCCGCGGCCTCAAGCCGAGCGGTCATCCATTTGATGGCCTCATGGTTTTCCGCGTGGATGACGACAAACGCCTGGTTCTTGCGGGCCGCGGCCAGCACTGTCAGCACTTGGCCGTCGGTCAGAAAACTTGGTTCGTAGGTCATGAAGAACTTGATCGACCGATGGCCGGCGGCGACCAGCGGCGGTAGTTCCTGCTCGATCACCGTGGGACTTGGGTCCGTGATGATAATGTGGAAGCTGTAGTCGATCACTGCCTTCCGGGCCCGCGCATGATAGTCTTCGGCACGTTCCGCGATGCCATGGCCCTTGAACTGCGGCGAGAAGCAGATCACGCAGGTGGTGCCGCCGAATGCCGCCGACGTCGTGGCGCTCTCGAACGTGTCGGCATTGGCCGTGCCGTCGGCGCGCGGCTGCTCAATGTGGCAATGACTGTCAATGCCACCAGGCAACACGAGTTTGCCGGTAGCATCGATTTCCCGTGACGCCGACCCCAATTTTGTTCCCAGCGCGGCAATCTTCCCGTCCCGGATGCCCACATCGCACAGGGTGCTGTCTACAGCGGTCACCACCGTGCCGTTGCGAATGATTGTGTCGAACGTCTGCATCGAGGTTGCCTCCGGGCGTCGCGATGTCAGCCTATCGGAGTGGGTGAGACCGTGCAAAGCAGTCCCGGAGCTTCTGTTGATGCCAACGACATGCGGCTGGTTCACAATGGTGTCCTCCCAGCGCCATCATGTGCTTGTTCAGCACATGGGATCGTGACGGCATGGGACAGCAGATCGAGGAACTGGCCGCGTTTGCAGCCGCGCTACAATGGAAGGACGCTCCGGAACACGTTCGGACACGGGTGAAATGGGCGTTGCTCGATACCGTGGGGGTGATTCTGGCGGGCAGCCTTCGGCCGGAGGTGCAAGCCCTACGCACAAGTCTTGCGAGCAGCGGCGGAACTGGCGCCACGTTGCTCGCCCCTGGAATGCCGCCTACCGACCCGCGGACAGCGTCGATGCTGAATGCCCTTGCTGGCCGGTCCGTCGAGCTTTGCGACGGGCTGCGCGGCGTTCAGCCATCGGTTCAGATCGTGCCGGGCATCTTGGCCATCGGCGAAGCCAGGCAGAATTCCGGCCTGGACCTTCTGACCGCGTTCCTGGTGGGTTATGAGGTCGCTGGCCGGCTTGCGTCGGGGTTCACGCCCAGGCCGTTTGCCCATCCTAACGGGCAATTGGCACTGCTGGCTTGTGCCGCCGCTGGCGCTCGCCTTTACGGGCTCGACGGCACCGGCATCAGCCGGGCAGTTCGGATCGCAACGACGATGCTTATGGCGCCCAGTTATACGAACACCGTGGCCGGTGCGACGGCACTTAACCTACCCGCCGGAATGGCTGGGTGTGCTACGGTGCTCGCGCCGGAACTGGCACTGGCCGGTTACGCTGCCGAGGATGAGGCCGTTGAACAGGCATTGGGAAAGATGGTTGGTACCGCCTTCGACCCGGCCAGGATCACCGATCGAATGGGGACGGACTGGCAGATCGCCGGGAGCTATTTTCGCTTCTATGCGTGCTGCAACCCCATACACCCAGCTCTGGACTGCCTGCTTGATGTGCTCAACGAGTTGCGGCCAGCACCAGCCGGCTGGATCGACGTGGATACAATCAACCGTATAGACGTGGAGACATATGCCTTTGCCTCGGTGATGAAAAATCCCGATCCACCAAATTATTTCGCCTCCAAATACTCACTGCCGCACGCAGCTTCCGTGTTGATCATCAGGGGCGGCCTTGGTTTTGCGCAGTTGGATGACGCAGCCCTGACCGACCCTGCCATCGCGGCCTTGCGCCACCGCGTGCACGTTACCGAAGATCCCTCGATGACCGCGCGTGCTCCAGCGGCGCGACCGGCACGCGTGACAGTGACTTTGAACAACGGCCGCCGAGCCTCGGCAACGCGGGAGATGTCGTGGCGCGACGAAGTACAGCCTGATCCGCAGCACGATCTGCACAAGAAGTTCCAAGAACTCGCTGGAACCGTGCTGACGTTGGAGGGGGTGATCGCAGTGGAACGGGCAATTGACCGTGCCGAGGACTGGGCCTCGGTCTCCGACCTGATCACCCTGCTGCGCCGTCACTGTCGCACCTGAAAGCGGTCAGGAGGCCATAAAGAGTCCGCCGTTGGCATGCACAACCTGACCAGTCATGAAGGCCGATTTTTCCGATGCCAGGAACGCCGCGACATTGGCGATGTCCTCGGGGCTTCCCATTCGGCCTAAAGGCATCGTGGCGGCACGGGCAGCCAGCTCTTCCTCCGTTGCGCCATAGCGCGGCTGCGCGGTGTCGGTAAGCCCCGGCGCGATTGCATTGACGCGGATGCGGTAAGGCGCCAGTTCTGTCGCCATCGCGCGGGTCAGCGACACGACGCCACCTTTGCTGGCCGCATAATGAACACCGCGTGGCGAAGCGCCGAAGATTGCTGACGAGGCGAGGCTGACGATGGAGCCTTGAATGCCGGAAGCAATCATCGCCCGCGCCGCCGCCTGGGCGCAGAAGCAGCTTGCCTTCAGATTGATCGAGTGAACAAAGTCCCAGTCCGCAACCGTCATGTCGAGAAACGAAACGCGGGGAAACACGCCGGCATTGTTCACCAGAATATCGATCCTGCCTAACGCCCGGACCGTGGCCTCCACTAACTTAGCCGGAACTTCTGGAACGGCGACATCCCCGTGGACGACCACTGCCCGCCGTCCTGTTTGGCGAGCAGATTCGGCTACCGCCTCGGCCTCGGCCAGACCATCAAGGTAATTGATTGCTACGTCGGCGCCCCGCCTTGCTAGAGCGATTGCGATCGCCGCCCCTATTCCCTGCTGCGCGCCGGTTACCAGCGCGGCCTTGCCTGTCAGATCCGCCATTCGTGCCTGCCTTTCAGTTCGGGGGAATTTCAGAGATCCTGATCGTCTCGGGGCGGACAGCCCGCAGCAGGTCGGTGTAGACGTAGTCCTTGTAGTCAAGCGGCGCTTTCAGCTTGCCACGTGCTTCCAGCAGGTTTTCCGAGTCCTTAATCGTCCGCAGTGACCCGTCATCCCAGAACATGTCATATTCGACCTTGGGCATCAGCTCCATCGCCAGGCCCAGCGGCATGGAGAGGAATTTTGCTACCATCTTCGCGGCGGCGGGGCGATCGGACTTGATCAGGTCGTTTGCCTCGCATAATGATTTGATGAAGCGTTGCGCGGTGTCCTGGTTCCTTTTGATCCAGCCGCGGTTCATATAAACAAAATTGCGATTTTGATAGATGCCTTCCGACCCCACCAGGATCTTCGCACCTGGCACCGACATGACGGCGCGCGTCGGCCATGGCTCCCACACCACGAAGGCATCGATGTCGCCGCGCTCAAGAGCGGCAACCATCTCCGGAGCCTCGATATCGAGCATGGTATAGTCTGTCGGGGCTCAGGTTGTACTTTTTCATGACGCCGATCCAGAAGATCTCGGCGCCGGTGCCTTTTGCAATGCCGATCTTCTTACCCTTTAGCGCCGCGATGTCGGCGACGTTTCGTCCAACGACCGATTCCCATTTGACCAGCAAGGTGCCGTCCGCAACAGCGACAATGTTGGAATCGATGTTGTGATTGATGACGCCGGCGAGATCACTGCCGTAGGCGGCGTTCACCTGGTCGTTGATCAGGAACGGTATCATGCCCGAACCGGAAGGCCCGGTGTTGATGCTGACATCCAGCCCGTTGCGGGAAAAGATCCCAGCTTCCTTGGCAACATAGAACTGCGAGAACGCCGGATCGACCCCCGTCGCGATGGTCATCTTGCTTTGCGCCCACGCCGAACCCGTCAGCAAGAGCGCGGTTATACATGCCAGGATGAAGCGTTCGATATGAGCCTCCTGTGTTGACCGGGTGAGCCAGATCGGCGCCATTCATTCAACTGACCGGGGAGAAGCGGCCGGCGAAGGTAAAGATAATCCACCTAAACAACCGGTCGGTGACAAAGCCAAGCAAACCAAGCGTTAACAATGCAACGAAAATCTGGTCCACCAGCATGTACAGGCGGGCGTCCCAGATCATTTTACCCAGTCCCGCATTGGCTGCGATCAATTCGGCCGCCACGATGGTGACAAAGGAGTTTCCCATCGCCAGCCGCATACCGGTCAGGATGTAGGGCGCGGTAGCCGGCAGGGCGACGTGCAGGAACACCTGCGGTGTATTCGCGCCGAGTGATCGGGCGGCGCGGATCTTGTTTGGTGTGATCGCCCCAACCCCGGCGGCGGTGTTCAGCGTGACGATGAACACCGTCGTGTAGATGATCAGAAAGATCTTCGAACCCTCGCCGATACCGAACCAGATCACCGCCACGGTGATCATTGCGGTCGCCGGAATAAAACGGAAGAATTCGGTGAACGGTTCCAATAGGTATCGAACGGGCCGAAATGACCCGATCGCGAGGCCAAGCGGCACGCCAATGGCTGACCCACTGAGAAAGCCAATGAGAATGCGCCGCATACTGACGGCGACCTGCTCGCCGAGCGTGCCGTCCTCGATCAGTTCGATCGCGCGCAAGATGACGCGGGTGGGCGGCGGGAACAGTACCTGATCCAACGACAAAAACCGCCGCAATATGCCAGACCACGAACAGCAGCACGAACCCGGCGGCATAGCCACCGGCACGGTAGAGAACTTTTGCCGGGCCCGCATCAACCGGCACGTCGCATCGCGATCGCCACTTCATCACGCAGCAGCGCGTGAACCTGTCGATACACGGAGACATACAGGTCGTTGGTCCGATCCCGCTGGTCCTGCGTCAGGTTCACGTCGATGATCGCTTTCAGCTTGGATTCCGGCCCGGCGTGCATCACCCCGATGCGGGTCGCAAGGGTGACCGCCTCATCAATGTCATGGGTGATGAACAGCACCGTCTTTTTCGTTGCCCCCCAAATCGTCAGCAGTTCCTGCTGCATCACTGATCGTGTTTGCGCGTCAAGCGCACCGAACGGTTCGTCCATCAGCAGGACCTCGGGCTCATTCGCCAGCACGCGCGCGATCTGGATGCGTTGCTTCATGCCGCCTGAAAGTTCGGACGGATGCTTATGGCCCTGACCTTGCAGGCCCACGAGTTCGAGATAGTGGCGAACCCGCTCACGCCGTTGCTGTTTTCTCAATCCGCTCATGCGGGGGCCAAACTCGATGTTCCCTTCCGCTGAAAGCCACGGATAAAGCGAATCATCCCCCTGGAATACTACACCACGATCCGCCCCAGGGCCGGCCACCGGTCTTCCATGGATCAGGATTTCTCCTTCGGTCTGCTGCTCAAATCCAGCGACCATGTTCAGGACCGTGGTCTTGCCGCAGCCGCTAGTCCCAAGCAGACAGAAAAACTCCCCGCCCTCGATGCGAAGGTCGAAATCCCGAAGCGCCCTGTAGTTCGACCCACGCATCGAGCGATACGTTTTGCCAACCTTCGCAAGCTCGATAAGTGCCAGATCTCGTCCTCCGTTCGCGTTGAAGTGCTCAGAACTGCACGCCCCGGGTCAGCGCTCCGTCGACAACCAGATTTGTGCCGGTGATGAAGCTTGCGGCCGGGCTAGCCAGAAATACGACCGCTCGCGCCATCTCCTCGGGTTTGCCCATCCGCCCGGTCGGGTTAAGGGCCAATGCTGTTTTGTATAGCTCTGGATTGCCATGTTCGATTTTCTGCCACACCCCGCCGGGGAAATATGTATTTCCGGGTGACAGTGCATTGACCCTGATTTGTTTCGTTGCCAACTGAAACGACAGGCCCTTGGCGTAGTGAATCAGCGCCGCCTTGAACACGCCGTAAGGCCCGGCGGCGAAATCCACCTCGCGACCGGACACTGATGCGATAACGACGATGGATCCCGCCTTTGATCGCTCCAGGAACGGCATTGCCGCATCGACCGCCCGGACCGTGCCCATCAAATCGGTGGAGAATTCAGCCTGCCACGAAGCTTCATCCTGCCCGATCGCAAGAGCCGAAACATTTGAAACGACAATGTCGATGCCGCCGAACTCGCTGCCGACGTCCGCGACCCATCGCTTCAGCGCCGCGCCGTCCGCCACATCCAATGCCCGACCGGTGGCGCGCACACCGATCGCCGATAGTGCCACTACCGTCTGTGCAACCTCGTCGGCGTTCCGGGCGCAGATCGCCACATCCGTCCCCTCCGCCGCCAGATGTTCCGCCACCGCTCGGCCGATCCCTTTCGTGCCGCCGGTGACCAGTGCCTTCATTCCGGCCAGACCAAGGTCCATGCCATTGCTCCTTGCATCACGGGATAGATTGCTGAGGGGCGAGCCAGGATTTCGAGATGCCGGCACCGACAGTGTATTTCGGATCGACGAAATTGCCGAGACGAACCCTGCCACATTGGCTGAGCATCATGTAAGCGTCCCAGCGGTCAAACCCATATTCGGCTTCCATCCACAGCACCAGTTCGCGGTAGGCGATTCGGGTCGCGTCCTCCAACGGGCGTGCGCTGCCGATCGCCATGATTAAATCCTCGCGCTCCAGTCGTGGCCACTCCAGCGTCCAATGCTTGATCACGTCCACACGGATCGTTGTCGTCGAGGGATATTCCACCGCTGTTCCACATACCTCGCCGTCGCCCTGACAGGCATGCGCGTCGCCAATAAACAAACGCGCGCCCGCGGTGCGGACCGGCAGGTAGGTGATGCTGCCCGGTCCCATGTCGGGCAGATCCATGTTTCCGCCATGCGAGTCCGGCGTCAGCGAGTTGATTGAGTTGATTTCGGGTGACGTGCTCAGCGTGCCGATATGCGGATTATAGGGCAGCGTGACCCGCGTACTCCAACGCACATGCTTCTCGTCCACGTGGATCTTGCGCGTCAGTTCCGGTAGCGGCTCGTTCAACGTCGCGGTCAGCGATGTGCCGGTCAACGCGCCAAAATGCGGGATCATGCAGCAAGTGCCGCAAGGGTTCTCCCCGCGCGGCAGCATGGATTCTATGTAGACAGCAAGCGCGTCTCCGGGCTCCGCGCCTTCAATCATAATGGGACCATTCTGTGGGTTGACGAACGGCATGCGCAGCTTTTCGGTCGGCTTGTCCTGCTCGGTGCGGATCGCACCTTCGAACGCATCGCGGGTCTCTACCCGGATCCGGTCGCCCGGGCGAACTGTCAGTACCGGATCGGAATAGGGGCCGATCGTGTAGTGATACTTGCCCTGCAACGCTTCCGTCAGATCATGCAGGCGGGCTGTGTTCGACCAGCCAATACCGCGCTGTGCGACGATCGAGTGAGCGATCCAATCCGATGGCGCCATTAGGTCCTGCCCCCTGCGAGTTTGATCCGGCTGAACGCTTCCTTGGTTGCGGCAGTGTGGCCGGATGGCGAATGGCGGGCAAGACGCCACCGTGCCTCGCGTGACTGAGTTTCAGCCCGCCATTCCGTTCGGCAGTGGCGGACCGGGCAGCAACCGCAGCGTCACGCGGTCGCCATCGGCGAGGCCAAGCACCGTCAGCGCAAACGTATCCAGGCGCACCGTCCCCGACGCTTCGCTACCAATCCGCGCCCAGGCGCGAAGCGGGGCGGGGTGGTGACCCAGGATCTCAAGCAGCGTCTCGTTTTCAACGCCTGCATCAGCCGCGTCTTTCGGGCTGAGGCGCAGAATACGTCGCTTGCCCTTGCCACCGACATAAGCCTCAATCGTGTCGTCGGCGATCACACGCAAGCCGAGGCTTTGCTCTCGGCGTTGGCGGCGCAGTGCGATCGTGGCCGCTTCATCAACTATCCCCGGCTCGGTGATGACCACACCGTACCCATCCCGTGCCCGGTCGCGCGAGACGTAACCCATCAAGACGTCCGCCAATACCTGCTCAGGCGGCCGGTCGAGCGGATCGCCATAGCCCCCGCCGCCCGAGGACCGCATGACCACAACGTCGTCTTGGTAGATTGGAAATCCGGTAACTTTGCCAGGCGTTTCGAATGTGACATGCCGGCCTTGCGCCGTATCGACCGACAAATGATAGGGTTGACCAGGACCACCGCCCAGCACGCCATAGGGCGGGATCACGGCGCGGTCGCTCAGCACGGAGTAGCTGGCTTCCTCACCCAGCAGCCGCACCTTGCGGATCATACCCACACCGCCCCGCCTTCGTCCCTCGCCGCCGCCGTCTTCGCGCAGGCAGCAGCTTTCGATCAGCAGCGGCATCTCGTTCTCGATCGACTCGACGTTATGCACCGAGGGCAGGTTGCCGAAATCAATATTGACGAAGGCGCTCGGCCCATCACCGCTGGCAAATCCGCCGTTCCCGCCGGCAGGGGACTCGTAATAAACGTATTGCCGGTTGCGTCGCTGGTTCCAGCCGCCGATCGAATTCGGAAACGAACTGCCGCAGAGGTCGCCTGATACCTTGTCCGGAATGATCTGCGCCAGCGCAGCCATTGCCAGCGATACGCCTCGCTTGCGCACCTCGCCATGCGCTCCGGCCGGGGCATCGCTGCGCACGTTGAAGATCGAGCCCTCGGGCGCGCTCAGTGTGAGCGGACGAAAAGCACCCTCATTCACGGCACCACCAGGATCGAGCGTAGCCTTGACCGCGACGAACACGCCGGCGCCAGCCACCGCGAGCGAGCAGTTCACCACCCCCGGGACCTGTGGGTTCGTGCCGGCAAAATCGGCAATCAACTGATCCCCCGCGACCGTCAGACGCAACCGGGCCAGCACCGGATCAAGTTTGCCCTGATTGTAGAATTCGAGGTAATCCTCGGCGAGATAATCTCCGTCGGGCAACGCCGCGATGCGCTGGCGCAGCCGCCGCTCCGTGCGGTCCAGGTTTAGTCTCACACAATCCTGCACCACATCCCACCCGTACTTGGCGATAAGTGCGCGGATCCGCTGCTCCGCTATCCGGCAGGCGCCCAATGAGGCGTTGAGATCGCCCTCGCGTTCCTCCGGCACCCGCATGTTTGCCATCAGCAGCGTCTTCGCGGCGCGGTTCACCTGACCCCGGTCAATCAGCTTGATCGGCGGTATACGAACGCCTTCCTGGTATATATTGGTCGATAGGCCGGAGTAGCTGCCCGGCACCATGCCCCCGACATCGACCCAGTGCGCCCGTACGGCTGGGAATATCAGCATCTTGCCGTTGTCGCCGAACACCGGGCACAGCAAGGTGACATCGTTCATGTGCGTGCCGCCACGATAGGGATCGTTCAGCAGGATGGCATCGCCCGGATGAAGATCCCCCGCGAAATCGTCCAGCGCGCATCGCACGCCCCAGGGCAGGGGCAGCACGTGACCCGGATGGTCCCAAGACTGCGCCACCAGTGCACCATCGGGGCCGAACAGAGCGCATGAGAAGTCGTCGAATTCGTAGATGACCGACGAGTAGGAAGCGCGAATGATCGTCGCCCGCATTTCGCGAACAATAGCGATCAGGCTCTCGCACACGACCTCCAGGGTGATCGGGTTTATAACGGGCGTATCGGGCTCGGCCATGGCTTCAATCCTTCTCCAGCAGAAGGTCGCCGTGCTCCAGCACCAGCAACGACCAGTCCGGAGGCAGCAGCGTGGTGGAGCCGCTTTCCTCGATGACGGCTGGCCCACCGAGAGCGGTACCCGCGGCGAGGCTGGCCCGGTCATGGACCGGCGTCTCGATAAACCGGCCTTCGAACCATACCGGCCTCGTC
Source organism: uncultured Alphaproteobacteria bacterium (assembly GCA_963792345.1). Classification (GTDB taxonomy): domain Bacteria; phylum Pseudomonadota; class Alphaproteobacteria; order Acetobacterales; family Acetobacteraceae; genus Rhodopila. The sequence continues at coordinate 338,765 of CAWBVV010000002.1, forward strand.
CCGAGCAGCGCTTGTTCGGCTCGATCGCCGACCACCCAGAGCGGCACTTCGGGCTTGTCCACCACACCCAGCGCGGTAACGCGGAAATTCACGATCTCAACCGCACCACCGCTGCGATGGCCGAAGCGGCGGTCATGCACTTCGGCGAACGCTGCTTCCATGTCGGCGACGGACGCGACCGTGTCCGCCAACTCCACCAGAAGCTCCCAGGACTGGCCGAGGTACCGCATCCCGGCCGAACGGCGAAGCAAGATGCGGTCTGGTGCCACACCTTCGTCCAGCAGGTCCCGGCGCGCGCGGTGCTCGATGTCGCGGAACATCGTATCAATCGCCTGGTAGCCGATGTCGCTCAGGATTGCTGTTTTCGTCCGGGCGTAGTCACGCCGCAGGTCGGAGATCAGCGACCCGAAGGCGGCGAAATTACCGGGACCCACGGGCACCAGGATGCGCCGCATTTCAAGTTCATCGGCGATCGCGGCGGCATGCATCGGACCCGCGCCGCCATAGGGCAACAGCACGAAGTCGCGCGGGTCATGACCATTGGCTATTGAAATCTGTTTGATCGCCGACACCATGTTCGCCACGGCGATTCGTATGATGCCCTCTGCCATATCATGAGCGGCGAGCCCGACACGGGCGCCGAGACGAGTAACCGCCTCGTGCGCAAGGTCCGAGTCCAGAGCAATCCGCCCAGCCAGCTTTCCGCCCGCTTCAAGCCGGTTCAAGACCAGGTTGGCATCGGTCACCGTCGGGTCGGTACCGCCTTTGCCATAGCAGGCCGGGCCAGGGTCAGCCCCGGCGCTGTGCGGGCCGACCTTGAGGATGTCCCCATCATCAAGCCATGCAATCGACCCGCCGCCGGCGCCGACCGCGTTGATCTCGATTTGAGGCGTGCGGTTCGCGTAGTCACCGATACGCTGCTCGTTTGTCACCGGGATACGCAGTTGCTCGATCAGGCAGACATCAGTGCTGGTGCCGCCCATGTCGCAGGTAATCAAATTATGCAGGGCACGCAGCCGACCGAGGTGCACCGATGCTGCGACGCCACCGGCAGGGCCTGACAATACCGTGGCGACAGGAAGCCGCCGAGCTTGCGCCGCTGTTGCGACGCCACCGTTGGAAGTCATGATAAGGACGTCACGGGTGTAACCCTTTTCCGTCAGTCCTTGCCGCAACGCGTCCAGGTATCGCGCCATCAAAGGCCCGATATAGGCATTCAACACAGCCGTGTTGAAGCGCTCCACCTCGCGGAACTGCGGCGAAACCTCCTCCGACGTACAGACGAAGCGCTCTGGCCGTCTTTCGAGCGCCATGCGCTTGACGGCCTGTTCGTGCGCTGGATTGGCATAGCTGTGCAAGAAGCAGATCACCAACGCCGCGTTTTCGCTGTCCGGCATCTTTTGCAGCAGCGCGCTGGCCTGGCCGGTGTCCAATGCCTTCCGAACGGAGCCGTCGAACATCATCCGTTCGGCGACCTCCAGCGTGCGGGAACGCGGCACCAAGGGCGGCACTTTCAGTGTGCGAAGGTCGTAGAGAACGGGGCGGTTGGTGCGGCCGATCTCAAGAATATCGCGGAAGCCCTCTGTTACCAGCATCCAGACCTCGGCGCCCTTTTTCTCCAGGATGGCATTCGTGCCGATGGTTACCCCATGGCAAAAACGCTGCACATCGCCCATGTCGCGAACCAGCAGGTCGAGCGCGGTCAGCACGCCCTGCGTTGGGGCGCCGGGTGTGGATGGAGCCTTCGCATAGGCAAAGGTGCCTGTGAGGTCGTCATAGACCACGCCGTCGGTAAATGTGCCGCCGACATCAATGCCAACCCACAGCATCTTACTTCGTGGCGTCCAGCGTGACCGCGGCGGGATCAGCCGCGCGCAGCAATTCCGGGGCGAACAGGGTGGGCCAGTCAACAGGTTTGGCCAGCTTGCCGGTCTGTTTAAGCTGTGCCTCGATTTCCCGCATGTGGACGAGCGAGTCGTTGTCCAGGCGCATGCTGTATTCAACCTTGCCCATCAGCGTCTCAGTCAATTTTGGATCAAGCTTCAGCAGCTTTGCGATCTGGCCAGCCGCCTCGTGCGGATGGGTCTTCAAATAGGTAGTCGCTTCAACCATGGAGCGCATGAAGGCAAGCGCCGCCTGCTTGTTCTTCTCGGCCCATTCGCGATTGACCCAGACATAATCCCGGGGGACGATGATGCCCGCGTTGTCCCTCAGGTTCTTCGTTCCGGGAATACCGTCCAATGCCCGCGTAACCCAAGGCTCCCACGCCCCGAACGCGTCGATGTCGCCACGTTCAAGTGCCGCGAACATCTCCGGCGGTTCGACCTGGACGATCGTGTAGTCCTTCGGATTGAGCTGCATTGTCTTGACCAGCGCGAGCCAAAAGCTCTGGCTGCTGCTACCGGAGTCAATTCCGATTTTCTTGCCCTTGAGGCCTTCGATGCTATCGACGTGTCGGGCGACCAGCCCGTAGAAATGCGGCAGTTGCACGGTTTCACCAGCAAGGACCACGTTGGCATCCAGGTTGTGCGCCTGAATGCCAGCCTGCTCCGCGCCGAGAGCAGCTTGAATCTGGTTGCCGACGACGAACCCGATCATTGCTGAGCCACTTGGGCCGAGGTTGAGCTGAACATCGAGACCGTTCCGCTCGAAGATACCCGCTTCCTTGGCTACGTAGAACTGGCCAAGCGAAGGGTCCACTCCGGTACCGATGGTCATGGGGACTTTCGGCTGTGCCCAGGAAGCGGGCAGACTTGCAAGGAGCAGCAGGAAAGCGATCACGCCGGTCGATTTGTTCATTCGGTTTTTTCCGTTGAGACGTGGGGCAGGCCTATACAACTGCTACTTGCGGCAACAGGGCCACTGGACAGAGCGTCGGCCCATCGAGCCTGATAGCAAGGTCGCCGTCAATTCCACTCCGAGCCGATAAAATGGCATCGGTGCCGCAGGCTGGAACGGAAGTTTTCGCTCCCTGATCAACGGCCATGCGATCGCCTGCTTTGTGGGCAGCCCGCCGCAAAGCGCCCGATTGATGGACGATGAGATGTCGAACAATCGTATAGACGCGATGCCATCCCGGCGCTCCAACACTGATAGCAGCTTGCGTTGATCCGGATGGCGCGCCGGGTTGGCAGGGCGTCGCGAAAAGAGATTCTGATACAGGTCAACGCTTGTGTCGGCCGCGACAGGTGGCCTGGAATTTGCACACTATTGTTGGACCGAGAGTCCTCCAGGAGAGATCCCCGGATGAAAAGCAAGGTTGCGCACCGAATGATGCACCTCGGCGCCTTCGTCCACGAAACCGGTCAGCATGTCGCTGCGTGGCGGCATCCGGTAGCGGCGGATCGGGGACGAGTAATCTCACCGCGACGACGGGCTCGGCGCTCAATGTGCAAAACGTGACCATTGGGGCGGGGGGGATGACCTTTAAGAGCGTCGCGTCAAATGGCGGGACAAGTAACGGCATCACGCTCGACACCACGGGCGCTCGGCGGTCTCACCGTCACCGGCAGCGGCACCACCGCCAACTCCGGCGGCATCATCAGCGGCAAGACCGGCGCGGACGGCAGCAGCACCACGCAGGGCATCGGCATTTACCTGAATGCCACGCAATAACGTCTCCCTCGCCAATATGGACATCGAGGGCTACCAAAACTACGGCATCCGCGGGTTCACCGTCGCGGGGCTTCACCCTCACGGGCTCGACCGTCGGCGCCACCTCCACGAATGGCACCAGCACCACCGCCGATGTGGACGCCGGCACGGCTCTCGCGGGCGAGGGCAGCATCCGGTTCAACGATCTCACCGGCACCGCCAACTTCACCAACGACACCGTGGACAACGGCTTCGCCCGCACCGTGGCGATCCACAACTTCTCCGGCACGCTCAACTTGAGCATCAACACCTCCACGATCAATGAGTCGCTGACCGGCGCCAACGCCAGCGACGCCATCCTGATGCAGGCGAGCAATGCGGCGACCATGAACCTCACGGTCACCGGCTCGCACTTCACGGCCTACCGGCAGTTTGCCATCGACACCAACGCCCTCGGCACCTCGACCATGAACTTCACGGTGAGTGGCAGCGATTTCTCCGACTCCAACACCGGCGTGGTCGGCGCCGCCGCCGCCATGCAACTCGGCAGCAGCGGCACGGACAATTTCGTCACTTTCAATATCCACGACAACACCTTCCGGCACGGCACGGCGACCGTCCCCGCCCCCAGCAACAGCGGCGCGCAGCTCGTCGCCGGCGTCGTCTCCGGCGCGGGAACCTTTTACGGGAAGTTTGTTAACAACACCGTCGGCGTGAGCGGAGTCGCTTTCTCCGGCGCCGGCAATGCGGCCGACGGCCTCCGCCTCTTCGCCAGCGGCAACAACGGCCCCAGCCATGGCGGCACCCGCTATCTCGTGACACGGCAACACCATCCAGCAGTACGGCGAGGTCGGCATCCAGTTCAACGCGCGGCAGGGCAATGCCACCATCGACGCGACCGTGCTCGGCAATACCATCCGCCTGCCCGGCACCGCGGCGCAGGGGGCCTTTGCCTCCATCTGGGTGAACTCCGGCGCGCTGCCCACCGACTCGAACACCGTCAACATCGCCATCGGCGGCACCGCCGCGGCGGACAAGAACACGCTGACCAACAGCGACCCGAATAACCACACCGACGTCTTTCTGGATACGCAGTCCGACTCCGGGGCGCCCACATTCATCAATCTCTACCGCAACGGTTCCACCGCGAGCGGCTCGGGGGAGGCGCTTTATCGGCAGATCTTGGTGGATGACAATATCGGACCGTTGGATCTCACGACCGGCTTCACCAACGGCAGCGCCACCAGCAGCCCGGCGAGCATGAGCGCTCCGGCTGGGCTGCCAAGCCAGGCGCCGCTGTTCTTCGCGCCGGGCGGCGTGGAGCGAGCGTCGGACCCCAAAGCGATGAAACTACCTCGGTCGCAAGGCTGGCGGCCTCGGTATTTGCAGCAACGGAGCAGGTCGTCGCCGAAACGACTCCGGTTCCCGCAGCGACGACTCAGGTTGCTGGCGGAGCGACCCCGGCCGCCGGGGCAGCAGACAAGGGATTTCTCACCCAAAGAGACCTCGATTCGCTCGTCACCGCGGCGCGCGAACGCTGGGCGGCGACGGGTTTGACCGGCCAACAAATCACCATGTTGCGCGATTTGAAATTTGAAGTGGCTGATCTCCCCGCCTTGCGTCTCGGCGAAGCGGGCGGAAGCCGCATTCGCGTGAATAAGAACGCGGACGGCAATGGCTGGTTCGTGGAGCGGATGACGCGCAGTTTGCGGCAAATGTTTCGGGCAACCGTCGCTACACCGATCCGTCGAGTAAACCGGCCGGCCGCATCGATCTGCTGACGACGATCATGCACGAGATGGGTCACGCGCTCGGCCTGCCGGATAGCTACAGGCGAAGGACGCGACAGTATCATGTATGGATACCTAACGAGTGGTGAACGGCGCTTTCCTGCTAAAGGTCAGGCGATCGGCGCGGTGCAGGATCGTTGGGTAGCTCGCCGCATTTCCTCGGCTCGCCGGTGAACATCGGGACTTCCTGCCGGTAAGACGGTCAAGATTCAATACTCGGTCACAGTGGACCACTATCGGTGGCAATCCGCAGAGTGTTACCAGCCAGGGCACGGTAAGTGGAGGCAACTTCTCGAACGTGGTGACGAGCGATACCGAAGCAGGCGCGGGACAGCCGACGGTTACTTTATTGGCGATTGCGCCGGCGTTCGCGGCGCGAATAGCACCACCTTCACCGTCGGGACCACAGGTAACTTTAATGTGACCGCGAACGGCGCGCCGCTACCTAGCTTCAGCACGAGTGGTTTGCCGTCCGGCGTGACCCTTACCTCGGCCGGTCTGCTGAACGGAAACCCTGCCTCTGGAACGGGCGGAGTTTACAATATCACCATCACGGCGAACAACGGCATCGCGCCGAACGCGACCCAGAGTTTCACTCTTACGGTGAACGAAGCGCCCTCGATCAGGAGCGCGAGTAGCACGACCTTTGTCGTGGGCACAGCCGGGAGCTTCACGGTTGTGAGCAAAGGTTATCCCGCGCCAACCTTCAGCGAAATGGGGACGCTACCGAGCGGCGTCACTTTGAATAGCACGACCGGAGTATTAAGCGGCACACCCGGAGCAGGGACAGGCGGCACTTACCCGATTACACTGAAAGCATCGAATGGAATTGGCACTGATGCGACGCAGAGCTTCACCCTGACCGTTAATCAGGCGCCGGCGATCACCAGCGGGAACAGCGCGGCCTTTACCGTCGGACAAGCAGCCACCTTCACGGTGACAGCGACAGGTTTCCCAACGCCGACCTTTAGTGAGACGGGCGGTTTGCCGAATGGTATCAGCCTTGACTCCACAAGTGGCGTACTGGGCGGAACCCCGGGAGCTAACACGCAAGGCACCTACAACATCACCATAACGGCGAGCAATGGCATCTCGCCGAACGCGACGCAGTCCTTCAACCTTGTGGTCAAGGAAGCGCCCAGCCTGACCGTGACGACGATCAACGATACAGTCGATTCCTCTGACGGCGTCACGAGTCTGCGGGAGGCGCTCATTTATCGCAGTCGTCAGGCGGGCCGCAAACGATCACGTTCGCGAATACGCTGGCTGGGCAGACGGTGACCTTAAGCAGCGCGTGGAGTAACAATAGCAGCTACGAGTCGACGAGCGCGCTTTACGTCACCGGCAACATCACGATCCAAGGACTGAACTTTGGCGTCACGCTGGCCGTCGATTCGTCCGTGCAGCGGCGGCATTTCTTTGTTGATGGGGCAGGCAGCCTTACCTTGTCGAACCTGACCTTGAGCGGCGGCAAGGCGTTGACCTCGGGCTACGCCTATGGCGGATCGATCTGGAGCTTCGGCAATCTAACGATCCATAACTGCACCTTTACCGGCAATACCTCGAATCAGGAAGGCGGCGCGATCCAATGCTGGGGCGACTCACCATCCGTCTCGATCGACAACTCGACCATCAGCGGCAACACCTCCAATGGGATCGGTGGCGCGATGGATATCGGTGCCGCCACGATGACCCTGCGCTACGTCACGATGACGAATAACACCTCGCCGGCCGGCAGCGGCAATGCGGTCAGTATTTACAAGAACAGTGCAACGATGATCAACACGCTCATCGTCGGAAACAGCAACGATACCGTCGTTGGAGTGAACGGCGGGACCTTCTCCGCAGCGATAACAACAACATTCTCGGGAATGCAACTGCGCCCGGGCTAACGAATGGCACCAGCGGCAACTATCTTAGTGTGCCGGCGGCCAAGCTTTATCTCGGCGCGCTGGCCAATAACGGTGGCCCGACCCGAACGCACGCGCTCGGCGCCGGCAGTCTGGCGGTTAACACAGGCGTAACAATTGGCGGCCTGGCGATTGATCAACGCGGAAGCCCGCGGCCTGGCGGCGGCGCTCCCGATATCGGCGCATTTGAGGACCAGGTTGGCAACGATGATCCCGATGGCGATGGCTTGACGAACGCACAGGAATACGCGCTCGGCACCGACCCCAACAACATCGACACGGACGGCGACGGCTATAACGACGCGACCGAAGTGCTCAACGGCAGCGATCCAACTTCGGCCGCGAGTGTTCCGGCCGCGACGCACGTCGAACGCGTCCTTGGCTATGGACCGGCGCGGGGTCTCGATCTGGCCGGGAATTTCGTTTACGCCTTCAATGTGGGCACCAATGGCGCCCCGGCCAGGCTGGCAACGCGAACTTCACCGCCGATAGCGCGCCGGGCATTACGGTTAGCGCGCCTAACCAATCTAACCCTTGGGGCACGCCGAACTCGGCAGCGGCACCGCCGACGTTGATCTGGCCAAAGTTTATAACTCCATTCGCTGGGCCGTATTCAACAGCTCAGACCCAGCGTCGCGGACGGTGAATGTAAGCCTCGCCAATCTAATCGTTGGCCAGACCTACAAGCTGCAACTGCTCATCGGCGAATCGGTTTCCGCCCAGCGCACCTTCGATATTTTCGTCAACGGCAGCCAGGTAGCGGATGATTTCAAGCCGGCTGTTGTCCAGGGTAGCACCGCGCTAACCAAAGCCGGCGCGGCTTTCGTCCATCAATTCACCGCCACGAGCACCACGCTCAGTATTGTGCTCGACGGCAGCAACGTCGCCCAAGTACAAGGGGTTGATGCCAACCCGATCCTCAACGGCGTCACCTTGGCGCGCCTGCCTTCCACGAATGCAAGCCTCGCCAACCTGACGGCGAACAGCGGAACCTTAAGTCCAAGCTTCGATAGTGGCACGACAGCTTACACGGCCTACGTGCGTAACAGGACAGTAATCTCATGGTAACGCCGACGGCGGCCAATCCGTTCGCGACGATTCAAGTGCGCGCCAACGGCGGCAGCTATGCGGCAGTGACTTCAGGAATGGCCAGTGCCAATCT
>CAWBVV010000003.1:0-366789 GCA_963792345.1 uncultured Alphaproteobacteria bacterium
AAACTGATCCACCTCGTCGAAAAAACGGGAGATATAGGACCTGCGCAGGAAGAAGTCCGTGGCCGACAGGTTGGGAAAGCAGCGACTACAGCGCGTGTCGCTCGCCTCGTAGCAAAGACTATACCTGTCGGTTGTCACCATTTGGCCAAAATGGTTACAGATCGCAAGGTAATCATGCAACGTGAGCACGATCCGGACGTTTGGCAATACGCAACGTACCCGTTGGAACACTTCAACGCCGAAGTTGGCAAAGTGATGAAAATGAATTACTGCCGGCTGCAATTCTTGCAGCAACTCTTCCATTCTGCGCGGGAACCCCAAGTCACGGTTGGCGAATTTGAACCAGTCAAACTCATTGGACGTGTAGATAAACTCGCGATCGGTAAAAGGTTGCGAGATCGATGATCCAAAGTGAGCCGCATTGACATCTCGGCCGCAGCCCAGAAACCAAGCCGTGGTATCAGCGCGGCGCTGCAGAGCTTCATATAAAGCGTACACCGCGATTTCCGCGCCACCCTTGGCCAGGCGGGGATGGCCGTGGCTGGTCACGAGAACGCGCGTCGGTTCCCCCGCAGCGGCGCCTCTCCCGGAGAAGCCTCATGGCTCGCGGCTCCCAAGCGCCCGTTCCGGCCCGCTAAACCAGCGGCGTTGATGAAACCAAGCGTTATAGAGGGTCAGGTTCTCGCGCCACCGCTCACGAGAAGAGGCCTGCGACAAACGCTCGAGGTAAATCAGCCGAACGTCTCGGTCGACCCCGCAAGTTAACCCGCGTTCGGCGATGCGCAGACAAAGATCAATATCCTCGAAGTCACCAATGATGAAAGCTTCGTCAAAGCCATTTAGCTCGCGGGCCAATTCTGCGCGCATCACCATACAGGCTCCGGTGATCGCCCGGTATCGTTGCAGGCCTCCTGCCGGCTCCGGTCGCCAGCCCTTGCGTATGTGCTGTGGGAACATCCAATTTCCCCATCGCAGCGCAGGTTCGAACTCAATCCCCTGGTGCTGCACAGACCCGTCTTCAAAAAGAAGCAATGGCCCCACCACGGCAAGGGTTGGATCGTGGTCAAGGCGTGCCGCCAGTAGCGGCATCCAACCGTCGGTGTCCGGCGGAACCGGTGGGAGACAGCGAAGCAGACAAAGGCGCCTCGTGCCATGGTCAGCCCAATATTATTGATCGGAGCGTACCCGACGTTTCGATCGAGCGTGATGAGGCGGAACGGCATACGAAACCGCTCGTAAGCGCTCTCGGCCAGCCGTAAGGTGGCCTGGACCTGATCCGGATCGTCCAGCGCATAAATGAACTCATGGTCCGTGTAGTCCTGGCGCGAGAACAAGGCAAGTTGGTATTCCATGAGATCAATACGGCGGTGTAGCGGGACGATGATGCTGTAGAGCGGTGCAGCATCGATCGAACCGAAGTCGGTTACCGAGATGGTCGGTCGCTCTCTCAGGCGAACGGCGTTAAGCGCCCCGATGGCCGGTCCGACTATTTTATCGAAAAGATAGTCCACCGGAGCGTAACTAATATCGAAAAGGCCAAGTATGCGCTTGATGGCGGCAAGGCCGCGTAGCCTCGGTGGCGGTAGAGGACTGAAAGCAATTTCGTTCCGAGCGGTCTCAACTTCGATATACGTGGTGTCCCCGAGCACTTCGGTGCCTGTAATGTGAGCCAGGAATCCGCAGTTTTGCTCGGCAATGCCTGAGTTGCTGAAGGCTTCGAGTACATCGGCGCGAGGAAATCGTATACTTCGGTCGAGTGGTAAGACGATCATCTGCGTGCCGCTGCGCAGCCGCAGACTGCGTACGCTACCGGGTTCCGCCAACAGCCAACCAGCTATCAGGAGACCCCCGGGAGGACAGACGATCGTTTCATCGATGCCGATCCGCACGAAGTCCCTGAGGCTCGGCAGTGTGTCCGTTCCGCTGAACGCCCGTCGCTGCAACAAGGTCGTCAATCGCGCGCGGCCCAGGCCCTCGTCGGCGTGGTTCAGCAGCTTTTGCAGCCTGCTGGACAACGGGATTTCGTCAACCCGTTGGATATCGCTCGCCGGATGCAGTAGTGCAACGTTCGTGCCCGCGGTTATCTCGACCGCAACTAGTGCACCGAGGTTCTCGCTAGATGAGGGAACAAATAATATTAGTCCAAATGAACCTCTTTCCATGTCGTCTCTTGAGAAAAAAGAGAAGACCGAAGCACCAGCTATTTGACCGTATTCGAAGCTGGCGGTGACTTGAAGCGCTTCATCATGTGACCAGCGTATCCTCAGCCATCCACAAAACAGCCAGCCGCCGGCTCCGTGATGCTGTCCATAGAAATCGACAAAGCCCTCGGATCGGGCAGACACTCCAAGGTTCGACCCCGGTTTTCGTCGGGATCGCGATCTAGGTGGGAACGGCTGCAACTTTCGAGAAGCCTTTGGCACTTACACTCCTAATCGACTTCCGTGGTTTCTCACCTCAGCGATTAAGTGTATGATCGTCCACGTTTGTTTTGTGCGCAAGTGCAGGCAATCATCAGAACTACACGAATAGAGCTTATTAGTGTAAAGCCAACGCTTTGGCGGGTGCCGCGCAGACGGCACCGACTGAATGACCTTGCTATCGCCTGCTGATGGTTGCAACGATACCAGGTCGGCAACTGCGCGTTGCCTGTCGGGCCGGACCTTCTTGCGCAAAGAGACGCCGTTACGCGCCGCACCTCTCGGGCGGGGCATGGGGCAAACTATCCCAGCCTTGACAGAGGACCCACCGGATGGATATACGAATTAGTATATATACCAGTTGGTTTAGATGAACGACCCGTTAAGTGCGAAATTCGCAGCTCTCGCTGACCCGACGCGGCGCGCAATGTTGGCCCGCCTCGCATGTGGTGAGTTGACCTTGGCTGATCTCGCGAAACCACTGCAGATGACGGTTCCGGCAGTCGCAAAGCATCTAGCCGTGCTGGAACGTGCCGGCTTCGTTGCGCGGAGGAGACTTGGCAAGTCGGTCGCAAGGCCGGCGAAACTTCAAGTAGCTGCGTTGTCGGACATTGCGGATTGGATCGAAGAATGTCGGGTGCATTGGGAAGGAAGCTTCGATCGCTTCGCCGCGTATCTCGAAACGCCAGAGGACGGGGGCTCCGAGGATGTTTGACCGCGTTGTCAAGCACAGCGACGCTTTTTCTGGTGTCGCATACCGCGACGTTCCGCAATCCCTGACTATAATCCGGGACTTCAGTGCCCCGCGCGAGCGCGTATGGCGAGCATGGACCCAACCGGATGCGATCATCCGCTGGCACGGCCCAAAGTTCTATCCAGCCGTCGAAGTTTGTGCGGATGTCCGTGTGGAGGAGCTTGGCGCGCTTGCCTAAAGTCAGACAAGGTTGGCGACGTTGTTCTCTGGCAATCAGGAAGATACCTGGTCGTCCTGCCGCCTGAGCGCTTGGAATTCACTTTCGCCTGGGAAACTCCGAACCACGAAGATGGTCCCGGCGTCCAGACCCACGTTATCGTTTGCCTGGAGGAACTGCCGAGCGGAGGCACTCGGATGCATTTCAGCCAGACCGGGTTCCTGTCAAGCAAGAGCAGAATTAGCCATTCCGCGGGCTGGAATGGCACATTCGACAGATTGGAAGAATTTCTTCCCGTCGATATTAGTCAGTCAGCCGCCCAAGTTATCGCCGGCTGAAACTCTCACTCAGGCCAGTTTTTATCAGATGGAGGTCAACCGTGGGCAAGGTGCGCGTAGGAGGTTTTGCAGTATCCACCGACGGCTTCGGCGCCGGTCCGGACCAGAGCCTGGAGCATCCGCTTGGCAAAGGGGGGCGGGAGCTACACAATTGGTTCTACCCGACCCGAACCTTTCGATCGATGGTCGGGGCAGACGGCGGGACTGACGATCGCTTCGCCCGTGCCGCGGCGGAAGGCTGCGGTGCATTCATCCTCGGCCGCAACATGTTCGGGCCGGCCGGTGACGATTGGGGCGGCCCAGACTGGAAGGGTTGGTGGGGCGACAATCCCCCGTACCATGCGCCCACCTTCATCCTCACCCATCACGCCCGAGCGCCCATTGTGATGGAGGGTGGCACGACCTTCTATTTCATCACCGAGGGGATCCAATCGGCGCTCGCCCAGGCCAAGGCCGCCGCGGGTGACCTGGACGTGAAGATCGGCGGCGGCGTTTCGACGGTCCGCCAGTACCTGCTCGCAGGCGCGATCGACGAGATGCATCTGGCAATGTCGCCCTTCTTTCTGGGCCGTGGTGAATCCCTGTTCGCAGGCATTGACCTGCCGGGTCTCGGGTATCGGGTGACGGAGGTGGTCCCAACGAACCTGGCGACCCACCTCGTGCTGACGCGCTGACCCGTGTCATGGGACGCCTCCAACTCGAACCTGGCTTCTCCGTCGCACACTGGCGGATCTGTGCAACCATGCTCGTTTGAGCCCGCGGGCAAACGAGCCGACGAAAATCGAGTTTTCCGTTCATGAAATGGGTCCTGACCCGTCGCCAACTGGTCGGTGCGACGCCCGCGCTTGCGTTAACTTCGCTCATCCCTGCCGCCTCGTGGGCAGAGTCTGATGATACCAGGCGGGCGGAATCAGCCGTCCGAATACGAAAGATTGAGGAGGAAAGCGGCGGCCGGCTTGGAGTTGCCGTTATCGACACGCAAACGGGTCAGGAGAGCGGTCATAGGCTGGACGAGCGCTTCCCGCTTTGCAGCACCTTCAAGTTACTTGCAGCATCGGCGATCCTTGAGCGTGTCGACGATGGAAAGGAAAGTCTTGAAAGGCGTATCCGTTTCACGTCCGATGACGTTGTCGCCAATTCCCCACGTACAGAAGCAGCATATTGGTGGCGACGGTATGCCATTGGCGGACATCTGCGAGGCCGCATTGACTTTGTCTGATAACACCGCAGGCAACCTGATGCTTAAATCAGTAGGCGGTCCCGCCGGACTTACGCAATTTGCCCGCTCAATCGGTGATACTGTTCCACGTCTTGATAGAATGGAAACGGCTTTAAAAGAAGCGCTTCCCGGGGACGTCCGTGATACGACCAGTCCGCGCGCGATGGCTCATGATATTCAAAATCTCGTGCTGGGGCGGATCTTGTCTCACGCTTCCAAGGCAACCCTCATCGGCTGGCTGCGCGCGAACAAGACAAGCGACCGGCGCTTTCGCGCCGCGGTACCAAAAGATTGGATCGTTGGAGACAAGACAGGTTCCGGCGATCGTGGCTCGACAAACGATGTGGGTATTGTTTGGCCGCCCACCCGCAAGCCGCTCATCGTTGCGGTCTACCTTACCAATACCGCTGCTTCTCCGGATCACTGCAATGAGACCGTCGCGAAGGTAATGCGCACTGTCGTGGCAGCGGCCGGTGGCTAACTGCGAGCGATCATCTCGCCGTGTTCTCCTGGCGACGCCCTAGGCGTCCGTGAATTCTGGACTGTTCTGTAACATAATTCCGCGTGATGGCAATGGTCAAATGATTTTCAGACCAGTTAATTTGAAATACCGCAGGCCTCGCCGGGCAACACGTAGCTCCGCAATCACCTACTGACGCGGGTCGCCGCGACTGGCGCTCCTTCAGGACGCCGCGCTAAAGGATGCCGGGCGAGACAAGTCGACGCCGGAGACCTTGACGACGGCCTGCCACGCGGCTTCCTGGCTGGCGCGGTCGTGGAGGTGTGCCTCGCGCTGCACCTCCATCGGGCCTGAAAACTTCCCCTTGGCCGAGGCGAAGAATTGCCCTGAGACGTCGGTTCCGAACTCCGACGCCTGGATGTAGCGACTGGCCGCAACCTCCGGCGTCTGATTCATGCCGGGAATGAGGTTCACGATCGGGATCATCAGATACTTCAACAACGGGCCAGCGTTTCGCGCGACGTTGGTGGCGTTCGACGCACCGGGCGAGACAGCGTAGACGGCCATACCGGACGGTAGCCGGCGCGCCAGCGCTGCGGTCCACCAGGCAATCATGAGCTTCGCGTCGGCATACGCAGTGTTAGGCACATATTTCACGTTTGGCCCGTTGCGGATCAGGGCTTCCGCAGCGGCGGTTCGGTTGCCTTGGTGGTATTTGGCCGCGAATTCCGGCAGGTCGGTGTATTTGAAAAAGGGTACGCCCCCTCGGGCAGGTTCTGCACCAGCGATAACGATCCGCGCCTTGGGACTCAGCAGGTTGGCATTGAGCAACCCAACAGTCAGTTGATGATGGCCAATGAGCGGGGCCTGAGAAGCTTCAACGCCTGCCGCAGTAATCACGCGCTGCTTAAAGGGGACCAATCCTGCATTGAGCAGCAGGAAATCGACCGGCCGACCTCGTTTGATCAGTTCGGCAAGCGCTGACTGGACGCTGGCGGTCGTATTCAGATCAAGCTCTAGCGGCGTGAAGACCTGTCTTTTGGTTTCCGCCGCAAGCTGGGCGGCCGTTTCCTGGACCCGAACCAGGCTGCGCCCCGTTACTATGACCTCCTGCCACCCCCCGGCAGCGAGCAAGCGGGCTGCTGCATAACCGAGCCCGGACGTGGCGCCGGTGACGAGAGCGATTGAATGTCTCATGTTTGGTTCCACGGTGAGAGAGGCCGGGTCGTGAAGCCAGGAGCCAGCTTGCTAATTTTGGACTGATTCATTATATATATGTGTGGATCGCGCGGTCAAGGATTTTTGGACTAAATGCTGATAAACTCGAATAGGCCGCGGGGACGGCCGCGAAACTTCGACGAGAGCGAAGCTCTGGAAAAAGCGACGCGGATCTTCTGGTCGAAAAGCTACGATGGTGTAGCGATCGACGATCTCATCGCAGGCATGGGTGTGGGTCGGCAAAGCCTGTATACCGTCTTCGGGGACAAGCGGACGATATTCTTGCGCGTCCTTCGCGCGTACGCTGAGCGGAAAGGCGCCGGCGCGGCGAGGGCGCTCTTCTCGCCGCCCGCTCTTCGCGACTCGCTCGCCGGCTTCCTGAGGCACGCCGTGGAAGCTGCGACCGAGGAAGGGTCCGTCCGAGGATGTCTGATGGTATGCGTCGCGCCGCTCGTGGACGACGCTGAGGTCAGGCAGTTCCTGAAGGATGCGGCAGCTGCCGGCGTGGCGCTCGTGGAACGCCGTTTCTGCGACGGGATCAGCGCAGGAGAAATCCCGTCTGACTTTCCGGTCGCCACACGCGCGCGCCAGGTTATCGATCTTGCCCGCGGTCTGACGATGCATGCGCAGTTGGGCGCGCCACGCAAGGCGCTCCTGAAAGACGCCGAAGAAGCCGCCGACTTGGTGCTCCTGCCGCGGCGTGGAAATGCACCGCCAGAAGTTTGATGCTGGATGGCGTGAAAATCGGAGCCAGCAACTTCTGCTAACGCCGCCACCCTCTCCGCTCGGAGTAGCGAAGCGCGAAAAACGGAGGTCCATATTGGCTCATGGACTTCAGAATAAGGCGAAGGCGACGCGCCTGTTCGAGTTTAATGATGAGATGGCGGTAGCGTTTGGCCGCCTGCCCGCAAGCCGCTTATCGTTGCGGCCTACCTCACCAACACTGCTGCTTCTCCGGATAACTGTAATGAGACCGTCGCGACGGCAATGCGCACTGTCCTGGCAGCGGCCGGTAGTTGGCGGACCCGACACAATTCGAACGTGCGACCTTCGCCTTCGGAGGGCGACGCTCTATCCAACTGAGCTACGGGTCCCGCGCACCCCCATCGGGGCAACGCGCCACCCTATACCGACATTCGCCGCAAACCTCAATCTCCCCATTCGCCACCATCAAGGCCAGGTCCGCACTCGGTCCGCCTCCTGCTCCGCCGTCAATTCAGCCGGCCCATCCGCGACCCCACGCGGATGCGCCCGGCACCGTCGCCGGATCCTTCCAGCAGTTCACCGCTCCCAAGGCTGCGCGTGCAGAAGGCGGGCGGCTCCGGCTCCGGCTCTACCGGGCGGCAATAGGTCTTGCCCTGGTCCAGCCGACGACCGAACAGTCGCGTCCGGTCCACCAGCGAATACACCGCATCCGCCGGGGTGCGCTGGATCGTCGCCACGCTGCCGACGTTCGCTCCGACCGCCGCCGCGGCCATCAGGTTATCGGCCACGCCGCATCCGGCCAGCGGCAGCGAAACACTGCCAGGATGCTCATCTTCATCCCCCCATCCTACACCCTAAAGGTAAATGAACCCTTGCCGCGCCGCCGGTTTGCCGCCACACCCCGACGCCGCTATGGTCCGCCGCCGCCGGCGTTGGGAAGCCGTGGCAGAGGCAGGCAAACGAGAGAATCCGGCGTGGTTGATATTTTCGACGAGGTCGAGGAAGACCTCCGGGCAGAGCGCGCTGAAAAGCTGCTGAAAAAGTATGCGTGGCTGATCGTTGCCATCGCCGTGGCGGTCGTCGCCGCCGCTGCCGGCTGGCAGTTTTGGACCCGCTACCAGGCCAGGCAGGACGCCGCCGCCGCCGCCCGGTATATCGCCGCGCAGAATGCGACCGAGCAGCCGGGAACCGCAAAGCCGGAACAGATTGCGGCCCTTGACCAACTCGCCGCCACTGGCCCCACGGGCTACAGAACCCTCGCCCGCCTGCGCGCGGCCAGCCTGAAGGCGGATGCCGGCGACCTGCAGGGGGCGAATCGCATGTGGAACGCCGTCGCCGTCAGACTCCAGCGCGGACACCCTGTTGCGCGACTTCGCCAGCCTGATGGCGGTCGGGCACGAACTCGACCGTGGCGACCCCGCGCAACTTGAAGCTCGGTTGAAGCCACTGGCCGAACCCGGTAACCCATGGTCCAGCCTGGCGCGCGAACAACTGGCGATGCTCGACCTGCGGCAGGGGAAGATCGACGGAGGCAAAAAAGACCCTGCAAGCGCTGTCGATCGACATCGGTGCGCCGTCCGGCCTGCGCGCCCGCGCCGTCCGCCCTGCTCGCCAGCCTGGGCCCCCAGGACACGAAATGACGGCTGAATCCACCAACCGACAGGGAAGCCTTGGCGTGAGCGTGAAAGCCTTTCTCAGAAACCCGGCCCGCCGTCTGTCCCGCCGGGCGGCGCTGCTGGCCCCTTTCGCCCTGGCGGGTGCTCCATGGTTCGACGACTGGTTCGGCGACAAAAAGCCGCTCCTTGCCCGGCAAGCGCGAGTGCGGTCTTCACGGACCGGCGAGGCCTCGTCGTGGACGAGGCGGGCCGAAAAGGTCGTCCTGCCGCCTGCCGTGCGGAATGCCGGCATGGCCGCAGGCCGGCGGCAATCCCGCTCACCTGATGGGCCATCTGGACGCGAACGATCACCTCGCCGAGGCGTGGAAGGTGAGCATCGGCGAAGGCGGCGGCTACCGCCAGATCATCATGGCGCAGCCGGTCGTGCTGGACGGGACGGTCTTCACCATGGACTCCGACGCCGTGGTCTCGGCGTTCTCGCTGGCCGACGGCAAGCGTCTGTGGCGCGCCGACACCAAGCCAAAGGACGCTGACGACAGCACCAATGTCGGCGGCGGCCTCGGCGCCGACGGCACCACGCTCTATGCCGACAACGGCCTGTCCTCGCTGGTCGCGCTCGATCTTGCCACCGGCAAGGAGAAATGGCGCGCCGACCTGGGCGTGCCCGCTCGCTCGGCCCCGACGATCGCCGACGGCCGCGTCTTCGTCACCACGATCGATGACCGCCTGTTCGCCTTCACCGCCGCCGACGGCCGCCAACTCTGGACCCATCAGGCCGCCGAACCCGTCACCTCTATGCTTGGGCAGCCGGCCGCCGGCCTATTACCGCGGCCTGGTGGTGGCCGGCTTCGGCTCGGGCGAACTTGCCTGCCTTCGCGCGGACAGCGGCAGCGTCGTCTGGACCGACGGCCTCGGCGCTTCCGAGGGACGAGCGTCGGCAGCGGACTTTCTGTCGATCCGCGGCTCTGCCTGTCATCGTCAACGGCCTGGTCTACGCGATCAGCATGGGCGGCCTGCTTGTCTGCAACGACGTGCCGACCGGGCGCCGCGTGTGGGAACGCCAGGTCGCCGGCCAGGATACGCCCTATATCGCCGGCGACTGGATGTTCGTCATTTCCGCTGACCAGCAGATCGCGGCGATCAACATCAACGACGGCCGGATCTCCTGGATCACCCAGCTTCCGCGCTGGGACGATCCGGACAAGCGCAAGAATACCCTCACCTGGTACGGGCCGTTGCTGGTCAGCGACCGCCTGATCGTCACCGGCATCAGTGAGGACGCATTGTCGATCAGCCCTTACACCGGCGAAATCCTCGGCCATATCAATCTGTCACAGGCCGCCGCGCCGACCGTTCCGGTCGTCGCCGGCGGCACCGTGCTGATCGTCACCAATGATGGGCGCCTGATGGCGCTGAGGTAGAAGCAATGTCGCCGCCCAGGCTGCCAATCGTCGTCATCGCCGGGCGGCCCAATGTCGGCAAATCCACCCTGTTCAACCGACTGGCCGGCCGCCGCATCGCCATCGTTGCCGATACTCCGGGCGTGACGCGCGACAGCAAGGAAGCCGAGGCACAGTTGCGCGGCCGCATGGTCAAGCTGATCGACACCGCGGGGCTGGAGGAAGCCGCTCCTGAAACCCTGGCCGGCCGGATGCGCGCCGGGTCCGCGAGTGCGGTCTCGCAGGCCGATCTCGTGCTGTTCGTGCTGGATGCTCGCGCCGGTGTCACCCCGGCAGACGAGCACTTTGCCCAGTGGCTGCGCCGCCAGGGCAAGCCGGTGCTGCTGGTCGCCAACAAGGCGGAGGGCCGCACCGCCACATCCTCGATCCTGGACGCATACGCGCTGGGACTCGGCGATCCGGTAGGGGTGTCGGCGGAGCACGGCGACGGCGTGGCCGACCTGATGTCGGAAATCGCCGATCATTTGCCGAAGCTGGCGCCCGCGACGGATCAGGACCATGACGACCGTCCGCTGAAGCTCGCCATCGTCGGGCGGCCGAATGCCGGAAAATCCACCCTGCTGAACCGCCTTCTGGGCGAGGACCGCATGATCGTCGGTCCCGAACCTGGGCTTACCCGCGACGCGATCGCCGTCATCCTGTCCGATGAACAGGGCAGGGCGGTCGAGATCGTCGATACCGCGGGCCTGCGCCGCCGCGCCCGGATCGAGGCGCCGCTGGAGAAGATGTCGGTCAGCTCGGCGATCGAGGCGCTGAAAATGGCAGAGGTCGTCGTGCTGTGCCTTGACGCGGTCGAGGGTATTCACGACCAGGACCTGCAGATCGCCCGCCTGATCGAGCGCGAGGGCAGGGCGTGCATCGTTGCGCTGAACAAATGGGATGCCGTGGCCGACCGGAACGCCACCCGCAAGGCGATCATGGAGCGGCTGGAGGAAAGCCTCGCCCAAATGAAGGGCATCCCGGTGGTGACCCTGTCGGCACTGACCGGCGCCGGCGTGGACCGGCTGCTGCCCGCCGTCCGCGCGGCCCATGAAGTGTGGAACAAGCGGATTCCAACCGGCGAACTGAACCGCTGGTTCGAGCATGCGCTGGAGACCCATCAGGCACCGCTGGTCAGCGGACGCCGGCTCAAACTGCGCTACGTCACTCAGGCCAAGGCTCGGCCGCCAACCTTCGTCGTGTTCGGCACCCGCGCGGAGCAAACGCCGGAGGATTATACCAGATATCTGGTGAACAGCCTGCGCGAGACGTTCAAGCTGCCCGGCACGCCAATCCGCCTGCAGTTGCGCGGAACCAAAAATCCGTTCGTGGATGACGAATAACTCGTCCAGTGCACAGACGCCGGGCGCGCTCGGCGGTTTTCTCATGCCCAGCACGGAACCCAACCATTGAAAGTCGGTATTGTTTCGGATCTTCATTGCAATGTTCAGGGACTTGACCTTGCGCTGCAGGCCATGGGCGACGTCGATGAATTATTGTGCCTCGGCGATAGTATCTTCGAGTATCAGTTTTCCAATGAGGTCGTGGCGCGGCTGAAACAGCGGAACGCGCACATCATCCAAGGAAACCACGAGGAAGTCTTCATGGGTCCCGCCGGAATCCGGGCGCGGCAACGGCCCGGCATCGATCCGGCCTTGTTGGACTTCCTCGGCGGACAACCGCACCGGCGCATGCTCGACCTGGCGGGAAAACGCGTGTTGCTCGTTCATTCGACGCCGTGGGAACCGCGTGGCGAATATGTGCATCCCCACAGTGCCAAGCTCGAGCGCTTTGCCGAGGCTGACGCCGACATCGTGCTGTACGGCCACACCCACTGCCAGGTGGTAAAGCGCATCGGCCGCGTGCTGGTCATCAATCCCGGATCAGCAGGCGATGCCCGCGACAGCCGCAACGAACGCCAACTGAGTTGCGCGGTGCTGGACACGGTGTCCGAGGAGGTCCGCATGATCGACTATCCCGACCCGCGTTACTTGCAACCGCGCTGATATGGAGCGATTACCTCGATCATAGCCCGGCGCTCCACCGGGAGATCTTACGGAAATGGTAGCGTGCAACTTCATTGATTGAAAAACCGCACACGGGCAGTTGACCGCCACTGCCGATCTATTCGTGCTCGTGTCTATCCGATCCTCCCAAGAGAGGGTGCCCTGCGGCAATAAGTAATAAACAAGGAAACGTATCAATGAACCAGACGCGAATCCTGTTGCGGACGGCTGCCATTGCGTTAACCGGTATTCTGGCGGGCGCCACGCTCGCGGCGGAGCCGGTTCATGGCGTCACCGACACAGAGATCACCATCGGCACGGTCACCGATCTGTCAGGCGTCACCGCCATCCAGGGGGTCAACAACGCGAACGCAATTCGCCTGTTGTTCGATGAGGCCAATGCAAAAGGCGGAATAAACGGCAGAAAGATCCGCTACATTGTCGAGGACAGCCAGTATCAGATCCCCCGAGCAGTGCAGGCAATGAATAAGCTGCTGAACAACGATAAGGTCTTCATGACCCTGCAGGACGGCGGCACGCCGATGAACAATGCCACCTGGCCAATGGCGATCGAGAAAGACACTCCAAAGTTGTTGCCGCTGACCGCCGCGCGGTCGATGTACGAACCATATCACCGGCTGAAGTTCAGCCAGACTTCATCCTATGTTGATCAGATGCGCGCCGGGATACGATATTTCGCCGAACAACGCGGCAAGAAATCGATCTGCGTCATGTACCAGGATACCGACTTCGGAAAGGATGTCCTGGCGGGCGTGACGCTGCAAGCCGAAGCCGAGAACATGAAGGTCACCGCGACCACCGCTCACAAGCCAACCGACACCGACTTCTCCGCGGCAGTTACCAAGCTACGTGAAGCAAACTGCGACCTTGTTACCCTCGGCACTATTGTTCGCGATACCACGATCATTATCGCAACAGTAAAGAAGGCAGGCTGGAATGTTGATCTGCTCGGGCAGGCGGCATCCTATGACACCGCCGTTGCCACCGCGCCGGGCGGCACCGGTGAGGGATTCTATTCCATGACGCCGACGCTTTATGCTTATCCGGACGATCCGCGCCCGGAAGTCCGCGACCTGATGGCCAGGTACCGCGCCAAATACGGCATCGACATCAACTACATCGGACAGACCGGAATCTCTGTCGCACAAATCGCACTGGAAGCACTCAAGCGAGCGGGGCGGGATCTCACCGTTGACAGCCTCGTCACCGCGATGGAGAGCCTGCACGAATTCACTGATCTATACGGCAACACCTATTCATTTGGCCCCATGCAACATCACGGATCGACCAAGGCGTTTTTGGCGGTGGTGAAGGACGGACGCTGGGTGCCGGTGGTGGAGCAGCCACTCGCCTACTGAAACCAAGGCGCCGGACCCGCCGGTTCCCCGGATGGAGCCGGCTAACCCGCCCCCTCGATCAGCGCGAGGCGCAGTATCTCCGCGCCCTGCAGAAAATCGTCCATCTCCATCGCCTCCTGCGGATTGTGCGACCCGTGCTCGTTGCGGATGAAAATCATCGCGCTCGGAATACCCGCTTGGGCGAAAACCGCCGCATCATGCCCAGCCCCGCTCGGTATCGGCTGATCCGGCAGCCCGGCCGAGCGCCACCAGGCAGACGCAGCCGCTCCATCCAGTCCGCATCCAAAACCGCCGGCGCCGCGTTCACCCGGTTGCCCAGTTCAAAACGTCACGCCGCGTTCGGCCTCGATCCGGCGGCACGCCGCCAGGAACAGCGCATAATACCGATCCAGCGTCGTCTGCGACTCGCTCCGCGCCTCGAACGAGAAATGCATCCGCCCCGGAATCCGCGCGATCGCATGTTCCGCCGGTTCGGTGCCCAGGACCCCCGCCGTAACCACAAGATCGTTCCCCGCGCCCAGGAACGACTGCCAGGCATGATCGAGCAGTGTCAGCAACTCCGCCACCGCGAACACCGTGTCGTGCCTCAGGCTGCGTGGCACCGCGCCGGAATGCCCGGCCTCGCCAATGCATTCAACCGCGCGATGGCGAATATTTCCGCGGATGCCGGTCACGATCGCCACCGGCATGTTGCGCGCAACCAGCACCGGCCCCTGTTCGATGTGTAGCTCAAGCCATCCCGCGACCGCGGTCGGAGGCAGCAGGATTTCGCCCTGCTCGATCCGATCCACCGCCGCGCCCACAGGCCGCATCCGCTCGCGCAGGGTCTCCCCGGTTATTGCGTGCCGCAGATCCAGGTCCGCCGGCGTCAGTCTCCCGAACAACGCCGACGAACCGATATACGGAAGCCCAAACGCCGCACTTTCCTCGCCGCGCAGACCAAGCAGCCGGATCGTCCGGCGTGGCAAGAAACCGTCGGAGCGCATCCGCACCAGCGCCATCAACCCGGCGATCACTCCCGCCGCGCCATCGTAGTTGCCGCCTTGCGGCACGGAGTCGAGGTGCGAACCGCAGGCGAGGAACGGCAATCCGGCTCCCGCCCTGGCAGCGTAACGACCAGATTGGCCGCCGCGTCCCGATCGGTCGGCAGCCCATGCGCCCGAGCGGCCTTCTCGATGATCTCAAGCGCAACGCTCTCACCCGACGCCATAGCTGTCGCGCGTGATGCCCTCGCCGTCGCTCGTCGCCGCCCGCAAGCGCATCGAACAGTTCGCAGCGATGGCTCATGCCGCCGTCCCGGACCAGGCAACATCGTCCTCGTCGGCTTCCTCGCGCTGCAACGCCCCGTCAGGTCGGACAACCCGCGGAAGTTCGCGCAGCGTGCAGAAGCGGGCCAGGCCGTCGATCACCTCGATCATGGCGTCCGGGATGCAGGAACGTGGCCGTGCCGACCTGCACCGCGCTCGCCCCGGCCAGCATGTATTCCGCGGCATCGGCGGCGGTCGAAATCCCGCCGCAGCCGATGATCGGCACGCCGAACGGCACGCGCGCATTGATACACCTGCCGCAGCACGATCGGCTTCATCGCCGGCCCCGACAGTCCCCCCATGACGTTGCCAAGGCGGGGTTTGAAGGTCTGCAGGTCGATCGCCATCGCCAGGATCGTGTTGGCGACCACCAGCGCATCCGCCCCCGCCTCCTCGGCAGCCTTTGCCACCTCCGCCATCTCACCGGTATTGGGGGTCAGCTTTACCCACAGCGGCAAGCGTGGTGGCGGCTCCGCAACTGCCGGACCACCGCCTCGGTCGAGGCGGCCCGCATGGCGAACGCCTTGCCGTCCTCCTCGATGTTCGGGCAGGAGATGTTGGCCTCGATCGCCGCCACCCCCGGCACGCTGACCTCGGCCGCAAGGCGTGGCGAAGCAGTTCCGCGGACGGCGCGGAAATCGACACCACCAGCGGCGGCGCCCATTGCCGGAACATCGGCAGCGTGTGCTCCAGGAAGTACGGCACCCCCTTCGACGGGATGCCGATGGCGTTGAGCATGCCGCCCGCGACCTCCGCCACGCGCGGCAGCGGGTTGCCGGTCCGCAGCTCGCGGGTGATGGTCTTGGTCACCAGCGCGCCCAGGCGGTTGAGGTCCACCACCTGCGCCAGACCCTCGGCGAATGTGCCGGAGGCGGGCATCACCGGGTTGGCCAGCCGCAACGCCGCCGATCGACGACGGACATGTCGGTCATGGTAGAGCCTCCAGCAGGTCGAACACCGGGCCGTCCCAGCAGACGCGCTTGTGCAGGATTTCGCCGCCAACGTTGAAGTCGCGGACGCAGCAGAAGCACATGCCCAGTCCGCAGGCCATCTGCTGTTCCATCGCGACCTGGCCGGGTAATGCAGAATTCGCGCGACAGGCGTTGCTGCACCCGCAACAGTCGCGCGGACCCGCAGGTAAAGAATGCATCGCAGCGCCGTTGCACGATCAGGTCGCGCAGCAGACTCTCGACATGCGCCGGCCCGCTGGTGCCTGCTGTCGGTCACCGTAAGCACGGAGCCGCCGCGCGAGCGGAAAGACGGCGTCCGACACCATCAGATCCGGGACGGCGAGCCGACAGGATCGCGGTACGCCGCAATACCGGCAGCCTGCGCCGCCTGCGCCAGCGGTGCGAGGGTGGCCAGCCCCGCTCCTCGCCCAACAGCCACGATATGCTTCCACGCGGGATCAACCACAAAGCCGCGGCCCAGCGGGCCCATCATGTCCAACCGATCGCCCGCCGCCAGCCCGGCCAGCCCGCGTTGTGCCGGCCCCGGTGACCTTGTAGAGGAACTCTACCTGCCGCTTTGAACCGGGTCGGCGCCGTAGACAGGCTCATAGGCCGACGAAAGAACGGCGCGCTAGCCGATGAAGCCGGGCACAAAAGCTGGAAGAACTGACCCGGAGGGCCGCCGCGGCAAGCTCGCCGCAAGCCACGAACAGGTGGCGATACTCGCCGTTAACCTCGGCGTTCGACAGGACTTCTGCCCATTCCGCCGCCACCATGGGATGAAAACGCAGCAGGGACACGTGGCGGTTCATGCCAGTTCTTGCCCCTTGCGCTCCGGGATCAGGAACCACATGGCAACAACGTCGACCAGGTACAGCACCGCAAGCAGCGCGATCGCCGTCTGAAACCGAACGACGCCGCGATTGCCCCGACCACCACCGGCCCAAACCCGCCAATCGCCCGGCCGATATTGAACAGCACGTTCTGCGCGGTGGCGCGCGCGGCAGTGGGGTAAAGCTCGCTCATCAGCGCGCCGTAGCCGCCCAGCATGCCGTTGACGAAGAAACCCCATGATGGCGCCCCCGATCAACAGCGCCGTCGGATCGGTCAGGCGCGAATACACCACCACCATGATGGCGGCGCCCAGCATCCACGTCAGGAAGGCGGGCTTGCCGGCCAAACCGGTCAGCGGCATGGCCGAATCCCCAGATGCCGACTGCCATGCCCAGGATGGTGACAACGGTCCACGTCGCCGACTGCGTCAATCCGAAGCCAAAGCGCGACGACAGATAGCTCGGCAGCCAGATCATCACGCCGTAGTAACCAAAATTCTGCACGCCGCAGAGGATGACCATGCCAAGGCTGATGCGGGAGGTCGTGGCATCAGCGCACCAGCAGCCGCAGCGATGTCCGCGCGGCCGGGCGAGCGGCTTGGGCGACGAACACCTCCGGTTCATGCAGGTCCTTGCGGATGAAGTAAGCGGCGAGGGCCGGGAACCAGCCCGACCGCGAACATGCCGCGCCAGCCGATGACCGGCAGCAGCAGCGGCGTCAGCAGCGCCGCGGCGAGAACCCCCGCCTGCCAGCCCAGGCCGACATAGGACGACACCCGCGCGCGCTTGGATGCCGGCCAGGCCTCGGCGACCAAGGCCATGCCGATACCGAACTCACCCCCAAGCCCGATGCCGGCGATGGTGCGATACAGCAGCAGGTCCCAGTAGCCTTGGGCCAGCGCGCACAGGCCGGTGAAAACGGCGAACAGCACGATGGTCCAGGTCAGCACACGAACGCGCCCGACGCGGTCGGACAGCATGCCGAACACCAGCCCGCCGATGACCGCGCCAATCAGCGTGGCGGTGACGAAGGACGCGCCTTGGGTGGGCGTCAGGTGCAGGTCCGCGGCGATGACGCGCAGCATGAAGCCCAGGATCAACAGGTCGAACCCGTCCATCGCATACCCAACGGCGGACCCGAACAGCGCTTTCCATGCATCACGCGTGACTACGTCACCGTGAGGGTCTCCCGGTGGCACCGTCGCCGTTGTACCCTGCTCGGGCAATGCCGCCATGTCTGCTCTCCTAGTGCCGCCAGCCGCGCGGTTACTTTGCGCCCTTGCACGCCGCTCGAACAGGCAGGAGAAGTCGTGCACGATGATGCCGAACGGCAGCAGGATGCCGCCCATGAAAGCCATGCTTCCACGCTTCCATGCGTCCATGCCGCCGCCGGTTGAACGTCGCCTGGTTCACGTGCCGCTGCGGCGGGACCGTGGCGCCATCTATAGTGATTGGGCTTGTTTGCTTGTGCGGACACGGCATTGCCATCCGCGGCCAAAGCGTTTGCCAATGATATCAAGGATGCGGATGGCGGCCAGCGGTGAATCGGACATCGTTGGAACTATTGGTTCGGGCCGCGCGCGCGGGATTTTTTCGTAGCATTAAGCAGATGTTAACCGGTTCTAAGACAAAATGATTGGCAGTGGAAGCGTTTGAGGCGGTTAATGCGCGACAATGGGCCGATCACGACGAAAGAGGTGCTGCTGCCTGGGGGCATGCTGTTGGTTTCACAGACTGACCCCGGCGGCCGAATCACGTTCGTTAACGATGCGTTTGTCGAAATCAGCGGGTTCACCCGGGAGGAACTGCTCGGCTCGCCGCATAACATGGTCCGCCATCCCCATATGCCGCCGGCGGCGTTCGTGACCTGTGGGCGACCGTGAAGTCCGGCTACCCGTGGGAGGGATTGGTCAAGAACCGCACCAAAACAGGCGACTACTATTGGGTGCGGGCGAATGTCACGCCGGTTGTGGATGGTGGTGAACTGAAAGGGTTCATCTCGATCCGCACCAGGCCTGAGCGAAAAGAGGTCGCCGCCGCCGAAGCGCCTACGCGGCGCTTCGCGAAGGGCGTGGCCGCGGCCTGCGAATCGGCGGCGGCGATCGTTGAGTCCGGGCCGATTGAGCGGTGGAAACGGATCACTCGTGGCATAGCGAGCAGTTTCGCGCATAAATTTTGGGATCTTCTTCGCGGCCACGGCGGCTAGTCTCGTTGCTGGTTCGCTGGGCATCGGACGGGTGTGAACGCCGCCGTCCTGCTCGTTGTCGTCATTGCTCTCGTTGCCGCCATGGCAATGGTGACTCGCCGGATGCGCCATGCCTTCTCACGCATCGAAGAACAGTTCGCCGCGCTCGTCCGAGGCGATCTAAGACGGCCCATCGAATCATGCCGGTGCATGAACTGCGAGTAATCGGCGCTTCACTCCGAAGCTTGCGGGCCAAGACCGCCTATGCGGAAGAAGTGCGCGCACAGGCGGCGCGGGATTCCGCTTTGGCGCGAGTCGCCGCACTGCGAGACATGGCGGACACGGTCGAAACCGCCGCTAACCGGAACGGCGAAGTTGTCGCCTCGATTTCTCTGTCGTTGACCGGTAATGCCGGCGGGATGGTCGAGGCAGCGGCTTCGGTCCGCGCCTGTGCGGATGTCGCCGCACGCGCGCGGGTCCGAAGCTCTTTCCAGCGCGCAGACAGTGTCGGCGGCGACCGAGCAGTTGGCCGCCTCGATACGGGAGATCGCCAGTCGGGTCATCGGTGCCAGCGCGTACGACGAACCAGGCGGTGGACGAAAGCAAGGCGGCGGAACAAAAAATTTCGCAGCTTCGCGCCGAGGTGGCTCGCATCGGGCAAATCACCTCGCTGATCGCGGACATCGCGTCCCAGACCAACTTTCTCGCACTGAATGCCACGATCGAGGCCGCCCGTGCGGGCGAGGCAGGGCGCGGCTTTGCCGTAGTCGCCGCCGAGGTCAAGAAATTGGCTACCCAGACCGCAAGGGCAACCGAGGACATCAGCAAGCAGATCGGTCAGATCCAGCGCGCCACCACCGAGACCGTCGGTGCGGTGTCGCGCATTGGCGGAAAGGTTGCCGAAATCGATGTGGTGTCCACGGCGATCGCGGCGGCAGTCGAGGAGCAGAGCGCCGCAACCCAGGAAATTAGTCGATCCGTTGGTCAGGCCGCCTCCGCCGCGCAGTCTGTCACCGAGATGATGGAGGGTGTCGTCAGTATCGCCGCCGACGCGAGCGATAAGGCCGCCCGGATGAGTGCGGATGCAGACGGCCTGGCCGCGAGCACCGCCCGGTCCCGCGATACGCTGATCGAGGCAGTTCGATCCGGGGTAGCCGATGCAGAAAAACGGATGCACGCTTGCGGATGGCCTTCGACACCATTCGTCCCAACAGGCAGTCGGATGGTTAATATTTCAGAGGCCAATCGGGTTGCTCCAGGTCCTTCGCGGCGCACACACCGGCAGAATGCAAATGGCACTCTCCGTTAACCGGGTCACAGCGGGGTCGCGGCAGCCTCGATTATCACGTGCTCCTGTTTGATGCGGGAGCAGGTGCGATGTTGGAATTCTTAGTGGTGTTTACGGAGTTTATCTGCGTTGTCATAGATGTCTGGGTCGACATGATGGGATAACGCCGGACGCGAGAGTGATCCCGGCGCGGCAACTGGCAGTGCAAGCCGCTTGCGGCAGATGACATCCGCAACATTCGACGGCCGGTCTTAACTTTTTGTCAATCTTTGTCCGATACGTTGTGGGCATGGACCTGACCGTCTGCATCTGCACCCATAACCGCCCGCGCTACGTGCGCGACTGCCTGGAGGGGCTTGCGTCGGCAGACCGTCGCCGCGCGACCGTTCACCGTTCTGCTGGTGGACAGCGCTTCCTCACCGGAGGCCGCCGCTGAACTTGGCTGATATCGCGCGCGTGTACGGCGCCCGGCTGATCCGGGTGGACCAGACCGGGCGTCAGCCTGGCGCGCAACGCCGGCGCCTGGGCCGCCCGAACCAATTCATCGCCTACATCGACGACGATGCGATCCCCGCGACCGACTGGGTGGAGGCTATTCTCGACGCCATCGCTCAGCCAGGCCGCCCGCCAGCGCTGATCGGCGGCCGCATTCTGCCGAAATGGGAGGCGCCGTTGCCCGCATGGTGGCCGCGCATCCCTGCGCGGCGTGCTGTCGATCATCGAGCACGAGGGGCGCGGCGAATACCGCACAGCCGCGGTGCCGCATGGCCTGGAGCCCTTCGGGGCAAACATGGTCGTGCATGTGCTGTCGCTGCTGGCCGCGGGCGGGTTTGGCGGCGCCATCGGCCGCTACGGCCAGTCGCTGCTGTCGGACGAGGACGTTCAGCTCGCCTGGA
This sequence comes from uncultured Alphaproteobacteria bacterium, assembly GCA_963792345.1. Taxonomy (GTDB): domain Bacteria; phylum Pseudomonadota; class Alphaproteobacteria; order Acetobacterales; family Acetobacteraceae; genus Rhodopila. The sequence continues at coordinate 21,171 of CAWBVV010000003.1, forward strand.
TGCTGCAGGACGCCGGATATTCCGTGCGTTACGATTCACGGATCACAGTCTATCATCAGATCCAGGCGCGCCGGCATGGAGCCGGAGTGGTTGCTGTCGCGGCTCTACTGGCAGGGGGCCTCCACCGTCCTGACGCGTCGCCTGCTGCAGCAGCCGGACGTCAGTCTGGCGTGAACTGCCGCGCCGGTTGCTCGTCGCGTGCCTGTTCGCACCGTCCGGCCTGATCCCGCGCCGCTCCACTTTCCTGTTGTCGGCCCGATGGCGCTTCGCCTACGCGACTGGTTTCGTCAAGGCTGCATGCGGCTGGCATGCCACCGAGGCCGCGATCGAACAAGCTACGGTCCGGGTGGCCGCATGATGCTGTATCGGTGGTAGCCACCATTGTCTGACACCGGTCGACATGCCCGCGCCGCCTGCCCGCAAGCGCCGGCCGTTCCGCGGCACTTGCAAGCAGCCGCGGATTCCGCGTGACCGACCGCCCATGCCGTTTTCCATTCCTGCCGACGAACTGCTGCCGCATATTCCGCTGTCGGCGCGAACGATCCTCTTGGTGGGTTGCGGCAACGGCGAACTCGTTGCCGCCTATCGCCGGCTGAACCCAAAGGCGTGCTTGCTGGGCATCGAGACCGATCCCGTCGCCGCTGCGCTCGCGGGGTCGCACATGCAGCGGGTCTCAGCCACAAACGTCGAACTTGATCCGCTGCCGTTCGCGGTTCCCGAAGGCATCGATTGCATTATTTACAACGACGCTCTGCAGCATCTGCGTGATCCAGCCGCATTGATCCGGCGCCACGCCGATGCACTCAACCCGAACGGCATCTTCCTGATTTGCGCCCAGAACGCCGAATACTGGCGGGTGACCGAGCGGCGCTTGCGCGGCGCTGGGGACGATGATGAGCCGGATGATCCGCGCGGGCAGGGGTTCACCATGGCGGGTATGGGCGAGCAACTTCGTAAGGCGGGCCTCGTGCTGATCGACGTCTCGTCACGTGAGCCGGACCCGCTGGCCGCGCAATCGTTCTTCGAGGCGATCGCATCTGGATTGGCGGAGACTGGGGTTGATCTAGCGGAATATGCGGCCCGGGCCGGTTCCAGCCACCTGATCTGCCGGGCCGCCAAGGAGCCGATCCAGCAGATGATCCTGTCCGGGACCATGCTGGCTCCGGTCGGCGGCGTTTCCCATGTTCGGGTGGTGCATCCGTTGCGCGGCTGCGGCAGCGATCCAGGCGTGATCGACCGCGGTCACGGATCAGGTGGAGCGAGCCTCCGGCCAACGACGTGGTGCCGCGGATATTCGTCCTGCATCGACCGGCGTTGATCGCGCGAACAGGCGCTGGAGACGGTGCAGGGCGCTGGCTGGAATGCGGGTACCTGACGGTCACAGAGTTCGACGACCATCCCGATCATTTCCGGATGATGCGGATGGGTGGCGACCTGGGCTTTCGCGGCGTGCACGCGCTGCAGACCAGCACCGCCGCGATGGCGGAGATCCTGCGCAAGTACAATCCCGAGAGTCGCGGTGTTTCCCAATGCCGTGGTGTCCCTGCCGGAGGTCAGGAACTTCGCCGATCCAGGACGCGTCACGCTGTTCTTCGGTGCGCTGAACCGGGAGCAGGACTGGCAGCCGTTGATGCCGGTGATCAACGCGGTTGCCGCCAAGGCGGGCGATCGGCTGAGGTTCCAGGTGGTGCACGACCAGGTATTCTTCGACGCGCTGGAGACGCCGCACAAGACGTTCACGCCGACCTGCGACTACGACACCTATCTGCGGATTCTGCGGCGAGTCGAGGTGTGTTTCATGCCGCTGGGGATACACGCTTTCAACCGGGCCAAGTCCGACCTGAAATTCATTGAGGCCGGCGCGTGCCGCGTCGCGGCCCTGGCCAGCACGGTGGTTTACGGCGACAGCGTCGAGGACGGGCGTAACCGGCTTGCTGTTTCGCGATCCGACCGAGTTTCAGCCACGGCTGCTGCGGCTGATCGCGATGCCGGAACTGGCCGTGGCGCTGGGTGACGCGGCCCGGCGATACGTCGCGGACCATCGCATGCTGGCTTACCAGGTGGCGCCGCGGATCGCCTGGTACCGCTCGCTATGGGCCCGGCGCGACGCCCTGGAGGCGGCCCGGCGGCGCGGGTCGAGCTTCGGACGGCCGCTGAAGGGCTGATGGTCCGAGACTGGTCCGCCTGATGCGGCGGACTTCAGATGCTGGGCGTTAGCTGCCGCGGTAGGTGGTGTAGGTCCAGGCACCGAGCAGAAGCGGGACGTGGTAGTGGCCTTCGGGTTCGGTGACGCCGAAGCGGATCGGGATGACGTCGTACCAGGGCGGATCGGTCACGTTGGGCCAGCCAGTGAAATAGTCCTCGACGTGGAACCGCAGTTCGTAGCGGCCGATCCGCAGCGGGCCGTCCTGCAGCAGCGGTTGCTCCGTGCGGCCGTCCTGGTTGGTGACGGCCTCCTCGATCAGCACGCCTTCGCGAAACAACTCGATGCGGATGCCCTCGGCCGCCTTGCCGCGCGCGGTGTCCAGCACGTGGGATGACAGATGGCCGGTGGTTTTCGGCATGCCGGGGCCGGTGACGCGGTCCACCAGGCGCAGGCGGGTGATGTGGCCGATCTCGGCCAGCGCGGCGGCGCGTTCCTGATCGGGCTGTGTTGGCGAGGCGGCGCTTCGAGCCCGCGCAGCACGAACGGCGGCGTCTGGCGGCGGACACAGACGATGAACGGAAAGCCGAAGCGCGCCTCATAGGCCGATGAGCCTGCCTCGAACCGAGCGAGATTGTCGCCCAGGCTGGTCATGCCGAGACCGCCTTGCTCCGCTCGCGACGATGCGGTCAGGCCGGGATCAGCAAGCGCCTTGGGCGACAGCGGCGGGTGTCCGCGCAGGAAGCCGAGGCAGACGTCCGGCGGTGCGGCATGGACGGCGGCCATCAGGGCTTCGTGCAGCGCGGTGACGGTGGCGAAGGGGCGGTTGCGCGGCGGCGGCTTGGGCGACCCAGGCGGCATGCTCGAACACCCCGTCCAGGGCAGCGGCGAATACTCTCCGGCGGCATGGCGTTGAGCTGATCCAGCGTGTGCATCGTTTGTCCCTTATTGCAGGCGGCGGGAGAGCCCGACGAGCCGTTCCATGATGAGGGCCAGGATGATCGTGAAAATGATCAGGGCGGAGGATGCCGCCGCGATGGTGACGTCCAACCGGCCCTCCAGGTCCTGCCACATGCGGACCGGCAGCATGTCGGTGGCGGCATCGCGCAGGAACAGCGAGACCGGGATGTTGTCGAACGAGGCCATGAAGCAGATGAACGCGCCGGACAGGATGCCGGAGCGGATCGAGGGCAGGGTGACGCGGCGGAAGGTCATCAGCCGGGAGGCGCCAAGGCTGAGCGAGCTGTCGATTTGGGCCGGATCGAGTTGGGCGAGGGCGGCGATGGTGTTGCGGACGACATACGGAACGCTGACAATGGTATGGCCGATGACGAGGGTTGTGATCGGAAACGGTCAGTCCAATGGCGGTGAAAAAGATCAGGCTGGCCAGGCCGAACGCGAGGCCCGGCAGGATCAGCGGCGACAGAAAAAGCTGGTCGAGCGCGCGGCCCATTTTGGAATTGCTGCGTCCGATCGCCAGCGCAGCCGGAACGCCGCAGACAGACGGCGAGGTGGTGGCGATCAGTCCGACGGTCAGGGAGTTGCGGGCGGCGAACTGCAGCTGCCAGGAATTCGCCAGCGAGTAGTACCAGCGCAGCGACAGGCCCGGCGGCGGGAACCGCAGCGACAGGCCGCTGGTGAAGGAGACCGCCACCACGATCACGGTGGGTGCCGCGAGCAGGAACAGAGCCACCGCCGCTAATCCGGTGGTGGTCGACCGGAAGCTCGATCGGCCGCGAGCCCGGTGCGTTGGCGTGGCGTTGTGGGCAGGGTGGTCTGCGTCAGACATGGGCCGCGCCCTTCGACAGCCGGGACAAAGCGTGCCAGCACGGCCAGGACCGCCAGCACCGCGGCGAGGAAGATCATCGAGATCGCCGCCGCAAACGGCCAGTTCTGCAGCGCGATCGCCTGCTGGTAGATATAGCTCGGCATCAGCAGCATTTGGCCGCCGCCGACCAGGGTCTGGGTGATGAAGGCGGTGACCGCGGCGGCGAAGGTCAGGGTGCAGCCGGCCAGTGCGCCGGGCAGGCTGAGCGGCAGCGTCACGCGGATGAAGGTGCGCCAGGCGCCGGCGCCAAGGGCGGCGGAGGCGTCCTCAAGGTTGGGGGCGATGCGGGCCAGGGTGCCGGCGAGGGGCAGGAACATCAGCGGCATCTGCACCTGGACCAGGGCAACGACCAGGCCGCCCTCGGTGTAGAGCAGGCGCAGCGGGGTATCGATCAGGCCGAGCGATTGCAGCAGGCTGTTCACCACCCCCTGACGGCCGAGGATGACGATCCAGGCGAAGGTCCGCACGACGACGCTGGTCAGCAGCGGCAGCAGCACGATCAGGGTGATCGCCGAGCGGCCCCAGCCCGGGGCAGTGCGGTAGATCAGCGCCAGCGGGTAGGCCAACAGCAGGCAGCCGAGCGTAGTTTCCAGGCCGATGCGCAGGGTGTGCAGCAGGACCCGGGCGCCCAGGCCGTCGGCGAAGAAGCGGGCATACTGGCTCGATGCCGGGCGCGGCGTTTTCGCCTTGCAGGCTGACCCAGAGCAGCAGCAGCAGCGGGATCACGAAGAATACCGCGAAAAACAGCGCCAGCGGGACGGCCAGCCGCATCGGATGCGCGGTATCGGCGTCCTCGTTCACCTGGACTGGCCGCGCGTTCAGGTCGCGATTTCGCGGTTGAAGCGGTCGATCCAGGCGGCGCGGCCCTGGTTGATCGTCTTCCAGTCCTGGAACACGAACTTCTTCATCAGGTCATCCGGATCCTTGGCCAGGACTTTGGCGATCTCCCCCTTCATCGCGACCTTGCGTTGGTCGGTACGATCAGGTAGGGCGATTCCATCAGTTGGGTCTGGACCTCTGGCGACAACGCCGCCTCGATCAGCTTGAACGCAAGATCCGCATTCGGCGAGTCCTTTGGTGATGTGCATCGTGGTCTTGAACGCGATCGCGCCTTCCTTCGGGGCGACGAATTCCACCGGCACGCCTTGCGCCTTCAGGATCTGGATCGCGTTGAAGTTGCCCGGAGAGATGTCGATCTGGCCTTGCTGAAACAGCGACGCCAAGCGCGCCGGGATTGGAGGCCACGGCGGCGAGCGATGGCTTCAGTGCGGCGATCTGCTTGAACGCCGGCTCGATGTTGCTTCTCGGAACCGCCGTGCATCTTGGCGATTTCGACCATGAAGCCGGTGCCGAGGGTGGAGTTCAGGTTGGTGATGCCGACCTTGCCCTTGAATTCGGGCTTCCACAGGTCGGCCCAGGAGGTGGGCGGGGTCTTCACCGTTTCCGGATTGTAGGTCAGGCCCGACGACCTGGAAGAACGGCGCCGGCCCCATCGGTTCCTGCGCCGCCTGGATCAGGTTGGCGTAATGCGTGCTGGAGGCGACAGGGTAGGGGGCGACAAGGCCCTGATCGATCGCAAGCAGCGCCGGACCCGGATCGTGCAGCATCACGTCGATCGGCGGGTTGGCCTGCGATGCCCGCACCTTGGCGATCTGGTCCATCGAAAGCATCGGGATCGAGCACGATCTGGGCATTGTTGTTGGCCTTGCGGAAGGCCGGAACCAGGACATCCTTGTGGGCGACCTCCCAGCTTCCGGTGAAGGTTGCGAACACCAGCGGCCGGGCCTGGGCGCGGGTCAGGCCGGGGAAGAGGTGCATTGCGCCGAGGGTCAGGGCCGATCCCATCAGCGAGCGGCGGGAAAAAGGCGTCATGGCGTTTCCTTTGTATATCAGCTGGGGAAGGCGATCGGCGGGCGATTGCTGGCGCAGCCGCACCTGGGTGCCGGCCGCCATCGGTTCATCGCCGATTTTCCGCGGCGCGGCGGATTTCAGCGACGTGCCGTCGGCGAGGCGCAGTTCGTGCACGATGCTGGAACCGAGCGGCAGGCCGACCTCGACCGTTGCGGGCAGGCCGTCGGGATGGGACGTCACGGCCAGGGCTTCCGGTCGCAGGCAGACCTGTGACCGCGCGCCTTGTTCCAGCGGCATCGGCGAACTGGCCAGGATCGAGCCGCCGACTTCGAGCGCGATTCGGTAATTTCCGGCTTCGAGCGCCACGACCTTTCCGCGCAGCACGTTGGCGGTGCCGACGAAGGTATTGACGAACAGGCTGGCGGGGCGGTCGTAGATCTCGGTGGGCGGGGCGAATTGCTCCAGCTTGCCGCGGTTCAGCAGGGCGACGCGGTCGGCGAGGGACAGCGCTTCCTCCTGGTCGTGGGTCACCAGGATCGTCGTTGTGCCGGCGTTGCGCTGGATGCGTTTCAACTCGATCTGCATGTCGAGCCGGAGTGCCTTGTCGAGGGCGGCGAACGGCTCATCCAGCAGCAGGATGGACGGGCGGACGGCGAGCGCCCGGGCGATGGCCACGCGCTGCTGCTGGCCGCCGGAGAGTTGGCTGGGGTAGCGGTCGGCGAGGCCGTCCATGCGCACCAGGCCCAGCATCTCCTTGACGCGGGCGGCTTTGGCGGTGCGCTCGACGCGCATGACGTCGAGGCCGTAGGCGACGTTGCCCGCCACGGTCATATGCGGGAACAGGGCGTAGTTCTGGAAGACGATCCCGACGCGGCGCCGGTTTGGGGGAAGGTGATCGACCGGCACGGCGCCGATGCGCACCTGGCCGGAGACCTGGCGATTGAAGCCGGCGACGATTTTCAGCAGCGTCGTCTTGCCGCAGCCCGAGGGACCGAGCAGGGCGACGAGCTCGCCGGGCGCGATGGAAATCGACACGCCATCGACGACCGGCGTGTCGCCGTAGCTATGAAAAATGCGGTCCAGTTCCAGGCCGACCGATGCGGGCGCTGATTCGGGTGCGTTCATAACGTGTCCATGGCCCGAGGATGGACAGCAAGTTATGTGCCATCCGCGCACGCGGCAAATCTGATCCCGACGGGCCTGCTGGACCTGCCAGCCGATTGATCAACTGATCAGACGTTTGTTCAGCGCGCTGGACGCACGCGATGCGGGTAGTGACTCCGCCAATGGCTATTGGGCAGGTGGCTATCGGGCTAGGGCCCAGGGGTCGAGCACCGTCACGCCGCAGTCCGCGAAGTCCGTAACATTGCGGGTCACGATGATCTTGTTGTTCACCCGCGCCGTCGCCGCGATCAGGGTATCCACCACGGGGCGGGAGCGGTCCGCCATCAGCCGGCCCCAACTTGTCGCGACCGTGTCATCGATCGAGAGAATGCGAGAGGCGTAGACCAGGCGCAGCTCATCCAGCCAGCGCAGCAGACCCGCCGCCGCCGGAGGGTCAGTTCGCAGTTTCATCGTGACGCCCTTCGTGATCTCACCGATCGTTATCGCGCTGAGAAACAGGCTCTCGGATCGGGTGGAACGCAGCCACGCCACGGCCTGGGGCGAGCGGCGGCGCGCCTCCGATATGACGCAGGTGTCCAGCAGGTACATCAGACTATGATAGGGTCAGGCTGACCCCATCGTGGTCTGCAACTCTTTGTTTTCAGAGCGCGATTTACGCCTTCCGACCTTCGGCCTCACGCGATGGCGGTTTAGAAGGCAGCGTCGCGGCCGGTGTCGGTGCTGCGCTCGTTGATCGCCTCGACAACATCGTCGGGCCAAGGGTCCTGTTCGCCGAGCAGGAAATCGACGAAGGATGGAATCGGCTTGATCAGGGCGTCGAATTCCTGGGCAGAAACGACGACCGCCGCCCGCTGGCCATGCACGGTCACGGTCTGCGGGCCTTCGTCACGGGCTCGCTTGACCACTTCGCTAAGCGATTTTTCGCGTCTTGCAATTGCCAGTCCGTGCACGGCGGCCTCCTCGATATGTCCAGACAGGCTAGATTGGAAGCAGCGGATGGTCAATCTTTTTCCAGGTCGCGCGCGATCTCTGGCCGGTGCATCAGCTCATCGATCTTCATGGCGTAGTCCAGCGCGAGGTCCGGCATGAAACGTCAGGTCGGGCGCTACGCGCAGCCGCAGGGCCTTGGCAACCTGACCGCGCAGATAGGGCGTTGCCCGCACCAGCGCGGGTACCAGCGCGTCGCGCATCCGACCGGCCGAGGCGCGAGATGAACGCGGTTGCGCGTTTCAGGTCGGGACCAATCCGGACCTCGGTGACCGTGATGTGGGCCGAGGCGAGGTCGGGGTCACGAAACTCGCCCCGGCCGAAAATGCCCGACAGCACGTGACGGATTTCCTCCCCGACGCGCAACTGCCGTTGCGAAGGACCGTTCGGCCAGCTCCTGCTTAGACCGGCTGCCTTGGAGCCGGCCAGTCCGAGACCGGCCGTCGCCCGTGCCCGGGTTAGGGAGGCCGGCTGGCCGGCTGCCCTGCTGGCTTCTTCAACCCGGCACCATCTCCGTCTCGAAGCACTCGATGACGTCGCCTTCCTGCAGGTTCTCGAAGTGCGCGAAGGACAGGCCGCATTCGTAGCCGCGAGCGACTTCGCGGACGTCGTCCTTGAAGCGCTTGAGCTGCGAAAGCTCGCCGGTGTGGATGACCACGTTGTCGCGCAGCACGCGCACGCCGGAGCCACGCTTGACGAGGCCCTCGGTGATGCATGCAACCCGCGACCTTGCCGGTCTTGGTGATGTTGAACACCTTGCGGACCTCGGCGTAGCCCAGGAATTTCTCGCGCGCCTTGGGTGCGACCTTGCCCTTGACCAGCTTCTCGACGTCGTCGGCCACTTCGTAGATGATCGAGAAGTAGCGGATATCGACGCCTTCCCGCTGTGCCAGGTCGCGCGCCTGCGAGGTGGCGCGCACGTTGAAGGCGATGACCACCGCACTGGATGCCTTGGCGAGCTGGATGTCGCTTTCGGTGATCTGCCCGACGCCGGCCAGCAGCACGCGGACCTTGACTTCCTCATGCGCCAGTTTCGTCACCACGACCTGGATGGCTTCGGCGCTGCCTTGCACGTCGGCCTTGATCAGGACGGCGACTTCCTTCTGCTCGCCCGCCTGGATGCGCGCCAGCATCTGATCGAGCGTGCCGCGCGCACCGGCCGCCGCACCGGCGACCTTGTCGCGCTGCCGGCGCTCGCGGAACTCGGTGATTTCGCGCGCCCGGCTTTCGTTTTCGACGACCACGAAGGGTTCGCCGGCGGACGGTGCGCCGCTGAGGCCGAGGATCTCCACCGGGGTCGATGGCCCGGCTTGCGACATCTGCTTGCCCTTGTCGTCCAGCATCGCCCGCACACGGCCCCATTCGGCGCCGGCGACGACGATGTCGCCCTGCTGCAGCGTGCCGCGCTGCACCAGCACGGTGCCGACCGGGCCGCGGCCACGGTCGAGACGGCTTTCGATGACCGTGCCCTCCGCCGTGCGGTGCGGGTTGGCCTTCAGGTCGAGGATTTCGGCCTGCAGCAGAATCGCCTCGATCAGCTTGTCCAGGCCGGTCCGCTTCAGCGCCGAGACCGGCACGTCCTGCGTCTCGCCGCCCATGTCTTCGACCACGACGTCGTAGCTGAGCAGTTCCTGCCGCACGCGGTTCGGATCGGCGCCCGGCTTGTCCATCTTGTTGATGGCGACGATCAGCGGCGCGTTGGCCGCCTTGGCGTGACGGATCGCCTCGATCGTCTGCGGCATGACGCCGTCATCGGCGGCGACCACCAGCACCACGATGTCGGTCACCGAGGCGCCACGCATGCGCATGGCGGTGAACGCCTCATGGCCCGGCGTGTCGATGAAGGTGATCTGCTCGCCGCCCGGCATCTTCACCTGGTAGGCGCCGATGTGCTGGGTGATGCCGCCGGCTTCGCCCGCCGCCACGTCGGTGGAGCGCAGCGCATCCAGCAGCGAGGTCTTGCCGTGATCGACGTGGCCCATGATCGTGACGACCGGCGGACGCGGCGAACAGGTCGGTGTCGACGTCGGCGATGCCTTCCAGGCCCAGTTCCACGTCGGATTCGGAAACCCGGCGGGCGCGGTGGCCGAATTCCTGCACCACCAGTTCGGCGGTGTCGGCGTCGAGCGTCTGGGTGATGGTCGCCATGACGCCCATCTTCATCAGCGCCTTGATGACCTCCGGCGTCCGCGCGGCCATGCGGTTGGCGAGTTCCTGCACGGTGATCTGTTCCGGCAGGATGACGTCGCGCACGACCTTGACCTGGTCGGCGCGCAGCCGGTCGAGTTCGGCCTGCCGGCGCTCGCGCTCGCGCTGCCGGCGGACCGAGGCCAGCGAGCGGACTTTCTCATCCTCTCCCTCGATCGCGGCCTGCACGTCGATACGCCCGGCGCGGCGGCGGTCATTGGTGCCGCCCTTGGGGGCGCACGACCGGCGGCTTGCGGGCCGGAACGCCGCCGGCGCCGGGCCGGCGGACCGGGCGTCCTTCGTCCTCGTCCTCCGGCCGAGCGGCACGCAGGCGCAGCGTTTCGGTAGCCGACAAGGGGCCGGTTGGCGCGGCGGCGGCCGAGCGGCTTGGGCGGCGGTCGCCTTGGCGGCCGGCTGGACAGCTTGGCTGTCTGGCTGGCGGCGCTGACTGCCCGAGCTGGGCCTGATGGCGGCTGACGCTGGCTGTCCGCTGATGCGGGCGGCGCTGCCGCAGTCTGTCGCTCCGCGCTGCCTGCAGCGCCGGCGTCCGCCGGGCGAGCAGCGGCAGCCGCTGCCGCGGCCGCTTCGGCGGCACGCTTCGCCTCGGCCTCGAGCTTGTCGCGGACGGCCTGCTCTTCGGCCAGCCGCGCTTCTTCCTCGGCGGCCTTGCGGGCTTCGGCTTCTCGCCGGCGCGCTTCCTCGGCGGCGGAGAGGATCGAAATCTTCTCCTGCTCGCGCCGTTCGGCGTCGCGCTTGGCGGCGTCGCGCTGCTGCTCGACCAGGGCACGCTGGCGCGCGGCCTGTTCGGTCGCGGTCAGCGCGCGTCCGGCGCCAGGCGCGGGACGTCCGCGGGGCACACGGGCGCGCGCGGCGCCGGAATTGCGCCGGCGGGCGGCGGCGGCGGCGCGCCCGCGGCGGCCGAGGGGTTTGGCAGCGGCGCGCGCTTCTTGCGCACTTCCACCTGCACGACTTTTGACCGGCCGTGGCTGAAGCTCTGCCGGACGGAACCTGCATCGACGGTCCGTCCCAGTTCCAAACGTCCTGCCGGACGCAGAGAGAGCCGCCCCTTGCCGCCGTCCTGATCGTTGCTTTCGCTCATGTTTATCCGTTGGCACCCGTTCCATCGTTCACCGAGGCGGTTTCCCGTCCCGTGGCCCTTGCGGACCCCAAGGCCCTTGCGGACCCGTTCTTCAATCCGGCCAGCCTGCCCGCTTCCACGACGAGCGACTCCGCCAATTTGCCCGGCGCAACCGCGACGTGCACTACATAGTCCCGACCGAACACGCGTCCCAGGGCCTCGCCCGGAAGCGGATCGATGATCGTCAGGTCCGGCCCGAAGCCGGACAGGAAGCGCGAACGCTCCGCCTCACTTCCGTCCGACGCCTGCAGGACCAGCCGAGTAGCGGCCGGTCCTTAGCGCCTCTCGCGCCTTTTCGTAACCCGCCACAGCCTGCCCGGCGCGTCGGGCAAGACCGAGGCATTCGCCGATCCGCCGGACCAACGCCGTCTGAAGCAAGCACGGAAAGATCAGGTGGCACCGATACGGGGCCGCGCGCGGCCCTGGCAAATGCGCGCACAAGGTGGCGATTGTTGGCGTCGCCCTGCTTATCCTGTTCGACCGCCCGCCGTCCTGGACGTGTCTCTGTCTTCCTGGTAGCGCCGTCAGACTTTAGCACATCCCCGGACGCGCTCAACCATATTCCCCGGCCGGGCAGCCTTGCAGCCAGGTCGGGGACGATCTGCCGGTCGGGCCCGACGACGAAGCGGATCATCCGCTCCTTCGGCAGCCGCTCGCGCGTGACGATGCAGCGGCGAAGCGGACCGGTCTCCGGCTCTCATCTTCGTCATCGCCGCAGATGCATCCGCAAGGGCGTCTGGCATCGGTTTCAGTCGTGACCAGCCTCCTGCGCCGCGGCTTGCGCTCCTCGCCGTCGAACCAGTGCGCGCGGGCCGCCATGATCACTTCATTGGCAGTGGCTTCGTCCATGTTGTCGCGCCGACGATCTCGATCAGTTCGTCGGAGGCGAGGTCGCCCAGGTCGTCGAGGGTCTTCACCCCTTTCTCGCCCAGCGCCACCAGCATTTGCGGCGTCAGGACCTCGATCGACGGCGACATCGTCGCTGACGCCGAGTTCGACGCGCTTGTCGTTCAGTTCGGTGTCGCGCTGCGCCAGGAAGCCTTCGGCACGGCGCACCAGTTCCTCGGCGACGCTTTCGTCGAAGCCCTCGATCGCGGCGACTTCCTCGATCGGGGTGAAGGCCAGTTCCTCGACCGTGGTGAAGCCTTCGGTGACCAGCAGGCCGGCGATCATGTCGTCCACATCCAGCGCTTCGACGAACAGGCCGGAGCGGCGGCGGAACTCTTCCTGGCGGCGCTCGCTTTCCTCGGCTTCGGTCAGGATGTCGATGTCCCAGCGGGTAAGCTGCGAGGCCAGGCGCACGTTCTGGCCGCGCCGGCCGATGGCGAGCGAAAGCTGCTCGTCGGGCACCACGACCTCGACGCGGCCGGCTTCTTCGTCCAGCACGACCTTGGTCACCTCGGCCGGGGCGAGCGCGTTGACGACGAAGGTGGCGGCCTGGCTGCTCCAGGGGATGATGTCGATTTTTTCGCCCTGCAGTTCCTGCACCACGGCCTGCACGCGCGAGCCGCGCATACCGACGCAGGCGCCGACCGGGTCGATCGAACGAGTCGCGGCTGATCACCGCCATCTTCGCGCGGCTGCCGGGATCGCGGGACACCGCCTTGATCTCGATGATGCCGTCGTAGATTTCCGGCACTTCCTGCGCGAACAGCTTGGCCAGGAAGCCGGGATGGGTGCGCGACAGGAAAATCTGCGGGCCGCGGGGTTCCTCCCGCACGTCGTAGATATAGGCCCGCACCCGGTCGCCGTTGCGGAAGCTTTCGCGGGCGATCAGTTCGTCGCGGCGCAGCAGCGCTTCCGCGCGGCCGAGTTCGACCATCAGGTTGCCGTACTCGGTGCGCTTGACGACGCCGTTGATGATCTCGCCGACGCGGTCCTTGAACTCGTCGTATTGGCGCTTGCGTTCGTATTCACGCACGCGCTGGACGATGACCTGCTTGGCGGTCTGCGCGGCGATGCGGCCGAAGTCGATCGGCGGCAGCGGATCGACGACGAACTCACCCACCGACTTGTCGGGAAACAGCTTGGCCGCGTCGACCTTGCCCATCTGGGTTTCTTCGTTCTCGACGGTATCGACGATTTCGGTCCAGCGGGACAGGCGCACATCGCCGCTCTTGCGGTCGATCGTGGCGCGGATGTCCTTTTCGTGGCCGTATTTGGCGCGGCCGGCCTTCTGGATGGCCTGCTCCATCGCCTCCAGCACTTCCTCGCGGTCGATGTTCTTTTCGCGCGCGACGGCATCGGCGACCAGCAGCAGTTCGGGGCGGGCAATAGCGGTGTCCATGGCGACCTCTGTAAGTGGCGTTCGGTTGGGCGTTCAGTTGGCCAGCGGCTTGGCTGGCGGTGGCTTCGATCAAGGCGTCGGTCAGGACAAGCTTCGCGCGGCGAATGTCGGCGTGGCGAATGGCGACTTCCGAACCGTCGTCGAGCCGAAGCCGCGCGGCCTCCTCGTCGGCCCCCAGAACCACGCCGGCGAAGCGCTTGCGGCCGTTCTGCGGGAAGAAGGTTTCAACCCGCGCCAGATGGCCGGCGAAGCGGTTCCAGTCCTTGATGCGGGTCAGCGGGCGGTCGATGCCGGCGGAACTGACCTCCAGCGTCCAGGCGCCGGGAATCGGATCGTCGACGTCGATCGCGGCGCTGACGTCATGGCTGATCTGCTCGCAATCCTCGACCGTGATCTGCGAGCCGTCGGCGCGGTCGGCCATGACCTGCACCGTGGGACGTTCGCGGCCGAGGACCGCGACGCGCACCAGTTCGAATCCCATCAGTTCCAGGCGCGGCGCGATGATGCGCGGCCAGCTTGTCCTCCAAGCTGGTCCGGGCCGGACTGGTCGTGCCGGTGTGCGGATGTTGTTCGTTTCCGTCCAAACTAGGTCGTCCAAAACAAAAAGAGGCGGCCCGCGAAGGCCACCCCCCGTATAACAGCGGAGAATGATTTCATCGTGAAATAGCGCGCAGGGCAGGCGTGAATGCAAGGCTTCGTACTTTGTTAACCTTTTTGCCGCATGCTGCCTCTTGGAAAGGGGTGGCATGAAGCGACTGGAATGCCTCGATGGCCTGCGTGGGCTCTGGCTGTTTACGTGCTGCTCGGCCACATGGCGCCGTTCGCCGTCCTGCCGGGTTGGCTGATCGAGCGCGTGTCGCATGGCGGCGCGCGCGGTCGATGTGTTCTTCGTGCTCAGCGGCCTGGTGATCACCCAGTCGCTGCTGCGCGCCGGCGGCCAGGCCGCCCCGTTCCTGATCGCCCGGGTGGCGCGGATTTTCCCGGTGTTCCTGGTGGTGTTCGCGGTCGGCGATCGCGGTTGAGCCGCTGGTCCTGCGGCTTCGAGCGCATGCCGTGGATCGGCCCAGGCGACGAGGCGCGGACGATCTGTGTCATGGCCTGGCCGAACGCCTGGCTGCCGGAGATCGTGGCGCACCTGACGATGACCCACGGGCTGTTTCCGAAGGTGATCCTGCCGGATGTCTGGGTCAGTTTCCTGGCTCGGCCTGGAGCCTTTCGACCGAATGGCAGTTTTACCTGCTGGCGCTGCTTGCGGCCGGACGAAGCCGCGCGTCTGTGCTGGATATTGCTTGGTCTGGCGGTCGCGGGGTCGCCTGGCGGTTGTCGATGCCGGAGGCCTGGCAGTTCAGCCGGGCGTTCTTGCCGAACAAGGCGCATTTCTTCGCGCTGGGAGTGGCGAGCGTGCCGCTGATCCGGCGGCGAACGCGGCGCCTTGCGCGCACTATGGTGCTGGTCCTCGCTGGCCAGCCTTGGCGATCTGTAGCGACGCGAGGGCAGCGTTGGGCAAAATGCTGCCGCCGCTGGCCTGGACGGTGTTGCCTGACTGTCGAGATGTAGCCGGACGCGTCGGCTTCGCCTGGCCGGCGCGGTGCTGCGCAGCCGGACGGCGCGCTACCTTGGGGCGATCTCGTACTGCCTCTATCTGGTGAACGAGCCGATCCACAAGATGGTGGGCGCGGCGCTCAGCCGGTTCGCCGACGGCGACGGCACGGCTGTTCACGGCGCTGTGGCTTCCGGCGGCGATCGGCTTGCCGGTTCTCGCCGCGGCCTGGCTGCATGCGCTATCTGGAGGTGCCCGCATTGCGCATGGGGGCGCGCTGGTCGCCGCGGCGACTGACGCAGCACCAGGTGCGCGGCGACTGTGCAGGCTCGCGCGGCGGCGCTATAGGGCCTGAGAATGAAACCTCCTCATGGCAACCGTCCCGGCGGATCTTCCCGTCCTCCCTCCGATCGTGGCCCTATCGCGGCCGGGCGGGCAGCGCCCCGGCCACCCGGCCAGGGCCGCGTGGCGATGCACGCACGGGCATTGGTGGCGCGCCGGCAATGGCGACGGCGAAGCAGGACGTCAGGCGGCGGGCGCATGGACAAGGCACGGAACGCGCGGAGCGATGCGCCAGGTTCAACGGGCCGGGCGATGCATGGTCACGCGGACTCGGCCGCAAAGCCCGCCGGCGCCAAAGCGCGCGCACCACGCGAGGATTTCCAAGCGCGCGGGCCGCGGCGACGACTTTCAGCCACGTCACGCAGCGGGATGGCGCGCCGCAGCGGTGTCCGCTTCCGCCGCAGCGGCAGCGTGACCATGAGGCGCCTCGCGTCCGGCGCCCGATGCGCCGAAGGGTACGGTCTGGCTGTATGGCCACCATGCGGTCGCCGCCGCACTGGCCAATCCCGCGCGGCGGCTGCGCCGGTTGCTGCTGACCGAGGAAGGTGAGGCGGCGATCGGCAAGCATCTGCCGCCGCCCTGGGCGGTTGTCGCCCGAACGGGTCGATCGCGGCCGGCTGGATCATCTGCTGGGGCGCGACATCGTGCATCAGGGGGCGGCCTTGCTG
This sequence comes from uncultured Alphaproteobacteria bacterium, assembly GCA_963792345.1. Lineage (GTDB taxonomy): Bacteria > Pseudomonadota > Alphaproteobacteria > Acetobacterales > Acetobacteraceae > Rhodopila. The sequence continues at coordinate 37,267 of CAWBVV010000003.1, forward strand.
GCTGATCCGCTGGCGCCGCCCAGCCTGCAGTCGGTGCTGGAGAAGCCGGGCATCATCATCGTGCTGGATCAGGTCACCGATCCGCGCAACGTCGGCGCCATCATGCGGTCGGCTGCCGCGTTCGGCGCCGCCGCGGTGATCACGCAGGACCGCAATGCGCCGGAGGAAACCGGTGGCCTCGCCAAGGCGGCCTCGGGCGCGCTGGAGAAGATGCCGCTGCTGCGGGCGGTCAATATCGCGCGGACGATCATCGCGCTGAAGGCCGCGAACGTCTGGTGCATCGGCCTGGATGCCGGCGGCAAGCCGCTGTCCGGGCCGGCGTTCGCCGATCGTCGCGTGGCGCTGGTGCTGGGTGCCGAGGGCGAGGGGCTGCGCCGCCTGACGCGCGAAACCTGCGACGAGATCGCCGGGCTGACGATCAAGGGGGCGGTCGAGAGCCTGAACGTGTCCGCCGCCGCCTCGGTCGCGCTTTACGAACTGTCGAGGCGCTGATGGTGTTCGATCCGATGCCGGCGGCCAAGGCGCTGCACGGATCCGGCAGGACCGGGTTGCGGTGACACCGTCTGCCGGATGGCGATCGCGCCGACGACCGAGGCCGAGGGCGCCGCGGTGCAGGCCGCGCTGGCCGAGACTGGTCGGGCGCGGCGCCGCCGTTCGGATTCAAGATCGGCGCGACCGGCAGGCGGATGCAGGACTATCTCGGCATCGATGCCCCGATCGCCGGGTTCATGCGGGACGCGGACGTTTATCATGGCCACGCCGAACTGCGATTCGCCGACTACATCAAGCCCGGCGTCGAGTGCGAGGTCGCGGTGCGGCTGGCGCGTGACTTGCCGCCGGGACCGTGCACGCTGGAGCAGGCGCTGGCCGCGGTGGGCGAGTTCTTTGCCGGCGATCGAGATCGTCGAGAACCGGTATGGCGACCTGAAGGAGCTGGGAACACCGACCTTGGTGGCGGACCAGATGTATCACTGCGCCGCGGTGATCGGCGACCGGCATGACGTCGACTGGCGCGGACTGGATATCGGCGCGCTGCGCGGGCGGATCAGCCTCGATAATGGCACCGCCGACGAAGGCATCACCACCGACCTGCTGGGTCATCCGCTGAACGGGCTGGCGTGGCTCGCGGGGTCGGCCGAGGCGGCGGCGTTCGGCGGTCTGAAGGCCGGGCAGGTCATCATGCTGGGCAGCGTGACGCCGCCGGTCTGGCTGAGCGGGCCGGCAACCGTCACGGTTGCGCTTTCCGCCGTTGCCGGCGGTCACCGTGCGGTTGGGCTGATCAGCTACCGGCGGCAGGTGGCGGTGCTCCGGCGCTCAGCATGGCGACCAGCGCGCGTGCCCTCCGATGCCAAAGAGCGGCTGCGCGATGTCGGCGATTTCGCGCGCGATCAACGCGATTGCCTTCGATGGTCAGTTCCATCGCTTCGGCGGATTGAGTCCAGAAATCGGGTTCGTGCATAGTGGCATTCCTTTCACGTAACTTGGAAAGGACGCCTCCACCCTTGTTGCAGTGCAACATGGGACAGTACCGTAGCCATTTCAATCAGAAAACCGGCAGGTAGCCCCAGGAATTTGCCCCAGGTCCAGATCCGGGTCCCTACAGTTGCAAAGACTGCCGGCCGACACGGGGGGTACGCTTCACCAGGCGCCGCGACCGGGCAGCCAAACCGTCAACGAGGCCTTCGTGCGTGCCCGATTTGCTGCTGTGCTGCTGCGGCACTGTTGCCAATGCCGCCCATAAGCCCCCTCGTTACACCAGCTTCGCCTCGAACGGCGGCAGCAGGTCCGGCGCCTCGAATTCGATCACCCACAGGTCGGGGTCGAACTTCACCTGCCGGGCGATGTAGGCGTCGGCGGTTTCGTCATCGACCGGCCCGGGCCCGGTGGCGCGCATCCAGGCGAGTTCGCCGTCGGCGGTGCGAAGCTGCGAGAGAACGGAAACCTCCTTGTCATTGCGCAGCACGACCAGCACGCCGCCGGCGTCCGGATCGCCTTTGCGCACCACCGCGCCATACCGCCCGCTCGAATTGCCCATCCGCAGCGCCATGCTGACCCAGATCCCGGCCTTGATGCGGGGCGTCACCGGTCGGCGGGGGTGCTTCGTCACTTGCCGATGATACGGCGGGCGATGGCCATGCGGTGGACCTCCGACGGGCCCTCGTAAACCCGCATCGTGCGGACTTTCTGCGCCATCAGTTGCAGCGGCAGTTCCTTGGCCACGCCCATGGCGCCGAACGCCTGCATGGCGTGATCGATGATCTCGGTCGCCATTTCGGTCGCGTACAGCTTCACCATCGAGGCCTCGGTGCGCACGTCCTTGCCGGCGTCGGCCTTGGTCGGCGGCATCGTAGACCATCAGGCGGCAGGCGTGGATCTTCATCGCGGCGTCGGCGATCCACCACTGGATGGCCTGGCGGTCGGCAAGACGCTGGCCGAAGGTGACGCGCTGCTTGGTATGTTCCACCATCATGTCCAGCGCGCGGCGCGACATGCCGATGCACCACGCGCCCATCTGCAGGCGGCGCACGGTCAGGCGAAGCTGCATCGGCGCGTAGCCCTTGCCCTCGACGCCGAGCAGCTGGGTGGCGGGGATGCGGCAGTCCTCGAACACCAGTTCGTAGGTGCGCTGGCCGCCGAGCATGGGGATCTCGCGCTCGATGATGAAGCCCTTGGTGCCGCGCTCGACGATGAAGGCGGTGACGCCGTCGGCACGCTTGCCCTCGCCGGTGCGGGCCATGACGATGACGAAGTCGGCCTGCGGAACCCGGCTGACCCAGATCTTGCGGCCGTTGATGACCCAGTCCGTCGCCATCCTTGACCGCGCGGGTGGTCATGCCGGCGGGATCGCCGCCGGCGCCAGGCTCGGAGATCGCGATGGCCGAGTGCGCCTCGCCGCGGGCATAGGGATCGAGGTATTTCCGCCGCTGCTCGTCGTTGGCGACGGCGATCAGCATGTGCAGGTTGGGGCTGTCGGGCGGGAAGGTGAAGGGCACGCAGGTGCGGCCCTGTTCCTCATAGACGCCGGCGAGGGCGGCATAGGGCAGGTTGGCGCCGCCATATTCCTCCGGCACGTCGAGGCCCCAGAGGCCGAGTTCCTTGCACGTGGCGAGCAGGCGTTGCTCCTCGTCCGGGCGGCAGGCCGGATTTCTGGCCGGACATCTCCCGGGCGAGGACGCCTTTTTCCAGCGGGATGACGTCGCGGTCGATGAATTTCGCGACGAGGTCCTGGAGCATGCGGTGCTCTTCGGGCAGTTCGAACATCAACGCGTTTCCTCAGTTCAAGGCGGGCCGGCGGGAGCGCCGGGTGGGGGTAGCTTCGGCGCCATGTTGGTGGATCGTGGCCGGCACATCAACCTGTGGCGGATGGCGCTGGCCGCGGTCCAGACAGGGGCGACCCGCCTGATGGTCGCTGCCGGCCGCTTTTGACCGACACGACCAACGATCTTATGTCAGGCTCAGGCTGCCAACAGATCCGTTTTAGGAAGATGCGCCCTTCCGGGACCACTAACGGGATTGGCGTCGGGCGCCTTGTTCGGCGGCCACTGATTTTCGCTTCTGCGCGCGGTAGTCGGTGACGATGGCGCGATAGGTGGTGCGGATCAACTCGTCCACCAGCGGCGGCGGCGCTTCGTGGCGAAGCAGGTGCTGACGCACGGCGGCGACGGGAACCTCGGCCACAAGGAACTGGGCAAGGCGCACTTCCTTGGGCCCGTCGTACCCGAAAATTACCCTGGCGCGACGCTCTGCCCCGCCCTCCATGCGTCGCGTCATTTCAGCGACCTGTTCGCGCAATTCTTCCGGCCATTCGCCTTGCACGAAATCCTGTCGATCATATAGCAGCAATAAACGTGCTTCCTCTGGATGGGCACGCACCCAGGCAGGCGTGTGCAGCGCCGCGCGGAGCCCATCGCCGGCATCAAGCGCCGCGGTGACTCCCTCTTGAAAGCTGAGAACCGTCCGAAGCCAAAGTGCGCCGAGCAACACATTGCGTGACGCAAACCGGTGGTAGAACGACCCTGTCGGTGCCTTGAGCAATGCTGTGACCGACGCGATTGTAACGTCCGCTGGGCGGTGCGCGCTGGCAATCGCCAGTGCGGCAGAGAGAAAATCCAATCGGCTAAATTTGGGGCGGCCCATGGATGTAGAATATATGTTCTAGACAGGGGCGTCAACATCTGCTACGTCCCCAGATGTCTACCAGCTATTTGCTCGAATAATTTATCAAGAAATAAACGAACAAAGCAGGAGAACTAAAATGATCTCTCAGCATGCTGCATGCGGATCCGCAATTGCTATTGCTGCTCTGCTAAGTATCGGCACAGGCGCGCGAGCACAAACAGGGTCGGATGCCGCGGCTGTTACGGCGGCCAATAATGCCTTCTACACAGCCATCTCGGCGCTCGATCCGGTGGCGATGGCAAAGGTCTGGTCGCGGGAGCCGTACGTCACCAGCATCGGTCCACGATCCAAGATTGTCGCCTCGGGACCGACCGCGGTTCAGGATTCTTACAGCGCGGACGTCATGGCGACACTTGCCCAACTGACATCCAAGCCGCTCGACACGCAGATGCATATCAATGGAAACGTGGCGTGGGTCGTCGGCAAGGAATCGTCGCAGGGCAGGATGAAGGACGGAGTACATTCGGGGGCACGAACTTCTCGACCTCGGTATTCGAAAAGCAGGACGGGCGCTGGCTTATGGTCGCTCACCATGCGCATCGTATACAGTAGTAGCATCTACCGAAGCGGTGGGCTGTTCTGGTGCATTCGGCCGCTTTTTGCTTTCCTGACAAACGCTCGCTGAGTTGGGGGGTCATCGTCCCAAGGCGCCGGACAGCTGGAATGATCCATATAAAGCCTTGCTTTTTTTACGGCGGATCAACCCACGCACGGACAGCTTTCGCGATGATCCCCTTCACATCAAACGGGAGACGGAGGCGCGTGTGAGAGCCATACTAGCTGTCCTGGTACTGGCGCTGCTGACTATCGCGGCGCGTGCCGATGATGTGACGGAAATCCCGGGGCTGGTGCGTCAGACTTTACGTTTGCCTTTGACGGATCAGGCGGCCCCGAGCCTGGAGGCGCTTGTCATACGTCCCGAGGGTGCGGGACCGTTTCCACTGGCGCTGATGACCCATGGGCTGCCGCGTAGCGCGGCGGAAGTACCGCTCATGCGCCCGCAGACCTATACCAGTCCGGCGATCGGGTTTGCCCAACGCGGCTATGCGGCGGTCATCGTGATGCGGCGGGGATATGGCCATTCGACCGGCGCATTTTCGGAAACTCTTGGGCCGTGCGACGACCGGAACTATGTTCGGGCGGGACGGGCCGCGTCCGTTGATGTGCTCGCGGCGCTGGCGGATTTACGGAAGGAAAGCTGGGTTGACCCGATGCGGGTCGTCCTGGTGGGTCATTCGATGGGCGGTTTCGCGGTTCTGGCAGCCGTCGCCGGCGATCCCCCTGACGGCGTCCTGGGTGTCATTTCCTTCGCCGGCGCGGTGGGCTCGCCGCGACCTGACTTCATTTGTCAGCCGGATCGCCTGATCGAGGCGGGTGAAATCTTCGGACGGACCTCGCGTATCCCCAGCCTTTGGATATTCGCCGAAAATGACCATTACTTCGGCCCAGGGCTGGTCCGGGACCTGCTGGGCGCGTATGTGTCGAACGCTGCTCCCGCATCGCTGTTCGCGGCCCCACGGTTCGGCAATGACGGCCACATGCTGATCTTCGCCGCGGACCAGACAGTGTGGTGGCCTTCCGTGTCCGCGTTCCTGGAAAAACTAGGCCTGCCGACGAGGATTCAGGTCGCGCTGCCGCCCCTCCGGCACTTGGCCGCTCCTGTCCCGCTAAACGAGGAAGGACGCACGGCCTTCGCGGCGTATAAATCTTCGCGCAGCTACGAAAAGGCGTTTGCCGTGGATCACACCGGTCATTTCGGCATGGCGTTAGGTCAACGCACCAAGGCAAGCGCGGAGCAGGCGGCATTAAGGAACTGCCCGCGGACGGAAACGACGTGTGTAGTATATGCCAACGGCAACGAACTGGTGCCGGTGGACGGCAAGTGACAGCGCGCTCGTTCTTGGTAGCCACCCTTGCGGCGCAAATCGTGAGTTCGCCGCAGGACCAAGAGGGCTGGGGAAACCGATACGAACAGCCGATAGTCCTGCCTTTGGAAGGTGAAATGCCGCCCGGCTTCGGGCACAGCAAGCAACTGCCGTCTAAGATGAACCTGGCGGGAGGCAACCAATGGACACAATCGAAGCAATCCACGGCCGGCGGTCGATACGCTCATATGCAGCGACACCGTTGGAACGTGACCTGGTCGAAAGCGTGCTTTGGGACGCTGCCCAGGCGCCGCCTCCGTTCAGTGGGCAGATACCCTGGACATTCAATGTGGTTCAGGGCGTAGAGCGTATTGCCGCCCTGGGCGCACGTGCCATGGAGCATGCTCGCGCCAATCGTCCGGATACAACTCAGTGGACCTGGCTCGATCGTCCCGTTTTCCAGATTTTTTGGAACGCACCAGTTCTGATCGTGATCTCGGGAGAGCTTGGGGATTGTACGAGAGCCGCTCAGAACCTGATGCTGTCCGCTCATGCACGCGGCTTGGGAACCTGTTGGGTCGGTTCCCCGATGCTTTGGCTAAACACCGACGAGGGGAAATCCGAGTTGAGAATTCCCGCCGCCCTGACGCCACACGTCGCAATGTGCATGGGCTATGCGCAAAATATCCCGAACGCCCCAATACGGAAACGCCCGACAATCCTCTGGGCCTCATGAAAGCGGAAACATGCACCCGGCGGGTGTCCATTTCTTGCTGCGGCATTACCAGGGGCTGCGGCCTGCGCGCATGACAGGCTGGACGAGGCACGATTAAGCGACCAACATCCACGCCATGCAGCACCACGGCAGTTGCCATTGCGGTAATCTTCGGGTCGAGGTCCGGTTGACCAAGCCGCCAGCCGAGATACAGATACGCTCATGCGCCTGCTCGTTCTGTCGCTCGCATGGAACCCGTACCGTATCCGACCCTGACGGACAGGCCGATCTTCGGGCTTCCGATTGGTCGCTCGTGGAGAAATATCGTTTCGGCTCGCGCACCGCCGACTACCTGCTTTGTCGCCGATGCGGCGTTTATGTCGGGGCGGTCTGCGAAACCCCGGCCGGCTGTCGGGCCGTGATCAACACCCGTTGCCTGGACGACCGGGCTGCCTTTGTGCGAGAGGCGCTACACCCGGACTATGATGGTGAAGCCGTCGAGGTTCGGCTGGCCCGGCGTACTTCGAACTGGATGCCGACGATCATTCATGAATAGTAACAGCGCCTTAACTACGATACAGAATTGACGAATGGTACACGTTGGCAATTGCCCGTGAACGGGCGCAGTCTCTACTACATGCAAAGTCATGACAGCCCGTGGGTCATCGCTATTGGTGCCTCCGGTGCAGAAGGCCTCAGGGATATTCAGCAGCTTCTAGGGGCGTTACCGTCCACCTTGGCTGCGGTCATCATGGTTGTGCTGCATCGGTCGTGGGATCAGCCTACTCACTTGCAAGCCGTTCTGGGCCGAGCATCCCGGCTTCCGGTTGTCATCGCTGCAGAAGGCGAACGCTTCGAACCTGGCATCGTCTATATTGGCCAACCCGCGGAGCACCTGACATTGGCGGCCAACAGCTTTGGCAAGCTGATCGACGATCCTGAACGCCTCTATGGCGGTCGAACGGTAGACCTGCTCTTCAAGTCTGTCGCGGCATTCGCTGGCCCGCGCATGATCGGAGTGGTGCTTTCTGGATCACTGGACGACGGCTCACGGGGGCTTGCCGCAATACATGCCGCGGGTGGCACCACCATGGTGCTTACGCCCTCCCATCAGCCTAAGAAGGACATGCCTCGCAACGCGATCAACTACGACGGCCCGATTGATATCATCGGCGACGCCAAATGCATTGCAGAAAAGATCTGCGCGGCCTGTCGGCATCACAATTCCTGATCCTGCCGCAAGCCTGCCGGGCAGGCCCCCGCCCCGCCCGATCGTATGTTTCCCTTCCGTGTGCCAGGATCGAGGCCGCTTGAACGGGAACATGCAGCCTGAGGGACGGCGGTGCCATGAACATCGAAATCGTTGGCGGCGGAATAGGCGGGTTGGCGTCCGCGCTGACGCTGCGCCAGGCGGGCTTCAGGGTGACTGTGCTGGAGCGCTCTCCCCGCCTCCTGGACCAGGGGGCCGGGGTCACGCTGGCACCCAACGCCACGAGAGTACTCTATCATCTCGGCGTGGGCGATGCGCTTGAAGCGACCGCCGTTACCCAACCGGCTTCGGAGTATCGTCACTATCGAACGGGCAAAACCCTGCAACGGATTGTGCGTGACGATAATCGCGAAAAGTATGGGTCTCCCCATCTACGTATGCATCGATGGGATCTACAACAGGCAATGGCCGGCCAACTGGCTCGCGTCGCCCCGGATGCACTTCGGTTGGGACGGCAGGTAACCGGCGTAGCGCAGGCAGGCCAGGGCGTGGAACTAGCATTTGACGACGGCCGAACGGAATTCTTCGACATCGTAGTAGCCGCCGATGGCATCCATTCCAGGACTCGGGAATTACTGTTTCAACCCTTGCCGCCGGCGGTTTTTACCGGCTTCGTTGCTTGGCGCGGCTTGGTGGCAACCGCCGGGTTGCCTCCGGCTTTACGAGAATCAGTCGTGTCCTTCGGCCAAGGGCGGCATCTGAACCGCTATCTCGTCCGGCGCGGGGAACTGGTGAACTTCGTGGCCGTTGCGCGACGCGACGCGTGGCAGGCCGAAGGCTGGACGATCCCAGCCGAAGTGGATGAACTGCTCGCCGAATTCTGCCAGTTCGATGCGGATAGCCTCGCGATCCTTTCGCATCCCCTGGAGGGCCAGTTGTTCAAGTGGGGGCTGTTCGGGCGATCGCCGTTACGGACCTGGTTCAAAGGCCGCGTGGTCCTTCTGGGTGACGCCGCCCATCCGATGCTGCCTTTCCAAGGCCAAGGCGGAGCCATGGCAATCGAGGACGCCATGATCCTGGCTCGGGCTCTGGCAATGGGCGGCACAGCGGATCAAGCCTTCGCCGCTTACCAGGCAACCCGGTATGAGCGGGTCGGGCAAGCGACCGCGCGAGCCGCAAGCCAGGGCGATCGATACCAGGGCGAGCCTGACGAAAGCACGCTGGGCGGAACGGAAGGCGGAGACTGGTTCTCCTACGATGCCATCGCGACACCGCTCAACGTCCCGCCCACGGGCTAACGATATCCACCCGACGCCGTCACCGCTTTACCCCTGGATAGCAGCGCCCCCAGCACGTTGGCTTCGGGACTACCGTCCCGTGAAGCGCGGCGGCCGCTTCTCCATGAACGCGGTGCGGCCTTCCTTGTAGTCGGCGCTGTTGAAGCAGATCTCACCCATCCGCTTGATCGCCTCCATATCGCGTTGGCTCTCGTCCTTGATCATCTCGTTGATGGTCAGCTTCGATGCGGCTACCGACAGCGGCGCGTTGTCGGCGATGGTGCGCGCGATATCCAGCACCACGTCGTTCAGGGTTTCCTCTGACGCCATCTTGTTGATCAGCCCGATCCGCTCCGCCTCCGCCGCATCGATACGTTTGGCGGTGTAGAGGATCATGCGGGCATGCGCCGGCCCCACCAGATCGATCAGCCGCTTTACTGAATCTGGCGCATAGGCGATCGACAAACGAGCAGCGGGAATGCCGAACTGGCTGTCGGGGGACGCGATGCGCAGGTCGGTGGCCATGGCGATCGCCAGGCCGCCGCCCATGCAGAAGCCGCGGATGCGGGCGATGACCGGCTTCTTGAACGCGTGGAACTTGTTGCGTCCGATACCGTTGCACGATCGTATTCGGCTTGGGCATCCGCGCTGTTGCGGTTCTTCTCAAACTGGCTGATGTCGGCGCCAGAAACGAACGCCTTGTTGCCGGCACCGGTCATGATCACGACACTGACGCTGCTGTCCTCGGAGAACTCGTCCAGGATCTCCCCCAGGCCGGTCCACATCTCCATGGACATCGCATTGCGTTTTTCCGGCTGATTGAAGGTGATCAGCCCCACGCCGTCATCCTTCGCCGCCAACATCTTCCCGCCCGCGAAGGCTCGGGTCTCCGCACGATCCGGCAACATCAGATGGCCCCCTTCTGTCGCATGTCCGCAAGTTCCGCGTCCGTGTAGCCGACGCTTTTCAGAATTTCGTCGCCGTGCTCCCCAGCGTCAGGTGTATAGTTCCGGATCGCCTTGGAAAAGCCGGAGATGTTGATGGCGGATGCCACAACCTCCTTCTCCCCGACATACGGGCTCTTCATCTTCGTTGCCATCCCCAAATGCTTGACCTGAGGATCGGCGAACACCTGGTCAATCGAGTAGATCGGACCGCAGGGGATGCCGTTGGCCTCGAACAACTCGATCCAATGGTTGGACGGCATGGTCGCGGTGATCTCGGCGATGGCCGCGTTGATCGCCTTGCGGTCCTTGCTGCGGCCGACCTGGGTCTTCCAGCCGTCATGTTCCAGCCACTCCTTGCGCCCGATCGCCTCGCAGAAACGGGTGAATACGCGCGACGAACTGGCGGCGATGTTGATGTGGCCGTCGCTGGTCGGGAACACGCCGGTCGGGATGCCGGTGGGATGGTCGTTGCCCGCCTGGCCGGCGACCTCACCTTCCATCAGCCAGCGGCTGGCCTGGAAGTCGAGCATGAAGATCTGCGCCTCCAGCAGGCTGGTGGTAACCCAGCGGCCGACGCCGGTCCGCTCGCGGTCGAAGATCGCCATCATGCAGCCGAGTGCGAGCAGGTTGCCCGCGGTCAGGTCGTCGATCGGGATGCCGACGCGCATCGGGCCGCGGCCAGGTTCGCCGGTGATCGACATCAGCCCGCCCATGCCCTGGGCGATCTGGTCGACCCCGGCCCGCGGGCCATAGGGACCGTCCTGGCCGAACCCGGAAATGCTGCCGTAGACGATGCGCGGGTTGATCGCCTTCACGTCATCATACGACACTTTCAGGCGGTGCTTAACGTTGGCCCGCATGTTTTCCAGGATCACATCGGCCTTGGCCGCCAGGCGCATGAACGCTTCGTGTCCCTCCTTCGACTTCAGGTTCAGGGTCACCGCGCGCTTGTTGCGATGCAGGTTCTGGAAATCGAACCCGTGCCGCCGCCCGGCAACGTCCTCGCCATCACTTGTTGGCGGCTCAATCCGGATTACGTTGGCGCCCCAATCAGCGAAATGACGCACCGCGGTAGGTCCCGCTCGGGCGAGCGTCAAGTCCAGCACCGTGATACCGTTCAACGGCAAACGGGTCTCGCTGGCGGCGAACATCGCCCCCTCGCGGGCGGATTTGTCGACCGGGCTCTCGGGCATGCCTTATTCCTCCTGGGACATATGATGGGATCATCGACCGGTCCGTCAGTTTGCTCAAGAGGCAGGCCCAAGGCAGCCGCTCATTGCTGCACGGGAACTGGTAAAGTCGACCGAGGGGTTAACCAAAGGACCAGCAGGCCCAGGGCGGGCCAAGCGGCAAAGGCCGCAATTGAATTGATCCAACAGGAGGCCATTCACGTAGGTTGAAAATCAGGACCTTTGGTTTCCCATGATTCTCGTAGTCGCAGTCATGCTGATTTTAACCTTGATCGTGGCGGCCTTGATAATCTTCAAGAAATAGTCCGATAGCCGAAGATGATCGACATCGTGCGGTGGGTCTTGGCACCAAGCGTCAGGATGTCATGCGTCAAGCGTTCCGTTCGCACTCGGCCGACCAAAGCGACGTTAACCGGCTAGGCGGTGCATATCACCGGCCGGTGCATCCGGACGGGCCCAAGCAGCAACGCCATCATTTGCGCACTATTCTGAGCGTTGATCCGTCGTGAAACACGATGTAAAACGTACTAACATTACCTTTGCAGGGCGCTACTTGCTTCATGAACACGGAAAAATATCGAAATCGTGAGCGTCATTGGCGAAAAGAGGCGGAGCTTAGGCCCGCTGGTCCTGAGCGTGACGCCTGTGAGGCACTTGCCGATGGCTTCGCCCAACTCGTGACCCTCACCGAACTGCTGGATGAGGATGCATCGACGAAGGCGTGCTGATTGGCGTTTGCAGGCACGATGATCGCGTCGTGCTTGCCGAAGAAGCCACTCAGATCGCACATGCCGAGGACGGCACCCGCCGCGCATTGGCGTTCACGGTGCAATCAACTCTGAGGCGCTACCATAAGCGCCCGGAATGATCGAACGAGGTGATCGACCGAACCGGAAGCGGTTGGCTGCGCAGTATCAAGCGCGAAACGTGCTTGGGTCGCGACCTGCTCGCGGGAAGTGCCGCACAACTCAGCTTGCAAACATGCAGATATGTTTATATAGCGCCGTTCAGCCAATCAGGAGCCCCAACATGCCAAACGCTGCCGCCCAGGATTTTAAGGTCAAGGATCTTTCCCTCGCCGATTGGGGTCGAAAGGAAATCAGTATGGCCGAGACCGAGATGCCCGGCCTGATGGCGATTCGGGAGGAATTCGGCAAGGCTCAACCGCTGAAGGGCGCGCGTATCGTCGGCTGCCTTCACATGACCATTCAGACAGCGGTATTAATCGAGACGTTGACCGCGCTGGGCGCCACCGTCCGCTGGTCGTCGTGCAACATTTTCTCCACCCAAGACCATGCCGCCGCCGCGGTCGCTGCCGCCGGAACGCCGGTCTTCGCCTGGAAGGGCTTGAACGAGGAAGAGTTCTGGTGGTGCATCGAGCAGACGGTGCGCGGTCCGAACGGCTGGGCGCCGAACATGATCCTCGATGACGGCGGGGACCTGACGCTGCTGATGCATCAGAAGTATCCGGAGATGCTGAAGGATGTACGCGGTATCTCAGAAGAAACGACTACCGGCGTGCATCGCCTGTGGGACATGGCCAAGGCCGGCAAGCTTCTTACTCCCGCGATCAACGTCAACGACAGCGTCACCAAGTCGAAGTTCGACAATCTCTACGGCTGCCGGGAATCCCTGGTTGACGGCATCCGTCGCGGCACGGACGTCATGATGGCCGGCAAGGTCGCGGTGGTGAACGGCTTCGGCGATGTTGGCAAAGGTTCGGCAGCGTCGCTGCGCAACGCGGGCTGCCGGGTGATGGTCACCGAAGTCGATCCGATCTGCGCCTTGCAGGCCGCGATGGAGGGTTACCAGGTGGTCACGATGGATGACGCCGCGGGCTTGGGCGACATCTTCGTCACCGCCACCGGCAACGTGGACGTGATCACTCTCGATCACATGCGGGCGATGAAACATCGGGCAATAGTCTGCAACATCGGCCACTTTGACTCGGAGATCCAGATCGAGTCGCTGCGGAACTACAAATGGGAAAACGTCAAGCCACAGGTCGATGAGGTGGTGTTTCCGGACGGCAAGCGCTTGATCGTCCTGTCCGAGGGACGGCTGGTCAATCTCGGGAACGCGACCGGGCATCCCAGTTTCGTCATGAGCGCCAGCTTCAGCAATCAGGTCCTTGCCCAGATCGAGCTGTATAACGCGCCGGCCGGAAAATATGAGACCACCACGGTCTACACCCTGCCAAAGCACCTCGACGAGAAGGTCGCCGCGCTTCATCTGGCAAAGGTCGGTGCAACGCTCACGAAACTTTCACCTAAGCAGGCGGAGTATCTTGGGATAGCCGAACAGGGCCCATTCAAACACGATCTTTATCGCTACTGATGCCTTCGCGAAATTTAATTCACCAGCTTGTCACGCCAATTAACTGGTGAATCAACGGTCGGGCTCCTAATTGTGTCTTGCGACGCTTCTGCTTGAATTCGTCCCAGTATTTGTGCTGGAACAGGGACAGCCGGGCAATGCAAGACCCGATTAGGAAACGCCTGATGTCAGCTACCCGCTTAGAGTCAAAGCCCCCGTTCACGCTCGCGGTTCGCGAGGCGCTGAACGGCATTAACGATTTGCAGGTCGAAGCTGATCTCCTGTTCCTGGAGGCATGGGAGATGAAGCCATCTTCGCATCTCGGCGCAACCCTGCGTGCCAGTCAGATCAGGCGGGCAAACCCGCTTCTCGCGGCCGCGATCAATGCCGAACTCAAAGCTGGCTACTCCGGTTCGGGGCGGCGCCTGGCCTGACCGGGCAGGGCGGGTCCGCCCGCCGCTGCAAACCGACCGGGTTTACTCCGCCGGAGCAAGAGCCTCACGGCGCCGATTGATGCGAAGCACCATCAGAGCGGCCATGAGGCAGGCGACCCCGCTGGCCAAAAACGCCGGGACATAGCTGCCGGTCAGGTAGCGCGTCTCACCGGCGCCCAGCGCGGCAAGGGCGCCACCAATCTGATGGCCGGCAACGATCCATGACACGATCACCGGCGCATCTTTCTTACCGAACACCTCGTTGGTCAGCGTAACGGTAGGAGGAATAGTGGCGACCCAGTCAAGGCCATAGAAAGCGGCGAAAATCGCAAGGCTGACCACGTCGAAGTTGGTGAACGGCAGCACCACCAGCGAAAGACCACGCAGGCCGTAGTACCAGAACAGCAATATCCTCAAAATCGTAGCGGTCGGTCAGGTAGCCGGACGCGGTCGTGCCAATCAGGTCAAACACGCCCATCGCGGCCAGCAAGCCCGCCGCGCTGACCTCGGCGATGCCGTGATCCATGCAGAACGGGATCAGGTGGGTCGCGACCAGGCCGTTGGTGGAGAACCCGCAGACCGCGAAAGTGATGAACAGAAGCCAGAAATCCACTGACTTCGATCCTCGGATCAGCCCGCTGACCGCAATCGCGAAAGGGTTGCCGGACCGCGCCGGCAACTCCACGATCTCCTTGGAGCCAAATGGCCCGATACCAATCGAAGCCGGGCTTTCGGGCAGCATCAGCAGCACCACCGGGATCAGCGCCAGAATGACCCCGGCAACGACGAGTGGCACGATGTGCCAGGTGTGAGACACCGCGAGGCTCGCGAGCAACGGCAGGAAAACCAGTTGGCCGGAGGCATTGCCGGCGGTCAGCAGTCCGACGACCAAGCCCCGGCGCTGCACGAACCAGCGGTTGGCAATGGCCGTTGCCAGTCCCACCATTCCCGCACCCGACCCGAGGCCGACCAGCACACCCCAGGTCAGGTAAAGCTGCCAGATTTCGGTGACGATGCTGCTAAGACCCGCGCCGATGACCAACAGCGCCATCGAGCACAGCACGGTCCGCTTCAATCCCATCGTCTGGATCAGTCCGGCGGCGAATGGTCCGACTAGCCCAAACAGCAGGATGTTCAGCGACACAGCCCCGGAGATCACGGCGGCGTTCCAACCGAACGCCTGCTGCAGCGGAACGATCAGCACGCCTGGCGTCGCTCGCACCCCAACGGAGGCGAGAATGACCACGAACATCACGACCAGCACGACCCAGGCATAATGCAGACGTCCCGCCAACAGGCGGGCGATCATGTTAGGACCCATCTCGAACTCCTGAAATCCTTGCAATCTAATGACGGTCGTCATATTGAAGGTCAAGTGCTAATAAAAGGGGCGGGCGAGCAAACGGATTACCCAATGACCGAACCAACGCGGCGACGAGCCGAAACCCGCCAGCGGATACTGGCTGCGGCAGGACATCTGTTTCGTGAGCATGGCGTTGACGGAACAGGCGTCGACGCGGTGATGAAAGAGGCTGGGCTCACGCATGGCGGGTTCTACCTGCACTTTCCCTCCAAGGAGGCACTTGCCGCGGAGGTGTCACAGTCGCTGCTGGAGAAAGCGGCGCACCGCTGGGCGGATATAAGCCGGTCCTCTGACAAGCCGGCCGCGCTGGAGCGGATCGTAACCGATTATCTGGACCCGGATCGGGTGACCTCGGCCAGGTGCTGCATGCTGACAACCATGGGACCCGACGTTGCGCGGCGGGCGACCTCCCGCCAGGCGGTCAGCGACGCGTTGCGTGGCATGCTTGCGGCCCTGACAAATTGTGTTCCGGGTCGGAAGCGGAAGCGCGCGCTGGCATCGC
The DNA here is from genome assembly GCA_963792345.1 of uncultured Alphaproteobacteria bacterium. Lineage (GTDB taxonomy): Bacteria > Pseudomonadota > Alphaproteobacteria > Acetobacterales > Acetobacteraceae > Rhodopila. The sequence goes on from CAWBVV010000003.1 coordinate 53,265, forward strand.
TGTCCACCATGGTCGGGGCGGTCGTGCTGTCTCGCCTGGCGGCTGACCAGGCGTTGTCCCGAGAATTTCTCGATGCCGCCGCCGAGATCATCTTGTCGGCTGAACGGCCGGTCAATCGTTCGGGATCGGTTGAGGAACCCGTATCGCCCTGACTGGCCACCAAGGCGGTGCATGCCAATGTCCTTCCGACATGTCATACGGGAACAGGTTCATGCGGGCGCTTGTGGTATTGCTGCTTCTGGCGGTTGGTGTCGGCGCTTGCACGGTGCCGGCCGCACCGCCCGCGGCGTCCCTTCCGCCCGGTGTATTCGGCACCTATGAGGATAACGACATCGGGGCCATCAACTTCGCGGCCTGGGCGTTCGCTTCGGCCGCCAATACGCAAGGTAATCCGGCGGAAGCCGCCAGGGCGGTTATCGCACTTGAATATCTACCCGGGGAGCTGAGCAGGAACCCTCGGTGGATTGGCATGGACAGCGCGGTGAAGCTGCACATGGGCAGGGCGCGTGATGACCTCCGCGCGATCCTCGGGATTCGTCCCGATGCACCGCCCCAGATCGTCGTCAATACAATGCTGGCGCTCGCGCTCGATCTGCAAATGGGAAATCAGCCAGCCGCGCTAGAGGTGCTGTCCGCTCCGATATTCGCCAGGCCGCCGGAGCAGACACTGCAAATCCTGTCCAATCTGCCTTTTGTTCCGGAAGCCAATGTCGCGACCTCCCGCGCCCAGGACCAGTCCTTCCCGGGCAAGGACGGCGTACGTTAGGCCGTGGTCCGGGCAGATGGAGTCACTGAAGGCCCCTGTCCGTGAGCCGATCAAGGCTCCCGGCCGGCAAACGTGTCGCAGGCCTGCATGTTGCCGCCCCTCAGCCCGGTCGTTAACCAGCGCACCCGCTGTGCGGAGGAGCCGTGGGTGAAGCTGTCCGGCACAACGGCTCCCGTGCTCTGCCGCTGCAGGCGGTCATCGCCGATGGCGGTGGCTGCCGCGATTGCCTGCTGGACATCAGTGTCATCGATATTGGCGTGCCGCTGGTTCATCTTGTTGGCCCAGACGCCGGCGAAACAATCGGCCATAAGCTCGAGCCGGACCGACACAGCATTCGCCGTCGCGCGGTCGCGCGCCTGACGCTGCATCGCCTCGGCCTTGGGCAGCAGTCCCACCAGATTCTGCACGTGGTGGCCAATTTCATGGGCGATTACGTAGGCATACGCAAAATTTCCGCCCCCGCCAAAGCGGCGTTTCATGTCGCGGAAAAACGCGGTGTCCAGGTAAACGCGGCGATCGTTGGGGCAGTAGAATGGGCCCGTCGCCGTTTGTGCCGTGCCGCAGGCCGACCGGGTGGCGCCGGAATACAGCACCAGTGTCGGCTTTTCGTAGGCACGTCCGGTCTGTGCCGGCAGAACCTGCGACCAGACATCCTCGGTTTCACCCAGGACCCTTGAAACGAAAATCCCGGTCTGGTCGCTCGGTATGCCGGTCGGGCGAGGCGGCGGCTGGCTGACGTATCCGTCGCTGCCGCCGGCAACCATCTGCGCGCCATTGATAAGAACGGCCGGGTTAATGCCGAGCGCCCAACCGAGCAGGCCGAGAACAACGATCGTGCCAATTCCCAGGCCACCGCGGCCGACGGGAAACCCGCCCCCGCCGCCATCGCCCCGCCGATCATCGATGTTCTGGGACTCTCGGAGTTCGTCGTCCCGCATCCAATTTCTCCTGCCAAGCGCGGTGCGGGATGTGTGATGGCGTCATCCCGGTGTGAAGATGGACGATTTACATATCGAGGGGGCAGTCAAGAGGCTGTGCGTTCCGTCCTGATTAACGAACGGCGTCGGCGGAGTGGCGGGCGGCGCCATCCTGCGATAAACCCATGGAGTTCGGGAGGGTCACAGTAATGCCAGCACGCACCGGTGCGGAGTTTCTGCGCGGACTGCGCGACAGCCGCGAGGTGTGGCTCGGCGGCCAACGAATATCCGATCCGCTGGACCACCCCGCGCTGCGCGGGGCCGCCGCATCGATCGCCGCGGTTTATGACCTGCACTATCAGTATCCCGATGAGTGCCTGATGCCGGACCCGGAGACCGGGGAACAGATCGCCGTCAGCCACATGATCCCGCGCAGCAGGGACGACCTGCTCCGGCGTCACAAGGCGCTACGCCGTGTCGCCGAATTCTCGGTCGGGTTGCTGGGGCGCACCCCGGACTACATGAACGTCACCTATGCCGGCTTCGCGGGCCGCAGTGACCAATGGGGCGCCAACGGGAACGAGGAGGGCGCGGCCAATCTGGTGGCGTTTCAGAAAGAGCTGGCGCGCCGCGATCTCAGCCTGACCCACACGCTGATCCACGCGATGTCCGACAAGTCCAAGGGTAACGTGCCCTCCGGTTTTGACGAGAGCCAGATGCACACGGTCGAAAAAACCGAGTACGGGATCTTGGTCCGCGGCGCCCGGGTGTTGGCGACGCTGGCGCCGTTTTCTGATGAGATCGCGGTGTATCCCAGTCAGCCGATGCCGGATGCGAGCCGCCGTCATGCGTTGTCGTTCTGCACTCCAATGAACACTCCCGGGCTGAAGTTCATCTGCCGCGACAGCGTCTCATTGCCCGACAACCGCTTTGACCATCCGCTGTCCGGCCGCTTCGATGAACAGGATGCGTTCGTCATTTTCGACAATGTCGAGGTGCCGCGCCATCGCGTGTTCATCGATGGCAACCTGCCCGTCTATAACTCCGTCATGTCGGCTAGCTGGCGCGCCAACGCGATGCACCAGACAATGGTTCGGGCGTGGACCAAGCTGGAGTTCGCCTGGGGCATCGCCTGCCGGATGGCGGAGGCGATCGGTGCCTCGGATCCTGCCACGTTGCAGATGCTCGGCGAGATCTGGTCATTCGCTGAGCTGGCGCGGTCGGCGGTCCGAGCGGCGGAGGAGGGAGCTTATCACCACGGCAACGGTGCCTGGTTTCTGGACGGCCGGCCAATGGACGCGCTGCGCACCTCCCTGCCGTACTGGTTTCCCCGCGTGAATGAAATCATCCGGCTGATCGGTTCCCATAACGTGCTGGCGACGCCAAGCGCCGAAGCATTCGATGATGCTTATCTGCGTCCGTTGATCGACAAATACCTGCGCGGCGCAGGCGATACCTCCGCGGTTGATCGTGCGCGGATATTCCGGCTTGGCTGGGACTTCGCCGGTAGCGCGCTGGCAAGCCGCAACGAACAGTATGAACGCTTCTACCTGACCAGCGGGGCGCGCAACCGGCAGAATGTGCAGATGCGGGCAGACCGGACCGAGGCAAACCGCCTGGTTGACCGCTTCCTGCGGGAGCAGCCGTGAGCCGTTTTGGATTTCTCAGTCAGGAAGCCGACCGGGGCCGCCTGCCGGTGGCGCTGATCAGCGGCTTCCTCGGCAGCGGCAAGACGACCTTGGTGAATGCGCTGCTGCGCGACGAGCGCATGACCGGCACCGCCGTGGCGGTCAATGAGTTCGGGGAGGTTCCGCTCGACCGGGACCTGATCGACCACGGCGCGGACAAGACGGTTGTGCTGGCCAACGGATGCCTGTGCTGCAACCTGGCCGGAGACATGGAAGACGCGGTGATGCGCCTTTTCAGCCGCAGGGAAGGTGGCGAGGTTCCGCGATTCGAACGCTTGATCATCGAGCCATCCGGCCTGTCCGATCCCGCCCCCATCGCGCAGGCGATTCTGCGTAATCCGGTGATGTCACGCGTCTTCCGTCTGGAAGCGATCATCAGCACCGTGGACACGATGTTCGCCGCAAGCCAACTGGCGAGGCACGCCGAGACCCGCAAACAGATCGCATTGGCGGATCGTCTGGTGCTGACGAAGACCGACCTGGCCACCACGGACGCGCTCCAACGGCTGCGTACGGTCCTGCATGACCACAATCCCTCGGCGCCGATCCTGGTCGCGCCGCACGGGCAGGCGGATGCCGGAGATCTGTTTCCGGACGCATTCCTTGACCCAAACGCGCCTTCCTCATCGCCTTCCGGCGGACCGCCCGTTGGGGTGCCGGCGGGGTTATCTCCAGTTGGATCAGGCAGGCCAGGATTGGGGCGATCCGGTCTGTTCGCCGAGAGTGTCGATCCGGAACACGCTGGCCGGCATCAGGCAGCCTCATTGTTCGCCGACCGGCCATTGCGATGGCGCCGGTTCGACGAGTGGCTGCGGCGCATCAGGATCGGCCATGCTGACAGGCTGCTGCGGATCAAAGGCATGCTGGACATCGAAGGTACCGCTGGACCGGTCGTCGTCCAGGGGGTGCATCACGTTCTCAATGCCCCGGTGGAACTGGATCGATGGCCCGTTGGCCAGCGCCAATCCCGCCTGGTTCTGATCGCGGACCGGGCGACGGTCGAGGCCGCGCGGGAAAGCTGGGAGGCTGCATTGCCAGGCATGACCGGGCTGGCTCCGGCATGACCGCAAGGCTACCTCACGATGCCATCCCCATGATGATGGACGCCGTTAGCTGGTGCCGCCTAGCTCCCCTGCCTGCGAGGACATGAGGATCAATGCAGGATCAGGGCTTTCCAGCCCGCACGGAATCGCTATTGCTTCATTGATCGCATGATCCGAAAGCCTGGGTCATGCAGCAGGGAGACACCAAGTTGCGCGCCATAGATGTGCACGTCCATCCAATGAATCCCGCCTATGTCGAGGCCAGCATGCCCTTCATGCCGGCGGCTCAGCGCATGTTCAAAGGCAAGTTTGCCGCGCGCCCGGACAGCCAGATCGCGGAAGACTTCCGCCGCGATGACGCTCTGGCGATCCCCATAGCCTGGGATGCCGAACACGGCGCGGCGGGTGGGGTGTACGCCAACGAAGCGCTGGCGGCACTGACCCATGACTACCCGGATGTGTTCTTGCCCGGCTGGGCAATGGTCGATCCATGGCGCGGCCGCAAAGGCCTGGAGGAAATCGAACACGCGATCAAGGACCTTCGTCTGCTCGGTGTTAAGTACCAACCACCCGTGCAGGGCTTCTCACCCAACGACAAACTGTTCTACCCAATCTGGGACCTGCTGCAGTCGCTCGGGGCGCCGGTGTTGATCCACTGCGGGACCACCGCGATCGGATCGGGCGAGCCGGGCGGCCTTGGCTTCAAACTGGGACATGCCCGTCCGATCCCGAATATCGATGATGTCGCCGCGGACTTTCCACACCTCAATATCGTCGCCGCCCACCCCGGCTGGCCGTGGACCGAGGAACTGATCGCCGTCGCCATCCATAAGGCCAATGTCTCGATCGATATCTCCGGCTGGGGGCCGAAGTATATTCCGGCCGCGCTAAAGCACGACATGCAACGCCGGCTGCAGGACAAGGTGCTGTTCGGATCGGACTATCCCGGCTGGAGCCCCGGACAGTGCTGCGACGAGTGGGAGATGGAGGGGTTCCGCCCGGGCGTGGTCGAAAAGCTGTTCTATCAGAACGCCACCCGCATCTTGAAGCTGGAGGACGCCGTTGCTCGGGCCACCGCCGCGGGTTCGTCCGCTGTTGACCCATGACCCTGCGCACCCAGGTCGGGATCATCGGCGCCGGGCCAGCGGGACTTTTTCTGGCACACCTGCTGCACCGCACAGGGATCAGCGCGATCATCGTCGAATCTCGCGAGCGTAGTGAGGTGGAGCAGACTGTTCGCGCCGGTGTGCTCGAACACTGGGTCGTCGAACTGATGAAGGAACTTGGTCTCGGCGAACGGATGATGCGCGAGGGCCACTTCCACGACGGCATTACCTTGCAATGGAACCGAACCCGTCACCACGTCGATATCAGGGGACTGACGGACGGAAAAACAGTCGTCGTGTATCCCCAGCATGAGGTGCTGAAAGACCTGATCGCCGGACTTCTTGCCTGGGGCGGTGAGATCATCTTCGGCGTCGCGGGAACCACCATCCGCGACCTCGACAGTGACCGGCCAGTGATCGAGTTCCAGCGTGGCAAAACCGGTGCGCCGGAAACCATTGTCTGCGACTACATCGTGGGCGCCGACGGCTTCCATGGGCCGGGCCGGCAAGCCATTCCCACCAATCATCGAACCGAATACCAGAAAATCTACCCGTTTGGCTGGCTTGGAATCCTGGTTGAAGCGCCGCGTTCCTGGCACGAATTGATCTACACCAATCAGGGCGACGGGTTCGCTTTGCTCAGCACGCGTTCGCCCGAGGTGCAGCGCCTGTACATCCAGTGCGATCCCGCCGATGACATCGCCAACTGGCCGGACCAGCGAATCTGGGAGCAGTTTCACACCCGGTTTGCCACCGATGACGGCTGGTCGTTGACTGAAGGTCCGATCGTGCAGAAAGGCATCATCCCGCTTCGCTCGTTCGTGTGTGAGCCAATGCAATTCGGCCGACTGTTCATCGCCGGCGATGCCGCGCACATCGTGCCGCCAACCGGAGCAAAGGGCCTCAATCTCGCGGTGGCCGACGTGCTGGTCCTGTCTCGCGCGCTGGAGGCGAAGTATCGGCACAATACCCAGGACCTTCTGGACCAGTACAGCGAGGTTTGTCTCCGGCGGGTGTGGAAGGCGGAACGGTTTTCCTGGTACATGACGACGATGCTGCACCGCAATGAGAACGAGACCGACTTTGAACGGCGCATCCACTTCGCGGACCTCGATCTGGTACGCACGTCGATCGCATCCGCAAGATCGCTGGCGGAGAATTACGTTGGGCTGCCGTTCGATTGACGCGTTCTTCTACGACGGAATGAAAACCCAGTTGGCATGGGTCGCCTGGGCAGTCTGCGATCGGTTCTCGACACTGTCGGAAAAGCCGACAAGGACGCTGGCCCGACTGCCACCCTGCTGCAGGAAATTCGTCCATGCCAGCAGTCCGGAAGGATCAGCCGGCCGGCTCAAGGCGTTCTGATACAAAAGAGAGATGAAATCGGTGGCGCTCAATGTTGTTCCATAGTGCTGCATGAACTCGGCGGAACTTACGAAACCTTGTGCGATTTGCGTAGGCGTGACGCCGGCGGACAGTTGTGCGGACCACAGGGCCTCGCCAGCGGCGTCTGGTATTCGATTTCAGGCAAGCCTTGTACAGACGGTAGGCCTCCGCGTCGTTCAGGTCTCCGGCGATGGACACGGTGTTGTTCCTGAACTCCGCGCTTTCCGAAAAGCTGAATAGGACGGTGCCTCTTGTCGCGCCGGAAGCCAGCAGGTTGCCCCAAGCCTGCAGACCCGCCGAATCGCCCGGCCGGTGAAGCACGTTGGCGTATAGACGCTGGACAAATTGCGGGTCGGACAGGGGGCCATAGGAATGAATGAACTCAGGCGACGCGGCAAAGCCCGTTGCCACGGCCGATAACGGAACGTTTGAATTGTCGATCGCGTGGGTCCAGGCTTGCAACCCGTCGAGGTCAGGCGCACGACCTAGCGCCGCGGGATATAGACGGGCCACGTGCTCCGCTGTACCGGTGGCATCGAACAGGCCCGTCCCGTCGGCGAATACCATCACAGTAACGTCTGACAGCGTCTTAGTCCCGTTCCGCTCCGGAACGGTATCACCGATGTGGAGTGATCCGTTATCATTGGCGATGATGTATTGTGACGACGAGCCACTCAGAATGATCCCGCCTTGCGGTGGAGTCACGCCGGTAGCTACAACGGTGGTAGCGGCATTCGTGGCACTGGCCCCGGCGGTATCGGTTACGGTCAGGCTGAATCCCGTTGTGATCCTCTGGCCTCCCGCGACCTTGCCCTGCGTCGGCAAGAACACCAGGGCATTCAGGGCGGCCATGACCGCGGAGGCACCGCCGGTGACCGTGTAGACGCCCGCTCCGGCGTTATAGATGCCTCCGCCGAGGTTGGTGAGTGAGCCGTTCGTGGCCGCGGACAGGGTGACGGTCAAGGTCTCCGCCTGGCCGAAATTGGGGTCGGTGATCGTTACGTGCGTGAACGGCGAGATTGCTGTCCGGTCGTCGGTCGCCTGCCCGCCCGTCGTGAAGCTGATAATGGGCGGGCTTGCGGCGGCGACGGCGATGACGGTCGTCGAACTGTCGGTCGCGGATTGTGATGCGGTGTCGGTATCGGTGACGGTGAAACGTGATAAAACCGTCTGCCCGGGCATGACCTGATGTCGGGTGGGCGTGAACATCAGCCCAGCCAAGGCTACCGTGACCGCGGCGGCCGTGCCATCGATCGTATATACGCCGGTAGCATCGCTGTAACTGCCTACGCCAGGATTGCTCAGCTCGCCATTGGCGGGCGCGGACAGGGTTACAGTAAGAGTTTGAATTTGTCCGAAGTTGGCGTCGGTGATGACGACATGGGCGAACGGCGCGATTGGCGCCTGGTCCGAGGTCGTCTGGCCGGTCGCCGTGGGGCCGATGGTGATGGGGGCTGCCACAGCGGTCGCGATCACCGTTGTCGTACTCTCGGTCGCTACCTGGCCGGCGGTGTCGCGGTCGCGGATGGCGAACGTTGTGGTGACGGCCAGGCCGGGCTCTGCTTGATGCTGGGTGGGGATGAATACCAACCCTTGCAGGGCATGCGTGACGGCCGAGGCGCTGCCGCTGATCGTATAGACGCCGGTTGGCTCGTCGTAGGTGCCTCCTCCGACATTCGTCAGCTTTCCGTTACCGGCCGCTGACAAGGTGACGGTCAGGGTTTCGCTTTGTCCAAAATTCGCATCGGTGATCGTGACCCCGGCGAACAGCAAGATCGTCGCTTGCTCGGAAATTCGCTGTCCCGCCACAGCTCCGTTGAACACCGGCAGAAGCGCCACGGCGGTGGCAACGACGGTTGTGGTGGCATCCGTGACATTCAGCGAGGCGGCGTTCGTATCATTGATAACGAATGTCGTCGTGACCGCCTGGATCTCGACGCTGCCCACATTGGTGTCACTGATCACGACACCCGCGAACGGCGTTATCGTCGCCTGGTCCGAGACCTCCTGGCCACTCGCGGTACCGCCGATCGTCGGCACAACGCCGGTTGCGGTGACGGTGACCGTCGTGGTGCTGTCGGAAACCATCTGGGACGCGGTATCGATGTCGGCGATGGTGAACGTCGTGGAGACGGTCTGCGATGGCGTTACTTGATGAAGGCTCGGGTTGAACACCAGGGCCGCCACGGCGGTGGTGACGGCGGACGGCGTTCCGCTGACCGTATAGACGCCGGTACCGACATCGTATTCTCCCGCACCCGGGTTGGTCAGCGTGCCGTTCGCCGCGGCCGACAGGGTCACCGTCACGGTTTCGGTCTGCCGAATGTTGGCGTCGCCGATCAGGATATTGATGAAGGGGGAAACGGTGGCTTGATCAGAGATTTCCTGCCCAGGCGCGGCACCGCCGATTGTTGGCTGGACAGCCAATTCCAGCGCGGTGGCGACGACACTCGTCGCATCATCCGTCTCTTCCTGACCGGCGGTGTCGATAGCGCGGATGAGGAACGTCGTGGTGACGGTCTGCCCGGATGCGACCTGATAGACCCTCGGGGCAAATACCAACGCCGTCAGGGCGGTGGTAACGGCGGAGGCCGAACCGGTCACCGTATAGACGCCGTTGAGGGCGTCGTAATCTCCTGCACCGAAATTGCTCAGCGTGCCATTGGTTGCGGTGGACAGGGTCACCGTCAACGTCTCGTCCTGACCGAAGTTCACATCATCGATCACCACATGGGCGAACGGCCTGATGGTCCCCTGGTCTGACACCGCCTGACCAGGGACCGAACCGGTGATCGTCGGCAGTGAGGTCCCGGCAATGACATTGACGATTGTTGTGCTGTCGGTCGCCAGTTGCGCAGCCGTGTCGATGTCGTCGATGGTGAAGGTCGTGGAGATTAGAGTCCCCGGCGTGATCTGGTGCGGGGTCGGGATGAACACCAATCCATTCAGGGCAGCAGTGACCGATGAGGCGTCACCCGTGAAGCGATAGACCCCGTTGCCAACATAGATGCCTCCGGCGAGGTTGGTCAGCGAGCCATTGGCCGCCGCGGACAATGTAACGGTGACGGTCTGCTGCTGGCCAAAGTTGGCGTCGCCTATGACGACATCGGCGAACGGCAAAATGGTCGCCGCATCGGAGATCGTAGGGCTGAAGCCGGCTGGGCTGATGCTCGGTTGGACCGCGATGGCGGTTGAAACGACGGTTGTCGTGCTATCGGCGGCGGACCGCGACGCGGTGTCAATGTCGCTGATGATGAAAATGGTCGTCACCGACTGTCCGGGGGCGACCTGATGCTGGGACGGCACGAACACCAACGCATGCAAAGCGGACGTGACGACAGCAGCCGATCCGATGACGGTATAGACGCCCGTTCCCGCATCATAGCTGGCGCCCGCGCTGATATTTGCCAGCGACCCGTTCTCGGCCGCGAGCAAGGTCACTGTCAGGGTCTCGGTTTGGCCAAAATTGTCGTCGCCGATCAGGACATTGGCGAAGGGTGAAATCGTAGCTTGATCCGATACCGCCTGCCCGGCTTGCGTAAGGCTGATGGTCGGCGCGACCGACGTCGCCGTGATGGCGACTTCTGTCGTCCGATCGGTAGCGAACTGCCCGGATGTGTCAACATCGGCAATCGTGAAAATTGTGTCGACAACGTCACCGGGAGCGACTTCATGAAGCGCCGGCGTGAACTCCAGGGCCCTCAAGGCATTGGTAACCGCTGAGGCGATCCCGCTTACGACATAGATGCCGCTGACCGGGTCGTAGGTGCCCAAGCCGAGGTTGGTCAGCGTGCCGTCCAAGGCATCGGAGAGGGTAACGGTAACAGTCTGAATCTGGCCGAAATTGTCGTCCGCTATCTGGATATGGGCGAACGGCGCGATCGTTCCGTCATCCGAGACCGCCTGATCCGCGTCGGCACCGCTGATCGTGGGCGAGGAGAACTCTGCCGTGGTGGTGATTGTCGTCGTGGTATCGATGGCGGACTGTGACGCCGTGTCGGTATCGCTGATGGTGAAAGTCGTGGTCACCTTCTGTCCGGGCAGGACCTGGTGCGGCGTAGGAACGAACACCAACCCCGCCAAGGATGTGGTGACCGCGGAGGCGGAACCGATGACGCGATACACCCCGGTGGCGGCATCATAGCGTCCGCTGCCGGAATTGGTCAGCGTGCCGTTTTCCGGCAGCAACGTCACCGTCACGGTCTCGGTCTGTGCGAGATTCGAGTCGGCGATTGCGATGCCGGCGAAGGGTGAAATCGTCTCCTGGTCAGAAATCTCCTGGTCGCCAGATGTGCCGCTGATCGTTGGGAGGGCAAGAATGGTTACGATGGAGCCGCTCGCGATGAAGCTGTCGCCGGCATACGAACCACCGAGTGCCAGCGTTGCGACCGTCTGGGCGCCATTGCTGACGATCAGCGTCCCATGGTCCAGCACCGCGCTGGTCGCGGTGAGACCGTCCAGGATGATCCGGCCGCCCATCCCGGCAACGATCGTGCCGGCGAACGCTGAAAGTGACGCCAGGATGAGCGTATCGCCACCGTCATTCATGATGATGGTCTGGCCGGCCGATACGCTGGTCAGCACCAGCGTCGCTTCGGTCGGATCGCCACCTGTCGCGGCGTTCCGGTCGAAAATCACGGAACCGGTGCCCGTCAGGGTGCCGGTCACGTGCAACGTGCCGCCGGTCGTGCCGCCAAGCGCGATCAGCGTGCCGTTGTTGAACACCTGACTGGCTATCGTTCCGTAACCTTGAACGACGCCGCCGTTTATGTTGATGCCGCCTGCCACCGCGACCGTTCCAGCCTGCAGGTTGAGCACGGCGGCGCTGAAAAAGCTGGAGCCAACGGCATCGTCGATCGTCAGTGACGCGCTGCTGATGTAGTCGCGGCCGCCAAGGATATCTACCTCGGCCCCGGCGCCGATCACTCTCAACGTCGTTTCAACAGGAACCAATCCGGAGCCATTCCATTCGGTTATGGCGGCTGCCGGACCATCGAGGGTGAGCTCGGTCCAGCCGAATGAAGCGGCGATGGTTTCGATGCTGACGACCGGTCCGGAAGCAGCGCCGAGATTGATGACGGCCCCAGGGCCTCGGGCCGCGAACACACCATCGGTCAGGGTGTTGCCGACGACGTTGCCGATCGGCGCGGTGATTGCCACCGTTCCGCCAAGAGCCTCCACTTCGTTACTGAAATAGACGGTATTGGCGCCCGCCAGGAGCAAGTTTCCCTCGACCTGGATGAACGCGTCCAGGCGTCCGCCATTCAGGATCGCGGCGCTGCTGCCCGATTTTTCATGCACGAAGGTCTGTAGGGAGCCGTCGAGCGAGCCGGCGGACCCTGGGCCAAAGACGATTGTTCCGTCCAACTCCAACTCAGCGGCGACATACGTGCCGGAAAGATGGGTGCCACCAAAGTTGTTGGTGCCGTTCATGCTCAGGCTGCTGACGGTCTCGGTCTCGCCCGCCGCGATAGTGACCGTATAAGCATTGAGCGTTGTGGCGGCGTCAATCGTGACGTTGGCTGCCAGGTTGTTCGGCACGAAAGCCTGGGTCCACAGGGTGCCGGTGTTCCAGTCACCGCTCGTGTTGGCGGCCCAATCGAAGATCGCCATTTGATCTGTCTGTCCCGGGCCCTTTGTCAAAACCTCGCTGAAAGCGGGCGCAACCTGCACGCAATCCGGCTGGAATAGCGTGATCCGGTTAACAAAAGGTTAGTTACCGACAGAATTCCTGAGACACCGGAAGTAATGCCGGGGTGGCCGGCGACAGGAGTCCGGAGCGTTTGCCGGCGGCGATCGATCAGTCAGCCTCGCGCAGCACTTCCGTCTTGACCGGCAGCATGGTGCCCATCCAGGTCGCGTTGATCGTGTGGTCGTCCCGGGGCCGGCCTGACTGCGGATGCAGCAAAACCGTCAGGTCCATCCGGTTCATCATTACGAAGGGCACCAACGCCGGAAACAGGTTGGGCATGAACTGGATCTGATACATGGAAGCGACGTGCGGTCCGACCGGTACGTCGTGCCACCTTCCCATGCGGACCGTGAACCGTTCCTCCACCCACGCCCGCAGCAGAGCCGCGCGCTCACGACTGTCCGCGTCGAAATAGACATGCATGTGATAGTCGGTAATCCGAGCAGGATCGATGGGTGCGGGGGCCATTCAGAGGTCCTTTTCCAACAGGTGCTTTACGTCGCGCTTGGTCACCTTCCCATAGCCCGATTTCGGCAGTTCCGACCAGAAGACAAACGATTGTGGCCATTTGTATTTCGCCAGCCTGCCATCCAGATGCGCCAGAAGTTCGTCAGCCGAGGCGCTTGCCCCCGCTTCAAGGACCAGCACGGCGGTGCCGCTTTCACCCCATTTATCGTGCGGCATCCCAACCACGCAGGCTTCTGCGACCGCCGGATGCAGCAACAGGGCTTCCTCGATCTCCCGCGGATAAACGTTCGACCCCCCAGAGATGTACATGTCCGAGGCTCGGCCGGTGATATAGACGAAGCCGCGCGTGTCCGTGTGCCCAAGGTCGCCGGTATGGAACCAGCCATGTTCGGTGGCTTTCGTGGTGGCCTCGGGGTTGTCGTGGTAGCCGGCGAAAACGCTAGGGCCTCGCACGCAGATCTCACCGGTGGTGCCGGGTTCTAGCAGTTGGCCGGCATCGTCCAGTATGGCGATATCCATGCCGGTGCGCGGAAAGCCACAGCTCCCGACCGGCATTTGCGAATCATCCTCGCTGTGCAGGTAAGCCGGCAGAACAGTGATGTTGCCGGTCACTTCACCCATGCCGAAATACTGCACCAGCACTTTGCCCAGTTTGCGCAGCGCATGGATCTGGTCGGCGCGATACATCGGGGCGCCCGCATAGATGACATAGCGAAGCGAACTATGATCGTAACGGTCCACCGCATCATGGCGTGTGAGCATCGTCAGGATCGTCGGCACGGTGAACATGTTGGTGACGCGGTGCTGTTCGACCAGTCGCCAGGCCTCGTCGCAGTCAAGTCTTTCGCCGGATAGCAGGATCGAAGCGGCGCCACGGGCAATCTGGGGCAGGGCGTGAACGCCGGCGCCATGCGACAAAGGCGCTACGACCAGCGATGCGTCCTGCTCCGTCGTGGCCGGCATCAGGTCACAAAGATGGTTGCAGATGACATAATCCATCTGCCCATGGGTTAACACGCCGGCCTTGGGTCGTCCGGTGCTGCCGGATGTGTAGAAGAACCAAGCCGGATGATCGCGATCGACATCCGCCGGGACGGTCACTTTCTTCGGGAATGCAGTCAGGCTCTCCCAGTCATCGGGTCCGCCGCCGCCGATCGAAATCTCCAGCCGGCACGCCGGGTTTTCGCTTCTGGCGACGGCGGCGTGGTCGGGGAAGGCGCTGTCGAAGATGTGGACGCTGGCACCTGATGACCGCGCCAGGTAGGCGACCTCGGGCGGCGTCAGGCGAAAGTTGGTCGGCACCCACACCGCGCCCAGCATCCACGTCGAAAACATCGTCTCCAGGACGGCGTTGGAGTTGCGGGCATGCAGCAGAATACGGTCGCCGTGGCGCACACCGCGCGCCGCCAGCGCGGCCGCCGCGGACTGGACCCGGTCACGAAACGAGGCCCAGGTCCAGGTGGCTTCGCGCCAGACGATCGCTGGCCGGTCGGGAAATCGGCGCGCGGTTTGCAGCAACAGCGACGCCAGGTTGCTGGTAGGGATCAGCGCACCGGCTCCAGGATGGACACATAGTTGGCCACGGCTGCGCCGCCCATATTGAACACCGCGCCGAGGTCAGCCTTCGGCAACTGCATCCCCCCCGGCGCCTGGCCGGTAAGCTGCATCGCGGTGATGGCGTGCATCGAAACGCCGGTGGCGCCAATCGGATGGCCCTTCGCCTTCAGCCCACCCGATGGATTGATCGGCAGCCGCCCATCCTTCGCTGTCCACCCCTCCAGCACCGCTCGGGCGCCCTGGCCTTTCGCGGTGAGGCCCATCGCCTCGTATTCCAGCAATTCCGCGATGGTGAAGCAGTCATGTGATTCCACGAAGGACAGGTCCGATAGCTTCGTGTCGGACATGCGAAGTGCCTGCGCCCAGGCATGGGCGGCGCCCTCGAACCCGGTGATGTCGCGTTTGCTGATCGGCAGGAAGTCGTTGACCTGCACAGCCGCCTTGAACCGGACCGCTTTGCCCATGGCCTTGGCGGTTTCCTCATCCGCCAGTACCAGCGCGGCCGCACCGTCCGAAACCAGGGAGCAGTCGGTCCGCTTCAGCGGCGGTGCGACGTATGGGTTCTTCTCGCTGACGTTGCGACAGAAGTCGAAGCCGAGGTCCTTGCGCATCTGCGCGAATGGATTGTCCACCCCGTTCTTGTGATTCTTTGCGGCTATCGCCGCGAGCGCATCGGACTGGTCGCCGTAGCGCTGGAAATAGGTCTCCGCGATGCGTCCGAAGACGCCGGCGAATCCGGCAGGAATGTCGGACTCCTCCTTCTGGTAGCTGGCCTTGAGCAGGATATCGCCGACCTCCTTGCCGGAGGTGGCGGTCATTTTCTCGACCCCGATGACCAGCGCGAAGCGCCCGCGGCCGGACAGCAGGAAATCCCGAGCACCATGGACGGCGGCGGAGCCGGAGGCGCAGGCATTCTCGAAACGGGTAATCGGCTTGAAGCGGAGTTCCGGAACGTGCTGCAGCACCAACGACGCCGGGAAATCCTGCGCTGAAAAGCCGTTGTTGAACAGGCTGACGAAGGTGCCTTCAATGTCGTGCGGGGCGATGCCCGCATCCGCGATCGCGGCACCGGCGACGCGGCCAATCAGCGACTCGATGTCTGGGTCTTCCAGCTTGCCGAACGGCGTGTGCGCCCATCCGACGATGCAGGCTTCGGTCATGTGGGGGTCCTCCGGAGTGGATTTGGGACAAATCTAGCGTAGAGAACGCACGATGGCGAGGCGGTAGGCGATCGCGCCCGCGCTCCGCTGAATACAACCGGGAAGCCCGCCCTGTATGATCGCCGCCGGTCAGATTTGCGGAAAGCAAAATCCTGAGCCTGGAACAGATTCGATCCGACCTGGAGGTACAGGCGCCGGAGCAACCACCGCCTCTTTAGCCTCAGGCTTAAAAACCGTTCACATCAGCGTCACAATCGGCTCGAAGCAGTTCCCTGGATCGCTTGGCGCCCCAACGTTTCTACCTTCAGAACCTCGAACCTCAGAGGCCGGCGCATGTCGATGGTCCAATATACCGCCCGGAAATCCCTCGAATCCATCGCCACCAGTTCAGAGGGCCACGGCAAGGGCCTGCCCAAAACGCTGGGTCCAATCTCGTTAATCGGCCTGGGCATCGGGTGCATCATCGGCGCGGGGATCTTCGTGCTTACCGGCAAGGCAGCGGCCAGCTACGCCGGGCCGGCGATCTCTCTGTCATTCGTCTTGTCTGGCATCGCCTGCGCCTTTGTCGGCCTGTGCTACGCGGAACTGGCAGCGATGATCCCCGCCTCGGGAAGCGCCTATACCTACACCTACGCCACGGTCGGCGAATTTTTCGCCTGGATTATCGGTTGGGACCTCATTCTGGAATACGCGATGGGCGCGGCCACCGTCGCCGTCGGCTGGTCCGGCTACTTCGTCAGCCTGCTCGGGAGTTTCGGCATCCACATCCCGCCGCAATGGACCGATGCCACAGGGCAGGCCGTGAAATTGGCTGACGGCAGCGCCGCCACGGCTATTCTCAATCTACCCGCTGTGTTGATTGTCCTGATGCTGACTGCGTTGCTGATGGCGGGGACCAAGGAATCGACCCGCGTCAACAATATCATGGTCGGGTTCAAGCTGTTTGTTGTCGGGGTGGTTATCGTTGTTGGCGCGTTCTATATAAAGCACGCCTACTGGACGCCCTTCATCCCGGAAAACACCGGCAGTTTCGGCAGCTTTGGCTATAGTGGAATTCTGCGCGGCGCATCGGTCGTATTCTTCGCGTATATCGGGTTCGACGCCGTATCCACCGCCGCGCAGGAGGCCAAGCTGCCGCAACGGGACATGCCGATCGGCATCCTTGGCTCGTTGATCATATGCACGATCCTCTACGTCCTGATGTCGCTGGTGATGACCGGAATGGTGCCGTTCGCCAAACTTGGCGTCGCCGATCCGGTAGCGGTCGCGATCGACACCACCGGGATCGGCTGGCTGTCGGTGCTGGTGAAGTTCGCCGCCCTGGCTGGACTGACAACCGTCGTCTTCGTGCTGCTGTTTGGGCAGGCGCGCATCCTGTTCTCCATGGCGCAAGATGGTCTGCTGCCCGCCTTCTTCAGCCGGGTCCATCCACGTTTCGGCACGCCGTTCGCCAGTCAGGCTTTGATCGGTGTCATCGTAGCCCTGGTCGCGGCCAGCTTCCCGATCGGGCTGCTGGGGGAGATGGTCAGCATCGGCACGTTGTTCGCGTTCTTGCTTGTCTGCATCGCCGTCATGCACCTGCGCCGCAGTGCGCCGCGGACCAAGCGCCCATTCCGCACGCCGGGCGTTCCGCTGGTTCCCCTGTTGGGAATCGCGTTCTCAATGCTGCTGATGCTGGGCCTGCCACTGGACACCTGGCTGCGACTGGTCGTGTGGCTTGTCATCGGCCTGGCGATCTATTTCTTCTATGGCCACCGGCACAGCATTGTGCAGGTGAACGCCGCCGAGTGATGCGCGCGTTCGTTGTCATATGCCTCGCGTTCCTCCCGTTTCTCACCCGTGCGGCGGAGCATGAACCGGAAACCGGTCCCGCGGCACAGGACGGAGCGGCCGCACGATGCGCTTTCGTCCGAGACGACGACACCGTCTACCCGTATGATCCGTCGCTGCGTGCGGGACTATTGAAGGCATACGCAAAACTTTTTCCGGCTGCACACATCCCGCCCGATGAGAGGGTGCTTCAGGACGGCACCCATATACGTTGCATGGACGGTAGGCTGCTGGCCTGCTTTATCGGGGCAAACCTACCGTGCGGCAAAATGAACACGGCACGCCGCAACGAAGGCGCCGAGGCGTTTTGTCGCACCAACCCGCACGCGCGCGTCGTCCCGGCTTTCGCCACCGGTCACGACACGATCTACGCCTACCAATGCGAGGAAGGACGTGCCCAGGTTGTGGGGCAGACTTTCTCACTGGACCGAAGAGGATATGCCGCCAAGCTTTGGGCTCCGATCGAGTAATGCCGGCAATACCTGGCCAAACGAAGCAAGGGCCGGCCGATGACGTCACTCCCCGGCCATGATCAGACCGGCTAGCGCGTTTGGTTCGGTCAACATGGGATAGTGGCCGGTATCCAGTTCATACCAACGCGCTTTCAGCGTTTCCGCGGCGCGCCTTTGGTGCGCGACCGGCGGGTTGACGCTTTGGCGGCACCAGATCACGGACGCATTCCACGCCTGTTGCCAGAAGCGGTCCAACTTGACCGGTGCAGCCATTGCCGCGACAGGATGCGGCGTATAGCGGTCCAGCGCCCATTGCTTCGTCGGTCCATCCAGTGAGACAAACATCCGGTTGGCCGCGTCCTCCCGCGTTGGACCGGTGCCCACGCCATCGGTCACCGCGCCCACCCGCTTGACGTGGTCAGCAACTGATCTCCCCGTTGAACAGCGCCAGCGCGTCGGCCAGCACAATTCTGCCGATACGTTCGCGCGTGGTTTCCGCGACCCTGGCGGCCACCATGCCGCCGCAGCTAGTGCCGACCAGGACGATGTCGTGCAGATCCTCGAAGAACAGAAGTTCAGAAATCTCGGCGGCTTGAGATTCCGTATCGATGCCCGGCCGCAGAGTATGCCGACGCTCGGCGCAGCCATCCAGCGTCGGCGTGAACACCACGTGACCGGCGGCGCGCAGGTGCGGGGCCACGCGCTGCCAGATCCAACCACCCTGATATGCGCCGTGCAGTAGGACGTAGGTTGCCATTTTGGTTTCCTCCCCTTCATTCTGCGGCAAGATCAGCACAGCAACGGAGGAAACGCCATGGCGAGCCAAGCGGTCAGTTTTTACAGCGAAGGCACACGGCTGTCGGGGGATCTGTTCCTGCCGGATCGATTGGTGGGCGGCGAGAAGCGGGCCGGAATCGTCCTGTGCCATGGCTATACCGGTGTGCGGAACCTGTACCTGCCGGACACCGCGAAAGCCCTCACCGACGCCGGTTACGTGGTGCTGACGTTCGACTATAAAGGGTGGGGCGACAGCGATGGGCCGAAATCACGATTGTCACCATACGGTCGCGTGACTCGACTCCCAAGCGGCACTGACCTTCCTGGGCGCCCAACCAATGGTGGATGCCGGCCGGCTGGGAATTTACGGCACCAGCTATGGTGGGGCAACCGTTGTCTGGACCGCGGCCGTGGACAAACGGGTCAAGGCGGTGGTCTCGGTGGTCGGAATCGGCAATGGACACCGCTGGATGCGCAGTGTGCGCCATCCAGATGAGTTCGCTGACCT
The DNA here is from genome assembly GCA_963792345.1 of uncultured Alphaproteobacteria bacterium. Taxonomy (GTDB): domain Bacteria; phylum Pseudomonadota; class Alphaproteobacteria; order Acetobacterales; family Acetobacteraceae; genus Rhodopila. The sequence continues at coordinate 72,615 of CAWBVV010000003.1, forward strand.
GCTCGCCCGTTCGGAGGCCGACCGCATCCAACGCGTGATGACCGGGAAGTCAGAATTCGCCGACCGCAACGCGGTATTGCTGCCGGACCGCCAGTCCGCCGAACTGGCCGCCGCCGCGAGACGGGGCAACCCCGGTGCGGTTGGTGAAATTCCGCTCGAGTATATCGACGACACGCTCGGTTTTCATCCGGAATGGATCGTTGACAAGATCGCACCGCGGCCGGTGCTGTTCATTACCAGCGACGATGACCGGTTGGTGCCGCCGGATGAAAGCGAATCCCTTTACGCTCATGCGCGCGAGCCGAAAAAGCTCATCGTGCTGAAAGGCTGGGGACATTACGAGGTCTACACCGGCGAGGCGTTCCGCCAGGTCATTGAACCGACCGTGCACTGGTACCAGACCCACCTGCCAGCCCGCTGATACCCGATCGCAAAGAAGCGCGAGACGTAAGGCGTCCGCGATTTCGCCGCGTGGATCGGCGACCTTAAACCAACACCTGCGCATCGCGCTTCCTTGATGCGCGGCGCTTGGCGCCTGAAGATGATGGGTCTGGCCGATGAGAATTCGCGGCGCCCGAATGGACAGGCCTCTTCCGACCCGTTATCGGGCTGCGCGTAAATGCCTTGAGGTCCACTTATGTCTGATATCCCTCCCGACCGCCTGTCCAACAACCCCAAAAGCCCCTTCTACGATGAGGCGGTCCTGCGCCGCGGTGTCGGCATCCGCTTCAAGGGGATCGAAAAGACCAACGTCGAGGAGTACTGCGTCAGCGAGGGCTGGGTGCGTGTCGCTGTCGGCAAGACGCTCGACCGATGGGGCAATCCACTGACGATGAAGGCTGCCGGTGAGGTCGAACCTTATTTCCGGGATACTTCGTCAGACGCCGCGACTTAACCCGCCCCACGCAATGTCCCTGGAAACACTACCCGGCCACATGCGCCGGCTCCGGCGGCTGGCCTTGCCGTGGCGCCTGTTCCAGAACATCCCCCAGTTTTTCCAGCAGGTAGTCCGCGTCCGCCGGATCGACGGTTTCCACCAGCGTCAGGACCCGGGTGATGATCGCCCGCGGAACCGTTCCAGATCGCGTGGATCGCCATCGAAGCCGGTTTCCTCGACCACTTCCACCGCGGCCCTGACCGCGGCGTACAGACCGGCGGGCATGGCCGCCTTCTGGTACAGCGCCTCCAGGCCCCTGCGGCTTGGATCGTGGATCAGGATCTGCGCGTTTTCGACCGGAATATCGCTTCTGACCGCCATCGCCGCCTCGAAGAAGCCAATGTCGCCGGTGCAAAGGCGCGCAGGATCAAGCGACGGCGTCAACCTGCCGTTGCGGTGCATCTGCGCCACCATCTGGCGCAGGTCGATCGTCCGAGGCGCCAAGGCTGAGGCGGATGATCGCATGTTCGCGCGACGCCAGGACGATATCGGCGGCGGTCGCCGGCGCCAAGATTGTGTGCCTTGACCAGATGGGTCTGCAGCGCCTTCGACACCATGGTCACCAGCCGTTCGGCGACGGTGACCGGCAGTTTCTCGCGCAGCACCATCGCTTCCTTGACGGGCTTGCTGTCGGCGAATCGGGTGACAGCGTGGTTGAAGCTTGTCCTCGGCGATGCGGCGGACGTTGTTGCCCATCAGCACGACGACCGCCGGTTCGCTGGCCGTGCTCGATCAGGGCGCCGGTCACCAGTTCCGTCAGATTCGGCCGGCTGGCGATCGCTTCCTGCTTCAAGCGAGGAGCCGTTGCGGACGATCTCGATCAGGTCCTCGATCGGTCAGGACGAGAGAGTCCGCCAGCATCGGCAGCGCGACAAATTCGACATCCTCGGCCAGCTTGACGCGCACGTCGCGCGGCAGGTTGGGCGAGTGTCGCAGGCCGCGGGACAGAGAGGCGCGGACGCTCTCCTCCACGTCTCGCGCCAAGATGCGGACGATATCCTGCCCCAGCTTGACCTCCGCCGGCGTCAGTGTCGTTGCCGGACAGGTCGGACGCGATCTTGCCCGCCAGTTCGGCGCGCACGATCGGCCGAGGGTTCGGCCATCAGCCGAGCAACATCGTCGGACGAAAGGGAGGTGGCCATGGGACCTCGCGGACAATATCCGGCGCGAGTGTGCTCAGACAGAGATAAACAACAGGTTAATCTGGAGTTGACTGCCGCCAGTGCTCTGGCAAGACCTAAGCGATCAGGTATCGCGGTCCGGGCGTCTATGAAGTCCGCAATACCCGCAGCACCTCGGCTTCGGTCAGAATTTGCGGCAGCACTTCAGGCTGGCCGCCCTCTGCCGGGAAAAAGACATACAATGGCACGCCATCGCGGCCGTTCTGCCGCAGGAACGCCGTGATCGCCGGGTCCTGCCGCGTCCAGTCGCCTTTCAGATACGTCACGTCGTCCGCCGCGAAGGCCTTGCTGCACCGCGTCGGTTGAGATCGCCACCCGCTCGTTCACCAGGCAGGTCACGCACCACGCCGCGGTCATATTCACGAACACCGGTTTGCCCGGCGCACGCAGTGCGGCCAGGCGTTCCGGCGTGTACGCCTCGGCGGACGGTTCGGTCGCGGCGCCTGACCGGGGTCGCGGTGATTCCGGACAGCACGGCCAGCGCCGCCAGAATCGCGACCGCAGCCATCGCCTGCCCGAACCGGCGCGGCTGCACCGCGGATGTCTGCGTCGCGCCAAACACCCAGCCCGCGAAACCCACCAGCACGAGCCCGGCCACGGTCGCCAGCACCCCGTTGGGGCCGGCCTCCTGGCTGATCACCCAGACCAGCCAGGCGGCAGCCCCATACATCGGAAAAGCAAGGGCCTGCTTCAGGATTTCCATCCAGCGGCCGGGTCGCGGCATCAGGCGTCCAAGGCCGGGCATCGAGGCCAGCGCCACATACGGGGCGGCCAGGCCCAGTCCCATCACCGCGAACACCAGCATGGTCACCGCTGGCGGGGCCGCCAGGCCGGCGGCGACCGCGACGCCCATGAACGGGGCGGTGCACGGCGTCGCCACCAGTACCGCCAGCAGCCCGGTGAAGAAACTGCCGGCCACCCCATGCCGGCTGGCCAGTCCGCTGCCGGTGCCGGCCAGGCTGCCGCCGACCTGAAACACGCCGGACAGGTTCAGCCCGACCGCGAACAGCAGCCACGTCATCGCCGCCACAAACACCGGCGAGGAGAACTGAAAGCCCCATCCCGCCGCCGTTCCCGCGGCCCTCGCTGCCAGCAAGGCCGCGGCAAGGGCGACGAAGGTGACCAGCACGCCGGCGGTATAGGATACGGCATGGGCACGGCCTCGGCCCGCATGCCGCGCCAGCGCGACCGCCTTCATCGCCAGGATGGGAAACACGCACGGCATCAGGTTCAGGATCAGCCCGCCGAGGAACGCAAACACCAGGATCTGGCTCAGCGGCGGCATCGCCGGAGCGGGCGGCGGGCCGGGGGCCGCGTTGACCACCACATCGGTCTGCATGCCGGCCCGGTCGCGCACCGACAGCACGCCGGTCAGAGGTCTTGGTCGCGTCGAATCCCTTCGCCAGCTTAAGCGCCAACGTGAACCCACCTACCCGCACCGACAGCGGTTGCGCTGCATCGTCCTGAATGCGGCCAGGTTGGTCGGGGATGAACCAGGCGTCCGTAACCGTCGCCGTCGTCAGTTCCGGACCCTTCTACGAACAAGCGTCCCGTCGGGCGAAATTCGCGCGGCCCAGGGCGACGCGCGGGGCACCTCGCGGTCATGCGCCGCGAACAATCCGGCCTGGGCCGACGGCCGGGACGGTCCCGCCGCCAGCGTGACCGAAAAGTCGCCTTCCTCCGGCACACAGATGTCCTTGCACACCAGCCACTGCGCATGCGCCTTGAGCAGACCCGTGCCGACCGGTAACCGTAACCGGCAGGAGCACCTCGCCGGTGTAGGCATAGGTCATCACCGGACCCTCCGCGACGCGCTGCGGCGTCGGCCAGTCTATCGGCGATTGTTTCACACCCTCGATCGTCAGTTCCGGAGGCACGCCTGCGTCGCCCGGGTTCTTCCAATACGTGTGCCAGCCAGTCGCCATCCGAAGCCGCAGCGCGGCCCGGAACGGAATGCCCGGCTGGATCGCATCAGCATCGGTAACAAGTGTCGCGACAGCACGCTTGCTGCTCACCGGCGCGCTTTCCAGCGCGTGGACTGGGAGCGCCCAAAGGACCGCGACAAGGACTGCTGCAAGAAGGCGCATCCAGGCTCCAGCTTTGTTCACGGGCGGTGATATGCGCCTAACGATGCGTGGATGCCAGGGGAAGGATGTCCAGGGGAAGGTGATGCAGTCGGTGCCGAGCCGAACCGGACGGCTCTCGTTGCTTCGCACAAGATTTTGTGAACCTGTCGCGCGTCGCGGCAGCGGATGGTCCGTTATTCAGACAGTCTCGCCGGAAGACCACGAGGATCGTCACATGCCTGACGCCGCCGCCGATTTAAACCGGCGGTGCGGGCGAGCCGGATGCTCGGGGCCTGTTCGCGCTCAGTCGAGGGCCGCGAACGCCAGCATTTCCCTCAACGAATCCCCAATGCGACAGCGCCCGTCTGGCGTGGGGCTTACCTTCGGGGATTTTTCGCTCTAGCGTCGCCTCAACGGGACGAACAGGGGAAACACTCAATGACGGCCACTGGCTTCGGAGGAGACTGCCTCGCCGGCGTGCGGGTCCTGGACATGACACAGTTCGAGGCTGGGCCGTCCTGCACCGAGACCCTCGCATGGCTAGGCGCCGAGGTGGTGAAGGTTGAAAATCCCAAAGGCGGTGATCCGGGCCGCTCGCTGGGCGGCAAGCCCGGCATCGACGACCCATACTTCCTCAATTTCAACGCCAACAAGAAGTCCGTGACAGTCAACCTGAAGGACCCCAAGGGTCTGCAACTGGTCAAGGACCTGGCGGCCAAGGCGGACGTAATGGTGGAGAATTTCGCGCCCGGCGCGATCGAACGCCTGGGTCTTGGTGCGGATGTGATCCGAGCGCTCAATCCGTCGATCATCTATTGCCAGGTGAAGGGCTTCGGTGAGGGTAGTCCATACGAGAAAAATCTTGCCTTCGACATGATCGCCCAGGCCTGCAGCGGCATCATGAGCACCACCGGCGAGCTTGATGGCCGTCCGCTCAAGCCCGGACCATCGCTGGGCGACACCGGCACCGGGATGCTGCTGTCGATCTCGATCCTGGGTGCGCTGTACCGGCGCAAGGCGACGGGGCAGGGGGATCATCTGCAGGTCGCCATGCAGGATGCGATGCTGCACTACATGCGTATCGCATTCTCCTACCAGTCGCGCACCGGCAAGGCTGCTCCGCGCGCCGCGGACAGCAGCGTATCAGGCGGCAATCCCCCAATGGGCACATTCCCCAGCAAGGGCGGCGGTCCCAATGATTACGTCTATGTCTACACCTCGCGCGCCAATCCTGAACACTGGCGCCGCCTGCTGACGGTAATTGGGCGAGAGGACCTGATCGGCGACGTTCGCTACGACAGTCCCGCCGCCCGCTCCGAACGCGCGGCGGAGGTAAACGAAATGGTTGCCGCCTGGACCCGACAGCACACCAAGCATGAGGCGATGGAGATCATTGGCGCCGCAGGCATCCCGGCCGGCGCGGTGCTCGACACGATGGAACTGGAGAACGATCCGACATTCGAACAGCGTGGGATCATGCAGACCATCGAACACCCTGTTGCCGGACCGTTCAAGATGGTCGCCTGGCCGGTCCGCTTCTCCGGTAGCCCGCCGCCGGTGAAGCCGGCACCATTACTGGGGGCAAACAACGAAGACGTATTGACCAACTGGCTGGGCCTCGGCACCGACCAGGTCGGCGGTCTGCGTGCGAATAAAATCATCGGTTAACTTGGGAGAACAAGAAAATGGCGGAAATCACCGGCTCGGAAATCATCGCCCGATGCCTTCAGAAAGAAGGCATCAAGGACCTTTTCTACATTATGGGCGGCCCGATGCTGCTGGCGGAAGCCACCTGCATCAAAGAGGGCATCCGCATGATCGACGTCCGCCACGAGCAGGCGGCGGCGTTCATGTGCCAGGCTTACAGCCGTCTGAAGCAGGTGCCGTCGGTCTGCATGGCCGCGTCGGGTCCAGGCGTGACCAATCTGATTACCGGCATGGCAAACGCCCTGGTGGATTGCTGCCCGGTCGTGGCCCTGGGCGGCAGCCAGCCCATTGTCGCAGTTCGGTCGCCAGGTGTTCCAGGAGATCGACCAGGTCGAACTGATGCGCGGCTGCTGCAAGTATGTCGACCGGCTGATCAACCTCAAGCGGATTCCGCAACAGATCAACTTCGCGCTGCAAAAGGCGATGAGCGGGAAAGCCGGGTCCGGTCTATCTCGATTGCCCGGGCGACATGCTGTACCAGAAGATCGACGAGAACCTGGTGGACTGGTCGTTCGCCGGCCGCCCGATTCTCGACAGCCGCCCGATGGGCGACCCGCGGCAGGTCGATGCGCTGATCGGCGCGCTGGCGGAGGCGAAGAATCCGCTGATCGTGTCAGGTTCGGGCGTGATCTGGTCGCGCGCCTGGGCGGAAATGCAGGCCTTCGTCGAAGCCGCCGGCATCCCGTTCTATACCACCCCGCAGGGCCGTGGCGTGGTGCCCGATGACCACCCGTATTCCTTCCTGTCGATGCGGTCCGGCGCGTTCAAGGATGCCGACCTGATCATCGTGCTTGGCACCCGTATGAACTACATCATCGGTCACGCCAGTCCCCCGCGTTTCGGGCCATCGGCGAAGATCGCACGCATCGACGTCGACCCGTCGGAAATAGCGATGGCCGCCCGCTACGTCGATATCCCCATCGTCGGCGACTGCAAGGCCGTGCTTGGTCAATTGCTGCAAGGCATCAAGGGGCGAGTCAATCCGGACAAATACGCGGGATGGCGCAAGCAATTGGCGGACGGAGAGGCAGCGAAACGATCCTCTGCCGGCGCCAACAAGCTGGTTGAGGACGGCGATATCCATCCTGTCCGCATGTTGGAAGCGGTGCGCGATTTCGCCAGGCGCGACGCAATCCTGTGCGTTGACGGACAGGAGACACTGAATTTCGGCCGCCTGACGATGCCGACCTTCTCGCCAGGACACCGGCTGAACTCAGGTCCGTTTGGCACCATGGGCGTCGGGCTTGCCGTTCGGTGTCGGCGCGAAAGTCGCCTGTCCGGACAAGCAGGTAATCGTCGTGCACGGCGACGGCTCGATGGGCCTGAACGCCATGGAACTGGACACCGCCATCCGCCACAAGATCCCCATCCTGGTGGTGATCAGCCTGAACGGCGGCTGGACCGGCGATCCGAAGCGTGAAAAGCCAGGCCGCGATCTTGGTTACACCCGTTACGACAAAATCTGCGAGGCGCTTGGCGGCTACGGCGAATACATCACCAAGGTCGAGGACATCGCGCCGGCCCTGGAACGCGCGCAAAAGAAGGTGGATGAGGGCATGGTCGCCCTGGTGAACGTGCGCACGGATTATCGGGCCAGGTTCTCCGGCGTCGCGTTCTCGGATTACTCGACCTAACGACGGCCTGGTTTCAAGGCTGGCGGTCAGGCGCATCCGCACCTCTGTCGCAGCGCAATGCTGGACAGGGGTTCGGACTTCGCTCTCTTGACCGGAACGAGCGACGGTTCGCCGTCCCGGTCCGCACAACGTCGAACCGGGACAGTTCTGATCACTTTACGATTACCTGACCATGCATGTGGGGATGCAGGCCACAAATGTAGTTGAAGGTTCCCGCCTTATCGAAAGTATAGGTAAAGGCCTTGTCGGTATCGAGCGCTTTGGACCGCGCCCCGAGCGCGGTAAGCACGATAGTGTGGGGGATGTCGTCCTGGTTGGTCCAGGTGACCTGACTGCCCTTCGCAACCGTCAGCTTTGCGGGTGTGAAAGTAAAGTTATCGATCTTGATCTGGCCGGCTTCGTCGGACCACGAAGCCGCCGGTACACCGAGGCAACCTAGCACGGCGGCAATCTTAAGCATTGTTCGCATCGCGGGTCTCTCAGCCGGCCAGCGGTGTGTCAACGATGGCGAGCGGCGATTGCGTCGACACCAGGCTGATCCGGGCAGTGCCCAGGAAGTTCTTTAGTTCTCCCGGCGGCACGGGGGCCGGCCCGGGGCCTTTGGCGACGCCTGGCACACCCTGCGGAAAAGCGGTGGATCGTGCGGTGTGGAAGGCTACGTGGCCCTCGATCTTCTGCATCACCTGATGGATGTGGCCGTTCAGTACAGTAACGGATCCAAAGCGCTTGAGATAAGTAAGCGCATGGGCTCCGTCCTTCGTGCCCCAACCCCAGTCCTGGTAGACAACCCATAGCGGCACATGTGCGAAAACCACGATCGGCGTGCTCGCGGATAGGCCCTTCACATCCCTCTCGAGCCATTCCAGTTGCTCAACACCAAGGTCACCCAGCCCGTTACCTTGTAGATTGACGACGTTGACCAGGCCGATGAAGTGAACACCATGTGCATCGAAACTGTACCAACCGTCACCGCGTGTACCTTTGCCGTAATGATTGAGGTAGCTCTTGCGGTCATCCTCCAGGATGTCATGCTCGCCGGGGACAGTATAGACCTGCATCTTCGTTGCACCCAGCAACTGCGCGCCTGTGTCGAACTGCTCGGGCGTCGAAAGATGCGTGATGTCACCGGTATGAATCAAGAATGCGGGTTTTTCGGGCATCGCCGTGACGTGACCCAGCGCCTCCTGGAAGGTGGCGGTGACATTTGTGTTGACGGGCTTGTCGAAGCCGAGATGACTATCGCTGACCTGGGCGAAAGTAAATCCGGTCTCTGCCCCGCACGCTTCGCCTATGATATGCGCTCGGGGGATACCGCCGGCGACGGTCCAGACCATGGCGCTGCCAGCCCAGCTCATGCATTTCAGGAAACCCCGCCGGGCGAGGTTATATTCGTCGGTGCTCATTGGATGTGCTCCTGGTTACTCCAACCGCAATTACCTTGGCTGGCCGACGAAATATTCCTGCTGAAAAAAAGATTTTCCGGCGGGAATAAAGCTGCCTCCCGCGGGGTATGATGTTGGCTTCGCACGGGATGAACCGCTGTGGCGACTGATGGCACGGACCCGACGCTTTGAACTGCTGGCGATGCCGCATCTGGATGCGGCGTTCAACCTTGCCCGTTGGCTGGCCGGTAACACCGCCGACGCCGAGGATGTTGTGCAGGACGCTTATCTGCGCGCCTTCCGCTACCTCGACGCGTTCCGTGGCGACAATTTCCGGGTGTGGCTGCTGACGATCGTGCGAAACAGTTTTCTTGACTGGCTGAAGGACAACCGCAACGGCCGCCAGTTGTTTCAGCCGGCGCCGGGTGACCTGGACCATCGCCGATCCGGCGCCCAGTGCCGAGGCGATGCTTCTCGACCGTGTCGACAGCGAGACCCTGGCGACCCTGCTATCCCGATTGCCTGCCGAGTATCGGGAGGTGCTGATACTGCGGGAGATTGAGGATCTTTCTTACAAGGACATCGCCACGGTGATCGCAATTCCGCAAGGCACTGTAATGTCGCGCCTGTCCCGCGCGAGGCTGGCGCTGCGGAAAGCCTGGGCTGAAAACGAGAAGAGACCATGAAGCACGATCGCATCCACCACCTGCTGCCTGCCTACGTGGATCGCCAGGTGGGTCCGGTTCGCCGGTTTCTGCTGGGCCGGCATATCGCGTCCTGCCCATCGTGCCTGGCGGAACTTGAGGCGAGCCAGGCGATGCGGACCGCCTTGCGCACCAACCTGCCGGTATATCGCGCACCGCCGGCGCTTGCCATGCGGATCGGGTCGGCGCTGCCACGCGAGGCACCGCCCGTCATCCGTCGCCGTAGGCCGCATCTGGGCTTTGCCGGCGCGGCGATGGCAGGCGGTCTAGCGGGTGTCGCGCTGACACTGGCTTTGACACGACCGCCCAGCGCCCCGGATAGACTGGTGGCCGACGTGGTGGGCGATCATGTCCGTTCCCTGATGGGCGACCATCTGATGGACGTTCCAACCAGCGACCAGCACACCGTAAAGCCGTGGCTGTCGGCCAGGCTCGACCTGTCCCCGGTGGTCAAGGATTTCACCACCGAGGGCTATCGGCTTCTCGGCGGACGTCTCGACTACGTTGGAAGCCATCGCGCCGCCGCCATCGTCTACCAGCGGGACAAGCACATCATCAATCTGTTCGCTTTCGTGGCGGACGAACGGTCCGATATGCCGCCGCATCAGGAAAGCTTCGACGGATTCAATGTCATCCGCTGGCGTATGGGCGGACTGTCCTACGTTGCCGTCTCCGACGTTGAGGCAGCGCAACTGCTGGCGTTTGTCCGTCTGGTTGAAGCCGGCAGCTACAATGACGAGCGGTGACGATGGGGTTGAGTGTTTGGCCGCGTCCTCGTCAGCCGGATCAACCGAGCCTGAGCGCGGTCAGTTCATCCGATCGTCGGGACCCAGAACATAACGCGGCATATCTCCCGACAGCACTCGTCGGATATTGGCGATTGCACGTCTTAGAGCGGCTCCGGTCATTCCGGGTACGGACGCCGAATTGTGCGGAGAGCCGAGGACGTTTGGCAGCGACAGGAATGGATGGTCCGTGCGGAATGTGCCGTGCCGGACCGGTTCAATCCACCAGGCGTCGATGCATGCGAAAAAGCCGGGCGTTGATTGCAGATGGGCGAACAGCGCTGCCTCCTGAATGATCTCGCCGCGCGCCAGGTTCACCAGGATCGCATCCGGTTTCATCAGCCCCAGTTCTCTTGTGCCAATCAGGCCTTGGGTGGCGGGAGTAAGTGGCGTGCAGATGATCAAAACGTCGGACGCGGCAAGCAGGTTGTCCAGCGCCGCCACCGGTCCTATCCAGTCAGTGGGCTCCTCGGAGCGGCCCCTTCGGTTGATGGCATGGATACGCATGCCCATGGCCCGCATCAGCCGCGCGGTCGCGACGCCGATACCGCCAAAACCCAGGATGCCGCACACCTTGCCGGCTAATGTTCGATTGCGCGTCTGCTGATTGAATTCGCCCCGCCCCAGCGCCGCATGTTCGGTGAGAAGCCGCTTCGCCGTGGCAAGCGTCATGGCCAGTGCATGTTCGGCCATAGGTTCGGCATAGGCGCCGCCATTGCTTGCAACCGGGATTCCGGCGGGAAGTTCTGACAACTTAACAAAATCGATCCCGGCGGTCATGAACTGGATCAACCGTGCGGACTGGATGTGACCGACCTCGCCCGGATGAAGATCCTTGCCGGTGTCGCGGGCCAGGACGGCAAACGCTTTCCGAAGGGCATCGGCCCGTCCCTCCGGTTCCAGGTCGGTAAGATAAACCGCGCTTGCGGTATCGCCCAGTGCGTCGGCCACAATGGCCCGCTCCGCTGGCCGGAGATTGAAGCTGACGGCAATGGTGTCTTTCATCGAATACCTCTCGTCTATCCGAAAGATACCATGAAACCGGCAACACGCGCTGCCCCGGATACCTGCTTTCGGTTGAGGCGGGAGATTGTTCCCGCCAAGTAGTTTAACGAAAGCCGAACCTGGTCCAGGGGCCGCTTGCCTCAGCTCAGGCTCAGGGCAAGCCAGTGCAAGCCGTCGGCGTTGTGCACCAGTAGAGCCACGTAGTGACGCTGCTGCTGCAACGCCGTGGTGAGCAGCTTGGCGACGTCGGCTGGAGCGGCAACGTTCTCCTGCTGGACCTCGACGATGACATCGCCGGAGCCCAGCCCTGCATCCGCCGCATTCCCATTAGGCTCCACCTGCGTCACGACGACGCCGTTCTGGTCCCGAGTGAGCCCAAAGGCACGACGCGCCGCATCGTCGATTGACGCCAGATTCCAGCCCGGATCAGGTGCCCGCGCGGTCCGCGCCGCAGGATCCGGTGCCAGGGAAACCGGTGCCAGGGAAGCCGGTGCCAGGGAAGCCGATGACGGTGCCTGAACCGTCGCGGTGACGAGAACTGGTTCCTCATTGTGCCAGACCAGCAGGTTGATCGCCGTCCCAGGCTTGGTCCGCGCGATGGCACGCGCCAGCGCACGGACGTCTTTCACATCCATGGTGCCGTAGCGGAGGATGATGTCACCTGCAACGATGCCGCACTTCGCCGCGCCGCCTCCCTCCTTCGTGCCGCCAACAATGACGCCTTCAGCTTTGGGCATGTTCAAAGCGTCGGCCAGCCCCGGCGTGACCTGCTGAACACTGAAGTCAAGCGTCCCTGTGCGCATTCGTCCGCCATCGCGCAACGCGTCGACCACGAACTTGATGTCATTGGATGGAATAGCGAAGCCGAGGCCGATGGAGCCGCTGCTCGAGGGTGCGAAAATGGCAGTGTTCATCCCGATTACTTCCCCTTGCAAGTTAAACAGGGGACCGCCGGAATTACCATGATTGATTGCGGCGTCGGTCTGGATGTAATTGTCGAACGGCGAATCACTGATGTCCCGGTTGAGCGCGCTTACGATGCCTTGTGTGACAGTCCCGCCAAAACCAAGTGGATTTCCAATCGCAACCACCCGTTGGGCGACCCGCAACGCGTCGCTGTCGCCGAAGCGGACACTCCGCAACGGCGGAGCAGACACGATCTTGAGCAGTGCGACGTCGATCTGATCGGCCTGCGCCAGCAGCGTCGCGCGCAACAGCGTATTATCCTGGAGGGTAACGAGGATATCTGTCATGCCTTCAACCACGTGCCGGTTGGTGACGACGATCCCGCTGGAATCGATGATGAAGCCGGAACCAAGCACGCGGGAGGCGCGCCGTGCGGGTGACCGCGGCGCGCCTTGAGAGCTTTCGCCATTAGTGATGCCGCCGTCTGGCGAGATCGTTCCGGCTGCGGTTTTGGCCGTTGTGGCGGAGGCCGCCGCTGCACTTTCAATGGGGCGAGGTTGCCGCAAACCGGATATGCTGACGACGGCGGAAAGTTCCTGTGCGACAACTTCCTGCACGACAAATTCCTGGCCACTGGCTGCGTGCTCGGCGGCCCCGGCATGAAAGATGAGGCTGGTCAGCAACACCGCTAACAGCAGCGACCGGGCAGGAAATCCTTGCATGGGCATAACTCCAGGTTCAGCGGGTGAGACTGCCTGATCGCTGAGTTTATTCCCGCGCTGGGCGAACAAGTGCAAACCTCGAGCATTGGGTCAGGCATCTTGAACAGCATCCGGAATAACCCAGCGGATGCCGCTGTCCTGGCTCCAGAGTCAGCGCTTTAGCGGGCTCGATTCCGAGGGTGCCTGGACGTTCGCATAGTCGAACCGGATATCCGTTGTCGTTTCCTTGCCGTCCTCGGTCTGAACCGCGCGCTCTTTCACGATCAGGCCGCTGTCAGCCGAGATCCACACGTCCGCGTGCGTCGAACCATCTTCCGTTGTTGATTGGGCTGCATAGTGATCGGCTGGCTGACCTTCGACATCGTCCCGGCCAACGCTCTGGCAGGTCATCTTCTTCTCATCGGCCGATTCCGTTAGGTCCTTCTCGCGTTCCCGGGCGTCATGTGGGATCGACAGCCACTTGCCGTTGATTAGTGCGAAGGTTGTGGTTGGCGTCTGGATCAATTCGTTGTGGCGGCTTTCCTCGCCCGACTTGACCATGAATATGTGGTAGGGCGTCCTGGCCTGTTTGATGCTTGCCGCCTCAATCGGCGGACACCCGGCAGCGCGTGTGGGACCACTCATGAGGGCGACACTGCCTGCCGCCGCCATGATAAAAGCAGGTATTCTGAAGTATCTCATCAGTGCAGCAGACAACGTCTCCGCCCGGAAGGCAATCCGATGCCACAGCCAGCCCGGCTGCCTCACAGGCGTCAAGGCATGCCGGGGCGGGGCCCGCAACCTCATTGTCATCCGTTCTGTCCACAGTGATGTCGTTTTTGCACACATGTGGCGCAGGTCACAGCATCCTACCCTCATACGCGCGAAAATCTCGCCATCAGACAGGAGGGATTTCACAATGTCCTATATGGAGTTCGCTTCCACCTCAAGCATGCCGGGTCCGGCTGCGTTCTCGCTTCCGCCGTCCTTTTCAGCGCTCGAAACAGCGATGCTCCTGTTTACCTCGTCTCCGGCAAAGGCAAAGGCTTTCGCCCTGTCAATGTTCGAGCGTTCGGCATGGGAACTCGATGTCGACCAGATCGAGCACTGGGCGCGTGTGGTGACCCAACTCGGGAAGATCGCGATGATCCTTCAGGCGTAGCGCAGGCACGTCCGCCGGACGCCTGATCGAAAGCAGCCCGGCGCCTTTGTCACTTACAGGGAAAACGTTCGGCCAGGAACTTGAGCAGACCCGATGTCGCCGGAAGCGTGCGGTGGTCGGGCATCGCCCGCACCCAACCCACAAACTCATTCAGGGTTGTGCTTCGGCTCGGGGAAGGCGACGGAAAGCAGAACGGTTTCTTGTCAGCCGTATGTTGCAGCTCCAGATCGACGACGCCCTGCGCGAAGCCATGGCAGTAGTTGATTTTCGCATCCGCGGCGGCTTCTTTTGGGGTCACTCCACACACCTCGGCAAGTTCGCCCGCGGTCCTGACGCGTAAGGAAATCGGCTGCGGCGCGGCCTCCGCACTTGAAGTAGCCAGGCTCGATACCAGAAACCCCGATGCAAGCACCGCGAGTACGATAGGCGTCTTCATTGCAGAGTCTCCTGTAAGCAAGTTCATCATGGGCCGCTCGACTTGCGCCCAGCCCCCGTCCATCGGTCCCATCCTTCGGAGCGCAGCAGGCAAGCCGGACACGTTCCGCATCCCAGGCCCCAGTCATGACGGGTGGTTCGCTCGCCCAGATAGCAGGTATGAGTCTGTTCGCGAATAACATCGATAAGGGTTTCGCCACCCAATGCCGATGCCAGCGCCCAGGTCGCCGCCTTGTCCAGCCACATCAGCGGGGTCTCCAGTATGAACCGCCGCTGCATTCCCAGATTGACCGCGAGTTGCATCGCCTTGATCGTGTCATCGCGGCAGTCGGGGTAGCCTGAATAATCCGTCTCGCAAACGCCCGCCACGATCCTGTGCAGCCCGCGGCGATAGCGAGCGCGGCCGCGCAGGTCAGGAACAGCAGGTTCCGGCCGGGGACGAACGTGTTGGGCAGACCACCCTGGTCCATCTCGATCCGGATGTCCGCGGTCATCGCTGTCGCTCCCAGACCGGCGATGGTCGCGGTCAGGTCGATGACGTGATCGCTGCCCATCGCCGGGCACGCCAGTGCCTCGCGGATCGGGGCCCGGCACTCCATTTCAACGGCGTGGCGCTGGCCGTAGCGAAAGCCAACGGTCTCGACATGCGTATAGCGTTTCAATGCCCATGCCAGGCAGGTAGTCGAATCCTGGCCACCGGAAAACAATACCAGCGCGGCGTCGTTGAGCGGTGCCACCACAGGCTCCCGGCCGCTTGGGATTGGGCCTTCCAACCGCCTTCCCTCCCAGGTCTGGCTGCTCTGCGTCATCGGTCCCCTGTCCAGCCGCGTCCAGCCATCCTATCATCAGAAGCATGAACCTTGATTTCACGGAAGACGAAATCCAGCGCTACTCCCGCCACATCCTATTGAAGGAAGTGGGTGGCACTGGCCAGGCCAGGCTCAAGGCGGCGCGAGTCCTCGTGGTGGGCGCGGGTGGGCTGGGGTCGCCTCTGATGCTGTATCTGGCGGCCGCTGGCATCGGCACGATCGGGATCGTCGATGACGACGTGGTCGACCTGTCCAACCTGCAACGGCAGGTGGCACACACCACCGATCGTATTGGCGTGTCCAAGGTCGTCTCGGCCGCGGCCGCCGCGACGGCCATCAACCCGGATGTCCGGATCGAGGCGCATCCCATGCGGTTGAACGCCGGCAACGCGCTGGACCTGATAGGGCGCTACGACATCATCTGCGACGGCACTGACAATTTTGACACCCGCTTTTTGATCGCGGACGCCTGCGTGCTGGCGAAGCGGACGCTGGTCTCCGCCGCCGTACTGCGATTCGACGGACAGCTTTCAGTGTTCAAGTCCCACCAGACTGGTCCGTGCTATCGTTGCCTTTATCCGGAACCGCCGCCACCGGGCATGGTGCCGTCATGCAGCGAGGCTGGCGTGCTGGGCGCTGTCACCGGCGTGATGGGCACGTTGCAGGCCACGGAAGTCCTGAAAGAAATTCTCGGCATCGGCGAATCGATGTCCGGCCGCCTGCTGGTCTGGGACGGTCTGGACATGCGCTTCCGCGATATCAAGCTGCGCGCGGACCCAGCCTGCGCGTTGTGCGGGCCCGAAGCGACGATCAAGGACCTCGGCGCGCACGGTGTTCCGTCGGGGCCGGCCTGTGCCGTCTGATCCGGCGCTTGGTATTTTGCTCATGTCAGGCGCGCACGACAGGGCGCATTATGCGTTCGTGGTGGCCTCGGGAGCAGCAGCGCTGGGGCGCGAGGTGATCTTGTTCGCGACCAACCAAGGATGCCATGCGCTGTGCCGCGACTGGTCAGGGTTGTCGGAAGCGGATCGTGATACCCAAATCCAGACCCGCGGCGTCGCCGGCCTCGATACGCTGCGTGACGCGTGCGCCGAAATGAGGGTCCGAATGATCGCGTGCGAGGCCGGGTTGCGTGCCGAGGCGATCGACGCGTCATGGCTGCTGGCGGATGTCGAGGTGGCCGGAATCGCAACCTTCCTTTCCGCCGCGGGCACTGGACAAATCATCACGATTTGAGCCTTTGGCACGCATGAGCTTGACCCGATTCGACGCGGTTTGGCAGGGATCACCGATGCGTGTTCCCATTCGGGTTCTGGTGGTTTCAGCGGTCCTTTCGGTCGGCTTGCGGTTCGGCGCCGTCGGCGCAGACGGCCCCGCCGCCCGCCACTCTGCACAAAAACCCCGGCCCGTCACACGATCAACCGGTGAAGCCTCCCGCCGCGGCGCCAAGAGTGCCGGTGCAAAAAGGCGCGGCGAAAGCCCAGACACCGGTGGTTCCCCCGCAGGGACCCATTCATCCGCACAAACCGACCTCCAAGGCCGCCGCGTCCCCCGCGAAGCCACCGTTGACGCCACCACCGCCCTCATGAGGCGGTTACCGAACCGAAAGCCCCGGTACCGGAAAAGCCGGTTGATCCGGAGAAACCGGAAGGAGCGCCTTCGAGGTTGCCTCGCTTCGCCTCGCTGCGCTCCGACGACGTGAACATGCGGGCCGGTCCCGGCACGCGGTACCGCATCGATTGGGTTTACAAGCGCCGCGACCTGCCGGTTGAGATCGAGCGGGAATTCGACGTGTGGCGGTGGGTCCGCGATCCAGACGGAATCCAGGGATGGGTTCATCAGGCCACCCTGATGGGACGGCGCAGCTTTATCGTCGAGAAGACCGAGGCGACGCTGCGTTCGGAGGCACGAGTGATACGGCCTCGGCCGTCGCGATCCTGAAACCGGGGGTGATCGGGCGCATCCGGTCCTGCAAAGCGTCATCCGACTGGTGCGAAGTGCAGACGGGCCCGTACCGGGGATACCTCCGGCGCGACGTCGATCTGGGGCCTGCTTCCGAATGAGGTGGTCAATCCCTGAGGACACCGCCGCAAGGCTCGGTGCCTTTTAACGGCTATTAACGGCAAAATAGCGAATTGGGACGCAGAGTTATTTCCAGCCTGTCTATCCTGGCCGGGATGCTTTCACCAATATGTGATTGTTGCCTGGCAAACCGCTGGGTTGGTTTCGCAGAAAGCAATCACCCATGACATGATCGCAACTCGGCCATTCTCTCCGGATAAGATCTTCCAGGGAAGCAATGCTTCCGCCAAGCCGGGCGTTGTCGCGATAGTCAGCGACGATCCTGCCACGATCGAGAGTATTGAGCCGGTGTGCGAGTTCCTGGATCTGAAGGTCGAAATCGTTTCGAGTGCAACTGACCTTGACCGGATCTTGCGTGAATGCCGTCCCATGGCGGTCGTCAGCGATATCGAAGGCGAAGCTGCAGGACGGCTTCCATACGATGAAGCAGGTCGCCCATTATAGCCGTGACTTGCCGATCCTGCTGTTGACCGCGGGCGATTCGGTGCTGATGGGGGCGGCTGACGCGGTGCAGGATGCTATGGGGTCTCACTGCGGTGACCAGCACCAGTGAATTCCCGATCGCGGGCCAACTCGTCGCATTTCTGTTCAATGCCGGACGGCGCGCCGGCTGTATGCGGCTGATACCGATCTCGACTCCGGCGGCACGTCTCCCGGTTTGCCTGAACTCCGCCTCGGCGTTGCGACCCAGCCTTATCCCGCCGTCGCGGCCTGCCCGCGCATGCACTGATGCCTCTGTTTGCGCGCACTGACCGCGTACGCGCCGAAGGACCGGTCAGGCCGGCTGTTCGGCTCAACGATCGAGGCCTCATAGGCATCCCAATGCGCCTGTGTCAGTTTGGTCGGATCGGGCGTCACCTGCATCCGGTCGAGCGTACCGTTGCTATAAATGTGCCGGGGCACCGGTTGGGCCTGCACCAATGGGTAGTCAGCGCCCAAACGAACCGGTGAGTGGCTGCGAGTGAACCGCATGTTGGTGAATAGCGGTCCGAACCAGTGGTCGGTCTCGACTATGCCCTCGAATACGCAGATTCCACCGGCTGGAGCCATGTTGGCAGGGGAACGCACCAGCAAATGCCAGTCAGCCTCGGTCTCGGCTATCAAGCCAGTCCACAGTTGCACCGTCCCCGGTTCCGGCAACGCCGTCAGGAACGGCGGCGAGCAACCTTTGAGGGAGCGGGGGGCGACGGAGTCAAATTCAGCGGCGTAATTGGGAAGTTGGGCGGACGGGCAAAGCGGCATCCAGTCGGGTGCTTCGTCGCAGCGCCAGAATATCTCGTTGCCGTCCCAAAGCATCTCCAGATCAATCGGCGGGAACAGCCACCAACCGAATGCGGTGGCACTGGTCAGAGCTTCGCAGTAGCGGACCGCCCGCACCGGCAACGTGCCGCACGGCGGAGCGGTCAGCCCGCATGGGCGCCCGGCCGCGTCCGGTGATCTGATGAAATCGAACGATGGGATCGTGGCTGCTGTGCATCGGGGCTTCGCCTTCGCAAAAATAACGGAAAGCCCCACCAGACCAGGCACGCGGTGAGCGCGTCCGTCATCCAAACGACCAACCGCACGCGCACCAAGGAGTGGGCGGCGCATGATCGGGTATGGTCTGGATTGGTCTGGTGGGTTGGTCCGCCGGCGGAAGCATCGAAGCCGCATGCGGAACATTCAAGGTAGCTCAAATCGAAATCAAGCCATGTCGGCTGGTCAGGGTCCCGACGTTCAGGCGCCGCTGGCCCGCGGCAAGCGGAAGCCCCCGCCAAGGCGGATCTTGCCGCTATCGGCGGTGTTCACCGGCAGGCCGCAAGCCGCCGCCAGGACGGGTCTTGCCGCCATCGGCGGTGTTGACCGGCAGACGGAAGCCTCCGCCGAGACGGATCTTGCCGGTATCGGCGGTCCGGGTGGCATCGGCAGCGGCGCTTGCACAAGACAGCATCGTAGCTCCTTTCGAATTGAAACTGCCAACGAGAAACAGGGCAGCCCGCTGTTGCGACTGCCCTTTGCTAATCATCTGGTCCGACCGATCGGATTCCCGATCCGGTAGCGCGGGGCAAATAGCATCGCTCCGACTGATCGGCTCTCATGGAAATCGTCAGACATAGCTGTCCCGTTGACGCCGCCACATTTATTCTGGATGAAGAACTATAGTCAAGACGTTATTTCCTAAAATCGAAAATTATCCTGATAAATTATTGGTGTTGAAGGAATTAAAGCGCCTGGGTCCAGGTCTGCACCGCCAGGCTGGAGACCGCGACGACGAACCACGTCGCAAGGCCCAGAACCAGCGGCCGGCTGCCGGCGCCGACGAACGCGCGCCAGTGTGCCTGCAGCCCGACCGCCGCCAGGGCCACGACCATGACAAGCGGCCCGAGCATCTGGACCTGCATGGCATGGGACCCGATCAGGCCGGCGGTGTTGGCGGCGGCGGCCAGCACGAACAGGATGATGAAGGTCGGCACCGCGGCATAGACCCGCTTGGCCAGCGACTGCGATCCGGCTTCTTCCTGTTTGACCAGGAACGGCAAGGCCAGTCCAAAGCCCAGCACCAGCGGGATGATCAGCGTCGTGCGGGTCAGCTTGACGATCGTCGCGGTGGTGCCGGCGGCCTGGCTGAAGGCGAAGCCGGCCGCGACGACCGCCGAGGTGTCGTTCACCGCTGTTCCGGCCCAGATGCCGAAGCCATTGTCGCTCAAGCCCAGCAGATGGCCCAGCGCCGGGAAGGTGAACACCGCCACCATGTTGAAGAAGAACACGACGGTGACCGAATAGGCGATTTCCTCGGCCTTGGCGCGAATCACCGGGGCGAGCGCGGCGATCGCCGAGGCGCCGCAGATCGTCGTGCCGATGCCGATCAGGCAGCGCATCCGCCAGTCGATGCCCAGCGACTTGCCAAGCCACAATGCGCAGACCAGGCCGGAGGCCATGGTGACCGCCAGCAGCGGCAGCGAACCCAGGCCCGGTGTGGACGATGTCGCCAAGATCCAGGCTGGCGCCCAGCAGGATGATGCCGCCCTTCAGGCAAAGCTTGCTGGTGTCGGAGATCCGCAGCGACTTCTGCTGGGCCAGCGCCGGAACCGCGTTGGCGATCAGCACGCCGATGGCGATGGCGAACAGCGGCGCGCCGATCAGCGGCGCGAACGAGCCGCCGAGTTCCGCCAGTGCGGCGATGCCGATGCACAGCAGCAAGCCCAGGCCGCGGCGAAACCAGGCGTTGGTCGCGACCCGGGATTGCACCGGCAACGTCAGGCCTTGGACCGCCACGTCTTTCCTCCTTCATCCATGCGAGGCGCTGATATTGCGGCATGAGCGAAGGTCTGTCACCAATGCGGCCCGATCATAAAAGATTTTTGCGTGCACGGCTGTCGGCAACGAAAAGTCCTGCTTCCGGCACCGGGTCACGGTCCGGCGCCAGCCGATCGACATTACGTGATGTTTCAGACGACGACATGATTGCTGTCACGCGACCCATTCGATACAGGTACAGCACGTGCATGCGCCAAAGGTTGTGAGAAGTCCCATGAATACAGCCGTCGTCTGAGAGGGGTGTCGCCATTCTCCGGCAAGCCGCACATCCCTGGCGATACCCCGGCGACTCCCGAACGGGCCCCGGCTACGCCTGCGCTCTGCTCGGGCACATGGCGGTTGACGATCACAAGGGCCGGATCTACCTGCCGCGAACCCGCAAGACCCGCGCGCTGCTGGCCGTTCTGGCGATGGCGAGCCCGAAGCCGGTG
Organism: uncultured Alphaproteobacteria bacterium; assembly: GCA_963792345.1. Classification (GTDB taxonomy): domain Bacteria; phylum Pseudomonadota; class Alphaproteobacteria; order Acetobacterales; family Acetobacteraceae; genus Rhodopila. The sequence continues at coordinate 93,839 of CAWBVV010000003.1, forward strand.
CTGCGGGTGCAACTGGCGTCGTTGCTCTGGAGCCGGCGTGAAAACGAGCAGGCCCGGGCATCGCTGCGCCAGAGCGTGCATGAACTGCAGGACACGCTTGGCACCGGCCTGGAGCCATGTCTTCGTCACCGACCGGCATCATCTGTCGCTGCGCGGCGCGGAACTTGACATCGATGCGCTGTCGCTCGCCCAGCCGCACGCAGATGTCGGCCGAAACTGCTCGAGCGGTTCGAAGATGTGCTGCTGGAGGATCTGAGCGGCCTCGATCCGGCGTTCGACCGCTGGCTGGAAGAGGAACGGGCCGGTTCCTGCGCATCGGCCGCACGATCGGCGAAAGCCTGCTGGCCCAGTGCGACGATCCCGCTCGCGGCGATCGAGGTGGCGGAGCAAATGCTGGCGATCGACCGCCGGCATGAAGGCGCATGGCGAACGCATGATGCGCTGCCACGCGGAACGCGGCGACATCGGTGCGGCGATGGCGGCCTACGACCGGTGCCGCGGCGTGCTGGCGGAAGCCGCCGGATCGCAGCGCCTGTCGCCGGAGACCGAGGAACTGATCGCCGACTCGCATCCAGCAGCCGCAAGCAGCGCAGTCCGCGGCCGACTGGCCGCCAGGTGTCCCGCCGGCCAACAGGCCGGGCTCGATGGCTCCGCCAGGCCACGGCTGAACGCGCCATGCTACCGCGTCGCCGCCGGCTGGACGGCGACCGCGCGACGCTGCGGCTGCGTGTCGCTGCCGCTGCGCACGATCGGCGAAGAACGCGACGACGGCCTGGCGCTCGGTCTGGCGGAGGAGATTTCCGCCGGCCTGTCGCGGTTTCGCTGGATCTCCTGCGTGCCGGCCACGCTTGTGGCCGCAGGGCCTCGGCGAGCGTCCGGCGCGGTCGTCGCCGAAGCCGCGACGGCGCATGGTCCAGCTCGAGGCGGACCTGATCCTGGACGGCACGATCCAGCGCGGCCGCGGCCGGGTGCGGATCATCGTCCGCCTGGTCGACATGCGGGCGGCGGGGAGATCGTCTGGGCCGGCCGCTTCGACCGCGACATGACCGATCTGCTGGCGCTGCAGGACGAACTGGGCGCCGCGATCGTCGCCCAGGTCGATCCCGAACTGATGCAGCATGAGGGCCGGCGGACGTCGCGGCCGGCTCGCACGACATGACGGCGCAGGATCTGCTGCTGCAGGCGCTGCCGGCGATCTACCGGCTGGAACGCACAGCTTCCTCGACGCCCGCCGGCTGCTGGAGGTGTCGCTGCGCGCCGATCCCGGCAGTTCGGTCGCGCATGGCTGGCTGGCCTACTGGGACCTGCTTTATGTCGGGCAGGGCTGGGCGGACGATCCGGCCGCCTCCACCGCCGAAGCGGCCGGCTGGCCGAACGCGCGGTGATGCTCGATCCTGGCGATGCGCGGGCGCTGACGCTGGCGGCCATGTGCGGGGCTTCCTGGGCAGGCACCCGGAAGAGGCCAGCGCGCTGCACGAGCGGGCGATCGCGCTCAACCCGAACCTGGCCTTGGCCTGGTGCTTTTCCGGCCTGTCGCATTTCTATCTGGGCCGGCATGAGGAGGCGCTGCGCCGGATCAACAGGCGCTGCCGCCTGTCGCCGTCCGATCCGCATGGGTTCTTCTTCGACATGGCACTGATCATGCCGCACCTGATGCGCGGCGATTATGCCAGCGCGGTCGAAGCGCGGGCGGCGGGCGATCGAGATCAATCCGTTGTTTTCCTCCGCCTACAAAGGCTATCTTGCCGCGCTTGGGCTGATGGACCGGCCGCGCGAGGCAGCGGAGGTGCTGGGCCGGCTGCTGGAGCTGGAGCCAGGATTTTCGGTGCAGCGCGGCGATGCGCCGGTCGCCGTTCATCCGGCCGGAGGACATCGCCCGCTACGCCGAGGGTCTGCGGCGCGCCGGGCTTGCGCGAAGATCGCCGGCCATGCTGCACAGCAGCATCACGCTGACGCAATCGACCATTCGGTCATTGATCTTGTGCCCGAGGCACCGCACAGTCCGGTCTTCGGTGCGGGATGAATTCGCATGAACGGGAGACTCGGAATGAGACGACTTGGTAGGGTCGGCGGCGTTGCGCTGCTGACCGGGCTGCTGATGTCTGCTGGCCTGGGTCGCACCCGGCGGCGGCCCAGGGGTCCGGGTCGGCGACACTGGATGCGGCCAAGGCGCGCGGCCAGGTGCTGTGCGGGTTGTCGGGTCAGGTGCCGGGATTTTCGCTGCCCGACAGCCAGGGCGTGATGCGCGGGCTGGACGCCGATACCTGCCGCGCGGTGACGGCGGCGGCGCTGGGCGATGTCAGCCAAGGTGAAGTTCGTCGCGACCACGACGCAGAACCGCTTCACCGCGCTGCAGTCCGGCGAGGTCGATCTGCTGTCGCGCAGCACGACCTGGACACTGGGCCGCGAGGGCAACCTCGGGCTGGAATTCGCCTGGGTCAACTACTACGACGGCACCGGCTTCCTGGTGAAGAAGTCGGCCGGCGTGAAGTCGGCGAAGGAAATGGACGGCGCGACGATCTGCGTGCAGCCGGGCACCAGCACGGAACTGGCGATCAACGACTTCTTCCGGTTGAACAAGATGAAGTTCACCCCGATCCTGATCCAGGACCTGCCGGAGATCCAGGGCGCATTCCTGTCCGGCCGCTGCGACGCCTACTCGACCGATGCCTCGGCGCTGGCAACGTTCCGCTTCAGCCAGGGGCCGAAGGCGGACGACCTGGTGCTGCTGCCGGACATCATCAGCAAGGAGCCGCTTGGGCGTCATGGTGCGCAAGGGCGACGACAAGTGGTTCGACATCGTCCGCTGGACCTTCATCGCGATGATCACCGCGGAGGAAAAGGGCATCACCAGCGCCAACGTCGACACCTTCATGACCAGCACCGATCCGGACATCCGCCGCCTGCTGGGGCTGGAGGGCGACATGGGCAAGGCGTTGGGCCTGGATAACAAATGGGCCTACAACGTGATCAAGCAGGTCGGCAATTTCGGCGAGATGTGGGACCGCAACATCACGCCGATGGGCGTGCCGCGCGGGATCAACAACATCTGGTCCAAGGGCGGCCTGCAGTATGCGCCGCCGATCCGCTAACGCAAGATCCGCCATGCGCTTGGCCGGAAGTCCTTTCCGGCCAAGCCTATTGCACTTTCAGAAAACGGATCGGCCGGTAAAACATGAGGCCGGCGCGCGTGCATGTCCCTTGAACCCGTAGCGCCAGGAGGCGGAGCGCTTGATAAACGCGCGGACCTGGCGGCTGGCGCTTGGCACTGAAAGCGCGCGGAACAACGGGCTGACGGCGCTTCTCGTCATGGAAGCCTTCACGCTGTTCATCGCCGCGCCGCTTGCGGCGTTGGGCTTCCACTTTCCTCTGCTGCTTGGCAGTTCGATCTGTGCGCCGCTGCTGATTACGATAGTTCTGATATCGCGCAGCCCCGGCGCGCGGGTTCTCGTAACCATCGCCGCCGGGCTCGCCGTGGGCAGCGCTGTCTTTCGGATCAACCACCCATCGTTGGTAACGTTCTGGCTGGCCCACCTTGCCGTCATGACGGCCCTTTCAGCGATCTCATTGGTGATCGTGCAGGCGGTGTTCGCAGCCGGCCGCATCACCCATCACCGGATTGAAGGGGCGATCATCCTGTATCTGAATATCGCCTTGGCGTTTACCTCGGTTTACCGCCTGATCCTGGAACTGGATCCCGCGGCATTCACGCCCATCGCGTCGCAGCAAAACGAGGCAGCCGCGGCGACCTCGATGCTGTATTTCAGCTTCACGACGCTGACTTCGACAGGGTTCGGCGAAATCCTGCCGACCAACCCGTTCGCCCGCAGCATGGCCAACCTGGAGTCTGTCCTGGGACAACTGTATCTCGCGATATGCTGGCTCGGCTGGTCACGATGCAGGGGAGCCCGCGACGGGATTGAGCTTGATGCGAGCAGGAGAAACCCTCGAACAGTCCATCACGCCTTTGCAAACGTTCCCCTGTCGGCCGATTGATCTAATCAAATTCCTGTAATACGCTCGGTCCCGTGGTCCATGGGGCTTTGGGGGATTTAGGAATGCAAAGCCGGCAAGAGCTCCTTGGGGTCTTGGTGTTCGTACTTGGTCTGGTAACATCAGGTGTGAGCGCAAGCGGGCAGGGGCCGGAGCCCGGTCCTCCTTGGCCACATACAGTGACCGTCAACGGCGCGAGCGTGGTGGTCTACCAGCCGCAGGCGATTGAATGGCCCAATCATGAGACCCTGACGACGCGGGAGGCGGTCGCCATCACCTTGCCGGGTGGCGAAGACTCCGGTGCTTGGCACGACCGAGATCTCGTTTTCGACCCAGACCGATGCCGCGACGGCGACGTCATTTTGTCCAATCCGCAGCTTCTGGCTTCGCATTTTCCCGCGCTGGACACCGAGCAGGCGAGCAGGATCGAACAGCAGATCAAGACCGCCCTGCCGGATATTCATGCCCGCCCGGTCGCTTTGCAGTCGGTGCTGTTGAGCCTCAAGCAGCGTGCGCGAGCCGGACGATGTCGCCCTGAACAATGATCCGCCGGCCATATTCTATAGTGCCAAACCAGCCTCCCTCGTGGTGTTCGATGGTGAGCCGGTGATGGCGCCCGGTCGGGACAGACCGGGCTGTCGTTTGCGGTCAATACCAATTGGGACGTATTCACGGATGGCAAGGATGGTATCTGCTCAACAACGGATCCTGGATGATGGCGCCCGCCTATACCGGGCCGTACCAGCCGGTGTCCAAACTGCCGCCAGCATTCTCCGCGATTCCCGCGGATGCCAATTTCGCCGCGGTGCGGAAGGCAATCCCCGCCAAACCGGCCAAGCCTGGCGTCGCGCCGGTGGTTTTCGTCAGCACAAAGCCAGCGGAGATCATTGTCACCGATGGACCGCCGCAATTCGCGCCGGTGACAGGGACGGGACTGCAATCGGTCAAGAACACCAACAGCGTGTTGTTTTTCGAGCCATCGAGCGGACGGTTTTTCCTGCTGATCTCCGGACGATGGTTTGCCGCGCGCGGTTTTGACGGGCCCTGGACGTTCGCGACCAATGATCTGCCGCCGGATTTCGCGCTGATCCCGCCGGAGGACCCGCAGGCGAAGGTGCTTGCTTCGGTTCCTGGCACCAGCCAGGCGCAGCTTGCCTTGCTGCAGGCCCAGGTGCCGCGCCAGGCAACGCTGAAGAAGGACGCGGCCAAGTTGAACGTGGTCTATGCCGGGCCGCCGCAGTTCAAGCCGATCCCGGGCACGCCAGATGACCTACGCGGTGAACACATCGTTTCAGGTGATTGAAGACCGGCGGCAATATTATGTCTGCTATCAGGGCGCCTGGTTCGTGGGCCCAACGCCCGAACGGTCCCTGGCTACTGGCGGAGAGCGTGCCGCCGGTCATCTACACGATCCCGCCGACCAGCCCGATGTATAATGTTACTTATGTGAAGGTCTATGCGGCAACACCGGCCGCAGTGACCTATGGATATACATCGGGCTATACAATGGGGTTCGTTTCGGCTGGCGTGCTGGTCTATGGCACGGGCTATTACTATCCGCCGGTGGTCATGCCGGGCCGGTGCCGGTCTATTACCCGTATCCCTACTCCTATGTCGGCCATGTCGCATACAATACGACAACCGGCGCCTGGGTGCAGGGCGGCGCGGTTTACGGGCCGTATGGCGGCGTCGCCAAGGGCGGCACGGCCTACAACCCGACTACCGGCGCCTATGGCGCGGCGGCGCTATCTACGGTCCCAACGGCGGCGGCGGGCGCGTTCTCCTACTACAATCCCAGCACCGGCGGTTATGCCCATGGCAGTGCGTCCTGGTCGAACGGCAGCGGCTCCGCCAATGCCAGCTACTACAATCCTCGCACGGGCGTGACCGGCACCACGAATCAGAACGCCAATCCTTATTCGCGCTGGGGCTCCAGCACGTTGACCGGTCCGAACCAGACGGTCAACACCAAGAGCGGCAGCAACGCACGAGGTTCGGCGGGCGGCTTCCAGTCCTCCACCGGCGCGCAGGGCGCCGGCTATCGCGGCGTCAACGGAAACCGGGGCGGCGCGGTGAAGACGCAGAACGGCGACGTCTATGCCGGGCATGACGGCAACGCCTATCAGCACACATCGGACGGATGGTCGAAATGGAACAACGGCGGTTGGCAGCCGGTCAATCCGCCAACGACCAGCACCACGCGCATCCGCAGCCCGGCACCGCGACAACCCAAGGCCAGCGTTCCACCTCCACCTCCACCTCCACTACCGCGCAGTCGCAGCGCTATACGCCGGCGTCGAGCCAGCGCGCGCGAGCAGTCACCGGCGGTGCACGAAGTTCTCGGTCCACGATGGACAGCACGTCATATCAGCAACTGGAGCAGGATCGACAAGCGCGTTTCGCGGGTTCGCAGGGTTACGCAGCGGTTTCGGCGGCCGGTCAGGGAGGTGGACGGTGGCGGTGGCGGTGGCGGTGGCGGCGGCGGACGTTTCAGGCGATGAATTAATCCGCAAACATGAACTAGGGGGAACAAACATGAGGCGATCAAGTCATCGAACTGGCGCAGCTCCTGTTCGGCTTGTCGTTGGTCTGCACTGCCGGGGCGGCAACTGGCGCAACAGCCAACGCCAGGCGCAGATCGAGCGCGATAAAGCCAGTCGTGCCGGTCGGACTATCAGTCCTATTGCTCAAGCGTGCCGACCGGCGGGCAGCGCGGCGTTGCAATGCCTTCAGGGACACATGAGCCAGTCTGTCGCCACCCTGCCAGAACGCCGTGGGCGCGGTCGCGGGCGGTGGTTCGGCGGTTCGGCGTCCGCTCCATCAAGCCGCGCCATCGTCGGGCGCACCGGCCTCCTGCGATGTCGCCACGGCAGGAGATGGGCTTGCTGCGCCGGTCCTGTGGGCGGGATTATCGCGCCTATTGCCAAGGCGTCGAGCCCGGCGGCGGTCGCGGAATGGCTTGTTTCGCTGCCAACGAGACCCGGCTCTCGCCCGGCTGCAGGGGTGCATTGGCCGAGGCGCATGGGTCACGATGAATTCGCGCTTGGGCTGGGGGGACAGGACCATGATCAAAACAAGGCTTGCTGCTCCAGCTAGGCCTGATTGCGGTGCTGGCCGCCTGCACACATGCCAACGTCGAGACCACTCAGTCCGTACCTCGGCCCGACCATGGCTCGCCCGGACGCACATCTACGTCACGTATTTTTCGACCGACGCCCGATCAGGTGCGGCTTGATCAGGGTGTTGGTGCGCGGATCAGTGCGTCTTGGCGGCAGCGATGCAACAGGGTGTGCCCAGGAAACCAGGCGGCGCAGGAAACGCAGGCGGCGCTGGCTGAACAATCGTTGATCGTCTGGTGAAATATGGTCTTCCGGCGGAACTTGCGACCGACACCGTGGGCGCGCGCAACGGACCTACTGGTGCAGGGCCAGATTGTCGGTATCGACAGGGAAACCGAACCCGGCGCATGCTGATCGGTCTCGGCGCCGGCAAAAGCAGCGTCAAGCGCAGACGCGCAGATTTATCGATCTGACGGAAAGGCACCGCCTCGTTTCATGATGGCGTTCGAGGGCAAGGCGGACAGCGGTCGCATGCCGGGCGCCGCGGAGACAATGGGTGCCGGAGCGGTGGCTCAACGGATGGCACCTCGGCCGTGCTGACAGGTGCGACACATGCCGGCGCGGAAACACGCCGCACAAGCGATACCGCGGAAGCGGGCCAGCTGGCGGACGAGATCGCCCTTGCGGATCGGCCAGTTCGCGGTTTCTCAGGGATGGATACCGCAGGCGGCGTTGAAGTGAGGCGATCGTCCAAGCCGTTCCACGCCGGCGCTGACGGCTGCAACCGGATCGGATCAGTTAGTTCCAGCCCCGCGCCAGCTTGCGCACGGCGGTCGATGCGTTCCGCTTGCCTTCGCCGGCATAGTCCTCGTGCCAGTCCTCGATCTTGCCCGGATCGTAGAGGTAATTGACCATCAGCGTGGCGCTTTCCTTGGCGCCCTTGTCGGAGGTGTCGCCCGCCATGTTCAGCCGCTCCACCCTGGCGCCGTTCGACAGATGGAAATGGGCGACCGGGTCCTTGGCCCGCTTGCCGCTTGCTTCGACCATCAGATACCGAGCGCGCCAGCCGGATCAGCACGGGTTCGGCGGCCTTGCGCAGCGTCGCGTCCCGCCACCAATGGCGTTTGGCGATGAATGCCGGCCAGCGCGGCGCATCCGGTATCGGCCGGAAAAGCCGCTGCCAGGCCAGAGGCTTCATCGTCACTCAGCAGTCCTGGTTCATCCTTGGCCAGCAGCGGGTCCAGCCAGCGGCGGAAGCCGGGGATCGGCGACAGCGTGGCGAACGTCTTCAGGTTGCGGAACTCGCCCGACAGTTCCTCGACCACGCGCTTGATCAGGAAATTGCCGAAGCTGATGCCGGCCAGCCCTGACTGGCAGTTGCTGATCGAGTAGAAGATCGCGGTATCGGCCTGCGCCGGGTCCTGCACCGGTGCCTTTTCATCCAGCAGCGCCTGCACACTGCCCGCCAGGCCCTTGACCAGCGCGACCTCAACGAAGATCAGCGGTTCTCCGGGCATGCGCGGATGGAAGAAGGCGTAGCACCGGCGATCGGAATCCAGCCGGTTCTTCAGGTCGCGCCATGACCGGATGGCATGCACGGCTTCGTAGTCGACCAGCTTTTCCAGCAGCGCGGCCGGGCTGTTCCAGTCGATCCGCTGCAGTTCCAGAAAGCCGATGTCGAACCAGGCCGCGAGCAGCCCGCGCAGGTCGGCATCCAGCGCGGTCAACAGCTTGTCGGACCCGCGCACCTTCAGCAGCGAGCCGCGCAGATCGACCAGGAATTTCCGCCCGTCGGGGATCGAGGTGAACTGGGTCAGCAGCTTCAGCCGAGGCGGTTCCAGCGCGCGCCGCAGCGCGGCCTTGGCGGTCGCCCGCTCCGCCGCATCGGATGCCGCCTGCACCTTGGCATAGGCGGCGGCGACGGCATCGGGATCGGAATCGAAACCCGCCAGGGTGCGCAGGAACTCCTTGCGGCCGGCTTCATCCTGCGTCAGGTAGGTCTGCGCCAGCTTGGCGGCCCGGTTTCGGGCGCTGACCTCGCCACCGCGGCCGGCGAGGCAGGCCTGCATCTGGGCTTCAAGGGTCTCGTCCGCCTCGCCCGAGACGCTGGACGCCATGTCGCGCCAGACCTCGGTGATGCGCCGGATGGCACGATCCAGCAGACCGGTGGAAACAGCTTCGCTCATGCAGGGCCTCGTTCGAGATCGGCGATGGATGCACAGTCATAGCGGCTGTGGCGAAGAAGTGTCGTCTCAGTTTTCAGTGGTAGCACACGAACAAGTGCCGGCAGCAGATCTTCGACCACCAGGCCCGGCCCAGCAAGTGTCGGCGGCTTGGCCATGCAGGTAGGCGCCGGCCGCGGCGGCCTCCCATGCCGGCATGCCCTGGGCGAGCAGTCCGGCAATGATGCCCGGACAAGCACGTCGCCCGCGCCGGCCGTCGCCAGCCATGGCGGGGCGGACAAATTGATCGCGGCCCGGCCGTCCGGTGCGGCGATGATGGTGTCGGCGCCCTTCAGCAGCACGACCGCGCCGGTGCGCGCGGCGGCATCGCCGGGCGGCGGATAAGCCGGTCGTGGGCCGGCGCGCCGAAAACCCGCGCGAACTCTCCGGCATGCGGCGTCAGCACCGCGGCGCCGCGCAGTGCATCAGGTTCGCCGGCGAAGGCCGAGAACACATCCGCGTCGCCGACGACCATGCGTTTCGCCGCGATCAGCGCGGGAAACACGGTGCGCGCTTCGTCCGGCCCCAAGCCCGGGCCGCAGACCCAGACTTTGCGCCGATCGTCTTGCAGCAGCGTGGCGATGTCGGCCTCGTTGACCAGCAGCCCCGGCTCGCCGGACGCGATAGGTCTCGGCGGCGCCGCGCGCGGCGATCGTCACCATGCCGGCGCCGGCGCGCCGGGCGGCTTCGGCGGCAAGCCGGGCGGCGCCGGTCATGGTGGCGCCGCCGACGACGGTGACGTGGCCGCGGGTGTATTTGTGTGACGTCGGCGGTCAGCGCCGGCAGCCGCCACAGGGTCGGCAGGTTGGCGAAGGTCCGGGGTGCGATGGCGTCCAGGACGGCGTCAGGAATGCCGATGTCGGCCAGTTCGATCCGCCCGCACAGGTCGCGGCCCGGCAGCAGCAGGTGGCCCGGCTTCAGGCGGAAGAACGTCACGGTCAGTTCGGCTGTCGGGGCGTAGCCGAGCACCAGGCCGGTCGCGCCATCAAGGCCGGAGGGAACATCGACGGCGACGATCGCGCCTGGCCGCTTGCAGGGTCTCGGCGACCAGACCGGTCACTGGCCGGGTCAGGCCGGCGCCGAACACCGCATCGACCACCAGATCCGACCGGCGCGCTTCCTCTGGCGTGAAAGGCACGCGTCGGGCCGGACCAGAGCCGGGCGGCATCGGCGGCATCGGAGCCCGTCGCGCGGCGGAGCGAGCGCCGCCAGGCGCACCGGCCAACCATCCTGCGCCAGCAGGCGCGCCGCGACGTAGCCGTCGCCGCCGTTGTTGCCCGGGCCGGCCAGCACAAGCACGCGGCAGCGCTCCGACGTGACGCTGGATCGCCCGTGCCACGGCGCGGCCCGCCGCTTCCATCAAGGTCAGGCCCGGATTGTCCATGCCGCGCGGCAGCCTGGTCGGCCTGGCCCATCTCGGCGGGGGTGAGCAGGTCGCTGCGGCCGCGCAGGCGGCCGATCAGGTCGGCGTCGAAGGCCGGACCGAGCGCGGCAGGGCATCGTCATGATCCTTTAGCTGCCAGTGCGGCCATCGAAGCGCCGTTAGAAAAACGCGGCAGACGACCCGGCGTCGCGTATGGGTTCCTCCTATCCCGGCGGTGCAATCAGGTGTAACCTGCATTGCCGTGCGCGACCCCGACAACTTCACCGCCTATTCTCCTGGAATTGCTTGCACCGCTCGGACCAGTCTCCGCGCCGGCGCATGTTCGGCGGCGTCGGGCTGTTCCACAACGGCATGATGTTCGGCCTGATCGCGCGGGACGAACTGTTCCTCAAGGTCGGCGATCTCAATCGCGCGGCTTACGAGGCAGCCGGCGAAGCGCCGTTCAGTCTATGACACGAAGCACGGAACCAACACCATCCGCTCCTACTGGCGTTGCCCGCCGGAGTTGCTGGATGACCCCGAGACATTCGGCCAATGGGCCCGTCAGGCGGTCGAGGCAGCTGCGGTTGCCAGTGCAAGGAAAGCCAAAGCCGCGCTAAGCGAGCGCGGCACTCGCTGATCGCATGATGCGCCGGACAGGGCCGCCAATGTCGAAATGGAACCGCTGACAGATCGGCGCGCCTCAAGCCGCCCGGGTCAGCCGCTTCACGAACGCCGAAATCCGGTGCCGCCGCATCTCGCTGCGCGCCTTGTCGTCCGTCGTCATGTAATTGAGCTGCACGCTGTAGCGCTGGCCCGACGAACTGCCGGTGGCCATGCCACGTCGTCGGGCCGTTGGGAAACACCAGCAGCGTGCCGTTCACCGGCGGCACCTCGACGGCGAAATCCTCCAGGTCGTCTGGGTCCACGCAGCAGCCGCAGGCAGCCTTCCTGCCGGCTCCAGGCGTCGGTCTCGCGGTTCAGATACAGCAGCACCGTCACCCGCTTGGCCAGCGAGTCACAGTGGATCCGGCCATCCCGTTCGCTCGTCCAGCCGCGCAGCGTCACCATGGTGGGCGAGTCCCGCAGGTCCAGGTCCGAACAGCCGTTCGATCGCGGCACGGAGCGCAGGGCCTTCCATCGCCTCCATCAGCGCCTTCGGCGTTGGGCCCAGCTTGACGGCATCGACCGGAAACGAGCCGCGCTTGCCCAGCGGCGGCAGGTCGGCCAGCACGGCATCCAGACTGGCCGGGCGGCACGAAGTCCGGGACGACGACATGCGGGAAGGGATCGGTGGCAACCGGTGTGGCGGCCAGCTTCGCGTAATCAAGTTCGATCATGACGGCGCGCGGCTTAGCAGCAAAGCCTCGGTCAGGTCGAGCAGGTCATCCGGCCAGTATTCATCGGGTCTGGGCCGCGCCGGATGCAGCCCTGGATCGGGGCGGCAGGTCAGCACCGGCATCACCCAGCGCACGGGCAGCGAGGCCCGGCCGTCCGCCGCGCCAAGCAGCGCGCCCGCGATGGCGGCATTGGTGTCGGTGTCGCCGCCGCGGCTGACGGTCTCGATCAGCGCGGATTCCGTCGGCGTGCCAGCGGCGAGGTGGAAGAATGCATTCTGCAAGGCAGATCAGCACCCAGCCCATTTGGTGCTGAAAATCGGCCGGGAGCAACGCCGCGCGGCGGCCTGACGCAGCGCCGTCGCCGACCGGTGCGGCCTCGGCTCCGGCTGCATCGGCGACCTGCAGCGCCGGTTCGCATCATCGCCTTGCCGGTCGGCGCCTAATAAAGCCGGCCGAGATAGCGGCGGCAAAAGCGGCGCAGGCTGTGCGGCAGACCGGGTGCGGATGCGACAGCGCAGAAGTCCTCGCCGGCGATTCGGCGGCCTCGTCCGGATCGCGCGGCCCAGATGCCGATCGGCGCAATCCGCATCAGCGACCCGTTGCTCTGGCTGCCGTGGTCGGCCGCTGATCCTGGCAGCCTGGGCCTTGTCCTGGCGCGCGCCGCGGCCGCTGGCGCAAACGCCGCGGCAATGGTTGTGGCCGCAATCGAACGGGACGCTGGCGATACCAGCGCCCATACGCGGCTGCCGCATCCTCGGCATCGTAGCGACCCATCGCTGACCAGGCTGCGGGCCAGCGTCAGGGCCAGTTCGGAATCATCGGTGGGCTGGCCTGCCAGCGTGTTCCAGACCGGACTGTCGGCCATATCGCGGACGCCATCCGGATACGCGGCGCGCGATCGCCTCCGGCGTCTGGAACTCCACCTGGGAACCCAGGCTGTCGCCAATGACCAAGCCCAGCATGCAGCCCAGCGCGCGATCCAGGCGCTGGTCCTCGGCGGCGCGCGGCCAGGTCAGCATGACCTTCGGTTCCCGCCGTGGTTCGGTGCTGCCGCGCCATGTGCGCGCGCGCAAGCGCCGCCACCGCCGCGGGAGCACCGCCGAAACAGGCGAACGGGCGGCTGTCGCCATCTTCGCCATAGGTCACCGGCAGGCCGTCCTCGGCCACCAGGACGCCGCCGGCGGCGGTCAGCAGGGCGTGGCCGGCGGCGATGTCATGGGCGTTGACCGGCCGCAGCGTCACTGTCGCGATGCCGTCGCCAACGGCGACCCGCGCCAGCCGGTAGGCGATCGAGGGCAGTGGCATGAACCGGGCCGGTGCGCAGGCGATGCTGTTCCAGACCGGCCGCTGGCCGGCGCCATGGTTCAGGAAGACGACATCGTTGGCGGTCAGCGTCGCGCCGGCTCAGGTCGATGGCGACCGGCGCGCCGTTGCGGGTGATGCCGCCGCCCTCGGCCCAGGCGATCATGTCCGGACCGCGATCCGGGCTGGTTGGCGCATAGACCACGCCCAGCACCGGGACGCCCTGGCGCAGCAGCCCGACCGAGATGGCGCTGCCGCGGCGGCCTTCCAGGAACGCCCGGGTGCCGTCATGCGGATCGACAACCCAGCAATAGCCGTTTGCCTCCGCGGCCAGCACGCCTTCTTCCTCGCCGACGAAGCGGGCCGGCAGCAGTGCTGTCAGGTGTTCGCGCAGAAACAGTTCGATCTCGGTGTCGATCGGCGACGTGTCGGTAGTTGCTGGAGCGCGGCCCGTCCGGCCGGCTGAACTCGGCGGCGAGCCAGATGCCCGCCTGCCTGACAAGATCGATCACGGCCGGAAGAATGGGGGGCAGGGTTGCTGTGCGTCATGGACGAAAGTCTAGGCGTTCGCGGCGGGACACGCTATCTCCTACGGCCTGCCATGGACAAACCCACGCCCTCACCGACAGCAGGCCGGCCCGCTGCCGGCCTATCAGGACATGATCGCCGCCGGCTCGCTGGCGGCGGACCCGGCGCAGGCGATGGCGGTCGACCGGCTGCAGGACCTGTGGGAGCGGTTGCGCGGCTACGACCCGCAGCCGGTTCCGGCCGACAGGCGGCGGCTTGCTGGCCCGCCTGATGCGCCGGCGCCACGCCGAGGAATACATGCCGACCGGCCTGTACCTCGTGGGCGAGGTCGGCCGCGGCAAGTCCATGCTGATGGACCTGTTCTTCGATACCGCCGATGGTGCGAGCGCAAGCAGCGCATCCATTTCCATCGCTTCATCCAGAACGTCCATGCGCGCATCCATGCCTGGAAGAAGGCGCATCCGGATGTCTCCGACCCGATCCCGCCGCTGGCGGACCAGATCGCGGCGGATGCGGCGCTTGCTGTGCTTCGACGAGTTCCAGGTCAACGACATCGCCGACGCGATGATCCTGGGGCGGCTGTTCCAGGCGCTGTTCGACCGCGGGGTGGTGGTCGTGACAACCTCCAACATCGCGCCCGACGATCTGTTCAAGGGTCAGCCCGGCCGGGACGCGTTCCTGCCGTTCATCGCACTGATCAAGCAACGGCTTGAGCTGCTGGTGATGAACGGCGGCCGCGATTACCGGCGGGAGCGGATGCGAGGGTTGCGCACCTGGCAGGTGCCGGCGGACGAGATGTCGCGGCACGAACTGGACAAGGCGTTTCTGCGGTTGACCGGCGGTTCGGCGGTGAGGCCGGTGACGCCTGACAGTGATGGGCCGCGAACTCGTGGTGCCTCAGGCCTCTGACGGCGTTGCCCGTTTCGACTTCGACAGCCTGTGCAATACCGCCTTGGGTGCCGGCGACTATCTGGCGATCGCGACGCATTTCCACACGCTGGTGCTGGATGACATCCCGCGCTTGTCGCCGGAAAACTATGATCAGGCGCGGCGCTTCATCGTGCTGGTGGATACGCTGTACGACCAGCGGGTGAAGCTGATCGCATCAGCCGACGCGCACGCCGGACCAACTCTATCAGCGTGGCGAAAACGCCAAGATGTTTGAGCGAACCGCGTCTCGGCTGGACGAGATGCAAAGCGACGATTGGCTGGGCCTGACCCACTCAGCGTAACCGGCCCAGCAGGCGTTGCTCCTAACGCGACAAGCGCGTCAGGCGTCCGTTTCTCCCGCCAGGCGCGAGCAGAGGCGATCGGTTGCAACTTTCGCCGGGACCTCGCTTACCTGTCCGCGGGGAAGCCGACACAATCCCGTTGCTGACAGCGTTCGGCTGCTTATCCCCGATCCCATGCGCTGGGCAGGTGACTTGGACGCGCGGTCACCCCACCGGCATGTTCGAAAGAATAACCCTCACTTGGCAAACCGTTGCCGCCCGGCAATACTGTGTCAAAAGGGCGGCTGTTCGGGTGTCAGCGGGGGTCCATCAATGATCGGTCTGGTGCGTCTGTCACTGCGCCGGCCTTATACGTCCGCGATCGCCGCAATGCTCGTCCTGTTGTTGGGCGTATTGTCGGTCACGCGGATGATAGTCGATATCTTCCCGGTAATCGACATCCCGGTCGTCCTCGTGGTGTGGAACTATCCCGGCCTGACCACCGAGGACATGGAAAGACGCGTTGTATTCATCAGCGAGCGTGCCTACTCGACGACGGTCAACGGCATCTCCCGCATTGAATCCCAGTCGATCCCCGGGGTTGGAATACTCAAGGTCTACTTCCAGCCGGGCACCGAAATCGGCGGCGCGATCGCCCAGATCAGTTCCGTCAACAACTCCATCCTGCGCAGCGCCCCACCTGGGATGCAGCCGCCTGGCGTGATCCAGTTCAACGCGTCCAACGTGCCGGTCGTGCAGTTGACGATGTCGTCGCGGTCGCTGACCGAGCAGCAGATCTTCGACTACAGTTTGAACTTCATTCGAATAAAGCTGTTCACTATCCCAGGCCTTTCAACGCCAGGACCGTTCGGCGGCAGGTCGCGCCAGATGAACGTGGACGTCGATCCGTCGCTGCTTGCGGCCAAGGGTTTCTCCCTCGCCGATGTTGTCAACGCGCTGCAGACCTCTAACGTCATCGTGCCAGCCGGCACCGCACGCATCGGGGAGCGCACATACAATGTGCAGCTTAACTCCAGCCCGTCGACCGTGGATCGCTTCAACGCGTTGCCGATCGGGGTGTTCAACGGCGTTCCGGTCACCATCGGCGATGTCGGCCGTGTCACCGACAGCTTCGCGACGCAGAGCAATATCGTGCACGTCAACGGCAAGCGCGCGGTCTATCTGGCGATCCTGAAACACGCTGACGCCTCCACGCTGGCGGTGGTGGACGCAACCCGCTCGGCACTACCCGAGATTCAGGCCGCCGCGCCGAACGGCCTGGACCTGAAGCTGGATTTCGACCAGTCCGTGTTCGTTCGTGCCGCGGTGGAGAACGTGGTTCGCGAGGCAGTGATTTCCTCGATCCTGGTCTCCGTCCTGATCCTGGTATTCCTGGGCAGTTGGCGCAACACCGTCATCGTGTCCGCTTCCATTCCCTTGTCCGTGTTCGCCGGGATCATCGGGCTGTTCCTGACCGGCAACAGTATCAACCTGATGACACTGGGCGGGCTGGCGCTGGCGATCGGGCTGCTGGTCGACAACGCCACCGTCGTCATTGAAAACATCCATCGAAACCTGACTATCGGGAAGAAATTGACCGTCGCTATCCTCGACGGCACGGCTGAGGTGATCCAACCGCTGACCGTCGCCACCCTGGCGATCTGCATCGTATTCTTTCCCGTCGTCATGCTGTTCGGCGTGGCGCGCTATCTGTTCATACCGCTGGCCGCCACCGTCGTGTTCTGCATGCTCGCATCCTATGCGCTTGGCTTTACGGTCGTCCCCAGTTTCGCCCGGCTGTTGTTGACCACACATAACGATCATGATGCCGGGCCCAAGGGCTTCTTCGGGATGTTCGATCGGGGCTTCGAGCGGTTCAGGCGAGGTTACGGCTGGATGCTTGAAGGCGCCTTGCGGCACCGCGGGTTTGTGCTGGTGCTGTTTGTCCTGTTGCTGGGGGTGACCGGCGTGGTCGGCGGCACGATCGGGCTCGATTTCTTTCCGAGCGCGGATGTGGGCCTGATCAAGCTGCATTACCGAGCCCCGCCCGGCACCCGCATCGACAGCACCGAACGGCTCGTGCTGCAGGTGGAAAACGCGATCCGGCAAATCATTCCCGAACAGGAACTCGAAACGATCAACGACACCGTTGGCGTGCCTTCCTCCTTCAACCTGGCGTTCGTGCCAAGCGACAATGTCGGGGAAATGGATGCGGAGATATTGATTTCACTCAAGAGCGGGCATCGTCCGACCATCGATTACATCCGTGGCATTCGCGCCAGCCTTCCGAACCAGTTCCCCGGAAGCGTGTTCTATTTCCAGACGGCTGATATCGTCAGCCAGGTGCTGAATTTCGGGTTGCCCGCACCGATCGACGTTCAGATCCAGGATGTGAATTTCGAGCGGTCCTATGGCCTGGCGCAACAACTTGTGCAGCGAATGAAATCGATCCCCGGCGTTGCGGACGCGCACGTGGTGCAAGTATTGAACTACCCATCGCTACAGATCGACGTCGACCGGCTGCGCGCGTCCAAGCTTCGGGTATCCCAGCGTGACGTTGCCAATAACATGCTGACCTCATTGTCATCGTCGGTTCTCGTATCGCCAAACTTCTTTCTCAACCCGCAGAACAACGTCAACTACTCGGTCGCCGTGCAGACCCCGGTCAGTAAGATCAACAGTGTCGATGACCTGATGGGCACGCCGGTGAGCGCACCCGCGCCGCTGGCGACGCAAGACCCCGCCGCGGTGCCAAGTGCTCCGGTCATGCGCTTGGGTGACATCGCAACCGTCTATCCGCGGTCCAGCCTGGAGTCCGTGAACCACTACACGGTGCAGCGCGAACTGGACGTCGCCGCCAACGTGGACGGGCGGGACCTCGGCGCCACCGCTGCCGACATTCAGGCAGCGATCAACGACATCAGCAAGGGCTTGCCGATCACCACGCACATCGACATTCGCGGCCAGAACGAGGTGATGCTGGCGTCGTTCCGCAGTCTGGGGATGGGCATGATCCTCGCGGTGATCCTGGTCTACGCGCTGTTGGTCATATTGTTCCAGTCATGGGTGGATCCGTTCATCATCATGATGGCGGTGCCGGGCGGCCTGATTGGGATCATCTGGATACTCGCGATGACCGGGACGACGATCAATGTGGAATCGTTGATGGGTTCGATCATGACCATCGGCATCTCGGTATCGAATTCGATTCTGGTTGTCAGTTTCGCCAACGACCTTCGCTCCCGGGCCACGCTTGACCCGCGCGCGCCAAGCATGATGACAGTGACGGAGGCAGCGATCGGCGCCTGCACGATCCGGCTGCGACCCGTCCTGATGACCGCCCTCGCGATGATAATCGGCATGCTCCCCATGGCGCTGGGACTAGGCGACGCCGGTGAGCAGAACGCACCGCTTGGGCGCGCGGTGATCGGCGGTCTGATTATGGCGACGATCGCCACGCTGTTCATCGTCCCAATTTTCTATACGCTGATGCGGCGTAAACCGCCGACCCTGCATACTCTCGATGTCCGCTTTGCCGCCGAGGCGGCAGGCGCTGAAAGCACCGGAGAAATCCCGCATGGCTAAACGTGGTCGTTTCGGCACAATCCTGCTGTACCTGATCGGCATATTGGTGATTGGCGGTGCGGCGCTTGGCGCATGGCGCATGCGTGACGAGAAAGGGTCCGCGCTGTCGGCCTCTCGCGAGGCGCTTGCCGAGGGCGTCGCCCGTGGGCCGGTCGTCCAAGTCGTGCAGGTATCGCAGGGGCCGAAAGAGCGCCTGATTCAGCTTCTGGGTGATGCCCGCGCCTACCAGGCCGCGACGTTGTACAGCAAGGTAAGCGGTTACGTAACCTCGATTGGTGTGGACCGCGGCGATCATGTGAAGGCGGGCAGCCTGCTGGCCACCGTTTCCTCGGTCGAGACCGACCAGCAATACGAATCCGCGCTGCGCGACCTGGAGAACAAGAAGCGTAACTGGGAGCGTGCGAAGGACCTCGTGGGACGCGGCTGGACCTCCCGGCAGGCCGCCGATCAGGCGGAGACCGCGTATACCATGGCGACCGCCAGCGCCGCGCAGAACGCAACAATGAAGTCCTATGAGCAGATCAACGCGCCATTTGACGGCGTGGTGACGGCACGCTTTGTCGACATCGGCGCGCTGGTGCAGAACTCCACTACCAACAAGACCAGCAATCAACCGGTGCTAACGATCGCCGATGACACAAGGCTTCGCGTTGATGTGTATGTGGAGCAGCGTGATGTGCCTTTCGTGCATGTCGGCGATCTGGCCGATGTCGCGGATGGCGCCAATTCCGATCGCAAGGTAGCCGCGCGGATCGCTCGTACTTCTAACGAACTGGACCCCCGCACAAGAACTCTTTTCGTGGAGTTGGATGTCGATAACGCGGATCACTTCCTGGTTGCCGGCAGTTTTGCCTATGTGACCCTGCACATTCCCGTCCAAAGCTATCCGGAGGTTCCAGTGGCCGGCCTGATCGTACGCGGCACGCGCACAATGATCGCGGATCTTGGCAGCGACCAGACGATTCATCTGCGGCCGGTGACGGTGGCAGGCACCGACGGTATTCGCGCGATGCTTTCCCAGGGCGCCACGATTGGTCAGCGTGTGGCAATCAATCTCCCCGACGAGGTTGGCGATGGCGGCCGCGTCCAGCCGATAAGCGCTCGGTAGCCAACCGCGCCAACCGGGTCCACCCATCCAGCGCAGGTCCGCCCTGGGCGACCGATCAGGCACGAGGTTTTGCTCGGTCGGGTGTCACACCGATAGACGCACGCCCTTTGCCACTACGCGAAGCGTCCGAAATCCACCTCGGCGATACTCCGGGAAAGCGTCGAAAAAGCGATTGCCGTCGGCTGATTGAAGCCCCACGGATTGCCGAGATGCACCATCGCTGAAGTTCCGGTTCCGGTGACCCCTTCAAACATATAGGCGTGGTTGTTGACCAGTCCATTGGTCAATGGGCCCGAGGATTTAGTGTCGAAGACGATCAGGTCGCCGGCGTTCTGATGGTTGACCAAGGTCGCCAGGCTCATGCCCGGGAGATTTGTCGTGAAGCTGGTCGAGTGTCCCGTAAGTTGCTCCATGGCTAATAGCGGGCTGCCACCGTTCGCGATCGAGGAGTAAGTGCCATTCAGCGTCGCGGATAGCTTTACCCCGCTGTCGAGCATGGCAACCGCTTTTTCTAGCACCTGCGGCCAGATTTCCTTCTGCCCCGCAACAACAGCTTGGTCGGTCCGGTTATTCACAGAATAGCCTGCGAATACATTCGTGACGATTTCCGTGATCGGCTTGAACGACGTCGTGTTGTATGAAGCCAGTGCGCCGTTACTAGCCACATACAAAGTGACGGTTTCGGTGCCGTTGCTGTTGACGTGGATCATGTTGGAGATGAAAGAAGGCTGCAGAAGTGCGATTTCACCAATTGATGACAGTAAAAAGCAGTCACCGATCTGTCCCTGGTTTATGTCGCTGACATTGATCGCGACGGTTCCTTTGACTTCCGACGCATACAATACCTGGGCAGGAAGCGCTGGTACAGCCGGCAGCACGATTTTCGCCACAGCGATTGCTTCGAATGTAGTGTCGGTGCCGTCCGCGAATTGAAAGTCCGCCGACAGCACTGCTGTTGAATAGCCGTAGTCGTCAGCGGATTCGCCAAGAGTATGCATATTGCGTATTGACATCAATTTTATCCTATACGGTGAGTTAAGCCCACCAGGGTGACGGGTCCCGGAGGAGGCACACAAAGCTCCGCCGCCAGGCAATACTGTAGTGAGTAATAATGACGGGCAATATTTGCCGATGGCGGCCTGTTACTACTTGATAAACGGCCGGAGGCTCGCGCCAATTAGTTGATCCCGGGAGAATTGCTGCTCACCCTCTATAAGCGTCCGCGGTAGATGGGAACCTTCCGGGAACGCCCGTGTTTATGCGCGCGGTGGTAAAGGAAATCTTAACAGACAAGACATCCGCATGCGAATCGCAAAATATAAAGATTATTTAGACACGCCATTGTCCGATGAGTGCTTGCGTATTGCAGTAGTATACAATCGTACATCACCGTTGGCTGTAAATGCGGATACAGACCGCGCGCTCAATCGTTCGGAAACGAGCGAAAGATCTCGGCTGCAGCGGGGCTGCGTCCGGTTCGGCCGCGAACGGCGCGCCAACTGAATACGCAATTCGCTCAGGAAGCCAACCCGCGTATTCAAGCTCCAGACCGAGCAGGATGCCAACATGGCGGCGCCTCGCTGCACCGGTGGGGCGAGCTGCCACCGGCCGCCCCGAGTAAATGGCCTGAGCGCCCTTCAATCAAACTCCGTCGCCAGCCCGGGGTCCCGCCAATGAGCGAACATCCGGCTGATATGGTGGGGCAATGTCCGGCGAAGCGACAGGTCCGCCGGCACGTCGTGCTCCGCGAACCAATCCACCTCGCTCGTCTCCAGGCTCGTGGCCGGCTCTCCGCCTTCCAGTGTGCAGATGAAAAACATCCGCACCACCGAAAACGCCATCGCCGGCTGCTGTTGCCGGGCCCGGTCCCAAACCGCGGCCAGCTTTACGGCACGAACCCGGTAGCCGGACTCCTCGAACACCTCACGGACCACCGACTGCGCGGGTGTCTGATTTACGTCGGCCCAGCCCCCAGGCAGGGTCCACCGGTTTTCATCAACCACCTCCCGCACCATCAGAATGCGCCCGGCCGCATCAAACACTGCGCCGCGCACTCCAACCTTCGGCGTGGCATAACCACTTTCGGCATCGAGCAATGCCTCGATACGCCTCAGGTCAGCCCCGGTCTGCTCGGCCATAATGCGTGCGGCGAGGCGTCGCAGCATTGCATAGCGGTCCAGGTCATAAGGGTCTTTGCTGAATGCCAGGCCGGTCTGCGCCAGCGCCTGGATTTCCCGAGCCCAGATCAGCCAGTCGGGATCAGGCATCCGACGGGCCGGTCAATCCGCCGATTCGGTGACCATCGCCACCTCCGCGGCGTCAACACCCGCGATTTCGCCGTCGGTCAGCATCCGCCATGTACCGCTCACCAGGACCTCGCTAGGCTTGAACCGGGCCTTGTAGGCCATCTTCCGGCTCTCTGGGACCCAGTACCCGAGGTAGACGTACGGCAACTCCAAGGACCGGGCGCGCTCGATCAACCAAAGGACCGCAAAGGTACCCAAAGAGCGCTTCTCCAGACCAGGAGCGAAAAAGCTGTACACCGCGGACAGCCCATCGCCCAATTTGTCCGTCAGGCAAGCTGCCACCAACCGATCCTGATCATCGCGGAACTCGATGATGAATGTTTCGATCGGCGTATCCTCGACCATGGCCCGGTAGTCGTAGAAACTCATGCTCGCCATGTCGCCGTCGCCATGGCGCACCTGCTGGTAGCGCTGGAACAACTGGAACTGCTCCGCGGTGGCACGGGCGGTGATGCGGTACCCCTCCAGCCCGGCATTCGCCTTGGCTATCTTGCGAAGGGTCCGGTCAGGCTGGAAGCTCTCCACCGGTATGCGTATCGGCACGCAGGCTTGGCACGACGGACACACCGGAGCGTAGGCGATATTATGGCTGCGGCGGAATCCGGCGCGCGAAAGCCGGTCGTGCAACGCCTCCGCGTCCGGTCCAACAATCTCGGTCACCACCTTGCGCTCCGTGCGTCCCGCCAGATACGGGCAGGGCAGGGGGGCGGTGGTGTAAAAAAACTGCGGTCGGCGAGGCGGCTTGTACATACTCATGGGGCAGGCGCTCCGCCGTACATGTTCCAGCCTCCGCCGCCCGCGGTCAACGCCCGCACGCGGACAACGACCAATCCGCTGACCACGTCGTGCAGCGTGCGGTGGCGCACGGTGAACAAAGCCACCACCAGCAGCAGGCCCGAAGTCGCCATCGTCAGATAGAACAGCAGGACCGTCAGCAACGCCTGCAGCCCGGTCGGCGGCCCGAGATCATCATTCCGGCGCACGATCAGGCCCATCATCCGCTGCCCGGGCGTGGCGCTTGCCATGCTGAGCAGGGAGAAGAAATGGTAACAGAACGGCACCAGCGGCAGGATGCTCATGGCCGCGAACCCCAGGCCGAAGGTCAACAGGCCGAACATGACCAGGATCCACCACAGCACCCAAATCAGAACCGCGATCAGCACAAGGTCGATCACCCACGCAACGCAGCGGCGCGACATAACGCCACCGGTGAGGAAATCATCGTCCAGATAGGGGCTGCCAAAACTCATGGTGTCAGTCGAACCGTTCCGCTGATGCTGGCCGCTACCGGCCCCAGGGTTATCGTAGCACCGTCGCGCCAGCGAAGAAGCAAATCTCTTGCATGCGGGCTAAATGGATTTCCTGATTGTCCTGGCGTGATCATAAACAAGCTTCGATTCAGGTCCGCCAGATCGTAGATGCCTCGATAAGCCGCCCCATGCACCGATTGCAACGCGGCATTCGTCCCGCCGCGGTCCACCGTGTTGTCATCCCCCGGGCTCGGAATGGTGATCGTGGTGAATGGCCCCAGGACCGGAATATTACGCAGGATCGGATGAGCAAATACCGCTTGGTGGGCATTGCCCCAACGCCACGCCGCCGGATCATCACCATAATGCGCGCTCAGTTCGCGAACCGATTCGATCAATGAATCCCTCAGCAGCTTCCCGCAATCCCCATCACACCAGTGCGCCCCCGCCGGTGCCAGCACCGACACCACAAAATCGGAAACCGGCGCGCCAACACCCGCCGTCAGGCCTGCACGATGCAGTACCGCGTTATGGAAGGCGTTCATCCACGCAATGAAGATCAGCGGTGCGGGTGAATCCATTACCGCCGCTCCATCCCAGTCCCGCAACACGTTCAGCGCCTTCTGGGGAGCGCCGCTCAGCCCCGAAGTCGCCAGAAGCGCCGGCAGCACCTGCCTGGCGAAAGTATCCACGACGTCAGTCTGCATCGCCGAAAAATCGGCCAGGGTATGCCGATCCGACTGGCTGAGCATTTCTCGGATGCGGTCGGCACGCCAGGCACCGAACGTGTCGCGGCCCATGAACACCGGTTCATCCGGCCGCCAGACCGGCTCATTCGCATTTACGATCCGCCCGCTTTTTGGCGATGCGATGTGCGGCAACTGCGCGCCGCGGGCCCAGCCTACCCAGTCGTGCGAGCCGTCGCCCGGAACAGGGGCGGATCCGTCACCCGCCTTGCGGATGGGGACCGCCCCGGTGACGAACAACCCGATGGTCTTCGCGTCCGCCACCAACAGGTTCTGGACCGGGGAACTGATCATCTCGGCCGCCAAACCGGCTTCCTGCACCGATCCCGCCCGGTTCAGCGACAGCAGGCCCGCCGCCGCCGTATCACCTTGTCGCAGGTTGCCCATCGCTACCGCCATGATCGGTCCCTCGGGGTGGTCAAGGTCGCTGATGACGGGACCGTGTCGGGTTTCGCGGACCGTCAACACCACGTCAGCCTGGCCGCGAACCTTGATCCGCTCCTCCCTTAGCAGGAAGGGCTTTGGACCATCCGGTGTTTCATACTCGCCGGGGCCGGCCGCGGTTTCGATGAAGATATCCTGAACATCCGCGCCGGTGGTCGTGAACGTCCAGGCGATTTTCGAATTATGCCCCACTACCAGAAACGGCACGCCAGGGGCCGTTGCGCCCGCCAGCACACCGTTCGGCGTGTCAATCCGCGCAAGATACCAGATCCCGGGAAAGCCGAATGCCAGATGCGGGTCGCCGGCGAGCAGAGGTGCGCCGGTCGCGGTATGGCTGCCGTCCACGGCCCATTCATTGGATGCCGACGACGGCATCGTGTAGCTCGCGGGGAAGCTCGGCAAAATCGCGGCCAGTCGGGACGCGATGGAGGCGAACCGGGTCGACGGCCGCAGCATCGCATCCGGTGCCGCGACACCCGGATGGCTGGGCCAAAGCTGATCGATGACAGCGGCAGGGACGCGCCCGGCCAGCGCCTGGCGAGATAGCTCCTGGCGCCAGTTCATCGACAGCCACAGTCCCATGGTCTTCGCCCAAAGCAGACAATCCGTCGCCGTCCACCGTTCCGGAGCGCCCCATGGAAGGAACTCCGGCGCGGCAAAGCGGCCCTTCAGGTCAATCCATGCGTTCACGCCGCGCGCATAGGCTTCCAGCATCGCACGCGTCTCGGCCGGCAATGTGGCGAAGTCGGCGATGGCATGCCGCCGCAGTCCCAATGTGCGCATCATCCGATCCAGCGGCAGCGTCACTGGCCCAGCGATCTCCGACACCTGGCCGGACGCCGCGCGGCGCATCAACTCCATTTGGAACATTCGGTCCCGCGCGTGCAGAAACCCCAGCGCCGCCGCGGCGTCCACCTCCGATCCGGCCCGGATGCGCGGCACCATGTCCGCGTCATAGGTAATGTCGACCGCACCGGACAGGCCGGGCAGCGTGGACGTTTGCTGACTGTTCGGGATGGTCAGCCATACCGCCCCGACAGCCAAGGCCGCCAGCATCAGGACGACAACGGCGATTATAGCCAGCAGGCGAGCCAGCATCCGAAACAATGTGGTCATTCTACCTTCGCTGATCTGGCCACCTTCGCTGATCGTGTCAGTGACCGTTTGGACGCCGAAGCGGCAAAACCTCGCCATGACGACCGAAATTTGTGAACAACAGGATGTTATTGACACCCGCCGACAGTTTTCACCTTGCGGGCAGCGCTGTACGCAATAAGATTATCCTTCTCGTCGCGGCATGGAAACGTCTTCTCAAAAAAGCAAAATATGAAGCCGCCTCATACTGACACACCCATCCTGCTGGACGCGATCGATCGACGCATTCTGGCTTCGCTACAGGAAGACGGTCGCATGACCAATGTCGACCTGTCGAAGCGAGCCGGCATCTCCGCCCCACCATGCCTGCGCCGCGTTCGCGCCCTGGAGGAGGCCGGCGTTATTCGCGGCTATCACGCCGACACCGACCCTCAGATGCTCGGATGGGAAATCACCTTCTTTGCCATTGTCGGGCTTGAAAGCCAGAAGGAGACGGTGCTGTCGGCGTTCGAGCAACTTGTCGGGACCTGGCCCGAAGTGCGTGAGTGCCACATGATCCGCGGCGGCGGCGACTTCCTGCTGAAGCTGGTGGCGCGGGACACCGCGCATGAGAACCAGTTGACGCAAAAGCTTACCGGGCTGCCGACCGTAAGCCGGGTGCAGACGCTGCAAACCATCCGCACCAGCAGGAATCTGGCGGGCGTTCCCTTCTAACGGCCTGCTGCGGGGCGGACAGTCTGGCGTTGATCTGATGGGTGAAAAAAACCTGCATCGTGCGGCACCCCACTACGCGTGTCGCGTTCATCCCTTGACCTGACGCGGGCTTGTTGTATGTCCCCCGCTCTTTGCAGAGGGAACATAGCGGAACCCATGGCTGGCGAAATGACCCTGTCGAGGTCCAGCTTGGACCAGACGGCCGATCACGTGCCGGTTCTGAGCGTCATCGTTCCATGCTTCAACGAACGCCCGAACGTGGCGCCCATGATCGCCAAACTGGACGAGGCGCTGGCCGGGATCTCCTGGGAGGTCATCTATGTCGATGACAACAGCCCCGACGGCACCGCCCAGGAAGTGCGCCGGATCGCCCAGCAGGATCCTCGGGTCAGGTGTATCAGGCGGATCGGCCGCCGCGGGCTGGCCTCGGCGGTGATCGAGGGCGCGCTGTCATCGTCGGCTGATTATATCGCGGTGATCGACGGCGACCTGCAGCACGATGAGACCCGCCTGCCCATCATGCTCAAGGCGCTGAAGGCGGGCGGGTATGACATCGCCATCGCCAGCCGCCACGTTGAAGGCGGCGACTGCGCGGGGCTGTCAAGCCGCTTTCGTCATGTCCTGTCGGATGGCGGCATCTGGCTGGCGCAAGCCTTCCTCCCGGTGCGCCTGACCGACCCAATGAGCGGCTTCTTCATGTTGGCGCGGCCGTTGTTCGAGGATCTGGCCCGCGGCCTGAACGGCCAGGGCTTCAAGATCCTGGTGGATCTTGTCCTCAGCAGCGCCTCGCCGCTGCGCGTGCTGGAGGTTCCCGCGCGGTTCCGCGAACGCGCCGCGGGCGAAAGCAAGATGGACGCGCTGGTGATGGTCCAGTTCATCGGCTTGCTGCTCGACAAGGTCTTCGGCGGGCTGTTGCCGCTGCGCTTCTTCTCCTTCGCGCTGGTCGGCGCGCTCGGCATCGTCGTCCACCTTATGGTGCTGGCCTTGCTGCGAGGCACCACGACGCTGAACTTCGAGGTCGAACAGACGATCGCCACGGTGGTGGCGATGGCGTTCAACTTCCAGCTTAACAACGCGATCACCTACCGAGACCAGAAGCTCAGAGGGCCCCGTCTGTGGCGCGGCCTGCTGTTGTTCGGGGTGGTCTGCGGTGTCGGTGCCATCGCCAATATCGGCATCGCGCAGGTGCTGTATGAGCAGCATACCAACTGGACCATCGCCGGAGGCATCGGGGCGATGATCGGGGTGGTGTGGAACTATGCGGTCTCCTCGACCCTGGTCTGGCGCTCGCGGTGAAGGCACTTGCCGCCGCCCTGGCGGCGGTGACGCTCATCCGCCTGTCGATGGCGGCGGCCATTCCCCTGGCTCCGGACGAGACCTATTACTGGGTATGGTCGCAGGCGTTGGCGCCGGGTTATCTGGACCATCCACCAATGGTGGCGGTGTGGATCAAGCTCGGAACCTCGCTGGTGGGCCAGACCGCCTTGGGAGTCCGGCTGCTTGGACCACTGGCGGCGGCACTCGCTTCGTGGATGCTGTTCGATGCCGCGCGCGTGCTGTTTCCCACAGCATCGGCAGCCGGTGCCGCCGCCGTCCTTATGCTCAACGCAACCCTCCTGCTCGGCGTAGGCACAGTCATCATGACGCCGGATTCGCCGTTGCTGTTCTTCTGGACGGCGACGTTCTGGGCCATGGCGCGCGTGGCCAGCGGAGGACGAGGCGCGTGGTGGCTCATCGCCGGGGTTGCCGGTGGTCTCGCCCTGGATAGCAAGTACACCGCCCTCTTCCTGTGGATAGGCATCGGCCTCTGGGTTCTGCTGGTGCCGGCGATGCGGCCGTGGCTGAAGCGTTGGCAACCTTGGGCGGCATGCCTGATCGGCCTGGGTCTTTTCGCCCCGTTCTGGCTTGGAACGCTGCCCACGGCTGGGCCGGCCTCTTCAAACAAGGTGATCGCGTCAACGACTGGCATCCCGCCCGTGCCATCGGCTTCCTCGCCGAACTGGTAGGAGGCCAGATCGGCTTGGCAACCCCATTGGTATGGGCGTTGTGCATGGCCGGACTTGTTGTCGCCGTGCGACAGTCGTGCAGGCTGCGTGATCCTCGCTGGTCGCTGCTCGTCGCGCTTTCGCTGCCGCCGGTGCTGGTGTTCGTGCAGCACGCCATCGGGGACCGGGTCCAAGGTAATTGGCCGGCGATCATCTACCCGGCGCTGACCGTGGCGGCCGCGGGAATGACCCTGCGCCGGGGCTGGTGGATCGGAGCATCGGCGCTGGGTTTCGCACTCACCGCCCTGGTTTACCTGCAGGCTGCAACAAGCGTTTTCCCGCTGCCGCCGCGCCTTGATGCGGTCGCCATGCGCCTCGCCGGCTGGGATCTGCTCTCCGATCAGGTCGCGGCCGCGGGAAAGGCGATGGGCGCCGATTTTGTCGTCGCCGACGGCTATGCGCCGACGAGCGAACTGGCGTGGTGGTTGCCCCAGGACATGCGCGCCGTTGGCACTGGCGAGAGATGGCAATTGTTCGATTTGCCGCGAGCCAACCTGGCCGGGCACGCTGGAATGCTGCTGCAGGATGCTCGTCGCATGGACCCGCCCGACCCGGCGCTATGGGATCAGGCCGAAATGATTGGAAAGGCCCAGCGCCCTCAATCTGGCACGGCTGGGTTCGTGGTCTACCGCGTCATGCCCCGCGGCGACACCCGATCCGTCATCTTGCCGCGGCGATGACCCGGCGGGCGTGAATGAGGCCCTCCGGTCGACGTCACGCCACTGTCCTCAGTCACGCGCCTCGGTGTATGGATAGCGTAGCTCGCCAGTCTTCAGTGCCGGAGGAAACAGCACCGCTTGCGTGCCCAACTCGCGGAACTGCGCGACATCATGCCCCTTGATGCCGTGGAACTGCACCTCCAGCACCCGTGGTTCGGCCCATTCGCCGTTCGGGCCAAACCTGATGTCGCCGACCAGCGTATGAAAGGTGTGCGAGCGCAGATAGTCAGCGAGCTTTGCCTGGTCGGTGCCATGTGTTGCCTCGACCGCCTCCCCGACCACCTGAAGATCAGCGTAGGCGAAGGGTGGTAAATAGTATCCCAGCGCATCGACGCCGGTTTCGCCGACCCTGGACTGATATTTCGCCAGGAACGCCTTGGCCTCTGGCGTTGCATAAGGGCCGACCGGCAGCCAGAAATCGTAGTTGACGATTCCGTTCAGCATCGGACCGAGTTGGGTCTTGATCGATGTGGACTGTAATCCGACCATTCCGCCGCCGAACATTTTTACATTCAGGCCGACCTCGTTGGCCGCGCGAACCATGCCCACCGTGTCCGGCGGATACGACCCGACGAACACCATGTCCGGGTTGGTCGCCTGGATCGCCCGTATGATAGGTGAGTAGTCCGCGGTCGCCGGCGGATAGGTATTGTCATACACAATTTTATAGCCATCGCGTTTCGCCTGGGCACGAGCCCCATCCACCGCGTTGCGGGCGAATTCCGCATCCGCGCCGACCAGGGCGATGGTTTTCGGCCGCGGATTGGCGGCGGCCGCCATGGCGAAAAACCCCGCCGAGAACGCCTCCTTCGGACGTTCGCCTCCGGCTGGGATAATGGAAAAGTAATTCGGATAGTGGAACTCACCGTTTACATCCAGGCCGAACAGTCCGACCAGCGTCAGCTTGCGTTGCATCGCCAGGGGCAGGGCAGGGGCGACCATGTTGGTGCCGTTCCCCGCGATAAGGAGATCGACCTTGTCCACATCGAGCAGTTTGGAAATGATCCCCGGCACCAGGGCCGGATTTGACTGGTCATCATAGGTCAGCAGTTTCACCGGCCGCCCAAGCAACCCACCCCTGGCGTTGGTATCCTCGACCCAGATCTGCATGGCGAGCAGGGCCGCCTTGCCATTCGGCGCGAGGGCGCCGGTCTGGCCGAGATTGAGGCCGATGGTGAACGGTTCAGCCGCCCCAGCGGCGCCGGATGCGATAAATGTAGCCCCACCGCCGGCCGCCAGAAGCGTAATCCCGCCAGCGCCGGCCGCCAGGATTGCCGCCACCGCGGTCCTCGCAGCCAGAAGTGCGGTCGCCAACAAGCGGTCAGCGCGTACAAGCCAGGACATGGACTTTCCCCCATCGACGTGTCGTTCGATCTTATTTGTCCAGGCCAGTGTCCTGCCCCAGTAGTTCGTCCCTCATGCGACGGGTTTTGGGATCGGCAGGCCCTGAAAAACCAAAAGCTGCTAGCTCGGAACCGAGTTCCGCCCGATGCGGCAGACTTCCGATTCGAGACCCTAGCGCCGATTTAATACGACGCGAAAGGGTGCCGGACAAGCATGTGGCCAATCGGCAGCCGTCGGAAGCCATTGTTTTAGGCATCTCTGGCCCCGCTGCCCAGCGGGACACCTGTACAACAACATACCCTCCGCCTCCGCTAAGCTTCCCACCGCCGATGGCATCGGTCTTGCTAATCATAATGCTGAGTGTATTGCTTAGTGTAATGCTGAGTTTCATCTCAACGCAGCCGCGACGCACGTGATCTGATACCCAGGAGGTTCACACGATGACTCGCCCATTCAAAAGCTTGCAGGCCCCAACTACAACCGCGACATCGCGCCGATCCTTTTTGAAATCGGCCATGGCTGGTGCCGCCATTGGTAGCGGCGCCGTAACAGGATTTCCAACGATCTGGGCACAGAACATCAAGGATGTGGTGCTTCGCCACGCCGGACCGCCGGTGACGGCAATTCCCAGAATCGCTGAGCAGGCAACTAAGGATTTGGGTTTCACGGTGCAGATGCAAACCAGTGAAAATTCGGATCTGCTCAATCGGTTGCTGTCGCAGTCTAATGCGATGGACTGCGCCGATATCAGCATGGTGTGGCTTCGCTATCTGCCGGGCCGCGACATCCTGCAGACGATCCCGGTCGGAAAATTCAAATACTGGGATCAGACCTTGCCGATGTTCACCAAGGGTCACTATGCCGATGGGCGAGAGGTATCCAAGCAGGGCGTCGCGCCCTACACATTCTTTATGCAGCCTCGCCGGACGGCGGCAAGCTTTCGTTGGAGCCAACGGACTGGGCTAACGATCATTCCCACGGTCACCAATGCCGACACGCTGGGTATCCGCCCTGACCTGGTGAAGCGCCCGGTGACGAGTTGGGCCGATCTCATCTCCCCTGATTTCCAGGGCAAGGCCGCCTTGCAGGATAGTCCGACCACCGGCGTGATCGATGTCGCGATGGCGATGGAGGCAGGCGGCCACATCAAGTACGGAAACAAGGGAAATATGACCCGGGCGGAGATCGACAAGACAATCGCCACGATGATGGAGATAAAGCGATCCGGCCAGTTTCGCTCGTTCTGGTCAACGTTTGATCAATCGGTGAATCTGATGGCCTCGGGTGAGGTCGTCGTCCAGTCAATGTGGTCACCCGCGGTGACCGCGGTGCGCACCCGCGGAATTCGACTGCATCGTTCCAGCCGCTGAAGGAGGGCTACCGGGGCTGGGGCTATACAATGGGCGTGATGAAGCATGTGACCGGCCTGAAGCTGGATTGCTTCTACGAATACCTGAACTGGTATTGCTCCGGCTTCCCCGGCGCCTTCGTGGCGCGTGAGGGCTACTACTCGGCACAGCCGGACAATGCCCGCAAGTTCCTTACGGTGGCCGAGTGGGACTACTGGTACGGCGGCAAACCGGCGGCGACCGATATCGTCGATCCATTCGGCAAGCTGGTTGAAAAGGCCGGGAGGTCTCGTGACGGTGGCAGCTTTGACCAGCGCATGGGCAACATCGCGGTGTGGAACTCGGTCATGGACGAAGACCGCTACCTGACACGCAAATGGAATGAATTCATCACGTCCTGACCCCGCGGAGAACAGCATGAAAATCGGTGTCTTTATCCCCATCGGCAATAACGGCTGGCTGATCTCCACTACATCGCCACAATACAAGCCAAGCTTCGACCTTAACAACGCCATTGTGCAGAAGGCAGAGTTGTATGGCTTCGACTTCGCCCTGTCGATGATCAAGCTGCATGGCTTCGGCGGCCCGTCGGAGTTCTGGAACTACAACCTGGAATCCTTCACCCTGATGGCCGGACTTGCAGCCGTTACCAGCAAGATCCAGCTTTTCGCGACCTGCGCCGTGCTGACGATGCCGCCGCCGATCACCGCCCGCATGGCAACGACGATCGACTCGATCTCGCATGGACGATTCGGCGTCAACATCATCTCCGGCTGGCAGCGGCGTGAATATGCCCAGATGGGCATCTGGCCGGGCAGCGGTCATTACAATCGACGCTACGATTACTGCTCCGAATACGTCACGATCATGAAGGAGTTGTGGGAAACTGGCCGTTCTGACTTCAAGGGCGACTTCTTCCAGATGGACGATTGCCGTTGCCTGCCAACCCCAACGGCGAAAATACCAATCATCAGCGCCGGACAGAGCGATGCCGGAACACGCTATGCCGCCCGCTTCGCCGACTATAATTTCTGCTCCAGCTTCGGCATCAACACGCCTGCCGCCGTAACGGACAGTGTCGCCCGTCTGGTCAAGGCCACGGCGGAAGCACAACGATCATGTGGCGCATTGGTCTCCACCATGGTCATTGCCGATGAAACCGATGCCGCGGCGACGGCCAAGTGGGAGCATTACAAGGCCGGCACCGATCATGAGGCGATCGGTTGGCGAGATGCCCAGGCCGAGGATGATCCCAGCCGCGATCCGCTCGCCGGCCCCAACAAGCGAAAGACCTTCGGCATGCAGAAGTTGCCGACCCAGGGCGGGGTCCTCGTCGGCTCCTACGCCAACATCGCTCGGATGCTCGATGAGGTCTCCGATGTTCCCGGTGTCGAGGGTGTCATGCTGACATTCGACGACTTTCTGATCGGCATGGACCAGTTTGGCACGCGCATCCAGCCGCTGATGCGCAGTCGCACCACGATGATGCAGGCTGCCTGACCCGCCTGCGTCATTCCAAGGCCAGATATCTCCTCGCGCGCCGGTGAGAATAGCGCGTTCAACACTTATCCAGCAGCAGCCCTTTGGGTATCGCCGCTTCCGGTCGCCGATGGCACACTTCGTCATCGGCAACCAATCCTGTGGGATCAGCTATGGACCTCGGAAGCAGCAGATACCTGATGCGACTGCGCCGCATGGGCCGGATGCCACTGGTGTCCCCGCGCCTGTGGTGGCGGCGCGTGGTATTCTGGGGCGGCGCGATCCTGGTAGCCGCCATGGCGATCGGTTTCGCCAAGGCCGCGGATTGGGCGAGCGGATTGTTCCTGCACGTGATCGCCGGGCATGCCTGGCTGCCCTACATCATCGCCCCGGCAGGGTTGACAATAGCCTTTCAACTCACCCGCCACGTCTTTCCCGGCGCCCAAGGCAGCGGCATTCCGCAAGTCATCGCCGCCCTTCACATGCACGACCCGGCAGCGGTCGATCGCATTCTCACGCTGCGCATAGCCGCCGGCAAGGTTCTGCTGACGTTGCTGGGTCTGTTGTCCGGGGCTTCGATCGGACGCGAAGGGCCAACGGTCCAGGTGGGGGCATCCATCATGCACGCATTGGGCAATCTGCTCCGCCTGCCACGCCTGGAGCTACGCCGAGCGCTGGTGCTGGCTGGGGGCGCCGCTGGGGTCGCGGCGGCCTTCAACACGCCGCTGGCGGGAATTGTGTTCGCCATCGAGGAACTCAGCCACTCGTTCGAGGCCCGGACCTCCGGCACGGTGTTCACCGCGGTCGTCGTGGCTGGGGCAACCACATTGGGGCTGGTCGGCAACTACACGCTACTTCGGCCAAACCTCCGCGGTGCTGGCCAACAATGTCGCATGGCTCGCGGTCATCCTCTGCAGCGTCACGGGCGGACTGGCCGGCGGCGTGTTCAGCCAGGCGCTGATCATCGCAGCGCGTGGCCTGCCGGGGGCGGCCGGCAAGCTGATTTTGCGCTACCCAGTGGTCTTCGCCGCGCTGTGCGGGTTGTTGCTGGCGGTCATTGGCTCGCTGTCCGGCGGCCACACCTATGGCACAGGGTATGCCCAGGCACGCAGCTTGGTCGAAGAGCATTCGACGCTTCCACCGTTCTATGCGCTGCTGAAACTCGCGGCCACCGTTGTATCGTACGTCAGTGGCATCCCAGGCGGCATATTCGCACCCTCACTCTCGATTGGGGCGGGTCTTGGGTCGGTGCTGGCACCGCTGGTCCCAGGGGCACCGGTGGGCGCTATGATCCTGCTGGGCATGACAGCCTATTTCTCGGGCGTAGTGCAGGCGCCGATTACCTCGGCGGTCATCGTGATGGAAATGACCGCCAATCAAAGCCTGGTGATTCCGCTGATGGCAACTTCGTTCCTCGCATTCGCCGTGTCCCGCCTGGTGTGCCGGCGTCCCTTGTACGGAGCGCTCGCGCGGAGGTTTCTCGCGGTGCAGGGCGGACATTAGGCTATTGGTTTAGGACCGCCCGCCGTTCGGCGCCACTACTTCCGCAGATTGACGACCGCCCTTTCAACAAATGCGCGGGCAATGTCCCGTTGAAACGGCCCGCTCTCGATACTGACAAGCACATCGTTCGTCACCGCCATGACCCCAATGATCGACTGCGAATACTCGTCCCACGGACCGGCGTTCTTGTCAGCCGACTGTGCCCCTGCAAGCTTGTTCATTCCCATCATCGATGAGGCTTGTCCGACCATCGAACTCACCTGACGCATATCGTGGAACCCATCGCTCCACTGCACCATCAGTTTAAGGTCATAGAGCGATCCCTGGTTGTCGAGGGGCCACTGATAGGTGCAACCGCCTTCGTCGCCCTTCGGCGGGAGGGACAGAGGTTTCCCAGCAATGGCCTCGGCATCCGCCCGCGTCACCAGGTCGCAGACGTTTCTGTGCTTGGGCCTCTGCGCCGCCCGCTCCTCGGCGGGCTTGATCCCGGCGATGCCGTCAACATCGAGCGGCCGATCCAGGCGCTTGATAGCCATACCGGCGAGGCCCGCCGCCTGTCCGATCGTCGCGCGCGACCCGGCAATGTCGACGGTGACCAGGCGGTCGCCTCGCAAGGCATTGAACTCACAGCACATGCTGACCGCGGCTTTGTCCCACCCGCCCGCGACCGTCGAATTGTCGTAGAGCTTCAGTTCACTCAGGCCCGCGCTGTTCATCGCGCCATTCATTGCGCCCATCATGTTGATCAGCATGGCGCCGCCGTCCCAGAGGACCTTGACCCGGATCGAGCGTCCGCCCGCCGCTTCGTAACGACAGTCCTCACCTCTTGGGGTCGGGCGCGCCCCGGCGGCGCGATAGGGCGCACCAGCAAGCGGCCCCACTATGGCCTCGACCTCACCGGTTGTCAGAAGCCGGCATGGGTCATTCGGCTGGAAGGCGATGGTCTCGGCCGGCATCCTGACTTGATTGCCCGGCATCGGATCGCTGACCGCACCCCGCGATGGCGCTGCGCCAAACGCCACCAAAATGAACACGGAGACCAGCGACGCTGTTAAGCAACGAACTGAACCGTATGCCATCGCCGTGCCCACTCCCCTGAAGCCTGTTATGCCGATCCCGTAGCATTCTCAACAATTTGGGGCCAGACGCAACAAGCAGGCGTTCCTGTGTCCTCGCCACTCAGGTGTGCGCGACGAAGATCTCGCTGGGTATGGCCGGCGGTATTAGGGCGAAGTTGAAATCAGGGCGAAGTTGAACAAAAAAGGGCGCCCGAAGGCGCCCAAGATACCGGCCGACGCCAGGCATCGACCGGCATGATTTTGTCGAACCGGCGGATCAGCGCTTGCTGAACTGGAAGCTCCGGCGGGCCTTCGCCTTGCCATACTTCTTGCGCTCCACCGCGCGTGAGTCACGCGTCAGGAACCCGGCAACCTTCAGTATACTCCGCAGGTCCGGCTCATAATACGTCAGCGCCCGGCTGATGCCATGACGAACCGCGCCAGCCTGACCCGACAGGCCGCCGCCGCTGACGGTGCAGAAAACGTCGAACTGGTTGTAGCGGTCCGCCACCAGGAATGGCTGCGTAAGCAGCATCCGCAGCACCGGCCGGGCGAAGTACTGCACGACCTTCTTGCCGTTGACCATGATCTCGCCCTTGCCAGGCTTGATCCAGACCCGAGCGGTCGATTCCTTGCGGCGCCCGGTCGCATACGACCGCCCCAGTTCATCGCGCTTTGGCTCCCGCTTCGGCTGTGTCGAGACGGGGACGGGAACCGGAATACCGGTGGCTTCGGCTTCGGCTTCAGCGGCGGCCTGGCGGGCGGCAAGCGCCTCCTTCAGGTCGGCGAGGGTGCCGGTTTGATTTCCTGACATCAGACCCTCTTGTTCTTCGGGTTCATCGCGGCAACGTCCAGCGTCTTCGGCTGCTGGCCATCATGCGGGTGCTCGGGGCCACCATAGATATGGAGATGCTTCATCTGCTTGCGCTGCAACGGACCGCGCGTGATCATGCGCTCAACCGCCTTCTCCAGCACCCGTTCGGGGTGCTTGGATTCAAGGCGCTGGCGGATCGAACGGCCCTTGATCCCGCCGGCATAGCCGGTGTGGTAGTAGAATACCGACTGATCCAGCTTGTTGCCCGTGACCTTCACCTTCGCGGCGTTCACCACGACGACATTGTCGCCGCAATCGACATGCGGCGTGAACTGCGGCTTGTGCTTGCCGCGCAGGCGATTGGCGATGACGACGGCAAGGCGGCCGAGAACGACGCCATCGGCATCGATCAGCACCCAGCCTTTCGTCACCTCCGACGGTTTGATAGAGGGCGTGCTCTTGAGCATGTTGTTGGTAACGTCCGTGGTTCAGAGGCGCGCCTTATGGCCGTCACGCCCAGGTCGGTCAAGGGGTTTTCAGGCTGTGGTAACAAAATACCACAAGCTCGGGTCCCCCCGGAGCCAGCGGGCAAACCCTACCAGGCTTCGCGTTGCACTAAGCCCGTTTCATATTCCAGAACAACGGACTGCTGCATGACAGTCGATCCCGCACCGACTTGCGATAAGCTGTCGGAATCTTGAAACTGGCCAAGCGTGATGCTCGGTACCTGGGAAAAATTCTCCGCCTGAATGGCATCAGCGATCTTCTTGCGTTCGTCCAGGCCTTTCGCCTGCAGCCATTCGTCGGTCAGACCCTCGATTTTTGGGTTATCGTACCAGCCGAACCAGCCATTCGCGCCTTGGCCCCGGAACGGCGCGGAGACCACCGGATTGATGATGAACCCGCCGCTGAACCAGGTGTGGAAGACCGACCAGCCACCCTTGTCCACCGCTTCCTTGCTGGTTCGCCGCTGCACGACAGTGCCCCAATCGGCTGCCACCATTTCGGCGTTGATGCCAAGTTGCTTGAACAGGTCATAGGTGATGTCGCCCAACGGAGCGATGGTGGCAAAATCCGTCGGATTGATGACAACCGCCTTGGCGCCGCCGTAAGCCTCCTTGATCATGGCTTTCGCCGCAGCGACATCGCCAGTCTGCGCCGTCCCCCCGACCTGCGATCCATACGTCGTGCCACAAGGGAACTGCGACCGGCATATCTGATAAAGTGACGGATCATTCCCGGTCACCGCGCGCATGTAATCGTCCTGGTTCACCGCGGTCAGGATCGCCCGGCGCATCCGCACGTCATTGAACGGCGGTTGCAGGTGGTTGAACCGCATGCCCCCGATGTAACCCTGCGGATTCGACGCCGCCAACGTAATGTCGGGGTTGCGACGAAGTAACGGCACCAGGTCCGCCTGGACTTGCTCGTACCAGTCGACCTCCCCCGATTGAAGAGCCGACGCGGCGGTGGAGGCGTCCGATATGATCTTCCACTCAACCCGGTCGAAGTGCACGACCTTGCCGCCCGATGTCCAGTCCGGTGCTTCCTGCCGTGGGACATAGTCGGCGTTCCTGGCATAGGTCACGCTGCTGCCAGCCACGAATTCATCTTTGACAAAACGGAACGGGCCGGAGCCAACCATCTCCGTCACCCCCTTGAAAGGATCGGTCTTGGCCAGCCGTTCCGGCATCATGAAGGCGATCTGGGCGTCAGGTTTGGCAAAAGCCTCGATCAGCAGCGGGAATGGCTGCTTCAGGGTGATCTTGATGGTCTTGTCATCCGCCGTTCCCCAGGCATCGACGACCTTCGCGACAGTCTGGCCGAAAGTGTCCCGCGCGGCCCAGCGTGCCAGGCTGGCGGCGCAGTCGCGCGCCAGGACAGGTGCGCCGTCATGCCATTTCAGCCCATCCCGCAACTTGATCAGATAAATCCGGCCATCGTCGGACACGCTGTAGCCCTCGGCCATCTGCGGCTTGGCCTCCAGCGCGGTGTTCGTGGCGAACAGCGTGTCGAACACCATGTAGCCGTGGTTGGCCGTCACGGCGGCCGTTGTGATGATCGGGTCCAGCAGCGTCAGGTTGGACTGCGGCACAAAGCGCAGCACGCGGTTCAATGTGGGCTGCGCGATGGCGAAACGGGGAAGTGCCGCGGCGCCGGCGGCGGCCAGAAGAGCGCGTCGTTTCATCTGTGGGTCCCTGCATTTTATAGTGCAGGATGTCGGATTTCAGTCGATCGGGCAAGCTGAGTGCGTCGCCACTTCTTGCGAGGACGATCGTCAATATTTCGCCGCTCCGACAGGACCACCGCGCGTTACGGCCCGAGCTTTTGGGTAACCTCAGCCTCCGCGGCGATCGCTTTCCAGTCGTAGAGCATCGGCACCATCTCGCAGCGGCTCCATACCGGATTCTGATCGGCGTAATGCGGGCTGCCGGGATGACCGGAGGCCCCATGGAAGACCGCCCAGAGGCAGGCATTCCAATCGCCGACATCATAAACGTAACGGGCAATCGCCCCATAGGTCGCCTCCAGTCCCGAGGCAGCCGCGATGCCGTTCGCCTGCACGGTATCGGTGTCACCGCCGATCGGCAGGGATGGCGGATCGAGCACCGCCGCTGCCTCGGGATAGAGCGCGGACAGCGGATGCACAAAGCGCGGCCGATGCACCTCCCCCCATGCTTGCAAATCCCCTTGGCGTCCGTGAGCCGAGGCGGACGGAACCCGACCCAGCGCCTCGGTCAACACCTGTTGCCAGGACCATCCACCGAGCAATCGCGTATCATCGCGGCGCATCAAGGCCGGTACGGCCCACCACAATTGCATCATCGGCGCCACGCCCGGCGGGACCGCGCCCCACGGCCGCTTCCCAAGCTCGGCCAGTCCACTTCGCTCGGCAACGATCGCGGTAATCGCCCGGCGCAGTGTCATGTAACACGTGGCAGCAGAGGCATCGGCGCTCATCTCGCCGTCCCAGGCCAGCAACAGCGCCCTAAGCCGTTCCGGCGCCTCGTCTTCCAGCGCAGGCAGCGCCGCCAGGTGATCGTGGAACAGTTTCACATGTGGTGACAGCACATCGGCATGGATAGCGGCGGCATCGGCGGGAGAAACCGCTGTCAGCGCCTGCAGGCGATCGAGAATTCGCTGCGCGCGATACGGTGGATGGCAGTCGGTGCACAGGTACTCGGGACCATCATCGGCGACCACCCGGTTGTTGGCGGTGACGATCACGCCGTCCGGCGGGTCGATGACACACGGCATTGCCTCGTGCGGGATCCAGCCACCCCATTCGTGCTCCCCGGTCCAGCCCGGAACAGGCAGCCAGCCGTTGGCGCGGGGACGCCGCGGCACCAGTGCCCGCACGCGATGTCCGATCGAGCCCGACACGTCTCCCGCAACCAGGTTGTGGTCGATCAATCCCCACCCGCGTGTCGCCTCGAACAGTTCGGCAACGGTGCGGGAACTTGCCATGCGCGGCAGGCAGTCGAAGCTGAGGTCGGTCTCGGCGAATTGCACCGAGCGAAGGGAAAGGGCGGCGCCACCAGTGGGATCGCCGGCGATGACCGGGCCGTGGCGTGTGGTGATGACCTCGACCTCCCGCGCGGCGCCGCCACGGATGTCGATACGTTCTTTCCTGGTTGCGACATCCTCCCACCGATCCTTGAACAGGGCCCGCTTGCCCGAGGAGTCGAAACGCTCAAGAAACAGGTCGTGGATATCGACGAAGGCGTGCGTAACGCAGTAGGCGACATGCCCATTATGTGCGAAATGCGGGAAACCGGGAACACCGGGCACGGTCAGCCCGATCATGTCGAAGTCGTCGCACGCCAGATGGTGCTGCGCATACATGCCAGGGATCTCAAAACTACGGTGCGGATCGCCGGCAAGCACCGCACGCCCGGTCGCGCTGCGCCGCGGTCCGACAGCCCAGTTGTTGCTGCCGCCGCCGGTCTCCTCCTGACCCATCGCGGCCAGCAGCGCCTGGACCGACGGGGCAAGCGCAGCCAGATCGGCTTCCCACCGCGATGCGGTCGCGCCCGTTGGGATCGTCAGCAGATCGCTGCCCGCATCATCGTAACGCAATGTCATGGCCGTCGCCGCGCCGACCACGGGCAGGGCCAGCATGCGCCACAGTTTGAACCAGACCGACCCCATCAACAGGCCCAGCCGCCGCATCACCGCGATCGAATGCCACGGCTCCCACCGTTCAGGTGCCACCTCCAGCAGGCCGTACTCGACCGGAAGCGGGGCTCCGGAAGCCAGGAATGCGTTCACGCCGGCGGCATAGCGTATCAGCATGTCCCGCGCGTCTTGTCCCAGCGCGGCGTAATCGCGCCGGCAGGCACGATCCATGTCGAGGCGCCGAACAAGGATGTCGGCATCCGCCGCCGCCTCGCCAAGCCATTCCGCACTGCGCCCGAGCGCGCGAAAGCGGTTCAGGTCCATCTGGAACAGCCGGTCCTGGGCATGCACAAAACCCAGCGCGAAATAGGCATCGCCGCTGCCGGATGCATGGATGTGCGGGATGCCCCAGCGATCACGATACACATCGACAGGACCGGCGAGCCCGGATACGCTCAGGCTACCGGAAACCGGCGGCAGAGCAGCCTTCAAAGCCGCTTTTTCGAAACTGGACACTACGCGGCGATCTCCACGTTCCAAAGCATCGGAAAGGCCGATTGGATCAGGTCCCGGACCCGCGTCCGGTAGCCGACCGGGATCGCGAACTGACCCCACATCACCGATGGCACCGATTGATATGCCGCCTCCTGGATCTTCGCCGCGATCGGCCTGCGTTCAGCGGCGTCCTTGGCCTTGGCGAACGCGCCAAGCAGTTCCGTCACCCCGGGGTCGCAACTCCAGCCCGGATAATCGCCGCAGTTATTGGTGATATAGAAATGAGTCAGCGGTGAGGCCATGTCCGCACCGTTCGAATACACCGGAAACACACTCCAACCCTCTCGCTTGGCTCGGCGGGCCAGCACGGTGCCCCAGTCCATCAGTTGCTCATCGACCGTGAAACCGGCCAGCTTCATGTTCTGCGCCAGAAGGTTGCCCGCGGTCTGGCTGATCGAGCCGGCGACTTCCAGCATGACCACTGGCTCCCCCCGGTATTGCGTCCGAGCCAGTTCAGCCTTGGCGTCGGCGATGGAAAACCGGGCCACCTCAGAACCGACACTCGTTTCCAAAGGCGTGCCGCACATGAAGTAGGATGGGCACGACTTCAGGCGGAAGCGTTGCGGAATGCCGATGGCGGTAAGCGTATCTTCCTGGTTGACCAGCTTCCACAGGACGCGGCGGATGGCGGGGTCGGCGAATGGGCCGCTGGCGTGGTTCAGGCGGAAATTGCCCTGGTACATGTCGAGGCCACTCAGTTCCATCAGCTTGACGCCCTCCGCCTTGCCCAGCGGATCGAGAAGATCGAACGGCAGGAACTGCATGTAGTCGATCTCGCCCGCCATCAGCGCGGACGCCCCCGTCGCCTGGTCGGGCATCACCCGAAGAATTGCCTGATCGACATGCACCACCTTGCCGCCCGACAGGAAATCCGGTGCTTCAGTACGCGGCACGTAGGCATCGTTGCGCCCCAGCACCATGGTGTCACCGGCACGCCACTGGTCTCGGCGGAAGACGAACGGTCCCGAACCGACAATCTCGGTAATTCGTCCCGCGCCGGCCTGCTGCATGATGCGCGCGGGCATCATGAAAGGCACCGGGGCGTTGGGCTTGCCGAGAACGTCCAGCATAAGCGGAAACGGCTGGGTCAGGGCGATGGTAAAGCTGCTTGCGCCGGTTGCGGCGATCTTGTCGGTGACAGCCAGCAGCATTCGCCCCAGGCTATCCTGCTTGCCCCAGCGCTGCAGCGAGGCGACGCAGTCGGCGGCGGTAACGACCGCTCCGTCATGCCACTTCAGGCCCTCGCGTAAGGTGAAGGACCACGACAGGCCATCCGGCGAGGCACTGTATTCGCTGACCATCTGCGGGTGGATCCGGCCCTTCGAATCCATCGAGAACAGCGTGTCGAAGATGTGGTAACCGAACGTGCGGGTGATGGCGGCGGTCGTCATGTGCGGGTCCATGATGACCACTTCGGATTCCAGCACGACGGTGAACGGTCTTGCCGCTGATCTTGCCGGACGACCCGCCGTTGCCACGACCGCGGAACCGGCGACACCGGCCTTGAGCAATTGCCGCTTGGTCAGCGCGAAGGCGCACATTCGGAACCTCGTGATGCTATTGTGCGCGAATGATAGGCATCAGTCTCCCGCAGGTCGACCGCACGATCAATCGAGCTTTGAACTCACCTCCACGGGGCCGGGCCCGCGTGGCGCGATTGTGTTGTTCTCGACACGCAAAAAGCCGCTTGCTATTGTTTCCTTCGGTATTCTTCGGGGAAAGCGGCGATGTCCAACCTGTTATTGGGTTTGAGCGCGAACCTTCCAGCCTCCCGCATCGCGCTTATTACCCGGGATTTGTCACGCGATCTTTCTCGTGCCGGTATTCCCGCAAAACCTCTGGAGGCCCAAGTCAACGAATCAGAGCGCGGTGAAGCAGCACTTCTGGGGCAACTCGCGCTCGGTCTTGTATCCAGCGGAGCCGTCACCGCGTTGATCGGATGTCTGACGGCATACCTCTCGCGGGAGCGAGCTTTGACAATCAAGATCAGCCGGCCCGACGGTGTGCAGGTGGAGATCAACTCGCATAATGTGGGCCAATCCGCCGTTCGGGACGCGCTAGAAGCTGCTGCTTCGGTCAAGTAGGGCAGTCGCCGTGAACGAGCGCGTGGCCGTTCTGGTCGGAAACCAGACGTTTCGGCCCGATAGCGGTTTGCTGCCACTGCGCGGCCCACAGAACGATATCGCGGCACTGTCACGAATACTTGGCGACCCGCAGCGAGGCAAGTTCGCCGTCCGGGAATTTGTCGACAGGCCCCGACACGAAATCCTGCCCGAGATCGAGCGCATTCTGACCCGCGCCGTGCCAGGCGATCTTGTTCTCATCTACTACTCCGGGCACGGCAAGCTCGACCGGAACGGCCGCGTTTGCCTCGCCACGAGGGATACCGAACAAGGCGCGCTGCAGGCGACCTCCATTCCGGCTCGTCACCTGACCGACTTGGTCAATCAATCCGACTGCGACCAGGTCGTTCTGATCCTGGACTGCTGCTACAGCGGGGCGGTCGATGATGGACTACGAGGTGACATCGGCTCCGAGATGCGTGTGATCGAGGATGCGCGTGGCTTCTACATCCTGACCGCATCAACCGACCAGCAGACCGCCAAGGAGACTGAACCGAACTCAGATGCGCCGGTGATGGGCCAGTTCACCGCTGCCCTTGCGCAGGGCATCGAGAGCGGTGCCGCCGATTTGGGCCGCAAGGGGCAGATCCTGCTGTCTGACCTGCGTAAATATCTCGACCGGGCCGTGGCTGGGCAGACCCCGCAATTCTTCGCCCGTAGAGCAAGCGGCGATCCAGTTATCAGCTTCAGTCCCGCGACCTCGGTGCCGCTATTGGACAAAGCCGTCCTCGCCGACCTGAAGGCGGAAAGCTGGCATCGCCGCCTCGGCGCCGTATCGTATTTGCTGACAATGAGCCAGGACGGTGACGCGTCTGTCCAACAGGCAGCGCAGGCTGAGCTTGAGCAGCACCTGCGGGGTGAGCGCGATATCGAGGTGCGCAAACGGATCGAGGAAGGCTTAGCCTCCCGGATGCGCTCCCAAACCGGAATGCCGTCCTTGAGCACGCCGGAGCCGCAGCCGTCTTCCGCTGCCAAGCTAGGCAGCACGCGCAAGCTCTTCGCGGCAGCGCTTGCGGCGATCGCAGTCGTGGGTGGCGCGGCTATCGTCTTGCCGATCCTGATATCCGACCGAGGAGCGGTGTCAGGAAAATCCACCACCGAATCCGTCCCTCCGACAACACACCCGTCGAAGATTGGCGCATCCTCGACAGGACAACCCGTCGATGGAACAGGCTCGCGGTCAGCGGACAATCCTGCACGGCCACAGCAAGCGGGGGCAGGATCCTTGCTCTCTGGTTCGACACAGTTGATTACGCGTTCTACGAGCTTGCTCCCGGGTCTGACTCCGGCGGGCGACGCGTCCGCGTGGCGAAAGCCTGCTTCGATTGATTGGTTCATCGGAACCTGGACACGCACGACCGACCAGAACTGTGCTTTGGACATTCAGATTCTGAAGGCCGATACTGGCGATGTGCGTGCTCAGACCGGTTGCGGGTCATCGCCGGGATCTATCAACCCGTCCGTAGGCGCGGCGTTCAAGGACGGCGAATTGTTGGCCCCATTATACTCTGAGCAGGATCGACTGAGGCCGGTCGGCTGCTCGCCGCCCGCGCCCCCTGCGGATTGCTTCCTTTTACTTACCGCGGCCAATTCCGAATACCTATATCACAGATCGAAATA
Organism: uncultured Alphaproteobacteria bacterium; assembly: GCA_963792345.1. Lineage (GTDB taxonomy): Bacteria > Pseudomonadota > Alphaproteobacteria > Acetobacterales > Acetobacteraceae > Rhodopila. The sequence goes on from CAWBVV010000003.1 coordinate 138,833, forward strand.
AAACTGAACGCCGGCCGCCGTATAACTCATCCGGATTATCGTGGCGGGGCCGGATTGATAAGCCTCTGACCCGGTCTGACAAGAGCCGGCCCGCCGTTCCGGATCAGTGAATTATCGACCGGCGCAACGCTTGCGGTCGCTCCGGGCTTGCCGGCAAGCTCAACCGCACCGATCAGCTCGATTTCGTAGTAGCCTCCAAGACGCACGGGGCCTGCCTTCGGAATCACCGACAGCCGGAGGCGCTCACGCTTGCTGAGGTCGCCGGTTGTCGAGAAGCGCTCGACCGAACCTGCCGCTATGATCACGTCGCGCGCCAACAATGTCCCGTCATCATCGTGGAACTCAAAAGTCAGCGGCTGGCGCAGAGGATTTCCGTAAAGCCCAAGGTCTTTGAAGGCCAACCTTATGTCGAAATGGCCTGGACCGGCCCAGAAGTAATAGTAGTGCGCGCCGGTCATATTATCGACATTGCCCTTGTTGACGCCCGCCGCCAATGCCGCCGGCGATTTAGGGTCAAGCGATTGAGCGGCCGCCACGGAGGAGCCGAGCACCAGCACAGCCAAGGCGAACGCGCCGTGAGCGGTCCTAACACCTGTCATTTCGCGTCCCTCCCGAGTTGAACCTCTGTTTCTTGTGGACCGACAATACGGACGTTGATCCATTTGAAGCAATGCACAGCATCATTATCCCGCCGATCAATGGGACCACGCTGTTGGCTAGTTCACACCACGATCCATCGCCGCTGCATTCCGAGGGAACGAGGCCACGATCCGGATCAGGTTCGCCTTGCCGTCGCCGCGAGCCTCGTTGCCACGAGCCGAGCGGGCCGGAATACTTGGAACTTGATTGCGAATGCCCATTTGAATGCTTCAGGACAGGCGCGGATAATACAATGGCAAGCGGTTGGGCTCCGGATGGGGCGGTGCAGGATCAGATAGACGATACGATCAAGGACGCGGTCATGACCGCACGAGCACGCATGCCAACGGGTGAGAGCGTCACGCATTGCCTGGAATGCGGTGAGGAAATTCCGGAAGGGCGCCGCCGCGCGCTGCCCGGAGCCCAGACCTGCATCACCTGTCAGTCGGTGCTCGATCGTCGCCCGATGAACGCCGGGTTCAATCGCAAAGGCAACAAGGACAGCCAGCTTAAATAACCCTGGTGCCACACCGTATCCGGATCACCCGGAGCGGACTGCACACGTCTCGCGATCCCATGCAACCCAGTTTCAGATCGCCCGATGCGCCAGGCTGCGAAAGGTGACCGACCAGCGCGTCCGGTCGGTACCGGCGATACTATGCTCCCATTCGTGTCGAACCGACCCGCGGAGGTGGTAGGCGCCGCGTGGCTTAAGCGGCACGTTCTTGCGTTGGAACCTCCCGCCGCGACGCTGCCGGAACCGCATGACGGCTTGCGCGCCCAGCGAAAGGCCAACGACGTGTTCGAACACGGGACGGTCCGTATGCCAACCGATCCCAGCGGTTGGATCATAGCGGATCAGCAACGCCTGGACCAGGTCGTGTGTGGCCAGCCCAGCGAACTTAGCCGCTCGATCGCGGAACGGCAGCAGCCAGTCCGGGATGGGATCACCCTGCTGCAGGCGGCTGGTTTCGAAATCATAGCGCCAACCGTACGAAAGCGTCAGCCGCTTGCCGGTCCAACCTTGAAATTGGAACGGCGACAGGCCGGCTGCATCGATCCGGGCGATCAGGGCCTGCTCTTCCGCGCTCGTGACAAAATCGCTGGTCGAGCCAAGACCGGGCAGCACCGGCGCATCGAACAAATCAAGCATCACGGAGCCGTCTTGTCCGCCCGCTGGCCGGGCGTCGCCGGCGCAGGCTCCCAGCCGAACACGCTGCGCCCGCCATATTCAAAGGAACGGGCCCGTTCCTCCGCGATCAAGGCCGCGACCGAAGGTCCCGTTTCCGTTCGTTCAAGCCGCCGCGCCTGTTCGTCGAGACGCTGGATCGCGGCAAGTTCCTCCGCGTTCCCAAGCTTCGCGGTGCGCACAGCCGATTTCATCACCTCGATCGTTCGGTCGTACACCGCGGTTGGCACCGGGTAGGGGTGGCGGTCCTTGCCCCCGTGGGCGAGCGAGAACCGGGCCGGGTCGGTGAAGCGGCAGGGCGCGCCGTGCACGACCTCCGCCACCATCGCCAGCGCCCGGACGGTGCGCGCACCAATTCCCGGCACCAGCAGCAGTTCGGCGAAGTCCTTCGGTCCACGATCAGCGGCCGCGGCAAGGGCGCCATGCAACCGACGCTCGACCACATCCCCTGGTCGAACGTCGTGATGTCCAGGCAAAACCAGATGCGGCAACAGCGCCTGCGGCCCGGGCTTTGCCGCTGTTCCTTCGATGCGGGCCAACTCGCGCACGATCAGGTCAGGACCCATGTCATCGAGCAGATCGAGTTGCCTCTCGCGTGAAGCCGCCGCCCGGCGGTCCGCCAGGTTGACGATCACGCCCTGTGCCGCGCCGTCGATCGCGGCATGGGGCGCATCGACAAAGCTCTCCAGACCCTCCGACAGCCAGTGATAGCGCCGCGCCTGCCGGCGGTCCCCGTTCATGCCCTGCTGCACCACGACCCAGCTTCCGTCATCCGCGACGATGAAGCCATGCAGATAAAGCTCGAAACCGTCCTGAACCGCGGCACTGTCAACCTTGGCGACCAGGCGGCTCGACCGCGCGAGCGCCGCCCCATCCAGTCCGACGCGTTCGCCAACGGCAACAAGCTCAACCGGGGTCGCTCGGCTGTGCTTGCCGCGCCCGCCACAGACGTGGATTCCCAGTTCGGCGGACAGCGGTGCCAATCCGCGCTTCAGCGCGCCGAGCACACTGGTCGTGATGCCTGAAGAGTGCCAGTCCATGCCCATCACGGCGCCAAAGCACTGGAACCAGAAGGGGTGCGCCAGGCGGCGCAACAGTTCCTCACGCCCGTATTCGAGGATGATGGCCTGCGCGATCACCGCGCCGAGGCGAGTCATACGCTGGCCCAGCCAGGCCGGTACGCGGCCGCCGTGGAGTGGAAGGTCGGCGCTGCCGGCACGGCGCACCATCAGGCCGCGTCCGGCGCGGCGGGCAGGGACGCGCCCGCCCGCGCGCCGCCCCAACCAGTGCCCGTTACCCGGTTACGAGTGAATTCGTGGCTCATCCGGGTAGTATAGCCCGCCCTGAACGAATAGGGAACTCTTATGCCTTACCGATCCGGCCATTCCTACCCAGCCGTCCGCGCGAACCGCGCTGTCCGGTATTCCGCGACGCTGACCGCCTCATAAGCCGGCGGACGCCCTGGCCCCGCACAGGTGCGCAAGCATGCAACCTCGGTATCGTAGTTCGGAATGAAGAACATGCCGACGGACAGCCGGCGGCTGCCGGAAGCGGCCGCGCCGTCCGGATTGATCACCCGATGTGGCGTCGAGACCCAACGGTCATTTGTCCAGCGCATCATCAGGTCGCCGATATTGACCACGAATATATCCGGCATCACCGGTGCATCGACCCACTCCCCGGTTCGGGTCTTCACCTGCAGGCCTCCAATCGAATTGTCACTGTATAGCAACGTCATCATGCTGAGGTCGGTGTGCTCGCCGGCGCGAAGCTGCCCAGGAAGCGCGGGCGTCAGCGCCGGCGGATAATGCATCAAGCGCAACTGGCTGATGTGGCGGTCTACTCTGCCGGAGAAGTATTCAGTCGGCAGACCCAGGGCATCCGCATACGCACCGCACAGCGCCCAGGCCAGGCGCTCAACCTCACGCCAGTAATCCTTCAGGGCCTGAGCCAGTTCCGCAGGGTGCTCCGGCCATAGATTGGCGGCCAGGCTTGGATAGGCGGCCGGGCAAGTGAAATACGGCTCATCCGGCAGATCGAATGGTCCGATCGCGAACAGTTCCTTGAGGTCGGGGGTGTCTCGCGCCCGGCCAGCCGCGCCAAGGTCTCATTGCCATAGGCGATGTAGCCACGGTTTTGTTCCGGTTTCGGCCGGGCGACCTTCAGTTTTTCATCCAGGGGCAGGTCGAAGAACGCATAGGCGGCCCGGTACAGCGCGCGGATGCAAGCAGGCGAGACGCCATGGCCACGCACGCCGAAGAAGCCGGTGGTTCGGCAAGCGGCATCGATTTGGGCCGCTATTCCGGCGCGTTGCTGCCTCGACGCCTTCGGTTGCAGCAACGCCGCGATGTCTATGATCGGGAAAGCCTCGGCCATTCTCGCCCCCTGGTGCGCGTCATGAAACGCTTGCCTTCCCGCAAAAGCAAACCAGGCAGCGGGACACGAGTAATGAGAGTCGTAGTAGGCTTGATCTGGCGGCTCAACCCGGTGGCGCGCGACGCAGGCCAAGGTTTTTTCCGCCCGCGTGGACCGCCGCGGCCCTCGCTTGGGCGAACGTCGGCAATAAGTTGCCGCGTCCGGACTCAGCCAGTCTGGGGCCCCTCCGGTTGATCGATCCGCCTTATGTCGGGATCAAAAGGGCACCCGGCCTCCGGACTGAAAGCGGCACCCCAGCCCTCTCGACCTGAGGCTCCGGCAGACTTCTTGGCTTGCTGTTCCTGCAGCAGGCGGTTCAGACCTGAATCCGCGCTGGCCACCGGACTGAATGCAATCGCTACTTCCGTTCCGTTAACGCGAAGTATCGACCCGTCCAGATGCAGTCCTTCGTCCGGCAGTTCCAAAGTCACCTGGCTTCCGACCAACTGCGAACGCTCGGCCTTTATCTTGGCGCCACTGCGGGACAGATTGACTATCTGCACCGGGGTCATGTCCCAGTAATCCTCGTTCGCGTGTAAAAGAGCCTCATGGATCCCGACAGGGCGCAGCCGAACATGCCGCCGCCGCTCCAGCGTTCCCCCGGATTCGATTTCCTTCGCCTCGGCGTCCAGATCGCGCGCCACATCCAGAAGCATTTTGGAGAGTTGCATGTCATCGCCGGATTTAGCCATTTCTCGTGCGCGTGCGGCTCGTTGCCGGAAGTGAGTGGCGTCCAACGCGGGCCTCCTGTTTCGGTGTCAGAATAGCCACGGTTTGCAATCGAGCGCCATCACGATCGCGAGATCGAAATGTAACTTGTCGCTATCCTCTCTGTTCCTCCTCATATTGCGTTGTTTATTATGTATTATTAATGCAGCCCTCGGCGAAAGGCTGTCGGGGCTCCGGCAGTTCCTGGGCAGTCTGTGATCGTCGATCTCGCGAGGCTCACGCAACTGGACCGTCTCTGGGCGGGAGCGCATACTCAGGGATGTGAACACATGCCTGGAACAACTCCGGGCAGCGTGGTCGCAAGAAGATCGGCCATAGGATCGATCCAAGCCAGGGAAGAACCACCATGAACGTCAGCCGTCGTTACGTCGCCGGGCCGCTACCGTTGCTCGGACTTGCCGCGCTTGGTCTGCTGGGGACCAAGGCAGCGCATGCCATGTCAGCCGACGAGGCGGCGGTGGCAAAGCGCCTCGAAGCCTTCCGTGCCGCCCAGGTCGCCGCTGATGCGAAGGCGTTCGAGGGACTGTGCGCCCCCGAACTGAGTTATAGCCACTCGGACGGCCACGTGGAGGACAAGGCCACCTTTATCAAGAACGCCACCTCCGGGAAGTCGAAGATGCTGTCGCTGGCATACCAGGATCCGACGATCCGCGTCGTCGGCGATGTCGCGATCGTGCGGTTTCATTGGCTGGGCGAAAGCGAGTCCGTGGCCGACGGCAAAAAGAGCAATACCAATCTGCACATCCTGATGAACTGGCAGAAGCAGGGCGGCGAGTGGATGCTGCTGTCCCGAGGGTCCACGAAACTCTGAGTTGCCTGATCGCCGCGGCCGGTTTGCACCGGCGATCACCTAGCGACGAGCCACTGCCGGACGGCTTCGGGAACGGGGCCGCACCGGTGAAGCCGTGATTTGACCGGTTGTGCCGTCGCTACTGATGTGGTGCCATCCGTCCCAGCCTCGAAAAGGAGCACCGCATGGCCACACATCGTATCGCATCAACACCGGAGACCGTGCGCTGGGGGGTGTTCGACGCCACGTTCCCACCACTGGTCACTGTGAATTCGGGCGATACGGTCGTGCTGGAGTGCCTATCCGGCGGCCCGGAGGTCATGCCGCCCCAAGGGTCAGGCCTGACCATTCCTCCCGCGCTCGCCGCTATCCACGCGGCCAACATCCCTCGCGCGCCGGGCCACCTTCTTACCGGACCGGTGGGCGTCGCCGGCGCCCAGCCAGGCGACATGCTGGAGGTCCATATCGATCGCATCGAACTGGGCAACGACTGGGGTTATTGCGGCTTCCGTCCTCTCGCCGGCACCATCCCGGAAGACTTCCCCGAGAAATATCTGTCCCACATCCCGGTGGATCGCGACCGCAGGACCTGCCGTCTGCCATGGGGCACCGAACTCAACCTGTCGCCGTTCTTCGGCGTGATGGGCGTGGCGCCCACCACCCGCCTACGGCGCGATCTCAACGATCCAGCCGCGCGAGCATGGCGGCAACCTCGACAACAAGGAACTGTGCGAGGGCTCAACGCTATATCCTGCCGGTATGGGCGGAGGGCGCGTTGTTCTCCGCCGGCGACGGTCACGGCGTGCAGGGCGATGGCGAGGTCTGCATCAACGCACTGGAAATCTGCCTGACCGGAACGTTCACGCTGACACTGCACAAGGCGGCGGCGGCGCCCGCGACCCGCTGCTGAGCTATCCGCGCGCGGAAACCGCCAGCCATTTCATCTCGATGGGTATGCACGAGGATCTCGACGTGGCGATGAAGACCGCACTGCGTCAGATGATCGCGTTCATCACCAGCCGCACCAACCTGTCCCGCCAGGAAGCCTACCAGTTCTGCTCATTGGCGGTCGATTTCCATGTGACGCAGACGGTCAACGGTGAGAAAGGGGTCCACGGCCTGCTGAAGAAAGGCCTGCTCTTTTAGCAGGATGAGGCCGGTTGGCCGGTTATGGACTAAAGAAATTGGCCGAAATCGAGGTGCGGGCGATCAGGGCACGCAAGGCCGGATTGTCTTCGCTGTTTTCCTCGGTCAGTGTGTCCATCGGCACGAAGAATTCGTGCGCGTGCGGCAGTTGATGATGGGCGAAGCCTCTGTAATGCCCGTTCTTCAACCCGTACAGGACGCGCATCTCCCGGACCGGGATCACCACGTCGTTGTACGGCTCATGCAGGATGACCCCGGTTGTTGCCATCGCGCGGTAGGATCGTCAGGCGTCAACGGTGCGAGCAGCCACTCGATCGGGCAACAGGCACATCATCGAATGGGTGCTCGGTGCGAATCGGGATCGCTTGTCAAGCAGGTTCTGGATCGTGCTGCAGGCCTCGATCGCAAGAATATCAACAAAGGGTTCGGCGAAGCTGCCGCCAAAATTCAGCCACAGGCCGTCCGGCAACGTCCGTAACCTGTGCTCCCAGGAATCTTGAGAAATGGGCTGCTTACTCGCGGTCTCATCCTCGGAAGGCCGCCCGCGGAGCCAGGATTCCTTGCCTCGACGCGGCTTCACGCCGGGCGGACGCTGCCCCCAACGCTTAAGCCGGCTCTTGACCAGAAGATCCAGTGAAAGTTTGCCACGCATAAATGCCTTTCAGAACATTCTGTTCCAATACAACCATCGCGTGTATTATCAAGTTTGGTTTCATTCGGAAATAGTACCATAACGGTATCGTGATTAAATTCTTCTGTCTAAATGATTGCTTGAATCCAGAAACCAGTACCACGCTCCAGCGGAACCGCGAAAGCGGATCTACAACCTGACAAAAGTGGTGGAATCAGAATGTTAGAGCTTTATTCTGATTTTGTTTATGAGATCAGGACGGAGCTCCGCCCCGCAGATCCAAATTTCACCTGGTGAAAAAGAAAATGCTCGCTTTCCCCCTGGCGCGTGATCCGCGCGAACGGAAATCAGCAGAACGGCGGAGCAACGCCTTTGCTAATCAGCCTCGAATGGCCGCGGTTCTTAGGCGGACGGAAGTCGCTCCAAGCAAAAAAAACCGGCGGCCCTTCAGGGTCGCCGGCGAAATGTTTGGATACCCGACTTCAGCCGCGGCGCGAGACCGGTACATAGTCCCGCTGCGGAGCGCCGGTATAAATCTGCCTGGGACGGCCAATCCTCTGCTGCGGGTCTTCCATCATCTCTTTCCACTGGCTGACCCACCCAACGGTACGCGAAACGGCGAACAGCGCGGTGAACATGCTCGTGGGGAAGCCCATCGCCTTCAGAATGATCCCGGAATAGAAATCCACGTTCGGGTACAGCTTGCGGTCGACGAAGTACGGGTCACTCAGGGCGATGTGTTCCAACTCCATCGCCAGGTCGAGTAGCGGATCGCCCTTGATGCCAAGTTCCTGCAGCACGTCGTGGCATGCCTTCTGGATGATCTTCGCCCGCGGATCGTAGTTCTTGTATACCCGGTGGCCGAATCCCATCAGCTTCGTGTGATTATCCTTGTCCTTAACATCGGACAGGAACTGCTTGATATTCTTGGTATGTCCGATCTCGGCCAGCATCTTCAGCACTGCCTCATTGGCACCGCCATGCGCCGGACCCCACAGGCTTGCGATACCCGCCGCGATGCAGGCGAACGGGTTGGCCCCGGTTGAGCCCGCCAGACGAACCGTGCTGGTCGACGCATTCTGCTCGTGATCCGCATGCAGGATCATGATCAGGTCCATCGCCTTCGACAGTACCGGATTGACCTTGTATTCCTCGGCCGGAACCGCATGGAACATATGCAGGAAGTTTTCCGCGTATGTCAGGTCATTGCGCGGATACACAAACGGTTGGCCGACCGAGTATTTGTGCGCCCATGCAGCGATCGTCGGCAGCTTCGCGACCAGCCGGAATGCGCTGATCCGGCGGCTTTCGGGATCATGGATGTCCAGGCTGTCGTGGTAGAACGCCGACAGCGCACCGACGACCCCGCACATCACCGCCATCGGATGAGCATCGCGCCGGAAGCCATTGTAAAATGTCCGAAGCTGCTCGTGCAGCATGGTGTGACGCATCACGCCGAGCTCGAAATCCTTGGACTCCGCCTCGTTCGGTAATTCGCCGTTCAGCAGCAGGTAGCAGACCTCCAGGAAGTTGGAGTTCTCCGCCAGTTGCTCGATCGGGTAGCCGCGATACAGCAGCACGCCGACATCACCATCGATATAGGTGATCTTGCTGTCGCAGGACGCGGTGACTCCGTAACCCGGATCGTATGTGAAAACGCCCAGGTCCCCATACAATTTGCGGATGTCGAATACGTCCGGGCCAATGCTGCCGGACAGCAATGGCAGGCTGGTCGATTTGTTCGTTCCGTCGAGGGTGACCGTCACTGACCGTTTGGCTGGGGCGCTCATGCGCGATGTCCTTATCTGAAGTGCGAGTAGCACGCCACTGCCCGACAGACGAGACATCGCCGTGCCGGGGAAAGTGGTTCAGGACAAAATTATGGCGCTATGCGTCCGGACGCAACCTTCGCACGCGCAGCACACCTCAACGACCAGATGTCCCGCGCGCGGCCAAGCCTGGTACCCGATCGCAAACAAGCGCGAGACGCAAAGCGTCTGCGACCGGCCGCGTGAATTGGCGATTTCGAACTAAAAACTATGTGTCGCGCTTCTATGACGCGCGATACTAGTGCAGCACCAGATGCCTCCTCGGGCGCAGCATCGGAACAGGGCGGGCCTGTTCGGCTTGGCATGCCCGGACCGCCTTGCGCAGGGCCAGCATCGTCCGTGGCAAGTTCAGGTTCACCGCTTCCTCGGCCAGCATGGTCAAGCACTGCAAAACATTTGCTGCCGTCGCATGCCTGGCTTCGTCGGGCAAATCGTCGTCCGTCATGGGCCGCATAATCTCTTTTACGCTGTCTCACTGGAGCGTGAGATAGAAGTGTGTTCTGTATGGGGAAATACGGTTCGGGTGGCAAGAAAAGAGTGAGCGTGTCTGGAATTGCAACAAAAAATCAGGCAGAAATGCCACGCCGGCTGGGCATTATAGCCGGCGGCGGCCTGCTTCCGATCAAGGTGGCCGCGGCCGCGCGCGCGGCGGGCAGGGCGGTGTTCATCGTTGGCCTTGAAGGGTTCGCCGACCCGGCACTTCTCGCGCCATGGCCACATGAGATCCGACGCCTCGGAGCAGCATCCCGCATCGTCGCAGCCCTGCGGGAGCACGCTTGTCAGGACCTCGTGATGATCGGCCCGGTCCGCCGGCCGTCGCTGCTCGATCTGCGGCCCGATGCCGAAGGTGCGAAGTTGCTCGCCCGTGTCGGCCGAGCGGCATTCGCTGGGGACGACGGGCTGCTCGCGGCCGTCATCCGGGTGCTGACCGAGGAAGGTTTCCGCGTGATCGGTGCACATGAGGTCATGCGCGAAGCCGTGGCCCCAGCCGGTGTGCTGACGCGCACCCGGCCCGACGCCCAGGCAATGACGGATATCGGGCGGGGTGTGCGGGTCGCCCGCCTGCTGGGATCGGCTGATGTCGGACAAGGCTGCGTGGTCCAGCAAGGGCTGGTGCTCGCCGTCGAGGCGATCGAGGGCACTGACGCCATGCTCCTGCGCGCGGGCGCGTTGCGCCGCGACGGCGTTGGTGGTGTCTTGGTCAAGCTGGTGAAACCCGGTCAGGACAAACGTGCCGACCTGCCGACCATCGGGCCGGACACCGTGCGCAATGCCGCCGCCGCGGGCCTGAGGGGGCTTGCTTTCGAGGCTGAGGCAACCATTCTGGCGGAGCGGGATGCCTGCCTCGCCACCGCGGATGAAGCGGGGCTGTTTTTGCTGGGCCTCGATCCAGAGGCCTTATCGTGAAGGGGACAACATGAGCCGGTTCTTGCACACCATGCTTCGCGTCGGCGACCTGCAACGCAGCATCGACTTCTACACCAAGGGCTTCGGGATGAACGAAATCCGCCGCAACGACGTGCCCGACGGGAAATACACCCTGGCCTTCGTCGGCTATGGCCCCGAGGAGAGCAACACTGTCATCGAACTGACCTACAACTATGGCACCGCCAAGTATGATTTGGGCAGCGCTTTCGGCCATCTGGCGATCGGCGTGCCCGATGTCGCCGCCACGACCGATAAGCTGCGCTCGCTTGGCGCCAAGGTGACGCGTGAGCCGGGTCCGGTAAAGTTCGGCAAAACCATCATCGCCTTTGTCGAGGACCCGGATGGTTACAAGATCGAACTTGTTCAGCGCCCGTAAGCCGCCGCAGCGCCATCTGTCCCGGTCGCGCTGCCGGTCCGCCCGAACCGCCGCCCGGGAGACAGCTGACATAGAACGTCAACCGAGCCAGATAAGTAGATGAACTAGAATAATTTGCTGGCCGCGGTGGCCGGCCGCGACCACAGAAGGATGTTCTGGCATGGGACCGCTGGCGGGAGTCAAAATCGTCGAATTCACTGGTATCGGACCAGCCCCCATGGCCGCGATGCTGCTGGCCGATATGGGCGCCACGGTGCTGCGGATCGATCGGACGGCCTCCGCCGACCTCGGCATCCCGATGGAAGAGCAACACGAATTCACCCGCCGAAGCCGCGCGGTTCTCCACCTTGATCTGAAACAGCCAGCCGCGGTCGATGCTGCCTTGAAGCTGATCGACGGCGCCGATGCCCTGATCGAGGGCTTCCGCCCTGGGGTCATGGAGCGTCTAGGCCTCGGCCCGGACATCTGCCTGCGCCGCAACAAGCGGCTGGTCTACGGACGCGTGACCGGTTGGGGGCAGGGGGGGCCGCTGTCCCAGGCCGCCGGGCACGACCTGAATTACATCGCTCTTACTGGCGCACTGCATGCCATCGGCCGCGCCGGGCAGAAACCGACGCCGCCGTTGAACCTCGTTGGCGACTATGGCGGCGGCGCCCTCTACCTCGTCACCGGAGTACTTGCCGCGATCATTTCGGCGCGATCCACCGGGACCGGCCAGGTCGTAGACGCCGCGATGGTGGATGGAGCGCTGTCGCTGATGACGCCAATCTACGCGATGCAGGCAGGCGGCCGCATCCCGGGCGCGCGCGGTGAAAACCAGCTCGATTCCGGGTCGTATTATTACGAAGTCTATGAGTGCGCTGACGGCGAGTTCATCTCCATTGCCCCGATCGAGGCAAAGTTTCACGCCGAACTGCTCCGGCGGCTCGAAATCGACGGTTCGGCGATGCCCGCCCAGCGTGACCGCGCCGGCTGGCTGGAATGGAAAGAGCTACTGACGCAGCGGTTCCTGACGCGCACCCGCGACGAATGGTGCCGCGTGCTGGAGGGCACCGATGCCTGCTTCGCCCCGGTGCTGTCCATGGCCGAAGCCCACAACCACCCGCACAATCAGGCACGCGGGGCGTTCATCGACGTCGGAAGCTACCGTCAACCCGCGCCGGCGCCGCGGTTCGCGGCTACACCGCTGGACACCCCGCGGGCGCCCGGAACCATATCCCTGCGAGAAACGTTAGCTGGCTGGAACCTGTCGCCCGCTGATCTTGGGCTGACGCTCGATGCTTGACCAGAACGGGCTGCGGCATCCGGTTACCTAGACGAGGTCTACCAACATCGCGAAGTCGTCATCGACCCGGCCCTACTGTGGGCGTGTCGGAATGAAATATGCAGTCCGCATGATGCTGCCTTGTCTGGCATGAATGAGAGGAAAACACGATGCTTACACGAGCAAAGTTCTTGGGCGGTGCCGCCCTGATGGCCGCCACCATGTTGGCGGCGCCGATGGCCCACGCCCAGAGCAGCCAGCAGGTTACCGTTGATGGTGCCCGCAAGGTCATCGCCGACCTGCACCGCGACAAGGCGTTCGGCAATGCCAAGCAACTGATGCATCAGGCGAGGGCTGTCTTCATCGTTCCCAAGCTGATCAAGGGCGGCTTCATCGTCGGCGGGGAAGGCGGCAATGGCGTGCTCATGGTACGCAACCGCGGCGGCTGGAGCGCGCCAGGCTTCTACGCTATCGGCGCCGCCTCGTTCGGCCTGCAGGCCGGATTGGAGCAGTCCGAGATGGTTATGCTGATCATGACCCAGAAGGGCCTCGACGGCGTTCTGCATGACAACTTCAAGATTGGCGCCCAGGCAGGAATTTCCGTCGTCACGCTGGGTTCCGGAGTTGAGGGCGCGATTGGCGGTGCCTCGCTGCCGGACGTCGTGGTTTGGTCCTCCTCCACCGGCCTGTATGGCGGACTGACTGTTGACGGCTCGATCATCCGTGCCCAGCCGAACATGGACGCGAGCTTCTACGGCCGCCCGGTGACCGCTCGGGACGTGCTTTATGGCGGCCTCGAAAGCCCGCGTGCCGCCGCGCTGCGCCGGGAACTGAACGGCCTCGGCTGATTGTTCATCCGCCGCCGAAACCAGGAGCTTGAGCTTTCACGCCTCGTTCGCAAGCGCTGACTGATGCGGCGCCGCAGCGATGGATCGGCTCCGGGCTTCATAGGCGTTGCGGGTGTCGGGCTGGCGTGTTATTGCGCCGGCCCGCGCCTCTTGGGGGATAGTTTAGCGGTAAAACTCCCGGCTCTGACCCGGGCATCCTTGGTTCGAATCCAGGTCCCCCAGCCACAAAATTCACCAATAGTGTGAGTACCCTGGTGCCTGTGCTGGACTCGAACTCGGTCCTGGTTGGGACCGGGTCAAATGCGGGTTCGTCCACCGACACGGCCGCCGACCTGATGGGAAGGGACGACCGGTCTATGCGGCGCCGTAAATCTCTTCCACCGTGATGACGATCCCGGGCGGGGTCATTGCGATCGGTCCGTTGACGATAATGCGTGTGTCGATGCCGTCGCCGGCCCGCCGGTGATGGGTCACGGTTCGTCGCGTCGGGTGCACGATCAGATAGTGAGCGACGGATGGCACACGGAAATAGTCAGCTAGCTTGCCGCCGGTATCCGTCGATGCCGTGCCGGGTGACAGGACTTCGACGATGATCACCGGATTCGGCGCCGCGATTGCGTCGTCGGCCATTGGATCGCCGCAATTCACCAGGGCGTCCGGCTCGTAGTCACTGTCGCCGGTTTCCACCGTCGCGCCATCGGGCAATGCCTGGCAGGGCACACCGGCATCAGCGACCGCGCGCTTCAGCGCGCTGTAGACGGCTCCCTTGACCCGCAGGTGCGCGCCGCGCTCGGGTGCCATGGCCACAATCAACCCGTCCACGCGTTCGTAGCGGCCCTTTGTCTGGGCCTCGCACCACTGCCTGAACTCCTCACGGGAATAGTATCTGTCCGCCCTGGGTTGAGCGCGGTCCATCGAACCCTCCAGCCTTGAACGAGCGTATCATGGAACGGCTCGCCAGGCCATTCGTCATCGACCGGCTCACTCCCGAGGGCGTTCGGCGAAGCGACTGGCAGTTGGCCGTGCCAGGTTCGCGCCGGCCGGTGGCAATCGGCCCGACCGACAACCCCCCGCGACGCCGGCGGCGAAGACGGCGCGGATCATGCGCGCCTCGTGCGAGACGGTCCGCTGCCGGACGCCGGCCTTCCACAGCTTCAGGACCTGGCCCGGCGCCCAAAAGTGAACGTCGGCGAATTTGCCTTCGCCAATCTTTTCGCCCACGGATCCCTGCATTGCCCTGCTCCATACGACCACTGTACGGCGCCGTAAATTTCTTCCGACGCGGTCTCAATCCGACAGCTCAGCCGATGATTTCACGAAATCAACGAATGCCCGCAGCGGCGCGGGCACGAGACGTCGTCCAGGGTAATAAAGATACGGCCCCGGGAAGCGCTGCCACCATGGCTCGAGAACCGGCTCAAGAGCCCCGCTATCGAGGTGCTGACGCAGCCAGTCTTCAAACAGGAGCACCATGCCGGTGCCGGCGATGGCGGTGTCCACCAGCAGATCGGTGCCGCCGCCGACGCGCGCGATCAGCGGCCCCGTCACGTCGACCTCCACGACCTCACCGTCGCGCTCGAACTCCCAAGCCATTTTCGCGCCGCTTGGAAACCGGCCCTGTAAGCAGCTATGGCCGAGCAACTCCCGCGGGTGCTCTGGCCTGCCGCGTCGATCGAGGTAGGAGGGGGCGGCCGCGAGGGCTAAGCGCTGGTGGCGCGGTCCGATCGGCACCGCGATCATGTCCTGCTCCAGCCGTTCGCCATAGCGGATGCCAGCGTCGCAACCCGCCGCAAGCACATCTACAAAATTCTCCTCGGCGACCACCTCGAGGCGAATATCAGGATAGGCGGCGAGAAACGCCGGCACGATCTTGGGTAGCACCAGGCGCACCGCGCTGACCGGCACGTTGAGGCGCAGATCGCCTGCCGGCCGGTCGCGAAACCCATTCACCACGTCGATCGCCGCCTCGACCTCGATCAATGCGGGGCCGAGCCGCCGCAGCAACCCCATGCCCGCCTCGGTCGGAGCAACGGTGCGGGTCGTCCGGTTGAGCAGCCTTACACCAAGCTGCTCCTCCAGGCGGCGTACCGCCTCGCTCAGGCCGGAGGCGCTGCCGCCACTTGCCCGCGCGCCCTCCCGGAAACCCCTGGCGCGGGCGACCGCCACGAACGCGTTCAGATCACCCAGATCAACCTTCACTGTTCGCCGCTCCGCACGCCCCGTGCGGATTGTGCCCCATTATCACCCGAACCGGCCATACGCATCTCAGCGACGTCCGGAAAGGAATATCTCATGTTCAACATAGACAATGCAGGCACATTTTCCCTTGGCGACCGCACCGTGAAACGGCTCGGTTACGGTGCCATGCAGCTTGCGGGGCCCGGCGTGTTTGGTCCGCCCAGGGATCATGACGCGGCACTGGCCGTGTTGCGGGAGGCCGTCGCCCACGGGGTGAACCACATCGACACGAGCGACTTCTATGGTCCGCACCTTACCAATCGGATCATCCGCGAGGCACTCCACCCGTATCCGGACGATTTGGTTATCGTCACCAAGATCGGCGCCAGACGCGGGGCGGACGGATCATGGATTCCGGCAACCTCCCCAGCGGAACTCACCCAGGCGGTCCAGGACAACCTTCGCAACCTCCACCTCGATGTGCTCGACGTGGTCAATCTTCGCTGTATGTTCGACACGCATGGGCCGGCCGAAGGGTCGATCGAAGCGCCGCTCACGGTGCTGGCCGAGCTCCAGGTTCGGGGGCTTGTACGGCACATCGGGTTGAGCAATGTCACGCAAGCACAGGTCGTGGAGGGGCGGCGGATCTGCGGGATCGTGTGCGTGCAGAATCACTATAATCTAGTGCATCGCGCCGACGATGCTCTGATCGACCGCCTTGCCCGCGACGGCATTCCCTACGTGCCGTTCTTTCCGCTCGGCGGATTCACCCCGGTGCAGTCATCAGCCTTGTCTGCCGTCGCTCAGCGTCTCGATGCCACGCCCAGGCAGGTCGCACTCGCCTGGTTGCTGCGCCGCGCGCCCAATGTGATGCTGATACCCGGCACCTCGTCTGTCATGCACTTGCGGGAAAACCTTGCCGCGGCGGTACTTGATCTTCCGGACGATGCGTTGCGGGAGTTGGACCGGATGGACAGCGCGGGCTCGCGATAACATCGCGTGCCCGGCTTCGATCCGGTTGTAGCCGGAACGCCGGCTAGTCCCGATGAGCGCGTAACGCGTCCAGCCCTTGCCTGAGGTCAGCGATCAGATCGTCCACGTCCTCCAGACCGATATGGATGCGGACAACCGGTCCGGCGAAGGGCTGGCCTCCCGCGGTGCGCGTCACGAACCCGGTCGTCGGGACCGCCAGGCTCTCGTACCCGCCCCACGACGCGCCGATCCCGAACAGATCCAAAGCCTCGACAAAGCGGTGCGTCGCCGTGGTCGTGAACTCAGGCTTGAACTCGACCCCGAACAGGCTGCACGCGCCGGTGAAATCACGCCGCCACAGCTCGTGACCCGGCGCGCCGGGCAGCCCTGGATGCAGCACCTGCGAAATCTCCGGCTGCTGGCGCAGCCAGTGGGCGATCTGCAGTGCCGATTCCATCTGCGCCTGCAGCCGCACCGCCATCGTCCGGATACCACGCAGTGTCAGCCAGCAATCGTCGGGGCTGGCATACTGTCCCAGCGTCCGCCCCGCCGCGTGCAGGATCTGCCAATCCGCGTCGTTGTTCACGGTGATCGAGCCGATCAGCACGTCCGAGTGACCAGCGAGGTATTTCGTCGCAGCTTGGATGGAGACGTCAACGCCGTGGGTAAACGGCTGGAAGTGGTGGATGCCCCAGGTGTTGTCCATGAACACCTTCGCCCCGCCGGCATGCGCGGCCCGAGCGATGGCCGGCACATCCTGAACCTCGAACGTGTGGCTGCCCGGGCTTTCGGTATAGACCACCTTGGTGTTGGGCCGCATCAGCCTGGCGAGCCCCGCCTCATCGACCTCCGGCAGGTAGAACGTCGTCTCGACGCCGAAATCACGCAGCATGGTAGAGGCGAAGTTGCGCGCCGGCCCATAGACATGATCGGGCATCAGCATATGGTCGCCGGCCTTCAGCCACGCCAGCAGCGGCGTTGTCACCGCCGCCAGGCCGGTCGAGACGATATAGCATCGCGTCCCGCCCTCGATCGCCGCGATCGCATCCTCCAGCGCCCAGTGCGTCGCCGACCCGCCGGTGCCATAGGTCAGCACCCGATCGCCGCGCTTGGCCTGCAGCGCCTGGCGTTCCTTGACGGTGGGAACCAGCACTGTCGACCCGCGCAGCAGCGGCGGATTGACAAACCCATGCTCGCGCTTGGTTGCCCGTCCGACATGGGAGAGTGTGGTGCGGAAGCCGGGTTTCCTGGTCTCTCCGGTCATGCTCAACCCACCTCGATCGGGGTGTCGGAGCGCCCGCCCCATTCCGTCCACGACCCGTCGTAGACCGCACCCTTCGGGAAAGCCGGCGACGCGCAGCCCAAGCGTCAGAATGCAGGCGGTGACGCCCGACCCACAGCTTGTCACCAGCGGCAACCGCCCATCCACGCCGGCGGCTTCAAACCGCGCGCGCACTTCGCCGGCGGGCCGGAACGTGCCGTCCTCGCGCAGCAGATCGGTGTAGGGCACGCTGACCGAGCCGGGAATATGGCCGCTGCGCATACCGGCCCGGGGCTCCGGCACCGCGCCGGTGAAACGCCCGGCGGCGCGAGCATCCAGCACCTGCTCCTGACCTCGTCAGGACATTGCGAAGCATATCGCCGATCCCGCGCAGCTGGCCGGCGCGGTAATCCGGGCGGAAATATCCCGGCTGTGGTGACCGCCGGGCTCGCCATCCCGCACCGGCCGCCCCTCCTTCAGCCATTTCGGCAGCCCACCGTCCAGCACCGCCGCATTGTCGTGGCCGAACAGCCCCATCAGCCACCAGCCGCGCGCCGCCGAGGCCAGTCCTTTCTGGTCATAGAACACGATCCGCGACGTGTTGCTGACACCGAGGCCGGCCATCAGCTTGGCGAACCGGCCGGGCGTGGGAACCATGTGCGGCAGGTCGGTGTCCGGATCGGCAATCTGATCGATGTCGAAATACCGCGCGCCAGGGATATGGCCGCGCAGGAATTCCGCCTGGCCATCCTTCGGCTCATTCGGAAGGTATTTCGTCGCGTCAAACACCACGAGGTCCGGCTTGCCGAGTTCCTCGGCGAGCCATTCCGTCGTCACAAGAGGACCCATCTTCATTCCCATCGGCGAAAGCGGCCATCCTAGAGGCTGTCCGCGCATGGCCAAATCCGCCGGTCGATCACTTCACGCCGCGACAGACACGACCGCCCTGTGCTTGAGCAGGTCGCGGCAAGGCGTCAGGATCGCGGTTCAGCCGAGGACAACCGGCCAAAAGGAAAGCCCCAGGAGCACCATGACCCACGCGATGATCTCCGCCGCCCAGCCCGAGGCCGCGGAGGCCGGCGCCGACATCCTTCGTGCCGGCGGCAACGTCGTGGACGCCGCGGTCGCGCGCCGCTTTGGTGCAGACCGCGGTGGACCCGCAGATGTGCGGCATCGCCGGCATGGGCTGCATGCACCTCTATCTGCCGTCACACGGCATCCACACGACGATCGACTTCCACGGCCGCTCCCCCGCCGCCACCCGCCCCGACATGTGGCAAGACCGCATCGTGCGGGAAGCCGAGGACGGCTGGGGCTTCATCCTGCGCGGCCGGGAGAACGAGATCGGCTACCAGTCCATCACCACCCCCCGCACCCTCGCGGCCCTCGATCATGCGCTGCGCCGCTACGGGACGATGACTCTGGCGGACCTCATCCAGCCCGCCATCGAATACGCCGAACAGGGTTGCCTGGTCCGCCCCCACGTCGCCGAGTTCTGGCATCGCCCGCCCATCGCCGGCCGCGACGGCAATATCGGCATCATCACCAAATTTCCCGCTGCCCGGAAAATCTACACCGACGCGGCGGCGCGCCGCTGGCGGTCGGCGCAACGCTGCGCAACCCCGACCTGGCGCAATACCTATCGCCGCATCGCCCGCCATGGCGCGGCGGATTTCTACAGCGGCGAAATCGCCCGCCGGATCCTCGATGACATGCGCGCCAACGGCGGACTGATCGGCGAGGCGGACCTGCATCCTGTGCGCCTGAAGAAACGACTCCGCTCTGGGGCACCTATCGCGGCACCCGCATCGCCACCAACAACCCGCCCGGCGGCGGCATCATGCTGCTCCAGATGCTCAACATCCTCGAACAGTTCGACCTGCCGGCCATCGGGCACAACACGCCCGAGTATATCCGCATCGTTTCCGAGGCGATGAAAATCGCCACCGCCGACAAGGACGCGCATGTCGGCGACCCGCGATTCGTCGATGTCCCGATCCAGCGTCTGACGTCCAAGGACTACGCGCGCCAAATGGCCGACAGGATCATGCGGCATGAGAAAACGCCAGTACCGCGCTTCAACACCGGCGGGCGCTGAAAGCCAGCACACCACGCAACTCTGCATCGCCGACGGCGCCGGCAACGCGGTCACCATGACCCACACGCTCGGCCAGCCATCCGGCGTGGTCACCGAGGGACTGGGTTTCATGTACAACGGCGCCATGGCGGTGTTCGACCCGCGGCCCGGCCATGCCGGGTCCCTCGCACCGGGAAAGTCACGGTTCTCCGCCCTGTCGCCGACCATCGTATTCAAGAACGACGACCCGTTCCTGGTGCTGGGCGCACCGGGGGCTACCTACATCACCATGGGCAATCTGCAGGTGATGCTGAACGTCATCGACTTCGGCATGAACGCCGAAGCCGCGGTTTCCGCCCCACGCTTCGCCGCTGTTTCAGACACGATCGAACTGTCCAACCGGATCCTGCGATCCTGCGAACGCGCGTTACTGGTTCAGGGCTATCCCGTCCGGCGCCATGCCCAAAGCTACACCTTCGCCTGGGTGCACGCGATCCGCATCCTGGACGGAAAGATGGACGGCGGGGCCGACCCGGCCACCGGTGGACTGGTTATCGCGGTATAGGATGAAATCATCATGGCGCTGCCACCGGACTGGCTCAGCCTGAACCTCGCCAACTGGAATGAGCGTGTGGCGGTCCACCTGAACGCGCCGCGGCTGCACTATAAACTCGACGACCTCAGGGCGGGGACCGCCCGGCTGGATCCGATCGCGAGCGAAATACTGGGGCCGGTCGATGGAATGCGCGTGCTGCATCTGCAGTGCCATTTCGGCGCAGGACACGCTGGCCATCGCACAGCAGGGCGCCACCGCCACCGGCCTGGATTTTTCATCGTCCGCGATCGCCGCCGCGGAAGCGCTGGCCGCCGAACTGGAACTGACCGATCGGTCCCGATTCGTGCAGGCCAATCTGTACGACGCCGAGGCCGCGATCAATGAACCCGCGTCGTTCGACCGGGTCTTCGTCAGTTGGGGCGCATTGTGCTGGCTGCCTGACATACAGGGGTGGGCGCGGATCGTGGCGTCCTTCCTCAAGCCGAACGGCTTCCTTGCGCTGGCCGACGCACACCCATTCGCTTACGTGTTCGACGATATGACGGCGACACCCGACGGCAGGCCTGGATGGTACATGCCCTATCTCGGCCGCGAACCGATGCTGGAAGACCGGCCGGACGATTACGCCGACCCGGACGCCCGGCTGAAAAACAGCCGGACCGTGGAGTTCCTGCATCCACTGAGCGACGTGATCATCGCTCTCATCGAGGCGGGGCTGCGGATCGACCGTCTCCGCGAACACGACAGCGTCGTCTGGCGGATGTTCGCTCACCTGCACAAACGGGCACCCAGCGAACATGCCTGGCCGGACCGGCCGTGGCTGCCGCTGTCCTATTCGTTGCGCGCCTCAAAATCCTGATCGTGATGCCTCGTCCGGAACCGCGTCGCGCGATTGACCTGCCGCAATGCCATCGCGCCGCGGTTCCGGCATGACTCCACGTGATGAGCAGCCCCGGCGCCGGCAAGGCTTAACGTTTCGCCGCCGCGGTATATCCTGTCCGCTTCAACCCTGAAGGGTGAACACAATGATCGTCGCCGACGTGATGACCCGCAACTGCATTACCATCGCCCCCGAGGCGACAGTGGAGGAAGCCGTCAACCTGATGCTGTCCCGAGGCATCTCCGGCCTGTGCGTGGTCAACAAGAAAGGCGAGCTTGCCGGAATGCTCACCGAGGGCGACCTGCTGCGCCGCGATGAGATCGGCACCCAGCGTCACCGCCCCTGGTGGCTTCGCCTGCTGGCCTCGCCGGCGCGCCAGGCGGCGGATTTCACCCGCGCCAATGGCCGCCACGTCCGCGATGTAATGACCGAGGATGTCATCAGCATCGCCCAGGACGCGCAACTGGAGGACGTAGTGGCGACCATGGAAAGGCACAGCATCAAGCGGCTGCCGGTCACCGCCGACGGGCGTGTCGTCGGCGTGGTCAGCCGCTCCGACCTGCTGCGCGCACTGATCGGGCGGGTGCGCAACGTGGAGCCTCTGGCCACCGACGACCGCACCATCCGCACCGCGATCCTGGACGCGCTGGAGGCTCAGTCATGGGCGCCGATGACCACGCTCAACGTCACGGTGACCAAGGGGGTCGCCGACCTTTGGGGGACCATCACCAACGATGAGGAACGCCGCGCCATCCGCGTCATCGCCGAAAACACCGGCGGCGTGAAAACCGTCAATGACCACATGGTCTATATCGAGCCGTACACCGGAACCGTGATCGAGGGGCCGGACGAAATGCCTCAATGATTGGTCGTTGGATTTCGGCCTGATGCTCCTCGACATCAAAAAGTGATCTTCGACATCGCGGTTGTCGGCGGGGGTATAAACGGCACCGGCATTGCCCGCGATGCCGCCGGACGCGGACTGTCCGTGCTGCTGCTGGAGCAGGGGGACCTTGCCGGGGCTACGTCGGGGGCATCGACCAAGCTGATCCACGGCGGGCTGCGCTACCTCGAATACTATGAATTCCGGCTGGTGCGGGAAGCCCTGGCGGAGCGCGAGGTGCTGCTGCGCGCCGCGCCGCACATCGCCAGGCCGCTGCGCTTCGTACTGCCGCACCACGCCGGGCTGCGGCCATGGTGGATGGTGCGTGCCGGGTTGTTTCTCTACGACCATCTCGGCTTCCGTCACATCCTGCCGCCAACCCGGGTGGTCGATCTGCGAAGCGACCCCGTCGGTACCCCTCTCCAACCACAATTCACCAGGGCGTTCGAGTACTCCGACTGCTGGGTGGACGACGCGCGACTCGTGGTGCTGAACGCCAGGGACGCCGCCGCCCGCGGGGCCGACATCCGCACCCGCACCACCTGCGTCTCCGCTCGCCGGACCGACGGGGTCTGGTCGTTGACCCTGCAGCGTGATCCGAACACGCGGGATCACCGGGGTGGTGAGGCACGCGATCACAATAAGCCCGAGAGCGGCGCTCGTGAGCCAGGGCAAACCGACACCGCCCCAGGTGCGGCGGAAGACGTCCGGGCCCGTGTGTTGGTGAATGCGGCCGGCCCGTGGGTATCGCGCTTTCTGTCGAACGCGCTGGGCCGCGGGACAGCGGGGCCCGATGCCCCCACCCGTGTGCGGATGGTCAAGGGCAGCCATATCGTGGTCCGCCGCCTGTTCGACCACGACCGATGCTACATCTTCCAAAATCACGACGGCCGCATCTGCTTCGCGATCCCCTATGAGCGTGACTTCACCCTGATCGGCACCACCGATGAGGACTACGAGGGCGATCCGCGCGAGGCCGCGGTGACGCCGGTCGAGGAAGCCTATCTGCTGGCCGCGGTTGGAAGCTATCTCCGCGCGCCAATCGATCCGGCGAGCATCGTCTGGCGCTACAGCGGCGTGCGGCCGCTGCGCGACGACGGGTCAACCGCGGCGCAGGAAGCGACGCGGGACTATGTGCTTGAACTGGACGGCGACCCGCCGGTGCTCAGCGTATTCGGCGGCAAGATCACCACCTACCGCTGTCTGGCTGAGGCCGCGATGCTGAAGCTGGCACCGTTGTTTCCGGGCCTGGCCAAGCCGTGGACCGCGACCGCATCGCTGCCGGGCGGCGACTTCGCGTGGGATGGCGCCGGCGCGCTGCAGGGCATGCTGCTCCGCCGCCACCCCTTTCTCGCCCCGGAAACCGCTCATCGCTACGTCCGCGCCTACGGCACCCTGGCCGAGGATATGCTTGGTGATGCCGCCAGCATGGACGCCATGGGCCGGGTCTTCGGCGCTGACCTCACCGAACGTGAGGTTTCCTGGCTTGTCGGCACGGAGTGGGCCCGGACCGCCGACGATATTCTGTGGCGTCGAAGCAAGCTGGGGCTGCGGTTCAACGCCGGGCAAAGAGCGGAACTGGAAGCATACCTCACCGGCGAAGCCGCATCTCGGTAAGCAGCGCGTCGAGCAACAACAGCGCGCGACCCACATCTCCTGATCGACCATGAAGGATACGCAGGCCGTTGGATATCCTCGCTCGATCACCTATCTCGGGTGAGTGACCACAAGGGAGGCTCGGAATGTCCGGATCCAGTAGCAAATACACCGCCCAGAACCTGATGGCGGTGCATGGCCTGCGCGCCCAGGCCGTGGTCAATGAACGCATCGCGGAGGCTCGCCAGCAGGGTGATACATCCGGCCTCGAGCGCTGGCAGAACGTCGAAGCCGCTATTGGCGAACTGCGGCGTTCGGCGCCTGGCCGCGGTCTACAGCAGTGACTGGCAAGGCAGGCCATTGAAAATCAAGCCATGTGGCCCGGACTTGGGTTCGCCTGACCCGGTGGACTACAGGTTCGGGACACTGGCTTGGGTATAAAACGCGCTACCAGACGAAGCGCGGCAAAGTCGCGACCGGATCGACCCCGGCGGCACGGGCTGCGGCCTCAGCCTTTACCGTGTCGAAGGCACCGCCGGGCTGCTTAAGTTCGGTGCCATGGATGCCGTCCAGGACCCAGCAGGCATCGAGATCAACGCCAACCGCCCCGGCGATATCGGTCCGAAGGGAATCCCCGACCGCCAGCACCCGATGCGGCGGCAAGCCCAGTTGTTCGAGTACCGGCTGATAGATCGCCGGATCGGGCTTGCCGAGGGAGCGGACATCGCCGCCGAGTTCGCCATAGCGAACCGCAAGGGCGCCGGCGCACAGGACGCGAACTCCGCCTCGGATGACCTCCAGGTCGGGATTCGCGCAAATCATCTTCAGCCGGTACCTGGCACATTCGACCAAGGTGGCCTCGAACTCGCCCAGGTCGCTCGGGTTGCGATGATCGTCCGGGCCGGTGTTCAGCACGAAATCGGCCTGCGCCGGCGTTGCCGCGACCGTGAGGGGAAGTCCCTCGAGCACCGGCTTGTCCCGATCAGGGCCCAGGTGGAAGACGCGGCTTCCCAATTCCGCCCACCAAAGATCGGGAGGGAGTTGCAGCGCCCGCCGAACCGCCTCTCCACTGGTGAGGATGCCGGAATAGAGCGCGTCCTCGATCCCCATTCCGCGCATCATCGTCCGCACCGCGTCGTTGGGGCGAGGCACGTTGGACAGCAGCAGCGTCCGCTTGCCGGCATCCCGAAGCCGCCGAAGCGTCTCGATCGAATGCGGAAAGGCGTTGACCCCATCATGGATCACGCCCCACAGGTCCAGGATGAACCCGTCATAGCGCTGGGCGAGCGGGGCGAAGCCGGACAGATGTTCCATCAGGCCGAGCCCCGGCGGGATCCAGATGGCTGGCCGGTTCCTGATGTCTCACCCATTTCCGCTTCCTCGAATTGTACTCCGCCGGACGCACTGTCCGGGGTGCCCTCCTGCTCATGCGAGGGCACCAGTTCCCGCGCTCGTGTGCCGATGGCATCCTGCACACTCGCGAAGCCAGCGGCATCCAAGGCGGCCAGAAGCTCCCGCTTCAGCCGGGGGATCAGGGCGGGGCCATGGAACGCGAAGCTTGAATACAGTTGCACGAGCGATGCCCCGGCCTGAATTTTCATCAAGGCGTCACGGCCGGTGAAGACGCCGCCGACACCGATCAGCACCAGTCTGCCGCGGGCAAGCAGATAGGCGCGGGCCAGCATCGCGGTGGAAAGCGATTGCAGCGGGAGTCCGGACAGGCCGCCGGCTTCCCTGGCATGCCGTGACTTCAGGCCGGCGGGGCGCGAGATCGTGGTGTTGCCGACGATAAGACCCTGCACGCCTCCCTCGGCACATGTTTCCACAACCGAGGCGAGACCGGCCGGCGACAGGTCGGGGGCGATTTTGACGAGCAGAGGTGGGCGCGCCCGGACAGGCCGGACCGCTGACAGGATCGACCTCAGTTGGGCTTCGGACTGCAGGTCGCGCAGTCCGGGGGTGTTAGGCGATGAGACATTGATGACGACATAGTCGACAAGTTCGCCGACGGCCTCGATCAGCGCCGGATAGTCGCGGATCGGATCGGCGCCCTCCTTGTTGATGCCCAGGTTAGCGCCGAGCGGGATGGTCCGTTCCGAAAACCGGGCCAGGTTGCGTGCATAGACCGCAAGACCAAGGTTGTTGAAGCCCAACCGATTGATGATCCCCTGGTCCTCGGTCAGGCGAAAGATCCGCGGCCTGGGATTGCCGACCTGAGGACGCGGTGTCACGGACCCGGTTTCGACAAAGCCGAATCCCAGCCGCAGCAACGGTGGACCCGCGGCGGCATTCTTGTCGAAACCAGCGGCCAGCCCGATCGGGTTGGTAAAGTCCCTGCCGAGGACGTTTACGTTCAGCGCGGGATGGTCGGGTTCCGACACGCCGGGCACCAGCCCCCATGCCAACGCCCGGATTGCCATCGTGTGCGCCCGCTCCGGGTCGAGAAGACGGATCGCGGGCATCACCGCCGAGACTAGGTGCGAGAACATTGGTCCGCGCTTATGCCCCTGATCATGACTGTCTGAAAGAGACAAAACATGGTTTGCCCGGGTTAGCCGCGCTTGGCCGCCCGGAGGTTCACCCCGAGTACCGGCGGATCGGTATGGTTCAACGACGTCCGGGCCAGTGTCAGGTGCCGTGGCTGCTCCGGTTCGCCCATGCGGGGCTTGCATTCCGCGGCGGCAGCGCGAAGTTTGCCCTCGTGTGGGATCAGCCTTACCTTGAAACATGCTGCCGCTCAGCGCTGCATCGGCTCCGCCTGAGCGGGATCGCCGGACGCCCGGCGGATCTGCTGGACGCTGCGTGCCTGCTCCGGCTGGCCCGCATGGGTCTTTGCGAGCAACGGACCGATGGACGGTTCATTATCAACGAGGAGGGCGTATGTCGGCATGAGACCGAGGTGCTGAAACGACCCCGGATCAGGACAGTGGCGCGGTAAACACGGTTTCGATGTCGGCGAGCGTAACACACAGGATACGGGCGCCATCGGCGGCGGTGACCATGACCAGATCCCCAGCGGTCAGCATGTCTGCCGCGTCGGCGAGGTAATTCCCGCCGGCAACCGTATCAAGCACATCTTTGCCCGATTTGTAGTGCCAAAGGGTGAAGCCGTTCGCATAGGCAAGTACCGACAGGTTACGGATGGCGAATGCCATGTGTGCGCCCTTTCATAAAAAAAGCCGCCGCCCAATGGGCAGCGGCTCGAACAAGCTTGGAGAGAGAGATTGAGAGATTATCGCCGGACGCAATCCGCCCGTTGACAAGAGCACATTAGGAGAACATTGGTGGCGGTGTCAACGACAATTTTCCTATTTCCTGGCTAGGCGACGATCCCTTTGATCCGCAGCAGCCAGGCAAGCCGCTCCAGTGCCTCGATCCACAGCCTGCGGTCCTGGGCTTCGGCAACGATCATCGAACTGGGGGACATCTGCCGCTCCCCCCAGATGCGAAGAACCCGAACATGACACAGGTCGATCCGCCCTTGGCGGTAGAGCGTATCGAGGCATTTCACCACGTCGTCGGGGTCGCAAGGCCGTCGGACGGAGCCTTTGTTGGCGGTGTATCGCGCTCCTTCCCGCCGCGCTATCAGCGCCGCCATCGTCCAGTGCCATGCGTGTTCAGCGCTGTCGAAGGCTTGAGCCTGCGGATGCAGATAGGGGGTGAAGACGACTCTCCACGGCTGGTGCGGCGGGCTGCAATGGACATGGCGATTCCGATCAAATGGACGACGGTAAAATTAATGGATCATGTAACCTCAGGTTGCATACAAAGGCAAGATAATTTGGTTGATTTTCCTATTTCATTTGGTAGCAATTCCTAGGATGATCAGCCGATCGAGTTTGCCCGCCACCACCCAGGTCAGGCCGTCAAGCAAGCCAATGAGCAACAGGATCCGTCGCAATGAAACATGAGGACGTCTGGCGCGCCATCGATACGCTGGCGGCCGAAAACGGATGGTCCGCCTCGGGGTTGGCCAAGCGGTCCGGGCTCGATGCCACGACGTTCAACCCGTCCAAGCGGCGCATGCCGGACGGGCGGGCGCGCTGGCCGAGCACGGAAAGCGTGGCCAAGGTCCTGGATGCGACGGGGGCATCGCTGGAGAGTTTCACGGCACTGGTATCCGGCGCCCGCGCGCTGGCCAGCAGTGCCGGGGCCAGGGCGATGTCCCGGCGGGTGCCGCTGATCGGGTTCGCCCAGGCCGGCGGCGAGGGCTATTTCGACGACGGCGGATATCCGGTCGGCGGAAGCTGGGATGAGGTGAGCCTGCCGGAGGTCGCCGATCCGAACGCCTATGCGCTGGAGATCAGCGGCGAATCGATGGAGCCGGTGTATCGCGACGGTGATCTCGTGATCGTCTCGCCCTCGGCGCCCATCCGCCGCGGCGACCGCGTGGTGGTTCGGATCGCCGACGGTCAGGTGATGGCGAAGCAACTGGCGCGCCGCTCCGCCCGCCGTGTCGAGTTGAAAAGCCTGAACCCGGAGCATCCGGACTACAGCTTCGACCTGAGCGATGTCACATGGATCCACCGCATCATCTGGGCCAGCCAATAGACCGCGACGGGTCATGCGCCTGGCCTCAAACTCCCGGATTCTCCGCCCGGCGCCAGAGGTCCGGTGGATTTCCTTTGACGGGATGGCGCCTCCGTCGTCTGATCGCCTCAGGAGGACTGCTCGATGGGCCGGATTACGCTCTTTGGGTCGAATTGCCCAGGGATTGAAAGGGACACTGGCGGGTGCACTGACTGGCGCCATGCTGGCCCTGATCCTGCTGGCGCCGGAACCCTCCCGCGCCGAAGACGTCGATGTTGCCCTGGTGCTCGTGACCGACGTGTCCCGCAGCATCGACGACAGCGAGTTCATGCTGGAGAAGAACGGGTACGCCAGCGCGTTCACTGGCCAGCGTGTGCTGGACGCGATCCAGGGAGGACCGGTTGGCAAGATCGCGGTCGCCTATGTCGAGTTCGCCAGCAGCTTCGAGGTGCGCACGGTGCTGGACTGGACGGTCATCAAGGACAAGGCATCCGCCTCGGCGTTCACCGATCGTTTGACCGCGGCACCGCGGTCGTTCTGGGGCCGGACGGCGATAAGCGCCGGTATCGACCAGGCGGTGCAGCTGCTTGGCCGAAAGCGGGATGAACGCCACCCGGCATGTCATCGACGTCTGCGGCGACGGCACCAACAATGCCGGCCGCGAAGTCGGCGACGCCAGGGACGATGCGGTCAAGGCCGGCATAACGATCAACGGCCTGGCGATCATCAATGACCACCCGGTATCCTGGACCTTCGCGCATGTGCAGCCACCCGGCGGCCTGGCGAACTACTACCGGGAGAACGTGACCGGCGGTCCCGGCAGCTTTGTTCTGGAGGTGCATGACTTCGCAAGCTTCGGTGAGGCGATTACCCGAAAACTGGTCGACGAAATCGCGTCGCGGCCCGCTTCCTCACGATTTGCCGCCGGCCCCTAGGCGTTGCGGACTGAAATGCTGATATTCTTGCCAATGCCGCACAGGTGGGATTGGCAGGCCACTGAGAACAAAAGCCTGGTGGCGCGGAGCTGAGATCCGCCCGATGCGGCGGACTTCAGATCCGGGACACCAGTGTCCTGCCCCGGAAGTTCGTCGCAGTATGCGACTGGCTTTTGGGATTGGCAGGCCACTGAGAACAAAAGCCTGGTGGCGCGGAACTGAGATCCGCCCGATGCGGCGGACTTCAGATCCGGGACACCAGTGTCCTGCCCCGGAAGTTCGTCGCAGTATGCGACGGGCTTTTGGGATCGGCAGGCCACTGAGAACAAAAGCCTGGTGGCGCGGAACTGAGATCCGCCCGATGCGGCGGACTTCCGATCCGGGACACCAGTGTCCTGCCCCGGAAGTTCGTCGCAGTATGCGACGGGCTTTTGGGATCGGCAGGCCACTGAGAACAAAAGCCTGGTGGCGCGGAACTGAGATCTGCCCGATGTGGCGGACTTCCGATCCGGGACACCAGGTCTGCGCCAAATGCCTGAAAGACCGGGATGTCAGCCACGATTATCCGTAGTGTCAGGCGACACCAGCCGGGCAATCGGACGCCAACGGGCACATTGCCCAGTCATCTCGCCCGGCAGGCGGTGACGCACTGACGATCATTGTACCGGGATTAATGGAAGGCGGACTGGTCTGAGAGCAACGCAACTCCTACGACTATGCTCGAGGCATTGGGGGAACCTGAATGGGACTTTTGATTAACGGCGTTTGGCAGGAACACGAGCCCGACACATCGAAGGATGGGCACTTTGAGCGCCACGAAACCGCATTCCGCAATTGGATTACGCCCGATGGACGGCCTGGCCCGACCGGACAGGATGGATTTCGGGCCGCGGCGGGGCGTTATCATCTTTATGTCTCACTCGCTTGTCCCTGGGCACATCGAACGCTGATCATGCGCTCGCTGAAGGGATTGCAAGCCATCATTCCGGTCTCGGTAACCCATTGGCTGATGGCCGAACACGGGTGGACCTTCCTGGCCGGGGAAGGCGTCATTCCCGACCCGTTATACAACAGTCGCTATCTATACGAGCTATATGCCAGAGCGGACGAAACCTACACCGGGCGCTCGACCGTGCCCGTCCTGTGGGACCAGCACACCCAGACCATTGTCAACAACGAATCCGCCGACATCATCCGCATGCTCGGCTCCGCATTCGATCAGGCCGGCGCCAAGCCGGGCGACTACTATCCCCAGGCGCATCGGGAAGAAATAGATGCGATAAACGATCGAATTTACAACACCCTGAACAACGGCGTCTACAAAGCCGGTTTCGCGACTACCCAGGGAGCCTATGAGGCAGCCGTCGGGCCGCTGTTCGACACCATCGACTGGCTGGAGGACCGGCTGTCCAGAACCCGGTTCCTGTGCGGTGATACGATGACCGAGGCGGATATCCGGCTGTTTACCACCCTGGTCCGTTTCGACGCCGTCTATCATGGACATTTCAAATGCAACGTCCGGCGGATCGTCGATTACCGGAATCTCTGGGCCTACACGCGTGACATCTTTCAAATGCCGGGAGTCGCCGAGACTGTCGATTTCGGCCATATCAAGCGGCACTACTACATGAGCCACCGGCGCAAAACCCCACCGGCATCGTGCCGTCCGGGCCGGCGCTTGACTTCGAGGTACCGTCGGAACGTGGACGCGACGTGGACAAGCTGATCGTGTTCTGAGGATTTGACGGACGCCCGTGTGGCGGCGAACCTGTCGGCGAACCAAAACAGGAGACCGCCGCCATGCAGATCCGCAACCTCGGTCGATCTGGCCTGCGCGTATCCTCCATAGGGCTCGGCTGCAACAATTTCGGCGGCCGGATCGACGAAACAGCAACGAAAGCGGTGATCCATAAGGCGCTGGACCTCGGGATCACGCTGTTCGATACGGCGGACGTGTACGGGGAGCGCGGCGGGTCGGAGGAGGCGATGGGCCGCATCCTCGGGGGCGACCGCGAGCGGATCGTGCTGGCGACCAAGTTCGCCGCCCCCATGGATGACAGCGGCGAACGGCAAGGCGGAGCGCGCCGGTATATTATCGCGGCGGTCGAGGACAGCTTGCGCCGGCTGCGAACAGACTGGCTCGACTTGTCCCAGATGCACTTTCCTGACCCGCGTACACCGATCGAGGAGTCATTGCGCGCGCTGGATGACCTGATCCGGCAGGGCAAGGTGCGATACGCGGGTTGTTCCAATTTTCCGGCGTGGCAGGTGACAGATGCCGCATGGACCGCCAGGAACGCCGGGCTGAACGGGTTCATCTCCTGCCAGGACGAATATTCCCTGATCCACCGCGCGCCGGAGGCAGGGCTGCTGCCGGCGGCACGCAAGTTCGGCCTTGGGGTGCTGCCGTATTTCCCGTTGGCGAGCGGGCTGCTGACCGGCAAATACCGCCGTAACCTCGGCTTGCCGGCGGGGACCAGGTTGGCCAATACACAGCGGCTGGCGGACCGCTACCTCACCGAGCGTAACTGGGCGATCGCCGAGAAGCTTGGGGATTTTGTTGAGGCAAGGGGCCATACGATGCTGGAACTGGCATTCAGTTGGCTGCTCGCCCAGGACCCCGTGGCCAGTGTAATAGCTGGCGCCACACGGCCGGAACAGTTGGAACAGAATGTCAGGGCTGGAAGTTGGGCGCTGAGCGCGCAGGAGTTGGCCGAGATCGAGAACATCACCTCGTAGCGGAAATCCATCCACAGCGCGGTAGCGGAAATCCATCCACAGCGCGTGGTCGATATCGGGATCACGCCGGGCCGTTGCCGCGGATCGGCCCGCCCATTCCCTTCCCCGCCCATTCCCTTCAAGGTCATCTCAATCACCGAGGCGGTAACCTTTAATTAACCATTCGGGCCCACTCTTGGCGAGTGATCCCCCAAGCCCCTCCGCTGACAGAGTCTCACCACCCCGCGACGTTCCGAAGCCGTGGGGCGGCGGTGGCTTTCACCACCCCGCTTCTGGCCGGCGCTCGCGTGCGCCAATCCAAGGGTTCGGCGCCCGAATTGGTGGTGCCCAGCCCCTCCGGCGGCCGAGGCGTCTATATCGTGCACTGGGCCGCGGTCCGAGCGCTTTGTAATCCCACCGTGCATGACACGGTGTTGTTTCAGCGCATCGGCCAATTGGTCCGCCTGGACCCGGCCAGTATCCGCGATGCGGTGCTTGAAGTTGCACAGGAAGGCTACGCCGGAACCGAGGCGGCCGCCGCGGCGGAACGCGCGATGGATGCCGATCGCTCCCAGAACCTGCTGGCCCATTTTCTGCTGATGATGGAACTGATCGAGCAAATTGAACCCAGCGGCTGCAAACCGACGTTGCTGACGGAGCGGACGCCCGACCTTGATCGGCGGGCAACTGACGTGCTGAACCGCATCGCCCCGTCGCTGGGGCATCCCGCCGCTCATCTTGCCAACCGACTTGCGGCGATCGGCCATGCATTTGCGCCTGTGGGGATCGCGCGCGGTGACGTTACGGCGCGGATCCCCAAGTTGATCCAGCGCTTGAAATCAACTTACGCCGGCCTGGCGAAGTGGCTCGCGGCGGATGGCGACAACGATGTTGGCGGGCTGGGAAAGTCGGTGACCGGGAAGTTGAAGATCGCGGTCGACGGTGCGCAGATGATGCTTGAGGCAACGCGTTCATCGCTGTCGGATCCACTCAGCCTTCTGAAACGATGGGCCGCGGCTCCGGAGGGGGCATTGGCGACCGTGATGCGCTGCGATTGGATGCTCGATGGGTGGGAGCACATATCCCTGTTGTGGATGATGGCACAGTCATCCGCCGACCGGCGGGCGGCTTTCCTTGAAATGGCACAGCTGCTTCCGGTTATCCCGCGCGAGGTCTCTGAATGGATTGACCTGCCTATCCCGCGTGAGGCGATGGATCCGGTGTGCCGCGTCATCAGCTACAATGATGCATGGCGGCGCGGCGGGGCGGCGGTCACGCTGATCCATCGCAACGAAGCGCTCCATGCAATGATCGAGTGAAGCCTTGTGAGCATCAGCCCCACACCTACTCAGAGCGCCACGCTTCGTGCCATGGCGAGGGACCTCGCTGGCATCCCCGATCCGCAACTCAGGCGGATTGTGGCCACCGTCGATGCGATGGCCAAACGCGGGGCCACCGACGCTCTGATCGAGCCGTTCCGTCAGCGCCTGCGTGCCCTGCGCCCGCCCCGGCCGCTCCGCTTCGCGCGCTTGCTGTTCCATCCGCTGGATCCGCTGATTATACCCGCCTCGGGCTGGAAGCCCGACCAGACTAAAATTCCGCGCACGGTCCTGGGACCGATGAGCGCACATGTCCACCTGGTGATGGGTGCCGACGCGGCGTCCATCGAGACCAGGATGATTGGGCGGACCATTGCCGACACCGAGTTGATCGCTGGACTGGGGCGCACGCTTTGGCCCGCCGCGGGGCGCATTCTAGGAGACGGGGAGGTGCCCTCGACCTGGGCGACGACCGGCCTGAGTGAGCTGATCTACCCGCAACTCGCCGCCAAGGTAGCCGCGTTACTCGGACAGGCGGTGCCCGTCCAGACCTTGTGCAGCGGAACCGCGAATGGCCTGCTGCCGCCGGACCCTGAGCTGATTGGCGCCATGCTCCGCGACGTGGCTTCCAAGGCGCCCGCCGCATTGGTGATGCTGATCGCGCTCTTGCTGGTCCGATTACCGGAAGCGGTCGCCGCCATGTTGCCGGGACGACCAGGGCCTGAGACAACCGCGATCCAGACCGCGCTGGACAGTGCAACCGACCAGGTGTTGCAACAACTCGACGACGAGGAAGATGCCGAAGCGCAGATCGCGGCCGGCACCTTGTCGGACGCCGGCGCCGCTGCCGGCCGTATATCAGCTTTGCTGGCTCAACTGGAGAGCGGGGCGGGCAGAAATCCCCGGCGCGAAAAGCTGCGAACCCTCCGCCTGCGGCTCGATGCAAGTTGCCGGGCTCGCTTTACCCTCGGTTTACAGGACAACCTTCTTTCCCCTCTGCAAAACCCATCTGCTCCTCTCGACCCGGCCGCCATCTCGGGCCTCGAATCCATCGCGCGGGGCCTGCGGATCCTGGAGCGCGAGGCGCGCAATGTCGGTGGCGGCGCTACCTACGATTTCCTGCTGCGGAAGGCGACTGAGACTGTCCAGGACAGCTCCTTGCCGAACCAGTTGACGGCGGTGGACCGCATACGCCTGACCGAACTTCTCGCCGGTCCCGAGGAAGCCATGGCACTGATGGCGAAAGCCGCATTCAGGCCGGATAGGGCCACCCGATCCGGGGTCTACTCGAGCATACCGCTTGGATCGCGATGATCAGCCGGTCGGCACCAACCGGATCGTGCCGTCCAGCCTCGCGTCCGGCTCCAATACGTGCATCGCCTGTTCCGGCGGCAAGTCGGGACGGTTGACCGCATCGGGAATGTGGCTGACCGGCTCGACACAGAAGAAATCGGCCCAGCTTGGCGTGAAGACCTGCAGTTGACGAAACACCTCGCTGGTCTCGATCCGCAGACTGGCCGGCCCTGCCAGGATATCGGCGGTCCGGTCCCAGCCCACAAAGCAGTTGTCCAATCGCGATGAAGCAACCGCGCGCGCTTCGGTGTGAAGCCAGTCGCACTTCAGCCTTTCCTGGCGGGACGGAAGCGCATCGGGACCATTCTCCCAGCCAGCCGCCGCGTCGAAACGCAAGAAGGGCTGGTTGGCCTTGGGAAAATGCGGATGGATGCCAAGACCCACCGGTGCCGGTGCGCCATGCCGATTCGTCACCTGCATGGCAATTGTCAAGGTATCGTCCGTCAGGGTGTAGGTGATCCCGGCGAGGAACGCGAAGGGCCAGGACGCATCGCCGCGGTGGTCCAGGCTCAGCGTCACCGATCGCGATCCGGCTTGTTCCACGGTCCAGGCGCGCTGCCATCCGATGCCATGGATGGTATGCGGTTGGTCGCCAAAGTTCCGCGCCAGGGTGTAGTCGATCCCCCTCCATCGAAAGCGGCCATGGCAGATGCGGTTGCCATAGGGCACCAGCGGAAAACAGCCCATCGCATGTGGATCAGCCCCGACAGCCGTCTGCGGCAGCGCTCGGCGCAGCATCGATGTGCGGCCCCGCATCCAGCCGGTCAGCCCGGCGCCGTGTTCGGGGCTGACGACGACAGATGACTCGCCCGATGTCAGGATCAGCATGTATGGACTCCGGTTCGCGCGCAGCCTAACCGGTCCATTGGCCAGTCCGTTAGGAGGAAGAAGGCGTGGAGGAAGTCGATTGCATCGTGGTGGGCGCGGGCGTGGTAGGGCTCGCGGTTGCACGTGCGCTGGCGCTGGCGGGGCGCGAGGTCATAATTCTGGAACAGGCCGAGGGAATCGGCACCGAGACCTCATCGCGCAATAGCGAGGTCATCCACGCCGGCATCTACTACCCCGCCAACAGTCTGATGGCTCGGTTCTGCGTCGCCGGACGCCGCAAGCTCTACGCCTACTGTGCCGAAAAGGGCGTGCCGCACATCAACTGCGGCAAGCTGATCGTGGCAACGAACGCGCAAGAGGACGCCATGCTTGCGGGCATCAAGCAGCGGGCCGAAACCAATGGCGTCGAGGGAATGCGGATACTGGCGGCACCCGAGGCGGTCGCGCTGGAACCGAACCTGGTTTGCACCAGCGCGCTGCTGTCCCCGTCGACAGGGATCATCGACAGCCATAACTACATGGTCGCGTTACAGGGAGACGCCGAGAACGCTGGGGCAGTGGTGGTCTTTTTCAGCCCCGTGCTGAGTGGCCGGGTGGCTGGCCGGGCGATCGAGGTCGATGTCGGAGGCGCCGACCCGATGACGCTG
The DNA here is from genome assembly GCA_963792345.1 of uncultured Alphaproteobacteria bacterium. Lineage (GTDB taxonomy): Bacteria > Pseudomonadota > Alphaproteobacteria > Acetobacterales > Acetobacteraceae > Rhodopila. The sequence continues at coordinate 174,850 of CAWBVV010000003.1, forward strand.
CGGTGCAGGTTGTTGGTGAACTCCGCGGGACTCCACGCGCCGGCCCTCGCGGGACGGATCACCGGAATGCCACAGGACCGCGTACCGGGCGCCTATTATGCCAAGGGGAATTACTTCACCCTGTCCGGGCGCTCGCCTTTCTCCCGACTGATCTATCCGGTCCCCGTGCCCGGTGGCCTTGGCGTGCACCTGACCGTTGACCTTGGGGGCCAGGCGCGGTTTGGTCCTGATGTCGAATGGGTTGACACACTGGACTACACCGTTGACCCAGCCCGTTCCGACAGTTTCTACGCGGCGGTGCGGAAATACTGGCCGGGTTTGAAGGATGGCGCGCTACAGCCGGGCTACTCCGGCATACGGCCGAAGATCGTGCCGAAAGGCGCTCCCGGTCAGGATTTTGTCGTGCAAGGCCCGCAAACGCATGGCGTGCCGGGGCTGATCAATCTGTTCGGGATCGAAAGCCCTGGTCTTACCGCGTCCCTGGCTATCGCCGATCATGTGTTGGATATCTCGCGGACCGAATCATAGGCGTGTTTCCGTCCTGTTCCGGTCGTATCAAATGATTCTAATATGGAACAATACGGGTCCACACATAACAGGGTACTCGCCGATAGCGCCTCCGTTTCCTCGACATCAGCATTCCACCGCAGCCGGTCTTAATGGAACGCCCACCGAAGCGTGCGCGCCAAACCCAGCGCCCCCGCCCGGACCAGCGGGCGAGCGATCCTCGGCTCGGAAAATCGGTGCATGCGCCGCGCCCATGGCGGCAGCAGGTCAATCGCCGCCTCGACGGTCACCGCCTGTATCGGCTCCGCCAGCCGCTTCGGCCCATGCTGAGTCAGAACAAGCTGTGAGACCTCGTGGGTGCGCGCATCACACAGCAGATCGGGGCGCATCTTGTTGATCATCTCCCACGCCTCGGATCTTGTGCTCGGGATCGGGTCGGCGCCAAGCGCCGAAGCAACACGCCCCATTTCCGCGAAGTAGCAATCCTGATCGTCGGCCGACATGCCGGGTTCGGCATAACGTATCCAGGCATCGAGGAACATTGTCGCCTCGGTAACATGCACCCAGGCAAGCAATCGGGGATCGTTGGCCGCGTATGCGGTCCCATTCGGAAGCGTCCCGCGGACATCGTCGTGGATAGCGCGCACACGGGCGATCACCGCCTCGGCTTCCGATTTGCCGCCGTAGGTGGTCAGGGCGATGAAGCGGGCAGTTCGCCGCAACCGGCCATGCATGTCGGCGCGGAAGTTCGAATGATCCCAAACACCAGCCAAAACCGCCGGATGGAGCATCTGCAGCAACAGCCCCGCTATGCCCCCCACCATCATCGAGGTTACGTCGCCGTGAACCCGCCACGCGACCGCGTTCGGGCCGAACATTCCGTCAGGACGGCGTGCGACCGGCCTCTCGCCGCGTGACCGGTCGTTGAACAAGGCGACCACCTGGGCTGCGATCGCTTGCTTGATTGGCTGCGCGAGGAACGCGCCGAACGAAGATGGCGGCGTCGCGCGGCTGGGATATGGCATGGGTCCGTGCACCTTGGCGAAACTGACGACGGAAGATCGTGCAGGCGGAGGAATGTTGTGCATTCAACGATTATTAAAACCCGACGTTGCGCTATGCCGCCTGTCCGAGCCGCGCTATACCCCGCCGCATGGCCGCGGCGCGCTCCTGGATTCGCATCGCCGTCAATGTCGCCTTCGATGGCGGATTGGCGGCTCTATCGGTGCCGGTGGCGCGTTGGCTCGCTGATCCGGCCGTCTCGCCGCTGCACCCGCTTTGGACCATCCCGCTCGGTGCGGTAACTCTTCTGCTGGCGGGGATCCCGTTCCGGCTGTCGCTGCAATTCTGGCGCTTCGCCGCGATCGGTGATGTCATGACCGTCGCCGCCAGCGCCGCCGTCGGCGCCGCCCTGTTCGCCGCCGCCATTGCATTGACCGCCGGCGCACCAGCAAACCCGGCGTTCCCGGCCATCCATGCGCTGACGCTGCTGCTGTTCCTGGGTGCCCCCCGGGTGTACTATCGTTGGCGCCGCGGCCGCCCGATCAGCCGACCCGCCCATGTCGACGCCGCCTCCATCCTGCTTGTTGGAAGCATCGAGGACGCGGACCTTTTCCTGCGCGCTCTCGCCCAGGACCGCCGCCAGGCCTTCCGGGTCGAGGGGCTGCTTGCATCTTCCGAACGACAGACCGGTCGCCGCATCCAGGGATATCGGATCCTGGGTTCGCTGAACGATGCCGCCTCCGTGCTTGCCGAACTGCAGGCCGAGGACCGTCTGCCCGGCACATTGGTGTTCGTCACGCCCGAATTATCCGGCGCCAGGCTCGCCCAGGTCGTAGCACAGGCAGACCGCTTCGGCCTGCAGGTGCGCCAGGCGCCTCGTCCGACCGCTCTGGCCGATCCCGACAAGCCCCGGCCCGTCGAACTGCGTCCAGTGGCCATCGAGGACCTGCTTAATCGCCCACAGGTGCCGCTTGACCGCGATGGTATGGCGAGACTCATTCAGGGCCGGCGCGTCATCGTCACCGGTGCGGGCGGCACGATCGGCAGCGAGCTTGCTCGTCAGGTTGCGGCGTTCGGTCCCGGCACGTTGATCTTGTTGGACAACGGCGAATATGCCCTGTGGCAGATCGACCTCGAGCTTGCCGAGACCCACCCGCAGGTCCATCGCCGCACCCTGATAGCCGACATTCGCGACGAAGCCCGTGTCCGCGCGATCTTCGACGAACTGCGCCCGGAACTGGTGTTTCACGCCGCGGCACTGAAGCATGTGCCGATGGTGGAGGCGAACCCTCTGGAGGGCATGGCGACCAACGCCGCCGGAACCCGCCATGTCGCCGACGCCGCCCGCGCTGCCGGGGCGCTGGCGATGGTGCTGATCTCGACCGATAAGGCGGTCAATCCAACCAGCGTGATGGGCGCCTCCAAACGGCTGGCCGAAATGTATTGCCAGGCGCTGGATATTTCTGCCCGCGCCACGCACCACGGCATGCGCTGCATCACCGTGCGGTTCGGCAACGTGCTTGGCTCCACCGGCTCGGTCGTACCGCTGTTCCAGCGTCAGCTTGCCCGCGGCGGCCCCCTCACCGTCACCCACCCGGATATGCAGCGCTACTTCATGACGGTGCGTGAGGCTGTCGGCCTGGTTCTGCAGGCCAGCGTGCTGGGCGTCGGCGGCGCATCGCTGCCGTCCGGGGAAAACGGCGGCATATTCGTCCTCGACATGGGCGAGCCGGTGAAGATCGTAGACCTCGCCCGCCAGATCATTCGCTTGGCCGGCTTGCAACCCGAACAGGACATCGAGATCCGGTTCACCGGCCTGCGTCCCGGCGAAAAACTGTACGAGGAGCTATTTCACGGCAAGGAGCCTCCGGTCCCGACCGGATATCCGGGCCTGCTGATGGCATCCCCCCGAACCGCTGATCCGGCCATTGTCGCGCGCGCGATCGAGGAGATCGGTCATGCCTGCCGCGGTGGGCAGGTCAAGCTCGCACTCACGCTGTTGGGCCGCCTGATCCCTGAATTTGAGCACAATGTGGACGGCTCCGCCGGTGAAGTCCGGGCGTGAACAAGCAGGGGCGTGAACACGTGGCGGCGTGAACAAGTGGGGGCGTGACCATGACCGATAGATCGGAACGGGCGCCTTCGTACCATCAGACCAGACTCCTAAACGAATGAGTTCGACTCCATGCCAGACAAGAAGCCCATCCCGTTCCTCGACCTGAAGGCCCAGCAGGCACGCATCGCTATCGATTTGCGCCGCCGGCTGGATACTGTGCTGGAGCATTGCCAGTTCGTCCTCGGACCCGAGGTAAGGGAACTGGAGGGCGAACTCGCAAGCTTTTGCGGCGCGAAGCATTGCGTCAGCGTCAGTTCGGGGACCGACGCCCTGCAGATCTCCATGATGGCCGAAGACATCGGCCGAGGCGATGCGGTGTTCCTGCCCGCCTTCACCTACACGGCAACGGCCGAGGTGCCGCTGCTGCTCGGTGCGACACCGGTTTTCGTCGACGTCGATCCTCGCACCTTTCAGATCGATCCGGCGCACCTGACGCAGCGCATCGAGCAGGTCCAGGCGGCCGGAAAGCTGAAGCCACGAGCAGTCATCGGCGTCGATCTTTTCGGCCAGCCCGCCGATTGGCCGGCGTTGCTGGAAGTCGCGCGGCGGAGTGACCTGTTCCTGCTCGATGACCTCGCCCAGAGTTTCGGCGCCTCCCTGCATGGCAAGATGCTGGGCAGCCAGGCCGACGCAACCGCCACCAGTTTCTTCCCTTCGAAACCTCTGGGCGCTTACGGCGACGGCGGCGCGCTGTTCACGGAATCCGATGAACGCGCGGAACTATACCGCAGCCTGCGCACCCACGGGGAGGGCAAGACCCGATACGAAGTGCTTCGAACCGGCATGAACGGCCGCCTGGACTCGATTCAGGCCGCCGTGCTGCTGGCAAAGCTCGCGGTATTTCCTGAGGAACTTCGGGCCCGCGAGCGGATTGCCCTGGCCTATGACCAGCGCCTCGGGAATGCCGTGACAACGCCGAAACGCGTCCCCCGGAGCACCAGCGCCTGGGCGATCTATTCCATTCTGTTGCCGGATGAGGCGGCCAGGGAACGGACCCAGGCGGCGTTGCGGGCCGATGGCGTACCGACGGCGATCTACTATCCCCGGCCGCTGCACCGCCAGCCCGCCTATACCGCCCAGCATGACGGTTCGGCTTTGCCGGTGTCGGACGACCTTGCCCGGCGGATCCTGGCGCTGCCCATCCATCCGGACTTGACCGACGAAGATGTCGACCGGATCTGTCAGGCAGTGCTGGCGACCGTCTAAATCCAGGTTGCCCTTGACTCTCCTCACGAAAACGCTATCTCCATCCTGGCGGCAACCGGATATACAGCCGCCTTATTCACTTAACCTGGCCCGCGCCCTCTGCGACGCGGGCAAGTCGTGTTTCCATCAGATATGGGGCGCGCACACCACGGCAAACACCGGGCCCCGTCACCAGACGCCGCTCGGACATCCGTAACGGAACAAATCTAACTCATGGCAGCATCCGCCACCGCGCGCGCTCAAGAGCCTGCGCAAGACCATTTTCGGGGCGAGGATTTCGCCTCCCTTCTCGACGAGACACTCGGCACTGATACAGGTTTCGACGGTTCCGTCGTCACCGGCCGCGTCATCCGTCTGACCGATGAATTCGCCGTCGTCGATGTCGGCCTGAAGTCCGAGGGCCGCGTTGCCCTCAAGGAATTTGGGCCCCCTGGTGCCAAGCCGGACGTCAAGCCCGGCGACATGATCGAGCTTTATGTCGAGCGCTACGAAGATCGCGACGGCGCCATTATCCTTTCGCGCGAAAAGGCTCGCCGTGAGGAAGCCTGGACCAATCTCGAAAAAGCGTTTGAGGCGCAGAAGCGCGTTGACGGCACGATCTACGGCCGGGTCAAGGGCGGCTTTACCGTCGACCTCGGCGGCGCGGTTGCGTTCCTGCCCGGCAGTCAGGTCGATATCCGGCCGGTGCGCGACGTCGGACCGCTGATGGGCACCCCGCAGCCGTTCCAGATCCTGAAGATGGACCGGGCGCGCGGCAACATCGTGGTTTCTCGCCGAGCCGTCCTTGAGGAGACGCGCGCCGAACAGCGCAGCGAACTGATTCAGGGCCTGAAGGAAGGGATGATCCTGGACGGGGTGGTGAAGAACATCACCGACTACGGCGCATTCGTCGATCTCGGTGGAGTCGATGGCTTGCTGCACGTGACCGACATCGCCTGGCGCCGCATCAACCACCCGTCCGAGGCCCTGACCATCGGTCAGCAGGTCAAGGTGCAGGTGATCCGCTTCAACTCCGATACCCAACGCATCAGCCTGGGCATGAAGCAGTTGGAAGCCGATCCGTGGGAAGGCGTCGCCGCCAAGTATCCGCCGGGCGCCAAATACTCCGGCCGCGTCACCAACATCACCGACTACGGCGCCTTCGTGGAGCTGGAGCCTGGGGTCGAGGGCCTGGTCCACGTGTCCGAAATGTCCTGGACCAAGAAGAACGTCCATCCCGGCAAGATCGTGTCCACCAGCCAGGAAGTGGACGTCATGGTGCTGGACGTGGACAGCTCCAAGCGGCGTATTTCGTTGGGCCTGAAGCAGGTGCAGCGCAACCCGTGGGAGCAGTTCGTCGAGGATCATCCGATTGGATCCGAGGTCGAGGGCGAAATCCGCAACATCACGGAGTTCGGCCTGTTCATCGGCCTGTCCGCGGACATCGACGGCATGATCCACATGTCCGACCTGTCCTGGGACGACGCCGGCGAGACCGCCATGGCCGGCTACGAAAAGGGCCAGACGGTCAAGGCCAAGGTGCTCGACGTCGATGTCGAGAAGGAACGCATCAGCCTGGGCATCAAGCAACTGCGTGACGACCCGGCGGCGACCATCCTCGACACGGTCCACAAGGGCGACGTGGTGACCTGCATCGTCAGTGCGGTCCAGGCCAATGGCATCGAGGTCAAGGTCAACGACGTACTGACCGGCTTTATCCGCCGCGCCGAACTTGCTCGTGACAAAGGGGATCAGCGCCCCGACCGGTTCGCCGTGGGCGAAAAGGTCGATGCCAAGATCACCGCCGTGGATCGTCAGTCTCGTAAGTTGACGCTGACCATCAAGGGCAAGGAAGTCGAGGAAGAGAAGCAGGCGATGGCTGAATTCGGCTCCTCCGACTCCGGAGCCTCGCTGGGTGACATCCTTGGCGCTGCGATCCGTCGCCGCAACCAGGCCGCCCAGGACAGCTAAGCCTGAGCTGACGGCCCCCAGCGGCAAGGACCCTGGATCATGTCGCTGGAGACCGATCTTCTACTGGACAGGCGGCGCCTCAAACGCCGCCTGATCTTTTGGCGCGTGTTCGCCGTCGTGGCGCTGGTTGTCGCCGCGCTCGCCGGCCTTCGCGGAGCGGGCTTGACGCCTAGCGGCGCCCACATCGCCCGTGTCTCCGTCAGCGGCCTCATCACCGAGGACCGCAAGGTGACCGATGCGATCGACGCGCTTACCGACAACGGGCACGTCAAGGCGGTCATCGTGTCGATCAACAGCCCAGGCGGCAGCGTGTCCGGCGGCGAGACCCTGCACGACGCGATCGCCCGGGTCGCTACGAAAAAGCCCGTTGTCGTGACAATGGGCGGCCTCGCTGCCTCCGCCGGTTACATGATCGCGGTCCCGGCAAGCCGCATCTTCGCCCGCGAGGCGACCCTGACGGGGTCGATCGGTGTGTTGATCCAGACCGGTCAGGTTTCCGGGCTGCTCAGCAAGCTGGGTATCGAGCCCGAGGTGATCCGTTCCGGTCCGCTGAAGGACGAACCAAGTCTGGTTCGACCCCTGTCGCCCGCTGGGCAGGAGGTGATGCAGGGCCTGGTCAACGACATGTACGACCAGTTCGTCGAAATGGTCGCCTCCGGGCGGCATATGGACGTGGCCAAGGTGCGCTCGCTTGCCGATGGGCGTGCCTACACTGGCCGGCAGGCTTTGGCGCTTGGCCTGGTTGATGAAATCGGTGGTGAGCGGGAGGCAAAGGCCTGGCTGACCTTGGCCAAGGGCGTGCCGCCCGGTCTCCCGGTTCAGGATCTCACCACAACCGGGTTTACCAGAAGCGCATTCTCAGGCCAGCTTGGAACAATCTTCCAAGAGGCTTGGAAAATGCTGATTTCACAAAGCCTTAGTCTTGACGGCGCCTGGGCCGTCTGGCAACGTCCCGAGGGTTGATTCCCGGGGGATGTATTGACCAAATCCGAACTGATCGCGGAATTGGCGCTCGCCAATCCGCATTTGCGTGGGCAGGATGTGGAAACCATCGTGGCCACCATCTTCGAGGAAATCACCTTTGCCCTGGCGCGCGGCGAGCGTGTGGAACTGCGTGGATTTGGTGCCTTTACCGTAAAACATCGCGATGCGCGCACGGGACGCAACCCAAGAACCGGCGCCTCCGTTTCGGTCGACGAGAAATCCGTTCCCTTCTTCAAGGCCGGGAAGGAGTTGCGGGTGCGCGTGAATGCCGGCAAAAGCCCGCGCGCCGCGGAGCGTCGGCAGGCCTGAAAGGTTTCCAGCCGCCCATGCTGTTTCTGATAATCGCCCTGGTTTTGTGCTTCCCTCTGGTGTTGTTCGCGCTGTCGAACACCGAGGTGGTGCGGCTTGGCCTTTGGCCGACCGACTACAGCGTCGATGTTCACCTCTCGCTTGCGATCCTGCTTGCCATGGCTATCGCGTTCCTGCTCGGCGCCCTCGTGGTCTGGGTATCTGAATTCAGCCAGCGACGGCGAGCCAGGCATGCGGAGCGCACGGTTCGTCTGCTGGAAGCGCAGATCGAGGAACTGAAGCATCGGGTCAGCACACCGATGTCGCTGCCGCCCCTGTCGTGACAGGTGGCATCGTGAGGGTGGCATCGTGAGGGTGGCATCGTGACGGTGGCATCGTGACGGGGGCATCGTGACGGGGGCCGCCAAACGCCTGATCGTCGCACTCGATACGTCGGAGATCGACCGTGCCCGTGACTGGGCTCGGGCGGTCACGCCCTACGCGGGCATGTTGAAGTTGGGCCTTGAATTCTTCCTGGCAAATGGCGCGGCCGGCTTCAGGGAACTCTCCGGCGCGCCGATCTTTCTCGATTTGAAGCTGCATGACATCCCCAACACCGTGGCCGGCGGCGTGCGGGCAGTTCTCAAGCTGCGGCCAAGGATGCTGACCATCCATGCCTCTGGCGGTTCGGCGATGATCCAGGCGGCGCACCAGGCGGCCTCCAGCGCGGGAGCGAACCGCCCGATGATCCTCGCGGTCACGGTGCTCACCAGTCTGGATCAGGCTGATATGCGGGCCACAGGCGTTGCCAGCCCGGTCAATGAGCAGGTGTTGCGGCTTGCCCGCCTCGCCATCGGTTCGGGTGCCGACGGACTGGTTTGCAGTCCACACGAGGTGGCAATGCTGCGGGCGGCACTGGGGCCGGAGGTCACCCTCGTGGTTCCGGGCATTCGTCCATCAGGTGAGGCGGTTGGCGATCAGGCGCGTACGCTGACGCCGGCACAGGCGATCGCGGCGGGTGCCGACTGGATCGTTGTAGGCCGTCCAATCACGACCGCACCGGATCCGGCCGCCGCCGCGGCGAACATCGCCGCCAGCCTCGGATGACCCAGGTCAAGATCTGCGGCATCAATGATCCCGCTGCGTTCGACACGGCGGTGGAGGCAGGCGCCGATTGGGTTGGGTTCGTATTTTTTCCCCGTTCGCCGCGCGCCCTGGCCCCCGAAGCCGCCGCTGCATTGTCCGCACGAACCATCGGGGGACCACTTCGCGTCGGACTTTTCGTCGATCCGACGGAAGCGGAGATCGCCCGGGTTCTGGATACGGTGACTTTGGATGTCCTGCAGATCTATGGCGCGTTGGACATCCTGGGCGCGATCAGGGGCCGCTTCCGGCTGCCGGTCTGGCGCGCCGTCGGAATCGGCACCGAGGCCGACCTGCCCGGCGCGGCACTCGGAGCCGACCGGCTGCTGCTGGAGGCAAAACCTCCGGCCGGAGCGGATCGGCCGGGTGGCAATGCGACCACCTTCGACTGGCCAATCCTGCACGGATGGAATGCCCCGGCCCCGTGGGTGCTTGCCGGGGGGCTGACACCGGACAATGTCGCCATGGCGATCCGCCAGACCGGCGCCGAAGCGGTTGACGTATCCTCCGGGGTGGAAAGTAGCAGAGGTGTTAAGGATCCGGCGCTGATCCGCGCCTTCATCACCGCCGCGAAGGCCGGCCAATAAAGCAGCTAGCCCGACCGGAGCGGCCGGCTATTTCTTCTTCGCGATTTCAAGCTCCTTGCGCAGGCGCTCGATTTCAGCCCGGAGGGCCTCAATTTCGGAGCCATGCTCGTCGGACGGATTGGTCGGTTCCGCGCCGCGGTAGAACGGCGTGAACATGCTGAACGCACGCTCCATCATCGCCATGTTCTGCCGACCCACTTCCTCGATGTTGCCGAACGGGAACAGCGTGCCCATGGTCTTCTGCATCGCCGTGCGCATCTGCTCCTGCTGCTGGGCGAATGATGTCATCGCATGTTCAAGATACTTCGGCACCAGCCCCTGCATTGACCCGCCGTACAGCCCGATCAACTGGCGCAAGAAGTTGGTGGGCAGCAGGTTCTGGCCTTTTCCTTCCTCTTCGACAATAATCTGGGTCAGGACGCTGCGGGTAATGTCGTCGCCGCTCTTGGCGTCATAAACGACAAAATCGCGACCAAGCCGCACCATGTCGGCCAGGTTGTCCAGAGTGATGTAGCTGGAGCTCTCGGTGTTGTAGAGCCTTCGGTTGGCATACTTCTTAACGACGACCGGAGGCTTTTCACCGGTTTTCACATCCGGTAGGGTCTCAACGGGCACAGACATGCATACCTCGTAGCTGCCGCGCATCCCTACCGCGTATTTCGCACATGCGATAGTGTGAATTCGTTTCCCGTCATCAAACAAAGCGCCGGTTCGAAGTTTCGCAGCCGAGCCGCCGCGCCTATGGTGCGGCCTGCGAGGAGGATGAATGCGGCATGGCGATGGACTCCGGTCCCGACAAAGCCGGACGCGATTCGGGCGACCGGGACGCTTCGGACAAGGCCAGGGCCGGGTGCGGCGATGCTTCGTCAAAAGCATCCGCCGGACCGGAATTGCCCGACTCCCGCAAGCTCGCCCAGGACTGGATTACCGTTTGGCAGAGCGAGCTTTCGGCGATGACGGCCGATCCGGAACTGCGCGAATCCTGTCAGACCATGGCGGCGTTGTGGGCGGGGACGATGGCGGCGATCGTGCGCGGATGGCCCCGCACGCCATTTACGGACGGGTGGGGTCAGGCGCCGGACCGGCAAAATGGCCGCACCGCGGGAACAGATGACCGCACGGGAGAACACACCCGGGCCGCTGATGCGTCGCGGACCTCGTCCGCTGCTGCTGCACCTGACGCTCGCGACGCTGAGATCGCACGTCTCGCGCGCCACGTCGCCACTTTGGAACGTCGACTGGCAGACCTCGAGCGCGGCGATCCTCCAGTCAGTCCAAAGCGCCGTCCGGCGCGCAAGCCAGGAAAGTGACCCCCAGACTGGAGCCGCGGATTTCCCGGCCGCCGTCATCGCCGAGACATTGCGCCAGGATGCCGCCCTGATTGAAGGGATCGCGGCCTACCGCCGCCATCCATGGCAGCGCACGCTGCTGGATCCGCCATCCGTCTGGACCGAAGGCAGCACGAGGATGCTGGACTACGGCCCCGCTGGCGGGCAGCCGGTCTTGTTCGTCCCCAGCCTGATAAACCGTGCATATGTGCTCGATCTGGCGGAAGGCCATTCGCTGCTGCGCTGGCTTTCCGAACAGGGAATCAGGCCGTTCCTGCTCGACTGGGGATGGCCGGACGAGACCGAGCGGCGCTTCAGCCTGACCGACTACGTCGCCGGCCGCATGGAGCGGGCCATGACCGCTGCCGCCGCGATCGCCGGCGGCCCCGCGGTGCTGGCCGGCTACTGCATGGGCGGGACCTTGGCGGTGGCGGCGGCGCAGCGGCGCCCTGACCTGATCGCCGGGCTGGCATTGCTCGCCGCTCCCTGGGATTTTCACGCCCCGGACCCCGACCGCGCGCTGCAGGCAGCCGCGACACTGCCGATGCTGGAACCAGCCTTGGCGTTCGGCAACGCATTGCCGGTCGATTTGCTGCAATCGTTGTTCGCATTGCTCGATCCATGGGGTGTCGCCGAAAAGTATCGCCACTTTGCACGGCTGGATCCAAGCAGCCCACGGGCCCGGCTGTTCGTGGCCCTCGAGGATTGGCTGAATGATGGCGTACCGCTGGCCGCCGAGGCGGCCCGCACCTGCCTGGGCGAGTGGTATGGGAACAATGCGCCGGCGCGCGGCAAGTGGCGAATTGCCGGTCTCGAAGTTGATCCGGCCGCGATAACCGCCTCGACGTTCGTCGTCGCTCCCGAACGTGACCGCATCGTGCCGCCGGAATCAGCCCGTCCACTCGCGGGGCTTATTCCGCGCGCCGAACTGCACGTGCCCCGCGCCGGTCACGTCGGCATGGTCGCCGGTGCTCGGGCTGAAACATCACTCTGGCGCCCGCTGCTGGGATGGCTGCGCACACTGTCCGCTCACTGACTCCGCACTGGCCCTGACCCGCACTGGCCTTGACCCCGGGCGGCGCTGAGGTTTTGCTGCCATAACACCAGGGAGAACCCCATGTCCGGCAAGCAACCCGTCGCGATTGTTTTCGACACTTTCGGTTCGGTGGTTGACTGGCGATCGAGTTTGATCGCCGACCTCACCGCTTTCGGCGCCGGTCGCGGCGTCACCGCCGACTGGCCGGCCCTGGTTGACGCGTGGCGCGCCGCCTATCAGCCCTCCATGAACCGGGTTCGTAAGGGCGAGTTGCCCTGGACCAAGCTGGATGACCTGCATCGCGCCTCGCTTGACCGTCTGATTGTCGAGTTCGGGGTCACCGGGCTTTCCGAGGACGATCTGGTGCACATCAACCTCGGCTGGCACCGGCTGCATCCCTGGCCCGATTCCGTGCCCGGTCTCACCCGCCTGAAATCGCGCTTCATCATCGGGCCGTTGTCTAACGGCAACGTCGCGCTGCTGCTGAACATGGCGAAGTTCAGCGGACTGCCATGGGACATGATTTTTGGCTCCGACCTGTTCGGTCATTTCAAGCCGGACCCGGAAACCTATCTGGGTGTCGCGAAAATGCTGGGCCTGCGGCCAGATCAGGTAATGATGGCCGCCGCGCATAATGGTGATCTGGCGGCGGCACGCGGCTGCGGTCTGCTGACTGCATTCTTCCCCAGGCCGCTCGAATACGGACCGCATCAGAAGCGCGACTTCAAAGCCGATCAGGACTGGGACGTCGTGGCCACGGACATCCAGGACATGGCGTCCAAGCTGGGCGTCTGATGTCGCCCGCCGGCGGCCGTAGCCAGGGCGAAGGGAAACGGGCCTGATGTTCCGAAGCTGAAGTCCGCCCGGACCCAGGTCCCAGGCGACCAGGCTTTGGTTTTCAGTAGCCCGTCGATCCTGAAAGTCCGTCGCATGATGCGCCGAACTTCTGGGGCAGGGCGCTTAACGACCCGCCATTCCAGGTTCCAGGCAAGCCGCCTCGGCGTCCATCGCTGCCCGAAGCTGCGTCAGCAGCGCTTGCAGTTCTCGTATCGTGAACGGTTTGCGCAACAAGCCAGCAAGTTCGCCCGCGGCGACATCTGCCTCCGATAGTTCCGCGTAACCCGTAACCAAGGCGATCGGCGCCGTCATCCCGCGCTCCCGCAGCGCCCGGGCCAACTGCAGCCCGTTCATGCCCGGCATCGCGTAATCCAGAAGAATAAGCTTCGGCGTCAATTTTCCAACCAGCGCCAATGCCTGCTCGCCACCCGACGCCTGTGCCACCTCGCAGCCTAGATCACGGGCCATTTCGACCGTGACCTGCCGCACCGCATTGTCATCGTCCACCACCAGGATCAACTCGCCCGGCGTCCCCGGCTTCGGCAGTTCCGCGAGAACCTCCGTCGGTGCCGTCGCCGCACCCTCGGTAGTCGTCGCGCGCGGCAGGCACAAAGTGACGCAGGTGCCTTCCCCGGGCGTGCTGTCTATCGTCACGCTGCCGCCGGACTGGCGGGCCATGCCATAGACTTGGCTCAACCCCAGCCCGGAACCCGCGCCGGGGCCCTTGGTGGTGAAGAACGGGTCGAATGCCCGAGCCTTGACCTCCGGCTGCATACCGGTCCCGGTATCGGAGATGCACACCTGCACGTACCCACCGGGCGCAAGCGCGTTGTCAGACGTGCTCTGGCTCCCCGCGTAGACGGTCACGTTTGAGGTTCGCACCGTCAGGCGGCCGCCATCCGGCATCGCATCGCGGGCATTGAGGCACAGATTGAGGATCGCGGCTTCCACCTGGCTAGGATCAACCATCGCCGGCCACAAATCGTCGGCAAGCTCAGGTACCACCTGAACGCGTCGCCCGAGCGTGCTTGTAGCCAAAGTAATGAGTTCGCCCAGCAGGGCGTTGACATCGGTCGGACGCGCCGCCAGCCGCTGCCGGCGGGAAAATGCCAGCAGCCGGGAGGTAAGTTGGCCGCCCCGTGTCACCGCTCCGGTCGCCCGCTCGATCAGGCGCAGCAGTCGTTCGGTGTCGGCGATGGTCCACTCGTCGCCAGCCTGCGACACCCGCCGTTCCATCAACTCAAGGTTGCCAAGCACCGTGGCGAGCATATTGTTGAAGTCGTGCGCGATACCGCCGGCAAGCTGGCCCACCGCCTGTAGCTTTTGCGCCTGGTGCAGCGCCACCTCGGTCTTTTCCCGGCCGGCGATCTCAACCTGGAGCCGGTTATTTGTTTCCGATAATTCCCTCGTGCGCTCGGCAACCTGCGACTCGAGGAAGCTGGACTGCATGCGGCGTTCCATCTCTCGCGCCTGAAGCCCAGCGGCCATCGCGTTGAATGACTGTGCCAATGCCGAAAATTCGGATCCCGCGTCCATCGGGCTCGCTCGGGCGCTCAGGTCGCCCTCCCGCCATTTACGGGCGGCCTGCAGCAGCGCCTCGGTCGGCTGGTAGATAAAGCGGCGCCCGGCAACCCAGGCCAGGATCAGCGCCACGATGGCAGCCCCACCAATGACCAGCAGATCCTGGTATGTGGCCTGATCGATATCGGCCGTGAGATTAGGCAGCGCCAAGGCTTCGATGATCGTCAGACCACTCGGAGGCGCCACGTTCGGCAAGTAGGCCGCGATAATCGTGTGCCCATTCGGATCGGTAACGGTTTCGACATTGCGGCCGTCCCGCCCGATCAGCGGACGGAACCAGTCCGGCACAGGCCGTCCCATCCACTCGGCACCATCGGGTATATGCCCAACCACGTTGCCGTCGCGGTCAGCGATGATCAGTATCGCCCCGGATATGGCCGCCGACGGATCTATCTTGGTCGCGTCCAGGTGCTTGGCGAGCCACTCGGAATCCAGCGCGGCCACCAGCACTAACGCTGGCGCACCGGCGTTGCCGCCGGCAAGATGCACGGCGATCGGCAAAAACCGAGCTTTATCGCCCGGATTCTCGACCAACCGCCCCACCCTCAGGTCCGGTGTCGCCAACAGATCGCCCATCCAGGATGGGCGGCCATGCGTCAAGCTGTCAGGTGTACGATCCGACCGGCAAACGACGGATCCGTCAACCGACGAGAACACCGCCAGGAAGTAGTATTGCTCCGAGCTTTGCCGCAGCGCGGTCAGTCGCTGATCGCATCGTTCGCCCGGCTCGCGCACCGACGGGAACATTCCGGCTAGTGCGCCAAGTTGATGCACACCCCCAACGATACTGACGAGGTCGGCATTCGCGAGCTCTGCCTGGCGCAATACCAGCGCGGCAAGTTGTTCATGCCGCTCCGCATACAAGGTAACCTGCGAATAGACCTGCGCCGTCAGGATCGGCAACAGACAACCCAGCACGAGCAGCACGAGGCGCGTCGAAAGCTTCATGCCCGCATGCCCCGGTCCTCGGCCTGTGCACGGACAGGCGCCTGTAACCTCGCTACGATGGCCGCCGGCCTCATGTTATGCAATCCGCGACCCTCTGCCGGTAAGCTGGCGATTTACCCTCGTATGCGCCGGACTATGGTTGCCATCCGGCCACGATGCTGACTCCGTCACAGACAAGAACACAAACTTGTGCTTAAAAGCGAGAGCAATTTGCCGCTGCGGTGGTTCACGATTTGGCGACTGTTGCAAATAAATACGCTTAACACTCAGATACTGAACATCTGTCTGGATCAGTCCGGGCCACGAAACGACCTCGAAGCGACGAATCGGCGGGACAGCGACCCAAGCTCCGTCTGAAATAGAAACTGTACCGACGTCGGTCTTAATGGCCGCCCGTTGGTAGCCGTATAGCCCCAAGGTGCCGCTCCGGCGAGCGTACCAGGACACCTGCCTGGCGAACCCGTCCATAAGATGCGAAGCTGAACAAAGCTTTAACACGGCACCTCAATGCCGTGCGTGGCTCGAAGTTCCTGCTTCGAAAGTCGAACCCAGCCTTTTGTGGCGTGGCTACTTGAGTGGCACGCTTACGCTGAAGCCGGGGGTCTGTATCGGCTTGCGATCCTCGCTGGTCTGATAACGCGATCCCGGCACAAATCCGACGCTCGGATCATACGTGCGGTTTCGATACAGCTTAACGAAAACGCTTGTCTTTTCCGACGCTGGGCTTACCGGAGCGGCCGCATCCACGTCGGGGACCGGCGCGGCCTCTCCGACCCGAGGGTTCTCCGGCGGGATTGGCGGGGTCGGAACTTCGCCCGCCATGGCAAGCGAGGCAACCGGAATGAATGCCATCAACCAAATGAGTTTTCTCATTGCGCGGGTACCTGACCGACAAACCGTTCGTGGGTGTGGACGGCATGCGGTGTACGCCGCGGCGGTCATCGGGGGGATTGCCGACCGGCCTGCCTAGCGGCGCGGTCCCTGACGCAATCCATGCATTCAAGGCCCAGTGAACCGAGGGAAACGCTATTTCCTCCCAGGGAATTTCGTCCCGACGGAACAACTGCGCCTCCAGGCTTTCATCCCCGGCACCAAAGACCGGCGCTCCCGGATCGGCGAAGCGTGCACGGAAAATGACCTGAACCTGACCGATCCGAGCAATGCTGAAGACGCCGAGGATGCCATCGATCGCGATGGCCGCAAGTGCTTCCTCATGCGCCTCGCGCATCGCACCCTCCTCCAGCGTTTCACCCAATTCCATGTAGCCGGCGGGGATCGTCCAGAAACCCTTCCTTGGCTCGATCGCCCGGCGGCACATCAGAATGCGGTCATCGTCGGCGACCACCACGGAACCGACAACCACCTTCGGATTCTCATAGGCCACATGGCCACAGTCGCCGCAAACCATCCGCTCGCGGTTATCGCCCTCGGGAATTTTCCTGACGAACGAAGTCATTATTGGAAACTGATGGGTTCCGCGGTCGGGATCAAGCCCCAAACGCAAGCGCGCGTTCTATCGGTCCGGGCTGTGGCGAACGTAAACCGGACGGCGCTTGCCTCGGCCAGCGGTCGCGCGCCGAAAGAAGATAGGATTAGACGCTCAGGTCCAGCAGCGATCCGCGCGGCAGGTTGCGCGGGGGCGCCGCTTGTGGGCTTGAAGAAACGGACGGGGCTGGTCTCGGCCCGGACGGCGTTGCCGGGATCGCGCCTAGTGGTGGCGGTGGCGGCGTGGTCAGGATCCGGGCACGTTGAACCGGTGCGTTCCCTGCCGGCGCATGGCCAGCAGGCGGCACACCGCCCTGCGCCACCCCAGCCGAAGCCGGCCGGGCATGTGCGGCCTGGCCAATGGATTCGGTGGCCTTCGCGATCCCAATGAATGTCGCGGGTGATAACATGGCGTCAGCGTAACAGGCAGAAGGTGAACAACCGGTTAAGGAATACGCCCCTGTTCAAATTATTTTTCATCTATCGGAACCAGGGCCGCTGCAAGGCACCACCACCGCGACACAGGCTTTGGGCGCCTGCTCAATCCTGCCGGTAGTTCGGCGCTTCCCGGTCGATCGCCACGTCATGCACGTGGCTCTCCCGCAGGCCCGCTCCGGTCACGCGGCGGAACCGTGTGTTCTTCTGCAAGGTGGCGATGTCCGCACTTCCCGTGTAGCCCATCCCAGCCTTCAACCCACCGACCAGTTGATGCACCACGTTGCCGACCGGACCCTTGTAGCCGACGCGGCCCTCGATGCCCTCAGGCACCAGTTTCAACTGGTCCTTGATGTCCTGCTGGAAATAGCGGTCGGCCGACCCGCGAGCCATCGCTCCCAGGCTGCCCATGCCGCGATACGACTTGTATGACCGTCCCTGGTACAGGAACACCTCACCCGGCGCCTCGTCAGTGCCAGCAAACAAGCTGCCGATCATGCAGCAGTCAGCCCCCGCGGCAATGGCCTTGACCACGTCACCGCTGGTTCGCATGCCACCGTCCGCGATCGAGGGAACGCCATGCTCCTTGCACGCAGCGGCTGTCTCCATGACCGCTGTGAACTGCGGCACGCCGACGCCGGCGACAATGCGCGTCGTGCAGATGCTGCCTGGCCCAATGCCAATCTTCACCGCATCCACCCCGGCCTGTATCAGCGCCTGGGCACCTTCCGGAGTTGCCACGTTGCCGGCAATCACCTGCACCGTGTTGGAGGCTTTCTTGATCGCCTCAACCGCCCGCAGCACGCCATCCGAATGCCCATGCGCCGTGTCCACGACAATAATGTCGGTTTCCGCCCCGATCAGCGCGCGCGCGCGCGCCTCCCCATCGGGTCCAACCCCGGTGGCGGCGGCTACGCGCAGACGGCCCAGTTCGTCCTTGTTGGCCAATGGGTGCGACTCGGCCTTGTCCATGTCCTTGACCGTGATCAGCCCGATGCAGCGGTAGGCATCATCGACCACGATCAACTTCTCGATGCGGTGTTTGTGCAGCAAATGGCGCGCCCGCTCAGCGCCGACATCTGCCGTCACCGTCACGAGATTCTCCCGCGTCATCAACTCGTAAACCTTGAGGCTTGGTTCCGTGGCGAACCGGACGTCTCGGTTGGTGACAATCCCGACCAACCGATTGGTCTCCCGCTCGACCACCGGGATGCCGCTGATGCGCTGCGTCGTCATCAGCAGCTTTACATCGGCCAGCGTTTGATCGGGATGGATGGTGAGCGGGTTCACCACCATGCCGGATTCATACTTCTTGACCCGTCGAACCTGCGCGGCCTGTTCTTCCGGCGTCATGTTCTTATGAATGACGCCCATACCCCCAAGCTGCGCCATCGCAATGGCCATTTCAGCCTCGGTTACCGTATCCATCGCCGCTGAAATCAGCGGAATGTTGAGTGTGATTCTGCGGGTCAGCCGTGTGACCGTGCTGGTGCCGGAGGGCAGCACCTGGGAGTAGGCCGGGACGACAAGAACATCATCGAACGCCAAGGCCACCTCAACCCGGGAAATAGCACCGAGCTGGCTGGACGAGGGAAGTGTCTGCTGGGGAATATCGAGCGCCATGGGCGGGCGAGCCTTTCCGCTACCTTGGCGCCCCCACATAGGCGGGTGTCAGGCAGTCCGCAAGCGTCAGCTTGAAGACAGCCATATTCACGACGAGTCGCGGCCCCTCGAAGCTCGACAAGGGCCCCCAACCGCTTTCTTGCGGCCCGTTAGCGCGATGCATGGACCCCGCGGGCGGTCGCCAACCAACCGACTCGGGCAGGGGCCGGCAATGCGATCGCTGGTCCCGACGATCTGTCCCTCGCGGCCGCGCTGTTCAACCCTTTGGCCAGATCGGATCAGTAACCGCCATCTCCGGCGGATCCGTCGTCACGATGCGGCCATTCTGCCACTGCACGATCATCAGCTTCGCATCCACGCGCCGGCCGGCTTCGTCGTATTTCACGTGCTGCCCCGGAAGCAGCAGGGCAGGGCCGTCGCGCAGGTCGAACGCCCTGATTTGCTCGGCCACCTTTCGGCGGTCGGCGCTCCCGCCCCGTTCGATTGCCGCCGCCAGCAGCATGATGTGCGCATAGGCCATGATCGGCTCTTGCAACATCCACGGCTCTTTGGTCCTCGCCATGTACCGGTGCTCGATATCCTCCAGCCCTTTGCCCGCCCCGCCGGCGGTAATGATCATGATCCCCTGGACGACCTCCTTGCCCGCGTTCGCCACCAGTTCCGGCGTCGCCCAATGGCCGCCATTGCCGACGACCGGCAGCTTGCCGCCGCCAAGCCCAAACTCGGAAAGTTTGTCCAGGATGATCTTGTCGTCCGGTACGTTCGAGGGCAGCGCCAGCAGGAAGTCCGGCCGAGCAGACCGCACCTTCTGGATCATTGTGGTCGCGTCGGTCAGCGGCGGGGTGAAAACCTCATCAACCACGGCCGTCAATCCCAAATCGGCCAGCACGTGGCTGCGTATCGGCTTCAGGAAACTCACCGCCGACGCGGTATTGTCGGAGATGATCGCGACCCGCTTCGGCCGCTTTCCGGTGGTGCGCTCCGCCAGACCCAGGATGGTCGGCAACGCCTTCTCCGCTTGATCCACAGCGGTTGGCGAGGATTGGAAAATGTAGTGGAATCCCCGACTGGTGATCAGGTCGGAGTAGGACTGCGTGAACCACGGAATCTCCGCCCGCTCCGTGACCTCGGTTACCGCGAGCGTGAACGTGGAAAGCCATGCGCCAAAGCCGCCGCTGACATCAGGCTCCTGCGCGACCATGCGTTGGGCCGCATTCTTGGCTTTCTCCGCCGAATCACCGGCGTCGTACTGCACCAGCCTGACCTTGGCCCCGCCGAGGGCCTTGATGCCACCCGCGGCATTGATGTCGTCGATCGCCATCTCGGCGCCGCCGCGCTGCAGTTCACCCTCCCGCGCCCAGGGGCCGGAGAGGGGACTGATCATGGCGAAGGTGACCATGCCGGTGTCTGCCCGCGCGCTTCGCACCGCCGGTAGTGCCATGGCGCCAGCCAGCAATCCCCGCCGCCTCAAAATGGCTTGTCTTGCCATCGATCCCTCCCGCCTTCTTTTGCGGCTAGATCGGCACACCGAGGCGGCGATGTAAAGGCAAGCTCTCTCATCAGACCGCTCGCGCGGACAGAGCCTATTTCGTATGCGGCATCACCTTCTGGGCGAACCAGTCCATGCGCTCCAGCGTCTGTGCCAAGGTAGCCGAGCGGAAGTCGAAACTCAGATGTGATACACCCAGGCGACGATACTCTTCGACGTCAGCGATCAATTGATCAGCGGATCCCGAGAATGGCATCCGGTCCGCGGCATCTATCGGCGTTGCCGTCTCATGCAGCCTGGCCACGAAGGCGATGGTGATAGAGGCGAAGTCGCGATTCTCGGCCTCGGTCATGCGCTTC
Source organism: uncultured Alphaproteobacteria bacterium (assembly GCA_963792345.1). Lineage (GTDB taxonomy): Bacteria > Pseudomonadota > Alphaproteobacteria > Acetobacterales > Acetobacteraceae > Rhodopila. The sequence continues at coordinate 195,754 of CAWBVV010000003.1, forward strand.
AGGTCGTCTACCAGCGCGCTGAATTCCGCTGGCCGCAACTCGGCTGTTGCGACTGTGCCGAGTGGATGCCAGCCGTCGGCGAATCGAGCGGTCCGCCGCAACGCCGCCTTGCTATGTCCACCAACCCAGATCGGCGGATTTGGCCGCTGCTCGGGCCGTGGTTCACAGCGCAATGGGGCAAAGCTGTAGTACGTGCCTTGGTGTTCGACCGCACCTGGTCCCCAGAGCTTCTTGTAGATGGCGAGGTATTCATCACTGACCGCGCCTCGGCGATCGAAATCAGCGGCGCCCAGCGCCTCGAATTCTTCGCGAAGCCAGCCGACGCCGATCCCCAGGGTAATCCGCCCCCGGGAAAGCACGTCGATCGAGGCAATCATCTTCGCCGCCAGGACCGGGTTGCGGTGCGGCAGGATCAGCACGCTGGTAATCAGGCGCAGCGTAGACGTGGCCCCGGCGACAAAGGCCATCAGGCTCAATGGTTCGATGGCATCGCCTGTGCTGGGATGATTGCCGGTCGCATCATAGGGGTATTTCGATTCGACCGCGGTCGGGAAGACAATGTGATCGGCGATGGTCGCGGACACGAAGCCCAGCCGCTCCCCGTGCCGGGCGATGCCGACAATGCCATCATGATTTGCCAGGTTGCCTCTGACCGGCAGGCTGAATCCGTATCGCATCGCGTTGCCCCTCCAACTTTCCCGCCACTGTATGGCTGGTCCGCGTCGGATGCCAAACTCACTGCTTGCATTTATGCTGCGCCGCACAATATACCAGGAGTCGAAATCTTATCGGTTAGCGATCAAGGGCCTGTGAGCCATGGGAATGCCGGATCAACACAAACCTACCCGTAACGGTAGTGCTGAAAGGACGCCGCTTTCGGCATGGTTGCCGGTACTGGCGGCCATGGCAATCATGATCACCGGCTGCCTCAGCACGTTCCTGGTTCTGCAACTGGATGAATTCCGCCCGCGGGTTGGCGATATCGTCGCTTACAAGCCGGGGTCGCAGGACACCGACATGTGGCAGATGACGATTCCCGCCACTTTGGTCTCGGGTCTTGGTTCTCCGTCGGCGGAATGCTCGCTGGACCCGAACGTAATGGCGGCAGAGGGCGGCAGCCTTGTGGTCGAGGGTCTGCAGGACCAGCCGTCGCTGCGCTACCGGGTGCACTGGGCCGGCTCAGCAACCGCCAAGACCGGAGATTGTGGCTCTTCCGCCAATCTTACGGTATCCCGCACGGACCTCCAGCGCCTGGCTAACGCGGCGGGCGGTTTCGGCGTCGGCGACAAAGGCATTGTCCACTAGACCAAGCCCGCTGGCCTGATCCCGTTGGGCTGATCCCGGCCGCCGTCTCGGACCCCAACTTGGTCAGCCGACTGTCTGGTGGCCAAAGGGTGCCTCTGAATCTACAGGCACTGCCAGATGCTTGGACGGGAACCGGCCACGTCTGCTACGGTGCCCGGATGTCGCCTGCACAGACGCCGGCTTTCGAAGCCCTCATCGTTCCGTATCGCAGCCTGAGCCGCAGGGGCGGCACGCTGCTGTTGGGCGCCTTGACGGTGGCAACGGCAACCGTCGCAATCCGCTTCTGGCTATGGGGCGCATGGCCGGTGGTGGCGTTCAGCCTTATAGAGGTCCCACTGCTCATCGTCCTGCTGGCGATCAACCAGCGCCGGGCGCGCGCCAGCGAACTCATCATGTTGGATGCGGCGCAACTGAAGGTAATCAGGACCAGCGCGTCAGGGAAGCGTGAACAGGTGGTGTTGCCGGCGGCCTGGCTTCGGGTTGAACTGGCCTCATCCGGCGGGATTCCCCATGTGGTGCTGAGCAGTCACGGCCGAAACTGCGAAGTTGGCGCGTTTTTACATGAACCCGACAAACTCTCGCTGTTTGAGGCTCTGAAGACAGCGAGCCACGAGATCAAGAACCCGCGCTTCGACAACCCCCAACTGCGCGAGAGCTAACATTGCCGGTGGCAAAGCAGGACTGCTGTAATTTGGGGGGTGACAGTGCCGCGATCAGTAAACCCGGCGGATTTCAGGAATCGGATGGACCCATCGACTTGATCAGATCGAACACGCGCTTGCGGATCGAAGGGTCGGTAATCCGATAATACGCCCGCACCAACTCCAGCGTTTCGCGGCGGCTGAGCGTGTCGTCGCCGAACGGGTCCTGAGCTTCGGTGTGGCCGCCGGCGCGCCAATTCGGCAACCCGCCAAAATTCGCCGCCAGGCTGTCCGGCATGTCGTCGAAGAAGAAACTGATTGGCACGTCAAGTACACGAGAAAGATCGAACAGACGGGATGCGCCTACTCGATTCACGCCACGTTCATACTTTTGCACCTGCTGGAAAGTCAGCCCCAATGATTCACCAAGACGTTCCTGGCTCATTCCCAGTAATGTCCGGCGAAGACGAATCCGCGAACCCACATGCACATCAATAGGGCTTGGGCGGCTTTCTCGGTCGCTGCCCAACACTTGTTCGGCCCCTGCCATGCCTGTCGTCCTCATTTTCGTGGGCGGACCCCATGCTGTTTCCCTGACCGCCGCGCCTTAAGCCGAATCGAGCCAGAAACCATAACGAAAGACTAGAGTGGGTTCGGGAGCAATGCAACCAAAAATTGTCAATCGGCAGGAGGCAAAATCCATCGCGGTAATATATAAGCCAATTTGTATACTAATTGGCACGTGATCTCGGGCGTCTGGTTGTCCCCTTGTATAACCCTCCAATCATTGCCAGCAAGGCAATACTTCCCGGCAGCAGCAATCCAAACCGCGCGTACAACGTCGGCGGCAACGGGGCGGGCAACTGAATCCGCAGCACCCCCGTCACCTGCGGAGCAAGCCGGCCAATCTCGTGGCCTCTGGCATCAAAACCGGCGGAAATTCCGGTATTGGCCGCGCGCAACAATGGCAAACCTTCCTCAACGGCACGAAACCGCGCCGCCGCGAGATGCTGCCGTGGGCCAGTGGAATTGCCAAACCAGGCGTCGTTGGTGACATTGACCATCCAGTCCGGCCGGTCATTGGGGTCGATTACCTGGCTGGGAAAAATCGCTTCGTAGCAAATAAGCGCGCCGGCCGGAGGCAACCCGGGAATGTGCAGTGTCCGAGGGCCGGGGCCGCGCGCAAAACCGCCGCCGGGCACCACCTGGATGCCAAGCGGAAGCCAGTCGGGTTGATACTCGCCGAACGGGACGAGGTGCCATTTGTCGTAGAGTCCCTCGATCAACCCGTTGGGCCCCAAGGCGAACAAACTGTTGCGCGGCCGCCCCGCGTCATCAAATCGAACCGAACCGATCAGTGCGGGCGCGCCGCCCGCGGCATCGGCGATCAAACTCCGGGCCTCGCTGTCGGTTTGCAGCAGCGCGGGGCTGGCGGTTTCCGGCCAGACTACAACCGAAGGATGTCCATCGGCCGCGGAGACCGCCTCACGCGTCAAGTTTAAGTAACGCCGAAAAATCGAAACCATCAGCGCCCGATCCCATTTCTGTCCCTGCGCGACGTTGCCCTGGATCAGCAGGACGGTCAGGTCCGGGTCGGGCGGCATGGGTCGCTCGATCCGGTACACGCCGAAGCCGGCCCAAAGGACCAGCAGCACAAGCCCGCCCGCGCGCCAGGTCCAGCCCAGCAGCGGCAGGGCAGCCAGAACGATCGTCGCCGCCGTTAGCCCATGCGCGCCGACCAGGGCGGCGGGCTGTATCATGACGTCACCCGGGTAGCCGGGAAATTCCCAGACGCTGCCCAGCAAATTCCAGGGAAAGCCGGTGGCGACGAATTGCCGCGCGAGGTCCGCGAGCACCCAGCTTCCGGCGAGGGTGAAGGCGGCACGCCAACCCGGCCGCGCCCACCACGCAACGGAAGCCGGAATCGCGATGAAAACCGCCAGCACGGCGGCGAGTGCGGGCACCGCCAAGGGAACAAGCCACCAGAACCGCGCTGCCTCGATCAGGATCGCTTCAGTGATCCAGTAAAGACCCAGAAGGTTCAGCCCGAACCCAAACCACCAGCCGCGGCGGGCGGCCACCAATGGGCTGCCCGCGCCTTGGATCAGGCAGAGCAATCCCGGAATCCCGATCAGCAACGCGGGCAAAACATACAACGGCGGCAGCGCAAGCGCGGAGATCGCGCCACAGGCCAGAGCAAGAAAGTCCGCGCGCCACCCGCGTGACGCGACCATCCGCGCAGGCCATTTCCCCGGGGAGCAGCCGGACCAGGACAGCATACTCAATGGCCGGATCAGTCCTGTCCCTCGCGGGTCTGCCGCTCGTAATGCTTGTAGTATTTGTCGGTCACCAGGTCCGTTTGAACGACAACCGCGACATCCGTCGTGTTGAATTGCGGGTCGATCACGGCGCCATCGCCGACAAACCCACCCAGGCGAAGATAGCCCTTGATCAGCGGTGGCAGTTTGGTCAGTGCGGTGCGCGGATCGATGGCGTCCCGTTCCATCCGGCGCATCTCGATATAGCGGTGCGGCAGAGCCCGAGGCCTGATCGAGGCCGGTGCGAGGTGGTGATAATACAGGTAGCTCAGTTCCAGCGCCACCGCGTCCGGCTCGATCCCAGGCAGGCTGGCGCAACCGAACATGAGTTCGATCTTGTTCTGAAACACGTAGGCCGCGATCCCCCGCCACAACAACTGCATCGCTGCCCGGCTCCGGTAGGGCGCATCCACGCAGGATCGGCCAAGCTCCAGGATCCGGCCGGGGATCGCCTCGATGCGCTCGATGTCGTACTCGTCGGAGGAGTAAAAGTGTCCGATCCGCTTGGCGGCGTCGCGCTGGATCAACCGGTAGGTCCCGACGACATTTTCCGTCCCTTCGCCCAGGCCATGGTCTACAACCAGTAAATGATCCGCCACGGTGTCGTAGATATCGCGGTCACGCTGGGCAGCGGTGGTCGCAGCGTCAGGGCGCGCCCCCATTTCCTGATAGAACACCCGGTAGCGCAATGCCTGCACGGCGTCGATTTCAGCCGATCCACCCGCGATCCGGACACCCAGGTTGCCGCTCCTGATCTCCGCGAATGCCGCGGCCGACCCTGAAGCCGGGTTGTCCAGGGTCATCAGGTGGCTCCTTTGCTCGAGTCGCCATCAAGCGGATTTTTATCGGAGATGGCCGGATCAGGCACCGGCTCATGGCTCCCGGTCCGCCTCGCTTCAGCCGAACCACGGCGGCGCCCGAACAATTCAAGCCGCAGCGAGACAACGTCAAAACCCAGCCGACCAGCGATCGCGTGCATAAGCCGCTCGTGCTCGGGATCCTGAAACTCGATGACCTTGCCGGTCTCGACGTCGATCAGGTGGTAGTGCGGGCCATCCTCGGTGGGTTCATACCGCGCGCGGCCGCCGCCGAAGTCCCGCCGTTCAAGGATCCCTTGCTCCTCGAACAGCCGTACCGTCCGGTAGACCGTGGCAATCGAGATGTGCTGGTCCAGTGCCGACGCCCGGCGGTAAAGCTCCTCCACGTCCGGATGGTCACCCGCATCGGACAGGACTCGCGCCACGACCCTGCGCTGACCCGTCATTTTAAGGCCACGTTCGATGCACAGGCGCTCGATGCGCGATTCCATTCGGTTCCTTGCGGCTCAATCCGTTTGAGGATCACCCGGCGGGCGAGCCCAGGGAACCGAATACAATGCCAGGGCGTGTCCAGGGAAGGCCTCCCTCGGGGACCACGCTGCCGGCAACTCCGTTTCCCGGCCGCATCAGCGACTGCCATCGACCGGTTCAGAGTCCCACGAGGAGGCAGCGAAGCTACGCCAGGGTCTTACCGGCCGCCGGGACGATGGGTGCCCAAGCCAATCTGCTTAGCCAGTTCCGAACGCCTGTCGGCATAATTCGGCGCAACCATGGGATAGCTTGCATCCAGACCCCATTTGGCTCGGGTCCTGTTCAGGGGTCAGGTTGTAGGAGGTAGAGAGATGCCGCTTCAGCATCTTCAGCCTTTTTCCGTCTTCGAGGCAAATAATGTAGTCCGGAAAAACCGATTTCCGAATTGGCACGGCCGGCTGCGCCTTTTCGGCCGGCGCGGCGGGCGCTTCCTCGATGTTCGCGAGAGTGTCATATACCGCCCGGATGGCGGCCGGCAGAGCACTTGTACCAACCTCATTGTTGGCGGCATGGGCGGATACTATCTGGGCGGTAAGCTCAAGGATAGCGGAGTCAACCGGCTTTTCAGCCATTTTCGGGACCCTTCCAGTCGTAATGCTATATCTGTATAAGACGCCATCTCGCTGTTTTCCACAGCGACTGGACAATTCAATACAAAAGGAGTCGTGTCTCCTGTGCAAGATGTAACCCGCGAAATCGACATTACAAATGATATTTGTCCAATGACATTTGTCAGGACTCGACTTGCATTAGACAAGCTGGCACCTGGAGAAATCTTGCTGGTCAAGCTTAAAGGCGACGAGCCCCTGCGCAATGTTCCCCGTTCAGCAACGGAACAAGGCCATGAAGTCATCTCGCAAAACACAGATGCAAATGGCGTTAGTTCCCTGATGATTCGACGCGGAAAATAAACTGTACTTCAGGAAGATTAATCAGCTTGATCCAGATCAAGCCGCAACACCAGCGCATCAGAACCATCCGAATAATAGTGCGGCCGACGGCCGGCGGGCATAAAGCCGGCCTTGGTATAAAGCGCCCGGGCAGCAATATTCGCGACAGAGACCTCAAGAAAGAGCACTCTGGCACCTTGGGACGCCGCTATGCTTGCTGCGGCCATCAGCAGCGCGTGACCGGATCCTCGGCGACGGGCCGGCGGCGCGACCGCCAGAGTAAGGATCTCGGCTTCATCCGCCGCGACACGCACCAAGATCATCGAATCCGTGGAATGTAACAAGCCAAACACATTCGGCATCGCGAGTTGCAGATCGAAAACGTCCCGGCTCCAGATGTCCGCTTCCTCGAACGAGGCGGCGTGGACGCACGCCAGAGCGTCGATATCAGCTTGGGTCGCACGCCGCAGCCCGTCCTGCGCGACGTGCCTCATGCGCCAGGCGTGGGCAAGGGCAGACCGCCGGGCAGCTTGGCCTCGGGGGCATCGACATACAGCGGTTCAGCCGCAAGCGGGCGGATCACGCCGTGGAAGCGCAGCAGCGCCACCGCGGCAATGTGCCGCCCGGTCGGTAAGCGCGCGTCCGTCAGCATGACGTTCGACCCGCGAGCAGCCAGGCGGCTGGCGATATCGGGCGCGGCGCCACCCGCGAGCGCTACCGGCCCCTGCGCCTCGGGAAGGTCGGTAACCGCCACCGAAAGCACCTGCTCGCCAATCTCCAGGAAGACCCGCCCGCGCCGGCTTACAGTGGCGCACCACAGGGTCCGGCCGCCAAGCTGAGGCAGCGAATCCGCGAGAGCCTCCCCGGTTGTCACGCCAATCACCGGAACGCCAGCCGAGACCGCGATGCCCTGCGCCAGCGCGACCCCGCCCCGGATGCCGGTAAAGCTGCCCGGGCCCACGGTGACAGCCACCAGGTCGAGTTCGGATGCCTGGATCCGACCCTCGCGCAGGCAGTCCCGCGCCATGACCGGCAGGACAGACGCCTGGCCGCGCTCAAGTTCCTGCTGGTACCCCGCGACGACGGAACCATCAGCGACAAGCGTCGCCGAACACCTTCCAACTGCCGAATCGAGGGCGAGAATTCTCATTCTGCGGCGAAACTATCCCGGCTGGCAGCCGGTGCAAGCGGGAACTCCGGAAAGGGGAACTCCCCGCCCGCGCGACCGGTATCCGATCGCGGAGAAGCGCGCGACTAGGCCAGCAGGCACGCCTCCTCGAACGCCAGGCGGGGTGAGCGATTGAACACGCCGGATGGATCGCCGCGGCCCAGGTTCACCAGGAAGTTCGACCGCCAGCCGTTATGGGCGAAGAACGCCGCATCGACCTTGGCATTGTCAAACCCCGACATCGCGCCGGTATCAAGGCCAAGCGACCGGGCGGCGATCATCAGGTAGGCACCCTGCAGGGTGCCGTTGCGGAATGCCGTGGTCGCCGCCAGCGAGTCGTTGCTGGTGAACCACGAGATCGCGTCCGGATTGTGCGGAAACAGCGTCGGCAGCTTCTCATAGAATTTTGGGTCGTACGCCACGATGACGGTAACCGGGGCGGACATGGTCTTTTCAGTGTTTCCCGAAGACAGCGCCGGAGCCAGCTTCTCCTTTCCCTCCTTGGTGCGGATGAAAACGAAGCGGGCCGGTGAACTGTTGGCGGAGGTAGGGCCGAACTTCATGATGTCGTAGAGTTCGTGCAGTGTCTCGTCGGTGATGGGCTCGTCGTGCCACTTGTTGTGGGTCCGCGCTTCCTTGAACAGCAGGTCAAGACCCGCGGCGTCGATCGTCATAGCCAGCTCCTGAAGCAATGTTGCAGCGCAGCGTGAAAGATGCACCCGCCGGCGTCAACTGGCTGAAAGCGCAGGGGCGGCGGCGGATGATGCGTGTCTGCTCAGAACTCAACCTGCTCCACGGCGATAACTTCCGGGACGTAGTGCTTCAGCATGTTCTCGATCCCGTGCTTCAGCGTCGCGCTCGATGATGGGCAGCCGGAGCAGGCACCCTGCATATGCAGCCGGACGATGCCTTCGCGAAAGCCGCGGAACACGATGTCGCCACCGTCGCCGGCCACCGCGGGCCGCACCCGTGTATCCAGCAGTTCCTTGATCTGGTCCACGACCTCACGGTCGGCTTCGTCCACATCTTCCTCATCGAGGTCGGTGCCGTCGCTTTCGATCACCGGCCGGCCAGCCACGAAGTGGTCCATGATGACGCCCAGCACCTGCGGCTTCAGCGCCTGCCAGGAGAGTTCGTCATTCTTGGTCACGGTAACAAAGTCGCCGCCCAGGAAAACTCGCGCAACGCCGGGAAGGGCAAAGAGCGCGGTCGCCAGTGGGCTACGGATGGCGCTGACCGCGGAGGCGAAGTCGGCGGTGGAGAAGCCCATGACGTCGCGCCCCGGCAGAAACTTCAGGGTGGCGGGATTCGGTGTGCCTTCGGTCTCGATGAACATGGCGGTGGACTGTCCTTGTTCTGGATGGTCGTTAATCCGGACCGCTGCGGTCCAGTCTGGCCGATACATCGTTCGAAACCGGCGGTCTGACAAGGGGGAAACGACACGACCGCCGCACGCGGACGGGGTGGTCCTGCCGGCGGGTCAAACTGCCCTGGCGCGCTTGTTTGATGCGCTACTCTCAGTCGGCGGCGATGGATACTCCGCCGAGGCGCGCGGCGTCGGCATAGGCGCGTACGGCGGCGCCGAACTGCTCGAAGATCGCCCGGGACAGCGCGTCGGTGCGCCAGTCATATTCCGGGTGCCATTGCACGCCCACGGCGTAGCCGATCGCGGGACCGGCCTGGCTGGCGACCACGCGCACCGCCTCGACGGTGCCGTCCGGCGCAATACCCTCGATCACCAGCCCTGGGGCCAGTTGGTTAATGCCCTGGTTATGCAGGGAATTGACGGCTATTTCGGTTGTTCCCGCCAGCCGGTGCAACCAGCCGCCCTGGCTCACCCGAATGGCGTGCGCCTTGCCCTGGCGTACCCGCGACGAAGGCTGCATGGGGGTCGAATGATCCATCCGGTCAGGAAGATCCTGCAGGCGTTGATGCAGCGAACCGCCCAGCGCCACGTTCAGTTCCTGGAATCCGCGGCAGATCGCCAGCAACGGAACGCCCCGCGCGACCGCCGCGCGGATCAGTGGCAAAGTGATGCCGTCGCGCGCCGGGTCTTCCGGTGTGCCTTCCGCATGCGGCGGACCATCATACAAATTGGGCTGAACGTTGGATCGGCTGCCGGTCAGAACGATCCCGTCCAGGCGATCCAGCAGCGTCTCGATGTCCGCCGTCGGGCCATTGGCTGGCAGCAGGACGGGTACCGCGCCGATCACTTCGTCCGTCGCCCGCACATACGTGTCGGAGGCGGCGTGGTTCGGCATTCCGAAAACACCGAACTGCTTGGTGCAGCAACTGATGCCGATCAACGGCTTGACGACGCGTGGTGACCTCATGTCGGGAAATATCATTCCCTAGTTTCATGGTAAAAAGAAGGCTTTTTCGTCCTCGGACGACACATGACCGTCATGCGAACGCGAGTATCACCCTGCCTTGGCGGCCGGAGTATCGAACTGTTCGAACAATTGGGGATCAAAACTGCCGCCGGTCTGCGCATTGTACAGCGTCACATGGGTCTCCCGCCGCTGGGCATCAACCACGGTCCACTGCCGCAAAGTCAGCGGAGGATCCGCGAAAATCAGCGTCAGCGAGCCATCGCCGGGGCTGGCGGTTCGTACCAGGCTGAGCTGAAGCTGGCCGGGCAGTCGCTGGATGCCCGTCACGGTCACCGCACCGGCCAACTCGACATGGTCCGCGAGCAGGATGCCAAGCGGCGTACGCCCGAGCGGTATGTTGCTGGTCTGGGCAAGCGCCAATCGCGGAAGATCAACTGCCCGTGGGCTGCGATCAGCAGGAAGGGCGCCGGCGGGTCGTACTGGAACCGCATGCGGCCGGGCCGCTCGAGCCAGGCGGTCCCCTCGGAGATACCGCCATCCCCCGCGACCTGCATGAAGTGCGCCTTGAGGGTCTTCAAACCATTGAGATAGGCTTCGATCCGCGCGATGTCGGTGCGGTCCTGGGCCGACAGCGAGGCGCCCGGCGCGGCCCTTGCGGCAACGCCGAGCGGAAGGAGCGAGGCGGCGGAAATCAGGAAAGCGCGGCGATCGAGCATGCGGGGGATGTGGCGTGTCCCGTGCCAGTTTGCAAATCCCGCGGCACGAAACCAGCAGGCCCCCCGCTTATTCGGCCGCTGCCGGCACCGCGTCGGCCCATAGTTCCGGCCTCAACTCCTCCCGGCGGTTAGGGAAGAACAGGGCGCAGCCCAGCGTGACCACCGAAAACGCCGCGAGCACCATGGTTACCGCTGCCACACTGCCGGTGCGCTCATACAGGCCGGACACGACCGGCGCGGCGGCAGCGGCTCCAAGAAACCCGACGAAGAACCGGATCGAGTAAATGCGCGCCCGCATTTCCGGGGAAATGTAGCGGGCGGCCATCGTCTCGTTCACGGTGACCTGACCAAAAATGGATGCGGCGACCGCGCCGGCCAGCGGCAGCACCAGCCAACCCTGGGCGAACGACAAGGCGAACATCGCCGGCGCCAGCACCAGGCTGACGGGAAGAAACACCTTCTTCAGCGTGTTGCGGTCGATCATCCGGCCAACCGAGAACTGGGTCAGGGCACCGCACAGTGTCACCAGGAACGCGGCCAGCCCGACCAGCGGCAGCAAGGTGGCGTTACCGGCCAGGCGCTCCTGCATCAGCTTGGGCAGCAACAAGGCAAAGGCATTGAATACCAGGCCGGACGACATCGCGATCAGCATCAGGACCACCACCGCGCGCCGGACCAGATGGCGCGGGATCGGCGGAAATGGGCGGCGATTCGCATGGAGACCGGCCTGGGCAAGCGGCGTGCGCATCCAAGCCAGACCGGCGAACACACATAGCAGCCCAGGCGCGATGAAGGCCGCGCGCCAGCCGACGGCATTCGCCAGAAAGGCGGTCACCACCGGGGCCAACGCCACGCCGAGGTTGCCGAACACGCCGTTCGCGCCGATGGCCCGGCCGGGCTTGTCGCCCGCGGCCTCCACCAGCATCGTCGTCCCGATCGGGTGGTAGATCGCGGCAAATCCGCCGGCCAAGGCCAAGGCGACGGCCAGCATCCAGGACGAATGCGCCAGGCCGGCACAGATCAGCCCGATGCCGGTACCAAGGAAGAACGCCGTCATCAGGATTTTGCGGCCGAAGCGCTGTGCCAACCACCCTTGCGGCAGGGACAGCAGGCCATAGAGCACGAACATCCCAGTGGCGAGCGCCAGGATCGGGCCATAGGACGGGCCGAACGGGCCGCCAGGAACCGCCATCGCCAGCACCGCCGTGGGCAGGATCAACAGGCTGTAGTGGGTGATCGTGTGGGCCAGGTTGATGAACACGATCTGTCGAAAGGCCGGAGTCATCGGGAGTTTCCTTCGCTTTGCCGGCAATGTAGTGTGTCGAGATGGCGATGTCTGGCCAAGTTCTGTCGCGCGACGGCCAACGCCGGTTGCAGCCGTTCGAGCAAGCGCCCCGCCCAATGGCGGGATACTCCCATGATTATGTCGCCGGCCACGAAACCGGCTTGCACCGCCATCCGCGCGCGCAGTTGCTGTTCGCGATCGCCGGGGTGATGCGGATTGCGACCGAGGCGGCGCTGTTTACCATACCGCCCGGCACAGGGTTGTGGGTGCCAGCTGGCACCCTGCACGGCGTTCGCATGGACGGTGCGGTGCGGATGCGTGCGCTGTTCCTGCGGGCGGACGCGGCCGCTTCGGGTCCGGCGCTGACCACCGTGATCGCGGTGTCGCCCTTGCTGCGCGAGCTGATCCTGACGGTCTGCGGCGAGCCGGTGGTGTGGGACGCGCGTGGGCCGGTCCGGCTCGTGGCGGAACTCGTGCTGCACGAGATCAGGCGCGCGGGCACCCGGAAACTGTCGCTGCCGGCGTGCCGCGATCCCAGGCTGGTTCGGGTGGCGGAGGCGTTGCTCGCCGATCCCGCCGATGCCCGCGACCTTGATGGCTATGCCGCGGTCGCCGGCGCCTCGGTCAGGACCCTCGCGCGGTTGTTCCGGGCGGAGACGGGGATGAGTTTCCAGCAGTGGCGGCGGCAGTTGCGGATGACCGAGGCCTTGGCCCGGATCGCCCAAGGCGTATCCCTCGCCAAGGTGGCTTCCGCGGTCGGTTACGCCAGCATGCCGGCGTTTGGCGCAGCATTCCGCGCGACCTTCGGCGCGACCCCATCGATGATGGCACCGGGTTACGGGCCTGGTGCAACCGGGGCCTGACCAAACACGGCGAGCGGGCTTCTCCCTATTCCAAAACCCGCGATGACCCGGGTTGTTGGAGCAACTCGCCGTGGCCACTATAATCAGCCTGTGCCGGCGAAGGGAGAAACACGTGCCACGAATTGTTGAGGCCCACTGGGAGTTTCACTGCCCCGAGTGCGGTCTGGGTAACCACGAACTCGCCCGCCTCGCCCAGGACCACGAGATCTTCTGTGAAGTGTGCGAGCACGAAGCGGGGCAGGTGGTAAAGCTTGAGCGTTGGCTGGCAAACTCACCGGCGGAGGATCATGCCCGCTTGCGCGTCGCCTTGGTTGCCTGACCTCGCGGCGCCGACTGTTTTTTCGCCGGCGTCTTGCTGGCCGGCGTTTTATTGGCGGTCGTTTTATTGGCCGGCGCGTTGGCGGAAGCTGTTTTCGCGGAAGCTGTTTTTGCGGGCGCTGCCTCCGCTGACTGACCGAGGCTCTTTTTCAACGCAGCCATAAGGTCCACAACATTGCCGCGATCCGGTTCGGCGGCTTCCTCTTCCTCTTCGATGCCTTCACCCTTCAACTTGGCGTCGATCATGGCCCGCAGCCGCGTCTCGTAGCGGTCCTCCAGATCAGACGGGTCATACTTGCCTGCTTGCCGCTCGATCAATTGCTTGGCGAGTTGCACCATCGCCGGGTCGGTCTTCATCTCCGCGGCGTCCTGGAAAATCTGCTTGGCATCGTTGATGTCGCGCTGCTCGTATAAGGTTTGCGCGACCAGTCCGCCATTCATCGGCCGCAGCGCAACGTGCGCTCCCGTTGCGCGATCACCACGCGTGACAGGGCGACCTGCCCGGTCTCCTCGATCGCCTGACGCAAGACGGCATACACGTCCGCCCGGCCTTGCCGTCAGGCGCCAGGTAATAGCTTGAAGTCGTAGTAGATCGGGTCGACCGAGCCGGCTTCGACGAACTTTTCAATCGCCATCAGTGACGAGCTGTCCACCTTGACGCTCTCGAAGTCCTCATCGCTGAGCAGCACATAAGTGTCTTTCTTGAACTCGTAGCCCTTCACAAGATCGGAGCGCGACAGCGGCTTTTCGGTCTCGGCATCCTGCGTGATCATGCGGATGCGGTTGCCGGTATCCGGGTTGATAAGGTGGAAGCGAATATTGCCCCGGTCGTGCTTGGCGCTGAACAGCGCAACAGGGCACGACACCAAGGGCCAGGCGAAGATGACCTCGCCAAATCGGACGTAGCGCCATGATTATCTGCTTCCCCGCATTATCCCGCCTGCCCCGCTTGCGTAAAAGAACCCATCCGGAACAATGCGCTGGCGCGTCATAGTGACGAAGATCGGTGTGCGGCGGCGCCGGCTGAAAAGTGGCCCTCTCAACCGCCGATGCGTCTGTTATTTCCAGCGCGCATTAGCATCGCGGATGAAGTTCATCCGGATAGCAGTCGGCATGAGAAGGCAATGTATCGTTCAGGGCGCCGCAAGACGCCATTCGTTTTTCCGCTACTACACAAACTGGAGAGCCGGACGCCGGGGGTTCTGCGTTCTGCCGATCTCGCGAGTTCACTTCCGCTGGCCGCGACTAAATAACCAGTCCGCCATCAACATGGATGGCTTGGCCCGTAACATAGCCCGCTGCCGCGGAGGCCAGGAAGGCGACAACCGCGGCGACCTCCTCAGGAAGCCGACGCGTCCCAGGGGAATCCGAGCGGTTGGCTGGCGAGCACGCCGGGACCGATCGCGCGGTGGGCGCCTTCGTCCTTGCGGATGAAACCGGGAACCACCGCATTCACCGTCACACCGCTCGGGCCCAAGTTCGATCGCCAGGGCTCGGACCAGCGCTCCAGGCCCGGCTTTGGCCGCGGCGGAGGCGGGAAAGTGGCCAGGTCTGTGCGGAAAGCATGGGCGACAAAACTGGAAACCGCGACGACCCGCCCGTGGTGGCCGTGCGCAAGTGGGGCAGGGCGGCTTGGGCGAGGCGGAAGAAGGCCCCCTGGATTGCCGCCGTTGACGTTGTCAGAGCCTCATCCGTAAGGTCGGCGAAAAGGAGTGCGGTCGGCGAAACCGGCATTGCTGACCACAACGTCCAGGCCCCGAAGCGACCACCGTCGCCTTCACCAGTCGGCGGCCACGACCGGGTCAGCGAGATCGCCAAACGCAGTTCGGCCAGTCGCGCCAGATGCCCTTACCTGCTCGGCCACGACCTTTCGGCACCGGCCCGGTTGCGGCGCGTGTGCACCAGGATCGCGGTTTCAGCACTCAGCCAGGTCCGGCAGATGGCCGCGCCAATGCCACTGGCGGCGCCGGTGACGAGGATAACGCGTCGTTGGGTCATCGTGTGCAGTTTCAAAAGGAAGCGCGCCGGCGCGTTGCCGGTAGTATCGCGCCCGGCGGGACACTGACCGCCTGGCCGGGTTGGTCGCAATGACGGCGGATGCTTATGTGCGGATGACGTATTGCTGTCCTGGTAACGCTGAAGGCCGGGTCCACAACGCCTGACCGGAGAATCGAGGTCTCATGCGGCATCTGGCCGCGGACGTGATGATCATTGGTGCCGGTGGCGCCGGCATGTATGCAGCGATCGAGGCTGCACGTCGCGGCGCGCAGCGTGCTGTTGGTGGACCGCAGTCTGATCGGCCGCGGAGGCGCGACCGTCATGGCGCAGATGACGGTCGCGGCGGCGGTAGGGCCTGAAGGCACCGACCATTGGCGCCACCATCTGGCTGATACGCTCTCGCCGGCCGCGGCCTGTGCGATCCCGCGCTGGCCCGCTTGCTGTGTGAGGACGGCGTCGAGGTGATCCGGGAGATGGATCGTTGGCGGGTCGGCTGGGCGCGCGATGGCGGAAATCTGCGGTCGGTCCAGGCGCCGGGCCACGATCGTCCGCGTTGCGTTTACGTGGATTTCCTGTCAACCGGCCCGGCAGTTTCAAGACGCTGCGGGCGTGGTGCAACGAACGCCCGGGATCACCCGGCTTGGGGATACGCCTTGGTCACCGACCTCGTGACCCAGCACGGCGACGGTAACCGGCGCGGTCGCGGTGCATGTCGAAACCGGCGAGGTCCTGACCCTGCGGCGCACGCGCTACGATCATCGCCACCGGCGGCCTGACGCGGCTGTACCGGCGCAACAGCGCGAGTGCCAACATGGGCGGCGATGGCTATGCGCTGGCGCTGCGCGCCGGCGCCGAACTGATCGACATGGAATTCGTGCAGTTTTTCCCGATCGGCCACCTCGCGCCGCGGCTGATCGGCATGGACCCGATCATGTGGGATCCGTTCCGCTACAAACTCGGCGGCAGTCTGTTGAACGGCCTGGGCCAGGAGTTCATCGACCGTTACGGCAGCACCGACGACGGCCGCTACGTCGTGACCCGCGATCGGGCGACCTATGCCATCACCAAGGAGGTCGAGGCCGGTCGCGGTTCACCGAACGGCGGCGCGTGGCTCAGTTTCGGTCACATTGCTGCCCGACGCCTTGCGCCACGCGTTCGGACCGGTGATCGACCGGTTGCGGCCGCCGGGATCGATCTCGGGCGTGACGATGTGGAGGTCGCGCCGATCGCCCATTATCACATGGGCGGCATCTGGCGTGGACACGCGCATGGCGGCCGGCGTGCCGGGCTTTTCGCCGCCGGGGAGGCGGTCGGCGGGGCCAATGGCGCCAATCGACTGTCGGGCAATGCGATCACCGAGGCGTTGGCTTTCGGTCGCGCTGGCGGGACGAAGCGCGGTGGAATGCGATACCGGGGTCTGTTCGACCCGAGGCCGCCGTCTCCGCCACCGCCCTGGCTGCCGCGAGGGCCCGCGGCGGCCAGACAGCGGCGCTGTTCGACCGGCTGCAAGCGATCATGGCGGACCATGTCGGCCCGTTTCGCACCGAGGCCGGTTTGGCCGCTGCGACTGGAGGCGGTTGCAGACACTGCGCGCCGAACTCGGCGCTTCGCCGCCCGGCGAGCCCCGGCCGCACGACCTGGCGCGCGTCGACTGGTTCGATCTGCGCCAGGCGCTGCTGGTGGCCGAGTGCGTCATCATCGCCGGGACCGCCAGGACCGAGAGCCGGGGCGCCCATCAGCGGGAGGATTTTCCGGCGTTGGATGAGCGACTGGGCCGAAACCAGATCGTTCGGCTGATCGACGGCCGCCTGCTGTTGTCGAGCCGCGCGGTTGCGGCATGACCGAAACAGCGACGTTGATCATCGACCGCGGCGACCGGATTGAGCGGTTCGATCGTGCCGTTTGAGCGGGCCAGTCTGTCCTCGACGGATTGCGGCCATTTGCGCGCGACGACGATCCGAGCCTGGCGTTCCGCTACTCATGCCTGAACGCGAACGCCTGCAAGGAGTGCATGATGCTGCTCGACGGTAAGGTCGTCTATGCCTGCACCGCCCGTCTGCAGGCGCGAGACATGCGGCTCGGTCCGTTGCCGAACAAGAAACTGATACGTGATTTGGCGACGGTGATCGCGCCGCCAGACGAGCGGCTGCGTTAGAAGCTCGCCAAGCTTGACGACATCGGCCTCCGAGGGGACAATTCCAGTTAGCCACGCCCGATTAGGGTGGTGCGCTGGGACGGGAACGTATCGCCGGCGCGGAAACATTCTGGCTTGACGCCGTTCACACTCGCACTGGAACGGAGGTTGCAATGCGAAAGATGATTTTGGCGGCCATGCTCGTTGGTTTGCCGTGTCGGCGCACGCGCGGACGATACCAAGAAGCCGGCTGGCACGGCCAAGGGTGCGGCCGTGGGCGCTGTTGCTGGGCATGAGGTGGGCAGCGGACATGCGGTCGCCGGTGCGGCGACGGGTGCTGCCATCGGCCATCACCAGAGCAAGAAAGCCGAACAAGTGCAAGTAGCAGCCTCCCGATTGCGCCCGGCGGCAGTCGCGTTATAGGAGGGACGAAACCACCAGGGGAACGACCACCATGACTGCCGCCACCGTCCTGTATTCGGAAAACTCCTATCCCGACGACAGCGTGGAGCGGCGGATCTATGGTCCCGACGTCCGGGTGATATTTCCCCAGGCGTCGGCTTCCCTGGCCGATCTCGTCGGATGAGGATTGCGCCGCGGCCGAGGGGCTGATGATCCTGCGCTTCAAGGTCAACGCCAACGATCTGAAGCGCTTCCCTCGGTTGCGCGCGATCTGCCGGATGGGTGTCGGCTACGACAATCTCGACCGGGTCGCGGCGGCCGGACGCCAGATCATGATCCTGAACGTGCCTGATTATGGCACCACCGAGGTCGCGGACCACGCGATGGCGCTGGCCCTGTCGCTGCGCCGCGGCTTGTTGCTGCATCATGAGACCCAGCGCGCCAACCCGCCGGCGGTGTGGCGTTATATCGATGATCCGCTGGTGCGCCGGTCGTCAGTGCAGACATTCGGCATTGTCGGCATGGGCCGTATTGCGACGGCGGTGGCATTGCGGGCCAAGGCATTCGGCTTCCGCGTGGTGTTCTATGATCCGCATCTGCCGAATGGTGTTGAACTCGGACTCGGTGTGCAGCGAGCAGCCACGCTGGAAGAGTTGCTGAGCCAGAGCGATACATTATCGGTTCACACGCCGTTGACCCGCGAAACCCGTGGCCTGCTGTGGCTGAAGGAACTGTCATTGCTGCCGAAAGGCGCGGTGGTGGTGAATACCGCGCGCGGACCGATCATCGACATCGATGCCTTGGCGACGCTGCTGAAAAGCGGCCATCTCGCCGGCGTCGGGCTGGACGTCGTACCGGTCGAACCTCCGGTGGAGCCGGTTTCGGAACTGATGCGGGCTTATCGCGCGCGGGAGGGCTGGACGCTGGGCCGGCTGATCATCACGCCGCATTCGGCGTTCTACACGCCGCAGGCCTGGGACGACATCCGCAGCAAGTCTGCCGAAACCATGCGCGCCGCGCTGCTTGGACCCCGGCCCCAGAACGTCATTCCGCCAGAAAGCGACTAATCCCGGGACTTCATGTGACCGGACAGCAGGGGCACGGCTCGACCGACTGGACAGCATTGCGGTAGCGAAAGAGATCGCGGTATGGCAGACACCCGCTCCGTCCCTGTCGGCGGAATACTTGGGGGTAAGTCTGGTGAAACTGCCAATCGCGCGGACGCCGGCGGGTCGCCTGCCTCCGCTGGTGGTGCATGTCTTCCCGACCTTCGCGGTGGGGGGCGCCCAGGTTCGCTTTGCGTCCATCGCCAACCACTTTGGCGCCGCATTCCGGCACCTCGTTGTTTCGCTGGACGGCGACCTGGCCTGCCGGGAGCGGCTCGATCCCAGCCTGGACATCATATTCCCAACCGTAGCGGGAACCGGCAACGCGATGCTGTCGAATGCCTGGCGATACAGGCAACTGCTCAGGGAATGGCGGCCCGACGCGCTGATCACCTGCAACTGGGGCGCCATCGAGTTCGCTCTGGCCAATCTCATACCGGTGACGCGACATCTGCACGTCGTTGATGGCTTCGGACCGGAGGAGCGCGCCGCGCAGATCCCGCGCCGCGTGCTGACCAGGCGGATCGCGCTGTGCCGGACGCCGGTCGTGCTGCCCTCGCGCAACCTCGTGCAAATCGCGGCCAAGGTCTGGAAGCTGCCGCGCCACCTTATCCGCTATGTGCCCAACGGCATCGACATCGCTCATTTTGCCGCCGGCGGGGAACAACGCGGCACCGGCGAACCAGTGATCGGAACCGTTGCCGCCTTGCGTCCGGAGAAGAATGTCGCCCGTCTGCTGCGGGCATTCGCGTTGCTTCCGCACGGCAGGTTGGTGATCGTGGGCGATGGGCCGGAACTGCCGGCGTTGCGGGTGCTTGCCAACTCGCTGGGGATCACGCCACGGATCGAGTTCGCCGGGCATCACCAGGATACCGCGGCTTTCTATGCGCGGTTCGACATATTCGCGCTGGCTTCAGACACCGAGCAGATGCCGTTGTCGGTGATCGAGGCCATGGCAAGTGGGTTGCCGGTCGTTTCTACTTCGGTCGGCGACGTCGGACTGATGGTGGCGGCGGAGAATGCCCCTTTCATCGTCCCGCTGCAGGACGAAACCCTGGCTCGGGCACTGGCGGCACTGGTCGGCGATCCCCAGCGCCGCCAGCGGATCGGACTCGCCAATCTGGCGAAGGCGCAGCGCGATTTCGACCAGTCGGCGATGTTCGCCGCCCACGGCGCGTTGTGGCGTGGTTAGCGCCCGAATATCGGCCATCTCGGATTTCGCCGTCCTGGGCGCGCGGTGGCGCGAACTGGAGCAGCGGTCTGACGGATCGTTCTTTCAAAGCTGGACCTGGGTCGGATGCCTTGCCCATCAGCGGTTTTCGGACGCAATCCTGATCGAGGCGACCGATGAAGGCAGGATCGTCGCGCTCGGTCTGTTCAACCGCGTTCGTCGGCGCTTCGGGCGCAGCCTGCTTTTCCTGGGAGAGAGCGGGATATCCGATCTGGACTGCCCCTATGTCGAGCAGAACGGCCTGTTGACGGAGGCAGGTCGTGAGGTCGAACTGACCGCGGTTTGCCTGCGAAAGCTGACTGCGACCCATGATGTTGTGCTGTCCGCCGTTGGCCCGTCCGTGCGCACGGCAGCACTCGGGGCAGCCGGGCTGGTGCTGTGCCGGCGTGTCCACGCGTCGCCGTTCGCCGACCTTGCCGCGGCGCGTGGTTCAGCGGGCGACTACCTCGCCGTACGCAGCGCGAACACCCGGCGGCAACTGCGCCGCTCAGACCGCTTCTTTGAGCGCCATGGGCCTATCACCGTGCAGCGTGCCAACTCAGTGCAACTCGCACATGCGATGCTGGATCAGATGGCGGCCTTGCATCAGGCTGTTTGGGAAACTCGCGGCAAGCCCGGAAGTTTTGCCAGGCCGTTTTTCCGCCGGTTCCATCGGGCCTTGATCGAAGACGGTCTCGGCCGCGGCGAGATCGCCCTGCTGAAGATTTCCTGCGGGCCGGCCGTCATCGGGTTCCTGTACAATTTCGTCTGGAGAACCCGCATGCTGGCTTATCAAAGCGGGTTCGTTTACCCGGAACATCCCAGCCAGGCCAAACCTGGCCTCACCTGTCATCTCGCGGCGATCCGCTACGCTTTGAGCCAGGACCTTGATACTTACGACTTCCTCGCGGGGGACGATCGCTACAAGCGTAGCCTGGCCGATCAGTCGCATCCGCAATTCTGGCTGGAGGCGGGTCCATTGTGGTCGCCGCGCCTGTTGCCGCGTGCCTTGATCCAGGGACTCCGGCCTGGCTGATGGCCGGGGCCGGAAATGTTCAGGACGATGTCAGCCGGATCGCGGCCCGCCCTGCCGCGTGGCGTGCCAACGCCGCCATTCCGGACGGCCGCCACGGATCGACCAGCAACATGCCGACGCGCTGCCGCCGCTGGATCGCCCAGCCTTGCTTGTACGCGTCATCCCCACGGCCGAAATCGATTTGCGAGACCTGCTCGGTGTCCAGCAGATGCCGAAGCATCAGCGCGGTCAGCACCGTGCCGGGGGAATGTGCCTTGAAGGCCTCGTCATGCGCGAGTTTCAGCACGGTCGCCCGGCCGCCCATCACCACCCACATTTGGACCGCGGCCGGTTCCGCCCCGATCGACCAGATACCAACGCGCAGCAGGCCAAGCGGCGCCAGGGCACGCATCAACGCGGTGTTGAAGGTGGAATACGGTTCGGCGTCCTTCCAGCTTTTCGCGTAGACAAACTCGAACACCGCCGCGGCCCGATCCATCTGGTCCGGCTGGCACATCAGTTCAAAGCCCGCGCGGGCAAGCTTCTCCGCCGGGCGCATGCGCCGGCGAATCGTTTCGCGTAAGGCGCCAGGGCGGCGCACAAGATAAGCCGACCAGTCGAGGCCATGGACATCTTCGAACCAGTTGCCGAAATGGTCGAAGCGCAACGGGACCAGTCCAGAGCGGCGGGCGCCGGCTTCGAGGTCGGGAAGTCCGTCCCACTCGGCCGGCAATGCGTCGAACCGGACAATGCCGGCGCGGCGGCAGAAATCTGACAGCGCGGTCATCGCCGCGACCCGCGTCGCACGGTCCAGTCCGTGCGCGAGCGACGGCATGTAGCTACATGTGTAGGGCGTGGT
Organism: uncultured Alphaproteobacteria bacterium; assembly: GCA_963792345.1. Taxonomy (GTDB): domain Bacteria; phylum Pseudomonadota; class Alphaproteobacteria; order Acetobacterales; family Acetobacteraceae; genus Rhodopila. The sequence continues at coordinate 217,664 of CAWBVV010000003.1, forward strand.
AAGGCTGCTCAGGTTGCGGCCAGTCCGCAGCAGCGGCACCATTGCCACGGCGCGCCCCCGCACCGTGATGGTCAGGAAAACTGCCTTCCCTTGCGCCGGCATCGCGTGCGCCAGGACCACGTTCCACCATGCGCCGGTGCCAAACAGTTCCGTCCCCTCGCCGAGCAGGACCTGGGCATCTGGCGGAAGCGCCGCGGCCGAGGGGAAAGCCTCAACCGCTACGTCAGCGCAGCTTGTACCAGCCATATCCGATCCATTCATGCGCCGCGAAAAACCCGATCTGCCAGCCAGAGGCGCGCGGGACGAAATCGAACAAATTGTAGCTCAACGCGTCATCCAGCGACGTTGGAAAAGCGGTTACTGTCAGGCCGGTGCCCTCGAACGCCAGGATGGCGCGCCGCATGTGCCAGGAATGGGTGACCACGTAGACCGAGTTGATGCCCTCGGCACGCAGAATGTCGGCGCTGAAGCGTGCATTTTCCCACGTATCCGCGGATTTCGGCTCGACCCATCGCGGCGGCGTGCGAAAATCGTCTTGCAGGCTTTGCTCCATCACCAACCCAACCGCCGGTGTCCTCGGCTGCGTCGTGCCGCCGGTGACCAGGATTGGCAGCCCGGTCCGCCGTTGCAGCGCCGCGCCGGTGCGCAGCCGGTCCAGGGTGAGCAATCCTGGCCGCACGCCAAGTTTCTCGTCGTGCGTGCGGATCACCTCGGCCCCCAGGATGATGATCGCCTGTGGCGGATGGTCGGCCGCGGGCGTCATCGGCAGCCCGGATTCCAGCGCGAGCAACAAGATTGTAGGAGACGGCAGGCATGCCGAACAGCAACAGCAGGACCAGTGCGGAACCGGCGATGCCGATCCCGGTGCGGCGCCACCGGACGGATATGATCAGGCCGATCACGACAAGAATGACGAAGCCCGTGGGCGGCAGCGCCAGGCTGACCAGCAGGCTCTTCATGCCGAGGTCACCGTCATAGCCCGGCTGGCTGACCCGGTCCGCCATCCAATCCAGCACCGTCGCAAGTCCGGTGCGCAGGGGTACCCGCCAGTCGATGCCAAGGTTGTTGTTCGCCAATGTGGGCACGCCCAGCGAGTGCCGGATCTCCCCGGCGCGCGGCGGCCGGTCGCGGATGTCGAGGGTCGCGCCGGTCAACTCCGCGATCAGGCGGGCCAGCGCCTCGACCGAGGTCGCAACTCCCGTGCAGACGTTGAAGACCGGCGCGTCTGGGCGGCCGCAAGCGCCATGGCAGCCAGCAACGCGCGGACGACATCGCCGGACATAGACGAAGTCGCGGGTCTGGCTGCCATCGCCGAAGATGTCGATCGGCAGGCCAGCCAGCGATACGCTCGCAGAAGATGGAGATGACACCGGAATACGGCGACCTGGGATCCTGGCGCGGCCCGTAGACATTGAAAAACCGCAGTCCCACGGCGGGGATGCCATGGACATGGCTGGCCACGCGTGCGTGCAGTTCGCATCCGTACTTGTCGGCGCCATAGGCCGAGAGCGGGGCGCAGGCCTCGGTCTCCGCGATCGGCACCGTCGCCGCATCGCCATACACCGCCGCGCGAGGAGGCATAGACCACCGGGATTGGCCGGCCCTGCGGCGGATCGGCATCGAACACCGTGATCGTCCCGGTGGCATTGGCGCGGTGGGTGCCGAGCCAGTCGGTCACGCCTTTCTCGACCGAGGCGATGGCGGCGAGGTGGAAGCAACCGTCCACGCCCTCCATGGCCTGGGCGACAACCGCTGGATCGGCAACGTCGCCCTCGATCAGGCATGGCGGATGCCGGCAGGTTGCTCCGATGGCCGGTGGACAGATCGTCGAGCACCCGTACCGTATCGCCGCGATCAACCAGCGCGTCGCACAGATGGGAGCCGATGAAGCCGGCGCCGCCGGTGACCAGGTACGTGCTCATGGCCGCCCGGTGTCGCTGCGTGCGCCAAGCCGTCGGCAGGTTGCGGACCTTGCAGCGTCAGGCGTGCGGTTGCAGCACCTGACGCAGGACGGAGCCATCGGACAGCCGGTCGAAGCCCTCGTTGATCTGGTCAAAGGTGATGGTTCCCGAACGCAGTTTCTGCACGGGCAGCTTGCCACGTTGATACAGCGCAATGAAACGAGGAATGTCACGCTTCGGCACGCAACTGCCCATGTAGACTGCCCATGATGCTCTTGCCGTCGCTCACCAGGGCGGAATGCAGGTAGGAGAATGTGGCGGTCGAGGCCGGCAACCCGGCGCTGACCACCGCTCCGCCGCGGGCAGCGATCGCATAGGCCAGGTTCATCGCCGGAATCGAGCCCGCGGTCTCGATCACGTAATCCAGCCCGCCGCCCGTGGCCTGGCGGATTTCCTCCACCACGTCGGCGTTGCCCGCCAGGAACGTGTCGGTGGCGCCAAGCTCGCGGGCGATGCGCAGCTTGTCGGCGTTGAGGTCGACCGCGACGATGCGTTCGGCGCCGGCGACGACCCCGCCCAGCAGCGCGTTCATGCCCACCCCGCCCAGGCCAACGACCGCCATCTGTCCACCCGGCGGAACCTGTGCCGTGTTCAGCACGGCGCCGACGCCGGTGACGACCGCGCAGCCGAAGATGGTGGCATCCTCCAGCGGCACATCGTCGGGGATCTTGATCAGCGCGTTCTGCGACACGACCGCGTACTGCGCGAACACCGACAGGCCGCTGTAGTGGTAGATCGGCTCGCCATTCAGCGACAGGCGCCGCGCGCCGGAGATCAGCGTGCCGTTGGTGCGCGACGTGTTGGAGCTTTGGCACAGGTTCGGCCGCCCGCCGTTGCAATAGCGGCAGTCGTTGCAACTTGTGACGAACACGCTGATCACGTGGTCGCCCGGCTTCAGGCTGGTAACGCCTGGCCCGACTTCCTCGACGATGCCGGCCGCCTCGTGGCCAGGGATGGTCGGCAGCTTGCGCGGCCGCAGGTTCTCGATCGTCGACAGGTCGGAGTGGCACAGGCCGGCGCCGATGATCTTGTACAGGACCTCGCCCGGGCCAGGCGGGTCGAGATCGACGGTCTCGATCGTCATCGGGTGACTGGTGGCATAGGGGCGGGGCTTGCCTTGCTCCCGCAGCACGGCGGCTTTCATCTTCATGGCATCGTCCTTGAGGCAACAGTCTATTGTGCCGGTTCGAGAGAAGACGGCAAGCCGGCCACGGCGGTTCCGCCCTGCATCCGGCAGTCGGCGGGCACCTTGCCGGAGTAGCGGGTCCAGATCTGGGTCTGGCCGAGCAGGGGGATGCCCAGGAAACCGCGCAGTGCGAGGTTGTTGTGCGCGTCCATATGGAGTTCCACCCCGAAGACGCCGCCATTGCGCGGGTCGAGGATGTGGCCCTTCCACAGGTTGGGGCCGATTGGCTTGGCGTCGGTGATCAGCGGCAGGTGGCACTGCGACACACCCCGATAATCGACCGGCGTCGGGTCGCTCGGATGGTCAAGGATAACGCCGGCGATTTCGGCGCACAGGCCGCCATCGCAGTCGGAGATCTTGATGATGCCGTCACGGTCCTGCGTGAGCCAGAGCCCGACCGGAGCGCTGTCCGACATTGCGGGGGCCGGTAAAAGCAACAGCGCGGCAAGAACGAGCAGGCGGTACATGACCCTGGATGTTATGTGGGACCAGCTATCCGTGTGACTTGAACCATAGATGGCGCTGCTGTCGACGAAGCGCACGCCCATGGCGGTCAATCTGCTCGCGCGCGGTCTCAATCGTGGTGCGGCCGTCCGCTTCGGGCAGTCCAATGCCGCGGCAGGCGTCCTCGACGATCGTGACCGTGAAGCCAAGCCGGCAGCGTCTTCGGCCGACCACGCAACGCAGAAATCCGTGGCCAGGCCGCACAGGAACAACATGCGAGAAGCCCCGCTGCGCGAAGCCACGCCTCCAGCCCCGTCGGCGTGCGGTGGTCGTTCTCGAAGAACGCGGAGTAGCTGTCCAGCATGGGATGAAAGCCCTTGCGGATGATCGTCTCGATCCGCGTCTGGTCGATCCCGGGATGAATCGCCGCGGTCGGCGTGCCGGCGATCGCATGATCCGGCCACAGAATTTGCTTGCCATACGGCATTTCGATCGTGTCGTAGGGATCGTGCCGGCATGGGCGCGTGGCGAACGAGGCATGGTTCGGCGGGTGCCAGTCCTGCGTCGCGAAGGCGTGGTCAAAGCGTCTTAGCAGCTGATTGATGATCGGAACGATGGCGTCGCCCTCGGCGACGGGAAGTTCGCCGCCTGGCATGAACGTAGGCTGAACATCGACCAGTCCCAGAATATCCGTCCGGGGATTGATTTGCATTGGAACTCTCTCTGTTCAGGGCGGCGTTGTGCGGCTAGTTTCGTCCGTCTGGGTTCAGACTGACAAGAACACCAGGAGCAAATCCGTATGCTGCGTATTGCCTTGCCTGCCATGGCGTTGTTGGCCGCGTTGTCGGCGTCACCGGCCGGCGCCGCGACCTTCCGCTGGGCCAATGACGGCGACGTCAACGCGATGGATCCCGCCACGAGGCAGGAGACGGTGCAACTCAGCTTCCTCGCCAACATCTACGAACCACTGGCTCGCCGCAACCGCGACCTCGGGCTGGAGCCCGCGCTGGCAACATCCTGGGAGCAGACCTCGCCCACGGTCTGGCGCTTCCACCTGCGGCCGGGGGTGAAATGGCAGGACGGCTCGCCGTTCACCGCCGACGATGTGGTGTTCACGCTGAAGCGCATCCAGTCGCCGAATTCGTCGATGCGCGCGCCGATGTCGCCGGTGAAGGAAGCGCGCAAGATCGACGACCTGACGGTGGATTTCGAAACCACCGTGCCGGATCCGATCTTCCTGCAGGAACAGACCAACCTGCTGATCATGTCGAAGGCATGGTGTGAGGCGCATAACGCCGCCGAACCGGTCATCATCGGCAAGGAAGACAACTACGCCCTGCACAACGCCATGGGAACCGGGCCGTTCAGGCTGGTCTCGCGGGAGCCGGACCGCAAGACGGTGGTCGAGAAGAACCCGGTGTGGTGGGACAAGCCGGAGCACAATCTGGACCGGGTCGAGTTCAATGTCATCTCCTCCGCGCCGACGCGCGTCGCCGCCTTGCTGTCGGGCGAGGTCGACATGGTCTACAGCGTGCCGCCGCAGGACATCGCCCGCATCAAGCAGACCGACGGGCTGAAGCTGCTGCAAACGCCGGAGCTGCGGACGATCTACCTGGGCTTCAATCTAGCTCGGGATGAACTGCCGAGTTCCGACGTGAAGGGCAAAAACCCGCTGCGCGACCTGCGGGTGCGGCGAGGCGGTGGCACTGGCGATCGACGAGCCGGCGATCGCCAGCCGCGTGATGCTGGGCCTGGGCCATCCGACGGCGGAGATGTGGGGGCCGGGCGTCAACGGCTACGATGCGGCGCTGGATGTGCGGCCCGAAGGCCGATCCCGCCAAGGCAAAGCAACTGCTGGCCGAGGCGGGCTATCCGAACGGTTTCCGTCTCGGCCTGGATTGCCCGAACGACCGCTACGTGATGGACGAGCAGATCTGCACCGCCATCGTGTCGATGATGGCGCGCATCGGCATCAAGGTCGACCTGAATGCGCAGACCAAAGTCGAAATACTTCAACAAGATCACTGTCGCCGAACTACGACACCGACTTCTACATGCTGGGTTGGACGCCGGCGACCTACGACGCCCACAACGTGCTGTAGACACTGCTGGCGACCCGCGACGGCAAGCGCGGCGAGGTGAACGACGGCGGCTATTCCAATCCGGCGCTGGACGAACTGACCGACAAGATCGGCGTCGAAACGGATCCAGGCGAAGCGCACCGCGATGATCCATCAGTCGATCGAGATCCTGCAGAAGGACGTGCCGACAATTCCGTTGCATCAGCAGGTCATCGTCTGGGCGGCGAAGAAGAATGTCGAACTGGCGCAGCCGGCCGACAATTTCTTGCCCTACCGGTTCGTTCAGGTGAAGTGAGGCAGCCGGGGCAGGTGGCCCGCCGAACGCAGCGCCGCTCTTGCCCGCCGTGCCGCATTGGTCCGATCCTCCCGATGCAGCGGGCGAGACCCGCGGCAAGGGGAGAAACGACAATGGCCATCTTCGTCATCGGCGGCACCGGGTTCATCGGCATCCGCGTCATTCCGCTTCTGGTCGCGCGCGGCGAAACCGTCGTGTGCATGGACATCAACCCGAACGCGCCCGTCGCTCGCCGGCCTGGGCGACAAGGTGTCGGTCGTCCGCGGCGACGTCACCCAGTTCGACGACGTCATCTCCGTCATGGAGGCGTCGAAGGCCGACCGCGTCATCAACCTGTCCTACAACCTGGGCCAGGATCTGCCGCCGCACCGCGCGACCAAGCTCAACATCGTCGGCATGGACAATTGCTTCGAGGCCGCGCGCATCCTGGGCGTGAAGCACACCGTGTTCGCCAGTTCGCTGGCCGTCAACGGCCAGCAGAGCCATTACGGCGAACGCCCGGTCACCGAGGACGACTACAAGCACGCGGTGGTCCAGTACGGCTCCCACAAGGCGTTCAACGAGTTCCAGGCCAAGGACTACATCGACAAGCACGGCATGACGATCACCGCCATCCGGCCGGCCAACGTGACCGGTCCGGACAAGGTGCGCGGTTCGGTCGACCACGTGAACATCATCACCCGGCCGGCGCGCGGCGAGGCGATTTCGTTCCCCTTCGCCGATGCCATGCGCTGCCCGATCCACGTCGACGACATCGCCGAGGTGTTCGTCCGCGTGCTGATGACCGACAAACCGCAGCACGCGATCTACAACTCCGGCGGCCAGGCGATTTCGCTGGCCGAGATCGCCGACGATCGTGCGCGGCTATCTGCCGGACGCGAAGATCAGCTTCGACAAACAGACCGGCGGGCGCGAATCGTCCGGCAACTGGATGATCGACAACACCCGCCTGGTGCAGGAGTTCGGCGTGCAGTACCGCCCGTACCGGGAGCGCGTGCTGCAGATCATCAACGACTGCCGGGCCGAGATCGGGCAGCCGCCGATCAAGGGGCGTGATCACCGTCCCGGATGTCGAACCACTGCGTCAACCCGACCGTTTCGATCGTCCACCGGGAACAGCGCGTCGGCATCATCCACATGCAGCAGGTGGTAAACGTTGAACCGGTAGGCGGGCCCTAGCGAAACCTCCGGCGGGGTGAACGGAAAGGCGATGTTGCCGGCGGTGGACAGGCGGCCGGGATAGCCGAAATGCAGCAGGAACTGCTTGCAGGTCCGCACCACCTCCGACGCGCGTTCCCGCGTGGGCGCGATGCATTCGCCCATGATGAACACCTCACCGGGCGGCGGTTCGTTCTCCGGCACCACCATGCGCACGCCGTCGATGCCATAGACCCGGAACCGCAACGTGTAGTCCAGCGCCTGCTCCTCGCAGACCAGGCTTTGCACCAGATCGGCGACCTTCGGCAGCAGCGCCTTGCATTGCTCGATGAACCGGGGATCGGCCGACCCGCACAGCAGCACCGCACGCTCGCCGATCTTGCGCGCGCCCTCCAGCTTGATCGTCGGATGCGTGGTGTCCCGCCACGTCGCGCCGCTGACCCGCGCCCGGCGGTCGTCCACGGCCTCATACCGGGCATGGGTCAGGTCCAGCGTGCCGTCCGGTTCCTGCATGGTGAACGGATCGGATTGTTCATACAGGCTGTGGGCCGCCACCGAGGTCGGCGTCGCGCGCCGATCCGGATTCATGCTTTCCAGGACGAAACCGTCGTGATCCAGTTCCGCCAGGATCGGGTCCCGGCCGCCGGGCACGCAGCACAGCGACCCGCACTCGATGATCTTGGCCATGTGCATCGCCAGCCCCACCGGGAACCCCAGCAGCGCCGGCAGGGACGCGAAGATCGCGGTGTCGCAGGCTCGTCCCGCCACGATCACATCGACATCGGATTCCAGCGCTTTGCGGAATGGTCCCATGCCCATCTGCCCGACGATGTGCGCCGCTTCGGTCACGTCTTCCTCGGTCAGCGCCGGCATGCCGTCAAAACTGCTGACTTTCCCGGCACGAACAGCCATCCAGCAGCAGGCCGCGGGATGTCGGCGCGCATCACCGCCATGCGGAACCGCAGCCCGTCGGTGCGGGCGATGTCGCGGATCATCGCCAGCGTCGCATCCAGATGCGGACCGGCGCCCGCTGATCCGGCGGAGCCGATCACCAGCGGCACGTCCAAGGCGCGCGCCGCGAGCAGCACGCGGCGCAGGTCGCGGCGCGTGGCTTCGGGCGCGGTCGCCATCTCGCCTTTGCCGAGGTAGGTGGGGCCGATGTCGATCGATCCCATGTCGCAGCCGATCAGATCGGGCTGCCGCTCGATGCCGGCTTTGAACGAAGCGGCGGGGATGCCGTACCCGAGTTGCCCGGACGCACCCAGCAGCCGCATCGGACGCGGCGTTCTACGGAATTCCGCGATAATCCGGCCGGAGGCGCTCATATCTCGATCCCCAGCAGCGGCGCATGTTGTTGCGCGCCGTAAACGTCATAATCGCCGGGGTCGCCGGCCATTATGCCGCGCGCCATCACGATCTTGATCGCCCGTCCGACCGGGTAGGGGATGATGGTCACCTCGTCCGCCGGAACGCGATACAGTCGGGCGATATTCTCCGCCCCCAGCGCCGGGGATTGCACGACACGCTGGTAGTCCGCATTCGAACCGAACATGATATCCAGCGTCAGTCGCCTCGGGCCGGCGTTTTTGCTGCGGATGACCTGGGCAATTTCGGAAAGTTTCATGGAACGTGCAACTCCGCGCGTCGGCGGGTGACGGTACGGACCCCGCGTTTGAACGCTGCCAGCGGCGCTTTGACCTCTGCGACGGCTTCCTCGGGCGTCAACGCATCAAAGATCACGACATCGGCGGGATTGCCAGCGGCAATGCCATAGTCCTTCAGGTTCATCAACCCAGCCGAGCGGTCCGTTAGCATGGAGAAGCATTCGCGCAGCCGATGGGCCTCGCCAATCTGGCAGACATTGGCCTGCATATTGGCGATCCGGATCAGGTTGCCGTCTCCCATCGGGGTGAACGGATTGAGGATGTTGTTGCTGGAGATCGAGCAGTTCACGCCGTTTTCCACCAGCACATTGGCATTGGCCACGCCACGCTGGATGCTGTGGTCCTGGTCGCGTCCCATCATGTAGAGGTCGGTCGCCGGCAGCACGGTGACCGCCACGCCCGCATCGGCCATCTCGGCGGCCAGTTTCAGCAGATCCGCCGGCGGCAGCGTCGAGTATTTGCAGCCGTGCCCGACGGCGACGCGTCCACCTAGCCCGTATTTCCTGGTCAGTTCGCAGACCAGGTGGATATCCATGTCGGCGGGGCTGTTGCCGGAGTCCAGATGCATGTCGATATCGGCATCATACTCGCGCGCCAGATCAAAAATCCGGTGGATCTGCCCGTTCTTGTCGGGATCGTAGTTCGGCGCGGCGCCGATGACCCGCGCCCCGCGCTTCAGCGCCTCTACCAGCAGTTCGTCGGAGCGCTTGTTGTTGGTCAGGCCCTCCTGCGGGAACACGCATAGTTCGATGTCGATCGCCCAGGCATAGTCGCGCCGCAGTTTCTCCAGCGCATCGAAACTGCGCATCTCCACGCCGGCGTCGAGTTCGACATGGGTCCGCATCCGCGTGGTGCCATGCTTGATGCAGTTCTCCAGCGTGATGCTGGCACGCCGGTAAACGTCTTCCTCGGTGAAAGTGGCCTTGACCGCGGCGACACGCGGGCACCGCGTTGGCATTGCGGCCGTCCTCGGGCGGGCAGCGGTCGATGATCCGGGTCTTGTCGAGATGGATATGGGTCTCGACCAGGCCCGCGCAGGCCAGGCGGCCCTCGGCATCGTAGGCCGGCGCGTCCGTGGCGAGACCGGCTTCGATCGCGACGATCTTGCCGCCCTGGATGCCGATATCGAGAAGCGCCGAGGCCGGGGGTCTGCCGAACAGACGTGCGTTGCGGATGACCAGGTCCATGGTTGCCCTTTGCCGAGACGGTTCACGCGATCAAGTCACGCTCCGGGATTACGGAGCGCGCCGGCGCATGGCGAAGATTGCTTCGTCGTTAAGCTTCCCGCAACCGGCCTGGGCGCGGCGGTAAGTTCACAGCCGGCCGAGCGCCCAGCCGGCGTAGGTCGCAATGACGCACAGGATCACTGATCCGACGGCGTAACCAAGGGCAGGGACGACATCGCCGGACTGCATCAATTCCAATGTTTGCAGGCTGAACGCCGAGAACGTGGTGAACCCGCCGCACACGCCGGTCATCAGGAAGATGCGGATGTCGGGATGCATGCCGACCCGGCCGGGGTCAGCGTGAACCCGGCGACCAGGCCGATGACAAACGACCCCACCACGTTGATCAGCAGCGTGCCCCAGGGAAAGCGGGGGCCGGTCAGTGCCGTCATCACGCCCGCCAGCCAGAACCGGCCAACGCTGCCGATCGCGCCGCCGACCGCCACCGCGATCCAAGCCCCCATGAACGCCACCACCTTCTATCGATGCGCGCAGCACTGAGCATCCGGCCATTCTGACTTGGACAGCGCCGCGGCTTGGCCACAGGAACGACTGCGCCGGATAGCGGCCTTGCATGACACGCATGGCAACCGGACTGGAATCCATATGATAACGCGGCTTATGATGAGCTCAACCAAAGGATGCGTCATTTGGACGAATTTCATCGCGACCTGCTGTTCCTGCTGCATGATGTCGCTCGTCTGCTCCGCGTCGACGCGGACAAGCGCGCCCGGTTGCACGGCATGACCCGGGCGCAATGGGCGATCCTGATGTGGCTGGAGCGTCAGCCCGGCATCTCGCAGAAAGAACTCTCCGAAATCCTGGAAGTCGAGCCGATCACCGTCGCCCGCCTGATCGACCGGCTGGAAGCCCGTGGCATGGTCGAACGGCGCCCGGACCCTCGCGACCGGCGCATCTGGCGGCTGCATCTGCTGCGTCCGGCCCGCGACGTGTTGCACGAGATCGATGATCAGCGCGCCGACATGACGCGCATGGTGACCGCCGGGATCGACGAAAACTCCATCGAAATCATGACCGAGGCACTGATGCGGATGAAAGCGACGCTGACCCAGGAGGCCCACGCATCACGCCGCGGCGCCGATCATCGCGGTAACCGAAGCGCGGGAGGCTGTTTGATGTCGCAGGCCGCGATGTCCGGATCGGCACCGCGGGTGTCGGAGCGGGTGACCGATGCGCCTGCCCGCCGCCGGATGGGCCGCGGCGCTGGTGCGTCCGATCCTGATGCTGGGCGGTATCGCCGTGGTCATCGTCGGTGCCGGCTACTACTGGCTGACCGGCGGCCGCGTGGTCTCGATCGACGACGCCTACGTGCGGGCCGCCAAGGAGGTCATCGCCACCGATGTTTCCGGCATCGTCGCCGCGGTGCCGGTGCATGAGGGCCAGCGGGTCAAGAAGGGCGACGTGCTGCTGCGGCTCGACCCGCGACCGTTTGAGATCGCGCTGGCCGGCGCAACCGCGAACCGCGACGGCATGGTCTCGACGCTGAACGCGATGAAGCTCGACTACAAGCGAATGCTGCGCGAGGTCGACGTAAAGCAGGCGCAGACTCGAATCTGATCAGGCCAACTTCGACCGCTATGCCGGGCTGATCAAAAGCGGCGGCGTGACCCGGGCCGACTATGACAACGCCCGCTTCCTGCTGATGGCGGACAAACAGGCGGTCGAGGCACTGAAGGTGACCGCCAGCGTGCAACTCGCGCGCCTCGGCGGCGATCCCGAGGTGCGACGTGCAGAACGATGAACGACTACCTGCAGGCGCAGGCTCGGGTGGATGAGGCCAAGCGGCAACTGGATCACACGGTCATCTATGCCCCATTCAGTGGCACGTCACGCAGGTGGAGACGGTGCAGCCAGGCATGTACCTGGCGGCGGCCACGGCCGCCTTCGGCCTGGTCTCGACGGAGAACGTCTGGGTCGAGGCAAACCCGAAGGAAACCGAACTGACCCATGTGAAGCTGGGTGATCCGGTGGATGTGACCGTCGATACCTATCCCGGCCGGACCTGGAAGGCCGAAGTGGAATCCATCGCTCCGAACAGCGGGTCTGAGTTTTCAGTGCTGCCGGCGCAGAACACCTCCGGCAACTGGGTGAAGGTCGTGCAGCGGATCCCGGTGCGCATCAAGGTGGAGCGCAAGGATGGCGATCCGGAACTGCGCGCCGGCATGAGCGTCGTCGCCGACATCGACACCGGTCACCGCCGTAGCTGGCGCGATCTGTTCTAGTATCGGCGTATGCGGGGCGGGGCATCAACGTATGTCTGAGGTAGCCGGTTCAGGCGGCAACTCGCGTCCGCCCTGCGTCTCGCGCCCTTCCGCGATCGGGTCCTAGGGCATGGCCACGGCCCCACAGGAACGGGTCCCGCACCGGCTGATCATCACGCTTTGCACCGTCGGCGCGACGCTGATGCAGGCGCTGGACCAGACGATTGCCAACGTGGCGCTGCCCTACATGCAGGGCAGTCTGTCGGCGACCTATGACGAGATCACCTGGGTTCTGACCTCCTACATCACCGCCGCGGCGATCATGACGGCGCCGGTGGGCTGGCTGGCGTCCCGGTTCGGCCGGAAATACCTGTTCATCACCTGCCTGATCGGTTTCACCGTCACCTCGATGATGTGCGGCGCGGCCCAATCGTTGACGCAGATGGTCGTGTTCCGTCTGCTGCAGGGCGTATTCGGCGCGGCCCTGGTGCCGCTGTCGCAATCCACGATGATGGACATCTATCCGATCGAGCAGCGCGGCACCGCGATGGCGATCTGGGGCGTCGGCGTGATGGTCGGCCCCATCCTGGGCCCCACGCTCGGCGGTTACCTGACCGAAATGTACAACTGGCGGTACGTCTTCTATATCAACCTGCCGTTCGGAATCCTCGCGACGCTGGGACTGGCTGTTCTTCATGCCCCGGTCGTTCGGCAACTTCCAATTGCGCTTCGACTGGATCGGCTTCGGCGTGCTGTCGCTGGGCATCGGCGGTCTGCAGATGATGCTGGACCGGGGCCAGAATCAGGACTGGTTCACCTCCACCGAGGTAATCGCCGAGGCAGTACTGGGCGGCCTTGGCGTCTATCTGTTCGTCGTCCACATGATCACGGCAAAAAAGCCGTTTATCCCGGTCAATGCTGTTCAAGGATCGGAATTTTGCCGCCGGGCTGCTGCTGATGTTCGCGACCGGCACGATCCTGGTCTCCAGCTCATCGCTGATGGCGCCCTGGCTGCAGAACCTGGCGAACTACCCGGTTGAGACGGCCGGCTTGATCATGGCGCCGCGCGGCATCGGCACGATGACGGCGATGCTGACGGGCGGACGGCTGTCCAGCAAGATCGACCCTCGCAAGCTGATGGCCTGCGGCATCCTGATGCTCGCCTGGTCGATGTGGGAGATGACGGGGTGGACCCCCGATGTCTCCCAATGGACGATCATCCTGACGATCATGGTGCAGGGCGCCGGACTTGGCTTCGTGTTCCTGCCGCTGCAGGTGCTGGCGTTCGCAACCTTGCCGCCGCAGTACCGGACTGATGGGGCGTCGCTGTTCAGCCTGTTCCGCAATATCGGGGCGGCGGTCGGGGTGTCGGTGACCTCCGCGATGCTGGCGCACAATACCCAGGTCCTGCATGAGTCGATCGGTGCATCGGTCACGCCATTCAATCGTGCCTTGCAAGGCGGCGGCATGGTGAGCCAGGCGTGGAACCCGATGCATGCGCATGGTGCCGCGGCGATGGACCAGATCGTCAATCAGCAGGCACAGATCATCGCCTATATCGACGACTACTGGATGATGGTACTAACGACGTTGCCGTCGTTGCTGCTGCTTCTTCCTGCTGCGTAGGCCGAAATTGGCGTCAGCCGCGCCGGTGGAGGCTCACGCCGCAATGGATTAACGAATCGCAGACGCGGCGTCAAACGGTCATGCTGGAAGCCGCATCCATCCAGGCACCTTCGGCGATCGAGCGTCGCCTCACCGCAGCGAAGTGGCTCCCGCCGCTGAAGGGCCTCCCCGACAGCGTCAAGACGCAGCGACGCAAGGCCGATCCCGTCGCGTCCAGACCGCATCGTGCCAACGTCGACACCGTCCCTGAGCACCACGGAACCGGCCGCCGGCAGCGGCCGTCGACGACCGACCGGGACCAGCCGCCGCTTCACCAGGCCGCGATACTTGGTTCGCGCGGTAAGTTCTTGCCCCATGTAGCAGCCTTTCGACCACGAGACCCCGGCCAACTCGTCAAAACCGGCTTCCAGCAGCACGCTGCGGTCCGCCTCCATGTCCCTTCGATCCGTCTGGCAGACCGGCTTCCAGTCGATAGCGGTCCCAATCATCCGGCGTCGCGCTCGCGGCCGGCGGCTCGGTGGCGAGAATGCGCCATGCGAAATCCGGCAAGCCGAGGATCAGGCGCGACTATGTCAGCCACCCCCGGGCTAGCAACTCCGGGCCGATCCGGCCACGCAACATAAACTGAGGTATTCGGGAGCCGCTCGCAACGTCGCCTTCATACGCAGCCGGTAGCGCGACAAGCGTTGGATAAGCTCGCCGAATCTGGTGCGGCTTCGCAATCCAGCAGCAGGGCATCGGCCGTCGGCGAAAATGAAAAAGTCCGCGAGCCACTTGCCCTGTGCGGTCAGCAAGGCGGCCCAGACGGCATTGGCCTGGCCGCAACAGCCTCGACGTCGTTCGACACCAAGCCCTGCAGGAACGCGATCCGGTCATCGCCCTCGACCGCTAAGACGCCTCTTTCGGGTAACTGGGTGAGATTGATCATATGATATAGTTAACGCGGGCGCGCCGTCCCGCAAGCCGCGGGCAACAGCGAGGCCAACGCCGCATGCGCGCCGGTCCGCGTCGCTGAGCAGGGAACCCTGGACTGCGAATGCCGAGCGTGCTGCGTCAGCAAGCCGTCTGCGACCGGTCCTGGTCACGGATCAACCAATCGAGCGCGGCATGCCATGCGCCAGGGTCGTTCGCCACAAGCTGCCCCGCCGGCCCGTCAGCGATGGATCCGCGGTAGGCGGGCACATCGGAAGCCAGTGTGGCGAGCCCAAGGGCCGCGTATTCCAGCGCCTTGATCGGCGACTTGCTCCGGTTGAACGGCGTATCGAGCAGCGGAGCCAGGCCGATATGCCAAGCCGGCCGGACCGTGTTCACCCAGTCGACGAAGCCGGGATAGGATCGTGTGGCATTGCGCCGAAGGCCCGATCCGGTTCAGTCCTGGCAGCAGACCGCGCGGACGGGTCATCCCAAGCACATCAATGCTGATCCGGTCGCCATAATCCGCCTTAAGCGGCATCAGCACAGGTTCGATCAGCGCAAAATCGCGGTCATGGCGTGGCCGTTCCCATGCAAAGGATGCGGACCGGATCATCCCAGTATGGTGCCGGCGATCGAAAGTCGAAAGCCAGATCCGCTCGTCCAGCCGGTTCTCCATGACGATCGCGTCTGGACGGATTTTCGACAGCCGCGCCGCAAGACCACTTGTCGACACCCATACGGCGTCCGCGAGACCCAGCATCCGGCGGATCACCCGCGATTGAGGGCGCAGCCGTTCGGCGTCCGGATGGCTGGCGGGAACACGCAACAGATCGTCATCAAGATCAAACAGCAGCTTCGCCCCGGTCCGCCTTGCATGCGCCGCCAGTCGATCCGCCGTGTCAGTGTCAGGGACGGCGGATCGCTGCGTCACGATGATCTCCGCCTGGGCATCAAAAACCTTTCGGGGTCCGCCAGAACGATATCCAGAATCCGAACCGATGCGGGGATGGTCCAGTGGCTGCAGCAAGCGAATGATAGGCACACGCGGTGAGGGCGCCATTTCATGACGCTCCGGGAGTATCACCATCCGTGGCCGGAGCCGCGCTCGGGCAAGCCGGCGGCGTGGGGCTTTCGGGGCCAGGCTCGGTACGAGATAGCGCTTGTCGTAGAAATCCGCTCACTGGCTCTGGGCGCGCAACGCGGGGCGCACCACCAATCGGCGATGCGTCTGCAAGCTTGCCTGCACGGCCGGAAGCGCCAAGCTAATCCGCGGTCGACGCGTCGTGATCGACCAGCCAGGTATTCGGCCGCCCGGCGAGACGTTCCTGGAAACGATCCAAGCTTCGTCGCCACGATCGGCAGCCCGGTATCGATCGCGGCATTGTAGCGTATAACTGTAGGTCTCCGGAGCCGAGGACGGAAACCAGAAGACGTCTGGCTTGATGCCGGGCAGCAGGCGGTCGATTTCTTCTTCGCGGTATTCGCCCGTTATGTGGATAAACTTGAGCGCGCGTTTGGGAAAGCTGGCTTCAATGTGCCGATCAGGTGGATCTCCAGAGCTCCGGGCCGGCCGCCTCGGCGACCGCGGCAACAATCCGCGCGCCCTTGTGATCGGCGAGCACACCCAGCAACACGATCCCGCAGCGGCGAGGTTGACCGTCCGGCAGACAGCACCGGCCAATCGCCGGCATGGTGACGTTCATGCGGACACAACGATGCAGTTATCGACAGCGACATAACGAGCCAGCCGCGACCTGACGTCTGCGCTTGGGACAGATGACCCGGTCGGCATCGATGAACTGCCAGGCTCGTTCGCGCCGCCAGGAAAGGATGTCGTTGGCATCCCTGCGCGCTGAAATCCGCTATGCACTGCATTGCAACCCGCCGGTCCGGTTCACCGCAGTAGAGCTCTCCGGCGAGCGCAACAGATTGGCTTGCGGACAGATGGCGAAATAATCATGAACCGTTACGTCGAACGGAACCTCCAGCCGGTGGATCAGGCGGCGTAAATCCATGTCCGTGCAGCAGATGATGGATATGCACCCTCGATCAGGTTGGCGGACCGCAGCAGCATGCACCATGCCGTCGATGCGGTCGGACGGCAGGATGCAGGATCGGATGATTGGGTTCGCCAGGCACCGACAACGCGGTGCCGCGGTCGGTACCCTTCAGCAGAAGGACATGCGCCCTGCCGCGATAGCGCTCCACAAGGCCCTCGATATGCCGCTCGTCCCACCGCCGGGATCATGTGAAACCATCAGGATCACCGGCAGAGCGGACTGCCTGAACAGCGCCAAGGTAATAGCGAAACGGAACGAGCCGGCGTTGCCCTGCGTGTAATCCTTTGGATCCATCGGCCGGTGTTCAGGCTGGTGATACGGATCCTCGCCCGGAATCTCCCGATTCTTATCCGGCAAACGTATCGCATGCCAACCGGTGCTGCCAGCCGGCGTCCGTGGCGCGGCGGCAGAACGCGGCAGCGGACATCTCGCCGTCGCCGAATGGACCCGCATCGCGAAGCGCATCGTGGCGCAGATACATGCAAAATGGCGTCGCTGCCGCTATGGAAGCACTGCGGCCGGCATTGACCTCGCGACATACCGCGTCAAGCGGAGCATCAACGTGCCCCAGAAACGACAGATCGCAGTGCTCGTCGCCCTCTGTCGCCCAGCCGTTCGAAAACGGTGAGACGGTCGCGATGCGCGGCGCCGCCCAGGCCTGTGCGGCCAACCGGCACAACCACCCCGGCGGTACCCGCACATCGCCATTCAGCACGGCCACGTCTCGGGATCTCAGGCGCTCTCGCCATCGAATTCACGCACGCGGCAAAACCATTCCGGCCCCGGGTCCTGAACAAATGGATCTTCCCTTGCGCGGCTAGTCCGCGCAGCCATGTCGACGTGTCTGGCACGGCCAAATCGCCTTCGACGACGACCACGCGCGCAAGCGGCGCACAGCGCTCGGCGAGGACGGCCGTCAGGCATCGCTTCGCTGTAATAAGGCCGTGGCTGATCAGGACAACAACGTTCACCAGCAGGCCGCGCGGCATCGCCGGTAGCGAGGCCTTCGAAGGCAGATAGTCGCGGATGTCGACAGGACGCTCGGTCGGGTAGCCGCGGGCACGGCCGACTTCCAGGTGATAAAGCAGAGGATTTGCCGAGGCGGCCGGATGCTGTTCAACATAGCCTGGAGCATCGAACCGGGGATTCGGATTTCGTAGCTCCGCGGCGCCGGTGGCAAGGTAGTGAACCAGCGGCGACAGACCGCTGACGGCAACGTCGGGATAATGCCCCAGATACCAGTAGCTGTCGAAGAATGGATTGGGATCACGGTTCTCCGCCGCACCGAAGCGGGTGAAGTGCTGGATGGGTTCAAGCTTCGCCGCGACGCAATCAGGGTACCGTCCCTTGTACCACTCGGGATCAACCATCGCGGCGATAAGCCGACCAAGATCCCTGGTCTCAGGCGGCACGCGAGTGCCGGTCGTCCAGCAGCCGCCTCCATGCGGCGCGGCGCAAATCCCCACTACTGGCCAGGCTGGCTTCGGCCAGGAACGCGGCACGGGACCCGCTGGCGATCGCGCGGCGCCGCTCGCGGTCGCGGATCAACCCATCCAAGGCGGCATGCCAGGCTTCCTCGGTGTTCTCCACCAGACGTCCCGCGGGACCGTCGGCGATGGAGCCGCGATAGGGCAGTGCGTCGGACGCGAGCACAACCATTCCCATCGCCGCATAGTCCATCGCCTTGATCGCCGACTTAGCCCGATTGAATGGCGTGTCGAGCAAGGGCGCCAAGCCAATGTGCCAAGTCGGCGCCGCCGAGGTCAGAAACTGCACAAGGCCTGGGTAGGATCTGGTCGCCATGGTTGGCAGGGTCAGCCGATTGAGCCCAGGTGGCAGATCATGCTGGTTGGTCATGCCAACAACGTCGATGGCAACTCTGCTTCCATACTCGTCTTTGATACGAATCAACGCAGGCTCGATCAGCTTGAAGTCGTCATCGTGCGTTGTCGTCCCCATGCAAAGGATCCGTAACGGCTGGTCGCGGGCGGGCAGAACCGGCGGCGTCCAGATGCGCTCATCCAGTCTGTTCTCCATCACGATCGCATCGGGACGCAGCGTCGTGAGATAATCGGCCAGGCAGGGCGTCGACACGAAGACCACATCCGCCACTTCCAGCATTCTTCGTATTACTTTTGACCGGGGCCGTAGATGCCGCGCCTCCGGATGAGAATCAGGGATGTGCAGCAGATGGTCGTCGAGGTCATAGACGATTGTCGCCCCCGAACGTCTGGCATGGGCCGCCAGCCGATCCGCTGTCCTCAGATCGGGAATGGCGTAACGCTGCGCGATGATGATATCCGCTGCCGTATCGAACATGCTGGTTGCATCGGTAACGACCGTCCTGAACGCCTGCGTGAGCGAAGGATGATGCAGCGGTTGAAGCAGGCGTATATAGCCGCACGGGGTGGGCAATCCGATATCAAAACGCTCCGGCACGACCGCGATACGGGGCAGCGTCAGGCCGGTGCGATGGCACGCCGGCTTGGGATTGATGCGTGGAACCAGATAATGCCGAGCATAATAATCCTCGACTTCCGGCCGTGCCGTAATGGCCGCGTCATCGCCTCCCGCCGTCAAGCAGGACCGAATTTCCTCAAACAGATCTGTCCAGCCGGAAGGCGATGTCGCCACATCGGCCAGCCAGGTCGAGGGGCGGCCCTCCAACCGCTCCGTGTGCGCACCAATGCGGGTTGCCGCGATGGGAATCCCGGCATCGATCGCGGCACTCAGTGTGTAGCTGAAGGTTTCGGGCCAGGCAGCGGGAAACCAGACCAGGTGCGGCGCGATCTTATCCAGCCACCCGCTCAGGCCATCCTTATCGTATGGACCGGTGACCCGCATGCGTTCTAAGGCGACCTCGGAAAACGGGCCGTCCGTGTGACCGATCAGGTGGATTTCTATATTCTTCGGATCAACCCTTTCCGCGACCGACGCGACGGTTCGCGCGCCTTTATGATCGGCAAGAGCACCAAGCACCGCGATCCGCATCGGGCCATCGTTCGGCGAGGCCGGATGAACCTTCCACGGACCCGCCTCGACAGCTTCGTGCGGGGCAAAAACGGCATTACTCGCCAGATCGTGCCGTTGCAACCTCGTCATGACATCCTGGCTCGGGCACAAAACCCGGTCCGAATCACGAAAAAGCCAGGCATGTTCGGCCCGCCACGTAATGATGTCACGGGCGCCGAAAGAGCTTCGATGCGCGATGCAGCTATTGCAGCCCGAAAGATCCGGCTCCCCGCAGGTACAGACTGTGCGGCCACGGCAACAAGTTGATCTGCGGGCAGATGGCGTAATAATCATGCACCGTCACATCGAACGGCATGCCAAGCCGGCGCGACAGCGCCTGGATGTCGATGTCTATACCAAGCACGTGATGAATGTGGATACGAGAAACCCCCATTGTTCGCGACATCGCGACCAGGTCGTCAGGCCGGTTACCGAGCAGGAGGGTCGGATGGTTCGGAAGCGACGGGACCGAGAGACTCGTCCCACGGTCCGTCGGTTGCAGCAAAAGGAACCGGGCGGTATCGCGAAAGCGCTCGGTCAGCAAGTCGATATGCCGGCGCACGCCGCCGCCGAGGTGATGCGCGATCAGCAGGATCACCGGTAGCTTCGACCGCCGGAACAATCCCGCCGTCACCGCGAACCGAAACGGGATAATGGCTCCGGCGGTGACGTGCCGGGCGACATCGCGCAGGTAGTCGGGGTAGCGTTCCAGGATCAAAGTCGCCGCGCGGACAGAAAGACCGGCGGTGCGGTCGCCGAAGCTGACCGACCCCTTGTGATAGACGAACGTGTCACATGCAATGCGGTGTTTCCAGCCCAGCGCGCTGGCGCGCAGGCAGAAATCGTTCTCCTCGCCGTATCCCGCCGCGAAACGTTTGGCATCGAACGCGCCGACTTCCCGAAGCGCGGCGCGGCGGATATACATGCAGAACCCCACCGTGGTCGGTGTGTCCACGTAGCGCCCGACATTTTCTGTCCGGCACGCATCATCGATCTCCGCCAATGTATGCCCAACGGCAAGCGGGCCACCCTCGCAATCCGGATAGCTGCAAATCGTTGCGTTGTTGGAAAGAGGGGAGACCGAGGCAGTGCGCGGATCGGCATAGGCTTGCCCCGTCAACCGGCCCAGCCAGCCTGGGGGAACCTCCGTGTCGCTGTTGAGCAGCACGACATCCCGGTTTCCTGCTTCCTCCATGCCGCGATTGACCGACACCACAAAACCCGCGTTACGTCGATTTCTGACCAAAACGATCCGGCGCCGTGCAGCGAGTTCCAGAAGCCATGCGATCAGTTCCAGGTCAGGGGATCGGTCATCGACCACAATCACCCGTCCCAATGGCTTGCCAGGATCCGCCAGCACCGAGTTGATGCAGCGACGGGTCTCGTCGAGACCCCGATACACCGGGACGATCACGTCCACGATGACGCCGGACGGCGCCGGCAACCCTGGCAGCTTGGATGGAAGATAATCCGCGATCCGCAGCGGCTTCGTTGTCGGATAGCGGTGAGCCTGACCAGTCCGAACGTGAAAGAGCATCGGATTGGCGGCAGCCTCCGGATGCTGATCCGAATACCAGACCGCATCGAAGTTCGGATGCGGGCTGCGTAGTTCCGCCGCTCCGGTCCTCAGGTAATGCAGCAATGGATGCGTGCCGCTGGCCCTCACATCGGCGTTTTGAGTCGAGTACCAGGCATTGTCGAAGAACGGGTTGGGATCACGTTGTTCGACGATCCCGTGCCGGATGAAATGCACGATCGGGTCAAGTTGGGTCGTCAGGATATCGGGGTAGCGGCCCTGGTACCACTCCGGATCCAGAAATCCGTGCATGACCTGAATAAGCGCGATTTCTCGTGATTTTGCCGTGGCACTGGATCGAACACGTTTCTTCGGCATCATCTGTCCTGCACCACGGGCACCTGATCGTCCCGCGGAGGCGCTGTCGGACTGGATTTGCCCTCGGCGCTCACGAACGCTGCATTTGGTCCGCAGCGACGGCGCCCATCCGATCAATCGTCTTGCTGACGATATCCATTTGACATGGTGAAGGTCCCGATATCAACCAAAAAGAGTATTTGAACGTTGTATACAACCAAAAGTTGTCTTCTGACCGTGACTCTCACTGTCCGACAAGCAGCAAAGTGCCAGCCCCCAGGACAAGCAGCAGAATCGGGTTGATCTCCGTCAGGGCAAACAGCGCGGAACTGATGATCGTCACACTCCATGGCAGCCAGCCGTGCTCCGTGCCCCGCATCAGCGCCAGGCCGCTGGCGAAGGTCAGGCCAACCGCGACCGGAGCCAGCGCCCGCTCGACCAGCGCCCGCCATGCGGAGCGCGCGGCTTTCTGCCAATACCGTGCAACAACGTGCACAGCCAGGCAGGACGGCCCGAACATCGCCGCGAACGACAACGCGGCACCGGCCATCCCCGCTGCCTTCAGGCCAATCAGCACGACGATCAGCGAACCAGGCCCTGGCGCGGCGCGCGAAATCGCGAACAGGTCCAGGAACTCCCGCGCCGTGACCCAGTGGTAGTGATCCACCGCGGCGCGCTGCATATCGGGAATCACGCCGGCGCCCCCGCCGAAGGCGAGCATCGACAGTCCGGCGAACAACCCAATCAGCTGCAGCAGGACAAGGCTCACCGCGCTCGGGTCCACCAGGCCAGCGCCAGGCTGACCGGCATCATCACCAGCAGCACATGCACCAGGGAAAATCCGAAAATGCCGATCGAAATCGTCACGATCGTGGTGACCGCGATCGGAATCGGTCCGCTGATATTCCGCCGCGCGAGGCGGACCCCGGTCCCCAGGTTCAGGCCAATGGCCACGGCACCCATGCCGCCCAGGGCTCCGCTGATCCAGGCACCGCTGCTGTGGCCCTGGCTGTGAATGTACCAGGTCCCAACCGCCAACACGATGGCAAGGGGCAGGGCGGTCAGGCCGCAGAAGCACGCCACCGCCCCGGCCGTGCCGCGCATCTGGGTGCCAATGAAGACGGCGAGGTTGACGTTGGTGGCGCCCGGAACAAGCTGGGAAAGCGCATACCCGGACAGGAACTGCTTGTCATCGAGCCAGCCGCGTTTCTGCACCACCTCCCGCCGTGTCCATGCCGCAAGCCCGCCGCCAACGCTCATCATCCCGATGCTGACGAAGCTGATGAACAGCGACGCCAGCGACGGTTGGTGCGGCGGCGAATTTCGGTCCGGTTTCCCATGCGTCCATTCAACCGCGTCCGGCGAAAGGTGGACAGTGGGCAAGCCTTGGGCGCGCCGCTGACGAAGCTCGCTGGCCGGTATAAGCTCACGGCATCGCCGTCGGGAGTTGCGCAATGGAATATCGTTCACTGGGCCGGAGCGGCCTGAAGGTCTCGCCGCTGTGCTTGGGCACCATGATGTTCGGCGGCGCCACCGACGAGGCGTCCGCACAGCGCATCGTGGCTCGCGCCAGGGATCAGGGCGTCAACTTCATCGATTCCGCCGATGGGTACAACAGCGGCAAGTCGGAGGAAGCGGTCGGACGAGCGATCAGGGAACATCGTTCGTGGTGGGTCCTGGCGACGAAATGTGCCAACCCGACCGGGCCCGGGCCGAACGCGCGGGGCCTGTCCCGGCGTCACGTGCAGCATGCGGTGGAGGCCAGCCTGCGGCGGCTGGGCGTCGAGGAAATCGACATCCTCTATTTGCACAAGGAAGACCACGCCACGCCATTGGCGGAGACGGTCCGCGCGCTGGCCGACCTGATCCGCGCCGGGAAGATCCGCTATTTCGGCGTGTCCAACTACAGAAGCTGGCGCGTCGCGGAGATCTGCCGCCTATGCGACGACGCCGGGATCGATCGGCCCGTTGCCAGTCAGCCGCTCTATAACGCCTTGAACCGGGAGGTAGAGACCGAACACCTGCCGGCATGCGGCTTTTATGGTTTGGGTGTGGTGCCGTACAGCCCACTGGCGCGCGGGATTCTCACCGGAAAATACATCCCCGATGTTCCGCCGCCGGCCGGGACGCGGGCCGGGCGGCAGGACCGGCGCATGCTGGAATCGGAATGGCGGCCCGGAAGCCTCCACATCGCCCGCGAAATCGCCGAACATGCTCGGGCCAAAAATGTCTCGCCCGGCCAATTCGCCTTTGCCTGGGTATTGAACAACCGGTTCGTGACAGCAGCGATCGGCGGCCCGCGCACGCAAGAGCAGTGGGAGGATTACGTCGCGGCGCTGTCGGTAAAACTGGACGCCAAGGATGAAACGTTGATCGACCGGCTGGTCTCGCCGGGGCACCCGTCCTCGCCCGGATACAATGACCCCGCCTATCCGATCGAGGGAAGGGTTGCGCGCGGTTGAACGTTTGGGGGCTTCGTTTTGCGCGGGTTTCTGCTATAAGCGCCTGGTGTGTCCCCGTAGCTCAGCCGGATAGAGCACCAGATTCCTAATCTGGGGGCCGTGCGTTCGAATCGCGCCGGGGACGCCAAAGCGTTCAACGCGACACATGGCGTTCATGGTAAGCCCCCCTAAGCTGTCGGGTGGCCGTCTGGGTAACGTGCGCCAGAACCTGGCGGCTGGATCAACGAACCAGCGCCGTTAAGTAATTCCGCGTTGAACACATCACTTTCGAAAGCGCATCGCGGGGCCAAAGGGTAAACGCTGACCTCACGGTTTCTTGTGGTTGTCAAACTAACAACGATCCATGATTGTGCGGTGCAGTTTATCTCCCAGAACGTTCTTTGCATTGCAAATCCGGATTGATAAGGACACACCATGGCTATGGTAACCGTGCAAAGCTCGACTTCCGGGCTCGTGAACAATGTGCCGTTTACATCACGGCAAAATCTGGCTCCTGCACGAGACATAGCCTTCTCCATCAGCAGAGCGGTCGTAAGTGGCACGGCGACGGTGGCGGCTATTCGTTCTGATTTAGCACCAACAATGCCGGCAGGCGAATTGGGCGTGTTTTTCCAGGACCGGTCAGGGAATGGTGCGACTCACGGTTCCGGCACGGTGGTCGCGGGCGGCGGCAAGAGCGGCACTCAGATTTCTGCCGGCCATCGGTCGCCTCCGCTCATCGCAGAAAGGAAATGTGCGCCCGAGGCAATTGCTCTGTCTGCTCAATGACGGACGAGATAGCCCGGATCCTGGACGAGGCAAGCCAAGCGACGCGGTCTGACCGAAACTTGGACCTACTCGACGATATCTCCCAAAAGGATTTCGATGAGGTTCGATACCTGCTCGAGAATCCGGACGTTGCCGATGCGATCCGCTTGGGCGAGCACGATTGCGGCTACGACCACTACACCAGATATGGCATTCATGAAGGGCGTCGATGGCCCGGAATACCTCACGGGCCGCGCGGCCGGCTGGTTTCTACCGCTTCTGAACCATCCCCCACGCCCAGTGGTGGAAATTTCCGATGTTCCGTGGAGAGCGTGATTGTGTCGCGTCGCGGCGGCGTCATGCTTGTGGGCTGGACGGATGAATCCACGTCCCCAATCGATTGCGTGCGGCTCGTCGACCGTCAGTGGCGACTGGTGTTGGACGGCAATAGCCTGGTGCGCGTAAGGCGGCGGGATGTGGAGGCTGCACTTGGCAGCAATGAGTTGCGTCCGTACGGATTTTTTAGTCTGGTGCACGCGCCCGACCTGATTGATGTTTCGGAATCATGTGCGGTCGAGATCTGGCTTAAGAATGGCACCTTCGTCACGCACCAGCCGCCAATCCGTGTGGTAAGCGACGTCGAACTGCGCAACTTGATCCTCGGATATCTTGCGAGCGCAGAGTTTTTCGGCAACCAACGGATCGAGGCTATCTCGGGAATCAGTTCAGGAACAGGCAAGCAGATCCTCGATCTGAACCGTGCAATCACCTCACGATTTACCAGCGCGCCCTATGTCGAGCGGTTCGGCACGGCGCATAGAAAGCCCCGCGGCTCTATCGTCGTGTGCTTGTACGGCAAGACCGAATTCCTCCCCATCCAAAACTGCCTGTTCGCTGGCCGCCCCGGCATTGAGGATTATGAATTTATCTATGTCCTGAACAGTCCTGAGCTTGCTGAGAAATCGCTCAAGGAAGCCCGAGCCGGTACATATGGCCTACGGCATTCCCCAAACAGTGGTTTTGTTATCCGGTAACGCCGGGTTCGGCGCAGCTAATAACGTCGGTGTATCGGTGGCACGGAGCCAGCGAATACTCAATGTCAATCCCGATGTGTTTCCCTACCACCACGATTGGGCCGCACGTCATACGGCACTTCTGGAGGATCGGCCTGCGGAGGAAACAAGACTATTTGGCGCCTCGCTCTATTACGATGACGGCTCGCTGATGCACGGTGGCATCTATTTCGAGGCAGATACAGGGATATCAATCCGCGACGGCACCATCTGCCCACAACGCGTAGTACGCACCGAACACTACGGCAAAGGAGCGCCGGCATGGGCAGAGCAGTTCGTGCGCCCGCGTCCCGTGCCCGCTATCACGGGCGCCTTCATCTCCTCGGATCGCGCCTGGTACGAAGCCCTGGGTGGCTTCACAGAGGACTACGTGTTCGGTCATTACGAAGATGTCGATCTTTGTCTAAAAAGCCTGCAGCAGGGAACGATCGCATGGCAGCACGACCTGCGACTGTGGCATCTTGAGGGCAAGGGCTCGACACGTCTGCCACCCCATGAGGGTGGCTCGATCGTGAACAGTTGGCTATTTTCCAAGACCTGGGCCGAAACCATCACGGACGGGCTGCTCGGACCGGATCCGACGCACCCTGCTTTGCAACCACTGCATCAGGCGGCAGCACTGGTCCCGACCCCGCCCAATGCTGCCTCCGCCACGCGGCGGCCCAAGTTGGGACGCGATCGCCAGACCCGGCGGGCGGCGAGTAAAACGGCATGAAGGTCCTGTTGATCAGCGTCTTCCATCCTGAACTGGTGCGCGGCGGCGCGCAGCAAATCTGTTATGAGTTGTTCCAGGGCCTGAAACAGATGCCGGGGATCGAGCCAATTCTGCTCGCCGCGGTCGATCCCAGTCATGCCGCGCTATATAAGAGTGGTGCGAGGATAACCGGGTTTGATGGCCGGGACGGGGAGTTCCTGTTCCTGAGCCGGGATTATGATTACTGGTGGCACAAATCCTCCAACCCGCTGATGATCGAGGCCTTCGCGGACTTCCTCGCCATGGTCCAGCCGGACATCGTCCACTTCCACCATTTCCTGTTGCTGGGACTGGATCTGATTGCGATGACGCGGCGACTGCTGCCGGAAGTGCGGATCGTGTTCACGCTGCATGAGTTTCTCGCGATCTGCAACGCCAACGGACAGATGCTGCGGACTTACGACGGCTCACTCTGCAGCCATGGTTCACCAGTGCGCTGCCATCAGTGCTTCCCCGACATCCGGCCTGAGCAGTTCTTTATGCGCGAGATGTGGATGAAACGGCATCTTGAGGCAGTGGACACCTTCACCACACCCAGCCGCTTCATGATCGGGCATTTCGTGCGCTGGGGTCTGGATCCGAAAAAGATCGTCCATGTGACCAATGGACAGCGCGACTACAACACCACCAGCAAAGCCGCATCCTCGCGCCGCCGGCACAACCGGTTCGGCTTTTTCGGTCAACTGGTGGACAACAAGGGGGTCTGGGTGATCCTGGAGGCTGTCGCGTTGTTGCGGTCGGACGGTTTTACGGATTTTATCGTCGAGATCAACGGTGACAACCTTCAGTATGCCTCCGAAGCGCGACGGCAGGAGATCGAGGCTTTTCGGCGCCAGGAGGAACAGCTTCCCCCTGGCGAACGGATCATATACTTCAAGGGATCCTATGACGTGGATCAACTGGCGCAGCGCATGAACCGCGTCGACTGGTGCATCGTGCCTTCCGTCTGGTGGGAGACGTTCGCGCTGGTCATCTCCGAGGCCTGGATGTTCCATCGCCCGGTCATCGCATCCGCCATCGGGGCAATGAAGGAGCGGATCCACCACGAGGTGGATGGTCTGCACTTTGCAGCCGGTGATGCAGAGGCCTTGGCTGAGACCATTCGCCGAGCCGCCACCGAGGATGGGCTTTGGGAGCATCTGGTCAGCGGGATAAGGCAGCCGCCGAGCCGACAAATGATGGTGGACGCCTTCGTTGATGTTTACCGAGGCCGGTCGGAGTTGGGGGACACCACGAATCCGGGAACTGCAACCGATCAGGACGCTTTCCGCGTCGAAGATTGCGCCATTCAGACTGCGAAGCCAGCAAACCGAAAGGGGCGTCGAAGCGGCGATGGAACTACAAATCAACGGCGGTGATGCTTAAGGAGGTCACTGCCATCAAGCTTGTCGACCGGTAGCCGCCAGCGCATCCCAACCTCGTCCATGGCTGTGCGCTGTTCCAGATATAACGTAAACTTCGGTTCTTGTTCTGCGGGAGGGCGTTTGAGGTGAAGTTCATCACGGACTGGAAGGAATGTTTCGATCAAGTTCAAGATCTTCTCGCCGCTCCCGCGCCCGTATTCTTGTCTCGGGTCGGGGGAAGTGACACAAATGCGGTCGCGGCTTACCTTGAAGCTAAGGCGTTGGGAACAGATCACGCCTGGCAGGCTGTCCTGAGGCAACGTCCCGTGGTGGAGAGCTTCAATGGATACTACGATATAGAGCAGAGTGAGGTGAAGTTTGTCAGGTATCTCGAGTCCTTGATCAAAATCTATAGCGGCTCAAGAGAGATGTTCTTCTGTAATCATCAGCTCCTGTCGCTGTACTTTCCTGATAATATCAATCCAAAATTTCGTACTGATGAATTCGAGTTCAAGAGAGGGTACGAGATACTAGTGAGCCTGATCGACGGTGAAGGACACGGCGCACGTAGTTTTCCATATCCGTTCGTCGAAAAACTGGCCTCACACCACTACACCTTGATGGAGGTCTTCGCCAGCTTGCTTGTTGGGCTAAAGGTATTAGTCATATCTCCTTTTGCGGAAAGCATAGTTGCTAACTTCCATAACCGTGCAGCCTTCTTCAAGGATTATCGGTATCCTGAGTTTGATCTGGTTGTGTATAATACACCGATCACCTATGCCGGCCTTCCTCCGGGGCACTATCCGCATCGCGATTGGTTCGAAACGACAGAAGCGATGCAACAAGACATATCCAAGCTGAACTTTGATATCGCTCTATTATCGTGTGGTTCATATGCGATGCCTCTCGGCCAATATATTGCCAGCACCATCGGGAAAAAATCGGTCTATGTCGGTGGAGTACTGCAGCTGATGTTCGGTGTTCACGGCAGGCGATATGATAATCCGTTCTTCACGGATCAAATCAATCTGGATAAATT
Organism: uncultured Alphaproteobacteria bacterium; assembly: GCA_963792345.1. Classification (GTDB taxonomy): domain Bacteria; phylum Pseudomonadota; class Alphaproteobacteria; order Acetobacterales; family Acetobacteraceae; genus Rhodopila. Next base: position 246,805 of record CAWBVV010000003.1, read on the forward strand.
TATTACTCCTCTGGAGGCAGGACATTACCTCCAGCATATCAATATAGCACCTGACGCGCTCCACGAGTCGTTCGGCGCTTACTTTTAGAGGTCGTCCCTCCGCTTTGCCAGTGGCCTGACCGACGCTGAATGGGCCGTGACCAACGGGTCCGATCCCATCGACAGCAATGTCTGCACTTGAAAAGGCCCTGGCAGTCCTCTCTGCTGATTAAGCTTGTATTGTCCCGGAAAATCCGTTTCACCTGCTGAAGCAGCCTCGCTTCCAACGCATCCAGGCCGCGGATCCGCCTGGTACCCCCTTCACGAGGACAACGCTTGAACTGAAGCCGGACGAATGATTGGACCAATCCGATGAACGATGCAGCAACGCCGGCCGTAAGCGCTTCGCCGCACGCGGCAACAGAGCATCGCCCAATCCGTACCGAAGTCCACCTGCCCGACAACGGGAATTTCAACTCGCCCCTGCGCGTGGCCCTCGTCATCCCGATCTTCAATGACTTCGTTTCATTCACCAGGCTCTGCCGCGAACTGGATGCACTCGCGGCCGGCTGGGACACGCACTTGACCGTGGTCGCTGTGGATGACGGGTCCACCCGGACCGCCGACCTGGTCTGCTTCGATCCGCCATTGGGCAACATCGCGCAGGTGCGGCTGGTCAAGCTGCGCTGCAATCTCGGACACCAGCGCGCCATCGCCGTCGGCCTGGTGGAGGTCGCGGAAGCGGCCTGTTTCGATGCCATCATCGTCGCGGACAGCGACGGTGAGGATCGCCCGATCGACATGGGGCGCCTGATCGCCCAGCATCGCGCATCCCCTGACGCCATCGTGGTCGCGCGCCGCTCGAAACGGTCCGAGGGCCTGCGCTTTCGATCGTTCTACATCCTGTATAAAGCTTTGTTTCATGCCTTTACCGGACAGAAGATCGACTTTGGTAATTTCGTCCTGATACCGCAAGCCGCCTTGGGCCGGCTCGTGCACATGCCCGAAACATGGAATCATCTCGCAGCCTCGGTGCTGCGCTCCCGCCTCACGCTGCGGGCTATCGGCTGCCACCGCGGCACCCGGTATGCCGGCACATCGTCGATGAACCTTGTAGGCCTCTTGATCCACGGCCTCAGCGCGGTCTCCGTATTCAGCGATTTCGTGTTCGCCCGCATGCTCGTCGCATCGGGCGCCATCACCGTGCTCGCTATCATCATGGCCGCCACAGCCGTCGCCATCCGCCTTGGCAGCACATTGGCGGTTCCCGGTTGGGCCACCAACGTAGTCGGGATCAGCATGATCATACTGTTCCAGGCGCTGCTGTTCTCAATGATCGCGGCGCTGACCATGCTCCGGAACCGGTCGGCCGTAGCATTCGTCCCAAGCCAACACGCGCATACATTCGTAGGCGAGCGCCGGACGCTGTTCGATGTCCAGCAACACCAGACGTTTCCGGATTGATCAACCTGGGGCATCATCCCCCGGCAAAGATAAGCTCGGGAGACGACCAATGCCGTACGACGCCCTACGTAGCATCTTGCCGGCCACCGGTTGGTCCGCTGATCGCCTCGATACGGTCCAGTTCACCTCCGACACTGACCCGATCCTGCCGACCCCGTTCCGCATCGGCGTGGCCGGAGCGGCGACATTGGCCGCAACCGGCCTTGCCGCCGCTGATCTATGGCAACTTCGCGGCGGCCGGCAGCAGAAGGTCGGCGTGGACGTGCGCCAGGCCACCGCATCCCTGCGCAGCACGCATTATCTCAAGGTCGGGGACGGCCATGTCTCCTCCGAGCGCAATGCCATCATGGGCTTCTACCCCACCAAGGATGGGCGCTGGAGCTACGTCCATGCCAACTTCCCCAATCACCGCGCCGCCGCGCTCAAGGTCCTGGGCTGCGAGGAAAATCGCGATGCCGTCACTCGGGCGGTTTCGACCTGGAATGCCGCCGATCTCGAGGAGGCAATCATCGCGGCAAAGGGTGCCGGCGGCATGGTGCGGACCAAAACGGAGTGGGCGGATCACCCGCAGGCCGCCGCCATCGCCGCCCTGCCGCTGATGGAGATCGTGCGGATCGGCGACAGCGCGCCGGAGCCTCTGCCGGAGGGAACCCGCCCGCTGTCCGGTATCCGGGTCGTCGATGTCACCCGCGTGCTCGCCGGTCCGACCTGCGCGCGCACGCTGGCCGAACACGGCGCGGAGGTCATGAAGATCTCCGCTCCGCATCTACCCAATCTTGGTTACCAGGAATTCGATACCGGCCACGGCAAGCTGTCCACCTATCTTGATCTGCGCCAGCAACAGGATGTTGACACGCTACGGGCCCTCGTACGCGACGCGGACGTGTTTTCGCAGGGCTATCGTCCAGGCACCTTGGACTGCGCGTGGTCTGTCCCCTCAGGAACTTGCCGCGCTCCGGCCCGGCCTCGTCTATGTCTCGCTATGCGCCTTTGGCCATACCGGCCCATGGGCATCGCGCCGCGGCTTCGACACGGTCATCCAGAGCGTCAGCGGCATTACCGCCCGGCAAGGCGAGGTATTCCCCGGACAAGCACCGGGTCCACAGTTCTATCCGGTATCAGCGATCGACTACTGCACCGGCTACCTGATGGCGACCGGGGCAATGATCGCTTTGAAACGCCGCGCGGAACAGGGCGGCAGTTGGCTGGTGAGGATTTCGCTGGCACAGGTGGGGAAGTGGATCGTCGACCTGGGCGAGGTCCCGGCCGACTCCCTGCACACGGTGCCAGCCGAATTTTCGGCCGAGGAACTCGATCGTTGGTCGATGGTCAGCCAGACGCCGTCCGGCCAACTGCGGCATCTCAAGCCGGTCGTCCAACTATCCGAAACGCCCCCTTATTGGGCTCGGCCTTCCGTTCCCCTTGGCTATCACCAACCGGTCTGGCCCGCGCGAGGGGAGTAGAACGGCGGTCTCCGCCAGCTTGAAACTACGCCGAATGCGCCTGCTGGCCCGGTTTCAAGTTGGACAGTAATACCGGAATGAACTCCGCCACGGTCGGGTGGATGTGGACGACCTGTCGCAGGATCGTATAGGGCGCCTTCGCATACATCAGGTCCAGGATGCTGTGCACGACTTCGTCGCCGCTCGTGCCCAGGATGGCGGCACCCAGGATGGACTTGGTGTCGCCGTCAACAATCAGTTTCATCAGGCCCTGCGTCTCGCTTTTCTCATATGCACGCGACACGCTCGCCATCGGCAGGCTGCCCACCAGAACATTGTGTCCCGCCGCGACGGCCTCATGCTCGCTCAAGCCAATACGGCCGAGCGGAGGGTCCGTGAACAATGCATAGGCGGTGATCCGGTCGCTGACCTTCCTGGCGCCGCCGGCGAGCAAATTGTCCGCGACAATCTCGTAGTCGTTGTAGGCGGTGTGAGTAAAAGCGCCGCGTCCATTGCATTCGCCCATCGCCCAGATTCCCGGCGTGCTGGTCAGCAACGCATCATCCACCTTGATATAGCCTCTGGAATCGAGCGCGACACCGGCGCTGTCCAGTCCCAGGTCGTCGGTGTTGGGACGGCGGCCGGCGGCCAGCAGAAGATGCGTCCCCTCTATCACGCCAGGGCCATTCGCATCCTCGATGCTGACTTTGATGCCGGGTGCGACCTTCGTGGTTCGGGTGCCCAGGCGGACCTCGATACCCTCGGCCTGAAGAATTTGCCGCACAGCCTCCGAAATTTCGGGATCTTCGCGCCCGATCAGATGCGGGGCTGCTTCGATCACGGTCACCGCACTGCCGAACCGGCGGTAAATCTGGGCGAACTCCAGACCGACATAACTGCCGCCGATCACCACCAGATGTTTCGGTACCTCATCAAGGTCAAGGATCGTGCTGCTTGTAAGATACGTTACCGTATCGATACCGGCGATCGGTGGAACGGCGGGGCGAGCGCCGACATTGATGAAGATGTGGGGCGCGCGCAGGACGTCTCCTGCTGCGGTGATGGTGTGATCCGCAACGAAACGAGCATGGTCGTGGATGACCGTAATCCCCTCCGTCCGGCGCAGGGAGGCCTCGACCCCGTCGCGGCTTGCCGCCACGATCCCATCCTTGCGCGCTTTGACGCGCTTCATGTCAATGGCGACGGCTCCGGAGATGGTCACGCCAAAATCGCCGGCGCGCCGGGCAAGGTGGGCAGCATAGGCACTGGCCACCAAGGCCTTGGTCGGGGTGCATCCGGTGTTGACGCAGGTGCCGCCGAACAGGGCGCGCTCAATGATCGCCACCCGGTGTCCGGCGCCGGCGAGGCGACGCGCCAATGACGGTCCGGCTTGGCCCGCGCCTATGATGATGTCATCGTAGTCCGCCATCATAATCCCCCCGATTAGGTGCGCGGAGGGTGAATGCCATCCGCCCATGCCAGGGAAATGGCGCGTTGCCCGTCGGTTGTCTACGTGCGCCTCTATATACTTGCGCCGCGCCGTGTATCCCCTGCGGGAACCCAGCTGCTCAATCCGCGGTCGAGCAGGAACGCAAGTCCGTTACAGAAAAACAACGTCTCCGGATCAGGCCATTCAGCCGCCGGGAACATCCTTGGTCAGCAGCGCCGGATAATTGACGTCAGCGCGTCCGGCCAGGATCTTTTCCTCGTCTTCCATCTGGTCGTCATGCTTCTGAACATGTTTTTTCTTTTCGGGAGCGGAATTTTTGGCGTCGCGAGCGTCAGGCATATTCTTCTCCTGGTCCGGGCGCTTTGATAGCGCGAAAACAGCCGATCACATCATAACACACATCCGGTTCAGTATCTTCCAGAATGAGCGGTGAAAACGGCGCCGTCCAATAACTCTATCGCGTTTTGCGCGGTGCACAATAAATATATGCGGTGCCACGGTACTATTGGCGAACCGCGGGAACACAGCAGGCTGGCCAGTTTACAGCGATCAAGGTTAACATCCGGAACGGTTCATGGCGGCTTCGTTCAACCCATCGTCATGTCCAAACAACCTGCTAAGGGGGCAAGATGCGGCGACATCAAACCACGGCCGGATGGGCCGTGGCGGCCGTTGGTATGATTCTGCTGCTGGCCGGTTGCAAGAAAAGCAACCAGTATGCTCCGCCGCCTCCAGCAAAGGTCAGTGTGGCGAAGCCGATCGCCCAGAAGATCACCCGCTACCTGGAAGCGACCGGTAATACCGCGTCGGTGGCTTCAGTCGATCTCATGGCCCGGGTGCAGGGATTCGTGCAGGCGATCAGCTACACGGACGGCGCGGCCGTGAAAACCGGTGATATCCTGTTCACTATTGAGCCGCTGCCGTACCAGGCCAAGTTGCAGCAGGCCCAGGCAGCCGAGGCCTCCTCGCAAGCCCAGCTGGTGAACGCCCAGACCAATTTCACGCGCCAGGAATCACTCCAGCGCGGCGCCGTCGCTTCGGTACAGAACCTCGATGACGCACGCGCACAGCGCGACAGCGCCCAGGCCAGCCTGGCGGAGGCAAAGGCCAACACCCAGCTCGCCGCGATCAACTACAGCTACACGCGGGTGCTCGCGCCGTTCGACGGGCGAATGTCAGCCCACGTCGTGTCGATCGGCGATCTGGTCGGGACGCAGCCCACAAAGCTCGCCACCATCGTCCAAATGCAGCCGATGTACGTCACCTTCAACGTCAGCGAACAGGTGGTGCTCCGCATCCGCGGCGATGCCACACGGGACGGCCGGCGAAAGGAGGACATCCAGGCAATCCCCGTGGAGATCGGGCTACAGGGCGAAACCGGCTACCCGCACCGCGGCCACATGGACTACGTGGCGCCGACGGTGGATCCCTCGACCGGGACACTGGCGGCACGTGGCGTCCTCGATAATGCCGATGGTGTGCTGCTTCCAGGCTATTTCGCCCGGGTACGTGTCCCGCTGGAAACCGATGTCAATGCGCTGCTGGTGCCGGATGCCGCCTTGGGTACCAATCAGGGTGGCAGGTACCTGCTCGTCGTCGGGCCGGATCACATCGTCTCGGAAAAACATGTCACGACCGGCCCGTCGCAGGGGATGCTGCGCGTGGTCGAGACAGGTTTGACGCCGGACGACCTGCTGGTGGTCGATGGTCTGCAGCGTGCCGCGCCGGGCCAGACCGTCGAACCGGTCACTGTGAACCTCGCGGACACAGCCCGATGATCGCCAGGTTCTTCATCGAGCGGCCCGTCCTGGCCAACGTCCTGGCCATCCTGTTCGTCCTGATCGGCGGCGTCTCGTTGTTCAATCTGCCGATCGCACAGCTTCCGAATGTGGTGCCGCCAACAGTCCAGGTCACCACCCGCTATCCCGGCGCCAGTGCAACCGACATCATGAACACCGTCGCGCTGCCGATCGAGCAGCAGGTCAACGGCGTCCAGGGCATGCTGTACATGCAGTCCACCAGCGCCAGCGATGGAGGTTATGCGCTTACCGTTACGTTTGCCATCGGCACGGATCTGAATTTCGCTCAGGTCCTGGTGCAGAACCGGGTCGCAAGTGCCATGGCGGCACTTCCCCAGGCGGTGCAGGCACAGGGCGTCAACGTCCAGCAAAAATCCACCGCGATCCTGGGCATCGTCACCCTGACCGCCGCGGACGAGCAATTCAACAGCCTGTACCTCAGCAATTACGCCGCGATAAATCTCCAGCAGGAGATGGCGCGGCTTCCCGGCGTGGGCAACGTCACGGTGTTCGGCGCCGGCCAATATGCCATGCGCATCTGGCTCGATCCGGCGCTGATGCAGTCGCGCGGACTGACCGTGAGCGATGTCACCTCGGCCCTGCAACAGCAGAGCGCACAGGTCACCGCCGGTCAGATTGGCGCGCCGCCGGCGGCAGGACAGAGCTTCCAATACACCCTGAACGTGGCCGGACGCCTGAACGACCCGGCGCAGTTCAATGAGGTCATCGTCAAGACCGGCGCCGACGGGGCGGTCACCCGTATCCGCGACATCGGCCGGGTGGAACTCGGCGCGCAAACCTACGGCCAGACCTTTACCGCCAACGGCAAGCAGGCTGCCGGAATGGCGGTGTTCCAGTCACCCGGCGCCAACGCACTCACGGTCATGAACGAAGTCCGCGCCAAAATGACGGAACTGTCCCGCGCTTTCCCGCAAGGCATGCGGTACGACATCCCGTTCGATACCACGAAGTTCGTTTCTGCGTCGGTAGACGAGGTCTACAAGACGCTGATCGAGGCCGGTGTGCTGGTGCTGATCGTGATCCTGGTCTTCCTGCAGGACGTCCGAGCCACACTCGTGCCCGCGACAACGGTGCCGGTGACGATCATCGGCGCCTTCGCCGCCATGGCGGCATTGGGGTTCACCATCAACCTGTCGACGCTGTTCGCCATTGTCCTCGCCATCGGCATCGTGGTGGATGATGCGATCGTCGTCGTGGAAGGCGCGGCTCATTACGTCGAACAGGGACTTAGCGGGCATGACGCCGCGATCAAGGCCATGAACGAATTGTTTGGCCCGATCATCGGAATCACGCTGGTGCTGATGTCGGTGTTCATCCCGGCGGCGTTCCTTCCCGGCCTCACCGGCAAGCTGTACGCACAGTTTGCCCTGGTCATCGCCGCGACCGCTCTGATCAGCGCGATCAACGCCGCCACGCTGAAGCCGACCCAGTGCGCGCTGTGGCTGCGGCCGACCGTGCCTCTCGAAAAGCGCAATCTCTTCTACCGGACGTTCAACCGTGGATATGCAAGGTTGGAACACTGGTATGTCGGCCTGATCGGATCAATGACCCGCCATAGCGCGGCGATGGTGGTCCTGGCCTTGCTGGTGATGGGCGGCGGCATGTTCGGGCTGGCGCGGTTGCCGACTGGATTTCTTCCGCTGGAAGACCAGGGATACTTCCTGGTGTCGGTGCAGTTGCCGGACAGCGCCTCCTTGAGCCGTACGAGCCAGGTGCTGGAGAAAGTGCGGCGCGCGGTCGCCACGGTCACGGGCGTGCAGGATGTGATCTGCATCTCCGGCATCTCGGTGCTGGACAACAGTGCCTCGCTGTCCAACGCCGGCGTCGCCTACGTCGTGTTGAAAGACTGGAGCGAACGGACCTCTTCCGACCAGGGACTGCTGGGCATGTACCAGGCGTTGAACAAGGCCGTGGCCTCGGTCGAGGATGCAACCATCCTGGTCGTCCCGCCGCCGGCGATCCAGGGCATCGGCAATTCCGGCGGCTTTACCATGCAGGTGGAGTTGCGTGACGGCAGCGGTGACTTTTCGAAACTCCAGTCACTGGCTCGAACCATCGTCCATGACGCGTCCACCCAATCGGGCCTCGGCAGGCTGAATACGACCATCCGGGCAGGTGTGCCGCAGATGGCGGTGGTGGTGAACAGGACCAAGGCCGAAGCGCTGCGCGTCACCACGGGGCAGGTGTTCCAGACCCTGGCAACCTTTGTCGGTTCCAGCTTCGTAGGCCAGATCAACAAGTTCGGGCTGACGTTCCAGGTCTATGCCCAGGCCGACCCGGCCGCGCGTGTCACGCCGGAGGATATCGAGGCGCTGCCGGTCAGGACCGGCGACGGCACGATGGTTCCGCTTGGTACTATCGTCGAGATAACACCCACCACCGGTCCCGCACTGGTGCAACTATACAATCTGTACCCGTCAGCCTCGATCATCGGCCAGCCGGCCCCCGGCTTCAGTTCCGGGGAGGCGCTGGGACTGATGGACGAAATCGCGGCGAAGGACCTTCCCCACGGGGCAGACTCCGAATGGACCGCGATGTCCTATCAGGAAAAGATCGTCGGCAATCAGATGTACATGGTATTCGGGTTGGCGATCCTGCTCGTCTACCTGGTCCTCGCCGGCCAATACGAAAGCTGGCTGGCACCCGTGTCCGTCATCCTGGCGGTGCCCCTCGCGCTGCTCGGACCGGTATTGGCACTGACCGGCTTGGGCGTTGAGAACAACCTCTATACCCAGATCGGACTGATGCTCCTGATCGCGCTCGGAGCAAAGAACGCCATCCTGATCGTCGAGGTCGCCAGGGAGAAACGGCTTCTGCATGGCGCCTCCATCCTGCAGGCCGCGGTGGAGGCGGCGCAAGCGCGGCTGCGGCCAATCCTGATGACCTCGTTCGCATTCATCCTCGGCGTGCTGCCCCTGGTACTGGCTACCGGCGCTGGGGCGAACGCCCGCAAGTCGATCGGCATCTCGGTTTCCACCGGCATGCTCGCGTCCACCTGCCTGGCGGTACTGTTCGTCCCCTGCTTCTTTGTCATCATGCAACGCTTCGAGGAGTGGCTCTCGGCACGGAAAGCCCCTGCCGGCGCAACCGGCCGCCAATACACGACCGGGGATCCGGCCTAACCTCTGACGACAGGAAGCCGGCCCAGGAATTCCGCGGCGAAACTCACAAACGCTCGAACAGTTGGCCGCGCCATGCCACCGCCGGAAAACAGCAGGTGCACCGGCTCCTGGGATGGCTCGAATTCCGTCAGCAGACGCACCAGGGCCCCGCTCCGCAGTTCCTCCACCACCTGATAGGACAGCGCCCGAGCCAGGCCATGGCCGGATCTGGCGGCGAGCAACATCGCCTCGATGTCGTTGACCAGCAGCCGAGGTGTAAGCCGCACCACCCGGTCACGGCCACCGTCGCGGAACCGCCACTCCAGCAGGCCGCCGCGTGAGAAGGCGACGATCGTGGCATGGAAAACGAGATCGGCCGGCGACGACGGTACACCGTGCGCGGCAAGATACGCCGGACTCGCGACCAGCACGCGGCCCACCGCGCCAACCCGGCGAGCAGTCAGCCCGGAATCGGTCAGCGCTCCGATCCGCAGCGCCACGTCCAGTCCCTCGTCAAGCAGGTCCAGGTTGCGGTCGGCCAACTCCAACTCGACACGCAGGTCCGGATGGGCGGCCTGGAACGCAAGCACGCACGGCGTGACGTGGCGGCGGCCAAATACCACGGGCGCCGTGACCCGCAGCGTGCCGCGCAGCGCGGCCTCACCCGGCAGCCGCATGGCGTCGGCGTAGTCGCCCAGCATGATCCTCGCGCGATCCGCCAACGCCAGCCCAGCCTCCGTGGCCGCCAGCCGCCTTGTCGTGCGCTCCACCAGCCTTGCCCCCACCCGCTGCTCCAACGCGGCGATCGTCCGTGTGATCGCCGGGGGCGACCGGCGCAGGCGGCGGCCCGCCGCGGCCAGGCTGCCGGTGTCGAGCACCGCAACCAGCACCGCCAATTCGTCCAAACGGTCCACTGTTCCACATTCCGGAAGACTGAGTTTCCAGATTGCTGCCTACCACCCATCATGAGCAACAGCCAGATTGGCGCCCATGAACCAGAACCCATTCCATGTCGGTGAGCGCGCGGCCCAGGCATTAGCCGGTGTCGCCTCGCCAAATGCGGCAATCCGTGACTGGATGCCGGATCAGCACCGCGCCTTCTTCGGCCTCCTGGCATTTCTGCCAATCGCCACGGTGGACGGACAAGGTGCGCCGGTGGCCACCATCCTGACCGGCGCCCCTGGCTTCATCACCAGCCCGGATGCCAATACGCTGCGCATCGCCGCCTGGCCCGATGGGGCCGATCCAGCCGCGCGGCTCCTCGCACCCCGCGCACCGGCCGGAATCCTCGGCATTGATCTGGCAACGAGGCGCCGCAATCGCGCCAACGGCCGGGTGCAATCAGTCGATGACGGCGGCTTCACCCTCGCGGTGCAACAAAGCTTCGGCAACTGCCCGCAATATATTCAGACCCGCGCTTACCAAGAAGGTGATGCCGCCCCGGGGCGGCAGGAGGTACTGGGGAGGCAGGAGGTACTGGGGCGGCAGGAAGTACCAGGGCGGCAGGAGGTGCTGGCCGGGCTCGACCCAGCCGCGCGCGCACTGATCGCCGGGGCCGACACATTCTTCGTCGCCAGCAACAGCGATGAGCGGGCAGGGGCGTTGGGTGGCGTCGACATCAGCCATCGCGGCGGCCGGCCCGGTTTCGTCGCGGTCAACGGCGACACGCTGACCATCCCGGACTTCCACGGCAATCATTACTTCAACACGTTCGGAAATCTGCTACTCGACCCCCGCGCGGCGCTGCTGTTCGTGGACTGGTCCGATGGCACCCTGCTGCATCTGACCGGCCGGGTACAGATACTATGGAACGAAACCAGCGGCTTCATGGGTGCGGAGCGTTTATGGCGTCTGGCCGTCACCGCCGCCTGGCGCCGGCCGGGCGCACTGAGGCTGCGCTGGTCGTTTGGCGCATCGTCTCCCCAGACCTTGCGCACCGGAACATGGACCGGGGATGGTGCTGAAGCCGCTAACCCTCGCACCGAGCCTTCCTGACGGAACGCTGCTACCGCCCGAACATCGGGTCGGTGCGGTACAGTGCCACCAGACGATCGAGTGCCTGTCCGTCGGACAATACCGCGGCCTTCTCGGCGGCACTCAGGTCGGCCCACACCGGATCAAGGCATGCCGCCTCCGCCAGCTTCGCCGTTCCGGTAAGCAGCGCCACATTCAGCGGGTCAATCCCGGGCCGTCGTGGCGGCGGCAGCATTTGCCTGTGCGCGGCCAGCAGAACCGGATCTTGCAACAGCGACGAAATGCCGTCCGGCATGGCATCCGCCATCGATTGCTTGTACAGCGACGCGGCGCGGCGCAGCACCTCAGGGGGGTGGATTTCCTCCGGTATCCGCAGCAGGCCAATCCGGCGCAGGCCCACGCCCAGTGACCGGCGGCCGGTCAGCGACGCCAGCGGCACGGCCAACGCCAGGCCCAGCACGACCGGCAGCATCCACAGCGCGAGGTAGAACGACACCGCCCAGGCGCCGGCGCCCAGCAGCAACCCCAGGATGGTGTGGCGCCGGTACAGCCGGATGATGTCGCGCAACGGGATGCCGCCGTCGTCACGCCGCTGGGCGTTCCAGCCCGGAATCGCGCCCGAGCAGGATCGCGACGACGTCGATCGACTGCGTCAGCATCACCACGGGCGCCATCAGCCCGGCGATCAGCGTCTCCAGCAGCAGACTCACCATCAGCCCCAGGACGCCGCCACAGCCGCGCCGCAAGCTCGCGGCGGACCATGACCGTGATCATGCCCAGCAGTTTCGGCACCAGCAGCAATGCCATCGTGCCGATGAACACCCACATCGCGCGGACCGGGTCGATCACCGGCCATTGCGGGAACAGCGCCTTGCCGGCGCCGGGGAAGTAATCCGGCGGAATGAAGCGCGCCTGCAGTGCGATCAGGATGCCGCTGAGCAGGAACATCAGCCACAGCGGCGCGGTGATGTAGGATCCGATGCCGGTCAGCAGGTGCATCCGGCTGACCCAGTTCAGGCCCCGCGCCGGCAGTATCGCCAGATGTTGCAGATTGCCCTGGCACCAGCGCCGGTCGCGCACCGCGAGGTCCATCAGCGACGGCGGGCTTTCCTCATAGCTGCCCTCCAGGCCCGGCATCATGTGGATCGCCCAGCCGCCGCGGCGCATCAGGGCCGCCTCGATGAAGTCGTGGCTCAGGATATGGCCGCCGAACGGTTTCCGGCCGCGCAGTTCCGGCAGCCCGGCCTGTTCGGCGAACGCGACGGTGCGGATCAGCGCGTTGTGGCCCCAGTAGTTGCCCTCGGCGCCATGCCACCAGGCGATGCCGTGGGCGATGACCGGCCCATAGACCCGCCCGGCGAATTGCTGCATGCGGGCGAACAGCGTGGTGCCGCCGGTGATGATCGGCAGGGTCTGGATCAGCCCGACATCCGGGATGCGCCTCCATCGCGAGAACCAGCGAGACCAGCGTGTCGCCGCGCATGACGCTGTCGGCGTCCAGGATCAGGAACTGCGGGTAGGCCCCGCCGAACCGGCCAACCCATTCGGCGATGTTGCCCGCTTTGCGCGCGAAGTTCTTGGCGCGATGGCGATAGAAGATCCGGTTCGCGCCCCCGGTCCGTTCGCGCAGGTCGAGGAACGCCTTTTCCTCCTCGATCCAGACCTCCGGGACGGTGGTGTCGCTCAGGATGAAGATGTCGAAGGCATCGCTCGCGTTGCAGCGCTGCGCAGTTCTTCATCGATTGCCTCCAGCCCGGCCATGATGCGGATCGGCGATTCGTTGTAGGTCGGCATCAGCAGCGCGGTGCGGCGTGGAGGGCAGGGTGCCCGGCACCAGCAACCGGCGGCCGCCGCCCGCCATGACCGACACAAATCCCGCGATCGCGCTGGTGAACGACAACGCGATCCAGGCGAACAGCGCAACGAACAGCGCCAGCATGAAGATCGCCAGCGGCGTGGCGCCGTTGACCGCCAGCACGCGGTACATTTCCCGAGCGCCGAACCCGGTCAGCACGATTGCGCCGCCGATGACCAGCAGGCGGCGCAGCCATGACCGCGCGGGGCGAGGACGGAAATCGGCCGTACGCGTTTCGGCGCCTGGCGCAGCGACTGCGTCGGCATCGCCAGCGGGGCTTCGTCCGGCAGCGGCGACGGAAGGTCACCGCCGGCATCCATCTACCCTGCGTCCATCGGTAGATCCAGGTCTCCGACAGCGGCTGATCGCCCTGCATCATGCGTGCGTGCAACTCCACCAGCTTGTTGTCCTGCGTATCGAGTTCGATGCTGACACGCCAACCGTCTGACGTCGGGGTTCGGTTCCGTCACCGCACTGATGATCTTGCCTTTGTCGGACGCCGACATCGAGCGTCGGCGGGCGCGTCCGGCTTCAAGCCCTTTCAGCGACTCGCCGACGAAATCGATGACGAACTGCCGGTGCTTCTGGTCGAACGACAGGCCGCATCGCGTTTGCATCGCCTGCGCCAGCTTGACCTCGCCGGGCGGCGCCCAGCACCAGTGCAGCCGGTAGTTCAGCAGATATTCGCCCTTGGCGCGCAGCGGGTCGTGCGGCCGCCAGAACGCGACCATGTTGTCGTTGACCTCCCGGTCGCTGGGGATTTCCACCAGTTCAACCACGCCGTGGCCCCAGTCGCCGATCGGCTCGACCCACAGCGCGGGGCGCTTCTCGTAACGGCTCTCCAGGTCCTGGTAGTCGACGAACGCCCGCGCGCGCTGGATCAGGCCGAAGCCGCGTGGGCTGGTGTCCTCGAAGGCGCTGATCTGCAGGTCGCGCGGGATTGGTCAGCGGGCGCCAGATCAGTTCGTCGTGGCCGGTGTGAATCTGCAGCCCGTTCGGAGTCATGCACCGCGGCGCGCCAGTCGTCGAAGCGCATGTGGTCGTTGGCATCGAACAGGAACATGCTGGTCAGCGGCGCCAGCCCGGCCTGGGCGATGTCGACGCGAGGATAGATGGCGGTCTCGGTGTCGAAGATCGTGTCCTCGCCGGGACGGATGGTGAAGCGGAACGCCGCCGTGGCGCTCGGGCTGTCCAACAGGGCGTGGATGACGATGATGTCGGCGCCCGGGGCAGGGCGCTCCAGCCAGAACGAGCGGAACACCGGAAATTCCTCGCCGCTGGAATCCGCGGTCTTGATCGCCAGCCCGCGGGCGGAGAGCCCGTAGCCCTGGCCTTTGGCGACGGCGCGGAAATAGCTGGCGCCGAGGAAGGCGCAAACCTCGTCGGACGGCTCGGCGTGGTTCAGCGGGTACTGGATGCGGAAACCGGCGAAACCCAGGTCGCCGGTGCTGGCGGGCACTTTGTCGAAGCTGAACAGGTCGGGGCTGTACTTGACCGGCTCGGCCTTGCCGTCGGCGACCTCGAAGATCGTCGACGCGGTCCTGATAGATGTAGCCGCGATGGAAGAACTGGGCGGTGAACTTGCGGCCCTGCCCGCGCCACAGCGATTTCGCCGGATCGAAGCGGATGCTCCGGTAGGCGTCGAAATCCAGGTCCTTGAACGGCGCGGGCAGGGTGCTGTCCGGCGCCTTGTAGGGCTGCAGGGACAGCTGGCGGGCCATGGTGCGCACGGTGGAACCGTCGAACGGCGATGGCCGGGGTAACGGCATCCGCCGCTGACGCACCGTCAAGCGGCCGCAGCAGCGGCACGGATGCACTGGCAGCAAGGAAAACGCGACGAAGCAAAGGTCACCTCCGGACAGACAATCTCGGTGCAGATGGCATCGCAGGTGCGCGCCGAAATATGGCGAGCGCAGCAAACGATTTCGTGAGCAATCGATCAGCCCGACCGCCTGGCCTTGGATACATTGCCCCCGCGGTCATAGCCGGCTTCGTGCGCCCCCCGCCTAGTTTCCGGTTAGATCCCCCCGCCGCATGCGCGGTGCGAACGCCGGTGCCGTCCAGCGGTGCGATCCCCCCGCCGCCTAGCGGTTCATCCCGCGCACCGCTTCGACAACCGCCCTCGTCACCTCTTTCGTGGTCGCCGTGCCGCCCAGGTCGGGCGAAACGATCCCCGAGGCGCAAACCTGCTCCACGGCCCGCATCAGCAGGTCCGCGGCCGGCTTCTCGCCCAGATGCTCCAGCATCATCGCACCCGTCCAGAACGTCGCCACCGGGTTGGCGATGCCTTTGCCGGTAATATCAAAGGCACTGCCATGGATTGGCTCGAACATCGACGGGCTCCGCCGTTCCGGGTCGATGTTGCCGGTCGGCGCGATCCCCAAAGACCCAGCGAGCGCCGCCGCCAGGTCCGACAGGATGTCGGCGTGCAGGTTCGTAGCGACAACCGTGTCGATCGACCGAGGCTTGCGGACCATCCGCATGGTCATCGCATCCACCAGTTCCTTGTCCCAGGTCACATCCTTGTAGTCGTGGCTGACCAGCGCCGCGATCTCATCCCAGAACACCATGCCGTGGCGCTGGGCGTTCGACTTCGTCACCACGGTCAGATGCTTCCTGCGGACGGGAGCGTGCGATGTCGAAGGCGAAGCGCATGATCCGCTCGACACCGCGACGGGTGAAGATCGCCGTCTCGGTGGCCACTTCCTCCGGCAGGCCACGATGGGTACGCCCGCCCTGGCCGGCATATTCGCCCTCGGAATTCTCGCGGACGATGACCCAGTCCAGATCGCCGGGGCCCACATCGCGCAGTGGCGAGGTCACACCCGGCAGGATGCGCGTCGGACGCACGTTGGCGTACTGGTCAAAGCCTTGGCAGATCTGCAGCCGCAGCCCCCATAGCGAGATGTGGTCGGGAATGTTGGGATCGCCGACCGCGCCGAAGTAGATCGCATCCGCGGTCCGCAGCCAGGCCAGCCCATCCGCGGGCATGAATTCGCCATGCTTGCGGTACCAGTTGGACCCCCAGTCATAGTGGTCCACGATCAGCTTGAATTCGCCATCCCGAGCGGCAACCGCCTCCAGCACCTCAAGACCCGCCTCGATCACTTCCGGACCGATGCCATCGGCGGGAACCGAGGCAATGCGATAAGCTACGAGACATAGAGCGGCTCCTTCCGGCGAAAGCCGCCAGCTGCCTAGCGCGTGTCGCCCGTTCCAGCCAAGATGGGGACGGCACACGGCGCTGGTCATGTTGGTTCAGCAGGTCAGCGATGCCGCCGTTCTTGTTGCATTGCAACGTTGCTATCCCACATCGTGCGACCAGCACCGGACGGTTAGTTGCGGCCAGCACCGGGACGGTGAATTGCGACCAGCACCGGGACGGTTGGTTGCGACGAGCACCGGGACGGTGAATCACGCGATGACAAGAAGCGTGATGTCGAGCTGCTATCGAGAGGGTTCAAACTCATGCATTTCGCGTTCTCCAATCTCTTTCGCGACATTTTCGGCGTATCCGTCCCGAATGATGAGCATCTCCTTGCCGGTGCCGACGAGACCCAACTTCAGGCCCTCGGCGTCAGCCAGCCGATCCTGGCTCGGTTTCAGCAGGATGTGGCGGTGCTCTGCCCCGATCTCGTGCACGAGGCGCAATTCGGCATCGGCCGCAAATAAGCCAAGCTATATCGTTCCTATAAAGGAACGACATGCAAGGTCAGTCTAGCCGGATCAGCGCAGCATCGTCGGGCAGGGGCTCCGCCTCGCCGATGATCGCCGCGTTCAAACCGCCATCCAGCAGCGCCTCCAGACACTCGCCCGCGCGGTTTTTCGGCAGCCCCAGCAGCAACCCGCCGGACGTCTGCGGATCAACCAGCAACGCGGTTCCCGACGCATCTTCGAACATGCGGCGGTTATCGGCGGCCAGGCTGCTTTCGATCCCATGCGCTGCCAGCGCCTTCGCACCCGCCAGCGACGGGATCGCATCCGGCCGCAATACTGCTCCAACACCCGACGCCTGAAGCATCTCCATCAAATGTCCCGCGAGACCAAAGCCGCTGACGTCGGTTCCAGCACTTGGCCGGTATCTCATCGCGATGCGCGCGGCGTCCGCGTTGGTGGCCCGCATGGATGCCACCGCCGCCATCAACCACGCAGCCCTCGCGTTGCCGCGCATGTGCCCGGCGAGCACGATGCCGGTACCCAGCGGTTTGGTCAGGATCAACTGATCGCCGGGTTGCAGCCCCGCCTTGCGCAGGATCTTTCCGGAATCCACCAGCCCGGTGACCGAAAAACCCAGGCCCGGTTCGGCCGCCTCCGCGCTATGGCCGCCCACCAGGGTGCAACCGGACTCCCGCAGGACCTCGTTGGCTCCTTGCAGCATCGCTGAAAGGTCCGCCTGCATCTTCCGCCCCGAGGCATACGGCACCGAGGCTATCGCCATTGCGGTCCACGGTTCCGCACCCATCGCATACATATCCGACAGTGCATGCGCGGCGGCGATCTGGCCGAACAGGAATGGATCATCGAGGAACGCCCGGAATATGGTCCACCGATTGCACCAATAGCTTCCCGAGCGGAGGCCGCAGCACCGCGGCATCGTCCAGCGATGCCAGCAGGTCAGGTGTCTTCCGTGGATCGCAGGCTGGCCAGGGCACCTTCCATCGCTTCAGCGCCCACCTTGCCGCCGCCGCCACCGCAGCGTGCCGGTTCGCCCGTGCCGGGGACCATTCGCATCTCGTGTGTACATCCGCATCCAGCTTCGGTCGATGCGGTCCTTCAGCCACCAAACCTTGCGTCCCTGCACGGCAAGCCCGTTTCGCCAGGCCACCGCGCGCCCCTGTCCCAATCCTATGATCGCCAACGCCTCACGCCGCGGCGTCCATGGCTGAGGCGCTTTGCCGGTCGCGGCACGGCGCAAATTCTCCGCCAAAGGGCCGCCGGCGCGGACCAGCCCAGACCGCGCGGTTCGGGTGCGCATCATCATCCCGTGAGGCGCAGTCGCCGGCGGCGAAGACATGTGCGTGGCTCACACTGCGAAGCCCGCTGGTGACGCGGATGCAACCGGCCCGATCGCAGGCAATTCCCGATGCTGCCAGGAACGCCGGCCCCTCGACAGCGAGTCGCCCACAGGGCCGTCGCCACCTCGATTGAACTGCCGTCCGACAGCGCCAGCCGGCCCCGCGCCAAGGTCGTTGCTGTCACGCCGCACACCAGCTCAACGCCGCCATCGACCAATGCCTGCCGCACCGCCCGCCGCGCCACGGCAGGGGCGGTAGCCAGCGGCTCGCGGGTTTCGCACACCAGGATCACGCGCATCCGCCCCGCCAGCCGCGCCGCCAGCGCCAGGGCCAGTTCGGCGCCGGCAGGCCCGCCGCCGATGACGGCTATGCGCGCCTCGACCGCCGGCTCCGCCTCCGATCCATACAATCTGTCGAGGAAGGCGTCGGTCGGCTGCAAGGCAATACCGTCGCCGGGGATGATGGAAGTGCCGCCGACATCAACCGACAGGACATCGAAGTCGATTTCTGGCCTTCCGGTGACGGTGACGGTGCGCCCCTGCGGATCGAACGCCGTCACTTCCCCGACGATCAGTCGGGCGTTGGCCAGCGCGCTCAGCGGCGCCAGGTCGATATGCGCCTCCTGGTGAGTGTACTCGACCGCGGATCAGGCCGGGAAGCATCCCAGGATTGGGCGTCTCCGGCGCCTCCGCGATCAGGGTCAGGCGCACCCCCGGTTCCGGCCGCATGGCAAAGCGGCGCAGAACCTCGATATGCGCCTGCCCGGCGCCAAGCAGCACGATATCGGTCTCTACGGGACGGGACGTTTGCACAATCGCAGACTAGCGGGGGCGCGGCGAGTCGCCGCAGCTTTCAATCCGCCAACGATATGCAGCCGCTCGGCCTGCTACATTGTGGCAAAAATCTCCCCCAGCCGGCGGATGGAGCCGAGGACCTTGTCCTGATCCAGCCCCGGCCACTGGCTGCGCATGATAAAGTGGTCCACGCCAAGAAGTTCCGTGTAGCGGAGGATCTCGTCCTTCACCGCCTCCTTGTCGCCGATAATGAAGCGGTCCTTGGCGAACGCTTCGAAGCTGGTACCCTCCAGCGGGCTGGTCATTCCCCACGCCGCGTAGGCCGCGTATTTATACTCTAGCGCCGCTTTGCATTCCGCATAGGCGGATGCCTGGCTGCTTCCCACATAGCACTCCCGGGCAATCGGAAATTCCATCGGCGGACGGCCATATTCCTTCAGCGCCGCACGATACGTGTGCATCTGCGGAGTGATCTCCTGGATCGAGGACGCATTGGCGATCAACCACGCGTCGCCAATTCTCGCCGCTCGGCGAACCGCGGAATCAACCAGTCCGGCGATATAGATCGGCGGTCCGCCCGGCCGCACCGGCTTTACGCTGATCCCGGCGTCACGGACCGTGAAGAATTTGCCCTCATGGGTAATGCGCCCGCCCGCCCACAGCTTGCGCATCAGGGTGACACTCTCGGAGAAGCGGGCCGCGCGCTCCGTCAGCGAAATACCGAAGGCGGTGAACTCGGGCTCCCGGTAGCCCAGCCCGGCACCCAGCACATAGTTGCCGCCGGTAAGCACGTCCAGCGTTGCCGCCTCCTCGGCCACATGCATCGGATTGAGCAGCGGCAGGATCAGGATGTTCGGGCCAATGACCATGCCCTTCGCCTCGGCGGCCAGGAATGCCATCGCTGGCATGATCTGCAGCATCTGCATCGGTTCCGTCAGCCAGTGATGCGGGAACCACAGGGACTTGAAGCCGGCGTCACGCGCTACCCGCACCTGTTCCACCAGCGCGGGGATCTGTGCCGGCACATCGACGTCTTCAGGATACTGTGTGTTGATGAAAAGCCCGACCTTCACGGCGACCACCCCATGTTGTGTGGACGCATACTAAACGCGCGCCTTCAGGCTCCGCCATAGGCGCGCCGACGCACCTCGTCTCCTCGCGGCGCGACCAGTTCGGATCCTTGTGCGCCCACCAACGGTCCCGGTAGGTTGAAGCCGTTCGCGCCCTCATCCGCATTCACTTGCTTCTGACCGCCGCTGAGCAGGCGCGACACATGTTACCGGCAGGCGCGACACGCGTTACCGCCAGGCGCGACACGCGTTACCGCCAGGCGCGCGGATTGTCCGGGCGCTTCGTTCTGAGGATCGACGATGCTATTAAGATCAAGCTACCTCGTGTTGGTGTCCGCGCTGATGATGGCTTCCTGCACTGCGTCCAACCCGGGCTCAGGCAGCCTGTCGTCCGCGGCGAACCCCAACACCCCAGGCGCCACCGGCCAGACAGTCGTCCCCGGCTCCCACAGCAGCATGACCGGATCGAACCGCCTTCACCCGGACTGGGCCGACGCCGCGACCGACGCCGGGGCCGGACGACGCTGAACGGCTGGGGCCGATGGGGTGCCTGGCCTATCGTCCGACAATCCTTGTCGCCCCATGATCTTGTGAGTGTACAGAAAAATAGGGCCGGAACTGTCTCCGGCCCTCATTTCGTCGCGCTTCAATCCTTGAAGCAACCGCTTGCCGCAGGCTGCCCCGATCAGGAGTTGCCGCCGCCACCGAAGTTGTTGCGGTTCAGGCTGTTCTGGGTGTTGTCGTACGGGCCTGAATGCTGGGTCGTTTGCGGAAAACCGCTGGTGGCGGCGTTCGCCACCGGCGCGATCGTCGCCAGGCTGATTGCGGCAAACGCTATGCGAATAAGATATTTCATCGGAATTCTCCATCTATCGTCGGGCGAACTGTCCGGCTACGGCGCATAGATGGACTGATGCGCTGAAATTGATAATGCGGCGTCTGAGCATTAATTTTATGCGCAAAACTGATGAACCGGGCCCACCCGCACGCACAAGCCGACCCGCCGCCCGAATACGGCAACGCTCAGGACTTCCGCATTCGCACTCTGAAAACTTGATGATACGGCCATGTCACAGGCGGCGCGGATCTGTATACTCAGACCTGTATGGCCCGCGTCCACATCCTTGGAGCATCCGGCTCCGGCACCTCGACCCTTGGCTCCGCCCTCGCGCGGCGCCTCGGCGTGCCGCATGCCGACTCCGACACGTTTTTCTGGCGGCCGACCGACCCGCCCTACACCACCCCGAGGCCCGCCGAGGAGCGGCAGGCGCTGCTGGCTCGCAAGCTTCCCGTCACCGCCCATTGGGTCTTCTCCGGCGCGGCGACCAAATGGGCGGCGCCGCTGGAGCCGTACTACGACCTCGTGGTGTTCCTCCAACTCGACCCAGCGACCCGCATGGGACGCCTGCGCCGGCGTGAGGCCATGCGCTGGGGCGCCCGCATCCAGCCCGGCGGCGACATGGCCAACATCAACGCCGCGTTCATCGCCTGGGCGGAGGCGTATGACACCGCCGGATCATTGCGCCGCGGCCTGGTGACCCACGAAGCCTGGCTCGCCGACCAGCCCGCCCCGGTGTTGCGCCTCGATTCCATCGCCCCCGTAAGCGACATGGTCGCCGCCGTCGTGGATCGGCTCGGACCTCTCCAATGATAGATCAGGCAGGTGCTGCCTCAAGCCGCTTGGACCATCCCGGTTGATCTGATCCAAAGTCTTGCCGCACCGAATGCTCGTGCACCAGGATCAGGCCGCTTCGCCGGAACGCTGACGACCACGAAACAGGGACGGCCACACAACAGGGAAGGGGACCGGATGGCGGATATTCTGATCGCGGGCGCCGGCCTCGGCGGACTGACCGCGGCCCTGGCGCTGATCCAGCGCGGCCATCAAGTGCGCGTCTTCGAACAGGCGACTGAACTCCGAGAGGTCGGGGCCGGCGTGCAACTGGGGGCAAACGGCACCCGTATCCTGAATGCCCTTGGGCTGGAGGCAGCGATGCGACAGGTCGTCTGCGCCGCCACCGGCAAGGAGATCCGCCTGGGCTCGACAGGTCAGGCCTGGCCCGCGTTCGATCTCGGTGAAACCTCGGTCGAGCGCTTCGGGGCACCGTACTGGATGGTGCATCGCGGCGATTTCCATAAGGTCCTGCTGGATGCGGTACGCGCGGCCAGCCCCGGCACCATCCGCGCCGGCAATGCGTGCGTCGGGATTCGAGCAGCACGCCGGCCGCGTCACGCTGCGCCTCGCCGAACGGGGAGCAGGTAACCGGCGAGGTGCTTGATCGGCGCCGATGGCGTGCACTCGCGGATCCGCCAGCAGATGTTCGGCCAGGGGTCGGCCAGTTCACCGGCATCATGGCCTGGCGCGGCCTGGTGCCGATGGACCGCCTGCCGCCCCATCAGCGCCGCCTCGTCGGCGCCAACTGGATGGGCGTCGGCGGCCACGTCGTTACCTATCCGCTGCGTCGCGGCGAACTGCTGAATTTCGTCGGCGTGGTGGAGCGTGACGACTGGCGCGTCGAATCCTGGAACGAACCGGGAAGCCGTGAGGAGTGCCTGCGTGACCTCGCCAACTGGCATGAGGACGTGAAGACCATCATTCGCAATATCGATACACCCTACAAATGGGCGCTGCTCGGCCGGGAACCACTGGATCATTACGCCCAGGGGCGCGTCTGCGTCATGGGCGACGCCGCCCACCCGACGCTGCCCTTCCTGGCGCAAGGCGCGAACATGGCGCTGGAGGACGCGGTGATCATCGCCCGCTGCCTCGATCAGTCCGAAGTGCCTCAGGCACTGCAGCGCTACGAGAACGCGCGGCTGCAGCGCACCGCGGCGATCGTGCGCGGGTCTTCCGACAACACCAGGCGCTTCCATAATCCCGCCCTTGGCAGCCCCGAGGGCGCGGCCGCCTATGTCGAGCGTGAATTCCAGCCGGAGAAGGTCAGGCAGCGATACGATTGGCTCTACGAATACGACGCCCTGAACGTCGCATTGTAGCGCCGCGAATTCTGCTTCTCAGATCGACGGCAATACGATTCGTTACCACCTGTTAAGGATTGGTTAACGTTCTGCCTCTACGCTGGGTCCGCTTGCAGGCGAGCGGAAGGCCCACCGATGACAGTGACCGCGACATCTACCAACCCAAACTTTCCCGTAGCGGCGGCGTCGGAATGTCACTGATCGCCTCCGATACCGCCGAACGCAGCGTTTTCAACGCGATCTTCAGCGCCCTCGACCGATCGTCCCGCGATGTGATCGGACCGGTGAGCCCGCGCCTGCTGGTAATCCCGATCCGCAACGCCGCGGGTGAGGTCGCCGGAGGCTTCTGGGGAGTCACGCTGTTTCAGTGGCTTGAGATTGAAATGCTGTTCGTTCCGGAAGACATGCGCGGCCAAGGAATAGGCTCCGCACTGATGACCACCGCGGAGGCCGAAGCGCGGGAAAGAGGATGCCTGGGCATCCGGGTCGATACATTCAGCGTGCGGGCCGCGGCGTTCTACCGGAAGTTGGGATTCTCGCTGTTCGGCGTGTTGGATGGTTGCCCGCCCGGGCACCAGCGGATGTTCTTCCATAAGCGCCTGGCATGATCGGCGGCGCGCTTGAGCGAGCCCGCTGCCTGGCCGCCGCGGGAGACGATGAAGCCGCCAGGCAGGCCTATCTCGACCTGGTGATTCTCGACCCGGCGCACCCAGCCGCCCTTACCGAACTTGGCGAACTGGCGCGCTCGGGGGGTTATATGGCCGCCGCGCGCCAGGCTTACCGCCACGCCGTCCAGTGCCATCCGCAAGACACCACGGCCCGTGTCGGATATGCCGACCTGCTGTGCGAGGCGAGCGATCCACTCACTGCCTGCGAGCACTACCACGCGGCGCTCGCCATCGATGCCGCCCTGCCGAGGGCTCACCAGGGTCTTGCACGGGCACTGTCCTCGCTGGGGCGGGACGCCGGCGCGCACTGGACCAGGGGCTTCGAGGGGCATGCCGTCGTCACCCGTCGCTTCCGGGGGCAGGGGGCCGGGGTCAAACTTCTGCTGCTGGTCTCCGCGACCGGCGGCAACGTGGCTACCCGGCAGTGGATCGACGACCGGATATACGCCGTCACCGCGGTATACGCCGACTTCTTCAATCCCGACGATCCGGTCCCTCCGAACGCCCTTATCGTCAATGCCATCGGCGATGCCGACCTTTGCCGGACCGCCTTGGTGAATGCCGAACGAATGACCGCGCGCTGCACGGTGCCGGTCATCAATCCGCCCGCCCTGGTCCGCGCCACCGGGCGCGAAAACATCGCCCGCCGTCTAGCCGCCCTGCCTGGAATCATCGCCCCACGCATCGCGCCATTGTCCGGGGCAAGCTTGAACTTTCCCGTGCTGCTGCGAGCGCCAGGCTATCACACCGGCCAGCATTTCGTTCAGGTGCAGACCGAAGACGCTCTCGCTGCCGCGGCTGCATCCCTACCCGGCGCCGGCTTGTTGGCCATCGAGTATCTCGACGCGCGCGGCCCGGACGGAATGGCGCGGAAATACCGCGTGATGTTTATCGATGGCGTCGCCTACCCGCTGCATCTCGCCATCTCCGCTGACTGGAAGGTGCACTACTACACCGCCGCGATGGCAACCGAGCCCGCGTTCCGGGCGGAGGAGCGCCGCTTCCTCGATGACATGCCCGCAACGTTGGGGCAGCGGGCGACGGCGGCTCTGTGTCAGGTCCAGGCCGCGTTGGGTCTCGATTACGCCGGCATCGACTTCGCCCTCGCCGCCGACGGGTCACTGCTCCTGTTCGAAGCCAACGCGACAATGGTGATCAACCCGCCGGATCCCGATCCGATCTGGGATTACCGCCGCCCCGCCGCCGCGGCCGCCCTCGGCGCGGCGCGGCGGATGCTCGCCCGGCGGGTTCGGCAGCCGGAGCAGGAACGCCGGTTCGCCGTGGACGCGCCGGCGGTGAACCACGTCGATTTTGCCGATGCACTGTCCCAGCACGAGCAGGGTCATGTCGCCGCGGCAGCTTCGTTGTACCGCGCCATTCTCGCTCGCGACCCGGATCACGCGGACAGCCTGCATCTGCTTGGACTTATCACCACCGACGCCGGCGACCCGATTGCCGGGATGGCACTCATCCGCCGCGCGATGGCGCTCCAATCCGACCGCGCGCCTTACTACAACAGCCTGGGCCACGCCTATCGCCTGCTGGGTCAGGCTCAGGAGGCGGTGGCCGCCTATCGCCAGGCCGCGGCGCTGCGCCCCGGATCGCCCGAAATCCACAATAATCTGGCGACCGTGCTCTACGAATTGGGCGAGCAAGGGGAAGCCATCGTTCACTACCGGCGGGCGCTCGCGGCCGCACCGGGCCTGGCGGATATCTGGTACAACCTGGCGAACGCCCTGTCCGAGGTCGGGACGCTGACCCAACTCGCCGCGCCCTTTCCCACGATGCCGCTGTACCAGAACGGTGCCGGGTCCCAGACCAAGCCGTCCCACCAACCCGATGGCGCGTCCCGGACCGAGGACCGGCCCCGGCCGGAAACCTCACCCCACGACGAAGTCACCCCATCAGTCGAGGTGGAGTTCTGCTACCAAAACGCCATCCGGCTACGCCCGGATTTCGTGGCCGCCCACGGTAACTACGGACGCTGGCTCATGACCAATGGGCGTTGGGCCGAGGCCGGTGCGCGCTTGGTCGACGCCATCCTGCTGGCGCCCACACAGGCAGCCAATTGGAACAACCTGGGCATCGTCCGCCGCGAGTCCGGCAGTCCCGAGGCCGAGATGTGTTTCCGCCGCGCGCTGGCGATCGACCCGAACTTCGCCGATGCGCATTACAACCTCGGCTGCTTGCTGTTCGGCGACGGCCGGACGGAAGAAGCGCTGGCCTGCCATCAGGCCTCCCTCGCGGCGAACAACCAGTCAGGCATCGCCCGTCTCGCCGCCTGCATGGCCCAGTTGCCGATCCTGTACCGTTCAGAGCAGGAGATCGTGGTTTGCCGGCAACGCTACACCGCTTCTCTATGCGACCTCGGAACCACCGATCTGGCCGAAGCCGTCGGCAGTTCGCAGCCATTCTTCTTGCCCTATCAAGGCGAGGACGACCGCTCGCTGCAGGCTGCCTACGGCCATCTTGTCTGCAAGGCCCTGGCCGAACCGGCTGCACCCCTGGCTCCGCCACCCGCGCGCGGGCAACGCATCCGTCTGGGGATCGTCAGCGGGTTCTTCTGTGACCACACCCTGTTCAAGTTGTTCCTGGAGGGCTGGCTGACCCGGCTCGACCGGACCCGATTCGAAATTCTTCTCTTCCATACCGGTCACGTCAGCGATGCCTTCACCGCGCGCTGCGCCGCGCTCTGCGATGGGTTCGTGCACGGCACCTCCTCGGATGCCGCCTGGCGGGACGCGATCGTCTCCGCCGCACCCCATGTGCTGTTGTATCCTGAAGTCGGCATCGACCCGATCGCCGGCCGCCTGGCCGCCCAGCGTCTCGCTCCGGTGCAGTGCGCGACCTGGGGTCAGCCCGAAACCACCGGCATGCCGACCATTGACGCCTTCCTGTCGAGTGATCTGATGGAGCCGCCGGACAGCGACAATTATTACACCGAGAGACTGGTGCGCCTGCCCAATCTGGGACTGTGCTATCTGCCGGACGCGCTATCCCCGCCGTACCACGATCGGGCCGCCCTCGGACTGGCGCAGGACGTGCCGGTATTCTGGTCCGGACAGGCGCTCTACAAGTATTTGCCCCGCTATGACGTGATCTTTCCTCGCATAGCCGCCGCGCTGGGCCGCTGCCGCTTCGTCTTCATCGCCTTCGCCAACAGCCGGGCGGTGACCGAAATCTTTCGCCAGCGCCTGTGGACCGCATTCGCGGCCGCCGGCCTCGACGCCGAGGCTTATGTGGTGATCCTGCCGCCGATGACGCAGGCGGACTACCTCGCGGCCGTCGGAATGGCGGATGTGATCCTCGATACGCCGGGATGGTCCGGCGGCAAGTCCACCATGGATTGTCTGCTCTGGGACCCGGCCATCGTGACATTGCCAGGGCGTTTCATGCGGGGACGCCACACCGCCGCGATCCTTCGCCGGATCGGCTGCGAGGCAACCATCGCCGCGTCGGTGGATGACTACATATCCATCGCCATCCGCCTGGCGCGAGATCCAGTCTGGCGCGCCGAGGTGCGACAGGCCGTCAAGCGCGGCAAACATCGGGCTTTCGATGACCGCGCCTACATACGCGCACTGGAAGACTTCCTCTCCGGTGCGGTATTCGCCTCCGGATGACATCCGCCGAAACCGCCCGCCACCCCTCACTGTCACAGCCAGGATTTCGCTGACGGCGAAGCCGTTTGTATCGCGGGTTCGTCCTAGGGCCCGGCGCCGCACCGGTGCATCGCCTTGATCAGTTGCAGACCCGCTTGCCATTGACGAAGGCGCATCCCGGTTCCACGGCCTTGGTCGCACTGTTGCCGTATCGACCCTGGACACTCCTGCCTGGTGCGACTTCGTTCGAATGGTAGCGCTGAGTGGAATGAGCCACCCCGGTATTCTTGTTGTAGGATGCCGCTCCGTTGGGGCCGACACAGCCGGCCCGGTTAGCCGTCGATCCACACTCGGCGGCATTTGCTTGCTGCACAGTCGCGAGCAGCAACAGGGCGACAACGAATCGGAACATACCTTATCTCCAATGAAAAATAGTGTGCGTGGATCATCCGCCACGGAAATGCATATGTCCCACTATATTTTCGTGCTCCTCGCCGCGGCCATGTCCGGTACTTGTTGGCACGGCCTCGTCCAATGCGTGCGCCGCGGTCAGCTTCCAAACACCGATCAGGCTCTCCTCCAACGGTTGCCGCCCAATTCTCGGTTGATCTTCGGAAATCACGCTGTCCGGACGACGCCTCGCTGTCATGCGACAATCACCGCGGCAAGATTTTGCGGGAAACCCGCCAACCGGCTAAACTGCCGCCAATAGCCCGGCGTCAATGAACGCCGCGAACGGGAGGGCGACATGGATAAGCCTGTGCATGAGCCGCCGGCCGGCGCCTGGCCCGCGGGCCTGACGCGAGTCCCTTACTGGGTCTATCGGGATCCCGAAATCGCACGTGATGAGCAGGCGCGAATATTCGAAGGTCCGGCTTGGCACTTTCTGTGCCTGGAGATCGACGTTCCCGACACCGGCGACTACCGCACCACCATGATGGGCGCGATGCCCGTCGTCGTCGCTCGGGCGGAAGACGGCGAAGTCGTTGCATTTGAAAACAGGTGCGCCCATCGCGGCTCCCTGATCTGTCTGGACGACGGCGGCCACGTCAAGGATTTCCACTGCGTCTATCACGCCTGGCGTTACGACCTGCGCGGCAATCTGGCGTCGGTGGCATTCCGGCGCGGCGTCAACGGCCAAGGCGGAATGCCCGACGACTTCGACATGACGAAGCTCGGACCACGCAAATTGCGCACCACCGTGCTATGCGGCCTGGTGTTCGGAACGCTGTCGCCGGACGGACCGGATATCGAGGCCTATATCGGGCCGGAAGTGCTGGTCCGCCTGCGCCGCGTCCTGCACAAGAAAGTGGAGGTTATCGGCCGGTTCACGCAGCAACTTCCGTGCAACTGGAAACTCTACATGGAGAACGTGCGCGACACCTATCACGCAAGCCTGCTGCACACGTTCTTCACCACCTTCCGCATCACCCGTCTGAGCCAGGGCGGCGGCGTCATGGTCAGCGAGAACGGTGTCGCCCATGCCAGCACCACCTTGGCGGCGGAGCAGGGGCCGGACGACAGCTATGCCGGGATGCGCTCCGACAATCAGGGACTGAAGCTGCGGGATCCTTCGTTCATGAACTCAGTCGCCGAGTTCAACGACAACATCAACCTGCAAATCCTTTCGGTATTTCCCGGCTTCATCCTGCAACAGATCCACAATGCCCTGGCCGTGCGCCAGATCGTGCCGCGCGGCGTCGACAGCATGGATCTGCACTGGACCTACCTGGGATTTGCCGATGACACGCCGGAACTGCGGGCCATGCGGTTGAGGCAGGCCAATCTCGCTGGACCGGCCGGGTTCGTTTCCATGGAGGATGGCGCGGTCGGCGGATTCGTGCAGCGCGGCATCGCCGCGGCGGACAGTGAGGCATCGGTGGTGCAAATGGGTGGAGCCACCGCCGGCAGTGCCGGGACACGTGCCACCGAGGCCTCGGTGCGAGGTTTCTGGAAAGCCTGGCGCGCGCAGATGGGGGTGTGACAATGCTGCCCGAGATCATCGCCCTGAACGCGGCCAGCGCCCGGGCGCTCGATTCCGGAAGGCTGGAGGAATGGCCCGGGTTTTTCCTCGATCAATGCCTGTACAAGGTGACCAGCGCGGACAATCACCAGAACGGATATCAGGCTGGACTGATCTATGCGGACTCGCGCGCCATGCTGGAGGACCGCATCGCCGCGCTGCGGGAGGCGAATATCTATGAACACCAGCGCTACCGGCACATCCTCGGCATACCGCTCATCGACGCCGGACTGGACGGCTCGGTGTCCGCGGAGACCTCGTTTCTGGTGGTGCGGACCATGCGGGACGGTCAGATGATGGTGTTCGCCGCCGGGGTTTATCTCGATCAGCTACGCCGCGAAGAAGCCGGCGCGTGGCGCTATGCCGAACGCATCGTGGTCTGCGACAGCCAGCGCATCGATACCTTGCTGGCGATCCCGCTGTAGCCTCGCCCGCTGGCCCAGCCGTCTTCGGGACCGGTGGGAAACCTGCTCACTGCCTCGCCAGAAACCGGGCGAACGCGGCCAGCGTCGTGTCCGACACGTGGTGCTCGATCCCCTCGGCGTCCGACTCGGCCGCTTCGAACGGCACCCCAACCGCCAGCAGCAAGATCGACAACCACCCGATGGCGCGCCCGCACCCGCGCGGCCAGGCTTTCGCCGGCCTCGGTCAGGAACACGCCGCGATAGGGTTTGGCCACGGCCAGCCCCTCCCGCTTCAACCGCCCGATCGTCTTGATCGCCGTCGCGTGCGCGACCCCCAGCCGCCGGGCGATGTCGGTCGGCCGAGCCTCGCCGCCGTTGGTGAGCAGGTCGGAGATCAGCTCGACATAGTCCTCCAGCAGCGCGCCGGACTGGGCGGAGCGCGCCTTGCCGAAGCGGCTGGCCTGCGTCGGTTCCTCCGGCAGCGTCGAGGCCGGGCGATTTGGGGTTTCCACCATCAGGTCAGACATCACTCGTTTACCAACTCCACGGTCTGCCTAATTCGCCGAAATTTTGCAACAGCAGGATCACATTCAGCGCCAGCACGACAACGGTCGCCGCACGCCGCCAGCACCTGCACCGGCCGTCCAATGGCGAATCCAGCCATCACCGCCGGGCGGCGGATCAGCACCAGCAGCGCGATCATCGGCACCGGCAGCACCAGGCTCAGCACCACCTGGCTGATCACCAGCGCATCGGTGGCATGCACACCCATGCGCCACCACGATCACCGCGGGAACCATCGTCACCGCGCGGCGCACCCACAGCGGAATCCGGAAGCCGACGAAATCCTGCATGATGACCTGGCCCGCCATGGTCCCGACAACTGAACTCGACAGACCGGACGCCAGCAGCGAGGTCATGAAGGCGCCGGCCGCCACCACGCCCATCAGCGGCAGCAGCGTGTGGTAGGCGGTCTCGATCTCGCCCACGTCGGCGTGGCCCTGGTGGAACATCGTCGCCGCCATGGCCACCATCGCCATGTTGACCAGCCCGGCCAGGCTCAGCGCGATGACACACCTCACGGTTGGAAAAGCGGATCAGCCGCCGCCGTTGTTCGTCCGTGTGCGCCTTCACCCGGTCGTCATCATCGCGGAGTGCAGGTAGATCGCGTGCGGCATCACCGTCGCGCCGACAATGCCGACCGCGAGGGTCACGCTGTCGGCCCCGGCCAGTTGCGGCACGACGCTATGGTAGAAGACCTGGCCCCAGTCGGGCGGCGCGATGAACAATTCCACCAGGTACGCCAGGCTGATGACGCCGACGAAACCGGTGATGATCAGCTCGATCGGCCGGAAGCCGCGCGACTGAAACGTCAGCAGTCCCCAGGTGATGGCGAAGGTGATCAGCAGCCCGGTCAGCAGCGGCAGGTGGAACAGCACGCTGATGCCGATGGCCGCGCCGATCGATTCGGCAAGGTCGGTCGCCATCGCCGCCACCTCGCTTGCCAGCCACATCGCGATGACCAGCGGGCGCGGGAAATGCGTCCGGCACAGTGCCGCCAGGCTGTGCCCGGTCACGATGCCCAGCCGCGCCGACAGCGCCTGGAACAGCATGGCGATGATATTCGCCAGCAGCACGACCCACAGCAGCATGTAGCCATGCCGGGCGCCCGCCTGGATGTTGGTGGCGAAGTTGCCCGGGTCCATATAGGCGATCGAGGCAACCACGGCCGGCCCGATGAACGGCAACAGGCCGCGCACGCCCGTGCCCGCCGCCGAGAGCCGGCTTCGCCCGCGATCGCGGTGCGGTCGGACAGGCTGGAACGGGCCGCGGCCTCGCTCATGCGCCAGCCCAGCCCCCGGGATGCCGGTTCTCAAGACACCAGTCCTCTCGACACCAAACATCTGAAGCTATGACCATATATTACGCCCTTCACCACAGATTGTAGCCAAGGCTACATCGTAAGTCGAGGAAATCAGCGCATCTCGCTCCTGCATGTCAAGCGGCTTCCCCCAGTCGCCGAAGTGTGCTAAAGCCCCCGCCCCATGCGTCATTTCCTCGACTTCGAAAAACCCATCGCCGAACTGGAAGGCAAGATCGAAGAGCTCCGGCGGATGTCGGAGCCCGACGGCATCAATATCGCCGATGAGGTCGCCCGCCTGACCACGGTCGCCGACAAGCAGTTGCGCACCACCTACGCGCAGCTGACGCCGTGGCAGAAGACCCAGGTCGCCCGCCACCCGGACCGGCCCAAGGCGCAGGACTACATCGACACGCTGATCACCGAGTTCACCCCGCTGGCCGGTGACCGCGCCTTCGCTGACGACGCCGCGGTGCTGGGCGGCATGGGCCGCTTTCGCGGCCGGCCGGTGATGGTGCTGGGCACCGAGAAGGGCACCGACACCGAATCGCGCGTGAAGCACAATTTCGGCATGGCTCGCCCGGAAGGCTACCGCAAGGCCCGCCGGCTGGTCGAACTCGCCGGCCGCTTCGGCCTGCCGGTGCTGACCTTCGTCGACACCTCCGGCGCGTTTCCCGGCATCGACGCCGAGGCGCGCGGCCAGGCAGAGGCCATCGCCCGCTCCATCGAGGCGTGCCTGGAAGCGCCGGTGCCGATCGTCGCGACGATCATCGGCGAGGGCGGCTCCGGCGGCGCCATCGCGCTGGCAGCCGGCGACCGCATCCTGATGCTGGAGCACGCGATCTATTCCGTGATCTCCCCGGAGGGCTGCGCGACCATCCTGTGGCGTGATGCCGCGCAGGCCCCCGTCGCGGCCGAGGCGCTGCGGCTGACCGCCGAGGACCTGCTGCGCCTGAAGCTGATCGACCAGATCGTGCCCGAACCCCTTGGCGGCGCGCAGCGCGACAAGCCAGCGACGCTGCACTCCGTCAGCATCGCCATCCAGGACGCGCTGGCCAGCCTCGATGGCATGGACGCGGCTACGCTGCGCGCCAGACGCCGGGACAAGTTCCTGGCGATGGGACGAGAAACCGTCGGGTGATTGGCCCGAATCGACAAAACTCTGCTTAGCTGCTATAAAGGGCTTATCGGTAAAACGTCATGCGTGAGGAAATATCGGCCTATAAGCGGGAACGCATCCTGGAGGAGGCGGTCAAGCTGTTCTACGAGCGCGGCTTCAGCGGCACCACGCTGGACGACATCGCCGGCAAGCTGGGGGTGACCAAGCCGTTCATCTATACCCATTTCCGCAGCAAGGTCGAACTGCTGGAGGCGATTTGCCGCCCGACCATCGAGATGTCGCTGGACGCCATCGCCAATGCCGCCAGGCAGTCTGGCAGCGCCTCGCGAACGGCTGTTCAACGGCGTGGTCGCCTTCACCAAGGTCGTGCTGCAGCGCCAGGCCAACATCGCGGTCTATTTCCGTGAAGAAAAGAACCTGTCGGAGGCTGGCCTTGCCGACATCAACGCCCTGCGCAAGCGTTTCGACCGCGTGCTGAGCGAACTGCTGGAGGAGGGCGCCAACGCCGGGGAATTCCACATCGCCGATATCCGCGTCGCCGCGCTCGCCATCGGCGGCATGGTCAGTTGGGCCTACACCTGGTACCAGCCCGGCGGCCGCCTCTCGATCGACGACGTCGGCGCCGAAATGGCCCGCTTCGCCGTGGGCATGGTCGTCGCTCGGCTGCCGGTTCCGGCGCCACCTTGAAACCGGATCAAACAGGCGCGGCGCCGTCCCTATAGCGCCGCCCGCCGCATCGTTCGCGGGTGCCTCCCGGCTGGTGGCAACCCACCAGCCGGGAAACCTGCTCCACCAGCCGGTAAGGGCCTTACAAGCCGGCCTGGGTGACGAACTTCGTGTTCAGGTACGCCTCGATCGCTTCCGACCCGCCTTCGGAACCGTAGCCCGAAATCCTTCACCCCGCCGAACGGCACTTCCGGCAGCGCAAGACCCATGTGGTTGATCGTCATCATGCCCGCCTCGACCGAATCGGCAATGGCGTTCGCCGTCCTGGCCGACCGGGTAAACGCGTAGGAGGCCAAGCCGAACGGCAGGCGGTTCGCCTCGGTCACGACGTCATCAAAGCCACGGAACGGCGAGATGATCGCCAGCGGGCCGAACGGTTCCTCGTTCATCACGCGCGCTTCCATCGGCACGTCGGTCAGGACGGTCGGCTCAAAGAAATTGCCCTTGTTGCCGATGCGGTTGCCGCCGGTGCGGATCGTCGCGCCCTTCTGCTGGGCATCGCCGATGAAGGTCTCCATCGCGGTGATGCGGCGGGAATTGGCCAAAGGCCCCATGTTCGAACCGGCTTCCAGGCCGTCGCCCACCTTCAGCTTCTTGGTGTGGGAGACAAAGCCCTCGACGAACTGGTCGTAGATCTTCTCCTGCACCAGCATGCGGGTTGGCGATACGCACACCTGCCCGGCGTTGCGGTACTTCGCGCCCGCCAGCATCCGGCTCGCCATATCAACATCCGCATCATCAAACACGATCGCCGGTGCGTGGCCGCCCAGTTCCATCGTCACCCGCTTCATGTGCGCCCCGGCGATCGCCGCCAGTTGCTTGCCGACAACCGTCGAGCCGGTGAACGACATCTTCCGGATCACCGGATGCGGAATCAGATACTCCGAGATTTCCGCCGGCACTCCATAGACCAGGTTGATCACGCCCGCCGGCACTCCGGCATCTGCGAACGCCCGGATCAGTTCGGCGGGCGACGCCGGCGTCTCCTCAGGCGCCTTGACGATGATCGAGCATCCCGCCGCCAACGCCGCCGACAATTTCCGCACGACCTGGTTGATCGGAAAATTCCACGGCGTGAAGGCCGCGACCGGGCCCACCGGCTCCTTGATCACCAACTGGTACACACCCTCGGCCCTGGCTGGGATCACACGGCCATACGCGCGGCGGGCCTCTTCGGCGAACCAGTCGATCACGTCCGCGCCGGCCAGCACCTCGCCCTTCGCCTCGGCGAGCGGCTTGCCCTGTTCCATGGTCAGCCTCCGGGCCACGTCGTCCGCACGCTCCCGAAGAATATTGGCCGCCTTGCGCATCACCTTCGAACGGTCATAGGCGGACACTTTCCGCCAGATCCGAAAGCCCTTGTCAGCAGCATCCAGCGCGCGATCGAGGTCGGATGTCGCGGCGTGCGGGACAGTGCCGATTTTCTCGCCCGTCGCCGGATTCACCACGTCGATCGTGCGGCCTCCGGCGGCTGGGCCCCAGGATCCGTTGATGAACAGTGAAACGTCAGAATACATGTTGCCGTCCTTCTAGCTGTTGACCGCGACGAGACACATGGCGCGCCCAATGGAACCCTTCAACCGCGGAACCCTTCAACCGCGGAACCCTTCAACCGCGGAACCCTTCAACCGCGGAACCCTTCAACCGCCGAGCCCTTCGCTATATCCATACGCTCATAGCGATGCGCCTTCCTGCCAGTTCTCAACCGGCTTGCCAAGTTTGGCTTGCCCATCGGTTGCCACCCATCGCCCTGGTCCGGATCACGTCCGGCTTGCCAAGTTTGGTCGCCGGTGGTTCAACGCCGGTCCGGTCGGTGCGGCCGGTCGGCGGATCGTCCGCCAAACTCGCCGAGCTTCGTCTGACTGCTAACAAACTTTCCGCTCAGGCAGGACCTCCCATGCGCTTTTCCCGCTTACGCTTGTGTGCCACCCTGGCGGCAACCGGCTTGCTGCTCGCCTCGCCCAGCCACGCGGCGACACCGGCGGGTGCGAATGCTGCCCAGGCCGATGGCCCGACCGTCCCCAACGCCTGGGCTCGGGCCTCTGCCGGTGGCGCCACCACCGGTGCAGCCTACCTGACCGTGATCGGTGGGGCCCAGGCGGATCAGCTTGTCGCCGCCAGCACACCCGTCGCCGCAACCGCGGAGGTCCATCAGACCCTGACGGAAAACGGCGTCATGAAGATGCGCCCGGTGGCTGATCTGCCGGTCCCCGCCGGTCAGCCCGTGACCTTGGCGCCCGGAGGCACCCACATCATGCTCATGGGCCTGAAGCAACCCTTGGTCGCCGGGCAGAGTTTCCCACTGACCCTGAAGTTTGCCCACGCTGGCCAGGTGACCGTCGATGTGAAGGTGCAGCCCTTGGGCCGCGCCACCACCGAGGCTGATCCCATGCGGATGCGTTAGCGCAAGCCTCCTGACCGCCGCCGTGTCGCGCCCGAGGTCATCGGCCATGAGGCCCCGACACGGTCAGCCGGATCCCGTCGCATCCGGGAGAAACCCCTCCCTTTGAAGACCCGCTCCCGAGACACGATCAGCGCCGCCGCCTACCTCTTCGCCTGGGCGGCCACACTGCTGGACCAGTTCGGCGGCCTGCCTGAAGCAGGCGACTGCGCCGGCATCGCGATGCTGGTGTTTCTCCTCCTCGAATTCCCCCGGCAGCGGCAATTCGCCAAGATCCTCTTTCTTGCCCTGACCGGCATCGGTCTGGCTGGAATTGCCCTGACCGGAATCGGTCTGGCTGGAACCACGACCGCCGCCCAACCGGTCCGGTTGTTCCTGTCAGCCTGGCGCCGGGGAGCCGCCTACGGCGCCTTCTTCCTCGCCTTGTCGTCGCTTCGCGATGCCGCGGAAACCAGCAGGCTGGTCCGCCGTTGCGGCCAGCACCTCGTCGCCCAACCGCCCGGCCGCCGCTATGCCGCCCTGACAGCGGGTGGCCACCTGTTCGGTATCATCCTCTCCTACGGCGCCATCGAACTGCTCGGCGCCATGGTGATGCGTGCCAACACGCTGCAAGCCGCCGGCGGCTTGCACTCCGTCCGGACACTGCGGACCCGCCGCATGCTCATGGCCATCTACCGAGGCTTCTCGGTGATGAACTGCTGGAATCCGCTGAACCTGATGACAGCCGTTGTTTCAACCGCGGTCCCCGCTGCTCCCATGCGGATGCTGCTGCCCATCGCCTTCGTCATCTCCATCGGTATGGCGGTGATCGGCTGGCTGGAAGATCGCTTTTCCGCCGCCCGCGGCCACTGGCATGCCACGGCCGGCGCCACCCGGCCCGTAACTACGCGAAACCTGGAGCATCCACCTGCGCATTGTCGCCCTGGTCGGGTCGTGCTCATGCTGGCGGAGTTCGGAAGCGTGTTGATTGGTGTCCCTGGTCGCCGCGGTGACGCTTATCGTGCCTCTGGTCGGATTAGGCTGGGCCGTCGTGCAGGCCTGGGGCTTCGTCATCGCCGCCAACCCCATCGCCCGCCGCTGCCGTCCTGCACCGCCGCGCCCATCGCTTCTTCCTGCGCGTCCCCGGTTTCCGTTCCGAGGCGACGGTCCTGGCTGGGTCTGGCTTCATGGGCGTGGCCGTGGGCGGAGCGCTGCCCGCCACCGGCCTTGCGCCTTTGCTTTTCCATCTGCCGCCGATTGCCGTCCCGCTGCTGGTGCCGGTCATTCTGATCGCCACCGGGCAGCTTGGTCTCAATCCCGTTGCGGTCATCGCGTTGCTGGGGGCCGCGATGCCTGACCCCGCTGCTTTCGGCATCTCACCCGCCGTCCTCGCCTTCGCCTGTATGCTCGGATGGGGGCTGGCGGTGAACATGACGCCAATGTCCGCCTCCGCCATCACCACCGCCCGCTGGGCCGGAGTCTCGCCCTGGACCGTCAGCACCCACTGGAACGCCGCCTTTACTTTTTCCGCCCTGTTGTTCTCCTGGCTCGCGATCGGCGCGCTATTCATTTTGCTTTGACCGGCTGCTTTGACCGGCCGCCTTGACCAGCCGCCTTGACCGTACAGCATCAACGCTGACGATCGCTCAGGCCAAGAAGCCCCTTCAGGCGCCCGGAAAGCACCTTCTCCTTTCGAAATGCGATCAATTTTGGTGACAGGCTTTCCAAATTATTGTATCCGTCGGGATATAATTGCGCCGTCGCCAGGAAGAGTTAACAGGCCGTCGAAATCGGCGATGAAGCCTGAGCAGGCCCTGTGCTCGCCGTATGGGAGAATTTGATGGGTCTGCTGAATGCCCGGCTTTCGCCGGTCAAGGTCGTCCTCGACCTGCCGATCGGTGTGAAACTGGCGTGTACCGTCGTTGGTGCCCTTTCCTTGCTGACCGGCGTGTCCTTGTTCGCGCTCGACCGGCTCAATTTCGTCACCTCCATGCAGCAACACGTCGCCACCCAGTCGGTGCTGGAGCATCAGGTCCAGCGCAGCCTGCTCGCGGCGCAGGAACTTCGCGTTGTAAGCCGTGAACTGCAGGTGCAGCAGACGGTGGCTGGCATTCGCGGCGCGTTGGACCGTGCCACCAGGCAGACGGAATTGCGACGACGCTGATGCAGGCGGTGCAGGCAGGTCCTGACCAGAAGCTGCTGGACGATGCCCTGGCCAACTCAACACCTTGATGACCGCGGTCAAACAAGGCCGCCGATCTGCGCATCGAGATGCTGACCGTCGCCAGAAGCGGTTGTTCCAGGTTCGCCCGACGTTTGAGACCGCCTGACGACCCTGATGAACGAACTCGCCCGCGGCGCCGCGCTGGACAGCGGTGTTGCATTCCGTGCGCGACACGGCGCAGGCCGCCCAGGCCGATCAGCATGATCCGACCGTCGAAGCGGTGAACCGCTATCGCCTCGCCATGAGCCGGCTGCAGGCCGCCGCCATGATGTTCATGGCTACCGGAACCGCATCAGCCGCCACCGAAGTCCGCGATGCAACGGCCGAGGCCGATGCCAGCATGGCCTCCGTCCTCTCCGGCCCCACGCCGGATGCCATCAAGGCCGATGCCCGCCTGGTCGAGAACATCGGTGCCGGTATCGCCACGGCCTCGGGCGACCTGATCGCGATGTCGCGCCAGCTGGACCAGGTGGCCGGGGCCGATGTGGAAGCCGGCAGCCAGGCAATGCGATTCGCCTTCGAGAAGCTGGCCGAAACCGCCGCCGAACGCCAACGGTCGGCCTCCGGCAGCGCGCTGGAGGCCGGGCAGTCAGGCAATCGGACAACATTCTGATGATGATCGGCACCATCGCCTGTTGATGGTCAGCCTCGGCTTTGTCGTCATCCGCATGATCGCCGGCCCGATCCGCCGCTTACCAGGATCGTCCAGGCGATCGCCAGCGGCGAAACCGATCAGACCGTTCCCTACACCGCGCAGCGGGATGAAATCGGGCGCATGGCCACATCGGTCGAGACCCTGCGCGGGGTCATGCGGCAAGCCTTCATCCAGAGCCCAGATCATCGAGCAATTGCCGGTCGGCGCCATGACCGCCGAACCGGCCGGAGAGTTCCGGATGACATACTTGAACGCCGAAGCGCGCCAGATGCTGGAACCGTCAAGGACGCCATCTGGCGGTGCCGGCGGCGCATGGTCGGCAAGCCGATCGACGTCTTCTACCCCGATCTACGCCAGCACGTGCGCCTGCTCGCTGATCCGGCCGATCTGCCGCACCTCGCGCGGATAACGCTTGGGCCGGAAACGCTCGATCTCCGGATCAGCGCAATCTACGACCGTAACGGCGCATATGCCGGCCCGCTGCTGACCTGGCGCCGGGCACCGGGCAGGTCCGGCTGGTCCAGCCAGTTCGAGGAAAGTGTCGGCGCCATCGCCCGCACCGTCGCTGATCCGCCGACGGCATGCGCGTAGCCGCATCCGTCATGCGCGAAAGCGCGGTGGCCGCCGGTGAGCGCACGATGGCGGTGTCCGCCGCATCCGACCAGGCCTCCAGCAGCGTCAGCACGGCTGCGGCCGGCGCGGAGGAAGTCGCCGTCTCGGTCGCCGAAATCGCCCGCCAGGTCGCCGAATCCGCGCGCATCGCCAGTGGCGCCGTGGTCGAGGCGCAGGCCACCGACGCCAGTGTCAGCAGCCTGAGTGAAGCCGCCGACCGGATCAGCGCGGTCGTCAGGCTGATCGGCGATATCGCCGCGCGGACCAACCTGCTGGCCCTGAACGCCACGATCGAGGCGGCGCGTGCCGGTGAGGCCGGCAAGGGCTTCGCCGTGGTCGCCGGTGAGGTGAAGAACCTTGCCACCCAGACCGCGAAGGCCACGCAGGAGATCGGCGGCCAGATCGCCGCCATGCAGCAGGCGACCGGCCAAGCCGTAACGGCGCTGCGGTCGATCAGCGGCACAATCCAGCGCATGAACGAGATCGCGACGATCATCGCCGGATCAATCGAGCAGCAGGGGGCGGCAACCCAGTCGATCGCCCAGGCGGTGCAGCACGCCGCGGTGGGCACCGCTGAAGTGAACAGCAACATCACCGCCGTCAGGCATGTCGTGGAGGAGACCGGGACCAGGGCAGGGGGGGTACTGGAAGCCGCGACCGAAATGACCGGACAGGCTGCGGTCCTCAAGGAAGAGGTCGCGAAGTTCCTGCTGGCGGTGCAACAGGCGGCCTAGCGGACCATCCCCTGGCCGATGCCCCAGTCAACCCGCAACGGCGGGCTGCCCAAGGCTGCCCCCTCGACCCCTGGCCTTTCCCCACCGCACGGACCATCTTTGCCGCGTGTGCACCGTCGTCGTCCTCGTCCGCCCCACCCATGTTCTGCTCGCCGCCAATCGCGATGAGCGGCTGGATCGTGCCTGGGACCCGCCCGGTGCCTGGTGGCCGGATCATCCCCGCACCATCGCCGGCCGCGACCGCACCGCCGGCGGCACCTGGATGGGCATGAACCGCCACGGTGTGGTCGCGGCCGTGCTCAATCGCCCCGGCACCTTGGGCCCGACCGCCGGCAAGCGCAGCCGCGGCGAACTGCCGCTGATCGCCCTGGATCACCCAACCGCCGCCGCCGCCGCCCAGGCGATCGCCGCGCCTGGATGCCGCCGACTGGCGCGGCTTCAACATGGTGCTCGCCGACCGCACCGGGGCGTTCTTCGTGCGCGGCCTCGGCCATGGCCATGCCGCAGGTCGAGAACGCTTCCGCAGGGCGTGTCCATGGTCACCGCCTACGATCCAAACGACCTCGAAAGCCCCCGCACCGCCCGCCACCTGCCGCGCTTCCAGGCCGCCGAACCCAGCGGACCGGACGACTGGCGGGCTGGCGCGACATCCTGGCCGACCGGCGCGGCGATCCGGCGGAGCAGATCAACGTCGCCCCGCGGGGCGGCTTCGGCACCGTCTGCTCGTCTTTTGTCTCGCTTCCCGCCGCTGGCCAGCCCATATGGCTGTTCGCCGCCGGGGCCGATCCGCAGCTTGCAGGCCGGGTTTCCAGCGACCCGGTCTTTTGTCCCGACTGGCGATACCCGCGTCGTCCTGCCTATACCCACCGCGCCTCCGCTGAGACTACGCCTACCACGACCCGCGCCTCCGCCGACCGCGCAGATGCGGTGACCACCTAAGGAAAACCGCGATGGCCCGCCGCCGACAGCTCTACGAGGGCAAAGCCAAGATCCTGTTCGAGGGACCCGAACCCGGCACCCTGGTGCAGTATTT
This sequence comes from uncultured Alphaproteobacteria bacterium, assembly GCA_963792345.1. Lineage (GTDB taxonomy): Bacteria > Pseudomonadota > Alphaproteobacteria > Acetobacterales > Acetobacteraceae > Rhodopila. The sequence continues at coordinate 287,790 of CAWBVV010000003.1, forward strand.
CAAGGACGACGCCACCGCCGGCAACGGCGCCAAGAAGGGCATCATCACCGGCAAGGGCGTGCTCAACAACCGCATCAGCGAATACCTGATGATGCGCCTGCACGAAATCGGCGTCCCGACCCATTTCGTCCGCCGCCTCAACATGCGCGAGCAACTGATCCGCGAGGTCGAGATCATCCCGCTCGAGGTCGTGGTCCGCAACGTCGCCGCCGGCAGCCTCGCCACCCGCCTCGGCATCGTCGAGGGCACCCGCCTGCCGCGCTCGATCATCGAGTACTACTACAAGAACGACGCCCTGAACGACCCGATGGTGTCCGAGGAGCACATCACCTGCTTCGGCTGGGCCAACACCGCCGACCTCGACGACATCGTCGCCCTGACCCTGCGCATCAACGATTTCCTGTCCGGCCTGCTGCTGGGCGTCGGCATCACGCTGGTCGACTTCAAGCTGGAATTCGGCCGGCTGTGGGAAAATGACGAGATGCGGATCATCCTGGCCGATGAGATCAGCCCGGACAATTGCCGCCTCTGGGACAGCAAGACCAACGAGAAAATGGACAAGGACCGCTTCCGCCGCGACCTCGGCAAGGTCGAGGAAGGCTACCAGGAAGTCGCCCGCCGCCTGGGCATCCTGCCCGAGGCCGGGACCCGCGACCTCAAAGGGCCGGAGTTGATGCAGTGAAGGCGACCGTGACCGTGATGCTGAAGTCCGGCGTGCTGGACCCGCAGGGCAAGGCCATCGCGCATGCGCTCGGCACGATGGGCTTCACCGGCGTCGAGCGATGTCCGCGCCGGCAAGGTGATCGAAATCGAACTGGCCGAAACCGACCCGGACAAAGCCCGGGCCGCGGCCGAGGAAATGGCCCGCAAGCTGCTGGCCAACACCGTGATCGAGAGCTTCCGGGTGGCGGTGGCTGCGAGGGTGGAGCGGGCGGCGCCATCCGCCGCACCCACGTAGCTGCGCCCGCGATTATACGTGACCGGCGCTCACTGACATCCGGCCGCTCAATAAGCGTCCCCGCGATCCTCCTTAGGCCGCCACCGCCTCGCTGGTCTCGACACGCCCGTCCAGCATCTGCCGCATGCCAGCGCCATTGACCCGCCACCACTCGTGCAGGATCCGCACATCCCAGCCGATGCAGAAATGCTTCACCCCCATCTCCAGATAAGGCGCTGCATCCTTGATGTTGGCAAGCTCGATCCGTGGATGCAGACCCTTCTTCAGCGCGGTCTCGATCGTCTTCCGTTCGGCCGCCTTCACGTCAGGATGGTTGCGCTGGCCGGTAAGACCGATGCTCATGGAGTAGTCGGAGCCGCCGAACTGCACCATGTCGATGCCCTTGACCGACAGAATCGCGTCGAGATCTTCGACGCATTCGCGCTTCTCGACCATCACCGCGATCACGACCTCATTGAGCGCCTCGACATAGGCCGGGGAGCCGCCATCCCGCACCGTGCCGACATCGCGGCGCATGCCCACGCCAAGCCGTCCGCCGGTGCCAGGCGTCTCGGCACGCACCGCGGCGACGCAGGCATGCGCATCTCGAGCGTGCGAACGTCGGCGAACAAGCACACTTTGAAAGCCGAGCCGATGGCGCGCATGGCCTGGTGGGTCCATTGCGTCTGCTCGACCTTGATCATGCCGGCGAGATTCTTCAGCTCAAGGGCGCGGCCAAGGTTATCCAGGTCGTGCATGTCAAACGGGGAATACTCGGCGGTGAACTCGACATAGTCATAGTTGCCGGCTTGACCGACCAGTTCCACCAGGGTCGGCCAGGTGGACAGCAGGTGGGTGCCGAGTGTTGGTTGGCCGGCGTTGAGCAACGCGCGCAGACGGTTTGGGCGCATGGCGTGACGCTCCCTTCGTGAAGCCAGTGGTCGAGCTCATCGTCAGCCTTTGCAGGCCGTCCGCAAGGCATGAACAGGACGCCAAGACTAAACCGTGACCTCCACGCAGGAACGCGGCCCCATGTGATAAAGTCGTCCCCAATGTTAACATCGGCCCCATGGATCAAGCGGCCGGTCGCGGGGGAGATTAGCAGACCGCCACCGCAGCCCTTCATTGTGGCGCCACGCCAAATGTCGCTAAGCACCCAGTCGCATACGTCCAACCACGGCATCCGCCATGAAAGCCGGCATCGTCATCTTCCCCGGCATCAACCGGGAGCGCGACATGGCCATCGCGCTGGAAGCCTCCTTCGGCGCCGACCCCAAGATGCTGTGGCACAAGGACACCGACCTGTCCGGCGTCGACCTGGTCGTCATCCCCGGCGGCTTCAGCTTCGGCGACTACCTGCGCTGCGGCGCCATGGCCGCGCAGTCCCCGATCATGCGCGCCGTGCACGACCACGCCGCCCGCGGCGGCTACGTCCTGGGCGTCTGCAACGGCTTTCAGATCCTGACCGAGGCCGGCATGCTGCCCGGCGCCCTGCTGCGCAACGCCTCGCTGCGCTTCCTGTCGATGGATTGCCACCTGCGCGTCGAGCGCGCCGACACCGCGTTCACCCGCCACTACCAGGCCGGCCAGACCTTCCGCAGCGTCATGGCGCATGGCGACGGCAACTATTTCGCCGACGACGCCACGCTGGACCGGCTGGAAGGCGAGAACCTGGTCGCGTTCCGCTACGCCACCAGGTCCGGCGAGGTGACGCCGGAGGCCAACCTCAACGGCAGCGCCCGCTCCATCGCCGGCATCCTCAGCCCCAACCTGCGCGTGCTCGGCCTGATGCCGCATCCCGAGGACCTGGTGGACCCGCTGATGGGCGGCGACCGACGGCAAGCCGCTGTTCGACGCGCTCGCCGCGGCGTAAACCCCGCCCATGAACGAACCGAAGTCAACCGAATCCCTCGCCCGCAGCTTCGGCCTCAGCGCCGAGGAATACGGCCGCGTGCTGGCCATCATGGGCCGCACCCCGACGCTCACCGAACTCGGCGTGTTCAGCGTCATGTGGTCGGAGCATTGCAGCTACAAATCCAGCCGCGTCTGGCTGAAGCAGCTGCCGACCAAGGCGCCCTGGGTCATCCACGGGCCGGGCGAGAACGCCGGCGTGGTCGATATCGGCGACGGCCTGGCCGCCGTCTTCAAGATGGAAAGCCACAACCACCCCAGCTTCATCGAGCCCTACCAGGGCGCCGCCACCGGCGTCGGCGGCATCCTGCGCGATGTCTTCACCATGGGCGCCCGCCCGATCGCCAACCTGAACGCGCTGCGCTTCGGCCGCCCGGACAATCCCGCGCACCAGGCGCATCGTCGACGGCGTGGTGCGCGGCATCGGCGGCTACGGCAACTGCGTCGGCGTGCCCACCGTCGGCGGCGAGATCAATTTCCACGCCGCCTACGACGGCAACCCGCTGGTCAACGCCATGACCGTCGGCATCGCCCGCAAGGACAGGATTTTCCTCAGTCCGCCGCCGCCGGCATCGGCAATCCGGTGGTCTATGTCGGCTCGAAGACCGGCCGCGACGGCATCCACGGCGCCACCATGGCCTCCGCCGAGTTCGCCGCCGATTCCGAGGACAAGCGCCCCACCGTGCAGGTCGGCGACCCGTTCACCGAGAAGCTGCTGATCGAGGCCTGCCTGGAACTGATGGCCACCGACGCCATCGTCGCCATCCAGGACATGGGCGCCGCCGGCCTGACCAGTTCGTCGGTGGAAATGGCCGGCAAGGGCGACGTCGGCATCGAGCTCGACCTCGACCAGGTGCCGGCGCGCGAAACCGGCATGACCGCCTACGAATTCATGCTGTCGGAAAGCCAGGAACGCATGCTGATGGTGCTGCGCCCCGACCGCGAGCAGCTCGCCCGCGACATCTTCGCAGAAATGGGACCTGGATTTCGCCGTCATCGGCCGGATCACCGACACCGGCCGCATCGTCGTCCGCCATCACGGCGTCGTCGAAGCCGACATCCCGCTGGCCCCGCTGAACGACCAGGCGCCGCTCTACACCCGCCCGACCGTCGACACCCCGAAGTCGGAGAAACTGAACCCGGCCCGGATCGAGGACCGCTTCGGCCTGACCCGGGCGCTGGAGAAGCTGGTGGGCTGCCCGGACCTGTGCTCGCGCGCCTGGGTGTGGGACCAGTACGACAGCACCGTCGGCGGCCAGACCGTCAAGCGGCCCGGCGCCGCCGACGCCGCCGTGGTCAAGCTGGAGGGCCTGAAGCGCGCCCTCGCGCTGACCACCGACTGCACGCCGCGCTACTGCCTCGCCGACCCGGAAACCGGCGGCGCCCAGGCCGTCGCCGAAGCCTGGCGCAACCTGACCGCCGTCGGCGCCCGCCCGCTGGCGATCACCGACAACATGAACTTCGGCAATCCGGAAAAGCCCGAGATCATGGGCCAGTTCGCCGCCGCCATCCGCGGCATGGCCGCCGCCTGCGAGGCGCTGGACTTCCCCGTCGTCTCCGGCAACGTCAGCCTCTACAATGAGACCGAAGGCAGGGCGATCCTGCCGACCCCGGCGATCGGCGGCCTCGGCGTGCTGGACGATGCGGCGCAGGCGGTCGGCCTGGCGCTGCCCCCCTGGCTCGACATCGTGCTGATCGGCGCCACCACCGGCTGGCTCGGCCAGTCGATCTGGCTGCGCGAAATCGCCGGCCGCGAGGACGGCGCGCCGCCGCCGGTCGATCTGGCGGTGGAAAAGGCCAACGGCGACTTCGTCCGCACCCATATCCTGAACGGCACGATCCGCGCCTGCCATGATGTCTCGGACGGCGGCGTGCTGGTCGCGCTGGCGGAAATGGCGATGGCCAGCGGCATCGGCGCCCGGATGATGACCCACCCGCGCGACATCCCCGGCCATGCCTTCTGGTTCGGCGAGGACCAGGCCCGCTACCTCGTCGCCGTGCCGGACCACGCCGGCTTCATCCGCATCGCCGAAGCCGCCGGCATCCCGGCGGTGCGCCTGGGCACCTCCGGCGGGCAGGATTTGACACTGCCCGATGGCGGCACAATATCGATCGCTGCGTTGCGGGCCGCGCACGAGCGCTTCTTCCCGTCCTGGATGGACGGACCACCCGTTCAACAACTGGCGACCTGTCCCCCAGTAGGCCGCCAGCAGAAGGACTGAACCCGATGGCGATGGCGGCCAACGAGATCGAGGCGCTGATCAAGGCGGCGCTGCCCGACGCGCGAGTGACCGTGGAAGATCTGGCCGGCGACGGCGACCACTACGCCGCCAATGTGGTCAGCGAGCAGTTTCGCGGCATCTCCCGCGTCCGCCAGCACCAGATCGTCTACGCCGCCTTGCGCGGCCGGATGGGCGGCGAGCTTCATGCCCTTGCATTACAGACCTCCGCACCCGAATAATCAGGTACAGAAGGAGTTCCACAATGGCCGACATGATTTCCGAGCGTATCCAGGGCGACATCGAGCAAGAACGACGTGATGCTCTACATGAAGGGCACCCCGATGTTCCCGCAATGCGGGTTTTCGGCCCGGGTGATCCAGATCCTGACCCACATGGGCGTGCCGTTCCAGTCCGCCAACGTGCTGGAGGACGCCGAACTGCGCGAAGGCATCAAGGAGTTCTCGCAGTGGCCGACCATTCCGCAGCTTTACGTCAAGGGTGAGTTCGTCGGCGGCTGCGACATCGTCACCGAGATGTTCCAGACCGGCGAACTGGAGACGCTGATGAAGGAACAGGGCGTTCCCGTTAAGGCGTAACCCGCGGCAGTACGCTGCGTCGTCAGTCCGCCTTTTAGCGTCTGACCAGGCGGACCTCTGCTACCGAGGGTCCACCCCCGACGGTTCGTGCCACGGGCGGGAAGGGGTGGACTACCTTTCATTCGGCGACGATTAACCCGATGTTCACCTCGCGGTGCTAAGGCGGTGCTCCCGCCGAGACGAGCACCGTGCACATCGCCATCATCATTCCCGCATACAATGTCGCCCCATACCTGGCTGATGCGATGGCATCCGTGCTGCGCCAGGCTCACACCGACTGGTCGCTGGTCGTGGTCGATGACGGCTCCACCGACGAAACCTTCGCCGTCGCGGCAAGCTTTCAGGACCCTCGCATAAGGCTGCTCCGCCAGTCGAACGCCGGTGTCTCCAGCGCGCGCAACGCCGGCCTGAGCGCAGTACTGGAATCTGACGGCGGCCCCGGCTCACAGCCTTCCCCTATCCCTGCCGACGCCATCCTGTTTCTCGATGGCGACGACTGGCTGGCGCCCGGCGCCCTGGCTTTGCTGGCGAGCACGCTGGACAGCGCCCCGCGTGCCGTCGCTTCCTATGGAGCCTACGCCCGTGTAGGCCTGAATGGCTCCATCGGACCGCCTCAGGCCGCGCCGCCTGGCGACTTGCTGGAGCGTCTGCTGGTCCAGAACCAGTTCGCCAACGGCGGGCACGTGCTGGTCCGTCGCGCGGTCGCCGAAGCCGCCGGATTATTTCGCACCGATCTTTCATACGGCGAGGACTGGGAATATTGGGGCCGGATCGCCCTGCTGGGGGAATTCGCCTCCGTCCCGTCCTCCAAGCCATTGCTGTTCGTCCGTGAGCGCCCCGGCAGCGCCTGCCTGACCCGCGCGACCGATCCCGCCGAGTACCGGCCAGCCATGGATGCTATCTACCGCAACCAGCAGATCGTCCAGCGCCTGGGCAAAGCGCGCACCGCGTCTCTCGCTGCGAGCGCTGAAGCTGAAATGGCGTGGACCGTGGGACGTGAACTGATCCGCCACGGTAGCCTCGCCGCGGGCTTCATCTGGCTCGCGCGCTCGATGCGCCGCGCCCCCACGTTGAAACGCCTGGTGCTGATAGGCGTCGCCTGGCTCCGCTTCAGCCCCTTTCGGCCATACTGAACCCAGCCTCGTAAGCGAGGCCAACGCAAACCGCTCCCCGGTGCCAATCTCTCGCCACCGCGCCAAACCTATCCCCACTGCGCCAAACCTGTCGCCACCGCGCCAAAACCTTTCCCCACTGCGCCAAAACCTATCGCCACTGTGCCAAAACCTATCGCCACTGTGATTGACAGCAGCTTGGGATTCTGTGCCAACTATCCCGTGCAATCGTATTTTGGCTTGCCTTTCTGTGCTTCCGCCTACGGGTGCCTGAGGAGAACCAAAGACCCGGTTGTCTATAGCATCGCGTGATTTTGCACGGTGCCTGGACGGAGAATACGCAGATGGCTACCGGCACAGTGAAGTGGTTCAACACCACGAAGGGATACGGATTCATCATGCCGCAAGATGGCGGCAAGGATGTGTTCGTTCATATTACCGCGGTGCAAGCCGCCGGCCTTCGCGGATTGGACGAGGGGCAGAAAGTTACTTTCGAAGTGGCAATGGAACGTGGCAAGTCCACGGCGACTAACCTGAAGCCCGTCTAGGCTTCGACAGAAAGCGCGTTGGAACGGCGCGCGAACTGACCTAAGCGGCCGGCTGGTCGGGACAGCCGGTCGTTATTCTGAGGAGGATAGACCATGGCCGTTGGAACGGTTAAATGGTTCAATGCGACCAAAGGCTACGGCTTCATCATGCCGCAGGACGGCGGCAAGGATGTCTTCGTGCACATCACCGCGGTTCAGGCCGCCGGCCTCAAGGGTCTGAATGATGGCCAGAAGGTCAGCTACGAAGTAGCGATGGAACGTGGCAAGGCCGCGGCAACAAACCTGAAGCTGGCCTGACCACTCGCTACTCCCTCTCTACAGTGTTTCCCGGCCCCGCTCCTGCGGTGTCGCACCCCGTGCTCGGCTCGGCTTTTGCAAAAAAGATCAGGGCAGCCAGTCTCTTCGCCGAGTGAACGCGACCCTGCCGCGAAGACCTTTTCCCCATTCGACAGATATCCTGGTCGAACGAACCGGTACCCCAACGCCGGCGGGGCGAACTTGGCACTTTTCCGTCGAACATCGCTTCTGAGCCGCGCGAAGCGTCGGTTTCGTGACCGGGAATCCTCTCGCTTTTACCGATGTTCGCACTATGTTACCCACGGTTAAATGTGTATCGGGCAGATGGTTCTTCCCGATTTGCGATTTTAGGAACCTGGAAATGACTCGCGCGATATCCGCCCTGGGCGTTGTATCGGTCCTCGCACTTAGCGCGTGCGCCGTGGCGCCGCCGCAAGGTCCAAGCGTTATGGCACTGCCGGCACAGGGAAAAAGCTTCGACGCTTTCCAGCAGGACGATGCCCTGTGCCGCGGCTACGCATCCCAGCAGATCGGTGGAGCATCGGCGACACAGGCAGCGAGCAACAGCGCCGTCGGCAGCGCTGTCGTCGGCACGGCTCTCGGTGCCGGTGTCGGGGCGGCTCTCGGATCGGTCGGGGGCGCGGTGGGTACGGGCGCCGCGCTCGGTGGTGCGACCGGTCTTCTGGCCGGCAGCGCGATCGGGGCAGGGAATGCCCAGGCCGTTGGTGGCAACCTTCAGGCCCGCTACGACACCTCATACACTCAGTGCATGTATTCCAAGGGCAATACCGTGCAGAGCGCGCCCACCGGTTATGCCGCGGTCGGATATCCGCCCGGCTACTACTATTCAGGCTATCCCGGTCCTTACTATGGTCCGGGCTACTATGGTCCTCAGGTGATCATCGGTGGCGGCTGGGGCTGGGGCGGCGGCTGGCATCATCGTCACTGGTAGCACCGCGATACCCGTTCACCGGCCTGCATGACAACACGCGTGCCCAGCGCACCGGACAGAGCCGGGCCGGTACATAGGCCGGCCCGTTCGTCTTCGTTCAATCCCGGCCGACGCTTGGCATCGGCCCATCGTTTTCGTTCAATCCTGGCCGACGCTTGGCATCGGCCCCATCGTTTTCGTTCATTACCGGCCGACGCTTGGCATCGGCCGGTTCGTTAGCAATTACCGCGTATAGCCTTCGATCTCGTCCTGGGTCCAAGCCACGACCTGATCGATCGTCTGGCCATCGCGAAGCCGCGCCAACATCTGGTTGTGAACCCCACGGTTGTAGATCTGCACAGCAACTTCCGGCGCCGCTTCCGACGCGGTAAGCGACGGGCTTCTGGCCGCTGGCAGCCCGCAACGGATAGTTGAATACCGTGCCCTTGGGTGGCCCAACCTCTTCCCACACCTTGAAGTCGTTCAGCTTTGCATACGGCGGCAGATCATAGCCATCACTGGCCATCTCGCGGGCTTCGATATTCTCTCGCTGCATCAGGAATTCGATCAGCTCCTTGCCCGCGCTTTTGTTCGAGCTGAAGCTGTAGGTGCCCCAGAAATAGGTCTGCGTCGGCACGAAGCGGCCCTTTGGCCCGGCAGGCGCGGGGAAGGTCCAGCAATCCGCCGCAACGTCCGGCGCATCGCGCTTGGCAACCGCCCAGGCCGACGGCGGGTTGAAGATCAGAGCGGATTTTCCGGAAATCAGCGCCCGGTTGTTGGAAGCATCGTCATAGCTGACGGCGTCGGCCGGATAGAACTTTACCAGGCGCTGGGCAAATTCCATCGCCTGGCGGGTGCCGTCCGACTTCAGTTGGGACTTTCCCTCCGCATCGATCAGGATGCCGCCGAACGCCGCGAACAGCGCGCCGTGCAGATCGGTGGCATCGGTGTTCAAGCCGCCGCCCATACCCAAAGCGAAGGTCATGCCGTCCTTCTGCGCCAGTTCGGCATATTTCAGGAAGTTCTCCCACGTCCATGCGTCCTGGAGGGCGTTCTTCTCGTCCTTCGCCGGATACATCGCCTGCAGGTCGAGGCCGTGCTTCTTGAACCAGCTGATCCGTGCACAGGGCGGTTTGGTTTGCGTGCCATTACTCGCCGGTACTGCTGTCCAGTGGCCCTTATACTTGCCGAGATAGGCCGCCGTCGTCGTCGTATCGCCGTTCGCCGCGATCAGGCGCTTCATCATGTCATCGACGGGGTCCAGCAACTCGGCATAGTTCTGGGCGTCCCAATTGACGAACGTCATGACATCATGACCGGCCTTGGCCTGGGTTTCGGCCGCGGGAGTCAGTTGCAGCTTGCCGCCGGAACTGGTGATGAAGTCGGCCGTCACATCGACCTTGTTCTTGTCGGCCCAGGCCTTGACTTGCTTCTGCGTGACATCATTGGCGCCGGGAACCCAATGATCCCAAAAGCCGACATTCAGTTTACCGGCAGCGCCCGCCGTGCGGATATGCACCAGCGGCAGGGCGGCTGCGGCCGCACCTATTTTAACAGCTCGACGGCGTGAAATGCTCCACGGCTTAGACATGATATGACTCCCTGTTCGGTCTGGTGGCCCGCCCGTTTTCTCACCCATTCGCATGGATGCGAGCTGGTTCTAGAGCAAAACCGGCCGTGTGGGGACTCAAATCTGCATCATTTTTTTCGAATGCAACGCATTTTTGCTCAAAATAGCGAACATTGGCGCGATCCAGGGGCTTGGGATGCCTCACGTCCGTCCATACAGCCGTCCCGCAAACGCCTATGCCTCGCCACCACGTGGCGTGCCCCGGAAGTCCGACCGGCTTGTTGGACCGGCAGGCCACCCAAAACGGACGGTCCGGGACCAAGGACCGCCCGATATGGCGGACTTCAGATTGGCGACACTGGAACGCATCCTAGCGGCGGATGCAGCTGCCAGCGCCTGGTCCTACGTAGACCCAAGTCAAAGTCCTTCGAACAACACAGTGGTGATGTAACGTTCAGCAAACGACGGAATGATCACCACGATCCGCTTGCCGGCGAATTCCGGCCGCTTTGCCACCTTCAGCGCCGCCGCCAGCGCCGCGCCGGAGGAAATGCCGCCCGGAATGCCCTCGGTCCGAGCGAGGCGGCGGGCAGCGGCAAGGGTCTCTTCGTTGGTGACCTGGATCACCTCGTCGATCGCCTCGGTGTTCAGGATCTCCGGCACGAAACCGGCGCCGATGCCCTGGATCGGGTGCGGGCCGGGCTTGCCGCCGGACAGCACCGGACTGGCCGTCGGCTCGACCGCGAACATCTTCAGCCCAGGCCGCCGCGGCTTCAGCGCCTGCGCGACGCCGGTCAGCGTGCCGCCGGTGCCGACGCCGGAGATGATCGCATCGACCTCACCCGACGGTGTCGAACCAGATCTCCTCCGCCGTGGTCTTCACATGGATCGCCGGGTTGGCGGGGTTGCCGAACTGGTTCGGACTGATCGCGCCGGGCGTCGCTTCCAGCAGTTCCTTGGCCCGCGCGATGGCGCCGTTCATGCCCTTCTCGCGCGGCGTCAGCTCCAGTTCCGCGCCCAGGTAGGCCAGCATCTTGCGCCGCTCGATCGACACCGATTCCGGCATCGTCAGGATCAGCTTGTAGCCGCGTGCCGCGGCGACAAACGCCAGCCCGATGCCGGTGTTGCCCGAGGTCGGTTCGATCAGCGTCCCGCCGGGTTTCAGCCGGCCCGGATGCCTCCAGCTCCATGATCATGCTGACGCCGATGCGGTCCTTCACGCTGGAGATCGGATTGAAGAACTCCAGCTTCAGCACGACGTCGGCGGTAATGCCCTCCTCGGCGAGGATTTTCGGGATGCGCACCAGCGGCGTGTTGCCGATGGTCTCGGCGATACTGTCGTAGATGCGGCCGCGCAACGGGCGGTCGAAAACCAGCGGCTTGTGTTCGGATGCCATGACGCATGTTCCTTCTGTCAATCCCGCGCGCAGTGACGCGCGGGCGGTTCTGGTGGCGCATACAAGGCAAGAATTTCCGCTCCTGGCAAGGTGGAAGCCAAACTGAAACAAGAACATGTCCTCTAGCGTCGCGATTTCGTGGAATTTTTTTCCTCCTGGTGGGCCCGGATGCGCACATCGTCATGCTGCCCGGCTTGGCAACCCGCCATGTGGATGCACATCTAGGCCCATGAGAACATCGCTCGCTGCAATCCTGGTTGTCGCCGTTACCTCCGCGCCCGTCACCTCCGCGCTCGTCACCTCCTGGCCCCTCACCGCCGCAGCCGCCGCTGATTCCGTCCGCCAGGGCGAAGCCGCATTCGGCGACTGGCGCGGCGACGCGCCGGGCGTCGACCGAAAAATCACCCCCGATGCGCTGCCCGCTCCGTTCGCCAGCCAGTCCGCGGCACGAACCGCCTCCGTCGTCGTGCGCCCCGCCGGCGCCAGCCCCATCTGCCGCCGGGGTTCGAGGCGACGCTGTTCGCCAGCGGCCTGGACCAGCCGCGAACGATGCGCACCGCGCCCAACGGCGACATCTTCGTCGCAGAGAGCGGGGCAGGCCGGATCCGCGTGTTGCGCACCGCGGACGGCATCGCGGCGGCCGATTTCGACCGCCACCTTCGCATCCGGCCTGAGCGAGCCGTTTGGCATCGCCTTCTGGCCGCCGGGTCCGTCGCCGCGGTTCGTCTATGTCGCGCGAAACCAGCCGCATCGTCCGCTACCCATATCAGACCGGCGACCTGCGGGCCCGCGGTCCGGCCCAGGTGATCGTGCGCAGTCTGCCCGACGGGCGGCCACTGGACCCGCGACATCGTCTTCTCGCCCGACGGCAGCCGCATGTTCGTCTCGGTCGGGTCGGCCGGCAACCTGGACGCGGACCTGACCGGGCCGCCGCCGCCCGAACTGCCGCTGGGCGCCGCCTGGGGCGACGACCTGAACCGCGCCGACGTGCTGGAATTTCCCTCCGAAGGCGGCAGCCACGCGCGTCTTCGCCACCGGCCTGCGCAACTGTTCGGCCGAGGCGATCCAGCCCGGCAGCGGCGCACCTGTGGTGCGTGGTGAATGAGCGTGACGGGCTCGGCGACAACCTGCCGCCGGACTACGCCACCCAGGTCGAGCCAGGGCGCGTTCTACGGCTGGCCGTGGTTCTATATCGGTGGTCATCCGGAGCCGCGGATGGACGGCGCCCGCAGCGACCTCGCCGGCCGATGTGACCGTGCCGGACGTCCTGATCCAGCCGCACTCCGCCCCGCTCGGTCATGGTGTTCTATGATGGCACGCAATTTCCCGGCGGCCTATCGCGGCGATGCCTTCGTCGCCCTGCACGGCTCATGGAACCGGTCGCAGCGCACCGGCTACAAGGTGGTGCGGCTGCTGCTTCAGGATGGCCACCCCACCGGCGCGTATGAGGATTTCCTGACCGGCTTCGTGGCCTCCGACGAGGCCGTGTGGGCACGTCCGGTGGGTCTGACGGTGATGCATGACGGTTCGCTGCTGGTCAGCGAGGATGCCAACGGCACGATCTGGCGGATCGCCTACCGGGCCAGCGCCATGAGCGCCACATTCGGCGTCGGTCCGCTTCATCCTCATCACGCTGGTGATCGACGCGCTGGGCTTCGGCCTGGTGGTGCCGATCGTGCCCTCGCTGGTGCTGAAGCTTTCGGGCCTGACAGTATCGGGCGCCTCGGAATGGGTCGGGTTGCTGCTGACGGCGTTCGCGCTGATGCAGTTCGTCTGTGCCCCGATTCTGGGCGGCCTGAGCGACCGGTTCGGCCGCCGTCCGGTGCTGCTGCTGTCGCTCAGTGGCATCTGCGCCAATTACCTGCTGCTGGCCTGGGCGCCGTCACTGACGTGGCTGTTCCTCGGGCGGCTGATCGCCGGGGCGACGGCGGCGAATGCGGCGACCGCGACGGCCTACATCGCCGATGTGACGCCGCCGGCAGAAACGCGCCGGGCAGTTCGGGCTGGTGGGCGCGATGTTCGGCGTGGGCTTCGTCGTTGGCCCGGCGGTCGGCGGCTTGCTGGGTTCCTATGGCCTGCGCCTGCCGTTCCTGCGCCGCTCGCGCACTGGCCGGCTGCAACGTGCTGTACGGGCTGTTCGTGCTTGCCGGAAAGCCTGCCGCCGGAGCGCCGCCGCGCCTTCGACTGGCGGCGCGCCAACCCGCTGGGGTCGCTGCGCGTGGTGATGGCGAGCCGCAACCTCGCGCGCCTGGCGATCGCCTGGGGCTGCATCTGGTTCGCGCTGGGCGCGCTGCAGAGCACCTTCGTGCTCGCCAACCAGGCCAGGTTTGGCTGGGACACCCAGCATAACGGTCTGGCGCTGGCGCTGGCCGGGCTGGGGTCGGCGGTGGTGCAGGGATTGCTGGTGCGGCGCATCGTGCCGGCGCTGGGCGAACGCCGCGCGGCGATGATCGGCGGCGTGATCGTCGCGAGGCGGATATCTCTGCATCGGGCTGGCGCCGTTCGGGTGGGTCGTGCTGCTGGGGATCGTTCTGCAATCGATCGGCGCGATCACCAGCCCGGCGATACAGGGAATGGTCTCGGCGGCGGCCCCGGCGGACCGGCAGGGGGAGACGCAGGGCGCGTTGTCCTCGGTGCAGGGGCTGACGGCGATCGTGTCGCCGCTGGTCGCCAGCTTGGTATTCTCGACGTTCACCGGGCGAGCCGCGCCGGTCCTGTTGCCGGGGGCGCCGTTCGTGGTTTCCGTGCTGGCCTATGGCGTGGCGATCTGGGCGGTGTCAGGGGTTCGTCCGGTGCCCGCCGTGCTGGGCGGAGCAGTGACGCCAGGACAGTGATAACACGCCGGTTAGACGGCGCTGAACCGGCCGGGCGAGTTCGGGTCATGCCGCTTTCGCGCCAGCCGGCGCGGGGGCCTCGGCCCACGCGTTGGCGTAGCGCTTCGCCAGCCAGGCGCAGACCATCAACTGGATCTGGTGGAACAGCATCAGCGGCAGCACGATCAGCCCGACGGACTGGCCGGCCAGCAGCACGGTGGCCATCGGCAGGCCGCTCGCCAGGCTCTTTTTGGAGCCGCAGAACACGATGGTGACCTCGTCGGTGCGGGAGAAGCCCAGCAGCCGGCTGCCATAGGTGGTGATCGCCAGGACCGGCGGCAGCAGCAGCCGCGTCGACCGCCAGCAGCCGGCCGAGATCGGCCATGCCAAGCTGATGCCAGATGCCCTGGGTCACGCCCTCGCTGAACGCGGTATAGACGACCAGCAGGATCGAGCCGCGATCGACCAGGCCAAGCAGCTCTTGTTGCGCTGCGCCCACTCGCCGATCAGCGGGCGGGCGAGCTGGCCCGGCGGCGAACGGCAGCAGCAGCTGGACAACGATGTCGCCGGCGCCCCTGATCGAGAATCCGCCCTGCGCGCTCAGCAACAGGCCAGCGAGCAGCGGGGTCAGCAGCATGCCGAGAAGGTTGGACAGCGTGGCGGCGCAAAGCGCGGCCGGCACGTTGCCGCGGGCGATGGAGGTGAAGGCGATCGACGATTGGACTGTCGAAGGCAGCACCGAAAGCAGGATCAGCCCAGTCCAAAGCGGCGGCGTCAGAAGCTGTGGCGCCACGGCGCGCGCGGTCAGCGCCAGGGCGGGAAACAGCAGGAAGGTCGAGGTCAGGACAACGATGTGCAGCCGCCAGTGGCGCGCCCCGGCCAACGCCGCCTTCGGGGCCAGGCGGGCGCCATGCAGGAAAAACAGCAGCGCGATCGCCGCGGTGGTGACGTGGCCGGCGACGACCGCGCCGGTTCCATGCACCGGCAGCAGCGACGCCAGACACACCATGCCGACGATAGCGGCGATATAGGGGTCGATCGGCAGCCGGGCAAGCAGCGACTTGCGGGACATACGGCGATTCCTCCTGCTTCTGCGATGCAGCAAAAGCTAGACCGCTCCTGTTCCATTGTGAACCGCTCTAAACAGCGTTATTGTCATCATGTTTCATGATAAGCAATCGCCGGGCGGACGCCGCTGCCACCGCACATGGATCGCCCACCCCAAAATGAGAAACCGAATGTTCGACCCGATCCATCTGGAAAGCTTTCTCGCCGTAGCCCGCACGCGCAACTTCACCGAAGCGGGTCGGCGGCTCGGACTGCAGCAATCGACCATCAGCCAGCACATCCGCAAGCTGGAGGCCAGCGCCGGGCGGCGGCTGTTCGTGCGCGATACCCATCGTGTGACGCTGACCGCGGATGGCGAGGCGATGACCGGCTTCGCGCATACCATCCTCGACACCAGCGAGCGCGCCCGGCGCTATTTCTGCCGGGTCGCAGCTGCGCGGCCGGGTCCGGTTCGGAACCTCGGAGGACTTCGTCAGCACCCGCCTGCCGGAGTTGCTGCGCGAGTTCGTGCGTCAGCACGCGCTGGTCGATCTGGAGCTGAAGGTCGGCGTCAGCGCAACGCTGTACGAACACCTCGATGCCGGCGAACTGGACCTGGTGCTGGCGAAGCGGCGCCAGGGCGACGACCGCGGGCGGCTGGTGTGGCGCGACCGACTGGCCTGGGTAGGCGCGCCCGGCATGCAGGTCGAGGCGCCGGTGCCGCTGATCCTGTACAACCCACCCAGCATCACGCGGGCGGTGGCGCTGGAGGCGCTGGAACGAGCGGGGCTGACGTGGCGGATCGCCTGCACCAGCGGCAGCCTGAGCGGGTTGCGCGCCGCCTGCCTGGCGGGGCTGGGCGTGACGGTGCACGCCCGGGGGCTGATGCCGGATGGGCTGATGGAAATGCCGGCCTCGCGGCGTCTGCCGGAACTTGGGGATGTCGAGTTCGTGGTGCTCGGCGCCGCGACCGGGCTGCGAGGGCCCGCCGCGGCGCTGGCGCAGGCAATCCTGGAAAATGGCGACCGGTTGCAGCTTGCCGGCTGACCAACCTCCCGACCGCCACCCTTCATGGTGAACTGTCGCCCGAAGTTTATTTCGCCAGCGCGGGCTGCTTTACTTCAAGCGTCTTGCCCTTGAAAGCCGGCATCACTTCCTTGGCGAACCGCTCAACCTGCTCAAGAATAACGGACTCCGGCACGCCCAGCGACGGACTGATCGAGACACGATCCAGCCCCGGATAGGCTTTCTCGAGCGCCTTCAGATGCTCGATGATCTCGTCCG
Source organism: uncultured Alphaproteobacteria bacterium (assembly GCA_963792345.1). Classification (GTDB taxonomy): domain Bacteria; phylum Pseudomonadota; class Alphaproteobacteria; order Acetobacterales; family Acetobacteraceae; genus Rhodopila. Next base: position 304,455 of record CAWBVV010000003.1, read on the forward strand.
GCGAACCCGTCAGGAAACCGCCGGATTTTACCGCATCCTCGATACGCGGCAGTTTGGCCGTCGGCGCGCGCAGCGGATCGCGCATGATTTCGATCTGCTCGTTGGTCATCGCGCGGTTCAGGCGCAATTCACCGAACATCTTCATGTTTTCCTCGTAATACTTCGCCGCATCCCTGATGCACTGCTCCTTGCTTTCACCAATATAGAAATGGAACCCGAAGCACAGACGCTCACCCAACTCGATGTGCTTGCCGATCTTCGCGTGCTCCGCCTGCCACTTCACCACGACATTGTGCATGGCGCCTCCCTCGGCCGAACCGCCACCGACCATGCCCTGGATGCCGTGCTTTGCCATGAATGCCAGCGCACGCTCGGACCCGCCCTGGATGGGCTGCCAGCACTCCACCGGCAACCGCGCCGGACGGGGCACCAGCGTCAGTTCCTTCAACGTGTAGCCACGATAGGGAACCTCCGGCGGCAATGTATAATGCTTGCCCTTATGGCTGAACGAGTCGTTGTTGAACGACTTGAAGATGATGTCGACCTGTTCTTCAAACAGCTCCCGATTGGCCTCCTGGTCCGTCAGCGGCGACCCGAACGTTTCGACCTCGCGCGTATGGTAGCCGCGCGCCACGCCGAACACGACACGGCCCTTCGAAAGTATGTCCGCCATGGCGTAATCCTCGGCCAGGCGCAACGGGTGCCACATCGGGGTCACGTTGAACCCGCAGCCGATGTTGATGTTCTTGGTTACATGTGTCAGGTGCAGGGCCATCAGCAGCACGTTCGGAATGCACTCGGTGCCCTCACGCTGGAAATGGTGCTCGGCCATCCAGAAAGTCGAGTAACCAAGCCCATCCATGGCCTGCGCGATGGCTTGCGCTTTCGACAGCGCCGTCGACAGGTGCGCGTTGTCGTACCGGCGGTCGTTGATCGGGATGCCGCCATAGCCGATGTCTTCCACATCGGTGTGCCCCGCGAACAAGCTGTCGAATTTTGTGATCATTGGCTTTTTCCTCCGCTCGTGCACCGATAGTACGCGGCGCGGAGCCCTTGGCAAGTTACGCGGACGGCGGGTCCACGGCGCCGGATTCCGCCCGCTTCATCGCGAACGCCGATCATCGCCCCGACCCATGGTCGTGGAACTTCGTCAGACCCGGTACAGCGCCGTCGCGTTATTCAGGAAAAAATCGCGGCGCCGTCCAAAATCGACGCCGGCGGGCAGCACATGCGCGGGATCATCGTAGTCCCAGTGCGGATAGTCCGTCGCGAACAGCAACCGGTCCCAGCCGATCCAATCTATCGCGTCCAGCGCTTGGGATTTAAGCGCCGGCTCTTCCATCGGCTGCGTCGTCAGCCAGACCTGGGTCCGAATATACTCGGACGGCGGTCGTTTCAAATGCGGCAACTCCAAGCGCAGCCGGTGCCACAGCTTGTCCAGCCGCCAGCACAGCGACGGCAGCCAGGCGAAGCCCGCCTCCACCACCACGATCTTCAATTTCGGAAACCGCTCGAATATGCCTTCCATCACCATGCTGGTCAGCATCGTCTGGCAGGACTGCGCATGGCCGACCATGTCCTCCATATAGAACGAAGGCCAGCCGCCACCGGACACCGGATATCCGCCGAACCCAAACGCATGGATGCCGACCGGCAATCCTGCCTCCGACGCCGCGCGGTAGATCGGCCAATATCGTTTCTGCCCCGCCGGTTCGGCGGTCCGGCTCAATAACAGGACCTGCACGTAGTCGGGGTGTCCGGCCCAGCGTCCGATTTCCGCCGCCGAGGCCTCTCCATCCTCGTAAGGAACCAGCAGTGAGCCCTTCAATCTGGGCTCCGGCTGGGTCCACTCCGCGACCTGCCAGCGGTTCATCGCCTGGCACAGTGCATCCGCGAGATAGCCGTTCTGGAAACTTCCCGGATGCGGCCGGATCATGTTCAGCACGCCAAGACTGATGTTATGCGGGTCGAGATGGTGGGTGCGCATGAAATCAAGATCGCTGCCTGGGCGTCCACCGTTCGGCGGCCACGAATCCCGTCGCGATGCGTCAGGCTGGCTCTTGGGATAGGCAGGCCCGGTCTCGAACGCCTGCCGGGGCAGCGGCCCGAACATCTCCAGATGATCCTGCCAGCGCTTTTCCAAATACGGATAAAGCCCCTTCATCCCCAGCCTGGGTGACTGATGGATGTCGCAGTCGGCGATGGCCAGGCGCGTGGCGTTGGCCGGCTGCTCCGTGGGCTTGGCGACATCGATCGTCATGTTCGGCACTCCCTGTGGTTGCGGCGGTTGCGAAAAGCCTGGCTTTCCGGCGACGCCGCTACCCGACCTGATGAAAGCCGGGATCTTCCGGCGGTTCGGCCAATTCCTCCTCGATCGAGGATACCTCTGCCATGCGCGGCCCTCGGCGGCATAACCGCGACAACTCTTCGACCGAGGCGGTGTCTCCGGCGATCAATGCCTCGACCGCGCCGTCCGGCCGGTTGCGCACCCACCCGGAAATGCCAAGCTCCGTTGCCTTGTGCGCCATCCAGGCCCGGTAGCCAACGCCCTGGACCCTGCCTGCGATAACCAATCGTTTTGCGTTCACCGGTCCCCCCGCGTGAGGTCGATATACCGGGCTGCCAGCACGATGTCCGCCAACATGCTGGTACGCCGGTCAACCGCCTCGTAATCATCGCCCCATTGCTCAGCCTGGAACAATTCGTCCAAGGCGCCAAGCTTGAAGGCTGTATCAGCATCCATTTCACCGGCGGCGAGCGCCAGGCCTAGCACCAGGCTGCCCAATGCGGGGACCGCGATTCCCAGCCCGGCGAGGGCGTGGATGTCCAGGACCGCAACCGCGCGGCGCAGTGCCGCGATACTGTCATGATGCTGCTTCACATAGGCAATGCCGCTCGAAATTCGCAACGGCGCGTCGTAGGTCAGTGCGGCCCAGTCCAGCCATGGCTGCCATTGCTGATGCTGACGCTGAACAAGTTTCTGCGGCGTCTCGGCGCGGTAGCACAGCAGGTCGCTCTCGCCGTAGCGGGCGATGGCGTCGATGGTCGGCGCCGGATCAGGGGCGATGCGCTCCAGCGCGGTGCCGGCGAGACGCGTGAGCGGTGTGTCCTTGAACGACATTTCGCCGCCCTTTTCACCGCCGGCCGCCTGCCATTCCTCAGCGACCGCACGTGCCAGGCGTGCAGGCCCCACCACCAGCTTCGCGCCGCTCGGCAGGCGCATCGGCTTCCCGTCCAACAGGATGGTGTGGCCCCCCTCGGTCCATTCCACGGAAGCGGCTTCCCAGAAACGTTTCACGCGTCGACTTTCAACGGAACAGATTCTTTAATAGCGCACCTGGATTAGGCGCACCGGGATTAGGCGCACCTGGATTTGCCGCACCGGGGCTTGCCGCATTCGGCTTGGCCTCGGAAGCCGCCGCCGGAATCGCCTGTCCCCGGGCCGCGGCCAGGGCGGCGGGGCACATGTCGGTCGTGCCGCCGGTCAGCAGCTTATCCGCCCCCAGCAGGCCGCCGACAATACCCAGTGGCGTGGCATTGCCCAGCACGACACCGGCCACTGTCCCGGCGTTCGCCTCGGCCGCGGCAAGGTCGTTCACCTTGACCGAAGGTGCCAGGATCGGGCCGGACACCGCGACCGGAATGACGACGTCGGTGCGCGCGACCCTGGCCTGCGGGCGCAATGCCATGGCCAGGGTCTCCGACCCCAGATTAACGGTGCCGGCGCCGCTCATGGTCAGCAACGACGAACTCAGCGCGAGCGCCTTGATCGCGCCGACGCCTTTCTGCGCGTCCATGCGCAGCGCGAAGCATTTCAATTCACTGGTGCCACCCTTGCCAACGAGGTCCAGCGCGTTGACCGCATCCAGCACTTTCCCCAGCATGCTGCCAAGCAACCGATTGTCGATGGTGCCGTTGGCCATCGCAAGACCAAGCGACCCGGCAAGTGAACTGGCGATGGCGTGCGGGGTGGCGCCGGCGCCGGTCATGTCGGCGTAGACCTCCAGGTTGCCATTGGCATAGGCAGGTTCGTGGGTGGCCGCCAGGATTGTTTTCACCGCCAGGCCCGGCGCGTGCAGGACCACATGCACCGGCGGCGCGGGCTGCGAGGCGTCAGCCGAGAAGTTGCCGGACAGATGCCCGCCCGGCAGGTCCGCCGCGAACGGGTTGACCACCAGTTTACCGTTGTTTGCCACCACATGTGTCGTGATCGCCTTATAGTCGGCACCCCCGCTGCGCAGCACGGCGATGGTCAGCGTCAGGTCGGCGTCCGCGGCGCGCAGCGCGTCGAACGGGATGGGCTGGTCGGAAAATAGCCGTCCGCTTGGCTTCTGTGCCGGTGCGGTCGCCGCCGGCTTGCCGTCCGCCGGTGCCGCGCCCACTGGTGCCGCGCCCACTGGTGCCGCGCCCGCCGGTGCGCCCGGTTTCTGGTCGATCGCGGCTTGCATCGCGTCGAGGTCGAGGCGGTTCGATTTCAATGTCGCCGTCAGGGATTTTCGTGCGCCGAGGCCAATCGCGGCATCGCCGGCCAGGTCACCGTCATCTGTCGTCAGCGTCAGCCCGTGCAGCGCCGCGCCATTGCGCAAGCCGCCGGCTGCATCAGTCATCGTGGCCTGCAGCGCGATCTGCTTGATCGCCGGCAACGGGCGGCGGGCCAGCGCCGACAGCATGGACAGGTCAGGGATCCGCGCGGCCAGGGCGATGTTGGCGCCGCTCATGGCCTGCGCGTTGGTGATGCTGCCCTTGGCGGAGATTGTCGCGCCGGCTGCCTGTAGTGTCGCATCGATCGGGAACGCGGCGGGCTTCCCGTTCGGCATAAGCGATGCCAGCGGCCCGGTCGTCGCGGCCAGGGTCAGCGCCTGATCTCCAAGCTTGCCGGCGGCATTGGCCTTCAACGGCTGGTCGGCCGATGCCGCGCCGATGTCCAGATGGTCCAGTGCCAGGCCGGGCATCTGACTGCTCAGGTCGGAGGCTCCGACATGCAGTGTCAGCGTCGAGAACTCCGGCAACGCGCCACCCTTGTCCGCGACCTTGGCGGCGAACGTCACGTCATGCAGCGGCGGCGGAACAAAACCCTGCAGCAGCGGAGCGAAAGCCGACGCATCGGGAACGCTGCCGCTCAACGCGAGATCATAGCCCTTGCCTTGCAGCGGCTGGGTAAGCGATCCGTCAGCGCTGATCTTCGCGTTTCCCATCGTGAGCACCAGCTTCACCGGCCAGGGCGAGGTTGCGGCCGGGTCCTGCAACCGGGTCAGGCTGCCGGTATCGCCGGTGACATTCAGCACGGTACCGTTATAGATCGCGTCCGTGCTGATGTGCAGCGGCGCATCGGCGGACGCCGCGCTCGCCTCCAGCTTCGGCAGGCCGAGCGTAGTCACTTTCCCATTACGGTCGTCACGATAGGCGATCGAGCCGTCCTGGATGAGGATCGAGGCAACGCTGACCGCGGTCTGGGTGTGACCTGATTTGGCCGGTGCCTGCGAACCCGCCGGCGCGGCGGGTGAGACCTCCGGTGTCAACTGCCAGTTGGGATGCCCGGAAGCGTCGGTTTCCAGCAGGATGTCGGGGTGGACCAGCACCAGGCGATCAATCTCAAACCGGCTGGACAGCAGCGGCAGCAGCGCCAGTTGCAGGTCAAGGCCCTGCAGCGATGCCATCTGTGGGCGGGAGAAGCCAGGCGGATTGGCGAACGTGACGTCCGTCGCCTGGATCGTTGGCCAGAGCGACGGCTTGAGGGCGATCTTGCCGTTCAGGGTCAGGTCCCGTCCGGTCGCCCGTTTCACCGCCTGGATGATGTCCGGCTTGTACTGGTTCGGATCGAAGCGGGCGATGGCGATGGCGCCACCGCCCACCGCCAATACAAGGATGGCGGCGACGGCGATCAGGGCGATGCGAAGCGGCCGTCTCATTTACCTCTCCCTGGGGACTGAGCGGGTGGTGCATGAAAGCCCAGCGTCTTGAACGTGCCCCTCATATGGGGAGGAAGATCGGCTTCGACAGTCAGGGTGCCCCCGGCTGGGTGCGGCAGAACCAGCCGTCTGGCGTGTAAGTGAAGATCGCTCGAAAGCCCCTCGACCAGCGCCGAGAATGCCATGTTCTGATCGGGCTCCTCGTATTTTTCATCACCCAGGATGGGCGCGCGCAGCGCGACACAGTGCACGCGAAGCTGATGGGTTCGCCCGGTCAGCGGCTTCAGCTCCAGCCAGGCCAGCTTCTGCGCCGCGTTATCGAGCGTGCGGTAGTCGGTGATGGCGCGGGCGCCCTGCGGGTCGTCGCGCTCCGCCGGGGCCGTGCGTTCACCCCTCGCGCCGCCCACCCGCTTCAGCGGCAGGTCAATGCGCCCCTCCACCGGCACCGGCCGGCCGGCGACGACCGCCCAGTAGGTTTTCTCAATGTCGCGGCCGCGGAACAATGCCGCCAGCTTGCCTGCGGTTCCGGGGGTGCGGGCCAGCAGCAGGACACCGGTGGTGTCCCGGTCCAGGCGGTGCACCAGGCGGGGCCGGTGTTCCGAACCGAACCGCAGGGCGTCCAGCATGCCGTCGAGGTGGCGGGTGATCCCGGGACCGCCCTGTACGGGCAATCCATAGGGCTTGTTGATCACCAGGATCTGGTCGTCCCGGTAGACGACCGCTTGCTGCAGATCCTTGGCGTCATGCGGATCGACCCGGCTGGCCGGTTTGGGTTCGGCTGGCGGGTCCATCGGCGGGATGCGGATCGACTGGCCCGCGGTCAGCCTTGTGTTGGTCTCGGCGCGGGCCCCGTCCACCCTGATCTGCCCGGTGCGGCAAAGTTTCTGGATCAGGCTTTGCTGCAGTCCGGGGTGGTGGCGGCGGAGCCAGCGGTCAAGGCGGATGTCGGCCTCGTCCTCGGTCACGGTGCGGCTTTGGAGTGTCATGCGCGGGGTTTAAAGTGCGTCCCGCTTGATGGCCAGCGCCATCGGATCGGCCGGTTGTCCGGATCGTTCAAACAGTGCCACGATGGATGCGAAGATCCACGCAACATGCGCGCCCAGCGATGGCGTCGGGGCATGGCGTCGGATCGGGTAGGGGAGAAACCGCCATGCCGTTCTACGAAAAAGGTGACGTCCGCATCCATTACGAGGAAGCCGGCTCCGGCTTCCCGTTGCTGATCATTCCGGGTGGGGGTCTCAATTCGGCAATTCCCTTCGTCACCGAGAAGGGTCCGTTCAACGCGATCGAGGCATTCAAGGACGAGTACCACTGCGTCACCATGGACCTTCGCAATGCCGATGGCGGCGAGTCCTCCGGCCCGATCGAGATCGACCGTCCCTGGGACGCATACACCGATGATCAACTTGGCCTGATGGATTACCTGGGCTTCGATAGGTTCCTGGTCATGGGCTTCTGCATCGGCGGCCCGTTCATTTGGAACCTGTTGCGCAGGGCGCCCCAGCGTGTCGTGGCCGCGGTGTTGGCGCAACCGAGCGGGGCTCGTCCGGAAATGCCGGATCTGTTCTACAACAATAACATGGCTGGCTGGGGTCCGGCGCTGTGTGCCCGCCGGCCCGACGTCACGATGGCGATGGTGGATGCATTCCTGAACAGGATGTACCGCTCCAACCCCGACTTCGTCTTTACGGTCACGCGCGACTTCGTGCGCGACTGCCAGACGCCGATCCTCGTCCTGCCGGACGACGTCCCGGCGCACCCGTACGCGGTGGCGATGGAATCCGCGCGCCTCGCGCCAAACGCCCAGGTGAGCCTGTACCCCTGGAAGGAACCGCCGGACCTGATCCCCCTCGCGCTGCGCCACGTGCGCACCTTCCTGCGCGCCAACCGGCCCGCCCATTGAATGCCACGGCTTCGGCCCGGTCCGGCGGGAAGCCAACGCCGCATGGCGCACCGCCGCCTGCCGTAGCCGCGCTTCGAACCTGCCAGCCTTCGGGCCAACAAACGGGAGCACCACATGCGTATAGTCGCCCTGGAAGAGCATTTCATCGTCCCCCGTATCGTTGCCGGAATCCCGGCTGACGCGGTTGCCCGTCGTGGCTTTCCCGGCCCGGATTTCGTCTGGTCCCAGACCACGAAACGCAGTGAGCTTGCCGATCTCGGTGATGCCCGGATCGCGGACATGGACGCCAGCGGGATCTCCGTGCAGGTGCTGTCGGTCGCCGGTCCGGGCGCCGACCTCGTTCCCGGAGCCGAAGGCATTGCCCTCGCACGCGCCTATAACGACGCTTTGGCCGAAGCCTGCGCCCGCCACCCGGCCCGCTACCGCGGCTTCGCGCACCTGCCGATGCTCGCCCCGGAAGCGGCGGCGGACGAACTTCAGCGCACGGTGGAAGATCTCGGCTTTCATGGCGTGCTGGTGAACGGCGCCACCGACGGGCGCTTTCTCGACGACCCGGCTTTCGAGCCGATCCTGGCACGGGCGGAAAAGCTGGACGTGCCGGTCTACCTGCATCCCGGCATCCCGGCACCTTCGATCCGCAGCGCCTATTACGACAACCTGCCGGGGAATTTCAGCTTCACCATGGCGCTCTCCGCCTGGGGATGGCACGCCGAGACCGCGGTCCACACGCTGCGCCTCGGTACTCAGCGGTGCCCTCGACCGGCATCCCCGGCTGAAGATCGTTATCGGCCACATGGGCGAGGCGCTGCCGTTCATGCTTGACCGCATCGATGAGACCACCTCCGCCGAAGCCAGGCTGCGCCTCAGCCGCTCGGTTCGGCAGACAATTCTCGACCAGGTATGGATCACCACCAGCGGGTTTTTCACCATGGTTCCGTTCGTGGCGGCGCTCATGTCGTTCGGGGTGGACCGCATCCTGTTCTCGGTCGACTACCCGTTCGCCTCCAATGCCCGCGCCCGGGCATTCCTGGATGCGCTGCCGGTTTCGCCGGCGGATCGGGAGAAGATCGCTCATGGCAACGCGGACCGGTTGCTGCGGTTGCCGGCCTGAATGCGGTGGCGATTCTCGTGCCGCCGCCACTTGCACCCGCTATCCACATTCCTCCACAGGCAAACACGATGCGCGCCGCTGCCGGCCTGAGTTAGAATACCTGCGTGAACACCATCAACTCGCCGCTTTTCGGTCTCTCCCAGCGCCTCCCTCCCTCCAACGTCCAGGCGGAGCAGGCCTTGCTCGGCGCCTTGTTGGCCAACAACAAGGCCTATGAGCGGGTCTCGGAGTTTCTCGCGGCGGAACACTTCGCCGATCCGATCCATGGTCGGATCTACCAGGCGATCTCCCGCCGCGTCGAAGCGGGGCAACTCGCCGACGCCGTGACCCTGAAGGCCGAATTCGAGCATGCCGGCGTGCTCGAGGAAGTGGGCGGCACCGCCTACCTGACGCAGCTTCTGACCGCCATGGTCGGCATCATCAACGCCGGCGACTACGGCCGGGCCGTGCTCGACACCTGGATGCGCCGCCAGTTGATCGATATTGGGGAAACCGTCGTCAACAATGCCTTTGGTGCCGATCCGGAACTGGACGGCGCACTGCAGATCGAGGCCGCCGAACAGTCGTTGTTCGATCTTGCCGCCGACAACGGCACAGGCGGCGGCTTTGTCACCTTCGAGCGTGCGCTGACCGACGCAATTCTTGGCGCCGAACGGGCCTTTCGCCGGGCCGGCAGTGTCTCCGGACTTACCACGGGGCTGCGCGACCTGGACAGCAAGATGGGCGGCATGCATCCGTCGGACCTGCTGATTCTTGCCGGCCGCCCTGGCATGGGGAAGACCGCGCTGGCCACCAAGATCGCGTTCGGCGCGGCCAAGGCCATCCAGGCCGAAGCCCGGTTGAACGATCCGAACGGCATCCCCAAGGCGACCGTCGCCATCTTCTCCCTCGAAATGAGCTCGGAACAGCTTGCCACGCGCCTGCTCAGCGAGGAGGCACGCATCTCCGGCGACCGCATCCGCCGCGGCGACATCGGCCAGAAGGATTTCGACAAGTTCGTCCAGGTCTCGCGGGAGATTGCCTCGCTGCCGATCCAGATCGACGACACCCCCGCGATCACCATGTCCGCCCTGCGCACCCGCTGCCGGCGCCTGAAGCGGACCAAGGGGCTGGCGCTGATCATCATCGATTATCTTCAGCTCATGCGCCCCGCCGCCGGCACCAAGCCGGAAAGCCGCGTGCTGGAAATCAGCATGATCACCCAGGGCCTCAAGGCACTCGCCAAGGAACTCGCGGTTCCGGTCATGGCGCTGTCGCAGTTGTCCCGCCAGGTCGAGAACCGCGACGACAAGCGTCCCCAGCTTGCCGACCTTCGTGAATCGGGGTCGATCGAGCAGGACGCCGACGCTGTCATGTTCGTCTACCGCGACGAGTATTACCTCGAGCAGAAGATGCCCAAGGAGATCGCCTTCGACGGCAACGGCGAGAAGTTCCATGCGGCGATGGACGAGTGGCAGCAGCGCATGGCCAAGGCCCATAACCGGGCCGACCTGATCATCGCCAAACAGCGGCATGGTCCGACCGGGTCCATCCCGCTGCTGTTCGAGGGCGAGTTCACCCGCTTTGGCGACATCGACCTCGTCCACTCGGAATATGTCGACTGAGTTGGCGCGGAAAATGTTGACTGAAGTGGCGCCGCCGGCAGCGCCCGTCATCGCCCGGGCGCGATGGCAAGGGCGAACTGCCCGAACCGGCTTGGACGGGGGCAGGTAGGGGTGGGTTCCCCAGAGCACGCGATCCTTGAGATTGATCTGGGGGCGATTGTTGCCAACTGGCGGGAGCTTTGCCTGCGTCACCCATGGGGTTCCGTTGCCGCCGTCGTCAAGGCCGACGGTTATGGACTGGGCGCCCGGCCCATCGCGGCCGCCTTGCACGCCGCCGGATGCCGCCATTTTTTCGTCGCCTACCTGAAGGAGGCGCTGGCGATCCGTGACGCCGTGCCCGGCGCGATGTTGGCCGTCCTGTCCGGCTTGATCCCCGGCACCGAAGACCACTACGTCGCCCATGGCCTGACCCCGGTGCTCGGTTCGTTGGACGAGATCGCCCGCTGGCGGGGGCGGGGCGGCGATGCCATCCTGCACATCGACACCGGCATGTCCCGGCTTGGCCTCTCCCCGGGTGAGATGGCACGGCTGGCTGACGACCGCACCTGCCTGGATGGGTTGGCGGTCCGCTATGTCATGTCCCACCTGGTGTCGTCGGAGGTGCCGGATGACCCGATCAACGACGATCAGCGCCGGCGCTTCGCCGCTGCCCTGACCGTGCTGCAAGCCGCGTCGAGCAGCCTGGCGAACTCGTCGGGGATGTTTCTTGGCGAGGGGTTCAAATCCGACCTCGCGCGCCCCGGCGCTGCCCTTTATGGCATCAATCCGACGCCCGGCCAGCCCAATCCAATGCGCTGCGTCGTGCGGCTGCTGGTCCGTGTGCTTGCCGTGCGCGACATCCCGTCCGGCGCCGGCGTGGGCTACAACGCCACCTGGACCGCTGCCAGACCGAGCCGGATCGCGACCGCGGCGCTGGGGTATGCGGATGGATTCCACCGCAGTCTGTCCGGCCGCGGATCGGCGTATTTTGACGGCACCCCTGTCGCACTGGTAGGCCGCGTCTCCATGGACCTGACCACATTCGACGTGACCGATCACCCCGCTGTGCAACCTGGTTGCTGGCTGGAGATTCTGGGCCCACATCTTTCCCCGGACGATGTCGCCGATGCCGCCGGCACGAATGGGTATGAGGTGTTGACGTCCCTGGGCCGCCGCTTCCATCGGGTGTATCGAACCGCGTGATCAATATTCTGGACTTCCCCGCTTCCATCGGCCGGACCGTGCTCGGTCTGTGCCGGACCACCGGCGCCTTGGCGTTGTTCGGACTGGAGGGCCTGTCCCACCTGTTCCGCCCGCCGTTCTACGGCCGCCTGTTCCTTCGGGCGCTGCTTGAAATCGGCTATTTCAGCCTGCCGGTCGTCGCGCTGACCGCGGTCTTCACCGGCATGGTGCTGGCCCTGCAGTCTTACACCGGCTTCGCGCGGTTCTCGGCGCAGGGGGCGGTGGCCAACCTCGTGGTCCTGTCGGTTACCAGGGAGTTGGGGCCGGTCCTCGCCGGCCTGATGGTTGCCGGCCGGGTCGGCGCCGCGATGGCCGCCGAACTCGGGACGATGCGGGTCACCGACCAGATCGACGCGCTTTCCACCCTGTCCACCAACCCCATGAAGTACCTTGTCGCCCCCAGGCTGGCCGCCGGGATCATCGCGCTTCCGCTCCTGGTGGTCGTGGCCGACGTTCTCGGTGTCATGGGCGGCTTCATCGTCTCTACCCTGAAGCTTGGGTTTAACGTGGAAAGCTACGTGACCAACACGGTCAATTTCGTGCAGACCGAGGACGTGGTTTCGGGCCTGGTGAAGGCTGCGGTATTCGGGTTCCTGATCACCTTGATGGGCTGTTACCAGGGCTACAACAGCAAGGGCGGCGCCCAGGGCGTCGGATCGGCGACCACGCTCGCGGTGGTCAGTGCCTCGATCCTGATCCTCGCTTTCGACTACGTGCTGACCGAGATGTTCTTCGCCCAGTAGCGCGCGGCGTAGCGCACCGCCGGCCGGCGGACGCAGCCCTGAGGTCACTCAAGCACGCCCCAGGACAGCACGCGCTTGATCCGCACCGCGATGACCGGAAGCGGTGCCAGCACCATCGACCGGTACTGCGCATAGCGTTCGCGCAATTGGTCCTGCGCCCGGTCGTGCTCCTCTCCCGCGGCCAGGATGTCGGCGGATCCCCGCAGCATGACCCAGGCGAGGCGGGTCCAGTCCTCGTCCCAGCGGTCCACCGTCACCGCCACCAGCGGGTTCTCCGAAATGTTGCGCAACCGCCTGAGCGGGATGTCGGTGCGCTTGGGTTTCTCATCCACGGTGATGTAGAGCGAATGATCGTCCACGCAGAAGCATACCGGCATCAGATGCGGTGCCCCGTCCCGCCCGGCGGTAGCCAGATGGGCAACCCGGGTGCGGTCGAGGAAGCGTCGTTGCTGATCAGTCAACATGGCGGCACCATAGCGCGGGGAGGTGTCGAGTTGTCGATGGTGCTCGCCAACGCTTGCAACCCAAGGAGGGGGCATTCAAGGAGGGGGCACCCTGGGGGGAGCATCCAGCCTCTGGCATCGAGCCTGCTCCTGCCTTTGGCATTGACAAAGTTACCGGCATCCGGGCAATTGCCTGCATGCATCAAGCATCCCGCATGATCATCGCTGCCAGCCGACGTCGCCGTTTGTTCACGGGGACCGGAGGTTTGCGCGCGCTGTAAAGCGAGTCTGTAGATCGACCACGAAGGCCCCCGCCGGAAGCGACGGGGGCCTTCGTGCTTTCAGGGTCCGTGTCGCTCCGTCCTTATCAACCAGGAGCACATGATGACCAAGGCCAGTACATCCCAATTCGACGCGGTGATGGATATTACGCGGCGCCCGGACGTTGTTTTCACCTCCGGCCAAGGTTCGTGGCTGGAGGACAGCGACGGGCGGCGCTACCTCGACTTCATCCAGGGCTGGGCGGTGAACTGCCTGGGTCACGCGCCTCCGGCGATCCTGCGCGCACTGGCGCGGCAGGCGGAGCGGCTGATCAATTGCAGCCCGGCGTTCTACAACGACCAGATGATCCGCCTGTCCGGGATGCTTGCCCGGCACAGCGGGCTGCATCAGGTGTTCCTCGCCAACAGCGGGGCCGAGGCCAATGAGGGGGCGGTCAAGCTGGCGCGCAAGTGGGGTGCCAGGAACCGCGGTGGAGCGTTTGAGATCATCACGATGGATCACGGTTTCCACGGCCGGACGCTGGCGATGATGTCGGCCTCCGGCAAGCCACAATGGGAGCCGCTTTTCGAGCCGAAAGTGTCCGGTTTCGTGAAGGTGGCGTTGAACGACCTGGCGGCGGTCGAGGCGGCGATTGGCGAACGGACCGCCGCCGTCATGCTGGAACCGATCCAGGGCGAGGCCGGCGTTTTCGAGGCGACGGATGGATTTCTGCGCGACCTGCGGGTGCTGACCCACGACCGGAACGTGCTGCTGATCCTGGACGAAATCCAAACCGGTATTGGCCGCACCGGCCGGGTTTTCGGCTTCGAGCACGCCGGTGTCGCGCCCGACATCATGACCCTCGGCAAGGGGCTGGGCGGCGGTGTGCCGCTGGCGGCGCTGGTTGCCCATCGCGACGTCAGTTGTTTCGACCATGGCGACCAAGGCGGCACGTTCGGCGGCAACCCGCTGATGGCGGCGGTAGGTTGCGCGGTGATGGAGGAAATCACCAAGCCTGGTTTCCTGGCGCGTGTGACGCAGGCCGGGGCGGTCTTGACGCGGCATCTGCAGGGGCTGTCGCGCAAGCACGGGTGCGGTGAGGTGCGGGGCCGGGGTCTGCTGCTTGCGCTCGATCTGAAGCGTGAGATCGCCACGCGGGTGTCGGACCTGGCCTTGGCGCGAGGCCTGCTGGTCAACGCGCCGCGGCCGGATTCGCTGCGGTTCATGCCGGCGCTGACGGTCAGTGACGGAGAAATCGAGCAGATGGCGGCGATCCTTGACGGCGTGCTGGAGGATGTTGCGCCGGGTTGAGCGGCCGGTTTCCCGGCTGGCGGGGTTTACGGACGCAGCGCTGCGGTGTCGCCGATGTTCGGGAAGGGCTTTGCCGCGCGCTGGTGCTGGTCACGCAAGGGCGTTGTCCCATCCGATGGCTGATTGTGCTTGCGTCGGCGGGGCCGGCCTAAAGCCCGGGCCACCTTCGGCGGTCGCTGCGCGAGGCTTGACCCCGGCCCCGCCGACGAAGCGAGGCTCGGTATCGGATTGTCGCCGGGTTTGGCCAGGTTCGGTGTGCCTTTCCCGGCGCGCGCGGTCTCGGTCCGCTCGGCCTTGGTGCGCCCTATCCGGAAGGACAACCTTTCGGGGCAGGGACAGCTAGAGAGGGGTTTGCGGTCGCCTCGGCTCGCGGATGCCGCTTTCGCCCTTTACCTGGTTGTTCCGATGATTCCACCTGCTCGGGCCACGCTGCATCAGCGTGGAGCCGAGGAGATCGGCTTTGACGCTGGCGGGCATCGCGCGGTGGAGTTCGCTCGCCACGCCGGTCAGGACGTCGGCCCAGATCTGGTCGGTGCCGCGCTGGGCAGCCGTGACATGGGCGGCGCGGGATCGGAGTTCGGCCGCGGCGGCGGTCATGCCCTCGGCCCATTGTTCGCTGTCGGGTTTGGTTTCGGAGAGGGGTGGCTGCTCGCGGGCGATTGCCGGCTGCCGCGATGGGGCTTGGCCGGTGCGGTCGGGCGGGACGGCGGAGCGGGATTTTTCCAGGCTCCCGGCGTGGCGCAGGGACAGGCGGTTGAGTGCGTTGGCATTGCCGCGCAGCCGCAGCTTCATCGCCGACGTGACGTCGGGGCCCATGGACAGGCGCAAATTGTCGAGGGCGGTCAGCGACAGGCCGACGATCTGGGTCACGGTCAGGAGTTCCGCATGGTTGCGCGGGGCGTAGGCGTCAATCGCCTCGCGAGCGGCGGCCTGGACGGTTGCCGGGTCGGTCAGACCGCCTGCCGTCAGCAGCGAGGCGAGGATACCGAGCAGGAATTCCATCAGCGGGCTGTCCGGGGTCGCGGCTTGGGCAGGCGGACGGGTCATGGGACGGGATCGCCGGTGCGGAGCAGGCGGATTTCAGGATACTGGCCGGGGCTGAAAAGTGGCGCGGAGGAGTGGGCCATACGGGCTTTAAGTTCGTGTTATGTTCTGTTGGTGATATGACATGGTGGAGCGGCGCGGCCGGTGCAAGGGGCGGGATGAAAGAAGCGGCCGCGACCTTGGTGGGGTGCTATGCGGCGGGAGCCGGGAGTCGCTACCAAGGACGTTGCCGCGTCCGATGGATTATTGTGCTTGCGTCGGCGGGACCGGCGTCAAGCCCAGGCCGCCTTTGGCGGTCGCTGCGCGAGGCTTGACCCCAGCCCCGCCGTCGAAGCCAGGCTCGGTATCGGATGTGTCGCGATATTTGGCCAGGCTTGGTGCGCTGGTCCGGATGGACAACCTCCTTGGGAAGCTACACTTGGTACCCCGGTTCGCTCACCCGTGGGACATGGCTTGAGGCGCTTTTGGTGCGGAGGAATGGATGAGTATCACGCCTTTAACATCAAGCGGCGCCAAGCGAATTCTTAACGAGGGGCTGATAATCAATCGAAGCGCTAACGCCAAACGGATCGCGGTTTCACTGCTGTTGAGCCCTGCCGCATGATTGGGCCGCCTCCATGTCCTCCTCCCGTTTGGCCTCCTCCCGTTTGGCTTCCTCCTCAAATTCCTTGGCAACCAGACGAAGCGCGGCTCTCAGCCGCAGGTCATCGCCATCCTCCGACATTTTGCGGAAGCACTCGGCCCTGGTGCGCAACACCGTGGCGGAAATTGTTGTCATTTTGCGATAACTGGCGAACGTTTCGTGGAGAAACGGGCGATCCGGCTTGCTGCAGTAGCAGAGGGAAGGTCTTCGGGATTGGCTTGCCGAGCCGCGGTGAGGGCGAGTCGCATACAATGGCCTCCGGGGAGACAATGCGACACAGTCGCGTGGTCCTCAACGTCAGCCGGACGGCAGTTCAGGACAAAGCAGAGTCACTTCCACCATTCACTTCAGATGAATTAGTGGTTTGGAACCGAAACCGGTATTCCTGGGGAGTTACATTCAGCCTGCGGAGAAATGCCCGCCTGAGAGTCGCTGTCGATCCGAATCCGGCTGCGAACGCGATCGTTTTAATTGACGAAGTTGTTTCTTCCAGTTGCCGCCGGGCGATCTCGATGCGGGTGAGTTCGACATAGGCCGCAGGGGTGATGCCCAACTCGGCGTGGAACAGTCGCGACAGATGGCGCGGGCTTACCGCGGCCACTTCGGCGAGCACCGCAAGATGTAGATCTGAGCGCGGGTTCTCGAGGATGTGAAGGCGAATTCTGTCGATCGGACCGGTGGCTGCGGTCTGTGCCGTCAGCACGGCGCTGAACTGCGACTGGCCGCCGGGCCGCTTCAGGAAAACGACAAGCCGGCGCGCCACCCATAGCGCGAGGGCCCGACCATGATCTTCCTCGATCAACGAAAAGGTGAGGTCGATAGCCGCCGCCACGCCGGCGGAGCTGAATACGGGTCCGTCGCGCACGAACAGGCGGTCGGCTTCGAGCTGGATGTCGGGATATTCAGCGGCAAGTCGGTCGGTATACTGCCAGTGGGTCGCGACGCGGCGCCCGGACAGCAGTCCCGCATGAGCCAAAATGAAGGCGCCCGTGCAGGTCGAGCCATACCGTCGAGCGTGCCTTGCCTGCTCCCGCAGCCAGCGCGTGACCTCCTCGCTGGGACGATCTGGCACATCATGAGGTCCTACCACGATCAGCGTGTCGGAAGGTTCGGTTGCCTCGTCCAGCCCTTCGTCGGGCACAAATCGCACGCCGGACGCACTCTGCAGAGGCGTTCCGCGCTCAGCTACCAGTCGAACACGATAGAACGGTCCGGATCGCAGCTTTGAGTTGGCCTCGAACAGTGAATCGCGCACGCCGGCAACTTCGAGCAAATGGACGTTGTCCGGAGCGAAGATCGTGATGAGCACGTCATGTTCTCCGATTTGGTTGACTGGCGAAGCCCGCGTCTCTTGCCTTACCGATATCCCTTCACTCTGTTACCTGGAGTGTTCGCCAGTGTCATCGGTGCGGCGAGTTGTCTCCCTCAGGCATTTGATTTAAGGGTGCAACTGCTGCTGCACCCTTGGCCTTCGCCGAGAACGGGGGTGTGCAAGCGGCAAGTGGCTTCGCGGGACCCGGAACGCAAGGCAATCCGCGCGCCTCCCGCGCAATCGCGCCTGCCGCGGTCCCATGGTGGCGCCTTCAAGATGGAGGTAGCGCCTTCAAGATGGGGGTGGCGCCTTCAAGATGACGGTGATCCGGCCAGGATCATCCGTATCAGTGGCGGGTGACGCGGGTCAGAGGAATCTCAGCGCCAGGAATCCGCCCAGGATGCCGACGGCGAGCGCGCTGGTGACCAGGGTCAGGCGGCGTTCGATGAAATCGCGAACCGAGTCGCCGAAGAAATGAAGCAGGGTTGCCACCAGGAAGAACCGCAGGCCGCGGGTCAGTAAGCTTGCTGCCATAAACAGGAAAAAATCGAAACGTGCGGCGCCGGCGGCAATTGTTACGATTTTATAAGGTATGGGGGTCATGCCTTTAATCAGGATGATCCACAGCCCGTATTCCTGGAACTTTGCCTGAAACGCGGCATAGGCGTCGCCATAGCCGTATAAGTTGAGGATCGGGCGCGCCACCTGGTCGAATACTGCGAACCCGATGAGGTAGCCGAGTGCACCGCCGACGACGCTCGCAGCGGTGCAGATCGCGGCGAAGCGCCACGCTGACCGAGGCTTTGCCAGCGCCATGGGCACCAGCAGGGCGTCGGGGGGAATGGGGAAGAAGCTGCTCTCGGCGAACGCAATGAGCGCCAGCCACCATCCGGCGTTGGGGGAGGCGGCCAGCGCCATCACGCGTGTGTATAATCTTCTCAGCATGGGCGGCCCTTTAGCAGTTCATCCGGGCCGGGTCACGTATAGTGCGGCCGCGTGCCGCGAGTCACGTATGGTGCGGCCGCCTGCCGCGGCGGTGCCGAACCGGGCGGGTGGGTCTGGCGTTGACGATGAACACCATCCAGCCGACGGAGTTTCGAAATGGCCATCGAACCGCAACCGCTTCCGCCCGAGCTTCCGGGGCCGGGGCAGGATATTCCCCCCGCGGAGGTGCCGATGCCGACGGACCCGGCTCCGACGCCCGATTTTCCGCCGCAGGCTTGAGCGGCGGGAAGCCTCGCGGCGCGTACCTATCGTAGCCGGAAACGCTGGATCTTGCCGGTCGCCGTCTTCGGCAAGGCCTGCACGAACACGATCGATCGTGGATATTTGTAGGGCGCGATGACCGCCTTCACGTGGTTCTGCAGGCGCAGGCAGGTGGCCTCCCCGGGCGCCACCTCATCCACCAGGACGACGTGAGCCTGCACGATCTGCCCGCGCTCGGGATCGGGGATGCCGATCACGGCACATTCCTTGACCTCGGCGGCGGACAGCAGGGCGGCTTCCACCTCGGGACCGGCGATGTTGTAGCCGGCTGAAATGATCATGTCGTCGGACCTTGCGGCGAAGTGGAAGGCGCCGGCATCGTCCTGGGTGAATGAGTCCCCGGTCAGGTTCCAGCCGTTGCGGACATAGGTCCGTTGGCGTTCATCCGCGAGGTAGCGGCAACCGGTAGGGCCGCGCACCGCGAGATGGCCGATCGTGCCACGCGGGAGTTCGTTCATGTCGTCGTCGACGATCCGAGCCTGGTAGGACGTGACGGGGCGGCCGGTGGTGGCCGGGGCGAGGTCGCCGATGCGGTTGGTGATGAAGATGTGCAGCATCTCGGTCGAGCCGATGCCGTCGAGGATCGGTTTGCCGGTCTTGCGGACCCATTCCTCGAAGATCGGGGCGGGAAGGGTTTCACCGGCGGACACGGCGATGCGCAGGGAGGACAGGTCGGCCCCTTCATCCATGGCGTGCAGCATGGCGCGATAGGCGGTGGGCGCGGTGAAGCTGATGGTGGCCCGGTAGGTCTGGATGATCTCGATCATGTTCGGCGGGGAGGCATGCTCCAGCAGCGTGGCGGCGGCGCCGAAGCGGAGGGGGAAGATCGCCAGGCCACCGAGCCCGAAGGTGAAGGCGAGGGGAGGGGAACCGACGAAGACGTCCTCGGGCGTGACCGCGAGCACTTCCTTCGCATAGGCGTCGGCGATGATCAGCAGGTCACGGTGGAAATGCATGGTCGCCTTGGGCTCACCGGTGGTGCCGGAGGTGAAGCCCAGCAGAGCCACGTCGTCCCGGCCGGTGTTGACGGCTTCGAAGCGGACCGGTTTGCCGAGAGCCACGCGGTCGAGTTCGGCGTCGTGGTTGGCGGTGCCGTCGAAGCCGACGACGGTCTTCAGGAACGCGCTTTGCTTGGCACAGAGGACGAGTTCGTCCATCAGGCGCGTGTCGCACAAGGCGAGGGAGATTTCGGCCTTGTCGACGATCTTTGCCAGTTCACCGGCGCGCAGCATGGGCATGGTGTTGACGACGACGGCGCCGGCCTTGGTCGCGGCCAGCCAGCAGGCGACCATGGCCGGATTGTTGGCGGAGCGGATCAGCACGCGGTTGCCGGGGATCACGCCGTAGTCCTCGACCAGGGCGCGGGCGATGCGGTTGGTCCAGTCGGTCAGTTCCTTGTAGGTGCGGTGGCGGCCGTTGCCGATGAGGGCGGTGTTGTCGCCGAAGCCTTTGCGGACCATGGCGTCGGTGAATTCCACCGCGGCATTCAGGCGTTCGGGGTAGGGGAAGTTGTCGAGGAGAAGGTCGGGCCACTGATCCTGGGGCGGCAGGCGGTCGCGGGTGAAGGTGTCCAGATGCGCCGAGGGTCCCATGGTGTTGGTTTTGCTCTGGGCTTCCATCGGGGCTTCTATCGGGGCTTCCATCGAGGCTTCCATCTGGGCTTCCATCGGGGCTCCACCAGGCCGTCCACGGCTGCCGAGGCGAGGCGCCGGGCTTGTCCGCGGGAAAATGCAGGACGTATAACACATCAACCCGGGGGCCGTGTCAGCAATGCAGTTTGCCGGCGAACAGAGCCCCTGTGACATGGAGACGTACCCGCGATGACCACCACCACCGTTGCACGCCTGCTCGCCGACAGTCTTGAGGCCCATGACGTGGACCAGATCTTCTGCGTGCCCGGTGAGAGTTACGTCGGCCTGACCAGCGTGCTGAGTGAGCGGAACTCGATCCGGATGATCGTGTGCCGGCATGAAGGCGGGGCGGGGTTCATGGCGGTGGCTGACGGGCGGCTGCGCAACCGGGCAGGGGTCTGCATCGTCTCGCGCGGGCCGGGGCTGTCGAACGCGATGGTGTCGCTGCACTCGGCGTTTCATGACGCGACGCCGATGGTGATGATGGTCGGGCAGGTGGAGCGCAAGGATTTTGGCCGGCTGGCGCTGCAGGAGCAGAATTACTCGAAGTTGCTGTCCGACGTCACCAAGAGCGTGATCGAGGTGAATGAGCCGGAACAGGCTTCGGAGGCGATTGCCCGGGCGTTTCATGTGGCTGAGAGCGGCACGCCGGGGCCGGTGGCGGTGATCCTGCCGGAAGACATTTTCGATGAATCGACCGATGCGGAGTTGAATCAGCCGCGGCCCAGGGTTGTGGCGGGACCCCGGACGCAGGACCTGGAACGGCTGGCGGAGATGTTGGCGAAGTCCGAGCGGCCATTGGTTCTGGCGGGCGGGGCGCTGCTGGCGGACAGCCTGCATGACAACGCGGTCTATGCCGATTTGCGGCGGTTGTCCGAGGAATGGGTGCTGCCGATCAACCCCACGCACCGTCGGCCTCAGTTGTTCGACGCGCGGCATCCGAATTACGGCGGGTACATGGGTATCCGGGTGCCTCCGGCGCTGATTGGCGAGATGAAGAAGGCTGACCTGATCGTGGCGCTGGGGGAGCGGCTGACCGATACGGTGACGCAGTCCTACACGTTCCCCGCGGCGCCGCAGCCGCAGCTTCCGGTGGTGCATATCTGGCCGGATCCGAACGAGGTGGGACGGGTCTGGCGGGTTGACCTTGGCATGCCGTGTGATGCGCATGAGGTGATCAAGGGGCTGCTGGCGCGAAAGACCCCCGCTGACGCGGCCAAGCGGCGCGGCTGGGTGGACGGGCTGCACAAGATCCACCTGTCGCTGCTGGAAAAGACCTGGGAGCCGACGACCGACGGGATCAATTTCGCCGCGATTGTCTGCGAGATTGACAAGCACCTGGCCGATGATGCGGTGATCACCTCGGACGCGGGCAATTTCGGATCGTATCTGCACCGGTATATCGGGTTCAAGCCGGGGCAGGAGTTCCTGTCTTCGGTGGTGGGGGCGATGGGGTCGGGAATGCCGATGGCGGTGGCGGGGTGCCTGCGGCGTCCCGGCAAGCAGGTGGTGGCGTTCATGGGCGATGGCGGGGCGCTGATGATGGGCAACGAGATTGCCACGGCCTGCCAGTATGGCGGCAACCCGATCGTCATCATCTCCGATAATTCCATGTATGGGACGATTGGGATGCATTCGTATGTGCGTTATCCGGAGCGCAAGTTCATGGAGGCGACGCGGCTGACCAATCCGGACTTCGCGGCGTGGGGACGGTCGTTCGGGGCCGAGGGGATCACGATCCGGGAAGAGTTCGAGGTCGCGGACGGGATCGCGCGGGCATTCGCGGTGAAGACCAAGCCGGTGGTGGTGCACTGCCTGACCTCGGCGGTGCAGATGAGCGCGTGGCGGCGGTTCCAGAACGGGGCGACGCTGCCGTAGCGGAGGCGTTGGGCTGGCGCCGTGCTGGCTACGGTGCCGCCTTTGGAGTTGGGAGCGGCGAGGCTTTTGCGCGCAGGGGAAGCCATGATGTCGCCGCGGTGTTGTCCAGGCGTGGCCCGTGAACATCCGTAAGATGTCCCGCTGCCACCACTTTGGCGACGGCCGCATCGTGGTGGTTCAATGGAATTCGCTTCGCTGCCATGCGCGTTGTGGCCGGGCATGGTTGACGGGCGGCATCACACCTATATTGCTGCGTCAAACAAGCTGAGGATCGGGCTATCATGGCTGATACCACCACCCAGGTGCCGGTGACGGTGCTGACCGGCTATCTCGGCGCCGGCAAGACGACTTTGCTCAACCGCATCCTGACGGAGAACCACGGGCGCAAATATGCCGTGGTCATCAATGAGTTCGGGGAGCTTGGCGTCGACAACGACCTCGTCGTGGACAGCGATGAGGAAGTTTTCGAGATGAACAATGGCTGCATCTGTTGCACGGTGCGGGGCGACCTGATCCGGATCGTCGGCGGGCTGATGAAGCGGCGGGACAAGTTCGACGGCATCATCATCGAGACGACCGGGCTGGCGAACCCCGCGCCGGTGGCGCAGACGTTCTTTGTCGATGACAACGTCAAGGCGAAGACCCGGCTGGATGCGATCGTCACCGTGGTCGATGCCAAGCACCTGCCGGCGCGGCTGGCGGACAGCCACGAGGCGGCGGACCAGATCGCGTTCGCCGACGTTATCGTGCTGAACAAGACGGATCTGGTGACGCCGGAGGAACTGAACGCGGTGGAAGCGACGATCCGCGGGATCAACCGCTTTGCCATCATCCACCGGACGCAGCGGGCGGAACTGCCGATCGCCGACGTGCTGGACCGGGGGGCGTTCGACCTGTCTCGCATACTCGCGCTGCATCCGGATTTCCTCGACGGCGATGACGACCATGAGCACAACGAGGATGTTTCCTCCATGAGCTTCGAGGTCGAGAAGCCGATCGACCCGGAGAAGTTCAATGCCTGGATCGGGGTGCTGTTGCAGGACAAGGGGGCGGATCTGCTGCGCACGAAGGGCATTCTTTATTATGCCAACGAGGACCGGCGGTTCGCCTTCCAGGCGGTGCACATGATCGCGGACGGGGATTTCATCGGGCCGGCGAAGGGGGACGCGCCCCGGACTAGCCGCTTGGTGTTCATTGGCCGCAACCTGAACCGCCCGCAGTTGCGGCGCGGTTTCGAAAGCTGCGCGGCGGACTGAGCGAGCCATGAGCCAGTCAACCGAAGCCGACTTTCTGTTAAAGTCCCGCGGCGTGTCCCGCGATCTGGAGGCGTTCGTGGTGGCCGCCCGTTTCTCCCGGGATGGCAGGCGCGCGGGTTTCGCGCTTGGCGACGGCACGGTTCGGCTGGTGAGTGTCGGGGCGGCGGATGACTGGGTCTCCGCCACCGTTCATGACGGGGCGATCCTGGATTTCGCGGCCGACCCGGCGGGCGATGGCTTCATCTCCGGCGGCGACGACGGGCGGCTGAACCGGGTCGCCGGCGATGCCAGCGTCTCGAAGCTGGGCGATTTCGGGATGAAGTGGGTGGAGCATGTCGCCACTTTCGCGCTCGAGCCATCGCGCGCGCAGGGGGGCAAGGGGCTGATCGCGGCGAGTGCCGGTAAATTGGTGAAGCTGTTCGACCAATCGGGCCGGGTGCTGAAGGAGTTGACGCATCCGTCGACGGTCACCGGGTTGGTGTTCGACGGGAAGGGCAAACGGATCGGGGCGTCGCATTACAATGGCGCCTCGCTGTGGTTCGTGGCGGCGAAGACCGACACGCCTCGGAACCTGGAGTGGAAGGGCAGCCATACCGGCATCCTGATCCATCCCGAGGGCGAGGCGGTGGTGACCGCGATGCAGGAGAACGCGCTGCATGGCTGGAAACTGCCCGATGGCCAGCACATGCGCATGAGCGGCTATCCGGCCAAGACCACCAGCCTGTCGTTTAGCCGCAACGGCAAATGGATGGCCAGCAGCGGCGCCGATGCGATGGTGCTGTGGCCGTTCTTCGGCGGGGGGCCCATGGGCAAGGCACCGCTGGAACTGGCCGGCGGTGATGGGATCATCTGCACCCAGGTTGCGTGCAATCCAAAGGATGAGATCGTGGCGGGCGGTTTCACCGACGGGCTGGTCGTGGTGGCGGATATCACCTCGTCGCGGATCCTGCCGGTGGTGCCGCCGGATCATGGGTCGATCAGCACCCTGGCCTGGAGCCCGGATGGCACGCAACTGGCCATTGGCACCGAGACCGGGTTTGCTGCGCTGGTCGATTTCGCCCGGCGTTGACATGAGCGGCGCCAACCAAGGAGGCGGGCGTGGGTCCGGGCTTTAAGGTCCGTCCAGCGGCAGCGCATGAGATGGCGGCTGTGGCGCGGCTGTTCCGGGAGTACGCCGGTGCGCTGGGCGTGGATCTCGGGTTTCAGCGGTTCGAGGCGGAATTGGCGGGACTGCCGGGGCGTGACGCTCCTCCCGACGGCGTCTTGCTGGTGGCGATTTCCCCGGATGGCGATGCGGTGGGGTGCGTGGCGGTGCGCAAGCTGTCCGAGACGGGCAGTTGCGAGATGAAGCGCCTGCACGTGGCACCCGCCGTTCGCAAGGCGGGCGTTGGGCGGGCGCTTGCGATGTCGGCCATCGAGGCTGCCGGCAAGGCGGGGTATCGGGCAATGCGGCTGGATACACTGCCGGGCATGGAGGCGGCTCAGGCGCTTTACCGCAGCCTGGGATTTGAAACGACGCCCGCCTATTACGAGACGCCGGTGTCCGGAACGATCTTCATGCGCCGCGAGCTTGCGGCAGGCTGAGTGGGCTGCACGCCGGAGCGGGTGCTACTCCGGGCACATCGCGGCAGTGTTGATTAACGTGGTTGGATCCCCGCGCGGTATTCTTGCTTGACTGAAGGCGGCTTGCTTGAAGCCCGTGCAAGGAGACATCTGATGGCCGTGGCACCCGACGGCGCCCTGTTGGACTGGGCGTCTCAATTCACCGGACTTCCCCGCGCGGACCTCGAAGAGGGGTTCTCGCGGATTGGCAATGCTTCCGGGGCTTCGGCTTCACCTCGGGCGGCCGGGTCGTCCACGCCGGGCAACGGAGCCGATGCGGGAGCGGACGCCGGGGCGGGGGCAGGCGCAGGGGCAGGGGCGGGGGCGGGGGCAGGCGCAGGGGGAGCCAAGGGCGGCCATGCGGCGAAGCAACATGGGCCTGTGAAGTCGGTTCCGGGCGACTCCGTCGGTAGCGACATGCGCGCTTTCGAGGAGAGGTTTGCCCGGGTCACCGGCCAGATCATGCATACGGTTGAAATCAACGCCCTTCTGCTTGGCGCCGGCATCGAGTCCGCTTGTATCGACTTCAAGAACTACACGAACGAGAAGATCGAGAAGATGCGCCACGCCGAGGAGATGGACAAACTGGCGATGGAGATCCTTGGGATCTGCACGACAGCGGTGTCCGGCGGGTTTGCCGCCTTCATGATCGAGGGCGAGATTGCCCACGAGGTTTTCAAGACGCTCGCCGAGACGACGGTGAAGGTGGTGACCGCGAAAGCCGCCCCGACGACCGCCGCCGGGTTTGACAAGTTCGTGGACGCGTTGATTTCGGGGGCCAAGCAGTCCGGGCATGACGCCGGCAGTGCAGCCATCGGCATTGTCCGGAGCAAGGTCGTTGCAGCTGAGAAAGCTGTCAAGGCGGCCAAGGAAAGTGGGATCAGTGTGTCGCAATCGAAGGAATACGGCTTCGTCGAGCATTTCCTGTTCGCCGATTCCAGCCGGTTCGATCGGCTTGTCGCCCGCTATGTCGGCATTCCGTCGCCGGAGATGGTCAACAAGGTCCAGATCAAGATGTCAGGCGACATGATCCAGAAGTTCGCCGAGAAATTCATTCGCGCAACCCGTGATCCGATCGAGGGCATCATCAATGATACGGCGGGGGAGGACTCCTTCCGGGTAGCCGCCGATGCGATGGGAAAGCTGAAGAAGAAGCACGGGTTCCATTACGAGGACTGATTTTCTTCGGCCAGTGGGCGCACCCGCCGGGATTGCGGTTGACTACATGGTGTTCTGCATGTCGGCGTCGATGCTGATCGCCTGACCGCTGATCGTGCCGCCGAACGGACTGGCGAGATACAGCGCCATGTTGGCGATATCCTGTTGCGTGACGAAGCACTTCAGGCTCGTTGTCGCCACGGTCCGTTCGGTCATCTCATTCTCGGAGATCGAGGCCGCCGCGGCTTTTGCCTTGATCACCGCTCGGATTCTCGGTCCGTCGACCGGCCCGGGCAGGATCGCGTTCACGCGGATGCCGTCCTGGCCGAGTTCGATCGACAGCGATTTGGTGAAGCCGATCACGCCCCATTTCGCGGCGGCATAGGGGGCACGCAGCGCGAAGCCGAAACGTCCGGCCGCCGAGGACAGGTTGATGATCGCGCCGCCGCCATTGGCCCGCAGCGCCGGTATCGCGCGGCGCGACATGTGGAACATCGAGGCCACGTCGATCCGCAGCGTAGCGTCCAGGTCCTCGGGCGTGACGTGTTCGACCGGCGCGGTGGGACCGGCGATGCCGGCGTTGTTCAGCAGGACATCGAGGCCCCCGAGGGCTTTTACCGCGGCATCGATGAAGGCCTCGCACTGGGAGGGATCGCCCGCATCGGCCTTGGTGCCCTTGTGGCCGCAGGTCTCCAACGCTCGCTCATCCACGTCGCTTACGAAGACCTCCGCACCGCAATAGGCGAAGCTGTCGGCCATGACCTTGCCGATGCCGTTCGCTCCCGCCGAGATCGCTACCTTGTAGCCGGTCAGATCGACCGTGAGCGGCGTTTGTGATCCTGTAACCATCTTGGCTTCCTTAGCGTGGGGCATTCCTTAGCGTGGTTCAGCGTAGGGTGTTCACGACCTGCCGATAAGCCTCCTCGGGGAAGGCTTTCATTGATTCCGTGCGGACATTGCCGAGTTTACCCAGAAGCAGTGAGAAGCGCGCGGCCACCGCGTCGTCCGGGGCGTCGTAGGTGATGATCAGGTCGTATTTTCCCAAGGTAATGAACACGGACAGGAAGCGACCGCCCATCTCCTCCAGCGACTTGCGCGCCGTGTCGATGCGCTTGGGGCTTTCCTCGATGCTGCGTAACCCCTGGTCAGTCCAGTTAGCCAGCATGACATAATTTGGCATCGCGACTATCCTCCCTGGAAGGCCTGATGAGACGACCGAACGGTGGGGATGGCAAGTCATGATAACGCCAGAGGGCGCGCGCAATATCTCGTTTGTCGGCCACACCGACCAGGGCGGGCGTGGCGACGGCGTGCAGGTGATGGTCAGCCGCGGCCATGCCTATATCGGCACGCGGGTCAGCCGCGGCGTGATGGTCACCGACGTGCGCGACCCGCGCGATCCGAAGCCGGTCAACTTCATGCCGATCCACCCGAATTCCTGGTGCATGCATCTGCAAACGGCGAACGACCTGCTGCTATGCATCGAGGAACTGGACCTCAAGGCGCTGTTGTCGATCAAGGACTACTACGGTGGCTCGAACCAGGTTGATTTCGGCGCGCTATGGCAAGCGGGGCGAGGATTTCTCCGCCGGCATGCGCGTCTATGACATCTCGGACGCCGCCAACCCGCGTCCGATCGGCTTCATGGAGGTCGAGGGACTGGGGCTGCACCGCATCTGGTGGACCGGTGGGCGCTACGCCTATGCCTCGGCGCTGCTGGACGGGTTTCTCGACCATATCCTGATCACGATCGACATGGCTGATCCGGCCCGGCCGCGAGAGGTTGGCCGCTGGTGGATCCCCGGCATGAACGTGGCGGCCGGGGAGACCGCGCATTGGACGGGGCGCTGGGCGCTGCATCACGCGGTGGTCGAGGACGACGTCGCCTATGCATCCTGGCGCAATGGCGGGCTGACAATTCTCGATGTGAAAGACCCGGCCAATCCTTCGCTGATCTCGCACCGCAACTGGTGTCCGCCCTATGGCGGCGGCACGCACTCGGCGTTGCCGCTGCATGACCGCGACCTGCTGGTGGTGGCGGATGAGGCGACGCTGAACATCGACCAGGAGCAGATGAAGCGGACCTGGATTTTCGATATTCGGGAGAAATCAAATCCGGTTTCAATCGCAACGATGCCGACGCCGGCCGACCAGGACTACATCAAGATCGGTGGCCAGTTCGGGCCGCATAACCTGCATGAGAACAGGCCTGGGTCGTTCCGGTCGTCCAGCACCATCTTCGCGACCTGGCAGAGCGCGGGTGTGCGGGTGTTCGACATCGCCGATCCCTACCGGCCGGAGGAAACCGGATATTTTGTTCCGCCGCAGCCGACAAGGTGGATGGAGCCGCTGCGCGGACGCGCGAAGGTGCGCCACACGGCCGACCTGTTCGTCGCCGAGGATGGATTGATGTATGTGACCGATTACGATGCGGGACTTTATATCCTGCAATGGAATGGTGCGTAGCGCGATCGGCGCGTTCGGCGCGACCGGTGGGAATGTGGCGCGGGCATAACGAATGTCGGGGGAAACCATGAAGATCGGATTTATCGGGCTGGGCATGATGGGTGCGGGGATGGCGTCGAACCTGCAGAAGGCGGGGCATGAGCTTGTCGTTCATGACCTGACGCGGCAGGCGGCGTCGCGGCATCTGAATGCGGGCGCCGGTTGGGCTGACAGCCCGCGTGCTGTCGCTGCTTCCTGCGACATCGTATTCACCTCGCTGCCGACACCGAGCGACGTGGAGCGGGTCGGGACTGGTGAGAATGGGTTGCTGGAAGGTTTTCGGAGCGGTTCGGCCTGGTTCGATCTTTCGACCAATGCGGTGGACGTGGTGCGCTCGCTGCATTCGACGTTCGCCGAGAAGGGGATCGACTTTCTCGATGCACCGGTCAGTGGCGGGCCGAAGGGCGCCAACAGCGGGCGGCTGGCGATCTGGGTCGGCGGCGACAAGGCGGCGTTCGACAAATACCATGCTGTCTTGTCCGCGATGGGCGACCAGGCGCTTTATATCGGCCCGATCGGCGCCGGATCGATCGCCAAGCTGGTGCATAACGCGACCTCGGCGGCGGTGGGCGTGGTGTTGTCGGAAGTGTTCACCATGGGGATCAAGGCTGGGGTGGAGCCGCTGACGCTGTTTTCGGCGGTGCGCCAGGGTGCCACCGGCCGCAGCCGGACGTTTGATCGGCTGGCGGACCATTTTCTGACCGGCAGCTATGATCCCGCTGACTTCGCGCTGCGCCTGCTGCACAAGGACGTTTCCTTGGCCTGCCAGTTGGCGCGGGAGGTGCAGGTGCCGATGCGTCTGACCAACATGGCGCTGATGGAGCTGACCGAAGCGCTGAACCGCGGCTGGGGCGCGCGTGATTCACGTGTCGGGTCATTATTGCAGCAGGAGCGCGCCGGCATCGCTCCGGTCGCGGTTTCACCGGAGAAGATCAAGGCTGTGCTCGACGCGGATGCCAAGTGAGGCCCGGCTGACGGTGACGTTCCGAGCCTGTCCAGCCTGACTAATTCCGGTTCTTTCCTTAAGCGTATCTTCCGCCACGAAGGATTCGTCCAATGCAGCTAGGTGCTCTCGTTCCGTTCACCGATACCGGCGGCGATCCTTCGCTGGTCAGCGATTTCACGCTGCGGCTTGAGGAACTGGGATACGATTTCCTGGAGGCCCCGGATCACGTCCTGGGCGGCAATCCCGGAACGAGCGCCAGCCTCGACCCGCGCCGGTCCATCGCCGACGACATGTTCCATGACCCGTTCGTTCTGCTGGGCTACCTGTCGGCGCTGACGACCCGCCTGGAATTTTCCACCGGCGTGCTGATCGTGGCGCAACGCCAGACAGCCTTGGTCGCGAAACAGGCTGCATGTCTGGATGTATTGTGCGGAGGGCGCTTTCGCCTGGGTATCGGGGTCGGCTGGAATCCGGTCGAATTCACCGCGCTGAATGAGAACTTCCATAACCGTGGCCGGCGGTCGGAAGAGCAGGCGCAGGTAATGCAGGCTTTGTGGGCGCAGCCGCATGTGACGCTCAAGGGCAAGTATCACACGATCGATGATGCCGGGATCAATCCGCGGCCGGCAGCGGGGCGGATCCCGCTTTGGTATGGCGGTCACCATGAACACACGCTGCCGCGCATCGCCAAATGGGGCGATGGGTGGATGCCGAATGCCTATCCGCCGGACCAGTCCGCGCTGGATATTTTCAGCGAACTTCGGCGATTGACGGAACAGGCCGGGCGTGATCCCGCCGCTGTCGGGATCGAGGTCTGGACCTCCTGCGGGGAAGGCAGCGAGGCTGACTGGCGGCGCGAAACCGCGTTCTGGAAGCAGGCCGGCGTCAGCCACATCTGCCTGACCACGACGTTCAACCGGCGTCACCACCATCGTATCGCGGGCCGGGAGGTTGGCGACCACCTGGCGGCGATGAAACGCTATCGCGATGCTGTCGGCGACCTTCTTTAGGGACAAGAACATGCAAATAGGCGCAACGATTCCGGTGGCGGACCTCGGTACCGGACCGAGTGAGATCCGTGACTATGCACAGACGGTTGAAGGTCTGGGCTTCGATTACCTGCAAGCCCCGGACCATGTCCTGGGCGCCAATCCGGCAACGACCGAGGGCAAGGGCCGGGTCGGCACCAACGAAAATCCGTATCACGATCCATTCGTGCTGTTCGGGTTCCTGGCGGGTTGCACGCAGCGTCTGGGCTTCGCGCCCGGGGTGCTGATCCTGGCGCAGCGACAGGCCGCGCTGGTCGCGAAGCAAGCCGCATGCCTGGACGTACTGTCGCGCGGGCGCCTGCGGCTTGGGGTTGGTGTCGGCTGGAACAAGGTCGAATTCACCGGGCTGAACGAGGTGTTCTCCAACCGGGGGCGCCGGTCGGAAGAGCAGGTTCAGGTCATGCAGGCGTTGTGGTCGCAGCCGCATGTGACGTTCAAGGGCCGCTACCACACGATCGACGACGCCGGCATCAATCCGCGCCCGGCGTCGGGGCGTATTCCGGTGTGGTTCGGCGGTCATGCGGAAGCGACGCTGGAGCGCACGGCGAAATACGGCGATGGCTGGATGCCGCTGGCGTATCCCGCGGATGAAAGCGCATTGGCGGTGTTCGAGAGGCTGCGGGGCATGATCAAGGCGGAGGGCCGCGATCCCGCAAGTGTCGGCCTGGAGGTATGGTTGTCACTCGGGTCGGGCGACGAGGCCGCGTGGCATCGGGATTTTGCCTTCTGGAAGCAGGCCGGCGTGACCCATGTGACGGCCCATACGACCTATGCGATGGGTCACCATAAGCGGATCGCCGGCCACTCGACCGCTGACCACATCGCGGCGATCTCGCGGTTCAAGGAGGTCGTGGCTGACCTGATGTGAAATCCTGGGCGCGGGGTTGGTGATCCCGCTGTCCGTGATGCGCCCTGCCTGGCGCGTTGCCGAGAGGTTGCCCCATCCTTTGGCTGATTGTGCTTGCGTCGACGGGACCGGCGTCAAGCCCGCGCCGCCTTCGGCGGTCGCTGCGCGAGGCTTGACCCCGGCCCCATCGACGAAGCCAGGTTTGGTGTCGGATTTGTCGCTGGATTTGGCCAGCCTGGGTGCGCCTCATCCGGAACGACAGCTTGGTTGGCTGGACGGCTACCGCTTGAGGTGGCGCAGCAGGGCAAGCGTGTCGGTCTCGGCGCCGCTTGGCCGTCCCGTCAGGATCCAGGTTCCCAGCAGCACCGCCGTGTAGATAGATGCTCCACCGATGGCGGCTTGCAGCATTGGCAACAGGGCGGGGTTGTCGCTCCATCCCAGACCGGACAGGCAAAGCACTGTCGCCATTGCCGTGGTTGCCAGCGCCGGACGCCAGATTGTGCGGGCGATGGATCTGGGTTCGACGCGAAATCGTCGCGCAGCGGCGGCCACGGTAAGGGCCTGTTCCAGGATGACCGCAACCGTGGCGGCCAAGGCCGCACCTGTCAGCCCGGACAGCGGGATCAGTGCCGCCAGCAAGACGAGGCGGACAGCCGCGCCGGCGAGGGTGATGCCGACGAGGCGCCCCAGCAGGGCATGTGCGCTGAGCAGATGCAGGCTGAGGTGTCCAAACACCATGACAGTGAAACCGAGGGACAGGATACGCAGGACCGGCACCGCCTGCATCCAGCCAGGTCCGAACGCCAGCGCGACCAACGGAGCAGCGACCAGCGACAGGCCAACGCCGGCGGGAAGCGTCAGCAGCGCGGCGGACCCGATCAACCTGAGAAAGGTGTCGCCGATGCTCGTATTCTGCTGACGAGCGGCGGAGAATCCGGAGAACGCCGCGCGTCCGAGCGGCTCCAGAAGTTCCGTCGTTGGGAGGGCGGCGACCTCGGTACCTACCGCGTAGAACCCGACGGCTTCGATATTCATCAGTCGCCCGAGCAGCAGGCTGTCGCTGCGTTCCCGTACCAGGATGGCGAGGCTCAGCAG
Source organism: uncultured Alphaproteobacteria bacterium (assembly GCA_963792345.1). Taxonomy (GTDB): domain Bacteria; phylum Pseudomonadota; class Alphaproteobacteria; order Acetobacterales; family Acetobacteraceae; genus Rhodopila. The sequence goes on from CAWBVV010000003.1 coordinate 337,193, forward strand.
CCACGTCCAGGCCGAGTAGGCTGCCAGTCCCCGCCATGCAAGCAGCGAGAGAGCGGGCCGGAACGGGTGCATGACGTAGCTCATGACGACGCGCAGTGACCGGTTGACCGCCATTCCCAGCAGCATCGCGACGTAGGAGTGCAGCAGCCAAGCCGCCGACATCGCGGCAATGATGCCGCACAGCTTGGGCAGCACCATGATCGCGAACTCCTTATGGAAGGCAAAATCGCGACGGAAATCCACCGTCCCGATATTGGCGAGGCCATCCAGCAGCGGAAGGCAGGCGACAACCAGCAGGACCGGTCCCAGCCTTGGGTCGCCGAAGAAGGTTGCCGCGGGATAGGCGAGGGCGGCGACCAGGACTGTCACCGACGTTCCGCGCAGCAAGTTCAGGGTGAAGGCGGTGTCGTAAAAACGTGAGTGTGGGTCAGGCTCGCGGATGACGGCTTCCTCGGTGCCCAGTGCCAGCATGCCGTCGATGGTCTGCATGAAGCCGGTCGCCAGCGCGATGATGCCGAAATCCGCGGGTTGGATCAGCCTGACCAGCACCAGCGTGCTGAGCAAACCGAGCAGGCGGGTGCCGAGACGCCAGGCGAGGACCCAGCCTGCTCCACGGGCGGTGCGGACGAGGAGACTGTCGGTGGAGCTTCGTTCGGACACACGGAATTTGTTACCATAGCGTGCCGGGCGGTTCCCAGCTAATCCGAGGGAGTGCCGATCCGGTTCTGGACGAAATCACAGTGCCGGATCATGGTATGGCATGAGCATCATGATGCACGACCTTGCCGGAGCCGATCCGGACCTGCGGTTCAGCCCCTATTGCTGGCGGACCCGGTTTGCGCTGGCCCATAAGGGGCTTCCGGTGGAAACGACGCCTTGGCGCTTCACCGACCGCGAGGCGATTGCTTTTTCGGGGCAGGCCAAGGTTCCCGTGCTCCAGCACGATGGGAAGGTGATTTCCGACAGTTGGAGGATCGCTGAATACCTGGAGGACGAGGTACCGGCGCCGACCTTGTTTGGCGGACCGACCGGACGCGCCCATGCCGCGTTCATCAATGCCTGGACCGATGGCGTGCTGGTGGGGGCGATTGCTCGATTGATCGTGCGGGATCTGCTGGATGTCATCGACCCGAAGGACCGGGACTATTTTCGTTCCAGCCGCGAGGCTCGGTTCGGCATGAGCCTGGAAGAGGTACAGGCGGGACGGGAGGGGAGGCTTGCTGCCTTCCGCGATGTGCTGTTGCCGGTCCGCCTGGTGCTACGGCGGCAAGAATGGCTTGGAGGGGCGGCACCAAGCTATGCGGATCATATTGTTATGGGAACGCTGATGTGGCCGCGCTGCGGCAGCAGGTTTGCGTTACTTGAGGACAATGACCCAGTGATGCAATGGCAGAACCGGGTGCTGGACCTGTATGGCGGCCTCGGGCGCAGCGCGAAGCGGGCGTAGAACGCGAGGCCGGGACCAGCCTCTTGCGAGTTGGTCCCGGCGCTGGTTGGCATGGTCACTTCGGATGGAAGCGACCACGCCCGATGCGATTAGTTGTCGCCGCCGCCGACGTAACGGCCGCCGAGGCTGTTGGCGGTGTTGTCGTACGGTCCGCTGTGATAGCTGGTGTGTGGCGATCCCGCGATAAAGGCATGCGCCATTGGGGCAATGCCGGTGGTCATGGTAAGCGCCGCGATCGCGGCCAGAATAAGCTTCTTCATCTCTAATCTCTCCTCTACCGGTGGCGCGCGGAATAGCGCGTCTCCTCCGGGTTCCGTGTCGCTCAAGAAGGGGCAGGATCACTGACCTCCCTGAAGACGACTGCGCAGTTAGTGCCGGTATGTGCAGTGCACAATAATCATGGACGCCAATTCATCTTGGCGGCGACACGTCGGCAACGCAGCCATGCGTACACGGCGCTTTTCCGGTTGAGCAGCCTGTTCCGGGAGTGGTCCCCAGCGGGCCTATTCCACCTGGGTCGCCTTGTGCGCCAGCAGGGCCATCAGGCGCCGGTCGCGCCACTCCTGGCGCACTGACTGCATGTTGGCCGGCAGTTCCGCCCGGCGGGCCGCTTGCAGCCGGCCTATCAGCGCGGCATCCCATTCCAGCGGTTTCATCTGCTGCTGCATCGTGGCGTAGAGCGGACCATAGCGCTCGCAATAGTCCGCGAGACCGCCGGGAGCGTTCAGGTCGATCGTCTCCAGCGGTCCCATGAAGCTCCAGCGTAATCCGAGGCCGTGCTTTACCAGCGCATCGAGATCAGCGGGGGTGATGACGTCGTCGGCCAGCAGCCGAAACGCCTCGGCCAGCAATGCGCCCTGCAGCCGGTTCAGCGCGAAGCCGTCGACTTCCTTTTTCACCGTCGCCGGGACCTGTCCGGCCTGCAGCATGATCGCGCGTGTGCGTTCCACCACCGCGGGATCGGTCCATGGCGCCGGACAAATCTCCACCAGCGGGCACCAGATAGGGCGGGTTGACCGGGTGGGCGATCGAGGCAACGCTGGCGTGTCTTGAGGTCCTCGGTGAACGCGCTGGCGGGGATGCCGGAGGACGACGAAGCGATGACAGCATCCGCGCGCGCGGCGCGTTCCAGTTCGGCGAACAGCGGGCGCTTGATGTCCACGCGTTCGGGACCGTTCTCCTGGATGTATTCGGCGTCGCGCACGGTTTCCCACAGCGACTGCATCGGCTTGATGCGGGGCAATACCGCGCTGGGTTCCTCCGCGAGCAGGCCAGCGGCCCGCAGTTCCGGCAGCCGGTCGCCGATGAAGGCCAGTGCCTGGGTGACCTGCAGCGGAAACTGATCCCACAGGCTTACCTGGAAGCCCGCGCGGGCGAAAACGATGGACCAGGCTCGGCCGATCAGCCCGGCCCCGATGACGGCAACGTTGGTCATACTGGGTTCTCCTGCTGACGCCGGAGATGCCACGACCGGCCATGGGGAGCAACCGCCTCGGGCATCATAGTGGCATGAGCCAGGGGGGTTCGTTGCGGGTGAAGCCGGTAGGAGGCGCCACGCACCGTGGCGGGGCGTGGTAGCGACCGGCTTGCGTGAACCGCGCGGTGGCGTCAGTTTCTGCGCCAGTAAGCTGGAGGAAATGCGCAATGAGCAACATGACCCGGGTAGCGGTGCTGGATGACTGGCAGGGCGTGGCGCGTGGCGCGGCCGATTGGGCGCCTCTGCAAGCCAGGGCCGAGGTCGTGTTCTTCTCCGACGCATTCGCCGACCAGGACGACGCGGCGGCGAAACTCGCTGATTTCGACATCGTGCTTTCGATGCGGGAGCGGACGCCGTTGCCGGGCAGCTTGATCAACCGGCTGCCGAAGCTGCGGATGCTGGGGATGACCGGCGCGCGCAACCTCTCGCTCGACACGCCGGCCTGCACCGCGCGAGGGATACCGGTTTGCTGCACCCAAGGTGGCGGCTACAACGACTCCGCGACGGCGGAGCTTGCGCTGGGCCTGCTGATCGCGGCGGCGCGCGGGCTTGCGGTGGGTGATGCGAATATCCGAGCGGGAAAGTTCCAGATGGGCGTGCCGGTCGGGATCGGGCTGGCGGGAAAGACGCTGGGTGTGCTTGGGCTGGGCAAGCTGGGCGGCTACATGGCGGGGTATGCGAAGGCTCTGCGCATGAATGTCATCGCCTGGAGCCAGAACCTGAAGCCGGAGCGGGCCGCCGAGGTCGGGGCGACGCTGGTCTCCAAGGATGAACTGATGTCCACGGCGGATGCGATCAGCATCCATATGGTGTTGTCCGATCGCAGCCGCGGACTTGTGGGCCGTTCCGATATCGCGCGAATGCGGCCTGGCACGATCCTGGTGAACACGTCGCGCGGCCCGATCATTGACGAGGCCGCCATGCTGGAAGCGCTGCACGCCAACAAGATCATCGCCGCGCTCGATGTTTATGACCGGGAACCGCTGCCGGCCGATCACCCGCTGCGCCGGGCGCCGAACACGGTGCTGAGCCCGCATCTGGGATACTGCGTGAAGGAGACCTGGGACGGCTTCTATCCGCAGATGATCGAGAATGCGCTGGCGTTCATGGACGGGAAGCCGGTGCGGGTGACCAACCCTGAGGTGCTGAAGACTTAAGCCCCGACCGCGCAAGCCGACCGCGCGCATTCGGACGGGTCATCCAGATCGACCGCGGGTTTTGCCAGGTTACGGTTTGATGAACCCTGGCGTGCGGCGGATGCGACCGAACCGGGGCGTTGCGGCAGAAAATCCCTTGGTGTCAGACGGTTGGCGTGGACGCATGCGCCTGCTCGTATCGATACGAGAAGAGCTACATCAAGTCGCCGTGCCGGGCTGGGTTCTATTCTAGCTTCCATCGCTCAAGGGGAAGCCTGATGGACCTGCACCATACGCCGGATGCGCCGGAAACTGACGCGCAGATGCTGATGGACGAGGTCCTGGCCTTGCGCACGTCGCTTGCACGCGCGGCGGAGCCGCTGATTGCCCGGTTCGGCCCCGGCGCCAACACGGAATCTGTCGCCAATCTCGCGCATTATCTGTCGCTGCGTCATCATGACCTGCGTCCATTGCAGCGACGGCTGATGTCGCACGGCCTGTCTTCGTTGGGGCGGATGGAAAGCCGGGTGATGCCGACGCTGGACGCCGTTCTTGGGGCACTCGGAGCGGTCGCCGGGCGGCCGTCGCCGTTTCCAAGCCCAAGCACCGAGGCGTTTTTCGCGGGCGAGACGCGTCTGACGGCCGCCACCGACATCCTGTTCGGGCCGCCGCCGCTGCATCGCCGGGGCCGTATCATGGTCACCATGCCGACCGAGGCGGCGGGCGACCCGGCGTTCATGATCGATCTCGCGCGGCGTGGAATGGACATCGCGAGGATCAACTGCGCACATGACGACGCTGCTGCCTGGCGCGCCATGGCGACGAATGTCAGGATAGCGAGTGATGCGGCCGGCCGCCGGCTGGCGGTCCTGATGGACATCGCCGGCCCCAAGATCCGCACCGAAGCCGTGGCGGGGCCGGACCACAAGCCCCGCCTGCAATCGGGCGACGCGTTTCGGCTGGTCTCTGAGGGGTTGCCGCGAACAACGCCTGACGTACCGTTCTGCGCCGCGGTGTCGTTGCCCGAGATGGTGAACCGCCTGGCCGTCGGCGACCGGGTTCGCTACGACGACGGCAAGCTTGAGGGCGTCGTCGAAAGCCTGGGAGCGGGGGAGGCGGTTGTGCGGGTCGGGCAGACCAAGGCCGGCGGCACCAGATGGCGGCCGGAAAAAGGCATCAATCTTCCCGATACGGCGCTCGGCCTGTCGCCGCTGACCGCCAAGGACGAGGCCGATCTCGCTGTTGTGGTCGAGTGCGCCGACATGATCGGGTATTCATTCGTAAGCCGGCCGGAGGACATCAACCTGCTGGAGGACGCGCTCGGGCGGTTTGGCGCGCCGGACCGTCCGCTGGGTCTGGTGGCGAAGATCGAGCGTCCGGAGGCGGTGCGGAACCTGCCCGCGCTTATCGCATGCGTCAGCGGCAGGCGGCCGTTCGGCGTGATGATCGCAAGCGGCGACCTGGCGGCGGAAATCGGGTTTGAGCGGTTGGCCGAGATGCAGGAGGAAATCCTGTGGATCTGTGAGGCAGCCTGTGTTCCGGCGATCTGGGCAACGCAGGTGCTGGAGGATTTCGTCAAGCACGGCGTCCATTCCCGAGGCGAGATGACGGACGCGGCGATGGCGTCGCGGGCCGAATGCGTAATGTTGAACAAGGGGCCGGAGGTCGGCGCCGCGATTGAACTGCTCGACCGATTGCTGGCCCGCATGGATACGCACGTCTTCAAGAAGACGCCGACGCTGCGGGCATTGCACTCCTGGTAGCCTAGGTGCGCACAGCCTGAGGGACGTCAATACAGCGCAAGATTACCGCGAGCATCTTGCGCGCCGGACCCGACCGCATGATCCTGCGTTGAATTCTCGGGGGAATCATCATGTCCATCACCGCCAGGTGTGGACCGCGACGCGGTCTATCGCAAGATAAGCTGGCGCCTGCTGCCGTTCGTGCTGGCCTGCTACGTCATCAACTACCTGGACCGCGTCAGCATCGGCTATGCCAAGCTGCAGTTCATGCCGGAGATGCATCTGAACGAGGCGGTGTTCGGCATGATCACCTCGGTCTTCTTCTTCGGCTACATCGCGTTCGAGGTGCCGTCGAACCTGCTGCTGATGCGCATCGGCGCTCCGGCGACGCTGACCCGGGTCATGGTGCTGTGGGGCACTGTCATCGTCTCGATGATGTTCGCCCAGAACGAATACTGGTTCTACGTGCAGCGATTCCTGCTGGGCTCGTTCGAGGCCGGCTTCTTCCCCGGCGTGCTGCTGTATCTGAGCTTCTGGTTTCCCAACCACCGGCGCGGCCGGGCGACCAGCCTGTTCCTGGTCGGGATTCCGCTGTCCGGGACTGGTCGGCGGCGCGATCTCCGGCGCGATCATGGAGGGCATGGACGGCTTGCTGGGCATCCGCGGCTGGCGCTGGCTGTTCCTGATCGACGGGCTGCCGGCGGTGCTGCTGGGCCTCGCCGCGATGTTCGTGCTGACCGACAAGCCGGCCAACGCCGGCTTCCTGTCGCGAGGCGGAAAAGCAGGTGGTCATCGAGGACATGGAGGCCGACCGCCGCGCCCGCACCACGGCCGCGTCCACCACGGTGCGCGAGACGCTGCGCAATCCCAAGGTCTGGCTGATGGTGGTGGTGTATTTCACCATGGCGTTCCTGAACACCAACCAGATCTGGTTTCCCGACGCTGCTGCGCGAGCGTCGGCGCGAAATCGGTGACCGAGGCCGGCAACATCCTGGTCGGCGTCTGGATCTTCGCCGCGGTGTTCGTGCTGCTGGTGTGCCGCAACTCCGACCGGGTGGGGGAGCGGAAATGGCACATGCTGGTGACCGGGATGCTGGCGACCGTGGCGTATCTGGCGTTTCCGCTGGCATCCGGCAGCCTGTGGGCGACCGGCGTTCTGGTCGCCATCGCCGCGGCCGCCGGCTACGCGGTGTTCATGGTGTTCTGGACCATACCGCCGGTGTTCCTGGAGGCCCGGGGCGCGGCGATGGGCATCGGCATGATCAGCGCCCTGGGCCAGTTCGGCGGCCTGTCCGGTCCGGCGGTGGTCGGCTGGGCGTTCCACGAGACCGGCAGCATCTATATCGGCTTCACCATCGCCGCGGTGACGATCTTCTTCGGCACGTTGCTGGCGGTGTTCGCCATCCCGCATACCCGGCTGCGCAACCCGGCGGCGATGGACGGACGCACCGTGAGGCCCCCGCTAGGGTCGGCGCCGCCAAAGGCCCCGGCGGTAGCCATGCGCCGCCAAGGCCCCGGCGGTAGCCATAAGGCGCCGCCAAGGCCATAGTCCGCGCGCCTGGAGCGGGAAGGAAAGCCTGGATGGAGTTGCCGTCGATCGTGCCGCCGCCGCATGGCGACAGCCGTGGCCGGAGGCGCCCGGCCGACGTCGCCGGCATGAACTGGATGTGGCTGGAGGAAGCCGCCCGGTTCGCGACGGAGAACGAGACGCCGTGGCCGTATGACCTGCGCCTGCACCTGGAAAGCGGCTTTTTCGAACCGCCGCCGTTCAACGAGATCCTGGGCCCGATCCGCCCGCGCGGCCCGGCCAACGGGCTGGTGCTGCGGCGCGGCTTCAAGATCGCGTCCTGGGGCGACACGGACCAGGTCGATTTCACCTTCTCCGCCGCCAAGAGCTACCTGAGCCTGCTGGCCGGCATCGCCGTCATGGACGGGCTGATCACCGACCTGGATGAGCCGGTCGGCCGCACGGTCGATGACGGCGGCTTCGACAGCGAGCAGAACCGCGGCGTGACCTGGCGGCATCTGTTGCAGAACACCTCCGAATGGGAAGGCGAGCTGTTCGGCAAGTCCGACCTGATCGACCGCAACCGCAACCTCGGCGCTGGAAGGCAAGGGCCGCAAGGGCGATCCGCGGCCGCTGCAGGCGCCCGGCGACGCACTGGGAATACAACGACGTCCGCGTCAACCGGCTGAGCCTGGCGCTGCTGCGCCGCTTCCGCCGCCCGCTGCCGGAGGTGTTCGCCGAACGCATCATGCAGCCGATCGGCGCCTCGCGCGACTGGTCCTGGCACGGCTACCGGACCTCGTCGGTCGAGATCGACGGGCGGATGATCGAAAGCGTGTCCGGCGGCACGCACTGGGGCGGCGGCATGCTGATCCACGCCGAGGATCAGGCCCGCATCGGGCTGCTGATGCTGCGCCGGGGCGAGTGGGACGGGCGGCGGATCCTGCCGGAAAGCTGGATCGAGGAGTCGTTGCGGCCCTGCGCGCTGAACCCGGTGTATGGGCTGCTGTGGTGGCTGAACACCGACGGCGGCCGTTACAAGAGCGCGCCGGAGGACAGCTTCTTCGCCTCCGGCGCCGGCGGCAACCTGACCTGGATCGCGCCCGCGCAGGAACTGGTCGCCGTGCTGCGCTGGACCGACCCGACCGCGATGGACACGTTCATGCGTTTGATCATGCAGGCAGTGGAAGAATGAGAACGTTCGAAACCATCACTGTCGAGCATCCGCAGGAACACACCGTCCTGGTGACGCTGAACCGGCCCGAGGTCGCCAACGCGATGAACACCCAGATGGGCCTCGATCTGCTGGACGGTGTTCGACGGGTTCTGCGCCGCGCCGAACAAGCAGCGCTGCATCGTCATCACCGGGGCCGGGGCGAAGGCGTTCTGCGCCGGCGGCGACCTGAAGCAGCGCAACGGCATGACCGACGAGCAATGGCAGGACCAGCACCTGATCTTCGAGCGGATGATCCGCGCGATGATCGGCTGCCCGGTGCCGGTCATCGCCGCGGTGAATGGCGCGGCCTATGCCGGCGGGATGGAGATCTCGCTGTGCGCCGACTTCATCTATGCCGCCGAACATGCGCGGTTCGCGCTGACCGAGGTGACGCTGGGCATCATGCCGGGCGCCGGCGGCACGCAGAACCTGCCGCGCGCGGTCGGTGCCCGGCGGGCCAAGGAAATCCTGCTGACCGGCCGGCCGTTCACCGTGCAGCAGGCGTTCGACTGGGGCATGGTCAACCGGATCTGCAAGCCGGACACGTTGATGGCCGAGGCGCTGGAAACCGCCGCGGTGATCGCCGGCAATGCGCCGATTTCGACGCGGCAGATCAAGCAGTCGGTCAACATGGGCCTGAACACCGACCTGCAGACCGGCATGATGTTCGAGATCGAGGCCTATAACCGCATGGTCCCGACCGAGGACCGGCGCGAGGGCATCCTGGCATTCAACGAAAAGCGCAAGCCGGTCTACAAGGGCCGCTGAAGCCGCATGAGGGACAGACGGGAGGAAGCAATGAACGCGATCAGCGACATCCAGGCGGGCAAGGGACTGACCCGGGCGCTGGCGGAGCAGGCGCGCGGCTTGCGGCTGGCAGGACATTCCGGAGACAGTCCGGGCCTGGGCGCGGCAGTGCGTGCTGGATTATGTCGGCTGCGCGCATCGCCGGCGCGTCCGACGAACTGGTCGCCATCCTGCTGGCGGAAATGCAGGAGCAGGGCGGCAACGAGGCCGCCTCGGTGCTTGGTCATGCCGGGCCGGCTGCCGGCCGGCGTCGGCGGCGATCGTGAATGGCGCGGCATCGCATGCGCTGGACTTCGACGACGTGAACCTGGCGATGCCGGGGCATCCGTCGGTCGCGATCCTGCCGGCGCTTGCTGGCGCTGGCCGAGGAACGCGGATCGAGCGGCGCGGATGTGCTGACCGCGTTCGTCGCGGGCTATGAACTGCAGTGCCGCGATCGGCCGCACCATCGCGCCGGGCCATTACGATGGGCTGGGGTTCCACGCCACCGCCACGGTCGGCAGCTTCGGCGCCGCGGCGGCGTGCGCGCATCTGCTCGGGCTGGATGCCGAACGGTTCGCGACGGCGCTGGGGATCGCCGGCACCCAGGCGGCCGGGCTGAAGTCGATGTTCGGCACGATGTGCAAGCCGCTGCACGCGGGCAAGGCGGCCTATCACGGGCTGATGGCGGCGAAGCTGGCGGCGCGCGGCTTCACCAGCCGCACCGATGTCATCGAATGCGGGCAGGGCTTCGCCCGCACCCACAGCCCGGACTTCAATCCCGACCGGGCGCTTCGACGCGCCGCCGGGCGGGTGGTGGATCGCCAACAATTTGTTCAAGTATCACGCCTCCTGCTACATGACCCATGCCGCGATCGAAGCGGCGCGCAAGTTGCGCGAACAGCATGGTTTCGCGCCGGACCAGGTCGAGCGGATCGACTGTGCGGCTGGAGGAATCCTGTGACCGGATCTGCAACATTCCCGCGCCGCGGACCGGGCTGGAGGCGAAGTTCTCGCTGCGCCTGACGACGGCGATGGGGCTTGGCGGGCGTCGATACCAGCCGTCTGTCCACCTACTCCGAGGAGGTCGCGGCCGATCCGGTGCTGGTCGGGTTGCGTGACAAGGTGTCGCTGGATTTCCGCACCGGCATTCCGAACACCTTCACCGAGATCGAGCTGTCGTTGCGCGACGGGTCGCGGTTCACCGCGCAGCACGACGCCGGCATTCCCGGCGACCGACGTGGCGCAGCAAGGCGGGCGGCTGGAGGCGAAATTCGCCGCCCTGGTCGATCCGGTGCTGGGCACCGACAAGACCGCCCGGCTGATCGCAGCGATCGGCCGGTTCGATGCACTGCCGGATGTGCGCGGAAATCTGCTCGGCAGTACTGTGCTCGGCCGCCAAACCAGGGGAGGAAACAATGCGTCTGAAGGACAAAGTCGCCATCGTCACCGGCGGCGCCCACGGCATGGGTGAGGCCGAGGCTCGCCTGTTCGCCAAGGAAGGCGCCGCTGTCGTCATCGCCGACGTGCTGAGCAAGGAAGGCGAGGCGGTCGCCGCCGAAATCAGCGCAGTCCAGGGCCGGGCGCGCTTTATCCGGACGGATGTCACGTCGGAAACCGACTGGCAGACGCTGATCGCCGAAACGATCGCCACCTACGGCCGGCTGGACATCCTGGTGAACAACGCCGGCATCAGCGGCAGTTCGGTCGGCGATCCGGACGGGCTGGAGGGCTGGCAGAAACTGCTGTCGGTCAATGCCGCCAGCGTGTTCCTCGGCACCAAGCTGGCGGCGGCGGCGATGATCCCGAACGGGCGCGGCTCGATCGTCAATATCTCCTCCATCATGGGGTTCGTCGGCAGCGCCGACAGCCATCCGGGCTACGCGGCGTCGAAAGGCGCTGTGCGGCTCTATACCAAAGCGGCGGCGGCGAAATATGGGCCGTCCGGGATCCGGGTGAACTCGGTGCATCCCGGCTACATGCCGCCGATGCTGAACGCGACGAATGCGGCGGGCCGGGCCTCGAAGATCGAGGCGACGCCGCTGCGCCGGCTGGGCGAACCGATCGAGGTCGCCTATGGCGTGCTGTTCCTGGCGTCCGACGAGGCATCGTTCGTCACCGGCACGGAACTGGTCATCGACGGCGGCTATATCGCGCAATAACGGGAGTTGCTACTATGGTTCAGATTCCCAGCGCCCAGATCCCCGGCGTCTATCACCGCAGGATCGGCGACATCGTCGTCACCGCGCTGTCCGACGGCTATCTGGATGGCACGGTGGAGGTGATGCAGAACATCGCCCCGGCCGACGCGACGCAGATGCTGACGGAGCAAGTTCCGTCCCGGGCGGCGGACCTCGGTCAACTGCTACCTGGTCTATTCCGCCGGACGGCTGGCGCTGATCGAGACCGGATCAGGCGATTACCTGCTGCCGACGGCGGGCAAGCTGCAGCAGAACCTGAAGGCGGCGGGGGTCAATCCGGCCGATATCGATTCGGTGATCCTGACCCACATGCATCCGGATCATTCCGCCGGGCTGACGGACCCGAAGACCGGCGAGAAGTTCTTCCCCAACGCCGAACTGGTCGTGCACCAGAACGAACCGCGGCACTGGCAGGACGACGGCGCCATGAGCCGCGCCGATGAACGCGCGCGGAAGATGTATTTCCAGTGCGCGCGGGAGCAGATGGCGCCGTACCACAACCAGATGCGGACCTTCGATGGTGCGGTCGAGGTGTTTCCCGGCGTGACGTCGGTGCCGCTGCACGGCCATACGCCGGGTCATTCCGGCTACATGATCGCCTCCGGCGGACAAGTCGTTGCTGATCTGGGGCGATATCATCCATGTGCCGGAGGTCCAGGTGCCGCGTCCGGAGGTCACGATGGTGTTCGACACCGACCCGCACCAGGCCGCGGCGACCCGCAAGCGGACGTTCGACATGGTGGCGACCGACCGGCAGTTGATCGCCGGGATGCATGTGCATTTCCCTGGTTTCGCGCATCTGGTGAAGCAGGGCGATGGCTACCTGATGCTGCCGGAGCCATGGGATCAGGCGTTCGGCGGGTGACATTTGGCCTGCTGCTCGCCTCGGCCTTGTCCGGCGCCGCCTACACGCTTGGCGCCGGGCCCGGCGTTCCTGGCGCTGCTGGGGATTGGTGCCAGCCGGGGCCGGCGGGCAGGCGGCGCTGTTCCTGTGCGGGCATTTCGTTGGTGACGTGCTGTGGGCCTCGCTGTCGCTGACCGCGGTCATCGGCGCGCGGACCATCGGCACGCTGTTCTTCGATGTGCTCGGACTGGTCTGCGGCGCGTATCTGTGCTGGCTGGGCTTCCGGTCCGCCACCGCGCGCCGGGGAGCTGACGGGACGGTGACGACCGAACCCGGCGGCCGTTGCTGCGCGGGCTGGCGTTCGGCGTTGTCGAACCCGAAGGCCTATCCGGTGGCGGTGGCGATGTTCACCGCGCTGCTGGCCGGTATGCCAGCGCGCTGGACTGGAGCGCGTTCGCTCCGCTGCTGGCCGCGGCCTGCGTCGGGTTCGTCGCCGCGGATGCGTGCTGGTCACGGTCATCGGGGCGGGTGGTGCGGCGGTTCTACCGCCGCGCACGCGCTGTGGGTGACGCGGCGGGTGCTGTTCCGGGATTTGGAGTGCACGTGATTCCACGGCGGTCCGGGATCTGGCAGGCGATCGGTGACGCGTCGTGCCAAAACCTGGCGGCGATCGGCGGCAGGGTCTGATCACGGACCCGTCTAATCAGCCTCCGACAGCCCCCTGCGCCTCCACATACAGCGCATAGACCGACTGGCTTGCGGCCATGAACAGCCGGTTGCGCTTCTGCCCGCCGAAGCAGACATTGGCGCAGCGTTCCGGCAGCAGGATGCGCCCGATCAGCGTGCCGTCCGGCGCGAACACCGCGACGCCGTCCTGCGCCTTCGCCGCCGGAGAAGCCGCACCAGACATTGCCCTCGGTATCGCAGCGGATCCCGTCGGCCCAGCCGTCGCCGTCGAAGAACACCCGGCCGTCCACCGCGCGGGTGCCGTTGTCGACGATGTCGTAGACCCAGGTGCTCTTCGGCCGGTCGCCCGGCGTATCGACCACATAAAGCCGCGTTTCATCGGGCGAGAAGCACAGGCCGTTCGGCCGAGCCATGTCGCCGACCGCAATGGTCATGGATCGCGGTGCGCGGGTCGTAGCGATAGACCCGGAACGGATGCTCCTGCGGCGCCGTGTGCCCGAGGTAGTTGCCGCGCGTTCCCGCGCCGTTGTCGCTGAACCAGATCGTGCCGTCGGATTTCACCACGACGTCGTTCGGCCCGGTCAGCTTCTTGCCCTCCCACTGATCGGCCAGCACGACGACCGTGCCGTCGTACTCGGTGCGGGTCAGGCGCTGGGTGTCGTGCTCGCAGGTGATCAGCCGGCCCTGGCGGTCGCGCGTATTGCCGTTGGCATAATGCGACGGGTTGCGAAACACGCTGATCCCGCCGGTGGTTTCGTCCCAGCGCAGGATCCGGTCGTTGGGAATGTCGGAGAACAGCAGATAGCGGCCGTCGCCGAACCAGACCGGGCCTTCGGTGAAGTCGAAGCCGGTGGCGATCCGGCGGATGCCGGCGTTGCCGATGAAGATCTTCTGGAACCTGGGGTCCAGCACGACGACGTCCGGATCGGGATAGCGGGTCGGCGCGGGCGATGTCCCAGCGTGATGCGGATGCCGGCATCGGCGTTTCCTCCCCTGACATGCGGGGTGCGCAAGTCCCCGTTAAAGCCGACAGCTTTAATCCGCGACCGAGTTCGCTGCGAGCAAGGTCGCTGGCCGGTGTTCAGTCGCGGTCGGATAGAGTCTTCGGATACGATGATCTGGTCCGGCGGCCCCGGCGGTGATCGGGACGGCCCTTCTTGCCGCAGGCCGCCAGCAGCCGAGCCCATCGCGCACGCGCCAGCACCAGGGCTCAGGCAACACCGTTCTCATGCCAACACGCGCCAGCCAGCCGTTCGCCGCCTGCTCGCGCGACGTTCGCCGGCGCCGTGCCGCCGTAGCTGGTCCGCGAAGCCGACCGAGGCCTCCACCGTCAGCACCGAGAACACGTCTTCGGTGATTCCCGGCTCCACCGACTGCATCTCCGCCAGCGACAGGTCGGCCAGATCGACACCGCGTGCCTCCGCCATCGCCACCAGCCGTCCGGTCACGTGATGCGCGCTGCGGAACGGCAGCCGCAGCACCCGCACCAGCCAGTCCGCCAGGTCGGTCGCGGTGGCGAAGCCGGAGCCCGCGAAGGACCGCATCCGCGCCACGTCCGGCGCCATGTCGCGCACCATCCCGGCGGTCGCGGCCAGCGACAAAGCCCAGGCCTCGGCGGCGTCGAACACCGGCTCCTTGTCCTCCTGCATGTCCTTCGCGTAGGCCAGCGGCAGGCCCTTCATCACCGTCAGCAGCGCCACCAGCGCGCCGGTCACCCGCCCGGTCTTCGCCCGCACCAGTTCCGCCGCATCCGGATTGCGCTTCTGCGGCATGATGGACGAGCCGGTGGTGAACGCGTCCGACAGCCGGATGAAGCGATACGGCGCGCTGCACCAGATCACGATCTCCTCGGCCAGGCGCGACAGATGCATCGCCGAGATCGCCGCCGCCGACAGGAACTCCAGCGCGAAATCGCGGTCCGACACGGCGTCCAGGCGAGTTCGCCGTCGGCCGGTCGAAGCCCAGGGCCGCCGCGGTCATCTGCCGGTCGATCGGAAACGACGTCCCGGCCAGCGCGGCCGACCCCAGCGGACAGGCGTTCAGCCGCCGCCGGCAGTCGGCCAGCCGGCCGCGGTCGCGGTCCAGCATCTCCACATAGGCCAGCATGTGATGCCCGAACGTCACCGGCTGGGCGGTCTGCAGATGGGTGAAGCCCGGCATCGGATCGCCGGCATGCTCCGCCGCCCGCTGCGCCAGCGCCAGCATCACGTCGGCGATCTGCGCCGACAGCCCGTCGATCGCATCGCGCACCCACAGCCGGAAATCCGTCGCCACCTGGTCGTTGCGGCTGCGCGCGGTATGCAGCCGCTTGCCGGCCTCGCCGATGCGGTCGGTCAGCCGCGCCTCGATGTTCATGTGGATGTCTTCCAGCGCGACATCGAAGGCGAAGCGGCCGGCCTCGATTTCGCCGGCGATCGCCTCTAGACCGGCGGCGATGGCGTGCTCATCTTCCGGCGACAGCAGCCCGATCTTCGCCAGCATCGCCGCATGGGCGCGGGAGCCGCGGATGTCCTGCCGCCACAGCTTGCGGTCGAACCCGATGGAGGCGTTGATGTCCTGCATGATCACCGAGGGCCCGCCGGCGAAGCGTCCGCCCCATTGCATGTTGGCCGGCTCGTTCGGCGATCCGGATTCGGGGGCGGTCAGGCGTGTCGGTCACAGGGAAGGTTCCAGCTCGATGATGATCCGCCGCAGTCGACGTTGCGGTTCTGGCGGCAGCGGCCGGCACCCTAGCCGCCACCGTCCGGCCGCGCAAACCACATGGCCGAGACGCTGCCGCCGCTGGCCGAGGGGCTGGAGTCGACCCGCCGCAGGATCCGCCGGACGGCGTGTTCGTCACCGCAGGACGGAGCGACGCATCACCTGTCCGAGTTCAAGGGCCGCGGGATGGTGGTGAACATGTGGGCGACCTGGTGCGCGCCTTGCGTCGCCGAGATGCCGTCGCTGGAGGCGCTGTCGAAGGCGCTGGCGCCGCAGGACATCGCCGTGCTGCCGCTGTCGTCCGACCGCGGCGGGGCCGAGCGGTTGCAGGCCTGGTATCAGGCGCACGGCATCACCGCGCTGCCGGTGCTGCTGGACCCGAAGGGCGCGATGGCCGGGCGTTCAACGCCCGCGGCATCCCGACCACGGTCATCATCAACACCGCCGGGCAGGTTGTCGCCAGGCTGGAGGGCGCGGCCGACTGGGCATCCGCGGATGCGCAAGGCCTGATCCTGCGGCTTACGACGGGATAGGGGCTGAACCGGCCGGTGCGTCCTCAGGCAATCTGGAACCGGTCGAGGATCGCCTTGTGTCGAATTTGCGGTCCCGCCGGTGCGCCGCTGGCACTCGGCGGCTATTGTGTCTTTCGCACAGGTCAGGAAGTGGATGGGATATGGGACTGATCCATCATGTGGTGAGTGGCGAAGGCGGTCCCCCGATCGTTTTCGTGCACGGGTTTGGCTGCGCCCACGCGGACTGGGACACGCAGGTGGCGCATCTGTCGCCGCGCTACCGCACCGTTGCCGTTGATCTGCGTGGACACGGCGCGAGCCCGGGGACGGCGGCGGAGTGCTCGATCGAACGTTATGGCGCCGATGTAGCCGAGGTCATGCGCGCACTGGCCCTGCCGCCCTCGGTCCTGGTCGGCCACAGCATGGGATGCCGGGTGGTGACCGAGGCCGCCTTGCAGGCGCCCGGACATACCGCCGGGGTCATCCTGGTGGACGGCAGCCAATTCGCCCCGGCCATGGAGGCGGTGCTGCGACAGCGGTTCGCGGCTCCGGACGGCTACAGGGCGATGGTGAAGGCGCTGTTCGCCGATATGTTCACCGCCAAGAGCGACCGCGCGGCCGTCGCCGAGGTGACCTCGCGGGCGGAACGCCTGCCGCCGGCGATCGGGGAAAAGATGCTCCTGGACATGCAGCGCTACGACGTCGGGCGCCTCGGTGCTGCCCTGGCGGGATTGCGGGTGCCGGTGATGGTGCTGCAAACGACCTATAGCAATGAGAGGCGAGAGCGGCTTGCGCTGCGGCAAGGCCAGACGACACCCTATCTGGACATGGTCCTCGGCAATATTCCGTCCGCCAGGATCGAGATCATCCCCGACACCGGGCATTTCCCGCAGCTTGACGAAAGCGCGCGGACGAACGCGTTGATCGACAGCTTCCTGGCTGATTTACCGGGGCATTGAGTGGGGGGCGATGGCATGGCCGCGGCATGCACATCCCGATGTAGCGGGCGCGGCGCGCTGGCGCGTCCCCTGGGCGGCGAGCGCGTATGTGGCTATATGACGAGAAGAATTCAGCCGAGGAGGCCCGTTCCATGATCCGTCAGCCGGCACCCGAAGCCCGACGTGATGGCCCGCCGCGACAGCATTGTCGCCGGCCTGCGCGCGCTGCTGCCCGAAAGCGGGCTGATCGCCGAACCGCTGCGCCTGAAGCCCTATGAGACCGATGGGCTGTCCGCCTACCGGCAGGTGCCGCTGGCGGTGGCGCTGCCGGAGACGACGGAGCAGGTGGCCGCCGTCCTGCGCTACTGCCACCGGAACGGCGTGCGCGTGGTCCCACGCGGCGCCGGCACATCCTTGTCGGGCGGCGCGTTGCCGATGGCGGACGCGGTCGTCGTCGGCATGATGCGGATGAACCAGATCCTCGACATCGACTATCCCGACCGCTGCGCCGTCGTGCAGGCCGGCGTGACCAATATCGGCATCACCAACGCGGTGTCCGCCGACGGCTTCTTCTATGCGCCGGACCCGTCCAGCCAGCTTGCCTGCATGATCGGCGGCAACGTCAACATGAACTCCGGCGGCGCGCATTGCCTGAAATACGGCGTTACCGCCAACAATCTGCTGGGGCTGAAGATCGTCACCATCGATGGTGAAATCATCGACATCGGCGGCGCGCATCTCGATGCCGCCGGCTATGACTGGCTGGGCCTGCTGACCGGCAGCGAGGGCATGCTCGCGGTCGTCACCGAAGTCACCGTGCGCATCCTGCGCGGTCCGGAAGGCGCCCGTGCCATGCTGGCCGCGTTCAACGTCGAACGAGATCGCCGGCGCCTGCGTCGATGCGATCATCTCGTCCGGGCATCATCCCGGTGGCGCTGGAGTTCATGGACCGGCCGGCGATCCATGCCTGCGAGGCGTTCGCCCATGCCGGCTACCCGCTCGATGCCGAGGCGATGCTGATCATCGAGGTCGAAGGCAGCGTCGAGGAACAGGACCGGCTGCTGGGCCAGCTTGTCGGCGATCTGCGACAAGTTCGACCCGATCAGCCTGAGGGTCTCGCAGTCGGCGGAGGAATCGCTGGCGATCTGGAAGGGGCGCAAGGGTGCGTTCGGTGCGGTCGGCCGGATCAGCCCGGATTATCTGTGCATGGACGGCACGATCCCGACCAGCCAGTTGCCGCTGGTGCTGCGCCGCATCCAGGAGATGTCGGACAGCTACGGGCTGAAGGTGGCCAACATCTTCCACGCCGGCGACGGCAACCTGCATCCGCTGATCATGTTCGACGCCAACGACCCGGCCAGCTTCCACACCGCCGAAGTGTTCGGCGCGGACATCCTGAAACTTTGCGTCGAGGTGGGCGGCTGCCTGACCGGCGAACACGGCGTCGGCGTCGAAAAGCGCGACCTGATGCCGGTGCAGTTCCATGCCCATGAGCTGCAGCAGCAGCGTGACCTGAAATCGGCCTTCGACCCGGACTGGCTGCTGAACCCGAGCAAGGTGTTCCCGTTGCTGGAGCCTGAGCTGCCGCGACGTTGCCGCAGGCTGCATGACCACCGAGGACACTGATCGTCGCCGCGGTGGCCGAGGCGGTGCGGACCCGCGAGCCGCTGCTGATCGAGGGCAACGGCACGAAGGCTGGCATGCTGCGGCCGGTGCAGGCGGCGCGCACTTTGTCGACCGCCGGACTGTCGGGATCAACCTGTATGCGCCGAAGGAACTGATCATCTCCGCCTGGGCCGGCACGCCGCTGCCTGAGATCGAGGCCGCCCTGACGGAGGCGGGCCAGCACCTGATCGCCGAACCGCCTGACTTGTCGGATCTGCTTGGCGAGACGGGTAAGCCCCAGACACTGGGCGGCGTCGTTGCCACCAATCTGTCCGGTCCGCGTCGCGTCGCCTGGGGCGCGATGCGCGATCATGTCATGGGCATCCGCGCGGTGACCGGTCGAGCGGAGGTCATTCGTTCGGGCGGGCGGGTGCTGAAGAATGTTACCGGGCTTGACCTGTGCAAGCTGCTTACCGGCAGTCACGGCACGCTGGGCGTGATCACCGAGATCACGCTCAAGGTGCTGCCCGCGCCGGAGGCGACCGGCACGCTGGTGCTGCCGGTCTGGACGCCGCCGCAGGCGTCGCGGCCTTGTCCGCCGCGCTCGGTTCGCCGTTCGGCGTGTCGGGCGCCGCGTGGCTGCCGGCGGACGCTGTTGCGCGGGTCGCCGGCCTGGCGGGGATCCGCTGGGCCGGCCACGCTGATCCGGATCGAGGATTTTGCGCCGTCGGTTGAGCTACCGCATCGGCCGGCTGAACGACCAGTTCGCGATCGCCGGCGCGATTGTGCTCGATACCGCTGCATCGCGAGCCGTCTGGAAGGATATCCGCGATGCGCGTCCCCTGGTCGCGGCGGCGGAAGACGCGGTCTGGCGCGTCTCGGTGCGTCCGTCGGCGGGGCCGTCGGTGCTGCAGCGCTGCGGCCGGCCGGCGTTGGCGGGTATCTTGACTGGGGCGGCGGGCTGGTCTGGCTGGCTGGTCGCCGCGGATGGCGCCACCCATGGGGCGGTCGAGGCCGCCGCCAGACAAGCCGGCGGCACCTGGACCTTGCTGCGGGCGCCGGAGCCTTGCGCGGCGCGGTGCACGTGGTGCCGGACGAGGCCGCCGCGCTGGCGCGGATCACCAGGCAGGTGAAGGCGGCGATGGACCCGGCGGGATCCTAACCCGGCCGCTCTACGCGGGGCTTTGAGATGCCCGCCGTCGCCTGTCGGTTCTGCACTACCGGATTATCAGCCGGCGTTCAACCGCTGGCTTTGGCTGGCGATGATCGTGGCTGCATACCGACCGGTGCCGGCCATCCGCTTCGCAGACGTGCTGCCACCGGAGTATGGCATGCAAACCAATTTTACCGCCGAACAGCTTCGCGACCCTGATACCGCGTCCTCCAACGCCGTGCTGCGCACCTGCGTGCATTGCGGGATGTGCACCGCGACCTGTCCGACCTTCCTGCTGCTGGGCGACGAACTCGACAGCCCGCGCGGCCGCATCTACCTGATCAAGGACATGCTGGAGACCGGCCGTCCGGCGACCGAGGAAGTCGTGCGCCATGTCGACCGCTGCCTGTCCTGCCTGTCCTGCATGACCACCTGCCCGTCCGGCGTGAACTACATGCACCTGGTCGATCACGCCCGCGCCTATATCGAGCAGACCTACCGCCGTCCGCTGCCGGAACGGCTGCTGCGTCGGCACTGGGATGGCTGCTGCCGCGGCCCGGGCTGTTCCGCCTGGCCCTTGCCGGCGCCCGGCTGGCCCGCCCGTTCGGCACGGCTGATCCCGGGCCAGTCGATGCTGGCGCAGCGGCTGCGCGCGATGCTGTCGCTGGCGCCGGCGGTCGTGCCCGCCGCCAGTCCGATCGAAAAGCCGCAGGTCTATCCGGCCGAGGGCGCGCGGAAGGCCCGCGTCGCGTTGCTGACCGGGTGCGCGCAGCAGGTGCTGATGCCGCGCATCAACGAAGCCACGATCCGGCTGCTGACCCGGCTGGGTGTGGAGGTCGTGGTGTCCCCAAGGGCGCGGGCTGTTGCGGCGCGCTCAACCATCACATCGGGCAGCACGACCGGGCGATGGCGCTGGCCCGGGCGAATATCGAGGCATGGTCGCGGCGAGGCGGAATCTGGATGCGGTGGTCATCAATGCCTCCGGCTGCGGCACCACGGTCAAGGATTACGGGTTCATGTTCCGCACCGAACCGGAACCGTGGCGCGAACGGGCCGAAAAGATCGCGGGATTGGCGGTGGACATAACCGAGTTCCTGTCGCGCTTCGGCTATGCTGCCGACGCGGCCGGCACCCGGCCTGACGGTGGCCTATCACTCCGCCTGCAGCCTGCAGCACGGCCAGCAGGTCACCGCGGAGCCGAAGGCGCTGCTTGCCCGCGCCGGGTTCCGCGTGGTGGAACCGAGGGAAGCCGCATATCTGCTGCGGGTCGGCGGGAACCTATAATCTGTTGCAGCCGGAGATCGCGGGCCGGCTGCGCGAGCGCAAACTGGGCAACCTGAAGGCCACCAAGCCGGACCTGATCGCGGCGGGGAATATTGGCTGCATCACGCAGTTGTCGGGCGATGCGGTGCCGGTCGTGCATACGGTCGAACTGCTGGATTGGATGGCCGGCGGCCCGTGCCCTCCGGGTGTTCCCGGCTAGGATGAGGGGCGGACGCCTCCTGGCTTGCGCTGTGCATACTGGGTATGGGCTTTGCTGCCCATGCGCATGCCCAGTCGCCGGCGGACAAGCGGGCGGCGGTCGACGCGGCTGCTCGATGCCTTGAAGGTGGCGCCGGATGAGCCATCGGCGGCCGGGCTGGAGGGCCAGTTGGAGCAGGTCTGGATGCGCTCCGGCTCTCCTGCGGTGACGCTACTGATGAGCCGCGGGATGCGCTCGCTCCAGGCTGGCCAAAATGATGAGGCGGTGGAGTCGTTCTCCGACGCCATTACGCTTGCAGCCGGATGTGGGCGAGGCCTGGCATCAGCGCGCCCTGGCCCGCTACCACGCCGGCGACGTGAACGGGGCGATCCGGGACCTGGAGGAGACCGTCCGGCTGGAGCCGCGGGATTTCTCGGCGTTTCGCACACTTGCCGATATCGCCGCCGCCCGCGAGGACTGGAAGGGGGCCTATGCCGCCTGGCAGAAGGTGCATGGAATCGATCCCAAGACGCCGGGCGGGGAGGAGCGCCTGCGACTGCTGAAGCGGAAGGCGCTTGGTGAGGACACCTGAGCGGGTTCGTGTGTGGCGCGCGACTGGTCAGCTTGCCATCCCGCTGTGCTGTGCCGTGGTGTGCTGTGCCGTGCTGGGCTGGGCTGGGCGGCGCCGCCTTGCTGGCGTTGCCGCTTCAGATGCCCGCTTCGTTCATGAAGACCGGCAGGCGTTTCTGCCCGGCCCCATACCCACCGGCGCTGAGTGCGATGACATCCAGTTCCCTGCCGTCCAGGATCAGGTCGGCATGGTCGCCGCAGTTGTTGGCGCCGCTGCTGGTGCGTTCGCCCGCCCAGTGGACCCGGAAGCTTCCCGCGGCCTCCATCGACTGGCCTTCGACGACAAGGCTGCCGCCGGAATGGTGCAGGGTGCCCAGGTCGAGGACGCAGCCGAACTGGCCGGGCCGATGAACAACGAGGCGGGCGAGATCGCCGTTCGGCTGGTCAGTTGATGCCGAAAATGCAATGATATCGCCGATGCGCTGTGGCTTCTGGGCCATGTCCGTGATCGCGTTCACCGCCGTAAGGGCAACGATCATGCAGGCCGCACCAACGATCATCGGAAGCAGGATGCGGGCTGTCGTGTCTTTGCCAGTGGGCATGAAGGGCTCCATGATTTTCAGGAGCGACCGGTATAGAACCAAAACGTTGAGAAACTGTTAACGTAATCGAAACGCAATTTTCGCCGCGCGTGCGGAAAGCCTGTCTCCGTGCGGGTTACGCACAGCCAAAGGCTTCCCTGTGGCGGACGAACCGATCAAGCTGCCGGCGCTGGAAGAGCGCTTTGGGCAGCGCCGTAAGTTGTCCGGCGGGGAGGGATGAGGCATGACGGATATCGGACTTTTCGATGCGATCTACAGCGCGCGGGCGTTGCGGCGGCTTAAACCCGATCCGGTTCCTGAGGCGCTGATTACGCAAAGTGTTCTCGATGCGGCCATCAGGGCGCCGTCGGGCGGAAATGCCCAGAACTGGATTTTCATGGTTGTCCGCGATGAGGTGCTGCGACGCCGCCTGGGCGCGGTGTATCGCAAGGCCTCGGATGAGGTGGCCGCGATCTATGCCGCGCGCGGGCGTCCGGCCCATCTTACGGATGCGCAGTATCAGCGGCTTGATGGATGGCGGAAGCTATCTCTGGGATCATATCGGCGACGCGCCGGTGCTGCTGGTGCCATGCCTGAAAAAGCGCGACATGCCGCCGCGTGAGGCGTTGCCCGAGGCGATGGCGGCACGTTACGATGCCCACCTGGCTGCATCAGGAAAAGATCCGTGGTTCCAGCATTTATCCGGCGGTGCAGAACATCATTCTTGCGTGCCGGGGTCTTGGCCTTGGCACCCTGATCACCACCAATCACATCCTGTATGAGGACGATGTCCGCGCGATTCTGGGCCTGCCCGAGCGACGTGTTCACCTTCGCCTTGATGCCGATTGGTTACCCGATAGGGAAATATGGGCCGCTGACGCGCCGTCCGGTCCGGGAAGTTGCGTTCGCCGATCGTTGGGGCGAGTGCTGGCCTGGTCAGTTGTCCGCCACGTCATAGCGTTACCACGGACTGTGTCCCTCCGATGGTTGATTGTGCTTGCGCCGGCGGGGCTGGCGTAAAGCCCAGGCCGCTTTCGGCGGTCGCTGCGCGAGGCTTGACCCGAGCCGCGTCGACGAAGCCAGGCCTGGTATCGGATTTGTCGCTGGATCTGGCCAGTTTGGGTGGGCTTCGTTGGGGAGGACCGGCTTTCTCGGGCAGGGGCAATTACTTCGAAGCGGCGTCGATCCGGCGCAGGCTTTCTTCGCGCCCAAGCGCCGCCAGGGTGGCATCGATGCCAGGGCTGACCGTGCTGCCGGTCAATGCCGCGCGCAACGGCTGCGCGACCTGGCCCAGCTTCAGGCCGCTGCTTTCGGCGAACGCCCGCAACGCGGCGTCGATCGCCGCGACGGAGAAATCGGTCTCCGCCAGGGCCGCGCGCGACGTCCGCAACATCAGCCGTGCCTCGGCCGTCAGCGCCGCGGCCGCCTTCGGCTCCATCGGCAGCGGCACGACCCGAGCCAGAAAGGCCGCGGAATCGGCGAGTTCCACCAGCGTCTTCGCCCGCTCCTTCAGCGCCGGCATCAGCGCCCGAACGCGCGGCGGCGTGGCTGCCGAGCGAAAGGTCGGGCCGATGCGCCAGCCGCTCCAGCACGTCCCTGGTCAGCCGGTCGTCGTCGGCTTGGCGGATATAGATGCCGTTCAGGTTGGTCAGCTTGGCGTAGTCCATCCGCGACGCGCCCGCGGTTGACGTCGACGATGTCGAACAGCCGGATGGCTTCCTCCCGGCCGACGACTTCCAGGTCGCCGTGCGACCAGCCCAGCCGCAGCAGGTAGTTGCACAGCGCCTCCGGCAGGAACCCTTGCTCGCGGAATTCCAGCGCGAACTGGGCGCCGTGCCGCTTCGACAGCTTGGTGCCATCGGCGCCGTGGATCAGCGGGATATGGCGCGAAGCGCGGCAGCTCCCACCCCATCGCCCGATAGACCTGGATCTGGCGGAAGGTGTTGGTCAGATGGTCGTCGCCGCGGATCACGTGGGTGATCGCCATGTCGTGGTCGTCCACCACCACCGAATGGTTGTACATCGGCGACCCGTCGCTGCGCAGGATGATCATGTCATCCAGTTCGGCATTGGCGACGCGGACCGTGCCCTGCACCAGGTCCTCCAGCACGGTCTCACCGTCGCGCTCGCTTTTCAGGCGGATCACCGGGGTAACGCCCGGCGGCGCCTCGGACGGATCGCGGTCGCGCCAGCGCCCGTCATAGCGCCAGACGCGCTTTTCGGCGCGGGCCTGCTCGCGCTCCGGCGCCAGTTCCTCCGGCGTGCAGTAGCAGTAGTAGGCCTTGCCGGCGGCCAGCAGTTGGTGGGCCACCTCGGCGTGGCGCTGCATCGGCGCTGGATTGAAACACGGTCTGTCCGTCGCGCGCCAATCCCAGCCAGTCCAGGCTTTCGATGATGCCCCGGGTGGCGGCTTCGGTGCTGCGCTCGCGGTCGGTATCCTCGATCCGCAGCAGAGAACTCGCCGCCGCAATGGCGGCTGTAGAGGTAGTTGAACAAGCGCGGTGCGGACACTGCCGATATGCATCGGGCCGGTCGGGCTGGGGGCGAAGCGGGTGCGGACGGTCATGCCGCATCTAGCACGGCATCCTCAGCATCGGCACCGCTTCACTCTTTGTAGACAGTTGCACGTCTACTCTGCCTCGCATGAGGCTGGTCGCCGCCACTGAAAGCCGCGTTGGACTCCTGGCTTGATGTCGAGCGGGAGAGGCTTGCGCTGTGGCTGCCGGTGTTCATGGGCGCGGGCGTGTCTGGCCTACTACGCCCTGCGCTTTGAACCCGCCGCCTGGCTGGGCGCCGCGGTCGCTGCTCCGCCGCTGGCGCTGGCGGTGTGGCTTGCCCGGGTTGCGTTGGCTGCTGGGCCCTCGCGGCCGCCGCGCTGGGTTTCGCCGCAGCGCAATTCGCCACCGCCCGCGCGCCGCCGATCGAGGCGGACCTGCCGACCCAGGCCACCATCGTCACCGGCACAATCCGAGCGGTCGAGGCTTTGCCGGAGGGGCGCCGGATCACCATCCAGCCGGCGTGGCTGGATGGCGCGCCGGAGCCGTTGCGCCGATCGGTGCGGATCCGGCTGCAGAAGAAGGACGACGGGGATCTGGCGAGCGGCGACTCGGTCCGCGCTCCGCGCGCTGGTCCGCCCGCCGGCGCCGCCGTCGTATCCCGGCGGCTGGGACCTGCAGCGGGATGCGTTCTACTCCGGTCTGGGCGCGTCGGGCTATGCGCTGGGCAAGGCGGAGCGGACCGCCGCAGGCGGTCGCCGTCCGGCCCGATGCGGTTCGTGCAATGGCTGCGCGAGATCATCGCGCGGCCGGGTTGTCGCGGTGATCCCCGGCGCCGCCGGCGCGGTTTCGGTTACCGCTGCTGACCGGCGCCTCGATGGCGATCCCGGAGAGCCGATCATGCGGCGTTTCGCGATTCGGGCCTGGCCCATCTGCTGGCGGTCGCTGGGTTGCATATCGGCATCGTCATGGGCTTCGCGCTGACCATTTCCCGCCTCGGGTTTGCGCTGAGCGAGCGCGCCAGCCTGTTCTGGCCAACCAAGAAGCTGGCCGCGATCTGCGCCCTGGCGGCCGGTGGCGCCTACATGGTGCTGACCGGCATGCATGTGCCGATCATCCGCAGCTTCGTCATGGCCTGCCTGTTCACCGTCGCGCATCCTGGCGGACCGGCGGCCGTTTTCGGTGCGCGGGTTGGCACTGGCGGCCACGGTGCTGATGCTGATCGCGCCGCAGGAGGTGCCGGATGTCTCGTTCCAGATGAGCTTCTCGGCGGTGCTGGCGCTGATCGCGGGGTACGAGGCGCTGCGTCCATGGCTCCGGCGCCTGCACGGCGACAGCTGGCACCGGCGGTTGGCGTCCCACCTCGTCGCGCTGGCGCTGACCAGCGCGCTGGCCGGTTCGGCGTCCGCACCTTATGGCGCCTATCATTTCGGTCACGTGCAGGTTTATTTCGTGCTGGCGAACATGGTCGCCGTGCCGCTGACCGCGATGTGGGTGATGCCGGCAGGGCTGATCGCGCTGTTGCTGATGC
The DNA here is from genome assembly GCA_963792345.1 of uncultured Alphaproteobacteria bacterium. Classification (GTDB taxonomy): domain Bacteria; phylum Pseudomonadota; class Alphaproteobacteria; order Acetobacterales; family Acetobacteraceae; genus Rhodopila. The sequence goes on from CAWBVV010000003.1 coordinate 363,783, forward strand.
CGCTGCATCTGGAGGCGCTGGCCCTGGTGCCGATGGGCTGGGGGGCGCAGGCCGTGGTTTGGGTCGCGCGCGCGACCGCCGCATTGCCGGACGCGACATTCGATCGTTCCGCATATTCCGGCCTGGGGACTTTGCGTGTTCTCGCTCGGGCTTGCGTGGCTGGGGCTGTGGCAGACCACGGCGGCGGCTTCGGGCGTGGTGGTGATGCTGGTCGGGTCTGGCCTCGCCGCTGTTGGACCATCCGCCCGACCTGCTGGTCTCGGACGACGGGCGGCTGATCGCGGTGCGGACCGGGCAGGGGGCGTTTCTTGCAGCAGGCCCAGGGCGGGTCGAAGTTTACCCGCGACGCCTGGGCGCAGTACTGGGCGGTCGGGTCGTTTCAAGCGATGCCAAAGATTCGCCGTCGGGCGAGACTGGCGACCGGCAGTGCTTAACCCGGCGCGGGCGCGGCAGCCAGCAGCGATGCGATTCGCTGCGAGAAGGACGCCTGCCTGCTGCGGCCCTATCCGGACCGGCCGGGCGCGTTGCTGGCCCGCGGCGCCCAGCATCCGAATTTCTGCGCCAGAGCTCGGTCATCGTTTCGGCCGAACCGGCCCGCGGTCTGTGCCCGCGGCCATGGCCGCAAGCTGGTGGATCGGTTTACCGTCTGGCGCTACGGCAGCGCGGCGATCTGGCTGGAGCCGGACGGCGCCCGCATCGTGACGGACCGGCCGGAGCGGGGCGACCGGCCATGGGTGCCGCCGCCGCCGAAGCCGCGCAAGTCGGCAACCCCGCTCTGCCGCCTGCCGCCCATCGATCGTGCTCAGGCGAACCAGTGGCAAGCCCCGCCTGCTCGCGAACGTTCCGGCACGCGAAGGCCAAGCTGATGTCGGCGCACGGTGAACGATCGAGCAAAAAACGGGCCGCACCCTTTCAGATGCGGCCCGCTTTTCGTCAGACGTCGGTGAGATACGGATTAGAAATCCATATCGCCCATGCCGCCCATTCCGCCACCGCCACCCGGCGGCATCGGCAGCGGCCCTTCTTCTCCGGCTTCTCGGCCACCATCGCCTCGGTGGTGATCAGCAGGCCGGCAACCGAAGCCGCATCCTGCAGCGCCGTGCGCACGACCTTGGTCGGGTCGATGATGCCGGCCTTCACCAGGTCCTTGAACTCGCCGGTCTGCGCGTCGAAGCCGTAGTTGTACTCGTCCTTCTCCAGCGTCTTGCCGGCGATCACCGCACCGTCTTCACCGGCGTTCTCGGCGATCTGGCGCAGCGGGGTCTGGATCGCCTTGCGGACGATCTCGATCCCGAAGCGCTGGTCGTCGTTGTCGGCCTTGAGCTTGCTCAGGATCAGCGAGGCGCGCGCCAGGGCAACGCCGCCGCCCGGAACGATGCCTTCCTCGACCGCCGCGCGCGTGGCGTGCAGGCTGTCGTCCACGCGATCCTTGCGCTCCTTCACTTCCACTTCGGTGCTGCCACCGACGCGGATGACGGCAACGCCGCCGGCCAGCTTCGCCAGACGCTCCTGCAGCTTCTCGCGGTCGTAGTCCGAGGTGGTCTCCTCGATCTGCGCCCGGATCTGCCCGCAACGGCCCTGGATGTCGTTCTTCTTGCCGGCGCCTTCGACGATCGTGGTGTTTTCCTTCTCGATCAGGATCTTCTTGGCCTTGCCGAGGTCCGCGAGCTTCACGTTCTCCAGCTTGATGCCAAGGTCTTCGCTGATCACGGTGCCGCCGGTCAGGATCGCGATGTCTTCCAGCATCGCCTTGCGGCGATCACCGAAGCCAGGCGCCTTCACGGCCGCGACCTTCAGGCCGCCGCGCAGCTTGTTCACCACCAGGGTCGCCAGGGCCTCGCCCTCGACGTCCTCGGCGATGATCACCAGCGGACGGCCGGACTGCACGATGCTTTCCAGCAGCGGCAGCATCGGCTGCAGGCCGGACAGCTTCTTCTCGTGGATCAGGATGTAGGGCTGATCCATGTCGGCGATCATCTTCTCCGCATTGGTGATGAAATACGGGGAGACGTAGCCGCGGTCGAACTGCATGCCCTCGACGACATCGAGCTCGGTGGCGATGCCCTTGGCTTCCTCGACGGTGATGACACCCTCGTTGCCGACCTTCTGCATCGCTTCGGCGATCATCTTGCCGATCTCGGACTCGCCGTTGGCGGAGATCGTGCCGACCTGGGCGGTTTCCGCCGGGGTGGTGATCTTCTTGGTGCGCTTCTTCAGCTCTTCGACGACGGCGGTGACCGCCTTGTCGATGCCGCGCTTCAGGTCCATCGGGTTCATGCCGGCGGCAACAGCCTTGGCGCCCTCGCGCACGATCGACTGCGCCAGCACGGTGGCGGTGGTGGTGCCGTCACCGGCGATGTCGTTGGTCTTCGAGGCCACTTCGCGCACCATCTGGGCGCCCATGTTCTCGAACTTGTCGGCCAGCTCGATCTCCTTGGCGACGGTCACGCCGTCCTTGGTGATCCGCGGCGCGCCGAAGCTCTTGTCGAGCACCACGTTGCGGCCCTTGGGGCCCAGCGTCACCTTCACGGCGTCGGCCAGGATATCCACGCCACGCAGCATGCGTGCGCGGGCGTCGCCGCCGAAGCGGACGTCCTTTGCAGCCATTTATGATATTCCTTGTTTATCGGTGGTTACGGAGAGACGCGGAAGACCGCTTAGGCGGCCTTCTTCTTGCCGGCGGCGGTGCCGTCGATGATGCCCATGATGTCGGACTCCTTCATGATCAGGAGCTCCTCACCATCCAGCTTCACTTCGGTGCCGGACCACTTGCCGAACAGGATCTTGTCGCCGGCCTTCACGTCGAGCGCCACAAGCTGGCCCGGCTTCGTTGCGCGCGCCGGGGCCGACGGCGATGACTTCGCCTTCCATCGGCTTTTCCTTGGCGGTGTCGGGGATGATGATGCCGCCGGCGGTCTTTTCTTCGGCGGTCAGGCGCCGGACCACGACCCGGTCATGCAGGGGACGGAAACTCATTTTAAGACGCTCCTGAGTTCGTTCTCAGTCA
>CAWBVV010000004.1:0-212000 GCA_963792345.1 uncultured Alphaproteobacteria bacterium
GCACCCGGATGCCTATGCCGAATCCGGCACCGTGTTCGCCCAGGCAATCGATGTCGCGAAAACCGCCGAACGCGGCAAATTCGATCTGCTGTTCCTCGCCGACAGTGCCGCTGTCAGTGTGTTCGGCACGCCGGAATTGCGTGGCCGCATGGGCAAGACGGTGAAATTCGAACCGATCACCATGCTGTCCGCGCTGGCCGCCGTGACCTCCAATCTCGGCCTCGTGGCGACCTGCAGCACGACCTACAACGAGCCCTAACGCTGGCCCGCCAATTTGCCTCGCTGGACCAGATCAGCGCCGGCCGCGCCGGATGGAACCTGGTGACCTCCAACAACGAGGCCGAAGCATTCAACCATGGCCGGGACAAGCATGCGGCGCATGCCGACCGCTACGATCGCGCCGCCGAGTTCGCCGAAGTGGTCAACGGTCTGTGGGATAGCTGGGACGAGGACGCCTTCATCCGCGACAAGGCATCCGGTGTCTATTATGACCCGGAGAAAATGCATGTGCTGAACCATCGCGGGCAGCATTTCTCGGTGCGGGGCCCGCTGAACGTCGCCCGTTCGCCGCAGGGCCGGCCGGTGCTGGTCCAGGCTGGCGCGTCGGACACCGGCCGCGACCTCGCCGCCCGTCTCGCCGAACTGGTATTCACCGCGCAGACCACGTTCGAGCAGGCCACCGCGTTCTACGGCGATGTCATGGCGCGCCTGCCGCGCTTCGGCCGATCTGCGCCGAGGTCAAGATCATGCCCGGCCTCTACCCGGTCGTCGGCCGGACCGAGGCGGAGGCGAAGGAAAAATTCGACTACCTGCAGTCGTTGATCCATCCGAGCGTCGGCCTTGCGGTGCTGGAACACACGATCGGCGTGTCCAACCTGGCGCAGTATCCGCTGCACGGCCCGGTGCCGGAGATGGGTGACACCAACGGCCCGCTGTCGCGCCAGCGCCTGCTGCTGGAAGCCGCGCGGCGGGACAAACTGACGCTGTGGGAACTGTGCCTGCTGAACGCCGGACCGCGCGGCCACCTGCTGACAATCGGCACGCCCAGCCAGATCGCCGACGTGATGGAGCACTGGTTTCTGCAATGGTGCCGCCGACGGTTTCAACGTCATGCCTGCCTGGCTGCCGGGATCGCTGACCGACTTCGTCGACATGGTCATCCCCGAACTGCAGCGCCGCGGCCTGTTCCGCACCGAATATGAGGGCACCACTTTGCGCGAAAACCTCGGCCTGCCGATTCCCGCCAGCCGTTGGCAACCCGTGTCCGATGGTGGCGGAATGACTTCGCCCGGCGTGGCTTCGGCGGCTCTGGCCGCCGCGGCCCTCGCCGTCGCCGCGCTCGATGCAGGCCAATGCCGGGGCAGGCACGTTCGTCAGCGGCTGGGGCCTGCCGGCGAATCTGGACCCGCATCAGATCTTCGACGTGCCGATGCAGACCGTCATGTTCAACGCCTATGACGGCCTCTACCGATACGAGAACGACCCGCCGGAGATCGTGCCCTGGCTGGCGGCAAGCCATACCGTTTCCGATGACGGCCTGACCTGGGATTTCAAGCTGCGGCCGGGCGTGAAGTTCCATGATGGCAGCGAACTGACCGCCGACGACGTCGTCTACAGCTTTCACCGCGTGCTCGCGCTGCAGCTGGCTCCGGCCGGCGCCTTTCTGCCGATCCTGAAGCCGGAGAACGTGACCGCGCCCGACAAGCTATCGGTGCGCTTCGTGCTGTCCAAGCCATATGCTCCGTTCTTCGCCGCCATCCCGATCGTTTCCATCGTCAATCCGCGCGTCATCAGGCCGCACGAAAAGGACGGCGACTGGGGCAAGACCTGGCTCGCCTCGAACGGTGCCGGATCGGGCGCCTACAAGATCGTCCCGACGGGCTACCGGCCGCTCGAGCAACTCGACCTCGAAATATTCGAGGGGCACTTCATGGGCTGGGAGGACAACAAGAACCCGGTGCGCCGGATCGCGATGCGCCCGACGGCGGAGACCTCCACCCGCATCCTGGCGCTGCTGAACGGCACGATGGACTGGACCGACACGAATTTTCCGGCCGATCAGGTGGACCGCGTCAACGGCATCCAAGATCGCCCATGTCGAGAAGAACACGGTAATGCGGACGCTTCATCATCCGCATGCAGAACATGCGGCCGCCATTCGACAACCTGAACGCGCGCAAGGCGTTCGCCCACGCGTTCAACTATATGGGTTTCATCAACGACATCCTGGGCGGCTACGCGACCCGCGACGGCATGCCGATGCCGGAAACACTTTGGGGCTGCCCAAAAGATGCCAAGGCGTACGACTACGACTTGAAAAGGCCAAGGAATATGTGGCCAAGGCGATGGCCGAGGGTGCGCCGATGAAGCGGCCCGATCGAACTGCACATCCAGTCGGAGAACGATCTGGCCGTGCAGGCCGCGCAGTTGTTTCAGAGCGATCTGGCCGAAATCGGCATCAACCTGAAAGTCGTTCCGGACACCTGGGCCAACATGATCACCAACGTGGTCAAGCCGGAAACCTGCCCGGACATGTGGGTGCACTGGATCAGCACCTATTTCGTCGATCCGGAGAACTGGGTCGGGCAGATGTACGACAGCCAGTTCCACGGCACATGGAAGGCCTCCAGCTACTACAAGAATCCCGCGGTCGACGCTTTGCTGCGTGAGGCGCGCAGCACGCAGGATCAGAAAAACCGGGCGCCGCTCTACGAAAAGGCGATCACGCAGATCATGGCGGATTGTCCCGACATCTGGATCTACAACTCGATGCAGCTTCAAGGGCATCAACAACCGCGTCAAGGGCCGCCGTTTCTGCACGGTGGGCCAGGGCTGCGAAATGCGCTGGATCTCCATCTGTCAGGTCAATGATCCTGCGGTTCGTCCTGCGCCGCTGCGCGCTGGCGGTGCCCTCGCTGTTCGGGCTTCTGGTGCTGACATTCCTGCTGATCCGGCTGGTGCCGTCTGATCCCGGCGGTGGCGATGGCGGGCGACGCCGCGACACCTGAGCAAATCCAGCAGATCCGCCATGAATACGGTCTCGACCGTCCGCTTTGGGAGCAGTTCTTCGTCTACACCGGCAGGGCGGTGCGGATGGATTTTGGCGAGAGCGCGTTTTCCCATCGCCCGGTCGCGCTCGACATCGCTCAGCGCCTGCCCGCGACGCTGGAATTGACTTTCGCTGCGCATGGCGCTGTCGATCCTGCTGGGCGTGCCGCTGGGCGTTTTCGCCGCGCTGCGCTACAATCAGTGGCCGGATTTCGCGCTGCGCATGCTGTCGGTGCTCGGTGTTGCCGTCGCGGCATTCTGGGTCGCGATCATGTTGCAGCTGCTGTTCGCCATGCAGTTGGGCTGGCTGCCGTTGCGGGGCGAGCTGTGCGGTGGCATCGCGCCGCCGGTCCGGATAACCGGATCTCTGCTGTTGGACAGCCTGTCTCACCGGGCGCTTCGACGCTCTGCGGATGGATTGGCGCATCTGGTGCTGCCGGCGGTTACACTCGCGTTGGGCGGGATGGCCAGCATCGTGCGCTTCACCCGTGCTGGCGTGCTGGATACACTGCAGCAGGATTTTGTCACCTATGAACGTGCCATGGGCTATCGGCGGATGCGGCTGATCTGGCGCTATGTGCTGCGCAATTCCGTCACCGCGACGATTACCCAGGTCGGCCTGCTGTTCGGCGGCCTGATCGCCGGCGGCGTGGTGGTGGAGGCGATTTACGATTGGCCTGGTATCGGCAGCTATACCGTGAACGCGATTCTGACCGGTGATCATCAGGTGATGCTGGCGGTCACACTGATGATCGGCGTGGTTTATGCCGTGGTGAACATCCTGACCGACCTGGTGCACGGCCTGGTCGATCCGCGCCTGATGGACTCGCGACATAAACCCGGTCCTCCGCAAGCTCTCCGCGATCTGCCTGCGATGTTCGGGTTGGCGCTGGTCGTCCTCGTGCTGCTCGTCGCAATCGCCGGGCCGTGGATCGCGCCCTATCCGGCCGACGCGACCGCATCCCATCTGGCCAGGCGGCTGAAGCCGCCGACGGGGCCGTTTCCGTTCGGTACCGACAATCTCGGCCGCGACATCCTGTCGCGTGTGATCCTGGGCGCGCGCGGCGCCTTGACCGTCGCCTTCACCGTCGTCGGCCTGTCGATGGCCATCGGCATTCCGCTCGGTTTGATCGCCGGTTACCGCGCGGGGATTGTCTCTGAACTGATCATGCGCGTCACCGACGTAGTGCTGGCGATCCCGCAGCTTGTCCTCGCCCTGGCCCTGGCCCAATTGATGTCGCCATCGCTGGAGAGCGCGATGCTCGCGCTTTCTCTGACCTACTGGCCGTTCTTTACCCGTATCGTCTACGCGGAGGCGCGCCGTCTCGGCAATTCAGTGTTCGTCGATGCGCTGCGCGGGATCGGCGCCGGCAGTCCAAGGATCGTGTTCCTGCACATCCTGCCGAACGCCGCCTCGCCGATCATCGTCCGCGCGACGATTGGCCTTGGCTTCACCATCCTGACGGCCGCGGTGTTGGGGTTTCTCGGCATGGGGGCGACGCCGCCGGCGCCGGATTGGGGCCTGACCATCGCACAAAGCCGGATCTACCTGCCCGGCGCCTGGTGGTATGCGCTGTATCCGGGTCTGGCGATCCTGCTGACGGTGATGGGCTTCAACCTGCTCGGTGACGGCCTGCGCGACCTCGTCGATCCCAGGCTCCGGCGGTCGCGATGATCCCGGTCCTGCAGCGTGCGCGGGCTAAAAGTCTCGTTCCTCACCGATGACGGCATTGCCTCGGTGCTGGATGATGTCGGCTCTTACCCTTGAACGTGGCCAGATCCTCGGCATTGTTGGCGAATCCGGTTGCGGCAAATCCACCTTGATCCGCACCATCATGGGCATCTTGCCGGATGCGGCCCGGATCGAGGCTGGTCAAGATCGTGTTCGAGGGCGAAAACCTGCTGGTCTTCACCGAACAGGAACTAAATCAGCGGATCAGGGGCAGCCGTATCGGCTTCATCCCGCAGGATCCGCTGCTGTCGCTGAACCCGGTGTTCAAGGTCGGCGCCCAGTTGCTGGAGATCATGCGCGACCACGCGCCGAAGGCACCAGCCGGCGCGACCACATCAAGCGTCTGGTCAGCCTGCTGCGCCGGCTGCGGGTGCCTGACCCGGACAACGCGCTGGAGCGCTATCCGCACCAATTCTCCGGCGGCCAACGGCAACGACTGCTGATCGCCGCCGCGCTGGCCTGCTCGCCTCGGCTGGTCATCGCCGACGAACCGACGACCGCGCTGGACGTCACGACCCAGCACGAAATCCTGCTGCTGCTGCGCGAGCTGGTTGATGAGTTCGACATCTCGCTGCTGTTCGTTACCCACGATCTGGGCGTCGTGGCCGAACTTTGCGACGCGGTCTGCGTCATCTACGCCGGGCAAACCATCGAAGCCGGCCCTGTCGACGCTGTGCTTGAAGCGCCGGCCCACCCCTATACCCAGGCACTGCTGGCCTGCCATCCGGAACGCGCGACGAAGTTCGTCGGCATCCCGGGTACTGTGCCGTCTGCTCTGCGTATGCCGCCGGGCTGCCGCTTCGCGCCCCGCTGCCGCTACGCGGAGCCGGCTGTGCGCCACGGCTCTCCGGCCGCCTCGCAGCGAGCCGATCCGGTGCCGACGTCCGCTGCATCCGATCGGCATGAGCAGCGAGCCGCTCCTGGAGCTGCGCGAACTGTCGGTGCTGCTGGGCGGCTCCCGAACCTGGCTTCGCAAGCCTGTTGCCGCCGGTGCACGGCCGTCAATGACGTCAGCCTGTCCATCCGGCCTGGCGAAGTCCTCGGCCTCGTCGGCGAATCCGGCTGCGGCAAGACCACGCTTGGCCGCACCGTTCTCGGCCTGCAGCGCGAAACTCGGCGGCGAAATTCTGCTGGACGGCCGGCACGTCAGCGGGCTGGTCGCCACATCAGGCCCGCAAGGCCCGGGCGGATATCCAATATGTGCATCAGGATGCCGCAGCCGCGCTGGATCCTTGGTGGAGCATCGGCGCCACGCTTGCGAGAAGGGCTGTTGATCCAAGGCGTTCGCTCCGCCCGGAGCGAGCCAGAAAGGTTGATGCGATGCTGGTAGCGGTCGGGCTGGAACCCGATGCCGGCCGGCGCTATCCGCATGAGTTCTCCGGCGGCCAGCTTCGCCGGATCGCGCTGGCGCGGATCCTGCTGCTGCAGCCACGGCTGCTGATCCTGGATGAGCCGACCTCGGGATTGGATATGTCGGTGCAGGCGACGGTGCTTAACCTGCTGCAGGACCTGCGGCAGGCACTCGGGCTGACCTACCTGTTCATTTCCCACGATCTGTCGGTGGTGGAGCGGCTGTCCGACCGGGTCGCGATCATGCTGCGTGGCCAGATCGTCGAGTGTGCGCCTACCAAGGAGGTTTTCGCTCGGCCCAAGCACCCGTACACCAAGGCCCTGCTAAGTGCCGCGCCACGGCTGGACCGGCGCAGGTCCTCGCGCACCCACGAAGTTGCTCCGCAAGATCAAGGAGTTCTTCTAGAGCGCGATTCCCGGGGATTGACCGCGGTCGGCTCAGTGTGGAGCCTGACACTCAATATAGGAGGAGTGACCGTGTTCATCGTTCGACCGCTACCGGCTCAGGTAGATAGACCTCTGCTGGATTTACTCGCGCAAGCCGAACCGGCAACGATCGGACACTTTCTGCATAGCGGCTTCATGGACCCAGCCGTAAAGGCGTTGCAACCGGATGTGCGTATCGCGGGCACCGCGGTGACAGTTCGCGCGCCGGGTCCCGATGCCTCCATAGTGCATTATGCACTGGGGCAAATCCGGCCGGGGGATATCCTGGTAATCGATCGATGCGGCGATATGCGCCATGCCATCACCGGTGGCGCCGTCATCTATGCTGCTCGAGCGGCCGGCGTCGCCGGGGTGATTGTCGATGGCATGGTTACCGATTTAGCTGAATTGCGCCGCTACGGCGTTCCGGTCTGGTGCCGTGGCTCGTCCACGGTCACCGGAAAACTTCTCGCTCTGGGCGGTGAGTTCTGCATCCCGGTCTCCTGCGGCGGAGTTGCGGTCAATCCAGGTGACGCGGTCCTGGCGGATGAAAACGGCGTTCTGGTCTTGCCATCATGTAGTATTGAGGCGGCGGCAACACGGGCAATCGAAATGCAGCAGCAGGAGAAGGTCACCCTGAAGCGTCTCGATGCTGGCGAGAAGATGCCGGACATTTCCGGCGTGACAGCAATGGTGCTGGGAAACCTCGCACCTGATTGACTGGAGCGTGATCCGGGTACGTGAGGCGAACAGGGATCGCTCAGCCCAGTGTCGCGCTCCAGAAGTTTGTCGTAGCATAAGACGGGCTTTTGGATCGGCAGGCGGCTGAAAATACTAGCGTTGGCCAGCACTCAACAGACAGGCCACTTCATGCCCAGGTCCGGTCGACTCTAGTGCCGGGTCAACCTCGGAGCAGGTCGGGATCGCGTGGAGGCAACGCCGGCGGAAGCGGCACCCCGCGGTGGTTTCACCTGCTTCTGACGGCAACACAGTGCGTTTGCGGTCTCGTCGCTCCAAACCGCGAGGGACAGCATCGAGTAGTGCTTGTGTGTATGGATGCTGGGGCGCCTTCAGCACCTCATTCGGCGTTCCGGTTTCAACGACGCGCCCCCCATACATGACGGCGATGCTGTCACAAATCCGAGCAACAACAGCAAGGTCGTGGCTGATCAGGATGATGGTGAGGCCGAGCGTTTCGTTCAAATCCCGCAGCAGATTGATGATCTGACCTTGCAACGAAACATCGAGCGAGGATACCGGTTCATCCGCGACCAGCAAGGACGGCTCCATTGCCAGGGCGCGGGCAATGCCCACGCGCTGCCTTTGCCCGCCGGAAAGCTCGTGCGGAAATCGAGTCAGTAACTGCGCGTCAAGGCCGACCTGCGCGATAAGCTTGGTGACGCGTGCTGGGATCTCGACCTGAGGCAGGTGCCTTGCTGTCACGGCTCCCCTCAAGATCGTGCGGATTCGCTTGCGTGGGTTCAACGATGAGTGGGTGTCCTGGAACACCATCTGCACACCACGTCGATATGCCTGCCTGGCATCAGCGGACAGGCGCGTCAGTGCGGTACCGTCCCATTCAATTTCGCCACCGGAAGCTTGCAGCAGACCGACGATCATTTGCGCGAGGGTGGATTTGCCGCAGCCGCTTTCGCCCACCAGGCCGAGGATGCCGCCACGCTCTATACGCATCGAAATGCCGTCGACCGCGGTAACGACACGATCGATGCCGTGCAGGCGCTCCGTCAGGCTCCGCCTTAGACGGTATGATTTGCGCAGGTCCTTCAACTGCATCAACGGTGGCGCATCCGCTTTCATGCGGGCACCAACCCTTCGGCCCGGAAGCACACCGCCATCTGGCGGTCGCGCCAGCTAATCGGCGGTGCCTCCGCCGAACAGCGTGGTTCAGCCAGGTCGCAGCGCGGGGCAAAGGGACAGCCGGGCGGAAGAGCGCCGATTCGCGGCGGCAGTCCTGGGATCGTCGGCATCGGGCCTCGGCTGCCATCCAGACGGGGTATGCAACGAAGTAGCTGGCGCGTGTAAGGATGGCGCGGCGAGGCGAACAGGTCCCTGACGTCGCCGCTTTCCACCACGCGGCCGGCGTACATGACGGTGACCCGCGTCGAGATCTCAGCGACCAGTTCCAGGTTGTGGCTGATGAACAAGATGGCGATCCCGAATTCAGTCCTGATCCGATCCAACAGATCCATCACCTGCGCCTGCACAGTCACATCCAGTGCTGTCGTCGGTTCGTCTGCGATCAGCAAGCTGGGATTGCAGGAAACAGCGAGTGCGATCATCACGCGCTGGCGCATGCCTCCCGATAGTTCGTGCGGATACGCTAGCAAGCGTTGCCTCGGGTAAGGGATGCCGACGAGCGAAAGCAATTCCTCGGCTCGTCCCATAGCGGCCCTATTCCCCAGGTCCTGGTGTGCTCGGATCGCATCCTTCAGTTGCCGGCCGATGGACATCGCAGGGTTCAATGCCGTCAGCGGGTCCTGAAAAATCATGCCGATGCGGTGGCCCCGCAGCTTGTTCAGTTCCGTGGTGGAGCACTCGCTAAGATCGCGGCCGCCAAACAAGATCCGGCCGCTGGTGATGGTGCCCCCCGGCGGCAGCAGCCGCATGATCGCTAGGGCTGTCATGCTCTTGCCGGAACCGGACTCGCCGACCAATCCGACCACCTCGCCAGGTGCAACCCGCAGATCCACGCCGCGAACCACCTCACGCTCGCCGAACCCAACATGCAATCCGTCGATGCGCAGCAGATCGTGCGTCATGTCATCAAGGCCGAAGCGGTGTGGCGGGGATCCATTGCGTCGCGCAGGCCGTCGCCGAGCAGGTTGAAGGCGACCACGCTCAACGAGATTGCGGCGCCGGGAAAAACCGATAGCCACCACTCGCCGCTGAACAGGTAGTTGCGGGCGTCGGCGAGCATGTTTCCCCAACTTGGAGACGGCGGCTGCACGCCAAGGCCAACAAAGCTGACCGAGGCTTCAATGATGATGCCGATTGCCAGCAACAGGGTTGCCTGGACGATGACCGGGGACAGGCAGTTGGGCAGCACGTCCGACACCATGATGCGCAACGACCCGACACCCTGAAGCCGGCGGGCGGCGACGTAGTTGCTGCGAGCTTCACTCAGGGCGCTGGCGTAGGTGATGCGGGCCAGCGTTGGGATGTAAAGGACGCCGAGCAAGGCTAGCAGCTTGACCTCGTTGCCGAAGCCAATGCCGGCAATAGTGAACGGGCCGACGCCCAGAATACCGACCAGTGCAATCGCCCAGATGAGCAATGGAATGGCCGCCATCGCGTCGAGAACTCGCATCAGCAACTGTTCCAGCCAGCCACCGCTGAAAAAGCCCGCCAGCAGCCCCAGCGCCACGCCGCCCGAGCAGCCGATCAACACGGCCAGCAGGCTGACCTCGAGCGAGGTGCGGCCGCCCCAGATAACCCGGCTGAGGATATCACGCCCCGCTTGATCGGTGCCGAACAGGTGATCCGCCCCAGGTTCCGCCAGCGACTGGGTCATGTCGACCTGAAGAGGATCGTATGGCGCGATCCACGGCGCCAGCAGGCCATCGGCAACGATTAGCAGAACCAGACACGCGCCGATCAGTCCGCCGATGCCGCCGAACATTCCGCTGACCCGCCTGATCATGTGGTCACCATCGCGATGCGGGGATTAAGCCAGGCGTTCGTCAGATCGGCCACGAGATTTGCCAGGATGAAGATGAACGTGAAGACCATGACCACGCCCTGCACCAATACAAAATCCCGCTGTTGGATGGCAGTCAGTAATGCCCGAGATAAACCGCTGATGTTAAAGACGGACTCTATGATCAGCGCCCATCCGAACATATATCCAAACGACATTCCGGCAACCGTTACCACCGGAACCAAGGCATTGCGCAGCGCATAGATCAGTACCCGCCACGGCGCGAGCCCCGTGGCCCGCGCGGTCCGCATGTAGTCCTGCCCAAGAACCTCCAGCATGCTGGACCGCGTCATCCGGCTGAGCACCGCCAGGTAGAAGATCGCAAGGCAGAATGTTGGCAGGATTATTGAGTTCAAGTGGCCCTCGACGCCCGCGGACCAGGGTTGCACGCCGCCGGGCGGGAACCAGTCGCGGTCCACCGCCAGCACCATGATCAGCACCAGGGCCAGCCAGAACCCTGGGATGGAAACCCCAAGCACGGCGACCAGACGCACCCCGTAGTCGATAGGGCTATCGCGTAGCAAGGCGGAGAGTGTACCGGCGCAAATGGACAACGCGCAGGAAAAGATAAAGGCGATGACAACGAGTTCCAATGTCACCGGCAAGGTGGCGGCAATGTCCGGCCCGACCGGACGGCCGGTGATGAAGGACTTGCCGAGATCACCATGTAAAACGACCCCTTCCACCCAGTCAGCGTATTGGACCGCGACCGGATGATCCAGCCCGTGGTCATGTTCGAACTGGTTTAACTGGGCCTGGCTTACGTCCTGGCCCAGGACGATCCTTGCCGGACTGTCCGGGATTGCTCGCGTCAGGATGAACAGGCATGAGGTGACGAGAACCAGTGACAGCAGTGAAAATCCGGCGCGGCGAAGCAGCAGGCCCAGCATCAGCTTATCGCGACGTCGTGGACGTTGATTGTCAGTCCGCGGCTGGGCTTGAAATTCTTTACGCGATCACGCCATAGGTTAGCCGCGGCAAAGTAGCCGATCCAGGTGTAGTAAGATGTTTCGGCGAAGTGCTTCATCAGCTTGGCATATACCGGTTTCAGTTTTTCCTGGTCGGTCTCGGCAAAGGCAATCTTTAGTGCGGCGACGACCTCAGGATCCACCGTACCGCCTGAAACCTTGGACATGAAGCTGTTGGCCGTGAAATTAGCCATCAGGAAGTAAGTTGCCTCTCCGGGAGACATGAAATTCGCCAGTCCAGCCTGGTAGTCGCCGCCCATGATGTGCGCTTGCACGATTGGAAATGATGCCATCCGCAAGTTGACCTTGATATTCAGTTTCGCCAGTTCAGCTTGCAGGAACACCGCGGCATCCTTGGCATCCAGCAGGTAGGGCTCCGCGTTCAGTTCAAGGTCGAATTCGGTGCCGTTCGGGTAGCGGGATTTAGCGAGATGCTGCTTGGCCAGATCCAGATTATAGGTGGTCATGTCATCGGCCGCCTTGTCATACCACCAGCTTGACGCCGGGGCAGGGATGCCGGACGGCTCCACCAGACCGTAATAGATTTTTTCTGCGATCGTTTTGCGGTCCACCGCGTGTTGAATGGCTTTGCGGAATTCGATGTCGTCGAACGGAGGGCGGGAAGGATTCTGGAACATCACCGTCCAGCCGCCGAATGTTGCCAAGGCACCGCCCTGGATTCCCTTGCGGGACTTCAGGCGGCTGAACTCCCGCGGTGGCGGTGCGCCGATGATGTCAGCCTGGCCGCTCAGCAGGAATGCTACGCGAGAACGGTTCCTTCAGATGCACATGCAGCCGATGCGGCCCATCTGTCACTACATGCGACAGACGATTGAAGATCGGGCCGCGCGAGGCTTTGTTGGTCGGGTCGATTGAGCGCGTTCGCCCCCTTGTTCTCCGGTGCCATCGCCCCCGCCCGGCGACGCGCCCGCAGCGATTCCCAGTCCATTGCTTGCAACGTGACCTTGAAGCCAACATCCTCCAGCGATTCCTTTATCGCCTCGTTCATCGGCAAGGGCTGCATCTGGCCAGATCCCGCGGTTGAAATAAGGAACGTAACCGCGCAAGGCTTTTGCGGGCCGTAGCCTGCCTCCATAAGCAGCGCACGCGCCGCATCCGGGTCATACTTCACATCGAACGTCGGATTGCCGAACCATGGATGGCCAGGAGCGACGATCCCCTTCGAAGGGATGGCTGTACCACCTAGAAGGTTGACCAATCCATCGCGGTCGATCGCGAGGTTCATCGCCCTACGCACGCGAACATCGCGAAACGGACTATCGGGAAGACAACTGTATAGATATGGCCAGATATGCGGATAGCGATTCAGCGCGATCTGCATGCCAGCCTGCTTAAGCTGTGCGATGGTATCAGGCGCCGGCGCTTCCACCCAATCAACTTGGCCGGTCAGTAGGGCCGAAATACGCGTTACCGCATCCGGGATGGGCTGAATGACCAGCCGGTCGCATTTAGGCACGCGCTTTGGATCCCAGTAAGCCCCGTTGCGCACAAACTCGACCCGCTCCCGAGGCACAACCTTCGTTACCTTCCATGGTCCGGTGCCGGATGGATTGGCCGCTACCTTGCTCCAGTCCTTGCCCATCTCCTCCCAGCGCGCCGGACTTGACATGAAGATGCTGGACATTTCGTAGGGCAGGTTGGCGTCAGGAACTTTGGTTTCAATAACCACGTTAAGTGGATCGATAACATGATATCTGGCTATCACGCCGGTCCACGTCGCGGCCTGAGTCGATTGACCCTGATCGTATTGAGGCGCATTTCGATTGATCAATTTATCCAGGTTCCAGACAACGGCATCAGCGGTAAAAGCCGATCCGTCATGGAAGGTGACGCCCTGGCGCAGGGTGAACGTCCACTTGGTGAGTTGCTCTGGATCCACCTTCCAATTCGTTGCAAGACCGGGCCGGATAGTCGCCGGGACATCCGCGCGAGACAGGTCCCAGTTGACCAGCGCATCGTAGGCGGTGATGCCCATGAAGCGGATGCCCTCGCTGCCCTGGCTGGCCTGCCCGGTGGTCAGCGGTATGTCACCGGCGGTCATGGCAACACGCAAGACTTTCTCGGCGGCCCGCGCAGGCGTCGCTGCGGACGCCAAGCCGGCGGCAACCAAGGTCTTGTTGAAACCACGCCGCCCAACTGCCCGCATGTCGACCCCCTTGATAAGCTCCGAGTTCAGCAGGGTGCAACGGATGTGCCAGGATCAACGCTCAGGCCATAATAGTATGACAAAAATATATGCAACCCGATCATCGAAATGAAGCATGCAGCATATTTTCGAGCGGTATTACCAGTGCCGCTGTACGAAAGCTGATCGTCAGGAGGATTTCTACAGGGCCATTTTTACAAAAGCCCGAAAAATAGTCAGATGCACTCGAACGGTCAGGCCGCGAGCGCAGGTGCATTCCCCGCTAATGTCGTGCGGTACATCAGGCGCTGGTAACGCACGTGATCAAACAAGCTGGCCGTATGCAGGACAGCGCGGTTGTCCCACATCACAAGGTCGCCGGGCTGCCAGCGATGGCTGTAAACGAATCTCTTCTGTGTCGCATGCGCGATCAGGCTTTCGATTAGTGCCGCCCCCTGCTGCGCATCGAGCCCTTCGATATGACTGATGACCGCTGGACACAGGTATAACGACCTCGAACCCGTGACCGGGTGCGTGCGCACCAAAGGCTGTCGCACAGGAGGGAATTTATCCGTCTGTTCCGATTGTTGTGCCGCTCGGTCCGGATTGTGACGCTGCCCCCATAGGCGCAGGGTTTCCAGCGAGTGAACGGCATTCAGGTCCTGGATACGCGCTTTCGTTGCCGGATCCAATGAACGGTAGGCCGCCGTGGCGTCGGCGAACAGCGTCTCACCGCCCTCGGGCGGAACGATCTCGCCATAGAACAATGATGCGTCGCTGGGAACTTCGCGATACGAACTGTCCGCATGCCATTGCTCGACGCCGCGGGAGAACGACGCTTTCATTCCGTCCCGCTCCACATTGCCAACGCAGAACACCTCCGGGTGGAGAGGCAACGTGTTATCGAACCGGCTATGGATCTCCAACGGTCCGAACCGCCGGCTGAAGGCAACCAGGTCCGCGGGACTTAGCGGTCCGGCCGGCACTACCAGCACCCGATATCGGTGCAAAAGCGAGGTGAATTCAGCAATCGCCTCCGGGCTGACATCACCGTGGATGGGCATGCCCACGACCTCGGCGGCAAAGGTCGGCGCGACCTGCCGCGCGACCAAACTCGGCGTTTGCGACTTCGCGTTTTGCATTGAGGTCTTTCCGGATTTAGTATTCATCAAAGATGCGGCGAATTTCGGCTGGTTCCGAAGTCACTGTCAGCGCCATCATCAACAGTATGCGTGCCTTCTGTGGTGTAAGGCTGTCCGCGGCGAGGAAACCCGCATCGCGGATCGCCACTTTATCGTCAATAACCCGCCCGCTGCCGGCGCGTGAAGACTGCACCACGACAATGCCCGCCTTGGCTGCTTCCTTTAGCGCCAGCTTCTGCGCCGGAGAAGGCGATCCGGATGGGAATCCAGCCGACACGATCCCTTTCGCCCCAGCAGCAACCGCGGCTTGCACGAATGCCGCGTCCGCCCCGGCATAGGCGGGAACGATGTCCACCCTCGGAAGCTCGGCAAGGCCGCTGACATCGAACTCGGTCTCGGGCGCGGTACGGCGCAATGGCTTGCGGTAGAATTTCACTTTGTCCGCGTCCGCATATCCCAGAATGCCAAAGTCGCGTGATACAAACGTCTGGACACGGTAATTGGAGGTTTTTGCAACATCGCGTGCGGCGTTGATCTCATCGTTCAACACCACCAATACGCCCATGCCGCGTGCTTCAGGTGATGACGCAACGCGCACCGCATTGAACAAGTTAATTCCGCCGTCGGTACCGAGCGCGGAGGAGGGCCGCATGGCGCCGACAACGACGACGGGGACAGGGACCTTGACCGCGAGGTTCAGAAAGTATGCGGTTTCCTCGAGTGTTGCAGTGCCGTGGGTCACCACGACCCCCGCTATACCGGGATCATCCTTGACCGTCTTGTGGATGATGCCGAGCAGCGTGAGCCAATCGGCGGGGCCAATCTCGGTGCTGCCGACATTCTTGTAGCGGATGGGCACCACCTGTGCCGCGGTGGCCAACTCCGGCGTGCCGGACAGCAGTTCGTCCACATGCATGAAGCGGCCGGATGTACCGTATTCGTAGAAGTCGAGCCGATCCCGGCCAACACCGGATATTGTTCCTCCCGTACCAACGACGGCAACCTTGGTTGATGGCGACATGGCTCGGTCTCTGCTTATTTCGGAGCTGTTTGTGCATTGCAGCACAACTGTCTGGACACGGGAAGGCCCCCGTCCCCGGAGCGCGATAATATCGGCCAGTCGCACGTGGCATGAAGCTTGCTGGTAAGACGCGGCATTAACATCGGCGCCGTTGCCGGCGCGGCACAGGAGACGCGCATGTCCGCAGCCCCGACACGAGAAGAAGTCGCACAACTAGCACGCCTGGCCGGGCTTGATCTGCCGGAAGCGTATTTTGCCGAATTGCTTTCTGCCTATGGCAACGTCCGCGAACTGATCGACACACTGCCCCATAACCGGCCGCGCGGCGATGAACCCGCCCATGTGTTCGTGCCGGAAAAATTCCTGCCGGAGGCACGATAGATCATGGACGCGCATTTCCTTACGATCGCCGAGGCTTCCAAGCTGATCGCGACAAAGAAGCTTTCGCCGATCGAATTGACGGACATCTACTTGAACCGCATCGCGGCCCTGGACAGCCAACTGGATAGTTTCGTGACCATCACGGCTGATCGTGCGCGCGCTGAGGCCCGTAAGGCGGAAGCCGAGATCATGGCCAGTGGGCCGCGAGGTCCGATGCACGGCATCCCATATTGCCTCAAGGACATCTACGACACGGCCGGCATCCGAACCACCGCGATGTCCAAGCTTCTGGCTGACAACGTGCCAACGCGCGATTCGTTCTGCGGCGAAAAGCTGATCCAGGCCGGTGGCGTGATGCTTGGCAAGAATGCAACGTGGGAATTTGCCCACGGCGGCCCGTCATGGGACGTGTTGTTTCCACCTGCGCGCAACCCATGGAACCGCGATTATTCCCCCGCGGGATCATCGTCCGGATCAGGGGCCGCTATCGCCGCGGGATTTTCGCCGGCCACTCTTGGCAGCGACACCGGCGGGTCGATCCGCGGTCCCGCCGCGGCAAACGGCATCGCCGGGTTGAAGCCGACCTATGGCGTCGTGAGCCGCCGTGGGGTGATACCCAACTGTTTCAGCCACGACCACGCGGGTCCCCTGGCGTGGACCTCGGAGGACGTGGCTATCCTGATGCAGACGATCGCCGGTCATGACCCGGAGGATCCCGCCTCGGCCAACGTTCCGTTACCAGACTATCTCTCCGCGCTCACCGGTTCGGTGAAGGGACTGGTGATCGGCGTGCCCTGGGGCTGGTTCGAGGAATTGCCTCCGTCCGCTGCAACCATGAAGGCGTTTGAAGATTCCCTGTCGGTCTTCAAAAGCATGGGGGCGGAAATCCGGGCCGTCACATTGCCGCCGCTGCGGGACTACGAGTATGCCAAGAAGGTCATTGCCGTAGCGGAGTTGTTCACCATCCACGGCAAGGACCTGCGTAGCCGTCCGGAACTCTTCGGGGCCAGTCTGCGGTATCGGATCATCTCAGGCGGCCTTGTTCGTGCCGAGGACTACATACTGGCGATGCGGCAACGGACCGACCTCGCCCGCGCGATGCAGGCCGTGATGGCTACCGTCGACGTAATGATGCTGCCGACTCAGGAACCGGCGGGCAAACTGGAGCCTGTGCCCCCGGAAACGCTGTTCACCAAGCTATCTTTCACCACCGCGTTCAATGTCGGCGGCAACCCAGCGCTGTCGATCTGCAATGGTTTTGCTGAAAACGGACTGCCGTTCTCGCTGCAGATCGTTGGAAAGCTTTATGACGACGCAACGGTTATGCGTGTCGGCGATGCGTATGAGAAAGCCACGCCCTGGCGTCAGCGCCGTCCTGATCTGAAGGCCGCCGCCTGATGCTGACACGCCGCACCGTCCTGACCGCAACGGCCGCCGCGGTGGTGCTGCCCCACGCCGCCGAAGCCGAGCCGGAATCAGTTCTGCGGGTGGCAATGACTTTGGGCGATATTCCACTGACCACCGGCCAACCAAGTCAAGGCGGAGAG
The DNA here is from genome assembly GCA_963792345.1 of uncultured Alphaproteobacteria bacterium. Taxonomy (GTDB): domain Bacteria; phylum Pseudomonadota; class Alphaproteobacteria; order Acetobacterales; family Acetobacteraceae; genus Rhodopila. The sequence goes on from CAWBVV010000004.1 coordinate 17,480, forward strand.
GGGCAGCGCTTCATCGGCTACACGTTGTATGATGCGCTGATCAACTGGGACCTTTCACGAGCCGACGTGGCCGCACCGCTGAGTCCTGGGCTCGCCGAAAGTTGGGAGGTCGATGAGGCAACTCATACCGTCTGGACATTCAAATTGCGGCCCGGGGTGAAATTCCACGACGGCAGCTTGTTCGATGCTGACGCTGTGGTCTGGAACCTGGAAAAGTTGATGAACCGCTCGGCGCCACATTATGACCAGGCGCAGGCGACACAGGCCGGAACCTATATCGGAACGATCGCCTCGTACCGGGTGACTGCTCCGCTGACGGTGGAAATCATCACGAAGGCGCCGGACGCGGTGTTCCCGTATCAAATCGTGAACATTTATATGTCGAGTCCAGCCCGCTGGAAGGAACTTGGCGACTGGACAAAGGTCGCTCGTACCCCTTCCGGTACCGGTCCCTGGTCACTGGAAAAACTGGTGCCTCGCGACCGAGCGGAGCTACGCCGCAACGCTGCCTATTGGAATCCACGACGGGTTCCCAAAGCCGATCGAATGATCCTGCGTGCCATCCCCGATGCGAGCACACGCTTGGCCGCACTGATGTCCGGTGAGGTTGATTGGGTGGAAGCGCCACCGCCCGATGCGGTTCCCCAGTTGAAGGCCGCGGGACTGCAGGTAGTGACAAACGTCTACCCACATATCTGGCCTTATCAACTTAGCTTCGCGCCCAACTCGCCAATGCGCGACCTGCGCCTGCGCAAAGCCGCAAACCTTGCGATTGATCGGGACGGGCTGGTCAACCTGCTCGGGGGCCTGGCCCTACCGGCAAAGGGCATGGTGACGCCAAAACATCCGTGGTTTGGCAAACCGAGCTTCGACATCAAATATGATCCTGATGCGGCCAGGGCACTGCTGAAGGAGGCTGGATTCGGTCCATCCAATCCCGTGAAACTGAAGTTCCTGATTTCCACCGCGGGATCGGGGCAGATGCAGCCACTGCAAATGAACGAATTCATCCAAGACAACATGAAGGAGGTTGGCTTCGACGTGGCGTTCGATACGATGGACTGGGAATCGTTGCGGGCTCGCCGGCGCGGAGGCGTCGAATTGCCAGAGAACAGGGGCGCCCACGGCCTCAATAACTCCTGGAGCTTCACCGACCCCGACATTGGGTTGATTGGAACTTCCTGGAGCAAAATGCGCCCGCCCGCCGGCTACAACTGGGGTGGGTTCTCGGACCCGGAAGCTGACGCCATCGCGGCCAAAGCCAAAGTCGAGTTTGATCCCGCCAAACAAAACGAATTGCTCGCCCAGTTGCACACTCGGATCGTTGACCAGGCCATGTGGATCTGGGTCGTTCACGACCTCAACCCACGAGCGCTCGGACCGAAGGTTACCGGCTACGTGGAAGCGCAAAGCTGGTTTCAGGATCTGACTCCTGTTCACGTAGTCTGAAGCCCACATAATGCTGTCCTATATCCTGCGCCGACTGTTCTACACGGTCCCGATCATCGTAGGCGTCTCTTTGGTCTGCTTCTCCTTCATCCATCTCGCGCCAGGCGACCCCATCAGTGCCGTGCTGCCGGAAAATGCATCCGCCGCCGTGGTGGCGGAGATTAAGGCCGCCTACGGCTTCGATAAGCCGCTGCCGGTGCAATATCTGATGTGGCTACGTAATGTGCTGTCCGGCGACTTCGGCACTTCCATCATGACGCAACGCCCAGTCGCGCGTGAAGTATTGCCCGCCGTGGCCAACACCGCGCTGCTGGCGTTCAGTGGGATCACGCTTAGCTTCGTGCTTGGCATCGGCCTAGGTCTCCTGGCAGGATTTTCCAACCGGCACTACACCGACCGATCTGTCACGGCGGTTGCGATCTTCGGCATTTCCGTCCCGCATTACTGGTTAGGCATGGTTATGGTAGTGTTGTTCGCGGTGCAATTGCGGGCACTGCCGGCAACCGGCATGGGTTCGCACGGCTCTGCATTATTTCACTTCGGGGCTGAAGACTTCAAGCACCTGGTTCTGCCTGCGATTACGCTTGCGATGATCCCAATGGGCGTCATTGCCCGCTCAGTACGCGCCACGGTGACCGAGGTGCGCCGGCAGGAATTCGTCCAAACGCTGACGGGCAAGGGACTCAAGCGACCGCGGATCTTCCTTCATATCGTCAAGAACGCGGCACCACCGATCATGGCGATCATGGGTCTACAATTCGCACAACTTCTCGGTGGCTCGATCCTGGTTGAAACAGTGTTCGCGTGGCCGGGTACGGGCTTCTTGCTCAATGCCGCCATTACCACCCGAGATCTGCCGTTGCTGCAAGGTACGGTGATTGTGCTGGCCTTTTTCTTCGTGATGACCAACCTGACGGTGGACATTCTGCAAAGTCTGATCGACCCACGGGTCCGCCGGACATGAACGTAATTACGCAAGTCATCACGCCGCGTCCTTCCCCTGTGCTCCGGCCTGTGGCGCGTGGCTATTGGCAGAAGGTGCGGCAACGCGTGCTGCGCGATCCGACAGCCCTGGTCTGTATGGCCGTGTTGGCCGCGATCATCTTGACGGCGATACTGGCACCGTGGATATCGCCCGATGATCCATACAAGACCAGCATGTTGCGTCGCCTCAAGCCGCCACTGACGAAGGGCCACATCCTGGGGACCGACGAACTCGGCCGCGACATGCTGGCGCGCCTGATCTACGGCGGTCGCGTGTCACTGGCCATGGGACTTGCACCAGTCGCGATGGCAACGATCATCGGCGGGGGCCTCGGCGTTTGCGCCGGATACTTCGGCAGGCACGTGAATTCCATCATCATGCGCATCGTCGACGTGTTTTACGCGTTTCCCTCGGTCTTGTTGGCGGTTGCGATGGCGGGCGCGCTGGGCGCGGGTATTGCGAACAGCCTGATCTCACTGATCCTGGTCTTCATTCCGCCGATCGCACGGGTGGCGGAAAGCGTAACGACGCAGGTTCGTAATCAGGATTTTGTGGAGGCGGCGCGGGCTACTGGCGCTTCGTCGGCGCGGATCATCGTTCAGCACGTGCTGGCGAATGTAACGGGGCCAATATTGACCTATGCATCCAGTCTGGTCAGTGTGGCGATCATCATTGCGTCAGGCCTGTCGTTTCTAGGGCTTGGCGCATCGCCGCCCACCGCCGACTGGGGCCTGATGTTAAATACGTTGCGGCAGGCGATATACGTGGCACCGGTCAATGCCGTGTTGCCGGGGGTGATGATCTTCGCGGCATCGGTGAGTTTCAACCTGCTGAGCGACAGCCTGCGCGCCGCGATGGACATGCGGGCATGACCGACCCGCGCGACCGCGGTGGCCCGCGGCAGCCGTTGCTGACCGTCAATGGTCTGCGCAAATATTTTCCGTTGCGTGGTTCGATCGGAACCAAACACAACGTCGTACAAGCCGTGGATGATATAAGCTTCAGCGTTCTGAAGGGTGAGACGCTGGGAGTGGTCGGCGAATCCGGTTGTGGCAAATCTACTACCGCGCGATTACTGATGCGCCTGATTGAGCCGGATGCCGGCAACATGGTGTTGGACGGCGATCCTGTCGGCCATGGTGGGATTTCGGTCAGAGACCTTCGCCGCCAAGTACAGATGGTGTTTCAGGACAGCTATGCGTCACTGAATCCTCGTCATACAGTCACGAATGAGATCGCCTTCGGGCTGCGCGTTCGTGGAATGGCTGGTGGCAAGGCAAAAGATCAGGCGCGCGAACTCCTGCGGCTTGTCGGGCTCGACCCGCACGTGTTCGCTGACCGTTATCCGCATGAGATGTCAGGTGGTCAGCGTCAAAGGGTGAACATTGCCCGAGGCGTCGCACTGCGGCCGCGACTACTGATACTCGATGAGTTCGTTTCCGCGCTGGATAAGTCGGTTCAAGCACAGGTGCTGAACCTTCTGGCTGATCTGAAGCGTGATCTGTCCTTGACCTATTTGTTTATTTCCCACGACCTGAACGTCGTTCACTACGTCGCTGACCGGGTGCTGGTGATGTATCTCGGCAAGGTCGTCGAACTCGGGCCGGTCGACCGCATCTACCAAAGGGCTGCCCACCCCTATACGAAAGCGCTGTTTGCCGCCCGGTTGTCCATGAACCCTGCTATCCGGGTTGCCATGCCACCGCTGCACGGAGACCCGCCGTCACCGGTCAACCCGCCCTCTGGGTGCCGGTTTCGCACGCGCTGCGGGATTGCCGAACCCGTCTGTGCGGCGGTCGAGCCTGCGCTCGACCTTCTGGAGGATGCTCATAGCGTTGCCTGTCACGCCGCTCGACCGGGCAGCGGCCATAGTCTCGCCGGGTCGGTTGCCCATGCTGCCTGAGCCTCCCCTTCCGCCTCCGCCAATAGTTGAAGTCAGCGATTTGTCTGTCCGCTTCGTCAACCGCGACACCGACGTTCAGGTCGTCAGCGGTGTGACCTTCAGCCTCCAGGCTGGCGAAGTGCTATGTCTGCTTGGCGAATCAGGCTCCGGCAAGACTGTCACCATGCGCTCGTTGCTACGCCTGTTGCCGTCCTATGCTCGGATCGGGGGCTCCATCCGGCTGGCTGGCCGGGATATCATCAAAATGAGCGAGCGGGAGATGGAGGCGGTGCGCGGGCCCGTCGCCGCGATGGTGTTCCAGGAACCGATGACAGCCCTTGACCCGGTCTTCACGATCGGCACGCAGATCGCCGAAACAATAGTTTCCCACACGGGAACTTCATTCCGCGATGCCCGCAAGCAAGCACTGGATCTGATGGAACTGGTCCAGGTGCCCTCGGCCGCACGTCGTCTGGAAGCTTACCCACATGAGTTGTCAGGAGGACTTCGGCAGCGGGCGATGATCGCGCTGGCGCTCTGCTGCCGCCCATCGCTACTGCTGGCGGATGAACCAACGACCGCGTTGGACGCGACAGTTCAGATTCAGATCCTGCTGCTGCTGCGAAGTCTCCAGAAGGAGCTAGGTATGGCAACTTTGTTTGTTACGCACGACATCGGCGTGGCCTGCGAGGTCGCTGACCGGGTTGCGGTGATGTATGCGGGCCGCTTTATCGAGACCGGCCCCATCGACGCGGTGATCGGCCGGCCGTCACACCCCTTCACGGATGGATTGCTGAGATCGACGGTACATGAGCACTCGCGCGGCGCACGGCTCGCGCCGATTACGGGCGGGCCACCGAGCCTGTCCGACCTGCCGCCGGGGTGCAGTTTTCGGCCACGCTGTGCCAGGCGAGTATCTGCCTGCGCCGTGGTCGATCCGGAATTGGAGGACGCCGGCGAAGGCTGTGCCGTTCGTTGCATAAACAAGCTGGTGCCGACGAACCGCAATCACGTCAGCACTCTCCAGCCTTAACAGGGCCTGCAGCGTCATATCCGCGCCCCTGTAAGTAGCCACGCCGCAACTCATCGGCGCCGGAGCGGGAACGCGCTATTTTGCGACTTACTATTCTATAGGAATGAAAATGGAGTGGCGCATTTTACCACCGATTGATTGAGAAAGATGCCCCTTACCACGGATGTCTTCCACCAGGACAACCTCGCCGGCGCCAATCTCACGCGCCTCGCCATCGCTGGCAGTAATTTTAACGCCCGCGTCCAGGTTGATGATGTACTGCCGCCGGGGCGCCGGATGCCAGCTAAGGTCATAGCTGCCTTCCGTCTCGCGGAAGATGATCCCAGTCGCGGGCAGTCGTGCGGACAGCTTGCTGCCATTTCGCTCCTCGACCCACTGCACCTCAATATCGCGCCAATGTGTTTCGCCGTCGTCAGCTACGTATATGTTATGAATTCGCATTATTTCCTCCTCATTCGATAGGCACGAAGATTGAGTGCCGCATCTGATTGTTGACCGACTTTGAGAGATGCCCCTTGCCGCTCACATCTTCCACCAACACCACCTCACCGGCGCCAATCACCCGAGCTTCACCGTCACTCGAAGTCAACTCTACTCCGGCATCGAGATTGATGATGTCACTGGCGTCTGGGCGCCGGATGCCACGGTCGATCGTGCTCCGCCTGAGTTTGGCGAAAGATCACACCTGTTGCGGGCAATCGGACGGAGGTCTTCCCCTCGGGTCCTTCCTGCGCCCATTCAATCTGAATGTCGCGCCAATGGGATTCCCCGTCAGCATCGCAATAAAGGTTGTGTATGCGTATCCCCATTATCTTTTCCCTACTTACACGCGGCCTGCCTTTGCTTGTAGAGGCAAACTGATCAAGACCGACGAAAAAATCCGGCACGCTTCCTTATCGCCGGCGCCAACGAATGCTGTGGAACCCAATGCATAAGCCTAAGCTGCCGCCGTCGGCATCGACAGAAACTCGTGCATCACGTGCCACAGCCCAGCACGCGCCACGCTCATGCCGATCGAGTGCGCGGCTCCCGGAATAACCGCATATTGCTTGTCCGGTGTGGACAGCTTGCTGAAGAAGTCAAGCAGGTCCTCCTCGGTCGAGATGCCATCATACTGACCGCGGACCATAAGCACCGGGCATTGAACCTTGCTGGGATCAACCAGCGGCAAGTTCGCTGTCATGTCCAGGTATGTTCCGGTAGGGACGCTGTCGCCGTGCGGCATCTCGGCCTTTGCCATGGCCACCGGGACGCGCGGGTCCGACGTCCCTCGTTTGTCGCGGGTGAAAATGCTGAGGATCATATCCTCGCCGCGTGGCCGGCGGTTGTGAGTGCGGTAGAATTCTGTCTGCTCGCCGCGCTTGGCAAGAGTGGGAGATCCTTTGCCGGTATAGGTAAATGCCTCCAGCACCAGACGCTCTACCCGGGCAGGTTCGGCTACGGCGAAGGCTCCTGCGCGGATCGCGCCGCTACTCTCTCCCATGAAGTGGAATTTTGACTGCCTGGTCTCCTGCTCCACGATTTGTATCGCCGCCCTCAGGTCGGCAATGCCCGATGCGATGTCCGAGTTGCCTGATGTAGCGGTAGATTTCCCATATCCCTCAAAATCCATCGTCCACACGTCGTAGCCCCAGCGTGCGAACACATTCATCAGCGAGTATTCGCCCGCCCCCGGTACTGTCAGGTCGAAGCTCGGCATTGAAGACACGGACGATCCGTGAACAAGAAACAATACAGGGAGTTTCGGCTGCCCAAGCTTCGGCGCGTGCAAGCGCTTACGGTACATCGCCAGCTTTACTTCACCCTTCCGGGCCTGATACTGCTGGGTCCAGAAAGTCTCCGCCGCCACCGCTCGAAGCGCGACGGTAGATGCCCCCGCCGCGATCAGAGGCGTTCTGATCAGCACGTCGCGCCGTGACGGTCCTATGCGTTCGCGTCCCATCCTGCTTCGCCCCTTTTTCCTTGCGATCGAGCGTTATCGCATTGACGCGCGTATTAGGGTGTTCGTCCAGAGGGGCTTATCCAGGCAGGTGCTCGCACCGACCGCAGGTTTATTGGAAAGAGATCGTATCATGCCACCGACGCTCACCCACATCGCTGATGTCGCGATCCTGGTTGGCCAACCAATCACCGTCGGCGAAACGAACGATGGCTTGCGTCGCGTCGTCCCAATCCAAGGCGGTACGATCCGCGGGCCGCGCCTGAACGGCATCATTGTTCCGGCAGGGGCAGATTACCAACTGATCCGCCGGGACGGTTACACGACCCTCGATGCCCGGTACGTCGCGCGCCTCGATGATGGCGCGATGATCTACATCGTCAACACCGGCGTCCGGTTCGGGCCTCCCGAGGTCATGGCACGCATAAGCCAGGGCGAACTGGTCGATCCCACTCAGGTCTACTTTCGCACCACCCCACGCTTTGAAACCGCTTCACCAAGCTATAGATGGCTAATCCGGCCGCTGTTTCTTGCCAGTGGCGCACGCTTTCCCGACCGGGTCGAGCTCACCGTTTTCGAGGTCGGTTAGCCACTACGGTCCGCTTGCTGTTTCAGGTCCGCGGCCAGACGCCTCATCGTCAAGCGACGTCCGTCCTCATTGACCCAAGTTTCGATTGAAGATCCTGGCGGCGGAAATGCTTTACTCCAATGTTTCCAGCAACCCGGCCATCAAGGCGGCCCGCTGCGCCAGATGCCCCCACAGGATGTGCTCGTGGCTCGCATGTGCTCCCGACCCTGGGCAGCCAAGTCCGTCCAAGGTCGGCACCCCCAGTGCTGCCGAGAAGTTCCCGTCCGAACCGCCGCCCCGATGCTGCTTTGGCAGCGCCAATCCGACCTGCTGCGCGATCCCCTGCGCGTGGGCGTACAGCGCCGAGATCGCGGGGCTTTCCGTATAGGGCGGCCGGTTCATTCCGCCCTCAACGACGACGCGGCAGCCAGGGGTCCTCGCTTCGAGCCCTAGCAGTCGCTCCTCCATCATGATCCCATCCGCAGCCGAATTCACGCGCAGGTCGATCTCGCATCCCGCATCGGGGGAAATCACATTGGGCCTGGACCCACCCCAGACAGGCGCCACGTTCAGTGTGATTCCGCGGTCAATATCGACCATCCGATGAAGTCCGATGATCTGATGCGACAATTCAACGATTGCCGACGCGCCATCTTCGAATGCGCCACCCGCGTGCGATCCCCGACCTTCCACACGCATGGTGAAACGTCCGACACCCTTCCGGGCAGTGACACAGGCGCCGCTAGCCCCAGCCGGCTCCGGAATAAGCACCACCGCGGCTTGTTCGGCCTCCTGTTCAATCAGCCAACGGCTCGTCGGGCTACCGACCTCTTCATCGGGGGTCATCAGCAGCACGATTGGCCGCTTCGTCGCGATGCCCTGGCGAAGGATGGACCGAACAGCGTGAAACGCGAGGAAACTACCGGCTTTCATGTCGTAGATGCCAGGGCCATGCGCCTTCGTGCCGTTGACCACATAAGGCATCGCATCCAGCGTGCCATGCGACCAGACCGTATCGAGGTGGCCGGCGACCAGCACAGGTCTTCCTTCCCCTGACGTCCTCGCGATAAGGTTGTCGCCGTAACCGTCCCGCCCTGGAATCCTTGTGATCGCCGCGCCGGCGCGAGTTAGATCCGCCTGAACCACATCCATCAGACGATTGACCGCCGCTCCATCCGTTGTCGGGGTTTCCATCTTCACCCACGCCGCCAGCTCCGCCAGCAGATCCTCCGAAGTCCCTACGTCTGTTGCCGGCATAACGCCCCTCGTTTCCAGATCAATACCGTGTGCGCGCGTCTCATCCGGGCTCCAAGAGGTTGTCGATGTTTCCGCGCACCCCCAAAGACATGAAGTGAAACCGGGATGGCGGAGAATGACCAGAGGATATTTTTTTGAGGATCTCCATGTGGGCCAGACTGCCACGCTCTCCAAGATCATAACCGAGGCCGACGTCCAGATGTATTCGACGGTCAGTCTGGATAACAATCCTATTCACCTTGACGAGGAGGCCGGACGCCAGTCACCCTTCGGCAGCCGCATTGCTCACGGCATGCTTTCGGCCGGCCTGATCTCCGCTCTGCTCGGGACGCACCTCCCCGGTCCTGGGACGATCTATCTGCGCCAGTCGCTCAAATTTCGCGCTCCGGTGAAGATTGGGCAGACAGTAACGGCTGAGGTCGAAATTACCGATTTGAACCCGCTGTCTAAACGGGCCACCTTACGCACAAGATGCCTGGTGAAGGAGGACGTGGTGATCGACGGCGAAGCGATTGTTCTGGTGCCTACACGCGGCTGATGAGGATCTTCCAGACCTGGGACGGACTCCCGCCCGATGCTCGCGGTGCCACGGTTGCACTAGGTAACTTCGACGGCGTGCATCTTGGGCATGCAAGCGTCATCCGAGCGGCGCATGCAGCCAGGCCTGACGCGCCGCTGGCGGTTCTTACGTTCGAGCCTCATCCACGGGAGGTTTTTCGCCCCGACGACCCGCCTTTCCGCCTGACTCTCTCGGCCGAGCGAACCGACGCATTGGCTGGATTAGGCGTCGATCTACTATACGAACTGTCGTTCAATTACGAATTCAGCATGATGAGCGCGGATGACTTCGTCGGAAAGGTGCTTCACGAGGGACTCGGGGCTCGCCATCTCGCCTCCGGCCAGGACTTCGCCTTTGGACACCGCCGAGGTGGGGGCACCGGCTTCCTTGCGGAGCGGGCGGAGATGCTGGGCATGGGCCTGACGCTGGTGCCTCCTGTGACCGATTCGCAGGGACCGCTTTCCTCTACCCGCATCAGACGGGCGCTGCAGGATGGCTACCCCGAACGGGCCACGGCCGAACTTGGGCGTCCCTGGGCGATCCGCGGCATCGTCAGCCACGGCGACAAGCGTGGCCGGACAATTGGCTTTCCGACCGCGAATGTACCATTGGGGCGTCATCTTGAACCGGCGCGGGGCGTGTATGCCGTTAGCGTCCGCCTTCCTGACGGCGGAACTCATCGAGGGGTTGCGAATATCGGCCGCCGCCCAACGGTCAATGCCGGCACGGAAAGCCGGCTGGAGGTCAACATCTTCGACTTCAGCCGCGATATCTACGGCATGGACCTCACCGTCACCTTGCAGACCTACATCCGGCCCGAGGTGAAGTTCTCCGGTCTGGACGCTTTGAAGGCCCAGATTGCCACCGACGCGGCTGAAGCTCGCCGGTTGCTCGGCTGATCTTGCGCGTGCCGCGGCAGTCTTCGAGAATCTCCGTCCCTCCGCCCGCGACAGCGGGATCAGTCGTTGAATATGGCCACCGCGCGGGTCCAGCCGGCGGAAGCCCGGTGTACTTTCACCGGAAAGCACACGATATCGAACCCATCAGCCGGTAGCGCAGCCAGATTTCCCAGCTTCTCCATCTGGAAGTATCCGATTTCGCGGCCGGCGCGGTGCCCCTCCCAGATAAGGCTGGCATCGCCGGTTGCCTTCACTTTCTCCCGCGTGAAGGAAAACGGCGCATCCCAACTCCAGGCGTCCGTGCCGACCACGCGCACGCCGCGCTCGGTTAGCCACATCGTGGCAGCCTTGCCCATGCCGCAGCCCGTATCAACAAAATCGTCCTCGCCATAGCGGGCGCCGGCCGCGGTATTGACCACGACGATCTCAAGCGGACGCAATGCATGGCCAATGCGCTTCAACTCCGCTTCCACGTCGCCTGCCGTTGCCACGTATCCGTCGGGCAAATGGCGAAAATCCAGCTTCACCCCCGGTTGGAAACACCAGTCCAACGGCACGTCGTCAATCCGCCAGGACGGCTCGCCACCCGGCTTCAGCGCGTGATTCATGCTGGAGAAGAAGTGGTAGGGCGCGTCCATGTGCGTGCCGTTGTGGGTGCTGATCCGCACCGTCTCGACCGCCGCGTACTCGCCGTCCGGAAGCTGATCCACCCGAACCCCCATGTATTCCGCCATGGCCGGGGCGGTTTGATGGTGATCCATGTATTCGATCTGCGGCAGCATATGCGGCGGATCGCTGCGAATTCCCGCTTTAAGCGGCGACGAGATATCGACAAGCCGCCGAGGCATTACTCTGCCGCCTTCATCAGTTTCGTCGGGTCGGCTCCAACGCGTCCACTTTCGCCGGGAGCCGCCTTCGCCAGGCGGAAATCGTAGTGCACCGCGCGCAGGCCGGGGATTGGTGACGCGGGGTCTTCATGCGCATCGACAACCAGCGACGCCGATACGCCGAACACGGTGTCTGAATCGATATTGGGATCATCCCCAAAATAAAGCGCTGTCACCAACTCGCGGTAGCCCTCGGCGCCAATCAGGCAATGGATATGCGACGGCCGCATCCCGTGGCGCTTCTGCTTCATCACCATTTCGCCAACCGGTCCATCCATCGGAATCGAGTAGCCCAGCGGCCGGACGGTCCGGAAGTAGTAGCTGCCATCGGCCGCCGTCAGGAAGGTGCCCCGCATGTCCATCGATTCGCCGTTGCGCTCCTGCAAATCGTACAAGCCGCGTTCGCTGGTTTGCCAGATTTGGATCAGCGCGTTCGCCAGTGGCGTGCCGTCATTCGCGGTCACCTTGCCGTAAACGACAATTTCCTCGGCGGTCGGCTTTTCCACGATCTGTGTGCCGAGCGGCATTATCTCGACGCCCTCGCGGAAGAACGGCCCGAGCAGGCTGCTTTGCGACCCGAGTTCGCGAGCCTTCTTGTCGTGCAGCGCGTTTACCACGGCACTGAGGCCAAGGACGTCCGACAGCAGGATGAATTCCTGGCGCAGCGACGAGCACTTCTGTCCTACCTCGGTCATGAACTGAATGCCCAGCAGCCATTCCTCGGGGGTCAGATTCACTTCCCTGGCGAAGGCATGCAAATGCTTTACCGCCGCATCGCAGATCTCCTTCAGGCGGGGATTATCGGTGCCCGCCATCTGCCGCAGCGTCTCATCGGTAACAGTGTATTCGTCCAGGTCCTGCATGGAGAGCCCCTCCGTGTGTTTCTTCCTCTGAGCATAGGCCGAAATCATGGGGCTTTGCCAGTCGCTACCGGTGCCATAGGATGCCAACAAGAAACCAACCCGGAGGAAACCCGCACCATGTTGAAACGCCTTGGCGGAGCGCTGCTCGCTGCCACTGTTTTGTTCGCCGGAGCACAAGCCGCTCGCGCTGCCGATCCGATTACAATCGGCTTTGGCATGGCTCTGACCGGCGGTCTGGCGCCCAATGGCAAGGCGGCGCTGCTCGCCATGCAAATCTGGGAAGAGGAAATCAACTCCAAGGGCGGCTTGCTCGGACGCCCTGTGAAGCTGATTTTCTATGACGACCAGTCTAACCCGGCGACGGTCCCCGGTATCTACACCAAGTTACTGGACGTGGATAAGGTCGACCTGGTGATCAGTGGCTATGCAACCAACATGGTTGCCCCCGCGATGCCCGTGGTGGTGCAGCACAAGCGCACTTTCCTGGGCCTGCTGGCCCTGGCGGCGAACACCGAGTTCAACTACCCGAATTATTTCTCTATCGGGCCAACGGGCGGGCCGCACCCCAAGCAATCCTTCTCGAAGGGCTTCTTCGAGGTTGCGATGGCGCAGAACCCGAAGCCAGCAACAATCGCTTTCGTCGGGGCCGATGCGGAATTTCCTCACAATGCGCTGGACGGGGCGCACGAACTGGCCAAGGAAGCCGGGTTGAAGATTGTCTATGACCGAACGTATCCGCCGACGACCAACGACTACACGCCGATCGTGCGCGGTATCCAGGCGGCAAACCCGGATCTGGTTTTCGTGGCCTCCTACCCGCCGGACACTGTTGGCATCCTTCGGGCGGCGAATGAGATCGAACTCAAGGCGAAGGTCTTCGGCGGCGGCATGGTTGGCCTGCAGTCAACTGCTATCAAGACGCAACTCGGCCCGCTGATGAACGGCATCGTCGATTATGACTTCTGGCAGCCTGTTGGCCAGTACGCCACGCCGGAAGCGATGGACTTCCTGAAGCGCTATCAGGCAAAATCGGCCGCGGCCGGGGTTGACCTGCTGGGCTTCTACCTGCCCCCATTCGCCTATGCCGACATGCAGGTATTGCAACAGGCGGTCCAGGGCGTCGGCAGCCTCGATCAGCAGAAAATCGCGGATTACCTGCGTTCTCACACCTTCAAGACGGTCGCCGGTGACATCACCTTCGGCCCGAACGGCGAATGGACCGAGGCTCGTGTCCTGGAAGTCCAGTTCCAGAACGTCAAGGGCAACGACGTCGAGCAGTTCAAGGACCCGAAAGTCGAGGTCGTGCTGTATCCGCCGGCCTTGAAGAACGGCACGTTGGTTTATCCCTACACCGACGCTAAGAAATAGCCCTGGTCGAACATCACCTCCGCCGCCCCGGCGGCGGGGGCCGCACTTAAATCAGAGCGTTTCGGACGCCGCCTGTTTCCTCGAGAGTTGCGGTTGTCGGTCCTGGATTGCGCTCGCCGGTGACCGTCAAGCCTTGTATGGTTCAACCATGGACACGCCCCCGGAAGCCCATCGGATTAATCTGCACCTGGTCTCGGACGCCACCGGCGAGACCCTGAACGCCATTGCCAGGGCGACCACCGTGCAGTTCGAACCGGCCCAAATCATCTACCATCGATGGAGCCTGATCCGCACCCGGTTCCAGCTTCATCGTGTGCTGGAAGGTATCGAGGCCGAACCAGGTCCGGTGTTGTCGACGCTGATCGACCGCGCGCTGCGGCTCGAACTGGACACCACTTGCCAGCGGCTGAACGTCAAGGTCGTCAACGTGCTTGACCCCGTCATCATTGCCTTGCAGGACGCGATCGGACAGCAGGCCGAAGCTCGCCCGGGCCGCCAATATGTGCTGAATGCCGACTACTTTTCCCGCATCGACGCGATGCACTACGTTCTGGCCCATGACGACGGGCAGGCTCAGCCCGGCCTGGCAGGGGCCGATGTCGTATTGGTCGGCGTGTCGCGCAGTTCGAAGACCCCAACCTGCTTCTATCTGGCGAACCGCGGCATCAAGGCGGCGAACGTGCCGCTGGTGCCGAACCTGCCAATCCCGCCGGGCCTGGAGGATATCAGGTGCCCGGTGATCGGACTGACCCTGGCGCCCGAAGCATTGATCGACATTCGCCGGCACCGCCTGAGACTGATCGGCGGCGGCGGGCAAACAGGACCTATCCGTGCCGATACCTCTGAATATGTCGATGAGGATGCAGTGCGGGCCGAGTTGCTGTGGGCACGGCGGTTCTGTAACAGCCATGGGTGGCCGACGATCGACGTCACCCGGCGCTCGATCGAGGAAACCGCCGCGACGGTATTGCAACTGATGGAGGCGTGGCACAACCGGCAGGCGAAGGCCGAAGAGGTTAGCAACCGGTCCTGATGCCGGGCTGTCGCGGAAATTCACGCGGCGCGCGGCACCGATGCGTTAAGTGCCTTGCCTCGACGAACCGACGCGGCTATACGCCCGCCCTTGGCCGGAGTGTAGCTCAGCCTGGTAGAGCACTGTGTTCGGGACGCAGGGGCCGGAGGTTCGAATCCTCTCACTCCGACCAGAATCCGCCTGGCCAACGCAACTCTCCCGCGCGCCTTGACGTGTCAACGCTGCCCCCCACACACGCCCTATCGGGTGGCCCCGCTTGGTGTCGGCCGGCCCTCGATGAACTCGCCGATCCAGATCGCTCGTGCGGCTTCCAGGTTCCACGGTGCGCGAAGATCAGGATCGGGGCACTGTCCCTCCGATTGCACACGTAAGGCTGAACCGCATCCGTACAGCCGCACAACACCCTCCGACGGGACGAAATCACCCGCGACCACAATGCCATCAGGCAGCGACGTCGCCAGGCGAAATGTCGCCGGCGTCCATGACATGGACCGCTCCTGTCGGACGGCAAAAGCTGTCTGACGAGGAGTCAGGGAAATCGGCGCGTCCCCGGAAGCAACAGGCAGTGATGTCCATCCGATGGACAGGTTCTCCCCATAGGGACCCCAGCGCGAAACGATTATCCACTCGTATTGCGGTGGTCGCTCGGTGCTGACCAACTTCGCTCGCATAGCAACAACAAAGCCGATGCTCGGCCCGGTGGCAAGGTAATGAGATTGTGGCTTGGACATCATAAGTGCGATTGACGCTGCAATCGCGTGATGCCAGCGTGAGTGCATTAATCTCAGCGACTAAATCGTGGACCCACAATGAACGAGCGCGCGAACACGCCGCCGCTGACGCAGCTTCTTGGCACCGCCGCGACCATCCTGACCGGTGAATCCGCCGCCGAGGGTCCGTCGCTCGATCTACTTGCTCGGTTGGATTACCTCAATGGACCGGATGATGCGATGCCGCATCGGGTGGCCTTATTGCGGGCGGCCGCGTTGTTCCAGCGCATCTTTTCGTTGCCGTCGGTGGATGCACCTGGCCTCGTCGCATTGGGAGCCGAGGTCGATGCGGGCTGCCTCGGAGTGCCGAATGCGCCCACCGGAGGTGTCTCTGGCACCGGCCTGAACTTCCGCCAGGCATTTGAAACCTGCGTCGGCGAGGGCGTGGAGTATATTTCCCAGTTCGCCACCGCCGGCGATCCGATCATTTCCGCTCCCCCGGAACAGGCGATGGCGGATGCGACGCCGGAGATACGCGCTTTGTGGCAGAGGCTGCGGCCGCATCGGCGTGACCACGATGCGCCGCTGATGGATTGGGCGCATGCGGCCAATCTCGCGGATGGAAAGCCGGCGTACCTGCCAGCAGACCTGTGCTTTCGCCGGCCCGCGGAACTCCGCGCGATCGATCCGCCGTGGCCGCTCAGCACCGGCTGCGGTGCGGGAATCGATCCGCTCGACGCGACCTTGCATGGCCTGCTGGAACTTATCGAACGCGATGCGGTGGCGCTGTGGCTTCGCGGCGGTCTCCGACCGCGATTGATCCCACCAGGGCCGGGGGCGACCTTGCTCCCCCAGTTGCGCGGCCAGCAGACGAAACGTCGCACCTGGCTGCTGGACATCAGCACGGATATCCGCGTCCCCGTCGTCGCCGCGGTCGCTTGTGACGATAACGGCTTTGGTCTGTGCCGAGGATCTGCCTGTCGTCCAACAGTTGCCGCCGCCGCTGACTCCGCCCTGATGGAACTCGCGCAAATGGAACTGGGCTTTCGGATCTCGGCTACCAAGCGCGCCGTGCGTGGCGACGACGCGCTAAACGATGGCGACCGCCAGCATATCCATCGTTTCACCAGGATCAACGTTGCCGCGACTGCATCGCTGCATCCCGCAGTGCCGCCCACGCCATCGCATGATCTGCTAACGTATGATAAGATCGAGCTTCTGGCGGTCCTGCGGGAGCGGTTGGCTGCCGTTGGATTGGAGGTGTATGCCTTGAACCTCAGCAGACCTGCACTGGGCATTCCGGTGACACGGACGATCGGACCGGGACTGGAGATGGGGCTGGCGTCGCCTCCGGGACCGCGGCTTCATCATGCGGCCGAAAACTCTGGCGCCGATGTGTCCAGATCCACCGCGATATGATGAGCGAGGTGTAATGGACTGACCATGACGTTCCCCTCGAGATGAATGACGCCCCTGACCCGCCGAGGATCACACCGGCTCCGATGGCCGAACCGAAGCTGTTGATTTCGGTCATGGGCGGTGCACATTTTAGCTATGCCGGCCGGGATATCGACCTGCGCAATCGTAAGGCGCGCGCGATCGTAGCCTATCTCGCACTGACCCCAACCGGGGAGGAGCCGCGGGAAAAACTTACCGGGCTGTTCTGGAGCGAGTTCAGCGAACAGAACGCCCGAGCCACCCTGCGTCAGGCGGTCCACGAAGCCCGCGAGGCGATGCAGGCCGCCGGCTGTCCGGTCCTGGTTGGCACACGTACCGCGGTTGGATTGCGGCCGGGATCGTTTATCGTCGATCTCGAGGAAGTCTTGGCGGCGGTCGCGGCGGGCGAGGCGCCAGAGATCCTGTTGCACCAGGAACGGCTGGCCGAAACACTTCTGGGCGGTTTCGAAGACCTCGATCCATCCTTTCACGTGTGGCTCACCGCCAGGCGGCAGGCGTTGCACGATCGGCTGATCCGCGGATTGGAAGAGAGCTACAGGGACAAGGTATTCGATCCGCGACGGCGCCGACGACTGGCACAGGCAACGCTGCTGCTCGATCCGACGCATGAGGAGGCATGTCGATTTGTCATGCGTGGCGCCGCGGAGGCCGGTGAGGTCGGCGCGGCGATCCGCGTGGACGACGAACTGTACCGCCTGCTTGGCGAAGACTACGATATGGAGCCGTCGGTTGCGACGCAGGAACTGATCGCTGAGATCAAGCAAGGGAAGTTCGATGTCGCGGCCGCCGCCGAACAGCATCCCGGCCTTTCATACGCTGAGGAAATGAAGCAGGCGCTGGTGGCGTCGAAGCGCGCGGCGCCGGTACGGGAATCCCACTCGATCCCGTTGAAGCCGGCCCTGTTTGTGGATCCGTTCGGAACGAGTGGCATTGGCCCGGAAAGCATGCATCTCGTGGAGGGTTTCCGCAGTGAATTGATTGCCTGCCTGACCCGCTTTCGAGAATGGTATGTTGCCGAGACTTCAGCCGGCGGTACGGACAACAATGGGGATGTCAGGGTCTCGGACCGATATGGTCTTGCCACGACCGCCTATCAGGCGGGCAGCGCAATAAATGTGGTCCTGGTGTTGCAGGAACGGCCGTCAGGAGTGGCGATCTGGGGCGAGCGATTTGAGCTGCGCGTGGATCAGTGGTTCGAAGTGCAGCAGCGAATTGTCCGCCGCGTGGCCGCGACGCTGAACGTGCAGCTTTCCACCGAACGTTTGGTGCGGATGTCTCATGTGCCGAATGTATCACCCGCGTCCTACGATACGTGGCTGCGCGGCCAATGGGTGATGCGGCATTTTGACGCCGGCGAGTGGAACCGCGCTGTCGAGATGTTCGCGAAGGGGATCGAGCAGGCCCCAACGTTCTCGCCATTTTACAGTGGCTTGGCGCAAATGAATAATCAGGTGCACTTTGTGCAGCCAGGCATGTTTCGTGATGCGGCCAAGGTAGCGCGGACCTTGCCTCTGGCGCAGAAAGCGGTGGCACTGGATCCGCTGGACTCGCGCGCCGAACTTTGCCTTGGCTGGGCGCTGGCCATGAGCAGACGCTACGCCTTGGCCAAAATCCACATGGACCTGGCTTGTGAATTGAACACCAATGACCCATGGACCTCGATGTCCGCGGCCGAATTCCACGCATTCTGCGGCGACGCCCCCCGGGCGCGGGAGCTGTCCGCGCTGGCAATGGAAATGGCGTTGGTGCCAACGCCGGGTCATTGGATCTACGAAGCAAGCATTCGTTACTTGCGAGGTGACGATGAGGGCACGATCGCAGCGGCGGACCGGGCGGAGAACATTTCACTTACCTTGCCTGCGTGGCGGGCAGCCGCGCTGGCCAATCTAGGCCGCGTCAAGGAAGCACGCCGGGAGATCGAACGGTTCTCCGAGGGCATTCGGGCAAACTGGATTAACGATGAGCCAGCGACCGACCATATGATCGGACGCTGGTTCCTTCAACTATACCCGATCAGCCAGTTAGAGACCTGGGAGAGACTCCGCGATGGCTTGGCACGCCTCGGAATGCCCGTGGAGGGCATAGTGCACACCGGGGCGGCGGACGCGAGATAGCTCCGGCCCGCACGAGGTCAACTCCACCGCGCAGTCCGCCGTCTGTCAGCTACAGTTATTCAGTGTGTATTCGCCAATTCGGTTGGCATGCAGTTCCATAATGCCGACAGGGTCAGTAGGAGGCCGGGCCGGGCCGCCGTAGAGGGTGCTGTAAAAATCCCGGAACGGGTATCCCGTGCCATTCAACAGATCGTCCTCCGAGCCCTGCAGCGTATCCTTTGGCGGAAGGCGCATCACCATGGTCCCAACGTTGCCTTGGACGATGATGACGTTGGTGTATTGCGGCGGCATGGTCGTGATGGAGACCCCGGCGGCAGCGACGCGTGTAGTGAATTCCGCGGCCGTCATCGCCACCGCGAACGGCAAGGCCACCGTGCCACCGTTGGCGTCCGGCACCAGGACCGGTCCACCAGCCGGCAGGCACCATGGCTTGGGGTTGCCCTCCGCATCGATGTCCAGGACGGTGGCCGGTGCTGGCGTTTTCCCGGCCTCCGACGGCCAGGTCTTGTTGACCCAGTAGTCACGCGGCGGCTGCGGCGCGTCGGCTTGGCTGACATAATCGAGATGGGTGGCCCAGCTTTTGATAAGCCGCCCCCATTGATCCAAGTTCGCAACGTCGTAGCGAACCGTCGGTGTTCCCGGCATGCGATGTGCTCCTTTATGTGTCAGGCGTGGCGATGAAGGGAATCTGCGGACACGACCCCAGGCCGCCCCAGTCCGCAGCGAGCCTGACCAGATCGGGCATCGATCTCACGGACTGTATTCGGGTCCAGTCGGCACCCAGCGCCTGTTGCACGGCGGGAACCAGACCAGCCATCCGTTCTTCCTCCGCGCTCAGGCGCTGGAAAATCACCTCGCCGACAATGATCGAGCCAAGGGGGCCCATATGAGCCCCTCCGATCACCGGATCGAGTTGCGATTCCAGAAGTACATACAGCGGCAGTGGCAAATCGGTCGCTAGCAGGGCGGCGTTGGCGGCAACCGTTGCCTTGGCGGCAGCGGTGCCGAGCGAGGTTTTCATCAATGCGGCCAGCCATTGCTGAACCGCATCGCCGTCAAACATCTTAAGCTCCGGGTAATGTCGGGCCGCACCCTGTATCAGGGCATCGAGCCGCCAAGTACGGGCGTTGGCGGCACTCAGCCAGTCTCGCACTGTCAGATGTTCGGGAGTGTCGGAGGCCACCGGATCGAACAGGCCGACGAAATCCAACGGTAACTGCGCATGGATCGCCAATTTCAGGCTGTAATTCGGAGTCCCGCCGAGGGCAAAGAATTTCGACCACTCGACGATCCAGTTGGACGGCAGCGGATCGCGCACCGCGTCACCTAGGACCGGTCCGCCGAGCAAACCACTGATTGGAAACTGGTTGCCGGCATTGAATTGATAGAACGGCCGGACCATGGCATGGCCGACGCGGAATGCGCCATGGCTGAACTCCATCGGAATGCCCTCGCCATCCCACAGCCAATCTGGACTGCTGGCGGAACGAGCATTCAATACTTCATACACATGTGGATGCAATAGCAGCGGCATCAGATCGTTGCGGATGATCGCGTGATACATCCACCGCATCGCCGTGCGGGCATAGGCAAAACGTGCTGGCGGCGCAAATTGGGCCAGCTTGGCCGCGATCGCGTTGTGCACGATCGAAAACAGCACCACGATCTGCGAAACCAGGGTGTTGTTATCGTTCCGCTGGTCCGCCACATAGACCTGGGATGGTTCCTCAAGGTTGCTCGGAGGCGGCGGCTTTTGGAGTTTGAGGCGTGCGAGGTCGCGGAATGGGCAGGCGCCGGTCGCCAGCCCCAAACTGGCCGCGTTGCCAACCTGACCAAGGCGGAGTTGTGTGCGATAATCAACCGTGCCGCCAGCAGGTTCGAATGCAATGGGACAGACGGTGGGGCCGCCCCCATACAGCGTATCCAGCCCAAGTAATTCGGCCCGCATGCTGCGGCTAGGTACGCCGGTCTCGGCCGCGGCCCAGAAAGGAACCGTGGTATCGACCAGGTCGTGCGCGACGAACTGCAGCAGGTAGGTGTAGCCTGAGGGTATGCGCGGATTGTCAACATTCGGCGCAATCGGCAGCAGGCTGTACAGCGCCTGCAGGATCTCCCGGGCCTTGGCCGGGTCAGCGCCTATGGTGGTCCGGGATGCCGCGTCGGGCGCACCCAGAAGATAGGAAAAACCGCGAAAGGAGCCAGGATCGACCGGGGGCGGCGGCGGATTCGGCAGGCCGGCGGTAAGACCGGCCTGTGCCGGACCGAAACTGGTCCCCCCACGATGCCCCATTATACCCCCCATGCACCGCCGCTAACGTTGCGGATGATCGCGTGATGCTATCGTGAGTTGGGAATATCAGCCGGTCCAGGGCTCTCCCCACCGGTCGGCGAAGACAACGTCCTCCAGCGTCGTGCGGGCGACGGGCCCAAACCGGCCCACAGGGTAACCGATCGGCAGAATGGCGTAGGAATGGGCGTCTTCCGGCAGACCCAGCGCGGCTTCGGCATCCTTCTCAAACAGCAGGTAAAGCGTCGTCAGCGTCGCGCCGAGACCCAGGGCCCTGGCCGCCAGCAACATGTTTTGCACGGCTGGATAAATCGAAGATCCGGACGTGCGCGTATGAGTGCCACCTTGCAAAACAGGGTACGATCCATACCGGCGCCTCATGCAGGTGATCCGCCAGATGTTCCGCCGCCGCCAGCATCCGGTCGAAGCGCTCCCTCGAGGATCCCGGTGCCGGCGCCCCACTACGGTATCGAGGCCCGACGATCTCGTGCCAGCCGCGGCGATACCACTGCGCGACTTGCGTTTTAATCGCCGGATCGCGGATGATCAAAAAGCGCCAGGTCTGCATATTGCCGCCATTGGCGGCGGAGGTTCCGGCTTCCAGGATTTGCCGGATCAGATCATTCGGAACCGGATCCGGCTTGAGCCTCCGCATTGATCGGGTGGTGCGGATAATCTCGAAGAAATCAGTGTTCATCGTTGCCGCCTCAGCCCCAACCCTTGAACGGCAGGGCAGGGGGGCGGGAAGCCGATTTGTCTGGCCACACGGCGATGTATTTCTTGGCCTCCAACTGCACCAGTAACGTTGCCGCCAGTGTATTCTGCCCTTTTGCGTCGTATTTGATCCCGTCGTAGCCGATCATGAGTTGTTCAGGCCTCATGTCCTGGCTGACCAGCGCCGCCTGTATTTTCGCCGGTTCAGTAGAGCCGGCTCGGTTTATCGCCTCCATCAGCGCCAGGAAGCCCTGCATCCCCCGCGCCGAGGTATCGTCCAGCGCATGTCCGGCATGCTTCTGATAAAGTTCGTTCATGACGAATGAGGCAGAGCCGGGTTTGCCGGCATCATAGGAACTGCGGTTGAAAACGCCCTGAGCGAGGTCGCTGACCGCTTCGATGAACGCGTTGTCCGAGAAACCCGAATCATCGCCGATCAGGATCGGTGGCTTCCAGTTCAACGTGTGCATGGTCTTCATGAACAGGATCGAGTTGGACGTATAGCTGACGAAGATGACCGCGTCCGGACCGGCATCCTTAAGCTGTAGCACCTGGGCGCTCACGTCGCTGGAGTTGGCGTTATAGGCGATCCGAAGCGCGACATTCAGACCCTTGGCCTTCACCGCTCCGATAATTGCATCCCCCGTGGAGGTGCCGTACTCCGTGTTTTCGTTGACCACCGCGATCTTATCGACCTTGAAACCGGACGCCTTGCGATCCGCCAGGAAGGAGGCATACGCCGAACCGAAATCCGTGCCGATCGGTGTCGGGCGAAAGAACCATTTGAAGCCCCGTTCGGTCAGGCTGGGGGCTGATGATTCGGAGGCCATGAACGGAATGCCATAACGTTCCGCTACCGCGCTCGCTGTCAGGCTGCAACTGGACTGATAGCATCCGGCCAGCGCCACGACCTTGTCTTGCGTAATCAACCGCAACGTCTCGCTCTGGGCGACCGCGGGGTTGCCCTGATGGTCGGAGAACAGCACCTGCACTTTGCGGCCGCCCAGCCCGGGCAGGCCCTCGGTCTTGGCCAGCGGCAGGTTGGGCAACTCGGGATGGGCGTTGTTGATGACGTCGACGGCGACCTCAATGGCCTGCTTGACCGCCATCCCGGCGGATGCGGCGCCGCCGGTCAGCGGGTAGGGGGCGCCGATCTTCACCATCGCGTCGGCAGCCCGCGCGCCGCGCGGGAATAGCGCCAGTGCCGGGGCGGCGAGTCCGAGGTGTGTAAGAGTTCTACGCGTCGTCGCCATCTCGTTTCCTTCCTGAAGACAAACTCAGTGCATCGTGATGAAGCGGTTTCGTCAATGGGTGGTGAGGTGTCGTCACACTCTCCGCAGCCTCGCGGGCTTCGATTGCGCGGTGCTCGACCATCGGGCGCGTGTTGGTGCATTCTCGACCCTGCTTATGCTGGCCGTCATCGACAACAGCGGTAACCATGATCGACTTCTCTCTCGCCCACCTGACCGCGCTGGCGGTGCCGCCGCCTGAATTGATCCGGATGGCTGGGCGCGCCGGCTACCAATCGGTGGGTTTGCGCCTGCTTCAGGTGGCGCCCAACACCCCTTGCTATGACCTGATGACTGACCGGCCAATGTTGCGCGAGACGCTACACGCCATGGATCAGGCCGGTGTCCGGGTGAACGATATCGAGTTCATCCGGATCGCGCCTGGGATCGACATCGCAGCGCTGGAGCCTTTCTTTGCCGTTGGGGCAGAGCTTGGCGCGCGCTGGGCCGTCGCTGGGCCATACGATCCGGATTTGGTGCGGCTGACCGATCGGTTTGGCGCTTTGTGTGACCTCGCCCGACGCTACAACCAGGGCGTGGTGCTGGAGTTTTTTCCCTGGACCGAGGTCCGTGGCGTCGCCGACGCATCCGCCATCGTCGAGGGTGCCGGACGGGGGAACGGTGCCATCCTGGTCGATACCCTGCACTTCGATCGTTGCGGCTGCACCCCGGAAGACCTGGATTTAATCAGCCCCTCCCGCTTGCCGTTCGTGCATGTATGCGACGTCCCCAAGCAGAAGCCGACGACTTTGGAAGGATTGTTTCACCATGCCCGTGCTGAACGCCTGCCGCCGGGCGAAGGCGCGATTGAGATCAAGGGCGTCGTAAGCCGCATGCCACCGGGGATCCCGATAGCACTTGAAGTGCCAATGACGGCATTGTCGCAGACCGCTGGACCGGAGGCGGTGGTAAGGCGGGCGATCGAGGCGGCGCGACGGCTGTTCGGCTGAATAATCTACAGGCGTGCCTGGATCGGCTACACCGGCAGCCGGATGCGGGCGCGCAGGCCGCCCAGGGGGCTGTCCTCCAGCACGATTTCCCCGCCATGGGCGCGGACGATATCGCGGGCGATCGTCAGGCCCAGGCCGGTGCCGCCCGATCGATCCGCTCTCGAACGGGCGGAACACGCTCTCGCGCTTGTCGGCCGGAATACCGGGCCCGTCGTCGTCGACCGTGACCAGCACGGAACGGCCCTGTGCCACCGCCGCCAGCACGACATGCCGTGCATGCCGGCGGGCATTGTCCACCAGGTTGGTGACCGCCCGACGCACCGCGTCGGCGCGCAGCTTCAACGTCAGGTCCGCCGGCACATCCAGGTCCAGCAACGCTCCGGCCCGCCGCGCTCCGGCGGCGACATCGTCCAGAATCGCTGCAAGATTGACCGGTTCGGCCTGCTCCGTCCCCTCGCCGCGGGCGAACGCGAGGTAGCCGCCGATCATGCGGTCCATCTCCTCCACATCGGCGGTCATTTCGGCCACGTCCTGGCTCGAGTTCCTCGGTGCGCGGCAGCATCGCCAGCGCCAGCCGCAGGCGGGTCAGCGGCGTGCGCAGATCGTGCGACACGCCCGCCAGCATCTCCGTCCGCTGCGCCAGGAAGCGGCGGATGCGTTCCTGCATGCGGTTGAATGCGGCGGCGGCCTGACGGACTTCGGCCGCGCCTTCGGGACGGATCTGCGGCACGTCGCGGCCCATGCCGAACGCCTCCGCCGAACGAGCCAGCCGGTGGATCGCGCGCACCTGGTTGCGCATGAACAACGCGGCGATGGCGAACAGCAACAGCGCGGAGCCGACCAGCCAGCCGACGAACAGGAACAGCGTGCCGATGGCAAGCCGCTTGCGCGGCGCCACCACATCCAGCACGCCGTCCGGCAAGTTGCAGCCGGATCAGCACCGAACGGGGGTCGGAGGTCCAGTCCATGGTGAACGGGCGTTGAACTTCTCGGTCAGCGCCGGCGGCGAGGTCGTCATCCATCGGCCCCAGGATATTCAGCCGCTTCTGCGGCTGCCAGGACGGCGCCGGGCTCCAGCGTGATCGCCAGGGTGAACTGCTGGCGGGCCATATCCAGCACCCATTCGCGGTCGGCTGGCGTGTGGAACTGGCGCATCAATTCGAACCGTGTATGGAGATCTCGCCGGCAATCGCGCTGGACAGCCGGCGCGACACGACGCCCAGGTGGTTGCCGTAGAACAGTCTGCAGCGCGATGGCCTGCACCAGCACCAGCGGCACCAGCATGATCAGCAGGGTGCGGCCCAGCAGCGAACGCGGCATGAAGCGCTTGATCCAGGCCACGAACGGCAGCGGAATGCGCGCGCGCACTTCAGGCGCCGGGCTTCAGGATGTAGCCGCGGCCACGCACGGTGTGCAGGAAGCGTGGCTCGCGCGGATCGGCTTCGATCTTGCGGCGCAGGCGCACGACCTGAACGTCGATCGCGCGTTCGCCGGAATCGTCCATGCCGAGGGCCTCGGCGATTTCCTCGCGCGACAGCACCTCATTGGGCTTTGCGGGCGAGCGCCGTCAGCAGCGCGGCCTCGCCGCCGGTCAGCCGGATCGGGCCGGTGGCATCGCGCAGTTCGCCGCGCTCGACGTCGAATTCCGCCTCGCCGATGCGCACCGGCCCTGCCGGCGCGCTCGATCGGCATCGGCGGTGGCGCGCGCCGCAGCAGGGCGCGGATGCGCAGCACCAGTTCGCGCGGTTCGAAGGGTTTGCCCAGATAGTCGTCCGCCCCGGCCTCGAAGCCGGCGATGCGATCCTCCGGGGCGCCGCGGGCGGTCAGCAGCAGGATCGGCAGGTTCTGGGTCTTTGCCAGCCGCAGCGACTGCGTCAGTTCGAGGCCGCTTTCGCCCGGCATCATCACGTCCAGCACCATCAGATCGGGGTCGATCGCCCGCAGCTTGGGTCCGCGCCTCGGCGGCATCGCCGGCGGCGGTGACGCGGAAGCCTTCGCCGGCCAGATAGCGCGCCAGCCGCTCCCGCAGCCGGGGATCGTCCTCCACGACCAGGATGTGGCAATCTTCGCGCCATTGACATCGTCAGGCGTCCTCCGCCGATCCGGTGCCGTCCATATAGGCCCGGGCGCCCTTGTCCATCATGGCCCGCATGACCGTCCGAAAGCCCTGCACCGCCTGGGGACCGGCGCGCGGTAAGCCTGGGACATGCTTTTCCCGCTGCGGCGTCGAACAGGCGCTGTTCCAGCGCCTTGCCCTTGTCCGTCAGCGTCAGCAGCCGCAGCCGGCGGTCCTCGAACCCCGGCGCCTGGCCGACAAAGCCCTGCATCGACCAGGGCGTTCAGCACCCGCGCCAGGGACTGCTTGGTGATGCGCAGGATCGCCAGCAGGCCGGACACGGTGATCCCGGGATTGCGGCCGATGAAGTGCAGCGCCCGATGATGCGCTCGGCCGAGCCCGAGTTCCTCCAGCACCTGGTCGGCGACATTGGTGAAATCGCGATAGGCGAAGAACAGCAGATCCTGCGCCAGGCGCATCTCGGGGTCGCCGAGATCGACAACCGGCGTCGGCGGCGGCAGCTTGGGCGGCGGGACGAAGCGGGATTTGGCTTTCAGCATGCCTGATATTCGATCCCGAAATAGGTCAGCATTATTGACTTAAATTGCCGGCTACGTTTTAAGTTTGCGGCGCTGCGAAGCAACAAAATTACGGAGAAGGCGACCATGGCGTTACTTCCTTTCGACGACCGAGACGGCTGGCTTTGGTTGGACGGCTCCCTGGTTCCCTGGCGGGACGCGAAGACTGCATGTTTTATCGCATGGTTTGCACTACGCCAGTGCGGTGTTCGAAGGCGAGCGCGCCTACGCCGGCAATATTTTCCGGCTGCGCGACCATACCGACCGCCTGATCAACTCCGGCCGCATCCTGAGCTTCGAGATCCCGTGCTCGGCCGAGGAGATCGATGCCGCCAGCAACGCCGTGCTGCAGGCCAACGGGCTGACCGATGGCTATGTCCGGCCGATCGCCTGGCGCGGGTCGGAGCAGTTGGCGGTGTCGGCGACCGGAACATCGATCCATCTCGGCGATCGGCGCATGGCCGTGGCCAAGCTATTTCGGCGCGGAGCGGATGCAGGGGATCCGGGTGGCGGCAGGCGGAATGGCGACGGCCGCCGCCGGAGACGCGCGCCGGTCAAGGCAAAGGCCTCCGGGCTGTATGTCATTGCCTCGCTGGCCAAGGTGAAGGCGGAGCAGGAAGGCTATTCCGATGCGCTGATGCTGGACTGGCGCGGGCTGGTGGCGGAGACGACCGGCGCGAACATCTTTTTCGTCATCGACGGTGATCTGCATACGCCCGACCCGGATTGCTTCCTGGACGGGATCACCCGGCGGACGGTGATCAGCCTGGCGCGGCGCAACCAGATGAAGGTGATCGAGCGGCAGATCGATCCCGCCGAACTGCGCCGGGCGACCGAGGTGTTCTGGCCGGGACGGCGGCGGAAGTGACCGCGGTGCGGGAGATCGGGCCGCACCGGTTCACGCCGGGGACGATCACCGAGACGCTGATGAAGGATTACGACAGATTGGTGCTCGACAATCGCCGGAAGAGGTCGCGCGGATCGTCGCCTGACCTATTATGGGCGGCTCATCGGGAGCCGCCGATCGTTGCGCGCCTGCCCTGGATCGTCTGCGACCGCTTCGATCCGGGTCATTCGCAACGAGACTGCGGTACCGGCTGCCGATGCCTGGTGCCGCACAACTGCCGTGGCCACTGGACGGCAGATCCGGAGCATGACCTGAGAGGAGCACGCGTGACCGAAACCGACGTCGTGATCATCGGGGCCGGTCTCGCGGGGCTGGGTGCGGCGGCGGCACTGCGCGACGCCGGCCGGCGCGCCGTGGTGCTGGAGGCATCCGGCCGCGTCGGCGGGCGCGCCTGGACCGATTATCCCGCTGCGCTCGGCGGCGTCTGGTTCGACATGGGCGCGGTCTGGTTCCACGACGCGGAGCACAATCCGCTGGTGCCGATCGCCCGTGCGGCAGGTGACACGCTGCTGCGATCGGACGAGATCCGCCAGGAGCGCACCTTTATCGGCGACCGCCTGGCGACGGAGGCGGAACTGGCCGCCTATGCCGACGCCTGGCCGCGGTACGAGGCGGCCGCCGACACGATGATCGCCGCCAAAGGGCGATGTCTCGCTTGGCCGAGGTGACGCCGGCAGTGCCGGATGACCCTGGGCGGCGACCATCGAGGCCTGGGAAGGTCCGGTGATCTGCGCGGCCGACGCCGACAGATTCAGCGCCCTGGACTGGCGGCGCAACGCCCTGGGCGGCAGCAACCTGGTGCCGGACGGCGGCATCGGCGCGTTCGTGCAGCGCCGGCTGACCAGGGGCTGGACATCCGCTTGCACACCGCCGGTGACGCGCATCCGCTGGGGCGGTCCCGGCGGCCAGGTTACGGTGGAGACCGGCGAGCGGTTCGATTACCGCCGAGGCTTGCATCGTGACGGTCTCGACCGGCGTGCTGGCCTCGCGGGGCGCTGGCGTTCGATCCCGCTCTGCCGGCATCGGTGACCGACGCGGTCGCACGCGCTGCCGATGGGGCTGGCGATGAAGGTCGCCCTGCGCGCCACCGGCCCCGACCGGCTGGACCTGCCGCTGCATTGCTCGGTGGACCGCATCCTGGAGCGCGCCGGCGAACCGCTGATGCCGTTCCAGTGCTGGCCGTTCGGACGGGACTACGTGCAGGGCTGGATCGGCGGATCGGTCGCCTGGGATCTGGCCCGGGCGGGCGAGGCGGCGGCGGTCGATTTCGCGCTGGCTTATCTGCGCCGGGCGTTCGGCGGGCGGGTGGATCGGTCTGTTTGCCGGCGGGGCCTCGCTGGTCACCCATTGGGATGCCGATCCCTGGGTGCGCGGGGCATATTGCTACGCCGTGCCGGGGTTCGGCTTTGGCGCGCGATGCGCTGGCGGAACCGGTCTCTGACGGGCATCTGATGTTTGCCGGGGAAGCTTGCCATGTCGGTTTCGCCGGCACCGTGGCCGGGGCTTGGATCAGTGGGCAGACCGCGGCCAGGACCGTACTGGCCGCGATCAGTTGACATTCAAATATGCCAGTTCGCCCCGTTGCGCCGATCCCCGCCGAGGCTCGGTTCATGCACTCGGTGTCGGCGGTGGGACGACGATGGCGCCGCCAACCTCGACCTCGCGCACGCTAAGAAGTTGATCTGATTAGCCTTCAGATGGTTTGAGCACTCGGTAACAATGCTGGTCGGTTGTGTTCGGTTCTGCCCCGCCTGGACGCTCTTGCGTTGCACTCAATAAGGCAGGCGGTCTTCCTTGACGCGGCAGGCTTCTGTCGCCATAACCCGCCCCTTCCAATCTGCACCCATCTTACTAGGGAAGTTATGTGCGATGTCGCGTCGCTGTGAAATTACGGGCAAAGGCGTCCTGTCTGGCAACAACGTCAGTCACGCCAACAACAGGACCCGTCGTCGATTCCTGCCCAATCTGCAAGTGACGTCGCTGTTGTCGGACATCCTTGGGCATGAAGTCCGCATGCGCCTGTCCACCCGTGGCATTCGCACTGTCGAGCATAACGGCGGTATAGATGCGTTCCTGCTGAATACGCCGAGCACGAAGCTGACACCCGAGGGTAAGACCCTGAAGCGCCGCATCGAAAAGGCGCAGATAAAGCGGACCGCCGCTGCCTGATCCCAGGTGATTGTGCTTCCGGCGACTGTGCATAGCCGCCGGCCGATTTCAGCTTGCGGCCCAGGTTCTTCCCAGGTCTCCGGAACGCCCATCAGGCAGGCCCGTGAGCCTGTCGAACGACAACCCGTCTAGCCGCGGCCAGGGGCGATGAAATCCCACGGGCCGGTTTCCTTGGTGATGTCGGTTATGACCTCGATCAACGTCGGTGAGTTCGCCTTCAAGGCTTCGGCTAATGCGTCTCGAAGGCCGGCGGCATTCGTCACGCGCCAACCGTGAACGCCGAAGCTGCGCGCATAAGCCAGGAAATCGGGGTTCCGTAAACGCGAACCGGCGTCACGGCCCTCGAACAGCCGCCGCTGGTCGCGCAGCACATTGCCATAAGCCGAGTTGTTGAACACGATGGTGATCAGATTGATGCCGTGCTGCATCGCCGTCGCCAACTCGGCTCCTCCGAACAGGAAGCCCCCGTCACCGTTCAAGGACACGACGGGCCGATCTGGCAGCGCTACCTTCACGCCGAGGGCGGTCGGGAAGCCGGCTCCCAGGGTTCCCGAAAAGCCCGAGGTGATCAGCGACCGCGGCGTATAAAGCGGGAAGCCGAACCAGGAGACGTAGCCCACCTGCGTCATCTCGTCACAGATGATACCATCCTCCGGCAGCACCTCCCGGATCGCCTGAAGGAACGCCATCTGCGGCTGCACCCGCTGGATGTCAGCCAAAGCATCGGCTTTGGCGCCCGCGATGGCCGCTTCCCTCTTGGGATCGTTACGCTGAGCAACCATCGCGGTCAGTGCCCGTGCGGCCTCAGCGGTGTCGGCGACAATGCCGACATCAACTTTCAGCCTCGGCATCTCCGCCGGGTCGATGTCGATGCGGGCGATCTTGAGACCGGGCGGCATCTTGCCCCACCGACCCGTCGGAACCTCGAGCCGGGTTCCGAATGCGACGAGCAGATCGGTCTCCGGCCACAGCCGGTAGGCGGCTGGGATGGTCAAACCGAGTGGATGGCGATCATCAATGATGCCGCGGCCGCCACGAAAGGAAACCACCGGCGCGCCGACATGCTCCGCCAGCGCCTGAATCTCGGGCGAGGCATGCAGCGCGCCGCCGCCGACCCATAGCATCGGTGCCTTGGCCTCGTTCAAAAGCTTGGCCAGCGCATTGATCTTTTCCGGGTCCGGCGTCGGAACTGGATGCAGCGGCAATGGGTCCTGGGATGTGACCTCGCAGGCAGCGGTGAACTGGTCCCACGGCATCTCCAGCGCAACCGGGCCGCGTCTTCCCGACATCATCTCCTGGAACGCACGTGCGACAAGATATGGTGCTTGAGAGGGATGGTCTATGCGCTCGGCCCACTTCACCAACGTGCGCAACGTCGCGAGTTGGTCGGGCAGTTCGTGCAACTGACCCCTCCGGCGTCCGATCATGGCGCTGGGCACCTGTCCGGTCAGACATAGGACAGGCGCGTTCACTCCCCAGGCGGTGGCGATCGCAGCGGTGGTGTTGAGCACGCCTGGGCCGGGCACTACGGCGTAGGCCGCCGGCCGGCCGGTCGCGCAGGCATAACCCAGCGCCATGTAAGCGGTAGTCTGTTCATGTCGTGCATTGATCAGGCGCAGGCTGTTGGACGCCCGGGCGAAGGCGTCAAAAAGCCCGTAGGTCTGCACCCCGGGGAGCCCGAACACAGTATCGATGCCATGCCGCAGAAGGCCTTCAACGATCGCTTCCCCACCGGTCATACGGGACATTGATTGATCCTTACGTTCTTGCGATCAAAGTTGGCATGCGCGGCGCCGCCTGGAAAGCGGCAATGAGCTTCCATCCATGTCGCGGACCAAATGCAAGCACCGGATGGCTTACTGCGACCCCAGGTAATTTTGTTGAACGGCGCCAGCGGGCGCAGCTATGACAATGGCGATGGCGGGGCTGGAGAAAGCGATGAGATCCTTGGTCCTGCTTATTGTGTGGCCTGCTTCACAGCCGAGCTTCTCCGGACTTGGCACCTTCAGCGTATGGACACCCGCGGCACTTGGTGGCGGGTGAACGATTTGCAGGAGGGCGAAGTGAATATCCCAGAGAATTTGCCGGTGTTCGTTGCCTTGTTGTTGGCGATGACGGCCGCTTTCATGTCGGGCAGCGCCGAGGCGCGGCAGCAGCTATCTAGCTTTTTTGCTCAGGCGCTCGAACCGCAGATCGCCAATTTGGGGGATGATCCGGGGTATCAATTGGGAGCCGGCCCCACGGTCTGGCTTCTACCGCAACCCTCGTCTCAAACCACATCGAGCGCGAAACACGCCCCGAGCGACTGATCTGCCTTCCCTGGTCGCCTTGTTGCGCGGTGGCGAGCACTGCCGCCACGAGGCTGGCCGAGCTATCAGACGGATCACCCTTGGCGGGCGGGCTTACAAAAAGAAATCCAGTTCGACCGCAACCTGGCGAATAGGCTGAGTGCACGCTGCACACCCAGGTGCGGTTGGCAGGTGGCATCTTCGCGCCTTTTCCCGACGCCAACTGATGCCGCTTCCAGCAGCAACTCGGCGGTTTCCTCGTCAATCTCAGCTACTTCCTTGCCGTCTACATGAAGCTTTGGCATCGCTCCCTCCTGTCGCTTTCGGGGATCCTGGCCCGGTGAAGGCGAGGAAAGGTAATCTCAGCGTGGCGGGCCGAGAACGCCGCCGCCCGCCGCCGGTTTCAAGGCACCGACCACCAAAGTTCCAGCCATAAAAGAAAATCCGCGCGGACATACCGGTCGCCCAGGAGTCCAACTGAAAAACTACAGAATGCCTCGTTTGGTTGCGCGGACATCGTAACTTGGTGCAGCACAACAATGAACTGACGGTTCGCGACCGAGGCAGGCGGCGTACCCGTCACTCGAGGTGCCGAGGGCCTCGCTCAAGCCGTGCACTTGGCCTGCTCAGGTCGTAGCACTGGCGGGACGGGCGGTTTCCCCCTGGCCCATCTGGGGATTCAAACGTCGGACCCTCAGCAGGCGGCGAGCGGCGGCCGAGAGTGGTTGCTCCAAAACGCGGTGAAACACGATGCCGACAACACAAACCGCCAACAAAATCGGGACGACCAGCAGCAGACACCCAACTCTCGCCAGTCCCATTCTTGCGGCGACTTTCTGCACCAGATCTGTCACGAACGGCTGGGTAAGGTAGATGGAGTAGCTCGCGTTGCCTATCAGAAGGCACCACTTGGTCTTCACCACCCACCCCCACCGCTCTAACGCCACGACCCCCGCCACGATCAACACGGAAGGTAATCCCCCCGGCAAAAAGGACGATCTATCAACGAAAATTGACGGCAGCAAAATCGCCGCCGTAAGCCCAGCAAGGACGGCCGCCGCGGCCACGGTCTTGGTCGACATCGTTGCGTTCTGTGGGATCTTTCGGTGGGTCAATCCGATCGCCATGCCCAGCGCGAAATCAAGCACGATGGGGGCCGTATAGAACTTGCCAAAGACGTCTTGAGGGTGCTCCACCAGACCGATTGCCACCATGCAGGCAAGGGTACACATCAAGCCTATTGCGCCCACCCTCTTGTTTGGCAAGATCAAACTGAGCGCAAATAAAAGATAGAAAAACATTTCGTAATTCAGCGTCCACCCGACGTACAGGTACCTGGAGCAACCAAGCCGTTCGGCTTCATAAATGGAATGAAAGCCAGCGATTTGAGCAATTCGGTCCAGTCTGCTCGTGTAAACTCTAGAAGCGATGGTAACGCCAACGCGAGGCCGAATACGGCAAGGGTCGTCACCCAATAGGTCGGCACGATCCGGGCGACTCGATCGGCCATGAAGGTCACCGGAGTCACGTCACGGTCCGCTGTCGTGACGATCATGATAAACCCGCTTATGACAAAGAAGATGTCAACGCCGGCTCCTCCGAACGACGGCACCCCGATGTGGGGCAGCAAATACTCGCTGAGATGTACGAACACAACGAGGAGAGCCGCGAGTCCGCGCAAAACTTGCAGATTACGAATGACACCAGGGCCGCCGGTGCGATTGCTGGGTAGCATATAATCGATCTCCTTGCTTTGACGCTCCTCCGCCAAGGCGCCTGCCCATAAGGCGTGGACGCACAGAGAGTTCTTTGCCTCCATTTGAATTGAGGCCAAGTCGCCTTTCGGTTCACTCGCGCGTGGTCTGATGTCCTGGAGCCGATAGCCTCGAAGACCAGCCAAAGACGCACTTCCTAAGCACGTCATGCACGACCATAACTGCACGGTGTCGTACTTCGCATACCACTGTAACGGATAATTGCGACCTTCTGGATCAAGTCCTCTCCGTTGTGCGGCGAGAGGCTCAGCCGCCTTGCAGCAGGCCCATGAGGCTGATTGACATGAGTTCGGTCGCCGACCAACGCGGCTGCTTTGTCGCGAACGACTGGCGCGCCCGGAAAGACTCGAACTTCCAACCCCCAAATTCGTAGTCTGGTGCTCTATCCAATTGAGCTACGGGCGCACTCAGGCGGCGGGATGTAGCCGAACCATAAGCCGGTATCAACCCCCAAGCCGTCATTCAGGGTTCTTCTTGTCCCGGTTCTATAGCGCGGCCCGACAGGACGTCCACGGAATCAACCCTGATCGGTTCTTCGCCCCCATGTGTGTGGACCCGCATGTGCGGACCCCGCACCTTGAGAAACCGTCAACAGCCTCTAGGCGGCAAGTTTATCCAACTCCCGCAGGATCGATTCGCCCATCACGCCGGTGCCCACCCGCGCGATGCCGGTCGCCATGATGTCGGCCGTGCGCAAGCCGTTTTTCAGCACGTTGACGCAGGCCTTCTCGATCAGGCCGGCATCCTCCTCCATGCTGAAGGAGTGGCGCAGCAGCATGGCGAAGCTCAGGATCTGCCCCAGCGGGTTGGCAATGCCCTTGCCAGCGATATCGGGGGCACTGCCGTGGATCGGCTCATACAGCGCATGTCGCTTGCCGGAAGGCTGCACGGCGCCCAGCGTGGCGGACGGCAGCATGCCCAGGCTGCCGGTCAGCATGGAGGCAAGATCGGACAACAGGTCGCCGAACAGGTTGGAGGTGACGATGACGTCGAACTGCCTCGGGTTGCGGACCAACTGCATGGCGCAGTTGTCGGCATACATGTGCGTGAGTTCGACATCGGCGAACTCCCGTTCCCGCAGCGCGGTGACGGTCTGGCGCCAGAACAGGCCGGACTGCATCACGTTGGCTTTCTCGACACTGCACACGCGGTTCTGCCGCTTGCGGGCAAGCTCGAAGGCAACGCGGGCGACACGTTCGATCTCGTTGGTCGTGTAGGTCTCGGTGTCGAAGCCGCGCTTCTGGCCATCGGGCAAGGTTTCGACGCCGCGGGGTTCGCCAAAATAGATGCCGCCGGTGCTTTCGCGGACAATCATCAGGTCCAGGCCGCGGATGACGTCAGCCTTCAGGGTCGAGGCATCGACCAGCGGGTCGAACACCATGGCGGGGCGCAGGTTGGCGAACAGGTCCAGTTCCTTGCGCAGCCGCAGGATGGCGATCTCCGGCCGAAGCTGGAAGCCCAGCCTGTCCCATTTCGGGCCGCCGACTGAGCCGAACAGGATGGCGTCGGCGTCCCTCGCCTTCTGCATGGTCTCGTCGGTGATCGGCGTGCCATAGGTGTCGATGGCGGAGCCGCCGACATGATCGTCCGACACGTCGAACGTCACCATCCGGCGGCGGTCCATCCAGTCGATCACGCGGCGGACCTCTCGCATGACCTCGGGGCCGATGCCGTCACCCGGCAGAATCAGAAGCTTCTTGTTGGCGGGCATCAGGTTGTCCTTCGGGTTGCGGCACAACGACGCGCAACATTTTTTGTCACCGCGCGTGGGTCAGTCTTGGAGCATCGATCAGCGTTCAGAATCAGGCGGCGGTGGTCAATGGCAGCCAGGGCTGGCTCTTGCGGCGATCGGCCTCGAAGCCATCGATCTGGGTGCCGTGCTGGAGAGTCTGGCCGATGTCGTCCAGCCCGTTCAGCAGCGAGTGCTTGCGGAACGGATCGATGTCGAAGTGCGATCTCCTCGCCGTTCGGGCGGATGACCACCTGGCGGGCGAGGTCGATGGTGACGCGGGCGTTGCCGCCGAGCTTGGTGTCGTCGATCAGTTGGTCGCAGACGGCGCGCGGCAGGCGGATCGGCAGGATGCCGTTCTTGAAGCTGTTGTTGTAGAAGATGTCGGCGAAATCGGGCGCGATGATGCAGCGGATGCCGAAATCCAGCAGCGCCCAGGGGGCGTGCTCGCGCGACGACCCGCAGCCGAAATTCTCGTGCGCGATGATGACCTGGGCGTTGCGGAACGGCTCCTGGTTCAGGACGAAGTCCGGCTTTTCGTTGCCGTCCTTGTCGAAGCGCAGCGGGTCGAACAGGTGCACGCCGAGGCCGGAGCGCTTGATGGTCTTCAGGAAGCGGGCCGGGATGATCTTGTCGGTGTCGATGTTCTGCATCGGCATCGGCGCCGCAACGCCGCGTGTGAAGGCTCATGGTGTCCCCAAGGCGTCCATTGAGTCGTGTTCCGCCGACTGCGCTTGCCTAGGACGCATGTTCGCCCTCGCAACGTCGGTCAGGTCGGCCGGTCACCGCGGCCGCCGCGGCCATCGCGGGCGACAGCAGGTGGGTGCGCCCGCCCTGGCCCTGGCGCCCCTCGAAGTTGCGGTTCGACGTGCTGGCGCAGCGCTGGCCCG
This sequence comes from uncultured Alphaproteobacteria bacterium, assembly GCA_963792345.1. Lineage (GTDB taxonomy): Bacteria > Pseudomonadota > Alphaproteobacteria > Acetobacterales > Acetobacteraceae > Rhodopila. The sequence goes on from CAWBVV010000004.1 coordinate 54,116, forward strand.
GGGTCAGCTTGTCCGGGTTCATGCCGAGGCACATGGAGCAGCACGGGTCCCGCCACTCGAACCCGGCCTCCAGCAGCATGCGGTCGAGGCCTTCTTCCTCAGCCTGCCGCTTCACCAGGCCGGAGCCCGGGCACGACCAGCGCCTGCACGCCATCGGCTACCTTGCGGCCCTTGGCGATGGTCGCGGCGGCGCGGATGTCCTCGATCCGGCCGTTGGTGCAGGAGCCGATGAACACCACGTCGATCGGCAGGTCCTGCATCGCCTGGCCCGGCGTCAAGCGCCATGTATTCCAGCATGCGGTTCAGCTGCGCGCGCTTGCCCTCGTCGGGTTCGTCGGACGGGTTCGGCACGATCGCCGGTGACCGGGACGACCGCGCCCGGCGTGGTGCCCCAGGTGACCATTGGCGCGATCTCGGCCGTGGTCAGGCGCACGATGGTGTCGTAGTGCGCGCCCGGGATCGGTCGGCAGGGTCTTCCAGTAGGCGACGGCCTGGTCGAACGCCTCGCCCTTCGGGGCGAATTCGCGGCCCTTGATGTAGTCGAACGTGGTCTGGTCAGGGGCGATCAGGCCCGCCCGCGCGCCTGCCTCGATCGACATGTTGCTGACCGTGCAGCGCCCCGCCATGTCCAGCGCGCGGATCGTGTCGCCGGTGTACTCGATGACATGGCCGTTGCCGCCGGCCGTGGTGATCTTGCCGATGATCGCCAGCACGATGTCCTTGGCCGAACAGCCGAAGCCCAGCGTGCCGGAGACGTCGATCTGCATGTTCTTGGCCGGGTTCTGCAGCAGCGTCTGGGTGGCCATGACATGCTCCACCTCCGACGTGCCGATGCCGAACGCCAGCGCCCCCAGCGCCCCGTGGGTCGAGGTATGGCTGTCGCCGCAGACAATGGTGGTGCCGGGCAGGGAAAGGCCCAGTTCCGGGCCGATGATGTGCACGATGCCCTGCCGCACATCCAGGATCGGGATGTAGGGGACGCCGAACTCGACGACGTTCTTCTCCAGCGTCTGCACCTGGATGCGGCTGTCTTCTTCCTTGATGTCGGCAGGCGTCCGCAGACCGATGGTCGGAATGTTATGGTCGGCGACCGCGATGGTCAGGTCCGGGCGGCGCAGCTTGCGCCCCGCCATGCGAAGTCCCTCAAACGCCTGCGGGACTGGTGACCTCGTGCAGCAGGTGCCGGTCGATGTAAAGGATGCAGGTGCCGTCGGGGAGTTGCTCGACGACGTGGCTGTCCCAGATCTTGTCGAAAAGGGTGCGTGGCCTGCTGGCGGACATGTTTGCTCCCAAAGGTATGCGACCGAAGCCGCTGATTTGGACGAACACGCCGTCTTGTGCAACCCGTACGGGCGTCAGGCCAGCCATGCCAGGGCGCCGTTGGCTGCCGCGACGCCCGTGCTGAAGCAGGCCTGCAGCAGATAACCGCCGGTCGGCGCCTCCCAGTCCAGCATCTCTCCGCCAGCAAACACCCCGGGGCGGTCATGCAGCATCAAGGCGCTGTTCAGCGCATCCGCCCTTAAGCCGCCGGCGGAGGAAATCGCGCGTCCGATTGGGCCAGGGGCTAGTAGGCGCAGCGGCACTGCTTTGACCAACGCCGGCAGATCACCTGCGTCGGCCCCGGTGTGCAGGGCTTCCTGGATCAAGCCAATAGCCTCCGGCGACAGGCCAGCTTGCTTTCGCAGCGTATTGGCGAGCGATTGGCCACGGCGCGGTCCGCCAAGCCGGTCACGCAGGACGGTCTCGTCGAGATCAGGGCGCAAATCCACCTTGATCGTCACCACCCCCGCGGCCCGGATCGCGTCGCGCAGCCGGCCGGAGAGAGCATAGATGACCCCGCCCTCGAGACCGGTTTCAGTGATGACCGCCTCGCCGCGAATGCTCTCTGAGCCCCAGCGAACCGCCAGGCGCTTCAATGGCCGTCCGGCAAAGCGAGTCCGGAAATGCGCCGACCAATCGACCAGGAAGCCGCAATTCGCCGGCTGAAACGGTGTGAGCAGCCCAGGCAGGTTTCCGGTCCATCGGGCGTCGGACCCAAGACGCGGCCAGGATGCTCCACCGAGCGCCAGGATCGTGACATCAGGGCGGTCACTGATCGCTCCGCCGGGCGCCTCAAAGCTCAGGCTTCCGCGTTCATTCCAGCCGGTCCAGCGATGCCTGACCCGCACACGCACCCCCAGGTCTTGCAGCCGCCGTAGCCAGGCGCGCAACAACGGCGACGCCTTCATCGCGGCAGGAAAAACCCGGGAACTGGACCCGATGAAGGTCGGCTGACCAATTGCCTCGCACCACGCGATCAGCGCGGTTGGCGGGAATGCCGCGATCATCGGCTCCAGCCACGGCCGCGCGCTGCCGTAACGCGACAGAAACACCGGCAACGGTTCGGCGTGGGTAAGGTTCAAGCCGCCTCGTCCCGCCATCAGCAACTTGCGGCCGACCGAGGGCATCTGATCATGGATCGTCACCGCGAGACCGGCCCGTGCAAGCGTTTCAGCCGCCATGAGCCCGGCTGGACCGCCGCCGATGACCGAAGCTGTCCAGGTCAAGATCCGGCCTCAGCCCGCCGGTAAATCAAATACCAGGCACGTGGTGCTCGCGGTCGCACATAGCCGGCCCTTGCCATCCACAACCTTCGCCTCCGCCACGGCCGAACGCCGGCCGCCATGGACGACCTTGCCTTCGGCCGAAAGCTCTCCGGATTTGTGGGTGACGGCGCGAACGTAGTTCACCTTGATTTCCAACGAGGTGTAGCCTCGCCCCTTCGGCAGCGTCGAGTGCACCGCGCAGCCCATTACTGAATCAAGTAACGTCGCGAGGATCCCGCCGTGCACGCTGCCGATGGGATTATAGTGATACTCGGCCGGGGTGAGCCGCATCACGACCCTGCCTGCATCAACTTCGGTCAACGACAGCCCGATGAGTGTCAGGACCGGCGGGGCGGGAATGGAGCCGTCGCGAAGTCCCTGCAACAGTTCCAGGCCGCCCAGGGTTCGGCTGGCTTCGGCGGTCAGTTCAGGGTCAGCCCAGGTAAAGGTACGTTCGCGGATCATGCGGCGTGCTGACGCATCATACGGGTAACCACTCGATAACCAGGCCCATCGACAGGCAAGCCGGTCGCCGGATCAACCAAAAGCGGATCGACGTTCTGCCCGGTCTCGGCATTGACGATCCGCACCGTACGGTCATCCGGCGGGAAGTGCTTATTGCCGAATGCCAGCATCGCCAGCATCACCGGCCGGAAATCCTTCCCCCGTTCGGTGAGGATATATTCGTCACGCGGCGGCCTTTCGCTATATCGCCGGCGCTGCATCAATCCTGCCTCCACCAGCGCCGCCAGACGTCTCGTCAGCATGTTGGGCGCAATCCCCAGGCTGTCGGAGAACTCGTCAAAGCGGGTCAGGCCGCGAAACGCGTCGCGCAGGATCAGAATACTCCACCATTCGCCGACATGCTCCAGCCCGCGGGCGATCGGGCACTGCATGTCGCTGAAACTCTTACGCTGCATTTTACAACATCTCACGAGGAAACTACGATGTTGATAGTTGGTCACCTGGAGGGGAAACGTCAATGCCAAAGTGCATCGCTTCGGTCGCCGTCGTCGGTGCCGGCGACTACATCGGCAGCGCCATCGCCCGGCGCTTTGCGCGCGAAGGGTACCATGTCTTCGCGGGACGGCGAAACGGCGAGAAACTGCTTCCCCTTGTCGCCGAGATCGAAGCCGCCGGCGGCGTCTGCACCAGATTGTCGCTGGACGCACGCCAGGAGGCCAGCGTGGAAGCCTTCATGCAACAGGCGGATGAGGCGGCGCCATTGGAGGCAGTCGTGTTCAACATCGGCGCCAACGTGAATTTCCCGCTGCTCGACACCACGGAGCGAGTTTTTCGCAAGGTCTGGGAACTGGCCTGTTACGCGGGGTTCCTCACGGGACGGGAAGCAGCAAGGCGCATGTTGCCGCACGGGCGCGGGTCCATCTTTTTTACCGGGGCGACCGCCAGCGTCCGTGGTGGCAGTGGCTACACTGCCTTTGCCAGCGCAAAGTTCGGTCTTCGCGCTGTTGCCCAGAGCATGGCGCGAGAACTCGGTCCACAGAATATCCATGTCGCCCACCTGGTGATCGATGCCGGCGTGGACACTGAATGGGTACGCCAGCGGATTGCCGCGCGCGGGGGGTCGCTGGAAGAGCGCACGCTGATGAACCCGGGCTCGATCGCGGAGACGTATTGGCAGTTGCATCGGCAGCCGCGCGATGCGTGGACTCACGAACTCGATCTGCGCCCCGCCCGGGAGAATTGGTGACGGAGAGATCGGAAGGATTGAGCACCGGTAAGTTCGGAAACGGGAGGCAAGTCATGCAGGTAGAATTCCATTTCGATTTCGGCAGCCCAAACGCCTATCTCGCCCACCGTGTCATTCCGGCGATCGAGGCTCGGACGCACGCTACGTTTCGCTATGTGCCGGTGCTCCTGGGCGGTATCTTCAAGGCAACCGGTAACCGCTCGCCCGCGGAGGCGTTCGCGGGCATCCGCAACAAGCCCGAGTACGAACGACTGGAAACCGAGCGCTTCGTGCGGCGCCATCGGATCGAAGGCTTTGTGCGCAATCCATTCTTCCCGGTAAACACGTTGCAGATCATGCGCGGGGCCGTCGCGGCGCAGATGGACGGCGAACTGGAGCGGTACGTGGACGCGATGTTTCACCACATGTGGGAGGCTCCGAAGAAGCTGGATGACCCTGATGTGCTGCGCGACGCGCTGGGCGCATCCGGTCTGGACGCCGCCGCGGTCCTGGCGCGCATCCAGGATCCGGCCGTTAAGGGAGGGTTGATCGCGAACACGGAGAACTCGGTGGCTCGCGGCACGTTTGGGTCCCCGACGTTCTTCGTCGGCGAAGCGATCTATTTCGGCAAGGACCGGTTGCGCGATGTCGAGGAAGCGATCGTTGGGATCGCCTGACGCGAGGCACCACTCCCGGGCTATTTGGATTGTGGGCCGGTAGTCCCCTAAAGTGCACAAACGGCCGGAAATGGCCAATGTCGGGAGAAGCCTTGATGTCAGCGAGTATGTCCGCCCGTACCAAGTCCTCTGGTATCGCAACGGTTCTGAGGGTCACGAGCGGAAACTTCCTCGAGATGTTCGACTTCTTCCTGTTCGGCTTCTATGCCACCTACATCTCCAGGGCCTTCTTTCCGTCTGGCAGCGAATTCGCCAGCCTGATGCTGACCTTCATGACCTTTGGCGCCGGCTTTCTGATGCGTCCGCTGGGTGCCATCATCCTTGGCGCCTATGTCGACCAGATCGGCCGCCGGAAAGGCCTGATCCTTACGCTGACAATCATGGCGAGCGGCACCATCCTGATTGCCTTCGTCCCAGGCTACGAAACCATAGGCATGTTGGCGCCTGCCTTGGTGCTGATCGGCCGGCTGCTGCAAGGCTTCTCGGCCGGTGTCGAACTCGGTGGCGTGTCGGTGTATCTGTCGGAAATGGCGACGCCAGGAAACAAGGGCTTCTACGTCGCATGGCAGTCCGCCAGCCAGCAGGTGGCGATCATGGTGGCGGCCTTGATCGGCTACATGCTCAGTACACTGCTGACCCCGCCCGAAATCGGATCGTGGGGTTGGCGCGTCCCGTTCGTCATCGGCTGCATGATTGTCCCATTCCTGTTCTATATCCGCCGCTCACTGGAGGAGACGCAGGAATTTCTGGCGCGTAAACACCGACCCTCGACGCAGCAGATTTTCGCCTCGATCGGCAAGAATTGGACCATTGTTGTTCTTGGGATGATGCTGGTGGTCATGACGACGGTGTCGTTCTACGCGATCACCGTCTATACGCCGACATTCGGCAAGAGCGTGCTGAAGCTGACGACGACCGATAGCCTGATCGTGACTTTTTGCGTCGGTTTGTCGAATTTTATCTGGTTACCAATGATGGGCGCCTTGTCGGACCGCGTAGGGCGCAAGCCGTTGCTGCTGCTGTTCTCGGCATTGACTCTGTTGACCGCTTATCCGGCTTTGGCCTGGCTGGTGGCTGCGCCGACCTTCATCCACATGCTGATGGTCCTGCTGTGGCTGTCATTTCTTTATGGCAGCTACAACGGTGCGATGGTGGTGGCGCTGACCGAGATTGTGCCGGTCGAGGTTCGGACCGCCGGCTTCTCGCTCGCCTATGCGTTGGCAACAGCATTGTTCGGTGGCTTCACGCCGCTAGTCTCCACCTGGCTGATCGAGGCAACCGGGAACAAGGCGGCGCCGGGACTATGGATGGGTTTTGCCGGCGCCTGCGGCTTGGTGGCGACGATCTTGATCTACAGCGGGAGTGCCGTGCGAGTGCGCGCGGCGCGCGAGGGGCAGGCCGCCTGATCCGCCTGAACTTGTTATCATTGGCCATGCCGCCATCTTTGCTCTGAAACGGGCAACGGATAACAGGCAAATGGGGACCGGGACGATGCGTCGTGAACTCTGGATTGTGGCCGCGCTCCTGCTGCTGAGTGGCTGCGACGTGCCACAGGATGGCGGCTACGGGTACGACCAGCCGTCGTATTCGCCGGGTGGATATTTCCCTGGAGGCTATCCCCAGCCGGGCTACATGCAACCCGGGTATTCGGGGGCGTATCCCGGATACAGTTACAATGATGGTGCGCCGATAATCGTTGATGGCGGAATGACGGCTCCCTTGGTCCAGTTTGGTGGACAATGGGGCTACTACGACCGGGACCGGCACTGGCACCATGCGCCCGATAGAGTGTCGCGCGACCTCGATGCGCATCGGGGCAACGGAGCAGGACAATTTCACCCAAACGATATCCCGCGCGGCGCGCCGATTCCCCAGCCGGGGCCGGGACGGTTTGGTGGTGCGGGTGGGCCACCGGCAGGTTTACCTCCGGCAGGTTCACCTCCGGCAGGTTTACCTCCGGCAGGTTTACCTCCGGCAGGGTTCCGGCCAAGTGCTCCGCCGCCAGCGGCGGTTGCGCCCCAGGCTGCATTCCGGCCGAGTGCTCCGCCGCCGGCGGCTGCCCCTCCGGCGGCGATACCCCGGTCTCCCGCGCCGGTTGGCGTCATGCCGCGAACTGTGCCCCGCCAGCCACCGCCATGATTTGCAGCTATTTAACTGACAGGTAGTTACGTCCAGCCACGAGACTGCCGGCCGCCGTATGCGTCTGGACAACATTGCTAAATCAGGCACGAGTGGCAGTGCAGGAACCGCGGTTGACCCAACCGGTTCGCGGCGCCAACATCCTGGACAATAATAACCAGGGACGGGGAACGCCATGCACGGACCAACGCGGCGCGGACTAGCCACCGGGCTTCTCGCTACCGGCATGGTCCCAGGTTTGGCACGGGCTGAACCTACGATCCCGCCCGAAGGAATTGGCCACAAGATCAAGCATATCTCTTATTCGGATCAAGGCGGCCGACCGGATGGCGTGCAGGTGATGGTCAACCGCAACCACGTCTATGTCGGCCATATGTTCAGCAACGGCATCACCGTGCTTAACGCGTCGGACCTGACGCAGCTTAAACCCGTGGCGTTCTGGACCGCCGGCGATTTCACCCGAACGCACCATATCCAGGCATCGGGGGATCTGCTGCTCGCCGCCAACGGCGCCAATATCGTAGCGATGCAGTCCTATGACAGCATGCGCGGGTATTTTGAGAACACGCTCGCGGACAGTATCACCAATCGAAAGAAGTTTCGGTCAGGACTGTCGATCCACGATATCTCCAAGCCAGCGGAGCTTCGCGAAATCGCCTTTCTCGAAATGCCCGGGCTCGGTATCAACCGGCTGTGGTGGGTCGGCGGCCGTTATGCTTATGTCTCGGCACATTTCGACGGGTTCACCGACCACATTTTGTGCATTGTCGATTTGAACGACATCACCAAGCCGGCGATCGTCTCTAAATGGTGGTTGCCGGGAATGAACCGCGCCGCCGGAGAGACACTAACCTCTCCAAAAGGGCGAAGGTGGGCGTTGCACCACATGATCACCGCTGGTGATCGAGGCTACGCCGCGTGGCGTGACGGCGGGTTTACCATCCACGATATCAGCAACCCTGGGGCACCGAAGTTGCTGTCGCGCATCAATTGGTCACCGCCTGATCCAGGTGGTAACACACTCCGCTGCCGCTGCCTGGGCGCAAGCTGGCGATCGTGGCGGATGAAATTAAATGCCGATCAATGCGCCAAGGGTATCTTTCATACTTGGATCGTGGATGTGCAGGCTTCTGATAACCCGATACCGATCGCCACCTTGCCCACACCGGCGGATCGGGATTACTGCAAACTGGGGAACTTCGGCCCGCATAACCTGCATGAAAACCGGCCTGAGGCGTTTCAGTCAGAGGACGTGATTTTCGCAACCTACCACAACGCCGGGCTGCGGGTGTTCGACATCAAGGACCAGTTCGAGCCGAAGGAGATCGCTTACTGGGTACCTCCCATACCGAACAAGCTGATCGACCCACGGCCGAACATCGCGCTGGCGGCGCAGGCATGCGACGCGTACGTGACAAAGGACGGGATTATCTATCTAACCGACTGGAACGCCGGTCTGCACGTGCTGGATAATAAAGGATGATCCGGCGGATTATCGCAACGGTTGGTACGCCGTTTCCCGCAGCCCCACGATGGTCACGAAACTGATTGCCGCCGCCGCCATCACGTAGGCGGTGGGTGCCATTTTCGATCCCGTCGCATCGATCAGCCACTGTGAGATGAACGGGGCGAATCCCCCGAAAATCGCCACGGCCAAAGCGTAGGATGACGACATCCAGGTGGACCGGCCGCGGGTCGGGAAAATCTCTGCTATCGCTGCGGGCCCAGGACCGGAAAATAACGAAATTGCAAAGGAAAAGACGATTTGGACCAGGACAACACTGGCGAATCCATATCCCTGCGTCAGCACGAAGAACGCCGGGATCGGCAGAACGAAGCACAGCGCGCAAGACGCCAACAGCAACTTCTTGCGGCCCACCCGGTCTGACAAGGCGCCCATCAGCGGCACCAGGACGACCAACGCCAGTAGACTTGCGGTCGAGGCCCACAACGACTGCGCCGCGGTCAGGTGAAGCTGCGTGCGTGTATAAGTCGGCATATAGGTCAGGAACACATAGAACGAGACGGTCCACAGGACGGTGAAACCAAACGCCCGCAGGGCGTGCCCGAACGTCGAGGCCTCCGCCACCCCGCCTTCCGCCACCCTGCCTTCCCCCGCGTCGCCTTCCGCCAACACCTCGCGGAATGGCGGCGTTTCATCCACCTCCCGCCGCAACCACAGGCCAATCGGGCCGAACAGGCCTCCCAGCAGGAACGGGATGCGCCACCCCCAATCGTTGATGGCGTCCGAGCCGATGAGGGAAGTGAGAGCGGCAGCGAGTCCGACGCCCAGCAGGCTGCCACCAGCCACCGACATCTGCTGGAAGCTTGTGTACAGCCCGCGCTTTCCTTCGACCGACCATTCAGCCATGAAGGCGGTGGCGCCGCCCCACTCGCCGCCGGTGGAAAAACCCTGTAGCAGCCGTGCGAGCAACAGCAGGATCGGTGCCATCACGCCGATCGAGGAGTAGGTGGGCAGCACGCCGATGATCACCGTGCCGACCGCCATCAGCAATATCGTGAGTACCAGCGCGGGTTTGCGGCCCTGGTTGTCGCCCATCCGTCCGATGACGATGCCACCAAGCGGCCGAAACACCAGCCCGACGCCAAAGATGAGGAAAGTGTTGAGCAGGGAAGTACGCGGATCATCCTTGGGAAAGAAGTTCAGTGCCAGCGATCCTGCCAGGAAGCCGAAGACCCCGAAGTCGTACCATTCCATGACGTTTCCGATGGTCGCCGCATAGATGGCCTTGCGGCTTTGTTCCTCGGTCGGCCGTACGGCCGCGACGCCTGACGCTGATACCGACATCTGTCACCCTCTGCTCTGGTCGCTGGTGTCCGATCGCAGAGAAGCGCGAGACGCAAGCGTTCGCAACCCGCCGCGTAAGTCGGGGATTTCAATTAGACCCTCCCCATAGCGCTCTATGATGCGCGCATCCAACCACATGGAGACCAACAAATGTCAGCCGACGCCACTCGACGCTGCGAGGTCTTTCGCCTGCCGGCCGCGCATCCCGCCGACGTCAGCGGCCTGCTGGGCCTGATCACCTCAGGAGCCGTCCGGGCGACCGACATAAGAGCGATTTTCGGAAAGACCGAGGGGAACGGCTGCGTCAACGATTTTACCCGGGCCTACGCTGTCGGCGCTTTTCAGAATGCTCTTGCGCCCTTGCTGCAATGCTCGCCGACCGAAGTCGGGCTACGCATAGCTATGGTCATGTCCGGCGGTACCGAGGGTGGCCTGTCGCCGCACTTCCTTGTCTTTTCCACAAGCTCCGCTCCGCCTGATGCCTCTCGGCGCCCCAGCTTGGCGATAGGCACGGCATTTACCCGCCCGTTCGCGCCCGAGGAGGTGGGCCGGATGCCTCAGGTCAAGGCGACCGCCCGTGCCGTCTCCGCGGCAATGGCCGAAGCAGGCATCACGCGCACGAGCGATGTCCACTACGTTCAGGTCAAGTGTCCATTACTGACCGGCGATCGGATCGCTGCCGCCGCGGCGCGCGGCCAGACGGTGGCGACCGGCGATACCTACCAATCGATGGGCTACTCCCGCGGTGCCTCCGCTTTGGGCGTGGCGCTGGCGTTGGAAGAGATCCCCAGCACTGGCCTGAATGACGATGTCGTTTGTGAGCGTCTTGATCTGTGGTCGGGGCGGGCGAGCACGTCCGCTGGAATCGAATTGATGCACAATGAAGTCATCGTGTTTGGCAACAGCGAGACCTGGGCGAGCGACACCATGATCTCCCACTGCGTCATGCAGGATGCAATCGACGTCCCGTCGGTGATTGCCGCGCTGACGGATGCGGGGCTGTCGCCGGCGGGACAACTGCAGGGCAGCGAACGGGAGCGTGTGGTGGCAGTGCTTGCGAAGGCGGATCCATCCAGCACCGGTCGCATCCGCGAGGCACGCCACATCATGCTGGACGATAGCGACATAAATGCCACCCGCCACGCCAGGGCACTTGTCGGTGGCGTATTGGCCGGCGTGATTGGTCGCACCGACCTTTTCGTGTCGGGTGGCGCGGAGCATCAGGGACCCGATGGCGGCGGCCCTGTCGCGGTGATTGTGCGCTTGCCGTAGTCCACGGGGCGGGGGAAACCAGCCGCCGACACGCGGTTCACTCGTGCGCCTTCTTTCGCAGTCCGCTTACTCGAAGCACCACCCCATCGGAACTTGTCCGGCTTGGGATCTGGTCAACGGTCATTGCCCAGTCGCTTGCCGCCGCAAGCAATTCCTCCTGCGCTCTTGCTCCTTTCAGAAACAGGCAGATACCGTTGTCCGCCAAAAATCTGATCGTCAGCGGCAGCAATTTAGGCAGCGGCGCCAGTGCCCGCGCCGTCACAAGGGGCGCGGGAGGGAGCCTGGCATCCTCAATCCGGCAGCAATGCACCACGGCCGGCGCGCTGGTCTCCATTACCGCGGTCCTAAGGAACGACGCCTTGCGGCGATCGGACTCGATCAGATCAAACGAAACACCGGTCGCGATTGCTAGTATCAGACCAGGGAAACCGCCGCCGGTGCCCAGATCGATTGCCCGATCGATGCCGGCGGGCATTAGTTTTACAAGCTGCAGCGAAGTTCGCGATGTGCCGGTCCCACACCACATCGACATCCCTGGCGGCAATAAGATTCAGTGTCGCGTTCCAGCGCAGCAACAAGTCAGCGAACCGGCGCAAACGCATCGTTATGTCCGGTCTCTGGTCTTGATCCATCATGACTGGCAATCAATCGCAAAAAGGAAACGCGTGTCGCTCTACGTTGATCGGGACACCAGTATCCCTGATTGGGGATGGTCGATAGGTCACGCTTTTGAAGGAGTTGGTTCGAGCGCCAATCCCAGTCGCCTGCTTCGGGGAAGATTTGTCCCGTCAATTGCTCAAAGCAATTTATCTCCTAAAATTCGATCAACAAATCGTGTGCGTTGATTGCGCTCGCTTGTTCTCCTTGCAATCTCAAGGCGTAAACGTGTTTATTATTGCAATCTTCGGTTGATGCTAGGCAAAGGGAAAGCCGTACAGCCCGTTTCTGCGCGGCGTAAGGCAAAAGGCAACCATCAAAGCAGGCGGCCGCCATACCCCCTTTGTCTGTCGCCCGTCAGTCACGGAAACGGAGACCATGCTGATGTCGGAACGCCGGACTGATATCGGAACGCCGGCCAATTTCAACGCCGGCGAGCGATAGGTCCGTCGGAGTTTATTACTGCTTGCAATAATCTGGGGGCTCCATGGAAATCGTCGACCAATTTGCAGCGCCATCGGCGGGAAGCGGGCGTATCAGTCCCGACCGAACTACCGACGACGCGATTTATGTGCTTGACGTTTCAGGAATCCTCATAAGCGCGAATTGCGGCGCGCGGCAACTTACCGGTTACGACGAGGATGAGGCATTAGGTAAGCACTTTTCAATTTTCTACAGCGATGAAGACCAGAATAGTGGAGTTCCCCAGCCGATTGATTGACGGGGCGGTTCAAGATGGTATCTCTGAAGCAGAAGCTTGGTGCGTCCGCAAAGACGGCAGCCATTTCAGAGCTAAAATCATGATCAACCCACTTCGTGATCATGCGAACAACCTTTCAGGGTTCGTCAAGATCATTCGCGGCGTCAGCAAGCACCGCGTGACGACCGACGCGCTGCGTCGCAGTGAAGAAGGCTTCAGGCTTCTGGCTAAGAGCGCGAAGGACTGCGCGGTCTTCCTGCTCGATCCCCAGGGTCTCGTCATAAGTTGGAACGTGGGCGCGGAGTGCATCAACGGATATAGGCCGGACGAAATCATCGGCCGCGACTATTCAGTCTTCTTTACCGACGCCGACCGCGACAGCGGTGAACCCGCTCGGGCCCTTGAAATCGCCACGCGGGATGGCCGGTTTGAGGTGCAAGGACTCCGATTGCGAAGCAACGGCGAGGTCTTTCCGGCCGATGTCGTTATCACGCCAATTCGTCGTGACAACGGCACGATCATTGGTTTCACCAAGATGACGCGCGATCTGAGCCAGGCAACACGGGGCCAACTGGAACTGGAACATACCGGCCGCGCGCTGTTTCAGTCGCAGAAGATGGAAGCGGTGGGCCAACTGACCGGCGGGATCGCGCGGGATTTCAATAATTTCCTCATGGGTATTCTCGACGGACTCGAACTCGTTCAGCGGCGGGTGGCGAATGATCCAGGCATCACGCCGCTGCTGGAAAATGCCGTGCAGTTGGCCCGCAAAGGCAGAACGCTGGCAAAGAGCATGCTCGCATTCTCTCGGCGCCAGGAACTCTTCCCGGAAAACGTTGATGTAATGCAGATCCTACTGGGCATGAGGGACCTGTTTCAGCGTGGCTCAGGGTCTTCGATCGGCATCAAGATCCAATGCTCAGGCGATCTTGAGGCGGTTCAGGTTGACCAGAACCAGTTGAAGCTGACCATCGTCAATCTGCTGTTGAATGCACGCGACGCGATGCCCGACGGTGGTATTATCTGCCTGGATGCACGGGAAGAAGCGGTGTGGTCTCATCAAGGAGACGCTGCGAAACCTGACCGGTTCATCTGTATATCGGTGACGGATCACGGAACCGGCATGGACGCGGGAGACTTTTTCGTGAGCGACCGACGCCTTCTTTACAACCAAGGGTGCTGGCAGAGGTATCGGTCTTGGCTTGTCGGTGGCACAGGGCTTCGCCGAGGAGTCCGACGGGCACTTCGTCATCAGAAGCCGGGAGGGCGAAGGTACTGTCGCGGAAATCTGGTTGCCCGTGCCGGACGATCGCCCTGCGGCGGGTGCTCGGATCGGCGAAGCGGCGACCGCTGACTGGTGCGACCGGCTTCGCGCGAACACCCGCCCGCTGGTCGTCCTTGCGGTAGACGATGACCGACTTGTTCTTATGAACACCACAGTGATGCTGAACGGTCTCGGGCATCGGGTTTATGCGGCCGTCTCCGCGGAACAGGCGCTCGCGGTTATCCGGCGTGAGAGGTGGCTCGACCTGGTGCTGATCAATCATGACATGCCGGAGATGGCGGGTACCGAACTGATCGAGGCAATCCGGGCCGAATGTCCGGCGCTTCCCATCATCTTTTCCACTCCGCTGGCGGACGTGGCCTTGCAGCAGGTGTCGAAGCCCATTCGTAAGTCGGAACTATCTAGAGCCATCGCGCGGGTGGCCGCCGCGAACAGCGCGCGCTCAGCGAGATAACGGCGCTGTATGGTGCTGAGGGCGCCTTAGCTGCCGCCGAGCGGATGCCGACGACCTGAAACCAAGCCGAATATGTTCAGCAAATCCCTCTGGGAATGGCTTCCGCGACGGGTGGGTCCATGGCTACCGCGCAGGCGACAGCAAAGTAGCCTGCCGACATCTGGAATTCGGGGTTGCACCCGGCGTCCCTGGAAGCTAGGAAGGCGCCGTTTGGTCAGCCCGAGCGCTGCTGTAGCTCAGTGGTAGAGCACTCCCTTGGTAAGGGAGAGGTCGAGAGTTCAATCCCCTCCAGCAGCACCAAAAAATCGTGTATTACCAAGTTCTTAATCCCCTCTGGAGAATGTCCCGGCGGAGCCGCGCAGGAACATGCAGCCGAGGGTCTGGTATCCGCGCGGCACCCGCCCATGCTGCAATCGCAACTCTGCTGGCCGCGTGCCAGAAGTCCGGCAGAGTTGTGCGAATCTCGCCCGCCGAAGGCGAATCAGAGCGAGAACACCGCCGTCCCTCGTTGAGCTTTGGCCAATCCGGGCCGGGCCCCGGTCGCACGTCATCTCATAGCGCCTTGATCCAGGTCATGTTGTTTCCCAGGGAGCGGTCTATGCCCCTGCTGCGCACCGCGCACGTCGCCCCCGATGCGCTCCCGCGCACGTCGCCCGGATGAGCTTCGCGCACGTCGCGACTGCTGCGGGCGTCCGCGGATGATTGGCGCTTGGTGAAGCGAAGGAGATTACCAGCATGTGGCACTGCCGGACCGGCCTGATAAATCTGATGACCGACCTGCCGCCCAGGAAATCCCCGGGGAATTCAATATGTTGTGCCACGACTCCTTGACTGGCTCGGGATCGTCCGCATGACTTCCACGGATTACGCCCGCAAGTCCGACTTGGATCGGACGCTTCACATCGCCCAGGCAAAGCTGTTTGGTGGTCTCTCGCGCGCATCCATCAGCTTGGCCATCGCCGAATGGGCGATACAATTCGGCAACCAGCCAGCGAGGCGGGCCGCCCTGGGTAGGCAGGCCGCCGAGGACCTGGTCGCTCTTTGGACCCAGGCACTGGGCCTGCCGGTCGAACCGCTGTGTCCGGCACCTGACGATCACCGCTTCAGGTACCCCCGCTGGAACGGCGGCCCGTTCGCGCTTGCCCAACAGGCCTTCCTGAGAACGGAACGGTGGTGGCACGACGCGACGACCGGTGTGCCCGGTGTGTCACGCCAGCACGGGGAGATGGTTTCGTTCCTGGCCCGTCAGATGCTCGACGTCCTGTCGCCTTCAAATATTCCGATCCTCAACCCGGAAGTGATAGACACGACGCTTGAGCAGCGCGGCGCAAATCTCGAGCAGGGCTTCCGCAACTTCCTGATGGATCTGGCGGTAACTGCCCAACACGCGACAGAGCAGTTGCCACATACGCCCGGCAAGGACGTCGCGATAACGCAAGGCAGCGTCGTCTTCCGCAACGAACTGATAGAACTGATCCTGTATGCCCCCCTCACCGAGAAGGTGCGGCCTGAGCCGATCCTGATCGTGCCGGCATGGATCATGAAGTATTACATCCTCGACCTGTCGCCGGAGAATTCGTTCATCCGCTACATGGTCAGCCAAGGCTACACGGTGTTCTGCATTTCCTGGCTTAATCCGGGTGCCGAACAGCGGGACGTGCATTTTGACGACTACCGGAGCAGCGGTGTCATGGCGGCACTCGATGCTGTCGGCGCCATCTGTGGTTCGCCGAAGATCCATGCGATCGGCTACTGTCTTGGCGGCACGCTGCTGTCGATCGCGGCGGCAGCGATGGCGCGTGATGGCGACGGCCGGTTAGGCAGCCTGACGCTTCTTGCCGCGCAAACCGACTTTACCGAAGCCGGCGAACTCCAACTTTTCATCACTGAGGCACAGTTGTCGCTGCTGGATGATATCATGTGGAAACAGGGGTATCTCGACAGCAAGCAAATGGCCGGCACGTTCGCGATGCTTAGATCAAATGACTTGATCTGGTCGCGCACGATGCGCCGCTATTACCTTGGCATCGAGGATCATGCCTCCGACATGATGTCCTGGGATGCCGACAGCACCCGGATGCCGTACCGAATGCATTCCGAGTATCTACGGTCGCTCTATCTGAACAACGACCTTGCCGAGGGCATGTTCAACGTTCAGGGCAGACCGGTCCTCATCAATGAAATTCACCTCCCGTGTTTTATCACCGGTGCCGAAACCGACTGGGTGGCGCCGTGGCGGTCGGTGCATAAGTTTTTGCTGTTGAATGATGGTGAAGTAACCTTTGTCCTTGCGTCCGGAGGCCATAATGGCGGCGTGGTCAGCGTGCCGGGCGCATCGCACCGCCATTTCCGGATCAGCCGCCGCGCGTCGCATGGCCCATATCAGTCTCCGGAGGAGTGGAAGCAGGCTGCTACCTTGACCGAGGGGTCCTGGTGGCCCGCATTCCTGTCCTTCCTTGATAGCCATTCATCGGAACCAATCGCGCCGCCGTCCGGCTACCCCACGCTCGAAGCGGCGCCGGGCCATTATGTTCTGCAGCGCTGAATGGTCTTGGGATTGCACGCTACTGAAGAGTGGCGGGACACGAGGGCAGCACGAGGGCGTCGGACACTCCGACCTCTGAAGCACTGATCAGGAATAACCGGAGGCGACCATGGATCAGGACATCGCCGCACTTGTCCAAAATCGCGTGTTCGATGAGATTGCCGTCGGCGACAAGGCAAGTGTGCAACGCACGATACGGCCCGAGGACATCACGTTGTTCTCTATCATATCGGGTGACGTCAATCCTGCTCATCTGGATCCCGTGTATGCCAGCACGGGGATGTTCCACCACATCATCAGCCATGGGGTAACTCACAGCCGGGCTGATATCCGCTGTTCTGGGCACCAAGCTGCCGGGTCCCGGCACAATTTACCTCGGCCAGAACCTGGAGTTTCGGGCGCCGGTAAGTGCAGGTGACACAATCACCGCCACAGTGACGGTGACCTCGACCATCCCGGCCAAGCATCGCGTTGTACTCGATTGCCACTGTGTCAACCAGAACGGGATAGAGGTCGTCCGCGGAACCGCAACCGTCCAGGCTCCGACCGAGAAAATCAGCCGGAAGGTGATGCCGTTGCCTGATGTCAGGTTGATTGATCATGCTTGGTTTCGGGCGCTGCTTGCTCGCGGTCTCGCCGCCGATCCCCTGACCACGGCTGTGGTGAAATCCCTGTGATGAGGCCTCCCTCCGCGGCGCCGTGGAGGCCGCCGAGAACAAATTGATCGTTCCCATCCTGATTGGCCCGGAGGCCAGGATCCGCGTCGCGGCCATCGAAGCTGGAATTGACATAAGCGCGTTCCGGCTCGTTCCAACGCTCCACAGCCATGACTCCGCTTCTCGCGCCGTCGCAATGGTGCGGGGTGGTGAGGCAAAATTGCTGATGAAGGGTGCCCTGCACACGGATGAGTTGCTGCACGAGGTGATGCGTGCCGATACCGGACTAAGGACTGCCCGGCGCCTAAGTCACGTATTTGTTCTGCAGGTGCCTGGTTATGCCCGTCCGCTACTGGTCACTGATGCGGCGATAAACATCGGCCCGACACTCGAGGAGAAGGTTTCGATAGTGCAGAATGCCGTCGACCTGGCGCATGTCCTGGGGATCGCGGAGCCGCGGGTGGCCATCCTGGCAGCGGTTGAGACTGTCAATCCGGCGATGCGTTCAACGCTGGATGCGGCGGCATTATGCAAAATGGCTGATCGAGGGCAGATCACCGGGGCCGTCGTGGACGGACCGCTGGCGTTTGACAATGCCATCAGTCCACTTGCGGCACGTGAGAAAGGAATCGTCTCGCCGGTCGCGGGACAGGCGGATATTTTGCTGGTGCCCGATCTGGAGGCGGGCAATATGCTGGTGAAGCAAATGACCTTCATGGGCGGCGCGGATGCCGCAGGTATCGTGCTGGGCGCCAGCGCGCCAATTATCCTCACCAGCCGAGCGGATAATACCCGGACCCGGCTGGCTTCATGCGCGGTCGCCTCGATTATGGCGCGCTCGGGATGATCCTGCCGAAGAGTAGCGGCAGGGACGTCAGCAGGCCGACGCCCTTAATATTCGCGCCGTCGCCTTCCGGCGGGTGTGCCAAACGGATCGCTGGCTGAACGTAATCGCTGATCCTGGGCTATCCAGCCCTGAGCGGCAGCCTCGGTTGCAAATCCCGCCGCTGTCTGCGGTAACGCACCAACTCTGATGATCTCGACAGCGAAGCTATCATCCTCGCGATGGACGATCCGATAGGAAGTGTCTGCCATTATTAATTCTGGCACAACGGGCATTGCATTGCACGTGACCGTTGAAAAACCGACCCGAGATTCATTGGGCTTGCCGAAGTGCTGCTGTGGCCGCCGCCACGGCGTCCTCAGCCCGTGAAACCAGTCCCGCGGCGCGCTGTACCGTGATGTCCTTCAGGATATGCACGCCACCCGATGACGTCGCCAGCTTGACGTCTCCCTGCTCATCGTAGATGGCGACCACGTGGCAAAGCTGCACCACGACAAGGCCGCCCGTCGCAGCCTCGAAAGTGACCCAACTCACCTGGCGCCGCGTGAAATCATAAGCTTGATGTAGTCCGCCCGGCTGGTACCATCGTAAGACATGCCAAAAGGCTTCTTCCCGCTGGAGGCAGGCTGCGCTTCTTGCGCGGAGGGTTTCGCGCGCTTCATTTTCGCGTTGGTGGGGGGCACGATGGAACGGGTGACAGCAACGCTTAATTCGGTGGCTTGTCGATTTGATCCGTCGGACCGTCCCTCACGCCAGGATGCCACATCCTTGCGCAGTTGATCTTTCATAGCATCAGAAGCTTCTTCGGCGTCGGCGACCGGATTGATATCGTCCTGGTTCGGTTGGTGAACAGGCGTTGCGCTCATGCGGCTTTTCCTTTCGTAGCCTTCACGCTGATGGCACCTGCCACGGGGCAGGGCGCTAATGGCTGTTTGAAGCAAGCGTCGCGCGCGAGCGGTTCGGACCAAATCGGTGGTGTCTGTCCGAGGGTCGGCGAGATGATATTCGCGCGTGAAACTTCCAGATATGTGCGCATTCGCGAGCAGGAATGCAAGTCCGGCGGTTCGGGATGCCGTCTGTCGTTTCAGCCACGACCGTCGCCTGTGTCGCCCAGCGATTGTTGGACGGGAACATGACCCCCCTGGCGCAGCGGCCAATACATCTGTAACCTCTATCGTTCAAATGGCGTGGGTGGCGCAAGAGAACCGCTCTAACGGGAATTGTTCTTCAAGCCTCTTCGAATGCTGCCGGCAAGCGTCCTGCCTTGAATATGATCGTCGGCTCGTCGTCGAAATCGCCGAGTTCCGGGTCCCCCGAGGTTGAGAATGCGACAACTCCAGCGCGGGTCGGCACAAGGTCCTCGGCTCGCTTGCGAGCAGCCTCCTGCGATCGGCAGCGGATGGGAGAATCGGCGATCAGCCGTGTGCCCTTTCCGCCCTTGTAAGCCTGCACGAGATACAGCGTTTCACGCGCCATGAACGGGGTTCCTAACCGAGCGACAGTAGCGCCAAAGCTTCAGATCAACTAATGCATTTTCGAAATAAGGAATAACATGCAGATACGCGTCGGCTACGAAATCGTCTACGACTGCGCGCAACCGACCCCGATGGTGTTGATGTTGCACGTCCATCACTCCCGCGTCGCCGACCTTGTTGTTCCCGATCATCTGGTGACGGAGCCGGCACTGCCTGTTCATGCATATCACGATTCTTTCGGCAACTGGTGCACCCGGATCGTCGCGCCCGCCGGGCGGACCCGGATCGCCAGCACCGCGGTCGTCAACGATGCAGGTTTGCCAGACCCTATCGTTCCCTCGGCCCAGCAGCATCTGGTGCAAGATATTCCCGACGATGCGCTCGTTTACCTGCTCGGGAGCCGCTATTGTGAGACGGATCGGCTTTCGGAGAAAGCCTGGGCTTTATTTGGCCAGACTCCGCCGGGATGGGCTCGCGTCCAGGCGATCTGCGACTTCGTCCACAACCACATCGTCTTCGACTATATGGCCGCGCGATCCACCAAAACCGCGTGGGAGGTTCTCCATGAAGGGCGAGGTGTGTGTCGTGATTATGCCCACCTGGCCGTTGCCTTTACCCGGGCGATGAATATCCCGGCGCGCTATTGCACCGGATACCTGAGCGACATCGGCGTGCCTCCGCCACATTCGCTGATGGACTTCGCGGGTTGGTTCGAGGCTTACCTCGGTGGCGCCTGGCACACCTTCGATCCACGCAATAACAAGCCGCTGTTCGGCCGCGTCCTGATTGCTCGGGGGCGGGATGCCGTCGACGTGCCGATCAGCAACACGTTCGGGCCAAACACCCTTGTCAGCTTCAATGTTGTGGCCGACGAAGAAGTGGCTGAACAAGTTTCACGGCCAGGAGGGCTATGACCGCCGGCCCTGACGCCCGCCGCCATGAGCGTGGTTCTTACTGTGCTAGCGAGGCAAAAGGATCTTGCCGGTTTGATCAGAATCAAACAGGGCGTGTGCAATTTGTGCTGTCATGCAACTATTGCAGCACGGATTTCAGCAGAGGCGCGTGTCAGAACCTGAACCAGCATTACTGATCGGCAAAATGCCGGCCGCCGTCAGGGAGAGTCCCTGGATACAAACGCGTATCCCGCCGTCGAGAAGGGCAGCGGGTCTAGCCTCATCACGCTAGTCGCCTTCCGGCGTCCGTGGACCCCTAGCCTCAACCGCATCCGCCGTGACCTCTGCGGAAATCCGGGCGAGTGCGCTTTCAAGGCCCGCGGGTGTTGCCGTAGACAGTTCGAGCGCCGCGCGGCGCTGTGCCTCTCGACGGATCAGCCGCGCGGAGAAGGTTTCGAAGATTGGATCCGGCTGGTCATCATCGGGCATCGAAACCTCGAGTACCGCCTGCCACGCCCGAGCGGACGTGACAGGCTTGTCGACAGGTGATCAGGCGGCTTCAGCCGGTGGTTCGACGTGGTCGCCGACCATGGCTTCCGTGGTAATCATCAGTCCCGCGACGGACGCGGCGTGCTGCAGGGCACAGCGAACGACCTTTGTCGGATCGATGATGCCGGCCTTGACCAGGTCCTTGAACACCCCGCTTTGAGCATCAAAGCCGTAGTTGTATTCATCCTTCTCCAGCGTTTTGCCAGAAATCACCGCACCATCCTCGGCACCGTTGGCGGCAATCTGCCGCAGCGGGGTCAAGGCAGCCTTGCGGACGATCTCGATCCCGACCCGTTGGTCCTCATTGTCGGCCTTCAACTTCAGCAGGATCTGCGATGCCCGAGCCAGGGCGACGCCGCCACCGGGGACGATACCTTCCTCCACCGCGGCGCGTGTGGCGTGCAGTGCGTCGTCAACGCGGTCCTTACGCTCCTTCACTTCGCTCTCGGACGCGCCGCCAACGCGGATAATCGCCACACCGCCGGCCAGCTTCGCCAGACGTTCCTGTAGCTTCTCCTTGTCGTAGTCAGAGGTGGTTTCCTCGACCTGTGCACGGATCTGATTGCATCGCGCCTGGATGTCGGCCTTCTTGCCGGCACCCTCGACAATCGTTGTGTTCTCCTTGTCGATCAACACCTTCTTGGCGGTGCCGAGCATGGCAAGGGTGACGTTTTCCAGCTTGATGCCGAGATCTTCGCTGATCACCTCACCCTTGGTGAGGACCGCGAGGTCCTCCAGCATCGCCTTGCGGCGATCGCCGAAGCCAGGCGCCTTGACGGCGGCGACCTTTAGTCCCCCACGCAGCTTGTTCACGACCAGGGTGGCAAGGGCTTCACCCTCGACGTCTTCCGCGATGATCAGCAGCGGACGCCCCGATTGCGCGACGGCTTCCAGCACGGGCAAGATCGACTGCAGGTTGGACAGCTTCTTCTCATTAAGCAGGATGTACGGGTTTTCGAGGTCGACCGTCATCTTCTCGGCGTTGGTGATGAAGTACGGGGACATATAGCCGCGGTCGAACTTCATGCCTTCGACGACGTCAAGCTCCGTGACCATCCCCTTGGCTTCTTCGACGGTGATGACACCCTCGTTGCCGACCTTCTGCATCGCCTCGGCGATCATCTTGCCGATTTCAGGCTCGCCGTTGGCCGAGATCGTGCCGACCTGAGCGGTTTCCGCCTGGGTGGTGATCTTCTTCGAGCGCTTCTTCAGTTCCTCCACCAAAGCAAGCACAGCCCTGTCGACGCCGCGTTTGAGGTCCATCGGGTTCATGCCGGCGGAGACCGCCTTCGCCCCCTCGCGCACGATAGCCTGCGCCAGCACGATGGCTGTCGTGGTCCATCGCCGGCGATGTCATTGGTCTTGGAGGCCACTTCGCGCACCAACTGGGCGCCCATGTTCTCGAACTTATCGGTAAGCTCGATCTCCTTGGCAACCGATATGCCGTCCTTCGTGCTTCGCGGTGAGCCGTAGCTCTTGTCGATCAACACATTGCGGCCCTTGGGTCCAAGTGTGACTTTCACGGCCTCGGCGAGCGTGTCAACGCCGCGCATCATGCGCTGGCGTGCATCGCCACCGAACCGAACGTCCTTCGCAGCCATTTGCGTATCCTTCCCGAAATTCAAAATCATAGCCGGCCCGCCAATCGGCAGGAGCCGCTGGCGAGGTTTGTGGTCGGAGCCAGGGTACTGACCGGCGCTCACGCAGTTGGCCAGTTGCCGCCGCGACCTAAATGTTTCGCCGGCCACGGCGTGTTAGCACTCCTGGTATTAGAGTGCCAGGGCAAAGATCAGCCTGCGAGCGTTGTTCCCCGCTTCTGATGGATGCTCCGTTCGCGGCAGTCCGGAGGCGCTACGTCCGGATCCCTCAACCGGCGATGTGACAGACAATTGCGCAAGATCAATGACACACTCGGTTCCGACGCCTCATCTTACCGGCAATGTTACGGGGAACACCCAAATGCCCAAGGTCATTCGACTAGGTTCCTGGCTGTCGCTGCTGCTTGCGGGGCTTTTATTCCTATCTCGCTCGGCCGAGGCGATACCGGCCTTCGCGCAACAGACCGGGCAGCCCTGCATTGCCTGCCATATTGGCGGTTACGGCCCGGAACTCACGCCACTCGGCCGGGCCTTCAAAATCGGCGGGTACACGCAACAAGGTGGCGAGGGTTGGGCGGCGAATGTGCCGCTGTCGCTGATGTTGACAGGCTCATTCACCAACACCCGCCTCAATCAGAACCCGCCGCCACAGCATTACGGTAACAACAACAATTTTTCGCTCGACCAAATCAGCGGGTTCGTCGGTGGCGCCATCGGTGAGCATACCGGTGGACTCATGCAGTTCACTTGGTCCGACGTGGACAACTCATCGCACATCGACAATACGGATCTTCGGCCATACACGACCGTGTTCGATGTCGGCGGCAAGGATCTACGGGTTGGCACCACGCTGAACAACGTGCCGACGGTGCAAGATCCCTATAACACCACATTTGCATGGGGCTTCCCCTACGTTGCGTCTGCCATCGCGCCGACGCCCGTTGGCAATCCCATGCTGGCCGGGGGCTTTGGTGGCAACGCCATCGGCTACACGGCGTACGCCTGGTATGATAGCAAGTTCTATCTTGAGGGGGGAGCTTACAGCACACTGAGCCCCTGGCTGCTCGCACGAATTGGCAATGACTTCGGCATCGGCAGTACCACCAGTCCGGCGCCCTACCTTCGTGCCGCCTATGAGTGGCAGTGGGGGCAAAGCGCTGCGCATGTTGGGGCATTGTTCATGCATGCCGACGCCAATCCGCCAAGCGGCGTCCCGTTTCAAACCACGAATGCGGGCGGCAGCGATCATTACACAGACTATGCGATCGACGCAGGCTACGAGTTTCTGGGCAATGGCACCCAGATCGTGACCGCGCAGACCATCTTCACGCACGAGGACCAGAACCTGCGAGGGTCGGCTGCGGCCACCGGCTTTACGGCAACTCAATACAGCCTGAACCAAATTCGCACGAACGTCTCCTACTGGTACAAAAATACCTATGGCGTCACGCTCGGCTGGCAGAAGACGTGGGGCCCGGCGAATCCCGGTACTCTTTGCGGTCACGGGGGCGGCCAGTGCCAACAACAAGCCAAACAGCAATGCTTTCATCGCCGAGGTCGATTGGGTACCGTTCGGCAAGGAAGATTCACTGTGGGCGCCATTCCTGAACATGAAGCTTGGAGTGCAATACACCGCCTATACGCAGTTCAACGGCGGTGGCAACAATTATGACGGCCTCGGCGGCAATGCGAGCGACAACAATGCGCTGCTGCTTTTCGCCTGGCTGATTTTCTAGCGGGCCCAGTTCCTGACGCTCGATCCCCAGACCCGGGTGTGTCGGCCGTCTTGAACCAATCAGGAACCGCGGATCGCCTACTCCGGATCTTGCCATCGCGCGGTTCAGCAAATCAAACAGGCTTGGGAGCAGACGATGTATGCAAAACTGGCAACGCTTTTGGGGCTGATGGTCCTGACGACCAACGCAACAACGGGATCGGCTGGGACGGCACAAGCACAGTCGGTTTCTCAACACCTGATCCCGCAATCATTGCAAATGTCTCAGAGAGAAACGATTGAGCAGCTTTCCACCTTGATTCGCCGCAAGGGACCAGTCGGCGTCGCAGCGGCCAAGACCCTCGTGGTTTTCAAGAAACACGCGGCGCGCGAACTTGAGTTCATCCTGCCCCCGCTGACCTTGTTGCCCTACCTGGCAGAGGGCAAAGTGACGCCGGACATGGCCTGGGCGTTGGCAATGACCGACCGGGTCAAGGCTGAACGTGACGAAATTTTCGATGAGCATTCTCAACTGGTAGAGTCACTGAACCTGCTAACCGAAGCCGCGGCGAAGGCTCATGACACCGATGCCAAGGAATTCGCCGAGAGCGCCGCCGCGGACTCGCTGAACGACCTTGAAGTCCTGCAACCGACACTACTGTTAATCGGCGACATCCTGCGGGCCAGACTGCAAGCGGGTCATTAGACTGTGCCGATGTCGGACATAATCGCTGTGCACACGAGGAGTTCGATCATGCCTTGGCGCGCTATTGTGATTTTGGCCGCTGCCGGCGGCCTGTATCCCATGCCGCACGCCCAAGCCGCGGATGCAGGAGCGGGCAGAGCGGTGTTTCAGTCGTCCTGTTCCATCTGCCATTCCGTGCAACCCGGGCAGAACAAGGTCGGGCCAACACTCTTTGGCTTGGTCGGCCGAAAGACCGGTATCGTCGCCGGATATAACTACTCGCCCGCCAACCAATCGGCCAACCTGACCTGGGATGAGGCGACGCTCGACAAGTACCTGGAAGACACCGCAAATCATCATTCCGGGGACGAAGATGACGTTTGCGGGGGTGAAGGACGTCACCAAGCGAGCCGACCTGATCGCTTATCTCGAAACCATCAAATAGAGGATCGGAACGGCGGTATCCCTTTACGCCATGATGGCGGTGCTCAACGGATGGGCTTTCGGTACCTCTCTTCATGCTGGCCTCCTTAGGTGCCATCGGGTGATCTACGCGAGGTCGGATCATTGGCACATGTCATTCTGACTGTGGCCCGCTGACTGTGGCCCGCTGACTGTGGCCCGTAGCCCAACGCGAACGGCCCTCAGCGGTGGCAGCGCGAAGCCCTAGGGTGGTGCCGGGGAATGGCCATGCTCAAGATGAAGTGTGGACCCTGTCACCGAAAAAAGAGCCGGCCCCGACCCGGGACCCTCCAACGCGCATCAAATCAAACTAAATCCGGGGTTTCGGCCGTGCCGGTCAACGCAGAATGCGGCGCCCAAACCAGCGGTGTATTTCGCGCGAGAAATCCCATATAAGATGCGACTTTAGCGTGGGTGAACAAATTGGCGGCAGCAGAAATCACGACGGCCATGGTGTCGGCAGCCTTTGGGGCGACGGCAGCACAGGCAAAGCCACGGGACGGCGATCCGTTCTGCATGGGCGACTTTGTGGTCTATCCAACTCACGGTGTGGGCAAGATCGACAAGATCGGGTCAGAGGAGATTGGCGGACATAGGCTCGACCTGATCTATATCTCTTTTGACGAGAACAAGATGACCCTGCGGGTGCCGGTAGCACAGGCGCGGGTCACTGGGCTTCGGAAGCTGGCGACGCCTGAGGTGATGGCACAGGTCATGACCATCCTGGCCGGCCGGCCGAGGGCAAGTCGGCTGATGTGGGCGAAGCGCGCGCAGGAGTTCCAGGCGAAGATCAATTCCGGGGACGTGAAGGCGGTCGCCGAGGTTTGTCGCGACCTCCAGAGCGCGGCGAATGGATCCGCGCCAAGCTATAGTCAGCGGAATTTGTTTGAGTTGGCAATCGATCGCTTGGCCGGGGAATTTGCTGGTGTGGTAGGTATCGACAAGGCGGATGCTATTGTCAGGCTGACCCAGAAACTGACGGATGGACGAACGGCTGACACGGCGAAGTCTGATCGTGTTCGGGAGGACGCCGAAGCCAAAGCGGCTGAGGTCGCGGTATAGCTTGCGCCTGTGCCGTGTAACACGCTCCCGAAGCACGTCGACGGGAACGCAAGAGGGGATTTATGGTATTTAAACCGAACTACAACCATCAGCGAGCCGAACGCGATCGTGCGAAGCAGGCGAAGAAAGAAGCCAAGCTGCGGGAGCGCGAGGATGCCGCGGCGATGCGCCGCAAGGCCGAGCAGGAAGGAGGAACGACGCCTTCCGAACCCGAACCGGCCGAAACCCGCGACGCGTAGGGCGGGACGGGTGCTGCAGGATTTGGCACGATGAAGAGACGTAGTGAGAGCACGTTCGTGCTGTTTGATGTCACTTATGCCGACGGCACGGTGACCTCCAACCGAAAGGTCCTGACTTCAGCCTTGTCCGGGTTGGACGGTGACGAACCCGCCAAGGCGGTTATCGAGGCTCAGGACCGCGTGATCGGTCTGGCCTCGGGGCGGCCGCGGGGTGTGATCAAATCGCTGGTCCGGACGCGCGTTTAATGCCGCCGCGCGGCCGGATCCACCAGGAGTTGGGAATTGAACGGAGCCGCCGGTATGGAGCGAAAAACGCCGCGGGTCAGTCAGCTTCTGGAAACCTCACTTTATGTCCATGATCTCGCACGTTCGCGCCTGTTCTATGAGCAAATTTTCGGCTTTGTGAGCGTGTTCGCGGACGAGCGGATGTGCGCGATGGAGGTCCCCGGCGAGCAGGTGCTGCTGCTGTTCCGGCATGACATGACCGATCAACCGGCCCCTGGGCCTGGCGGCATCATACCCGAGCATCATGGAAGAGGAGCGCTCCATTTGGCCTTCGCCATCCCGTTCGGTGAGTTGGCCGCGTGGGAAACGCACCTGCGACGTCAGGACGTTGCGCTGGAAAGCCGCATCGCGTGGCCGCGAGGTGGGACCAGCCTGTATTTCCGCGATCCTGATGGCCATTCGTTAGAGGTCGCAACGCCAGGTCTTTGGCCTAATCGCTAGCACCGCGCATCGCTGGCGGAGCGTTGCGAGTCTGGCCAATGTTCAGCAAAGCGGGTACATGTCGAACCCACTCGGGCCGGTTCGCGGACCTGACGCTTGATCAGGGGAGACCTGGAAAAATGAATGGCGCTGAGAGCCTGGTCCACTCGTTGCTAAAGAGCGGCTTAACGACGTGCTTTTCGAATCCCGGCACGTCGGAGATGCACTTCGTGGCCGCACTCGACCGGGTCCCCGGGATGCGTTGCGTTCTCGGACTGTTTGAGGGCGTGGTTACCGGCGCCGCCGACGGTTACGCCCGCATGGCGGGCAAACCGGCCGCCACCCTTCTGCACTGCGGGCCGGGACTCGCGAACGGATTGGCAAACCTGCACAACGCCCGTCGTGCGGCGACGCCGATGGTCAACATCGTCGGAGACCAGGCGACCTACCACCGTCCGTTGGACCCCCCGCTGACCGCCGATACCGACGGCTTCGCGCGTGGCGTTTCCGGATGGGTGCGCACGTCGATGGATGTCCGCACTGTCGGTGCCGACGCGGCGGCCGCGGTGCAGGCTTCAATGATTGCTCCTGGTCAGGTCGCCACGCTGATCCTGCCATCCGACACCTCGTGGAACGATGGCGGGCTCGTAGCCGAGGCGTTGCCACATCTCCCAACTCCGGCTTCGTCACCGAACCAGATCGAGGAAGCCGCGAATGCCCTGCGCCGGGGCGGCACCGGTGTGGTGCTGCTTCTGGGCGGGGTCGCGCTGCATGAGGAAGGTCTGGCACTCGCGCACCGTATCCAGGCGGCCACCGGGTGCCGCGTGGTAGCGCAGGGGTCGAACGCCCGCATGGCCCGCGGGCAAGGTCGCCTGTCGGTTGAACGTGTGCCTTATGTCGTAGACGCTGCCGTCGCTGCGATGGCCGGCACGAAACAGCTTATTCTCGCGGGTGCGCGCAAGCCGGTTACCTTCTTTGCCTATCCTAACAAACCTCAGTCCTCAATTCCGGAAAATGCCGAGACCCACATACTTGCGAGGCCGGAACAGGACGTTGTCGAAGCGCTCGCGCGTCTCGCTGATATGCTCGGCTGCGGCAGGATCCCCGCGCCGGACAATGGCAGCCGTCCGGAGGTCGGACGTGGCACCCTGACCCCCGAGGCGGTTGCGGCGACGCTTGGCGCGCTGATGCCGGACAATGCGGTGATTGCGGACGAATCGGTAAGTTTCGGTCGCGGATTCTTCGCCAATACCAAGGCGGCGCCCGCGCATGACTGGCTCAATGTAACTGGCGGCGCAATCGGCGGCGGCATGCCGATGGCTACCGGCGCGGCAATCGGCGCACCGGGGCGCCGGGTGATCAATCTGCAGGCAGATGGCTCCGCAATGTATACGATGCAGGCGCTTTGGACGCAGGCGCGCGAGAAGCTGGATATCACCACGGTCCTTTTGTCGAACCGAAAATATCAGATCCTGCTTGGAGAATTGGCGAATGTCGGGGCGAACCCAGGTCGCGTGGCGCTGGACATGATGGATATCGGCAATCCCGATATTCACTGGCCAAATCTGGCGGGCGCAATGGGTGTCGAGGCTGCGCGCACCGATACCGCGGAGGGCTTCGCCGATCTCCTGACCCACTCGCTGAAGCGGTCTGGGCCATTCCTGATCGAGTTGCTGATTTAGATCCGCACGACTATTGCGGGTAAGTCACGGCTCCCTCAGTCTCTGCTTGACCGTAGCCACAACCGTGCGTACATCGGATAAGCGTCGGGCAGGATCACTGGCAGACGTGGCAAACCGAGGTTGGAACCAACCAAGCTCGAGCTGACGGGAGGATAAAAATGCCAAAGACAAGCCGTAGCGAAAGCGCTTCGTCCAAAGGGCGTTCGGCACCAGTCGTCAAAGCCCGGTCTCGTCTACCCATGGTCAAGGCCAAACCGGCCCCCGAACCTGCACGGACGGGCTGGGCAACCGATCTTGTGTTTGACGTGCGTGAGCCGAAATTAGCGGTCAGCCTTCGGTTGGACGCCGATGTGCTTCGCTTCTTCCGTGGATTTGGAGCCGGCTACCAAACCCGGATCAATGAGGTGCTGAAGGCGTTCATGCAGGCTCGGGGCGGCTCGGAAACCGTTTCCCGATCCGTCGTCGGTGCACGGGCAAGTCACGGCGCCGGAAGCAATGGCAAACGCGCGCGCTGACGCGGCGGTGTACTTCACCCGCTGTTCAGCCGAGTGATTATGGCCGGTCTTCGGGCCGGTCATTCCGCTGAACGGCGCAGCCGGCGCCACGATCCCAAAGTGTGCGACGCCTTAGCGTCTGTTCGACCACCCAGGCGCGCAGCACCCGTCGCATTTCGTGTCGGCAATCGGCATGGTGGGCCTGGAACCAGGCATACGTTTCCATGTCCAGGCTCAAGCTGCATTCCCGGGGGGCTAACGGAGGCCAGTCCGGCATGTGCCCGGCGGCGTCAACTGGCTCGTTGGTACTGGTCGAGATCCCGCCTATCTTGATGTCCAGCGCGTCGTCGAAGTCGATTGTGTCGGCGTCCTCATCCGGCTCATCTGAAATCATCGTCTACCGATATGCTTTGCTACTATGGAGGCCTGGAATAGCCCTGAAAAATATTTTGAACTCGTGCGTGCTAATCCCGAAGAGGACGCCGAAACCCAGATTACCCGAGAATGGTTAACAAATTGCTAACAGAATGAAATTCCTGCACACGCGGGTCCTTGACGACCCCGGGGAAGCTGGCATTTCGCTGAATAGGCCGCTTGGCGGTTTACCCCGGCAGCATGGCGGCGCATGGGCGGGATCTGCCCCGATCAACAGCGCTCTATCCATCAACGTCCATATCGTTCATCCCTTGACCTGACGCGGGCTTGTTGTATGTCCCCCGCTCTTTGCAGAGGGAACATAGCGGAACCCATGGCTGGCGAAATGACCCTGTCGAGGTCCAGCTTGGACCAGACGGCCGATCACGTGCCGGTTCTGAGCGTCATCGTTCCATGCTTCAACGAACGCCCGAACGTGGCGCCCATGATCGCCAAACTGGACGAGGCGCTGGCCGGGATCTCCTGGGAGGTCATCTATGTCGATGACAACAGCCCCGACGGCACCGCCCAGGAAGTGCGCCGGATCGCCCAGCAGGATCCTCGGGTCAGGTGTATCAGGCGGATTGGCCGCCGCGGGCTGGCCTCGGCGGTGATCGAGGGCGCGCTGTCATCGTCGGCTGACTATATCGCGGTGATCGACGGCGACCTGCAGCACGATGAGACCCGCCTGCCCATCATGCTCAAGGCGCTGCAGGCGGGCGGGTATGACATCGCCATCGCCAGCCGCCACGTTGAAGGCGGCAACTCCGCGGGGCTGTCAAGCCGCTTTCGCCATGTCCTGTCGGATGGCGGCATCTGGCTGGCGCAAGCCTTCCTCCCGGTGCGCCTGACCGACCCAATGAGCGGCTTCTTCATGTTGGCGCGGCCGTTGTTCGAGGATCTGGCCCGCGGCC
This sequence comes from uncultured Alphaproteobacteria bacterium, assembly GCA_963792345.1. Classification (GTDB taxonomy): domain Bacteria; phylum Pseudomonadota; class Alphaproteobacteria; order Acetobacterales; family Acetobacteraceae; genus Rhodopila. The sequence goes on from CAWBVV010000004.1 coordinate 85,315, forward strand.
TGAACGGCCAGGGCTTCAAGATCCTAGTTGATCTTGTCCTCAGCAGCGCCTCGCCGCTGCGCGTGCTGGAGGTTCCCGCGCGGTTCCGCGAACGCGCCGCGGGCGAAAGCAAGATGGACGCGCTGGTGATGGTCCAGTTCATCGGCTTGCTGCTCGACAAGGTCTTTGGCGGGCTGTTGCCGCTGCGCTTCTTCTCCTTCGCGCTGGTCGGCGCGCTCGGCATCGTCGTCCACCTTATGGTGCTGGCCTTGCTGCGAGGCACCACGACGCTGAACTTCGAGGTCGAACAGACGATCGCCACGGTGGTGGCGATGGCGTTCAACTTCCAGCTTAACAACGCGATCACCTACCGAGACCAGAAGCTCAGAGGGCCCCGTCTGTGGCGCGGCCTGCTGTTGTTCGGGGTGGTCTGCGGTGTCGGTGCCATCGCCAATATCGGCATCGCGCAGGTGCTGTATGAGCAGCATACCAACTGGACCATCGCCGGAGGCATCGGGGCGATGATCGGGGTGGTGTGGAACTATGCGGTCTCCTCGACCCTGGTTTGGCGCTCGCGGTGAAGGCACTTGCCGCCTTGGCAGGCACTGAACTGCGCTCGACGGTTTCATTATGTTACCTCTCCGCACCTTCCGGCGGTATGTGACAACGTGCACAATCAGGCACACATTGTCGCTATTCACTAACTGCAAGTTGATGGAGTTGACGACCGTCCCTCGGAGGACCTAGCCGTTTGATTTTGGACAACGATTCGGAAATCTGAAAATCGGTTCTAGATTGGGAACAAAAGCCTGTGACCGCGACGATGTCCGGTAGCCGGCCGCTCAACCGATGATCAATAATGCATCCGCTCGATGGTGGCACTCCGTGTTTCGTGTCTGGCTGAGGAGTGGGCCGATGATGCAAATGTGAGGTTGTCGATGATGGCCCACCATGGGCGCGAACGATATCTGGGGAGCCATCTGCTTTAAACATGTTGGCATAACTGGCGCAGCTTGGGTTGCCGTGGTAAGCGGACCACTTGGATTGGGCCGCAATCAGGAGCAGCCCGTCGAGGCACTGAGCTAGCGAAAGTTTCAGCCTGCGGAGATTTCACCGATGCGCAGAGTTCCTGCTGCGATCCGGATATTATGATGATTACCCTGAGAGCGGCATCTACTTCCAAAGCCCGATACCCATACTGGTCAGCCAACCGGCTCGGCGAGCCCCTAGAAAGTTCGCAACCATGATGCAATCGAACCGCCCACCAGCGCAAGTGCTTCCGCGTATATCGCAACGCCAGGGCGGAGCGTTGTCGTGACTGCATCGCTCAGCATCGATCGTCACGCCGGCCTCCAAGCTGAGCATTTCTATCGCACGCAGCCCGATCACGAGCGGGCGATTGTCAAATTCGCCTCGCTGCAATTCTTCTGCCTGATTTATCTTCAGAAGTTCGCGCTGTTCTCGCCAGCATTTGCTCTGAGCGTGCCTATGCTCATCATGTTTGCGAGCATCGGCTGGCAGCTTGTGGCTCGTCATTTGACCATCGTTGCTGAACGAATGGCGATATTCTTGATATTCTGCGGCTTCTGCCTGCTTTCCGAGGCAGTCAATCAAGGGTCAGCAACGAGTGTCGGCCAGGTTATCATGTTGTATGTGTGCATGACGGCCTGCGCGAAGCTGTCGCCAGAGACCTACCGCCAAATACTCAATCGATTTATCATGTTCATGATATTGCCCTCGCTGATCGTGTTTGTTCAGTACTTCTATCAAAAAGCGACCGGACTGGGAGATCCGCTGAACCTGGAGCTGTACTTTCCAAAGTCCATTTTGATGGCCGGCTTTTATTATAACGCTCACTATCCCTGGAACTCCACCTTTAGCCGGCCCAACGGGTTCTTTTTCCTGGAACCATCTTTTGTTTCGGCATTCCTGGCATCAGCGGCGATACTTGAGATCGCTTACTTCCGCCGCCGATGGTGCGCTGGCCTGCTGCTGGCGGCAACGTTCTTCAGCATGGGCGCAACGGGCATATCGATGCTCGTTATCGCCACGCCGTTTCTGCTTCTTCGAGAGAAGCGTCAGGTCATTATAGTTACCATCATTCTCATAGTTGTCGCGCTTCTCGCGGCCTACATGCTCGATATTCCCCTGCCGGTTGTCTCGCGGCTCAATGAATTCGAGGATCCCAAGAGCAGCGGGTCGGACCGTATGACGTCCTCTGCCACGGAATTTCTGACATGGTTAGCCGATCCAGCCTCAAGCTGGTTCGGCAGCGGCGCTGGTACCAGTCCTGCCGGCCAAGTGTGGCCGCTGCTCAAGCTGCTGCGGGAATATGGGCCGTTCGCGATGTTTTCTTTCTTTGCTCTGTATTTTCGTGGGCTTGTGAAGCACGTCAATTTGGCAATGAAAGTTGCCCTGTCACTGGTGTATCACTGCACCGGAGGGTATCTCCTTAGCCCGATCTTGGTTGAATTGGTGATTATGTTCTGCTTCCTCCTTTCACCCACCGACGAGGTTGGGCCAGCACCTCCGGCAATTCGCAAGCCCAGCCGGAGGCTCCAGTTGATACGGAATCGACCGAGGTTGCAGTCTCCGCACCAAGTGGCGAAAATGCCGCGGTTTGAATTAGATGACGCCTCAGATGATCCTGCTGATCTGGCGGCCGAGCAGCGTCTGTTCGGTTCGCGGCCCGGGCAGGGCGATGCGCTCAATGACACCCGAATAGGCTTTCCTGCCCGGCGCGACCGGTGACGGAACAAATGTCGCTCCGTCCTGGTAACTGAATTTCTCTGGAATCCAAAATCGTGATGGGACCCGCGGTGGTAGCGCCACCGCTGGGTCCATAGGCTCTGACGGACCTCCGATCATGTCCTCGGCCGATCAGACCAGGAAGGTGACGCCAGAAACAAGCAGAAGCAAATTCAATACCTGGGAGAAGTTGCGATCTGAAAGGCGCCTGAATATTGACAAGCCGAACCAGGTTCCCAAAAGCGCCACAGGAATGAACTGGAAAAGCTCCACGCCACCAACAGCGCCGCGCCCGATAGAGGCCCGCATTAACTCGATGAGGGCGAGCGCCAGTACCTGCATGATCAGGATAAAAGGCTGGTAGATGCCGCGTTGCCGCCGTTTGTCCCATCCCCTCATGCCGCACCAGATCGCGGTGGCGGCACCGGGGAAGCCAGCAAATCCGCCCGTGATCCCCCCTGCAAAACCAACGCACGCGTCAGCGAGACCACCACCAAGATGGATCGGACCAGGCCGCCTGCACAAAGCATAGATGGCGTAAATCGTCAGCAGTCCGCCGATCGCCTCCTTGAACCGAAGCGGGTCGGCGTGCAGAAGTAGCCAGACGCCCAGTGGCAGTCCGATCAAGCCACCGCCGACAAACGGCAGCAGACATCGCCAGTCGATATCGCGCCACAACAGCACGACACTGAGCGCCTGGATGGCGATGCTGCAAACCATCATGATCTCCACAACCTCGACCGGATTGCTCATCATCGTCAGCAACATCGCTCCACACACGGCGGAGAAGGCAAATCCGGCGATACTTGAGACGGTGGACGCGATCAGGACAGCCAGGAGGACCGTGGCGGATGCGGGCACGCCCTCTTGGGAGAGCAAATGCGCGTAGGTCATCACCAGCAGAACACTGGCGAATACTGCGGCGGTGGCGATCGCAAGCAGGCGGCCTTCTCGGCGCCAGCTCAGCCGCTCGGTAAAAAAGACCCTTATATGATCCGCCCGTCGTTGTCGGGCGAGGGCCAGCCACCCAGACTCGCTCGTCCCGGGGCCCGTTGTATCAAAGTGTGTTGGCGCAACCGGAGGCGTGGCCCCTGCTTCCCGGGCCAACTCGAAGTCCCTATACATTGAATTTCCCCTCGATGATCGGGCCGTTAGAGCCGGGAGGGGATGTGGGCGCTGTGGCCTGCTTCACACTCGGACGAGGCAGGACGGGAAACTGCTGCTGAATGCTCGCAAACCGCTCGCTCTATCGCGTGGCGGAGTTGGCGGATAATCCTAATTCGCCGGCACCATTCAGGGTGAGGCGACAGGGCGGCTTGTCACCAACCGGCGATCTCAGGCCCCGCCGGCGGACTGATTTTCGGCCGCCAACGCGGCCTGTACCTGCGCTACTCGCGGGATCGGCCCAACCGCGCCATATCCGGTGCACTTCAGCGCCGCCGCCACCCCCGCATATCGAGTGGCCGCCTCCAATTCATCTCCCGCCAGAATACGCGCAAGAAACGACCCACAGAACGTGTCGCCGGCGCCGGTGGCGTCAACCGGGACGACTTTGTGCGCCGGTATCCGCGCCCTGCCATCCGCGGTTGCCAGATATGCGCCCGCCCGGCCCATCTTCAGCAGCACGACCTTCGATCCTAGTCGCAGATAGAAATCCAGCATGGCGTCGGGGTCGGTCAGACCAGTAAGGATCTGCACATCTTCCAGGCCCGGCATTGCGTAGTCGGCATGCGCCATCGCTGCGTGCATCACTGAAGCGGCCCGCGCCGGCGGCCAAAGCCTGGGCCGGTAGTTGGTATCGTAGCCGACCTTCACGCCGTTTCGCACGGCGATGTCGATCGCCGCGAACACCGCATCGCAGGCGGATGTCGAAATCCCCTGACTAATGCCCGATACATACAGTATACGTGAGGCCCTGATCGCCTCGGCAGGCACATCCGCAACCGAGTACATCGCTGCCGCTGAGTTCGAGCGGTAGTGCAGGAAATGATGCCCTGCCTGATCGTGAGTGACGAAGTACACGCCGGTCTGGAAGCGATCGGTGCGCAGAACCGTCGAGGTATCAACGCCCTCGATGTGCCATAGACGCATGAAGCTGTCGCCAGGCATGTCTGTCCCGAGCGCGCTGATATAGCCAACCCGCGCCCCTTGCCGAGCGGCCGCAATGGCAGCGTTGGAGGTGTCACCGCCGTGGCCTTCCAGATAGCGCTGAGTCCCGTCCGGGCTCGGCGGAAGCTGGTTGAACTCCAGCATTGGCTCGCCCATGCAAAGCAGGTCAACGGTCACAGCACGCGCTTCGCGACGGCATCGATGGCGGCGCGATCCCCGGCAGCAATGCGCTTTTCATCGACCAACGCACCACCCATCCCAACGAAAGCCGCGCCAGCGGATAAGTACGCAGCGACATTGCCAGGCTCCACACCGCCGGTCGGGCAGAAGGCGACGCCGGGAAAGACGCTAACGAGGGCCTTGATGTGGGCTGGTCCGCCCGCCGAGGACGCAGGGAACACCTTGACCACGTCGGCCCCGGCAGCCAACGCGGCACGCACTTCGGTCGGAGTCAAGGCGCCAAGCATCAGGGCGGCGTTGGCGTTACGGCAGGGTGCGGACAGCGTGGGATCTACCCATGGAGCTACAAGAAATCGGGCGCCTGCGTCGAGGCACGCCCGAGCAGTGGCCTCGTCCGGCACTGTCCCGGCGCCGATCAACAGGTCCTTGTCGACGGAGAGGCGGCTGATCAGCGCCACTGCTCCGGGAATGGTCATGGTAATTTCAAAGATGCTGATGCCGGCAGCGCGCAGCCACTCCACCGCGGTTTCGGCATGGACGGCGGAACCGGTCCGAACGACGGGCACGACACGAGCCGCGCGTAGTCGTTCGATTAGGGCGCTCTGTGACATTGTGGACTCCTCCACGAGCAGCCAAGCAGGGCGACGGCCCCAAGCGCAAGTCCCAGCGCTTACCGATCATGTCGGAGGCTAAATCAGCTTGGTGCAATCATCTGCATTCTCCGGCGCGCGGGCCGATGAAGGCGTGGCGTCATCCTATTCGCTGCAGGCGCCCCAAGAACGCTTCCGGGCAAGGGATTTGCAAACATTCACTTTGAGTTCGCGCCGTCAGCCCACTTTTCCAGTGACCGGGCCTTGTCGTTCAGCGACGACACGCTGCCGCTTAAGGAGCCAAGGCTCGATTGATAACGTTTCAGGCTCTCACTGAGACCGCTGGTCGTCGTCTTCAATTCACCAAGTGCACCACGCCAGGCCGCCAGGGCTGCCCGCTGCCCCGCAAGCGCAGCATTAAGTGATTCCAGCGCACGCATAAGCCGGTCATCCGTCTGCGGGAGGGACGATTGTGGCACCACCGATGACGGCGTCGAAGGCGATACTTCTGCCTGCGCACGGGCCGGGAACGCGATGATCTCTGCTGTCGGGCGCTCGACCTCGACCGAGGGATCAGATGCGTTGGAACTGCTCATGCCACATACTCCGCTCATTAATTAGGCAATCATTAATAAAACATGAACGACCGATTTCGGCTATAAGTTATTAGAATACAATGGTCTGGCCCAACCCCCGAAGCACCATGACCATGACCATCATCACTGCCGCGACCACCGAAAAACCCCAACGGATCCAAACATATCGCCGCGGAATCATCGAGCTTCGCGACGCTCGATGCTCCGTCAACACAGTTGCGAGATACCCTATGATCAGCACCGCCAACGCGACCGAGGGGGCGACCATTTGCGCCACCACCAACGCCACCCAAGCCACAATTAACGGCAACACGCCGGCGCCGAACCGTAACGACGCCCTCGGCTGGTCGGGCAGCAACGCCAGTCCCCAGTGAACGCCGCCGGCGAACCCCAGGATAAGCGCCGCATAGTCGATCAGCCCAACCAGCATTCGTTCGGCTGTGTCGGGAATATGCCCAACGGCGCCGAAGGCGAACACCACGACAGGCACCAGCCCGAGCAGGCTGAGCAGGTAGACGATGGCCGGCATTTTGATTCCTCGGTTAAAGCCGTCCCGCAGTCCGGCGGATACTCAACCAATCATGTAGGGTGGCCCAGTTATGGTAGACCGCTACAATTCGCGTTGAACACGCTCAAGGTCCATCCGGAATCCTCATGACCATTGGTCTCGAAGTCCTCGTCATCCTGCTGCTTATCGCGCTCAACGGGGTGTTTTCGCTCAGCGAACTGGCCCTCGTATCAGTGCGCCGAGCGCGCTTGGCGGTACTGGAGCGCAAGGGTGTGAAGGGAGCCATGGCGGCCCGGGCGCTTTCGGATGATCCGCAACGGTTCCTGCCGACGGTGCAGGTGGGAATTACTCTGGTAAGTGTCCTGACCGGCGTATTCGGCGGTGCGCGCATCGCCTCGCACCTTCAGGCCTGGCTGGCCACCTTTCCACCGATTGCCCAGTTCGCCGAGAGCCTCGCGCTGGCCATCGTCGTCATTGTCACCACCTATCTCACCTTGGTGCTGGGTGAGTTGGTTCCGAAGCAACTCGCGTTGCGCTCACCCGAATTGATGGCAATCCGGGTTGCCCGGCCGATCGCGGTGCTGTCGCGCATCGTTTCGCCCTTGGTGTGGTTGCTGGGCAAATCCTCCAACGTCTTCCTGGCTTTGTTCGGACTGAATCGGGTGTCGCGCCAATCGGTGACAGAGGAGGAATTGAAGGCGTTGTTGGCCGAGGGTGCACAGACCGGTGTGCTAGAGAACGAAGAGCGCGACATGATCGAGCGCGTCCTGCGCCTCGCGGACAAGCCGGTGCGCGCGATTATGACGCCACGTACGGAACTCGCCTGGATCGATCGCACGCATCCGGCCAAAAACATAATGGCTGCGCTGAAAGCGGCTCCTCATTCCCGCTTCGTCGTCTGCGACAAGTCGATCGACAACGTGGTCGGTGTCGTGCAGGCCAAGGACCTGCTGGATCGTATCCTCGGCGGAGGTGAACTGTCGGTCAGCGCCAGCCTGCGCCAGCCGATGATCGTGCCCGACACGATCAGTGCCCTGGATGCGCTGGAGCGGCTGAAATCCGACGTCCTGGGGTTGGCGTTGGTGATGGACGAATATGGCAGTTTCGAAGGTGTCGTCACCGCCGCCGACGTGCTGCAGGCGATTGTGGGTGAGGCCGCCGGGCCCGAACATCAGGAAGGTGTGCCCGGGCCGGAAGGGGAGACGACAATGACCTTCGAAGGCATGACCCCCGTGGACGAACTGAAGGCTCGGCTAAATCTCCCGGACCTGCCGGCGGAGGGCAGCTATCACACCTTGGCCGGCCTGTTGCTGGCACTGCTGCGCCGGGTGCCGAGGGCCGGAGACCGGATAGTGTTCGGCGGATGGCGGTTCGAGGTGCTGGAAATGGATGGGCGACGGGTGGACAAGGTGCTGGCCGGACGTGAGCCCGCGGCTGAAACCGAGGCCGCTCTACGGTGAATGCGACTGTTACCCAATGCGCGGTGCTGGTCGGCGGCCTCGGTACCCGCCTCGGCGCTCTGACCGCGACAACGCCGAAACCGATCCTTTCGTGCGGCGGGAGGCCCTTCCTGTTTTGGTTGTTGCGCGAATTCGTCCGCTACGGCGTTACCGACTTCCTGCTTTTGACGGGACATCTATCCGCTGAAATCGAGCGCGTCGCCGCCGAATTCAGGCCGCTCTACCACGTGCGGTTCGGATCACGCTCTCCAAGGAGCCGATCCGGGCAGGGACGGGTGGTGCACTGTTTCATGCAAGGCAGGTGCTGGAGGAGCGCTTCCTGCTCTGCAACGGCAACTCGCTGTTCGACTGCAATCTCGCGAACCTGCTGGCGGATTCCGCGCGCGATGCACCGCAGGTAACCGGGCGTATCATGCTGCGCCGGTTGAGCGATGCATCCCGCTACGGCGTCGTCGATGTCGAACAGGAGCGCATAACCGCGTTCCGCGAACGGCCCCCGCCAGGAACCAGCGGCACGATCAACGGCGGCATCTATCTCTTTAATAGGTCGCTGATCCAGCACCTGCGTCCCGCATGTTCGCTGGAGGCTGATGTGCTGCCGGATCTGGCGCGAGCGGGTGCGCTGCGCGGGACCGTGGCGGAAGGTTATTTCCGCGACATCGGCGTGCCCGAGGACCTCGCCCGCGCGCAGACCGAAATCCCGACGCTGCTGCGGCGAAGGGCACTGTTCCTGGATCGCGATGGTGTCATCAACATTGACCACGGATACGTCGGCTCACGCGACCGGTTCGAGTGGATGGATGGCGCATTGGAAGCGATTCGCCACGCGACCGGGGCCGGGTGGCACGTGTTCATCATCACCAACCAGGCCGGCGTCGCCCGGGGCCTGTATGATGAAGCCGCGGTCATCGACCTGCTAGACTGGGTCGGCGACCAGGCCAGAGCAGCCGGCGGAACGATCGATGACGCAAGATATTGTCCCCACCATCCCAATGCCACGCTGGAAATTTATCGGCAGGCGCATCCGTGGCGGAAGCCGCTGCCGGGAATGCTGCTCGACCTGATACGGACCTGGGAACTGGACCCCGCTCGGGCGGTGATGATCGGCGATCAGGCTACCGACATGCGCGCGGCGGAAGCAGCCGGCGTAGCTGGGTATTTGTTCCGCGGACAGAAATTTGCTTTCCTTCCTCCGGCCTATCCTCGATAACCATGCCTGATCACGAGATCAGGAGCGGCCGTTGCGGTCCCGGCAGAATACCATTCGCGCTCGTGTGCCGCTGCGACTGGGCTTGGCGGGTGGAGGCACCGACCTGAGCCCCTACTGTGATCAGTACGGCGGGGCCGTGCTGAACACCACGATCGATCGCTATGCCTATGCATTCATTGAACCTTCCGAGGACAGGCAGGTTCATTTCGTCGCTCCCGATATGGAAATTGACGAAGCGTTCCCGGCTGATTTCACAGCGCTCTCGCGATGCCGGCTGGGGCTGCATGCCGGTGTGGCGCGACGAATGCTGACCCAGTTTGGCGGGGCGCTCGTGCCGCCGGTGCGGGTAACATCCTATGTCGATGCGCCGCCGGGGTCGGGCCTGGGTTCGTCTTCCGCGCTGGTCGTGGCCTTGGTGGAGGCATTCGCCGCATTGCTGGCGGCTCCTTTGGGTCCTTACGACGTCGCCCATATCGCATGGGAAATCGAACGTGTTGACCTGGGCCTCGCGGGCGGCAAGCAGGACCAGTATGCCGCCACCTTCGGCGGCACCAATTTCATCGAGTTTCACGCCGAAGACCGGGTTATCGTCAATCCGCTCCGTGTTGCACCCGCTGTGCTGAACGAGCTGGAAACCTCCATGGTGATCTGCTTCACCGGTGTCAGCCGCCGTTCGGCGGAGATCATCGTCGAGCAACAGCGTGGCATGGTCGCTCATGTCGGAATTGCCGAGGCGGGGCAGGTGATGGACAGCCTCCACCAGCTTAAGCGCGATGCGGTGGAGATGAAGGAGGCGCTGCTGCGCGGTCAGATCGCTCGCATGGCCGACATCCTCAACCGCTCCTGGGAGGCTAAGAAGCACACCGCTTCCGGGATCACCACGGGCCGCATCGAGACCCTGCATGATCTTGCCTTCGCGAACGGTGCGATCGGCGGCAAGGTATCGGGGGCCGGCGGGGGGGGCTTCATGATGTTCATCGTGCCGCCCGACCGGCGGATCGCTGTGGTGCGGGCTTTGAATGGTGCCGGCGGAACCGCGAGCGGGGTGCATTTCACCGGCCAGGGGGCCGAATCCTGGTCGATCTGAGATATCAGACAGACGATTTTTGGTTTCGGGTAATTCACAAATCTCGTATAAACAGCCGCCGGAGCCGCCGGACGGAACGACAACTCCACCGTCCGGGCGGCAGAGAATGAGGATTCCGTTCCATGCGATCATTGAAACTCCCCGCCATTGTCCTGGGGCCGGTTCTGCTGCTCAGCGCCTGCGCAAACGAGCCACTGGGACCTACGGTTGGGGTCATGCCGGCACCCGGCAAGCCGTTCGATGTGTTCCAGGGCGACCAGGCGATATGCAAGCAATTTGCCTCCGATCAGGTTCAGGGTGGATCGCAGCAGGCAAACAACCAGCAAATAGGGACCGCTGTTGTCGGCACCTTGTTGGGTGCGGGTCTCGGTGCCGCGATCGGTGGGGGACGAGGCGCCGCGATCGGTGCCGGCGCGGGTGCCTGGGAGGTACCGCGGTTGGTGCTGGTCCGTCGCAGAGCGCGCAGTACAGCCTGCAGCAGCGCTATGACCTGGCTTATTCGCAGTGCATGTACTCCCGTGGCAACCAGGTGCCCGGTTATCAGTCACCTGTCGGGGTATGCCGCCGCCGCCGCCGCGGTTAGTCTATGTGCCGGCATATCCGCCTCCGCCGCCGGGCTATCGCTGACCGCTGAAGGCCGCTCGAGCCTGGCGCGGAAATGATCACGATCTTTGATTGGGCGAAACGGTAAGCAGTTCTGCCACCGTACTGGCTGCGTCGCGTTTGCGTTTCGGATTCCGAAGTGACAGGAAAGGAAGACCGATGCGCAGAACCATGGCGATTGCCGCCGTATTATCCGTAACGGTGCTCGCGGCGTGCGGCACGAAACAGCCTGAGCGGGCTGAGGGCGGTGCTGCCGCCGGCGCCGCGACAGGTGCGGCGGTCGGCTTGGTGGGCGGACCGGTTGGCGTGGTGGCCGGGGGTGCGATTGGTGCGGCCGCAGGTGGCGCGACCGGGGCGGCGACGAAGCCGAAGGACGTCAACATGGGCTACTCCGCCGTGGCACGATGACACCCAGACCGGCCAAAATGCTGCCAAGCACATGCCGAACTGAGCGATACCCCGCGGTTTGTCGGGCAGATCAGGTCCATCGGCCGCTGGTGTCTTCGAAGCTGAAATACCGCCAAAAAGACGGCACACCCGGTGTCGTCCGAGCACATCAGCCGACTGTTCCAGTCAGGCTGATGTTGCTTTCATTGATCGCGTAACGCCTCTGTTGAGGCGGCATTTTGCTGCATTACGCCTTCTGGGCGTAAGCCACTTCGGGAATGAAGATCGCGACCAGCATCAAGCCCTAGCTGCGCGCTACAGCCCTTCGTCCCAAAGTCGTATACGATGCCCGCGACTCGCAAATCATTCTGGGAATCTCATCCATGCGTCGACTGCCGCTGTTGCTGTTGCTTGTGGGCTCTCGCGGGCTGCGGGCGTTCCACCGATGACCGAGCACGGGCGGCGCGGCGACAGGGGCGGGAACCGGCGCTGTGATCGGCTTATAGGCGGCCCTGTTGGGGTGGTGGTCGGCGCGTTGATCGGCGGCGGGGTTGGTGCCGCTTCCGGCGCCGCGGTGCCGGAGAAGCACCTGGACCTCGGGCCACCGCCCTGGAGCGACGAGAAGCACTGAGCCCTCTTCGCGGCGAACTCAGCGTCTTGTGCCAGTCACGGCGCCCAAGATATTTTGCAACCAGCCGCGGCCATGTCCCGCCCTCGATCGTGATATGCAACCACTGGTCCACGAACTGCTTGAACACGATATCACGCGGCAAAAGATAACCGAGTTCGCCAAAGTCGAACGGTTGATCGGGATGAATGGCGCAGAGATCCCGGATGAAGTTTCTGCTGCAACTTCGTCTCCACCGCGTCTGTGATCATCACGTCGCCCTGGCCGGCGGCCAGGGCATCGAAGATCCGCGTGTTATCAGCGAAATGAAACAATCTCCGCCTGGTGCAGGTTGGCCCGGTCGAATCGCTCATTCGTGCCGCCCGGATTGACCAGCACCTTCACGCCTGGCCGGTCGATCTCGGGCAGGCTGGCAAACCGATCCCGATCAGCGCACCGGGCGATCGCCGCCTTGCCGACGCGCATGACCGGGTAGCGAGAAGAACGCCACGCGCTGCCGCGGCAGCGTGATCGAAATGCCGCCCATGCCGATATCGAATTTCCTGGCTTCCGAGGTCGGGCTAGCAAGGTAGCCCATGTCGTCGGCACAATCTCCAGCCGGACACCCAGCGCGGTCGGCGAGGTTGTTGGCCATGTCCACGTCCAGCCCACTATAGACGCCGGTGTCCTTGTCGCGCAGCGAGAACGGGCGATAGTCGCCGGTCAGCCCAACCCGCAGGCTGCCGCGTCCGGCGATATCATCCAGACGGGACTGCGCCACCGCGCCGGTCGCAAACAGCAGGCAGACGGCCAGGAGCACCAGAGACGCGCATATGACTCGGCTCCCAATCTCGTTGCTTCGCGGCCCCCATGATGCCTACCCTCGGCGCGAATCACCATCCGGGGAGAACATCCTTGAAGCCGCGCATGATTGGCTGGGCGCTTCCCTGATCCTGGGCGCTGATGAGCGTATCGGTGACCGCGCGTGCGGTCGAACCGCGGCAAGCCGGCGGATGCGGTGCTGCGCGCCACGCTGCCCAACGGCCTGCGGGTCGTGGTGGTTCCGGACCGGCTCGCCCCCGTGGTGACGACCGAGTTGAACTACCTCGCCGGGTCGAACGACGCGCCGGAGGGTTTTCCCGGCACCGCGCACGCGCTGGAGCACATGATGTTCCGCGGCAGCGACGGGCTGGACAGGGACCAGCTCGCCGAACTCGGGGCACTGCTGGGCGGCAGCTACAACGCGCTGCACGACCGAGACCGTTACGCAGTATATCTACACCGTGCCGGCGGATAATCTGGACATCGCGCTGCGGATCGAGGCGCTGCGCATGCGCGGGCTGTCGCTCAACCAGGCGGACTGGGACAAGGAGCGCGGCGCGATCGAGCAGGAGGTGTCCGCGCGACCTGTCCAGCCCGTTCTACAATTTCATGGCGCAGGCGCAGGCGATCCTGTTCGAGAATACGCCCTACCAGCACGACGCACTGGGCGACCGCCCGTCGTTCGACAAGACGGACGCCGCGTTGCTGCGGCGGTTCTACGAGACGTGGTATGCGCCCGAACAACGCGATCCTGGTCATCGCCGGCGACGTCCGGCCGGAGCAGGCGCTGGCGCAGGTGCAGGCGGCGTTTGGCGGCATTCCACGGCGCGATGTGCCTGCGCATGCCGCGATCGAGCCGGGCCCGGTGCAGCCAAGACGTTGACTTTGGAGACCAATTTCCCGGTTGGGCTGATGGCGCTTTGCCTATCGCATGCCGGGTCTGGCGCAGGCGGACTTTGCCGCCGCCGACGTCCTCGGCGACGTGCTGGGCAGCGAGCGCGGCGCGCTATACGGGCTGGTTCCGGCGGGCAAGGCGCTGCATGGCGCGGTTCTCCTACCATGCCAAGCCGGATGTCGGCTTCGGCCTGGCGATGGCGGCGTTTCCTGCCGGGGATGATCCCGCGCCTTTGCTGGCCGCGACGCGCGGCGATGCTGGAGGATGCGGTCAAGAACGGGGTTCCAGCCGAACTGGTCGCCGCCGCCAAGCGGCAGGAACTGGCGCAACTGGCGTTTCACGGCAACAGCATCAGCGGTCTGGCCAGGATCTGGTCGCACGCGCTCGCGTTCGCAGGGCGCTGAGTCGCCTGACGATGTCGGCACGTGCGTACGAGGCGGTCACGGTTGAGGACGTCAATCGCCTCGCGCGCCAAATGCTTGACCCGGAGCATGCGGTGACCGCAATTCTGACACCGCGCGCGGCCGGCAAGCCAGTTGCAGGGTCTGGCTTCGGCGGTGCGGAATCCTTTGGCGGGCCGCCCGACCATCCGGTTACCTTACCCGCCTGGGCGGCCGCCGCGCTGGCGACGCCACATGTGCCGGACCCAGGGCGATCCGCCCGACGTCAGCATTCTGCCGAACGGGTTGCGGCTGATCGTCCAGCCCGAACACGTCACCCATACCGTCTCGGTGTTCGGCCGTATGCGCCAGGCGCCAGCCGTTGCAGGAGCCCGAAGGCAAGGAGGGTATCGCTTCGCTGATGGGGGCCTGTTCGATTATGGCACGAATTCGCATGATCGGCTCGCGTTTCGCGAGGCGGTCGATGCCATCGCGGCGCAGATCGGACGCCGGCCCGAGCTTTTCGCTGAGAGTGCTGACGCCGGCGTTTGAAACCGGCATGCGGCTGCTGGCGGAAAACCAGCTGCACCCGGCGTTCCCGTCCGCTTCGTTTTCCATCGTCCGTGGGCAACTCGCCCAGAGCGTCGCCGGGCAAATGCGGACGCCCGAATTATCAGGTTCGCTTGGCGCTGAGGCGGGCGATCGTGCCGGACGGACGATCCGACACTGCGCCAGGCGACCCCGAGACGTTGATGGCGCTGCGGCCGGAGGACGTGCGGGCCTACTACGATGCCACGATCCGTCCTGATCTCACCACCATCGTCATCGTCGGGGATGTGACGCCGGAGCAAGCAAGCCGCGTCGTGGACGCAACCTTTGGTGGATGGCAGGCAAACGGCACGACCCCGTTGATCGATCTGCCCCCGGTGCGGCCCAGCCCGTCTTCGGGTGCACGGGTTGCCGACGTCAGTGCGGTGCAGGATAGGGTCATCCTGGCCGAGACGATGTCGGTGCCTGTTGCCAGTCCGGACCGTATACGCTTTGCTGCTCGGCAACGTCATCCTGGGAAGCGGCTTTTCGTCGCGCCTGTATCAGGATCTGCGTGTTCGGTCGGGGTATGTATATTCCGTGGGCAGCCCGATGGACTGGTCGCGCTCGCGCGCCGACTACAGCGTATCGTTCGGGGCGGACCCGGCGAATGTGGAGAAGGCCCGCGCATCTGATATTGCGCAACCTGAAGGACATGCAGATCACCCCAGTCAGTAACTCTGAGCTGACACGCGCGAAGGCTGAGTTGTTGCGTCGCCTTCCGATGCAACGTGCGAGCGTGCGCGGTATTGCCGGCGAATATCTGCGGCTGACGGAACTGGGGCTGCCGATCGATGCGGCACAGCGCGCGGCGGTGCGCTACCTGACGATCACGGCCGCTGACATCCAGCAAGCCTTTTCGCGATGGATACGGCCGGATGATTTGGCCGAGGTGGTGAAAAGCGCCGAGTAGCCAGGGGGATCAATTTCCGCCCGGCGCCCGCTGGATAATGTTGCCTGAACCGGACACGAGATTGAGCGATCCTCCGTTGTGCGAAACGCCGCTCGGCGTCGTCGCAACTTGCTGTTGGGCTATCGGCCCTGTCCCGAACGCCGATTGCTGCTGAACTACGTTGCCGTTGCCGACGGTGACCGCGAGCGGCCCCTCGTTGTTGATGATGATTGGTTGCCGATGGCCACGCCCGCCCCGGCGCTGATGGTCATAACCACCGCTCCCTTCCTCCGATCCCATCTGGATCTGGCGGCTGGGAGCGAGTGGCGTTCCCATAGAGAAGCCGCCCAGGAAGCCTGCGTCGCCCCGCAGACGCGTGATCATGCTTTGATTCTTGGCCTGATGATCAGCAGGCGTCATGCCATTCTGCACGTCACGTGCGGTGATGAACGTCTGGGTGAAAGGCAATGGCCGAGCCAGGCCGACCGGGCCACCGTTGAGACCTGGAGCAAGGCGCACGCCGCCTGCATCTTGCGCCATCGCCGGCAAGGCGGATGCCAGGAGTGCAACAGCAGCAGTCAATGCCCGGTTCATCATGATGAAGTTCCCCTCTGTCGGTAATGCGGTCTAGTCGCGGTCGATCGAAAGCCAGTCGGAGCGCAGGTGCAGCTTGGTGCCCTCGCGTTGGATCAGCAGTCCCCGGCCGCGTGGATCGATGCGTTCAAAGCGCTGCCGCATCGCTGGATCGGACGGTGCGCCGCCCATCCCTTCGTCGGAGGACCGTTCGTCGCCGATGGCGGTGTCATCGGCGGATGGACTGCCGCTGCCGAAAGACTGGACAACGCCGCCATTGCCGCTGACGCAGACTTTCTTGCCATCGACGGTCTGGCAGCTCACGCCACCGGAACCGGCGCAGTTGAGATTGCCGTTCACCGACTGGCAGCGCAGTCGTCTCGGCGGATGCCGAGACGCCGCACCAGAGGATCGATAAAGCAGCCAGAAATGTCGTGCGCGGACAGCGGGACATGGAAGCCTCCTATCGGCCGGTCTGGTTGAGGATACGCTGGTTGGCGTTGGACCAGGCGCCATAGCCGATAGTTGTAGCCACGAGTGTAAGTCGTTGTTGCGAGCGACGCCACGCGGCCCCTGCGCGGTGATCGACTGGCCGGCGGACGAGCCGCGACCCAGTGCCAGGTTGGCCCCGGCGACCACCTGCGTGCTCACCAGCGGGTGACAGCCGGCCGGTCCACCGCCGCCGATGTGCGCAAGCTGCTGCTGGGCCGACGATCCGGTCCCGGTCGTCTTGTTCAGGCCGACGGTCACGCTGGTCGCGGACATCGGGCAGCCGCGGTTGGCGTCGATCTGGTCCAGCACCGCGGTGGGATCGCGCATATGCACGCCACCGCGCTCTTGTGCCGCGGCTGGGAAGCGCGGCGAGCAGGGCGAGGATGGCCAAAGATGCTCGTAGCATTGGTCTCACTCCTTTGGTGGTCGGTTGCAAGGGCGAACCCGGCCCCGCGCTCCCGCGGGACCGGGTCTGGGTGAAGTTCTGGCGTGACCGACCGGGTTTACTGACGCGCCGGTGAACACCTGCTGCGAAGCGGAGGAACCGAAGCCCAGAGCGGCGTTCTTGTTCTTGCCGCCGTCGACGACGTTCAGGCCATGGCGTCCCGCGGTGCCGCCGAGGGTGACGACCTGCTGATCGGCCGAGGAGAACGCGCCGCGCTGCCAGGTTGGAGTTGTAGCCGCCATTGGTGACCGACCGGCCGTGGCCATAAGCGGTCCCGCCCATCGTCAGGGTGGATTGCGTCGCGCTGCTGCCGAAGCCACGCGCCAAGTTGTCGTTGTGGCCGCCGTTGGTGATCACCCGTGCCGCGGCCATAAGCGGTGCCGCCGACCGTGGTGGTGTCCTGACCGGCAAAGCTGTAGCGCGCCGGATGCCATGTTGCGGTTGTTGCCGCCGTTGGTGATGGCGCCGCCATGGCCATACGGCGATCCCGCCAAGGGTGGTCGCGGACTGGTCGGCCTGGCTGAAAGCGCCATTGGCGACGTTCGTGTTGCCGCCGCCATGGGTGATCGACGATTCCACCGGTCGTCTGGGCGCTGGCGGGGGAGATGGAGCTCGCGGCGATGGCGGCGAAGGACAGCGAAGCCGGAGAGAAGAATTGAGCGCATGGTGTGGTTTCCTTCAGTGTGTTGGTCCGGAGGTTGCTGTTCCGGGTGTCGGTGATCGACGAGCGGAAACCTACGTGCCCGGACCGCTCGGCCGCTGTGGAGCAGCCAACACCGGCGAGTAATTTTGCAAGCGCGTGGTAAACGAAGCGTGATCGAGCTCCGAGCGATCGTCGGCCGCTGGAAAAATGTCGTAGCGCATGACATCGCCCGAGGTCCGAGGAGAAAGGAGCGCGGATGAGCGATGCATCGCGGCGGTTGCTGGCCGGTCCTGCCGTGCTCGCTGCAATCGGCTTGCTGCTTGTTCGCCGCGGCGCCGTTGATCAGCGCTTGGCTTCATCTGTCAGCCAGGACGGCAGGTGCGCCTTGTTCTGCGTCACGCGAGCGGCATCTGGATGTGGCTGGCCCTGGCGTGGCTGGCGGCACGCTTCGGTCGATGCGCTGCTGCGACGTGTGGCCTTGGTTTCGCGCGGCGGCGTTCCGTATCCGCGGCTGCTGACGGATCTGCTGAGCGCGGCGCTTGTTCGCCGCGGCGGCGATGACGATCCTGCTGTTGGTGTTCGATCAGCCCGCCACCGGCCTGATCACCGTGTCGAGTGTGGTGATCGCGGTAATCGGGTTCGCCTTGAGAAACGTTATCAGCGACGTGTTCTCCGGCATCGCCCTTGGCGTTGATCATCCGTATCGAATTGGTGACTGGATCGAAACGACGCAAGGCAACTCTGGCAAGGTATCCGAAATTACCTGGCGGACCACTCGGCTGATCGACCGGAACGGATTTGTCATCATCGTGCCGAACGGACTGGTCGCCGGCCAGCGGCTGATCAACTACGGCGACGGCGAGCGTGACTACCGCACCGCGTTGCGGGTGCCGCTGGACGCGACCGTTGCCGGTCGGGCGGGCGAAACGGATACTGTTGTCCGGTGCGTTGGATCGCGGGCCGGCAAATCCGCGGCCTGGCGCCCGATGTCCTGCTGGCGGAGTACGGTGACGGCGCGGCGATCTATCTCGTCCGATTTCGCGTTCCCGATTTTGGCCGGGAAGCGGCCTGCCGCGACACTGTGGCCATCGCGTGTCGCTGCATGCGCTGCATTGCGCCGGCCAGACGATACAGCAGACCGGCCTGAACGGCCCGATCCCGGTCCCGTGGCGATCTGCCGCGGAAGCCCTGCTGGCCCGGGTTGATCTATTTCGCGGCGTTTGATGCAGCAGAACGGGCGCAACTCGCGACCAAGATGCGAATGCGCGAGGACGGATGCGGGCCAGATGATCGTGCGCCAAGGTGATAGCGGCGAGTTTCTGTATGTTATCGGCGAGGGGATTCTGGACGTCGAATCGGTCCGCGGCGATATGGCGCCAATCCGGGACCGTCTCGCGCCTGGCGAGGTTTTCGGCGAGGTCTCGCTGCTGACCGGTCAGCGACGCACCGCGACCGTGACCGCCGCACTCGATTCGGTGGTTTACGAAATCCATCGCGAGGATCTTGATCCGATCGTGAAGAGGCGGCCAGAGATAGCCGAGGGCCTCGCCGCCGTCATGGCCGAGCATCAGGCGCGCAACGACACACTCTGCAGGCGCCGGAGCAGACGTTGATGCCCACACGCGACGATCTGCTGGCGCGGCTGCGGCTGTTGTTCGGTCTTTAGACCATGATCGTCGTCTCAGCATACGTGAGCCGAACGCTGTGTGACCGACAGTCTGCTAGACGAAGAGTGAACTGCTCAACAGCCCGTCGAGCCAGCAAAGCGTCAGTTTGCCTTCAGCGGCGCCACCCGGCGTCCATCAGAACAGCAAAGGAACTTCGTCATGCGCCACTTCATCGTCGTCATTTCAGCCGGATTGCTTTCGCGGCCTCCGGATCGCATTGATGCTGAGCGGCTCGGCGGCATCGGCGCAGACGGTGCAGATGTTCGATGACGCGCCGTCGATCGAACAGCTTCGCAGCATCATGGTCCCGGAATCGCAGCCTGGTGCCAGCCGGTCGATCGTGATCCAGCGGCCCTGACATTGGCGCGGCGGCGACCGACGCCCAAGTGTGCAACGTCCGTCATGCCGGCACCACGGTACGCCGGTGCCGCGCCGCGCTGCCTCCTGCCACCTGCGGACGTCGCGGATCCGACAGCCGGTCCAGCGAGTCGCTGCCAGCGTGGCCGCGTCACACCAGCCGGCCAGGCGATCGAGGGTGACCAGGCGAAACCGGCTGCCGTGGGCTTCCGCATCAATTTCGCCTTCAATTCGGCGGTGCTGCCGGATCAGCGCACGGCATGATCGACGTCGTCGCCGAGGTGATGAAGGAAGTTCCGCCGATATCAAGGTGCGCGTCGAGGGGCATACTGACGCGGTCGGATCCGCCGATTACAACGTGTCGTTGTCGGAGCGCCGGGCCCTGTCAGTTGGCGAATACCTGGTCAAGATGGGCGTCGAACCGTCCCGCCTGATGCTGATCGGCAAGGGTATGGCGGAGCCGTTGACCCAAGACCCCTATGACCCGGCCAACCGGCGCGTGCAGTTCGTGCGGGTCGGGTGAGCCATGCGCCCGAGGATCCCGCGCACAATCGTCGCCGCACTGGTTCTTGTCGCTTGCCGGGGGATGGTTGACCAGGCGGTGGCGAAGGTGGTCCGCACGGCGAGGCGCGCCCCCTCCAACCCGGCGGTCGAGGAGGGTGGCTCCGCCTGAAGCCGGCCACCCCCGCCACAGGTTCCCTACAGCCTGATCGGCGCGTTGGCGTCGGAGACCACTGGTCGGCGCCAGCTCGTGGCTCTGGTCCAAGTCCCTGGTTGCACGACCCGGTCCTGGTTCACTCGCGGCCGTGGTTTGTGCGGTGCGCTAGCTGGTCGCAGCCAGGACTGTTCGGCTCCGTTCGTCCTTCCGCCAACTGGTTCCTGGCAAGATCATCGACGCGTTACCGAGACTGATCGGCTGCGTCCTGGTCGCAGCGTTCCACGGTCGATGCGGCACGATGCCTCAGCGCGGGGCAGCTTACTTCCCGTAGCACGACGTGTTGCGGTCTGCGGGAGGCGAGAGTGCGGCGCGGCTGCAGGTGACGGAAGTGATGCTTGCAAAGCGCCTCAAGGGCGGCGGCCTGGATCGCGCTCATTGTGATCTTCTCGACTGCCGCCGCGATGCTTCTGACGCAGCCGCCGTCGCCGCTTGCCGCCGGCCGAACGCCTGGTGGAGGCTGTGGCGTTCCATTTTCTGGGACCGCAGCGTCCGTCGGCTTCGGATGTCATCGTGGTGGGGATCACGCGAGGAGACGCTTTCGGCATTTCCTTATCGGTCGCCAATCGATCGAGCTTTCCTGGCTTCGGTGATCGATGCCCTGGCGCGCAGCGGCGTCGCGGCGGTCGGGCTGGACGTCGTGCTCGACCGGCCGACCGAACCGGCCGAAGGATGCGGCGCTGCGCCGGGCGCTGATCCGGACGGACATTCCGGTGGTGGCGATTTCGGTCGCGCCCGACACGATGATGCCGGCTGCGCCAGCGGCGCTTCCTGGCCGACTTCCTCGACGGCGTGCGCACCGGCGACGCCAACCTGGCGCGCGACCGGTTCGACGATGTGGTGCGCGACCATGTGCCGATGCATCCGTCCACCGGTCATGCCAAGCTTTCCCGCGGCGATCGCGGCGGCTCTGGGTGTGCCGGTCGCCTGCGCGGCCGTTTCCGATCGAGTGGCGGCGCAGACCTCGTGGGGTGCACGCCGGGCCCGACGTGCCAACCTATCCGGCGGAAGCGATCGCGCTGCTGCCGCCGGGCTGGCTGAAGGGGAAGGTCGCGCTGATCGGCAGCCTGATCGCCGGCAGCGACGAGCACCGCACGCTTGCCTCGGCCTTTGGGCCGCCAAGCTTCGGCGTGGATATCCACGCGCAGGTCGTGTCGCAGTTGCTCGATCGGCGCGCGGTGCCGGCGCCGGTGGTGCCGTGGCCAGGAGATCGCGGCAACCGTGCCGCGTCTGGCCTGCATTGGCGTTGCGCTTGGGTGTCTGTTTGGGCCGGCTCGATTCGCGGTCGCTGGCGATGGCGATGGTCGGCTTCGGGTTTATTGCCGCCGCACTGACCGCCTATGCGTTCACCGGCATGCTGTTCCCGGTCGATCGGGACCGATCGTGGCACTGTCGATGGCGGGCGGCGGCGCGCGCGCTTGGCGAGGTCTGGCCGACCGCCGCGACCGGCGTGCGCTGCGTGCCCTGTTCTCCCGCTTCGTCAGCGAGCCGGTGGTCGACCAGATCATGAAGGAGCGCGACCTGTTCATGTCGGGCGGCCGGCCCGACGCCAGCAGGAACTGACCGCGACCGTGCTGTATGCCGACGTCGCCGGCTTCACCACGCATCTGCGAAGGATTGGCCCCGGAACCGCTGATCGCCTGGCTGGACCGCTACATCGACACGATGGCCGGGATGATCATGGCGCATGATGGCGTGCTGCTGCGGTTTATCGGCGACGGCATCCTGGCGGTGTTCGGCGTGCCCATTCCGCGACGCGACGAGGCCGGGATCGCCACGGACGCGAACAACGCGGCGCGGTGCGCCTTGGCGATGGAACAGGCGATGGAAGACGCTGAACGACGACTGGGCAGCGCCAGGCCTGCCGGTCGGCGGTCTGCGCGTCGGCCTGCACACCGGCCCAATGGTCGCCGGCAGCCTGGGAACCGGCGCGCGAATGGAGTTCTGCCTGCTGGGTGACACGGCCAATGTCGGGTGCTCGGCTGGAGCAACTCGGCAAGGACTATGCCGAACCCGGTCCGCGCTACTGCACCATCGTGGTCGGCGAACCGACATGGTCACGGCTGGGCGGCGCGGTTCCCGGGCATTTGTATCGGCGACGTTCATGCTGCGCGGCCGGCACGTCAACGATGGCGGCATATCGGATCGATTCCGCCGCCGCGCGGCAGGCAAAGTGCCGCACGGCGTCTGATCCGCCCGTCGATCCTGGGCTTAAAGCTCCGCTTCCGACAGGTTCTCCAGCGTCTCCCGGTCGATGGATCGTTATAAAGCCATCGTTGACCGACAGGATATCCGGCGCGGGTCCATTCGACGATATACTTGTTGATGCTTTCGCGCGAAATACCGATCAGGTTGCCGATCTGCTGCTGCGACAACTTGATGTCGAGCCGCAGGCCGGCAGGCTCCTGCTTTCCGAATGTTGCGGCCAGGCGCAGCAGCCCCCGCGCGACCCGCGACGGCGCGTCGCGCAGCAACGCGTCCTCCAGCGCCTCACTGGTCTGGCGCAGGCGTTGGCAAAGCACCACGATCATCCGCGTGGCGATTTCCGGGTTGGCGGTCAGGAACGGCATCAGGCGGTTACGGTCCAGCACCAGCAACTCGGTATCCTCGATCGCGACCGCGTCGGCGGATCGAGGCTGCCCGTCGAGCAGCGCGATCTCGCCGAACATGCCGCCGCGGTCGATGATGTTGAGCACGAGTTCTTTGCCGTCGGCCGAATAGATGCAGATCTTCACCCGCCCGCGCACCACCGCCATCATGCTGCCGCCCGGATCGCCCTTTCTGGAAAATCGTGGCCTGCGGCCGATGACGCACCGGAATGGCGCGCGCCGCGAGGCGTCGAAAGCTCCTCCGGACGCAGGTGCCGCAGCAGGAAATGGCCGGCGAGGATGTCCTCCCGGTTCACCGAAACATTTGCCATGGCACCTATCGATCCCCCTTTTGACGTTCAGGTTGGCCATAAGCGACTGAGCCGGCCAGATGCAGCGGCGCGACAAGTGCCGATGTACAAGTAAATGTGAGCGAAAAAATCCGAAACCGCGGGCATACGGCAGGATGGTGTTAAGTAGATAACGCTATGATGACGCACCTTAAGCCATCCTATTGCCATCGAAGTCGGTCTTGACAGTGGGGATGGCAATGTCGAAACTATTACTGGGCGTCAGTGTGTTGGCTTTCGGGGCTTTGATGTCCGTCAGTGGGATTCAGGCGGCGCCCCGGGTAGGGGGAGCAGCGGTCATGTCTGTGAATTCCAAGGTGCCGAACTGGCCTTGCGCGAATTGCGGCATCTCAGGCGCGCCTCGTCCCGGCGACACGGTCACGCTCAATCCGCAACCCCTGCCACCGAAGATTTATCGCGATGGCCGCATGTTGCGTCGCTGAGATCCCGGCGCCGCCGAATAACGGTGCCTTAACGCGGTGTCGCGAGGCCGTCCCGAGTATTCTCGTTGCAGGATCGTGGAAAATGACGGACCAGCTCAAACGTCGGAAGAAGCGGGCACGCATGGCGCTGACGACCGCGCTGCTTACACTTCTTGCCGCCTGCCAGTCGCGGCCCGCAGGCGGCGTATGACGTGGCGCAACCGCAGACCGCCGCCGTTCGTAACATCGGCAATTTCAACGAGGCGCTGCGCTGCATGGACGACACGTTCCTCGCCCAGGGCAAGCAGGACATTTACATCACCACCGCGGGGATTCCGGATGCGACCGGGCTTATCGCCGCCGGCACCAAGGAGATGTTTATCACCGCGGTGTCCCGCATGTCGGCCAAAAGCAACGCGTTCCGATTTCGTCGACTACGATCCTACCCAGACCGACGTACAGGTCCTATCCGAGCTGGTCGGGCTGCACGAGGATTTCGTCGCACCCAACTACTACGTTCGCGGTGCGATCACACAGCTGGACAGCAACGTCCTACAGTCGTCAGCCAGCGCTGGCGTGTCCATCCCTTTCATGGACTTGGCGATCAACGGCAACCAGATCGTGTCGGTCGTCTCGATCGATCTCAACGTCGGCAAGCTGATCACCCGCCAGATCTTGCCGGGCATTTCGGCCAGCAACTCGATTGCCGTGGTGCAGTCCGGCAAAGGCGCCGACGTCGGTGGGCTGATCGGCAAGGCCGGACTGTCGCTCAGCGTGTCGCTCGACAAGTCGGAGGGCTTCCACCAGGCGGTACGCAATCTCGATCGAACTGTCGACGATCGAGGTCCTCGGCAAGCTGACCCGTGTGCCGTACTGGAAGTGCCTGAGCATCGAATCGACCAATGCCAACTTCCGCACGGAGGCGCGCAGCTGGTTCGACTTGATGGGCGAGGCGGAGCGTGACCGCTTCGTGAGCGCTGCCTTGGTCCGAACGGGTTACTTGCGAAGCCAGGGCGGTGAACCGAGTGCTGGGATGTCTGACGCAATCTCACGCTACCAGGCGGACAACGACCTTATCCCCAATGGCCGCATCGACTTCGATCTGTATTACCGGATGCTCGCGTACGATGCTCGCGTCCCGTCCGATAAGCCGGTGGCTCAGGCGCCAGCCGCCCAGGCGCAAAATGCCGCGTCTCGCGTGACACCGCCACCAGTCAGCCCGTCTGTCGCAGCGACCGCTCCGGTCCCGTCGCCGGAACCGCCGCGGCTGACGATGAGCACGCCGCGCGGCCCCCGGCCGACCTACCACGTCGGCGAAACGATGGTTCTTTCGGTGCAGCCCACCAACGACGCCTACGTCTATTGCTTCTACCAGGACTCCACCGGCACCGTTTCCCGCATCTTTCCCAACCGCTTCCAGCCCGACCCGCTTCTGCACGCCGGGGTCCAGACGGAGATACCTCCGGCGGGGGCGAAGTCATTCGCGATCCGGTTCGACAAACCCGGTGTCAACGAGGCCGTGGCCTGTCTTGGTGCCGATCGTGAAATTGGGCTAAGGCTCCCCGATAAGCTGAAGGCGCAGGATCTCGAGCCGCTGCCGGTCAATGGACTGGATGAGGTTGCAACGCGCTTCCGTGAGATTCCTGGCGCGCGAGTGGATGACGCAAGGCTGGGTGTGGAGGTGACCCGATGACCCTCGGACGCATGGCGGAGATCGCCGGCCGGCTGACCTGCCTGGTGCTGGCCACGGCGATCGTGTTGCTGCCCCACGTGACGATCGCGGCTCAGGACGGGGAGCGGCGAATCGCCTTGGTCATCGGTATCGGCGGATACCAGAACGCCCCGCACCTGACCAATCCGGTCAACGACGCACGCGCCATCGGTGACAGCCTCCGCCGTCTCAAGTTCGATGTAACAGAGCTTTATGACGCGGACTTCAGAGCCTTGAACAGCGGCGTGCGGGAGTTCGGCATTCGTGCCGCCAAGGCTGACGTAGCCGTAGTCTACTACGCCGGCCATGGCGTCCAGGTCGATCGTGAAAATTATCTGATTCCAGCCGATGCGAAACTCGAGCGGGAGCGAGATCTGCTGTACGAGGCGATGCCGCTGGACCGCTTGTTGGGCGAGGTCTCGCAGGCGACGCATATCGGGATCGTGCTGCTGGACAGTTGTCGGAACAACCCGTTCATCGACCGGGTTGCGCGTTCAATGACCATCGTTGGTCGTGCGGTTGCGACAACACCGGGTCTGGCACGCGTGGATAATGTTCCGCGTAATGCCATGGTGGTCATGGCGGCCAAGGCTGACCAGATTGCCGAGGACGGATCAGAACATAGTCCGTTCGCCGCGGCCTTGTTGGCGCATTTTCAGATACCGGGGCTGGAACTCAGTCTGTTCTTCCGCAGCGTTCGCGACACAGTGCTGCGCGCCACCAACAATCGCCAGGAGCCTTATGTTTTCAGCTCGCTGGGCGCCGACCCGTTTTACTTCTATCCGCGCCCGCCGAACCGGCCGCCGGAAATCGCCGCCATAACGCCACTGGAACTGACCGAGGTCGCGGGCCCCACGCCGCTCGGGATGCCTCAGCCGGTTGATCCCGATCAGGACCCGCTGAGCATACGCATCATCGGCTTGCCTCGGTTCGGCGAGGTGCGGATCGACGGGCGGCCGGTTGTCCTGAACACGGTGGTCTCAACCGACCGCTTCAAAACAGCCACATTCAAGCCGGATGGGAAGTCGATCGGGCCTGCAGGGTCGTTGGATATTCTTGTCGAGGATGGTCGCGGTGGCAGCATCACCGCGAGCCTGCCGATCACGGTTCGGTCGTCGCATCATGCGCCAGTCCTGGGCGCGCCCGGCCGCGTGGAAGTCGCGCAGCAGATGTTGGGCATTCCTGTTCCGGTCAGTCCGGACGGCGATCCGCTGACGGTAACGATCATGGCCTTGCCTCGTGGCACGGTCCGCAATGGCGCCACCGTGCTCCATCCCGGCGATCATGTGACCCCGCAGGAGCTATCCAAGCTGACGTTCTGGCCAGAGGCAGGATTCACCGGTCCTGCCGGCAGCCTGCGTTACAGCGTCGACAATGGCCATGGCGGCGTGGTCGATGGATCAACCGACATTGTGGTCGGGTCGACGATAAGCACCGCAGAATCCTCGTCAGCCGCCACGCTCTGGGAAACCCTGAAAGACAGCACCGACCCGCGCGAGTTCACCGCATTCCTGCGGCTGTTTCCCACGTCGTCCTTCGCCGATGAGGCTAAACGGCGACGCAAGGAGCTTACCGATGGACCCGCCAACGCGGCGGTCGCGAAGACCGACCCCGCCAAGGCACCTTCTGGCTCGCCGTCCGCGGCACCCTCGCCAAGGCTGCCAGAGAAAGGCTCCGCGATCGCGACGACGCAACCTCGGATCGCGCCGCCGACGGAGGTACCCGCAGTTGTGCCCTTCCAGAAAAACGTCGGCGCCGCAGTGCCGGCGGGGGCGGTGGTGACCGCGTCCAACGGCCCGCTGATCGCTGTTCCATCCAGTCCTTCGCGGGGACGGATCAGCGACGCGAACACTTTTCAGGATTGTCCAAGCTGTCCTCGGATGGTGCGCATCCCGGCTGGCACGTACATGATGGGCCTGGGCGCGCGCGAGCCCGAGTCGATGCCGGCGCACCGGGTGGAAGTTCGCTCCTTCGCGATCGGTCAGGCGCCCGTCACCGTCCAGGAATGGAAGGCGTGCGTTGCCGCGAAAGGGTGCAGCTTCGTGCCACGGATGCGCGTTGCCGACGACCGGACCCCTGTTCACAACGTAAGTTGGGAAGACATCGGTCAGTATATGGCATGGCTGTCCATCTCGTCCGGCCACCCATACCGTCTGCCGAGTGAGGCGGAATGGGAATATGCGGCTCGGGGCGGAACGACCACACGCTACTGGTGGGGCGACCACATCGGTATGTCGCTGGCGAACTGCAGCGATTGTGGTGGAGCGCAGGACAGCTATGGCCCGCTGCCAGTCGATGCCCTGTCGCCCAACCCGTTCGGCCTCTATGATATGCTCGGCGGGGTGGCGCAGTGGACCGCGGACTGCTGGTTCCCGAACTATCGCGGGGCGCCGGCCGAGGCTACGGCGCGCGAAGCCAAGTCCTGCGACAAGCGCGTGCTACGCGGTGGATCCTTCCGTGCCGGGCGCGATGAGATCACCGTCACCTACAGGGGCAACTACGACGCGCCGGTGCGGTACCTCGTGAACGGTTTCCGCGTGGCGCGCGACCTGGAGTAGTGCCTCGCGGCGCCGGCCCGCCGCAAGAGAGGGTCAGAACCGGCGGACTGGCCCCCTCTATGTTTTCAGCGCCTGGACCTTAGCGTGCCTCGGCAACCGCACCGTCTGACGGCCGCACCACGCGGATGGTGATCTTTTTCGACATGACCGGAGGGTCGTGCGGAACGTGGTCGGCGTCGCCCATCAGCAGTTGGAGAGTGTGGGTGCCGGGCGGCAGGTCGATGAATGTTTCTGTCTGGCCAAGGCCGAAGTGCAGATGGTTCTTGTCGTTCGGAATCGGCTGATCCATCGGCGGCAGCGGCGTATCGATCAGCAGATGATGATGGCCGGTATTTGCCTTGTTGGTCCCAGCGGGTGCCACCCCAAAGCCTCTTGTACCGAACCAGACCTTGATGTGGGTTGTTCGCAGGACCTGCCCGTCATTGGGCCAGCCGATGTAGCAATAGGCCCCAGCCGGCGCCGGCGTTCGCTTGAACTCGGATGCGGACCCGGCTGGTTCTTGTGCGGGCGGCTTGCCAGCGGATGGCTGCCCATAAACCGGCGCCGCGATCAGGACGGCAGCGGCCATACCTGCCAGAATTGTCACATTCTTTGATTGACGCATGGAACGCTCCTTAGCGGGCAACCTGTCATGGCGGCACGATTATGGTGATTTTCTTGGAATAAAGCGGTGGGTTGTGCGGAAGATGACTATCATCCGCGAAGAGCATCTGCAGGGTATGACGACCAGGTGGCAGCTCCAGATGCGCCTCGGTCTGCCCCAGGCCAAAGTGCAAATGGTTCTTGTCGTTCGGAATTTCCTCATCCAGCGGTGGCAGGTCGACATCGACCAACAGGTGATGGTGCCCGGTATTCGCCTTGTCGATTCCGGCGGGTGCCACGCCCCCGCCGCTCAGCCCCATGCGGACCCAGAACTTGCCGCCAGGGATGACCTGTCCGTCCGCCGGCCAGATAATGTAGACTTTCGCGTCCGCCGGCATTGGCTTGGGGTCGGCCGCGGCAACACCCCCCAATAGTGCCCAGATGACTAGCATCGGCACGAGTAGGCTAGTCTGCTTCATTTCCGTTCCCCCCGGTAGTGGCGCCAGAGTACATGTCTTTCCTCATCTTCGGGCCGCCGGTTATATTGCGCGTCCTGTGTCAAGTCTGATCAATGAAACACCATGTTATCGCCGCCGTGAATAGCCGTCTGTGAACTGCTTCACATGCGCCCGCCACGCCAGCGACTAGATTAGGCGACGGCGGAAAAGGATTTGTAAACATGTCACGTCGCTCGAGCCTGATAGGTCGCGCCGCATTACTTGCAGCCGTGGCCACTGTTTCACTCATGTTCGGCCGGGCATTCGCCGAGGATGCCGTGCTGCTTGCCTCGACGGTACCGGGTTATGTGCCCGGAATGGTCGTGTCATCCAGCGACCGGCTCAGTATACCGGATGGTGCCAGCGCGACCTTGCTGTTCCAGTCCGGCGAGATGTTGCGCCTCGGTGGACCGTTCGAGGGCACGCTGAACCAACAGCAAGCCAAGGCAGGCGAGGGCAGCGTCGCCGTGCTCGCTGACCTATTCCGCATGCACGGCGTGGATGCAACGATGATCGGTGGCACCCGCTCCACGGGGATCGCGCGGTCAGGAGCGCCCATCGAAGACGTGCAGGTCGATCCGGGACACTCCGGCACCTACTGCGTCGAGCCGGCCACATCGGTTTGGATATCACGTCCGGCGGGCGACGCCCGCACTTACGCTGTCAGGCGCAAGGGCAGCAGCCGGACGCTGGGCTGGCCATCAGGCGCAACCCGGGTCGAGTGGCCAGCCGACGTCCCGATAGAGGATGGCACCCAGTTCGAAATCGCCACCGACGGCGCGGCACGTGCGACCGTCACGTTCCGCACCATGCCCGCACCCGGCGCCAGCCTGCCGGCCAAGGTCGCGAGCGGGATCATCCTCGGGTGTCATGATCAATTCGACAACGAACTGCACCGTATCAACCGGTCCAACTCCCGGCCCGAGCTATGGATAACAAGCGATCGTGGGCGAAAGCCCGTCTATCATCCGGGCGAGCCCGTTGCACTGACGGTCATGGCCGATACCGATGGCTATCTGTATTGCGTGGCCGCCCGTAAGGACGGCAGTGCTACCCCGATCTTTCCAGCCGGAGCGGTGGATGGCGCGCAGTTGCGAGGCTCCATGGCGCTGACGATACCCGGACGCAGGCAGCCGGTCGGGCTGACGGCGGCGCCAGTGCTGGACCAGGTCCGCTGCTGGCTGGCCGATCGCGACATCACCCCCGAACTACCGCATGCGCTGCTCGGTGCGTCGGCCGGACGCATTCCGGATCAACTCGCAGGTGATCTCGACAGTCTGTTTTCACACATCGGCGGAACACGGATCGAGGCGGACACCCTTACGATCAAGACGGAATAGCGCCCATTCGCGTCGATCTCGACGTGGGCAGTTCAATACCCTCACTCGAGTGCCGCGAATCGGCCTGTTCCGGAAGCGGCTTGCCACCACCGTCACTATTCGCCGGTGGGAGGCTTCTGCTTGCTGCAAAGCCCGATGGGTCCATGGGATTTTCTAACTCTTGCACCTCGGAGACGACAATGTTAGTGCCGCGCGACTTTCTCAGGGGCTAGGGCATGGCATCGACGTATGAGACTGTGGCGGGGATCATCTCCGACACCTGCGATATTGAGCCGGAGAAGATTACGCCGGAAAGCCATGCCATCAATGATCTCGGCATCGACAGTCTGGACTTCCTGGATGTCGCGTTCGCCATCGATAAGGCGTTCAGTATAAAGATGCCTCTGGAACAGTGGACCCAGGAGGTTAATTCCGGGAAGGTGACCACCGACGAGTATTTCGTGCTGAAAAATCTCTGCGCCAACATTGACAAACTGGTAGCCGCCAAGGCGGCCTGAATGGATCTCTCGCAAATGAGACGGTGAGCTGATGCGCCTGGAGTATTTCCAGATGATCGATCGGATCACCGAACTCGATGTGGCCGGCGGCCGGATCGTTACGGCCTGCACGGTGCCGGAGCAATCTCCGGTGTTCGAGGGACACTTTCCCGGCTATCCGATCATGCCAGGTGTTCTGCTGATCGAGACGATGGCGCAAACCGGAGGCTGGCTGATACTGGCCACAGAGCGCTGTTTGAGGATGCCGTTCCTGATGCAGGTCGAGAAGGCCAAGATGCGGGCGTTCGTAATGCCGGGGCAGGCGCTGAACGTGGTGGCGAACTCCTTGCACCAGGGTTCCGGCTACGCCGTGCTCAAGGCGAGCATCCTGGTGGATGGAAAGAAGGTGACCGAGGCAGAAATCAGATATGGCGTCGTGCCGTTCCCGAATGAGACGCTGAAGGCGGCGATGCTGCAGACCGCGCATCGCATCGGTCTGGAACCCACTCTCATGTCGTCCGACGCCACTTCGCCCGACGCCGTACCCCTGGCTTCCGGGGTGCCAGATGGCGCATCACGAGGACAAGCCTGATGTCCAGTGGGCGCGATGCGTTGATCACTGGTATTGGCATCGTCTCCTGTCTCGGTTCGGGGGTGGACGCCCACTGGGGGGCGCTGAACCAGTTCTCACCCGTGGTGGATTCCACCAGCTTTGCGCCCTTCGCCGTGCATCCTCTGGCACAACTGGACCTCGACGCCCAGATCCCCAAGCGCGGCGATCAACGGCAGATGGAAACCTGGCAGCGCATGGGCGTGTTTTCTGCTGGTTTGGCGTTGGACTCCGCAGGGGTCAAGGGCAACACCGAAGTGCTGTCGCGCATGGGAATGATCGTCGCGGCCGGCGGCGGGGAGCGCGACTATGCCGTCGATGCGGCGATCCTGTCGGGCTACAAGAACGCCGTGGATCCTGGCGCCTATCTGAACGAGCATCTGCTGGGCGATCTACGGCCGACCCTGTTTCTAGCACAGTTGTCCAATCTCCTGGCGGGCAACATCTCGATTGTGCACGGCGTTATCGGATCTTCCCGTACCTTTATGGGCGAGGAAGCCAGCGGTGCCGATGCCGTTCGTATCGCCTGCGCCAGAATTGCCGCTGGGCAAGGTGACATCATGCTCGTTGGCGGATCATACAACGCACAGCGCTCCGACATATTCCTGCACTACTCGATGGCCGCCGGTCTGCTTCGGCAGGCTCCTTTCGATCCCGTTTGGGCTCGTCAGGCATCCGGCGGCGGGATGATCCTGGGTTCGGTCGGCTGCTTCCTGGTCATTGAGGCCCGAGCCCATGCGGCGGCACGGGGAGCAATACCTTATGCTCATATCGCGGCGATCCGCACCGGCCGATGCCGCCGCATGCAGGGTGAAGCGACAGCCAATGCCAGGGCACAGCTTGGCTCAATGGCGCCGCACCTGGAGCCCTCGGCGGCGGCGGTGATATCCGGGGCGTCCGGTGCCGGCCCAGCAACATCGGAGGAACAGATCTTCCTGGCGGAGACGAAACTTCCGGTGCGCGCGACCGCGAACGCCGTCGGTCATTCGATGGAGCCTTCGTTCCCGGCCAGTCTCGCACTCGCGGCCATGGCCGTGCGGCGCGGAACCCTGTTCCCGCCTCTCGAACAGGCTGAACAAGCGATGACGGGCCCGTTGAGGCAGGCCCTGGTGACCTCGTGGGGACATTGGCGCGGCGAGGCGCTCGCCTTGGTCACGGCCGCCTGAGGGAGAGTGCGATGTCCAAGGATACCGATCATCTAGGCCGTCCGATCGTCGCGGTCACCGGCATGGGCGTCATAACCTCGCTCGGACAGGGGCAGGCGGATAACTGGAAGGCCATCACCAACGGCGTCTCGGGAATCCGCCGCATCACCCGGTTTCCGGTTGATGGCTTGCGCACGACGATTGCCGGCACGGTGGATTTTGTGCCGATATCGGAGCAATCAGCCCCCGCCTTATCGCAGCGTCTGGCGGAACTGGTCGTCAAGGAAGCAGTGGCGGAAGCAGGCATCGGCCGGGCTGGCGATTTCCCCGGACCGTTGTTCCTGGCGCTGCCGCCGGTAGAGATCGAGTGGACACTGCGGTTCGCGCTTGCCGCCGCATCCGGCGCGAACGACAATGTAACCTACGACGATCTGATCCGGGCCGCCGGGAAGGGCGGTTTCGAGCCGTATTATAGGCGGTTCCTGTTCGGCTCGGTGGGCGAGGCCCTGGCCGACCAGTTCGGGACCAAGGGCTCTCCCGTGGCGACGTCCACCGCCTGTGCATCTGGCGGGACGGCAATTCAACTTGGTGTCGAGGCGATCCGCCGCGGTGAGACCGATGCCGCCCTGGTGGTGGGAACTGATGCCTCGGTCAATCCTGAAAGCCTCGTCCGGTTTTCCCTGCTTTCGGCGTTATCTACCCGGAACGAACCGCCTTCATCAGCCTCGCGTCCGTTCAGCAAGGACCGCGAAGGCTTCGTGATGGCCGAGGGCGCCGGTGCGCTGGTGCTGGAAAGTCTGGCTGGTGCCAGGGCGCGTGGCGCCGCCGTGCTTGGCTTGATCGAGGGGTGCGGCGAGGTGGCGGACGGGTTTCATCGAACACGGTCCTCGCCCGACGGCAAGCCGATCATTGCCTGCATGCGGAACGCCCTCGAGGATGCCGGGCTGAAGCCGGACATGGTCGATTACATCAATGCCCATGGCACAGGCACACCCGAAAATGACAAGATGGAGTGGGTCGGTGTTACGGCTGTTTTTGGACAGCGGGCCGGGTCGATCCCGATATCATCAAACAAGTCCATGATCGGTCACAGCCTGACCGCGGCGGGCGCGATCGAAGCAATTTTTTCTGTGCTGTCGATCCGCAACAGCCTGCTGCCGCCGACGATCAACTACGATATCCCGGACCCGTTGCTACCGGTGGACTGCGTGCCGAATCTGGCGCGCCCGGCTGTGGTTAAGCATGCCATCTCCAACTCCTTCGGGTTCGGCGGACAGAACGTCTGTGTGGTCGTCGGCGCGGCTGAATAGGATCGCCGCGGCAAGGCTTGCTACCGGCGGTCCACTTGCCATCCCTGGGTGATCAGGGCGATCCTTTGGCAACGAATCAAGCCAGGAGGAACGCCGTGCCGTCCATGATGTTCGACACTATTATCGTGGGGGGTGGATCGGCGGGTTCTGTCCTGGCGAACCGGCTCTCGGCCCGCAGCCAGAACAAGGTGCTGGTGCTTGAGGCCGGGCAGGATACGCCACACGGCAAGGTGCCGGCAGCGGTTCTGGATTCGTATCCCGGCACCGCCTACCTCAACCCGAATTACACCTGGAACAAGCTCAAGGTCACCACGGAGGTGATCTCCCACAATAATCCGGATGAGAAGGCGCCGCCGCTGCGGACGTATGAGCAGGCGCGGATACTCGGCGGCGGGTCGTCGATCAACGGCCAGCTTGCGAACCGCGGAGCACCTACCGATTACGATGAGTGGGCCTCCGCCGGCGCCACCGGGTGGGATTGGAACAGCGTGCTGCCCTACTTCAAGAAGGTGGAGCGGGACATGGACTTCGAGGGTCCCTGGCACGGCAAGGAAGGCCGCATCCCGGTTCGGCGGATCTTCCCCGACCTATGGCCCGAACACGCCAAGGCGGTGGGGAAGGCGTTCGAGCAGGCGGGCTGGAAGTTCATCCAGGACCAGAATGCGGCGTGGGAGGATGGCTATTTCCCGATCACCATCTCCAACGCCTATGAGCGCCGGGTGTCCGCCGCGATCGGCTACCTCGATCCCGGCACGAGGATGCGCGAAAACCTGACGATTTCCACTGACACGCAGGTCAGTGGCCTGATCTTTGACGGCCAGCGCTGCGTTGGGGTCAAGGCTGTCGTCGCGGGTAGGCCACAGGAGTTCCGTGGCCACGAGATCATCCTGTCCTGTGGCGCGATTCACTCCCCCGCTCACCTGATGCGCGCCGGAATCGGCCCCGGTGCCCATTTGCGGGAACACGGGATCGAAGTGCGCGCCGCACTGCCTGGGGTGGGCCAAAGATTGCAGGACCATCCGGCGGTAGCGGTCGCGGCCTTCCTCAAGCCGCACGCGCGGATCATTCATGACTATTCCCGGCGGCACATCTATACCGCGCTGCGCTATTCGTCGAACCTGCCGGGCATCCCGCCTGGGGATATGTTCACCGTCGTCACCAACAAGACGTCCTGGCACGCCGTCGGCGAACAGATCGGATCGTTCATTGTGACCGTGTACAAGACCTACTCAGAGAACGGATCGGTGCGGCTGCGGTCGGCGGATTGGTCGGATGAACCTGCGGTAGATTTCAATTTGCTGTCAGACCAACGTGATCTGGAGCGTATGATGGACGGCGTCCGGCGGTTCGGCGCCATGCACCTGACCCCGGTCATGCAGAGCGTGACTGACAACCCGTTCCCCGCCAGTTACAGCGACAAGGTCCGCCAGGTTGGGCTGCACAGCCGCAAGAACAAGTTGATCACCGATGTGCTGGCCAGGGCTCTGGATGGGCCGGCGGCACTGCGAAAATATCTGATTGAGACCCTGGTGATGGAGGGGGTGACGCTGCAGGACGTGCTGACCAACGATGAGAAGTTGGAGGCATTCGTGCGAAAGGCCGCCGTTGGCGTTTGGCATGCATCATGTACATGCCGCATGGGGGCCAACGATGATCCCATGGCAGTGACCGATCCGGCCGGCCGTGTCCGGGGAGTGGAGGGGCTGCGGGTGGTCGATGCCTCGGTTTTCCCGGTGGTTCCCTGCGCGAATACCAACTTTCCCGTGCTGATGACCGCCGAAAAGATGGCTGACGCAATTCTGTCCGGCGCTTGATTACGTTGCCCCGATAAGGGGTTGCATTGCAGGGGGAGGCTGATAGAACCCGCTTCGTCGTTGGTGCGGGCGCATAGCTCAGTTGGTAGAGCAGCTGACTCTTAATCAGCGGGCCCAAGGTTCGAGTCCTTGTGCGCCCACCAATGACTCAATCGCTTACGTTGGCCGGAGGGTTTTCTTCAGACCTCTCAGAAATTTCTTCAAATGGAGGCGATGCCGAGGCCATCCACCGCCAAGATCAGCACCAAGCGCATACAGGCGATTGGTGTCCGCTGTCACGGCCGGCGGATTGCCCACTCGCGATTCTCCGCGTCCGCAGAGACCGATCACGCGCGAAGCCTCGGACGTTCCGGCCGCCTCAACGCGGCGTGACTGCCATGATTTAATGACACCTCCGTTGCAGTCTTGAGCAATTCATCAAGACCATTCCCGTTGCGCACGCGATCGTGCTAACCGCTCGCGTTCATCCGTTCATCGTAAGCGTCCGGCCTCAGCCGCGGATACGTTGATTGACCGTGTCGGTCAGGCAGCGATGCGCTGATCGAGCCGCTGCCGAAGGTTGTGGAGGTTCCAGGGCAGCAATTCGTGGACGCGATTGACGGGATGGTTGGCGATCTGCTCGATGACGCGGCGTAGATACGCTTCGGGATCGCAGCCGTGCAGCTTGGCGGTCTCGATCAGGCTGTAGATTGCCGCGGCGCGCTCACCGCCGGCATCGGATCCGGCGAAGGTCCAATTGCGGCGCCCGAGGGCAATCGGGCGCATGGCGCGCTCAGCGGCTGAGTTGTCGATGCAGGCGCAGCCATCACGCAGGATCAACGTCAGCGCCTCCCAGCGTGCCAGCGTGTAGCGGATCGCGGCGGCCAGAGTGCTGCGTCCGGAGACCCGTCGGCGGGTCGCTTCCAGCCATACCTTCAGCTCCGCCATCAACGGCGCAGTCCGCTCGGTCCTGACGCGCAGGCGCTGCTCGGGTGGACAGCCGCGGATCGTTGCCTCGATCCGATAGAGCGCGGCGATGCGGTCCAGTGCCTCCCGCGCGAGCGGGGATTTTGTCGTCTCGTGCACATCGAAGAATTTGCGCCGCGCGTGCGCCATGCAAGCGGCCTCGACAATCCTGTTGCCATACAGTCCGGCGTAGCCGGCATAGCCATCGGCCTGCAGGATGCCGCGAAAATCGCGCAGATGGGCGCGTGGATGCTCGCCCTTGCGATCCGGTGAGTAACGGTAGAGCACCGCCGGCGGATCGGCACCGGCAAATGGCCGATCGTCACGCACATAGGTCCATAGCCGCGCCGTCCGGGTGCGACCCAGCCCGGGTTCCAGCACCGGCACCACGGTATCGTCGGCGTGCACCCGTTGACCGCTCATCACATGGCGCGCCAGGGCATCGATCAGCGGACGGACCAGCCGCGCGGTCTGCCCGACCATGTCGGCCAGCGTCGAACGACTGAGGTCGATGTCCTCGCGCGCATAGATCTCCGCCTGACGGTGCAACGGCAAATGGTCGCAGTATTTCGCCACCATCACATGCGCCAGCAGTCCCGCACCGGCCCGGCCACGGCGAACCGGCAGGCTGGGTGACGGCGCCTGGGTAATTGTCTCACAGCTCCGGCAGGACAGCTTTGGGCGCACGTGGCGGATGACGCGGAAGGTGCCGGGGACATAGTCGAGGATCTCGGTCACGTCCTCACCTAGAGGCCACAGTGTACCGCCGCAGGCCAGGCAGGCGCCGGTCTGGTCGTGACACGGCGCGGCATGTTCGATGACATCGCGTGGCAGTGTCTCCGGCAGCGGCCGGCGGACCGGCTTGCGATCCTGCGTAGCGGTTTGTTCTGTCGCCGCCACGTCCGCCGCACCGGTCTCGGCGAGCAATTCATCGATGTCGGCCAGCGCCAGTTCCAGTTGCTCGACCTGCACCCGTAACTTCTCCGACGAGCGCCCGAACGTCAGCCGCAGCAACTTCGACAGCCGCGCCTTGAGCGCCTCGATCTCGAAGCGCTGCTCGATCAGACCGGAGCGCGCTGTCGCCAGTTCCGCCTTCTGCGCCAGCACCATCGCTTGCAAGGCGGCGACGTCGGTGGGCAGCTCGGATGCGGTATCAGGCATAGCCCGAGATTCGCCCGCCGAGTTCGCGTCGCTCCAAAGAAAAACCGGCCGGTAAACAAAGATGTTAGCCGGCCACCTCCGGCTGCCAGGTGCGCGCGGGCATCCGCCAGTCGATGCCTTCGGTCAGCATCGACAACTGCGCCGGCGTCAGTGACACCACGCCGTCCTTTGCCTGGGGCCAGACGAACCGACCGCGCTCCAGGCGCTTGGCGTAGAGCACCAGCCCCTGGCCGTCCCAGAACAGGATCTTCAGCAGGTGACCGCGCTTGCCGCGGAATACGAACAGGTGGCCGCTGAATGGATCTTGCCCGAGGTGCTGCTGCACCAGGGCCGCAAGTCCATCGAAGCCACGGCGCATGTCGGTCAGTCCCGCAGCCAGCCAGATCCTAACGCCGGCCGCCGGCGTGATCATTCGCGCAGCGCCGCAAGTACCCGCCGCAGGGCCGTCAGGCTGACGCCTTCCTCGACACGCACCCGGCTGCCATTCTTGAGTTCGATCTCGATTTGACGCGCCGCGCTGCTGGCTCGCTCCATTCGTGCAGGCACCGCCGAAAGACCGGCGTCATGCGTTTGCACGGGAAAGAACAACGGCTTGCGTTGCAGCGCCAGTTTGCCGCCGCGCATCTGTCGTCGCCAGGTGAACAGCAGGCCCGGATAGACATCGTGCCGAGCTGCGACCTGGTTGACCGAGGCGCCGGGCTCAAGCGTCTCAGAGACAATCTTCAGCTTGTCCTCGACGCTCCAACGACGCCGACGCTCACGCCCCGTGATGATCTCAACCGCCCCGTCCGCCATGACTTTAAACACCACCTTAAAGCTGATCTTAAGGTGTTGCCCTGCCAGAAATCGTCATTCACCAACAGGCGCGGCTGACCGGACGCATACCGTTCATCTACACTCAATGCTAGCTAGGCAACGCTTTCGTGTCCCAGTTCGGGTCCAATTCGCCATTCGTGATTCCAAGCCTTGGAGCAGCGCCCAGCGATACCAGGGTCACAACTCATCCAAACCTCAACGTGGGTGTGGAAGTCACCATCGCGACGAGGAGCGAAGTTGACTGATGGTGAACAAAGCCACTGGCATAATCCGGACTGTCCAGTCTATCGACTTTGGAATCCATGACGTAAGGCAGGATCCTGGGAATATGTTCGTGCGACCGAATCTGACCGGTTTCGGACAAGACCAACTTCGAAGAATGCTCGTAATCTCGGCACCTCTTTATAGGAGGTCATCAACTGGCTTTAGTATGACCGGCATCCGACCGAAGACGACGGTAGCCAGCGTCCCAAGTTCTGCACCGAACA
Source organism: uncultured Alphaproteobacteria bacterium (assembly GCA_963792345.1). Lineage (GTDB taxonomy): Bacteria > Pseudomonadota > Alphaproteobacteria > Acetobacterales > Acetobacteraceae > Rhodopila. The sequence goes on from CAWBVV010000004.1 coordinate 124,661, forward strand.
GATCGGCAAATGCAGTCACATGGACAGTATGCGCGAAGTCGCCAATGCTCGAAACATCGCGGTCTATCGAGAGGAAAAATTAGAACCGCCCGCACTGGGTATCATCCAAATTTGGTCTCGACAACTTCTGAAATCACATCCAACCGTGACCCCTCCAACTCCCGTTTCGATGACGTTCAGATCGCCTCTTAGGTGGCAGATCGGTGGGCACAAAGCGATCAACATCCAATAGAAATTCTATCGATAGGTGGGCAAGCGCATAGTGTGGTCGGCGCCCGTCGTCGTAGTCGTTGTCCACCACTTATGCACCCGATCGGTCGCCCGGGGTAATTGCAGCGCCAGCAAATCGCCCTTCACATCGGCCACTCTTACAAGCACGCGCGGCGCCGGGTAGCAACCATTCTTCACAAGAACATATGGTGGCAGATCAACGATAGACTTGGCCGCCGACAATTTAATCATTGCCTCGAAACTCGAACAAATCACGGTATTGTCGGCAGTAATCAGCATCTGGCCAAGCTTGAGTGGAGTGGTCGTAGGATTGCCGCAGAGAGGAGCCAGCCACAGTATGAGCATAGGCGATAAGGCATAGAACAATCCGCCAGTGATGGCGACGATCAGGGCTATCACCAGGCGGATCGCTGCCATCATCTAGAGAGCACTAACATGCAGGATCGCTGCGATGCTGGGTACGAGATTTCCATTAAGGGCAAACAGCATGTAATAACCAGGCACGACGATCCCAGGATCCTCGGGCATTATCAAGATCTCCGTCACTAAGGGGATCGCAGTGGGTACCAGCGGGGCTGGTCCGGCTTCCGTTCCGCTGATCTGAAGCGGTATGCGCCGTTGATCGGTGTTGACGGTATGCGTCGTCGCAGCGATCCGAACCAAGGCGAAGTTGAACGTGTCGGAAGTGACCGTAACCCTGAAGCTCTGTCCAAGGATCACTTGAGCCGGTGCATTGGTGATCAGCGGTCGTGGCGCTAGCTTGCCGTTCGCGTCGAACAAATAGGGCGGGGAGTAGATCTCAAAATCATTGTGATTAGCCGGGCAATCATCGCCGCATTGCCCACCCCCGCCAACGAAGACCCTCGCATCGGGCAATAGCAGAGCTGTACATATGATAGGTCCGCGGTGTCGGCAGATCGACCACGTCAATCGAGCGCTGGGTCGCGGGGCTCCAAATTTCGGGCGTCATCACCGCGTCGGTATCGTAGAAAATACGAGGCCGGGATTGTCCCCCAACGATGAACACATCTCCGGTCGGCAGGACAACCCCATTAGCGAAGGCCCGCGCGTGGTTGATCGGCGTGAGATTTTTGACCACTGGCGTGGCCCGCGGTACCTTATAAGCTGCCGTAACATCAATTAAGTAAGTCGAGTTCGTCGCATCGACTGGGCCGGGGATCGGATCACTCCAGCCGGTATAGGTTGGAGCTCCGCCAGTTTTAAAAATCTTGCCGGGCTGTGCCATTACCCGCGATCCCGTTGACGCTATAGGCGTCGTCGCCGCGGGTCCCGGCAGATACGGCTGTCCCTTTATCCGGATCGAACCAATTCATCTGTGGGCTGGGGCCAGCGTGGAAAACGGTGCCGTTCGGCATTGCGAACAGCCACGGGTGGTTGTCGCCGTAGAGCACGTAGCCCAGGGCCGCATCCCCAATGTCTTTCGCCAGAACTGTATCGACAGAAATCCCGGTGGGCTCCCAGCCAGTGCTCGGCGACCATAGCTCCCCGTCCTTGGGTAAGCCGCTTCCGCTCCATGACCCACCAATTGTAAAAATGTTCCCCGTCGAAAGGGTGACCGCACTGTTATAGCCGCGCGCGATGCCGAGGGGAGAGGCCGCGCTCCACGTGCGCGCCGTATAGTCGTACAGCTCAGTGTGGCTGCTGCTACTGCCACCAACGACCATCAGGCGCCCATCCGGGAGAAAGGCGATACCGGAGCAGAACATATCTGCCATGGTCGCGCTCTCGATCGTGGACGTTACCTTATTGGTGAGTAACGAATAAAGCGACGTGTAGGTCTGACTTCTGCCAGAGCCGATATCCAACTCAAAAGTCGTCAAATTGTTAGACGACCACGAGAGAATACTATTATTCGGCAAGATCGCGGCAGAGATGGGGATATTAGGTAGGGCGGTTGTGCTGCTCCACTGGCCCGCACTTTGCGCCTTGCTCGGGTCTTCTATCGCTATCGCCGATAGAAAAGCCACGACCGTCATCACCACTCTCAAACGCATGCCCACCATCCGCTATTTATGATCACAAGAATTGTTTTGAGAAAGCCTTAGCCCACTTTTAGGCTAGACCGTGTTCCCAGCAGCTATCGTGGCTGACGTCCGAAGCCATCGCGATCCCATCATCAAATCATCAGGCTAATTAAAGGCAATGGATCTTATTTACCTTTGGCCAGCCTCAAAAGCCACTCGCCCACCACGTCATGCGAGATGGCCGCCGCTACGAAATCAACTTCGGCCATCTCATCGAGATTAACCTCCACTTCGTCAGACAAGCTGAAGGGTGGCGGGGTGAATACTGCTTGCTCAGTACATTCCACCACCTGCACCAGTGAGCGCTTTGACGCTTTGTACACGCTGTTCCAGCTCCCAAACCTCGATGCCCAATAATCGCCGCAACTGGCGCGGGGCGTGGCCACGGCAACGCTGTCAGTTGGGCAATCCAAAATCCCCGCCGTACGGACGATGTGTCCATCGTCCCCGACAAAGATAGAGCCGTTAGTTCGCCATCGAAGCCGTCTCCAAGATAAGCGAAGCAAAGGCTCGTCATCTGATACTAGGCGCGCTGCGATCCCCTCTGACTGTCCGGAATCATACACTGCTGCTCGCACTATTTGAACCGATCTTGCACCGTTCTATCACAATCGCAGGCCGTTTGCCTCAAGGGCAGCGCGATCGACATCTTAACAAGCGTTTAACTTATTAGGTTTTTGAAGAAACACCCGACGAACGGTGACGCTCACCGCTAGACGCACAGCATCAGGGAAGTAGCTTCCTGCCAAATCAACAATTGGTCACTGTCGCCGGACCTGTGAGGTGGGCACGCTATAGGAGCATTTGGAAAGGAGAAGCCATCAATAAGCGCGGATCCGCTAACCGTCGGGGGCGCAACGCCGGGACTCCACACCCGCGCCCGCCAGAGTAAGGGTGCGGATCCAGAGGAAGCGCAGAATTAACACCTCCGCGATCTTTGCCAATCCGCTTCGGACTTTCAAAATGTCCACTCCATCGCGTGGCGGTGCGGATTGGTCTGTTAGGCGCCGGACCTTCTCCCGCCGCAAAGCCTCAAGGCGCGTGCAGCCGGGTTTGTCGGTTGTATCCGCCATCTGCGCCGCGGCAGATTGCCAAATCGTGGCTTCAACCGGCAACCTCGTGTGCGGCGACCGCGAGAATAGGCCAAAGGTTGAGATTGCTGTCCAGGTTGCGCAACGTGATCCGCGAGTTCGTCTCAACGTTCATGGCCCATCTGCGACCTCAATGAATGGTGTGGTCGCGCTGGATCAAGTAGAGACCGTCACGCTCAACTGCTAACAGGCCGACGTATGAAATCAGTTCGACAACGGTATCGTGGTGCCTATAAATGACGCCTTCGATAAGGTCGTCGCCCACCCGCCTCGCAGGCCGTCAGGTCAGTGGGCCACTCAAAATATCAGATGTGCGGGAGGCGGCGCTAATGAGCCGAGGCCGGACGGCCCATCAGCCGCGACGACCGGCCCTCATTTCCTAACGGCCCACTCCGTCACCCCAGGCAACACCCTGTCCGTAAGCCTTGCCCTGTCCTGGGTGATGTCGCGGAGCAACTGCCGCGCGCGGGCGGTTCCTGTGTGTTCCGACAGGACGATCGTGCGGGCACGATGTGCGATCGCGCTTCGGCCCATACCGTCTATCGAGGTCAAGGCCGTCACGACATCCTCGGTTTCATCGGCAATCAAGATCGCCTCGTGCTCTGGCAACAATTCGTCCAGGCCGTTCCAGCGGTCACTGATGATCGGTGTTCCGCATGAAGCAGCCTCGAACAGGCGGACACTGGGCGACCAGCCCGCGGCAATCATCGCAGCGCGGGTAATGTTCAGGGTGAACCGCTGCGCCGCATAGAACGCCGCATGATCGGCTGGCGCGACATGCTCCAGGCGCTCGACATTCCCCGGCCAATCAATCTCGGCCGGATACTGCGGCCCGGCGACCACGAAGCGCATCCCCGGCAGGCGACGGGCGGGCTGCAGCAGCAGCCGATCAAGGGCCGGCTGGCGATCAGGGCTGTATGTGCCGAGATAACCAAGGTCCCAGCGCGGTTCGATCGCCATGGGATGCCACTGAGCCTCGTCAACGGCGCAGTATAACGCAAGCGGCCGCCGCGCCCCGAAATCGTGCGCCAAGCGGCCAAGTGTCGGCCCGCCAGTGAACGAATAATATAAATCAAGACGCGGGATCTGCCGGACGGCGATATAGTCCGCGGCGCCCTTGTCCAGAGAAGCGAGAGTAATCGGCGTGTCGATATCGTAGAACGCAATCAGCCCCCGCGCGCGATCCAGGATAAAGTCGAGCACGGCAGTCCCGTCCGGCACGTAGGAGCCGACGATGACCGCCCTCGCACCGGCGATTCGCGTCCCAAATTTCCGCGCCAGTTCCTCGACCGACGCATAGAGACCAAGCTCACAGAAATCGGGGTCAGGCAGGTCACGGTTCTCGGCGTACCAGGGAACGTCCCGCTCCAGAAACAGCACTCGCTCGCCAAGGGTCGCCAGACCACGTAGCAGGGCACGATAGGTCGTCGCGTGACCATTGCCCCAGGACGAGCTGAGGGAGAGGCCGATGAAGACCAACTCACCATTGCCCTGTTCATGCGGCGCGTTCCGTTCCGCGGCTTGACCTGAGGCTGGTCAAAAGACGATGCAGGGCCGTGGCGCGGCGGTCATAGGTGTGTTCGGCGAGAACGCGCCGTAACGCTGCCTGGCCGATTTCCCTGGCACGCTCCGCGGTCAGTGAGCGAACCGCCTCCGCCACATCCATGCCGTCGCGTGCAACCAGGACCTCCTTGCCGGGCGTCAGGAACAATCCGATGCCCTCCCAGGGGTCCGTCAGCAGGCAAGCGCCGGCGCCCGCTGCTTCGAACACGCGGGTCGCGGGGGAAAAGCCGACCGATGCCATGCTGTCGCGGCTGATATTCAGCACCGCTCTGGCGCTGGCGTTCAGGGCATTGTGCTGGGCGGTCGGGACGTGGCCAAGCTTCACGACGTTGGGCGGGCAAGGTTTGTCGTGCCACCCCGAGCCACCGAGCAGGAAGCGCCCCTGAGGAAAATGCGAGGCGGCGAGCAGGAAAAACGCATCGACCCGTTGCTCACGATCGGGCAGGCGATTGCCGAGGAAGGCCAGGTCGGCGGCGAAGCGCTGCTCCGGCGGAACCGGATGATGGGTGCTGGTATCCAGGGCATTGTAGACCGGCACGCAGTCGCGGGCGCCAAACCCCCGATACGCCGACACCACGGGGTCGCCGCCGCCGTAGGTCAGCACCAGGTCAAGGTGGGGCAGGGCACGGCGAAGCGGGTGATCGGGCTTGCCGGCGATCTCCGCCAGCGTCGCGGGCGCATCCACGTCCCAAAATAGGCGCAAGGCGCCGGAGGCGGCATGGGTGAGGATACCTTCCAGCAGCGCGTCGTCAAATACGCCGACCCCGCTGGCCTTGATGACCACGTCGGCCAGCCTGGCCTGGTCCAGGACGTGACGGACACCGGCGTCAGTGGCTTGGTAGACAACGACACGGCACCAAGGCGGCGGGTCGATGTCACGATGGCTCTGCCGGTCGAAGGCGTTAGGTTCAAAGAACGTGATGTCATGCCCGAGTGGCGCCAGCGCCCGCAGAATGCCGCGGTAGTAGGTGGCCGCACCGTTCCAGTAGGAGGACAGCAGGCTGGACCCATACATCGCGATCTTCATTCCGCCACTCCAACCGGTGCCGTTATCGTGGCAATGATCGCCAGGAGTTCGTCGACGCGATGCGCGCAGGTGTGGCGTTCGCGGATTCGATGCAGGCCGCTGGCAACAAGGCTCTGGGCGAGATCCTGGTCATGCCGGATGGCGTTGAGGTGCCGCGTCATCTCGGCGGTGTCGCGCGCCATCAGAAAGTCTTCGCCCGTCCGGAACAGGCCTTCCTCGTCTTGCCAAGGCGCGCTGACCAGGGGGATGCCGCATGCCAACGCCTCGAACACCCGGATTGTTGGGATCCCCGGCAACGCCTCCACGTATGGCCGGCGCGGGACATGGACGGTCATCCGATGTTCGGCAAAAGATGCAGGGGCTTCGGTGTTGGGAAGCCAGCCCCGGTAGGCGAGGCCTGTGTCAGCCAGCCTGTCGATCGCCTCAGGCGGGTAGCGGACGCCGTGGACGGTGCCGTCGAGACCAGCCTGCCGGGCCGGCTCGATCAGGAAATCGTGCAATTCCCGGGCGCGTTCGCCATCGCCCCAATTGCCGATCCAGACGAGATCCTTTTGCGGCCCTTTGGGAAGCAGCGGGCGGAACACAGTGGTGTCGGCGGCCTCGTGCCAGGTAAAAACACGCCGGCCCCAGCCCAATCTTTCGTACCGGTGGCGCAGGGTTTCGCCGAACGTCAGGACGGCGTCGTAGTCCGATAGCGGTAATTGTTCGATGGAGGCTGATTCTGACACGCCGCGATGATGGGTGTCGTGGAACAGCAACGCGAAGCGGCCATTATCCTGGCGCAGGCGGCCAATGCGAGCGACAAGGTCCGGCGGTGTCCATTCATGCACGATCACCACGTCGGCGCCGTCGAGCGCCGCCTGATGGTCGAAGCCGGGCCCGTAGGTGGAGATATGCAGGTGCGGAAAGCAGGCCGCGAAGCGTTCGAGCGGAGCAGAGCCTTGGCTCGCGACCAGGTTTGTGCGGCTCCACCCGTCCTCCGGCTCCAGAACCAATGTCGGATGACCGCGTCTTTCCAGATCGGACAGGATGCCGCGCAGGAAATGGGCGTTTCCGTTGTTCCAGTCGGAGACGACGGAGTGGGCGTAAAGGACGATTTTCATGCCGCGACGGCTGGGATCGCGAGGGTGGAATATAGCGCATGGAGCGCCGCCGTCTGCCGATCCAGGGTGAACTGGCGCGCCCGGTCACCGGCGACGGTGGCAAGCCGCAGGCGCAGGCCCGTGTCTTCCGCCAGTGCGGTCAAGGCGCGGGACCAGCCGCGGCTGTCGTCGGGTGACACGAACAGGGCCGCGTCGCTCCAGAGTTCGCGAAAGGTCGGAATATCGGCAAGCACCAGGGCCGCGCCCGAGATGGCGGCTTCGACCACTGCAAGCCCAAACGGCTCATAGCGCGACGGCGCGGCGAAAATCGCCGATCCGCGCATCAGCGCCAGAACGTCCTCGTGCGGCAAGGCGCCTGGCGTGCGGGCGTTGCGGAAGACAGCGTGCTGGCCGTTGGGCCCATCCAAGGGGCCGGCCAGGATAACAGGCCAGGGTGTGGTCATGGCCGCTTCGTCCAGGACCGCGCCATTCTTGCCCGGGTCCCACCACCGCCCGACGCTCAGAACCATTGGTTCCTTTGGCTCGTCCGCCGGTTCGACCGCGGTGGCATTGTGGATCACGTGCAGCGGCGGCAGTTGGTCGTAGACCGCGTTCAGGGCGTTGGCGTGGCTTTTGCTGGCGACGACGGCAGCGCTGGCGCGGTGGAAGCCGGCCTGGTTACGCTGGGTCTGCCACGCCCAAGCGGACGGCAGGTCGGTCCCCTGAACAGCGCGCCACCAGGTTGGAACGCACGAGTGTGACGCGACCACCACGGGGCATCCATCGGGCAGGTTGCAAGCCTGTGAGGGCAGGTTCAGGTGCATGACCTCGGCATTCCAATCCCGCGCCAGGCCGGCCAGCACCTTGGTGCCTCGGTCCAGCGCGGCGGCGTCGGAAACCGTCCAGTCCAGAGGCTCATGCGTCCAGACCAATTCGATACCGCCGCATTCGACGCGCTGCGCGGCGCTTGGTTCCGGGCCGAACCCGACCAGCAAGCATTCCACGCTGCGGGATTCCAGGCCGCGGGCGATGTCGATCGCATAGCGCCAGACCCCGCCCACGGCATCCAGCGTGATCAGCACCCGGCGCAACAAGCTTCCTCCAGAACGGCCAACGGCAGCGGACGCTGGTGCTGGATGTCGCTGAAATCCTCGAATGTGCGCAGGTAGTGGTCGTGCGCCCGTTCCCAGGCCCGGTCGTCGGGTTCACCCCACAATTCCCGGTAACTGGGCGAACTTGGGTATGGATACATCGGCACCGGCGCGTTGGCCCAGACGCCATTGTCGATCAGGCGCTTGCGCCAGTATTCAACCAGTCCGCGGTCGTCCTGATCGACGCCGATCAGATTGCCCTGGACAAACGGCACGTGCCGGCGGGCCTCGATCAGCAGATTGGCGAGCTCCTCGGTTCCCAGCCGGCACCGCTTGGCTAGGGCCGCCCGGCCCTCTTCGGTCAGGCTCTCGATGCCCGCCTCGATCGAGACGCAGCCGGCTTCCCCAAGCAAGCGCAACAGGTCCGGCTTCCACAGGTCGATCCGGGTCTGGACCCCAAACACCACGTCCCGCTGGGCCAGTGCCTCGAGCAACGGACGTTGCGGCAGGAAAATCTCGTCGATGAAGTACAGGTAGCGGACACCCTGCGCGATCAGGTGGTCGATCTCCGACAGCAGGACCGACAGGTCACGGCGGCGATACTGGTCGCGGAAATCTATCTTGGCGCAAAAGCTACAATTGTAGGGACAGCCCCGCGACGCCTCGACCTCGGCGCCGAGCCCGATCTGCGGGTTGTCGAAGCGATGGTGGTGGTGGCTGTGCCGGGCAATCAATTCGTCCGGCCACCGCAGGGGCGGCAGGTTGACGAACTCGTGGGAAGCCGGGCCGCCGGTGATTTTTATAGTGTCTTCCGCTCGTATGGCGATTGATGGGACGGTGGACCAGTCATCGGCGTTCGCGAGGGCGGTTACAATGTGCTCGCACTCCCCCCGTACGACGGCGTCCACATCGAGCTTGCGCAGGGTCGCGGCGGGCGTGACCGAGCCGTGCGGGCCGACGGCCACGGTGCTGCCGCCGCGGCGGCCAAGCGTCCGCAGGAAATCGCGTGGCACCAGCAGTTCGGGCGGAGCACAGCGCCAGAACAGATAGCTCGGTGCCGTGGTGACGGCGGTCATCTCGGCACCGAAGGTTTCCACAGCGTCACAGGCCGCGGCGGTTGAAAGCGATTGCAGGTTACAATCGATCAGCAACGTCTCGTGGCCATCCTGACGCAGCAAGGCCTGGGTGTAGCCAAGCTCCAGCGGCAGATGCGGTTCGCGGCAGCCGAAATAGATGCTGCCGTCGAAGCGCCAGGGCGGGTTGATAAGTGCGACCCTCATGCGATGACCTGCTGCTTGAGGCGGCCTGATCTGCTGGTGGGAAGACCGAGGTCCGCACACAGCCAGTCGGCAAGGTCACGCAGCCCTTCGCGCCAAGGGATCGTGGGGTGCCAGCCCGCCTGTGCAGCGAAGCGTCCAGTATCGGCAACGAAAAATACCTGGTCACCGACACGCTGTTGCGCATAGCTGATGTTCAGGGGCCGCCCGGTCAGGGTTGCGATTTCGTCCAGCATCATGCGCAGGCTGACCGAATTGGCGGTGCCGCCGCCAAGGTTGAATGCCTGCCCGGCGAGCCGGTCGATGTTCCTCAGGACAGTGCGATAGGCTGCCACGGCGTCGTGGACGTGAAGGATGTCGCGGACCTGTCGGCCGTCGCCATAGATCGTGATCGGCTCATCGCGCAGCGCGCGGATCAGGAAATGCGCCACCCACCCCTGGTCTTCGGTGCCGAATTGGCGTGGCCCGTAGATACAGCTCTTGCGCAGGACGGCGGCGCGCAGGCCGAACGAATGGGCATAGTCGAGGACATACTGGTCGGCGGCACCTTTCGAGCAGCCATACGGCGTGCAGAACGAAAGCGAGCGGTTTTCATCAATGCCGCGATCGCGGATACGCGGATCGACCGGGACGTAGCGGCCGGACGCTTGTCGCATCGGCAGATCGGTCAGCGCGCCGTAAACCTTATTGGTGCTCGCGAACACAAGCGGCGTTTCGGGCGTCAGGCGGCGGATGGCTTCCAAGATCGTCAGCGTGCCTTGGGCGTTGACTGTGAAGTCGTCCAGCGGGTCGGTCAGGCTTGACGTCACGGCGACCTGCGCGGCGAGGTGGACCACGCCGCCGGCTTCCGCCACGGCCGCCTCGACGGCGACAGGATCGCGCAGGTCCCCCAGCGACGTGTGTAGGCGGCTGCCATGGCGAGCAGTCAGCCAGTTGAGGTTCCGCTCCACGCCTGGGCGACTGAGATTGTCGAACACGATGACGTCTTCGCCACCGTTCATGACGGTGTCAGCGAGGTTGGAGCCGACGAAGCCGGCGCCACCGAAGATCAGCAACGGCTTGGTCTGACGCACGATTGTCGGGGCAGCCAATAGTTTCGGGGCGGCGCGTTTCTTCGGAGCTGTAATCGCCGCGGGTCGCCGGGGGGCTTCCACTCCGCCGTTGGCCAACTGGCGATGTAGCATCTTCGGCCGTCCGGCAGCGTCCGTTACGCCCAAATGGTAGTGTCTGGGATCGAAGTACAGCCCTTCCTGGACAGGAACAGACCGCGGAATGTCCTGCCAGCAGTACCAGTAGAAGCGGTCCGCCGCGGCGGCCCGGGCCTCGCGGAAACGCTCGACCTGAGTTGCTTCATCGTGCCGCCACGTGGAGTAGCCGGCTTCGGTGATCCAAATCTCAGCGGCCGGATTATACCGATCAAGTACCTCTCGCATGGTTTCGAGGTGGCTTTGATAACCGAGCCAGCCGCCGGCTTCACTGTCCCAGGTGCCGGGGAAGGCGTGGAAGCCGACGGCGGAGACGGTTTCCAGCAGCCCGCGTTGCCCGAACAGGTGCAGCAGGTTGGGGTCGAACGGGCAGGGGCCGCCGAGGACCGGCTGCCACCCGCGATGACGCGTCCAGTGGGCGGCGGCGCCGATCATTTCGCAGAACTGCAGCCAGTCCGGATCCTCGCGCCAGTCCCAGTCCAGCAGATTGTTCGGCTCGTTCCATAACTCGATATGCCGGAAGTGGCTGCCGAAGCGGGTCAGCACATGATCGACAAAATCCGGGAAATCCTTGAGGCGCCGCGGTGGGCCGGAGGAGCGTCCGGTACGCGAGAGCGACGGCGGCGTGTAGTGGACGCACAGCAGAAGGTCGAGGTCGCGGCTGATGGTGGGGATCAGCCAGTCATACCAGGCCTCGCCTTCCGGCGTATGGTAGGTTGCCCAGGAGAGATGGGTGCGGATGAATGAAGCACCAACGGCGCGCATGCCTTCGACGGCGCGCAGGACGCGCTCGTGCTCACCCGGGCGGAACCACTCGACAAATCCGAAATCGGGTTGCCCGGAACCTTCTAGGGCGGAACTAGGCGGCGCCGTCATGCCACCAGCCCGTGTGCTTCAAGTTCCCGTTTGGCATGCTCGCCGCGGTCCTGGGCGGTGGATCGCCTGATCCAATCGGCGAGTGCCGGCAACGCGGTCTCCAGACGCTCAGCAGGACGGTATCCCAGCAGGTTGCGTGCCTTGGTGATGTCGGCGAAGCAGTGGCGCACATCCCCGGCGCGCGCCTTGTCCATGATCTGTGGCCCGATATTCTCTTGCCCCATCGCCTCCGCCAACATCCATGCGACCTGTTCGATCGTGTAGACGTGGCCGCTGCCGATGTTGAAGATCTGTCCCGCCGCGGCAGGGGTGCTGACCGCCAGGCGAAATGCCTGGGCAATGTCGCCGACATGTACAAAGTCCCGATGCTGGCGGCCATCCTCGAACACCAGCGGTGGCTGCCCGTTCAGCAGTCGCGCACCGAAATTGGCCAGCACGCCAGTATAGGGATTGGACAGCGCTTGTCCTGGCCCGAACACGTTGAACAGGCGCAGTGCTACCGTTTCTATTCCATAGTTCGCGCCAATGATGAGACAGCTTCGCTCCTGGCTGTACTTGGTCAGGGCGTAGATCGAGGCAAGATCGGGCTCCTTCTCCTCATCGGTTGGTACCGGGACCAGGCGGGTGCCATCCGCCAGAACCGGGTCCCAGCCCGAGGCATTGCGCCCGACGCCACGGCGAACGGACCGAACCGGTGTGCCGTCCTCGGTGGTGTATCGGCCTTCGCCGTAGACGCTCATGGATGACGCCACGACGAGACGTTCGACCGGATTGCGGATCAGTTGTTCCAGCAGCACGGCCGTGCCGAGATCGTTGACGCCGACATAACGTGCGATCTCATACATGCTTTGGCCCACGCCGACCTCGGCGGCAAGATGGATCACGCCATCAACGCCCTTGAGAGCGGCCGCCATGGTGTCGGGATCACGAATATCGCCTCGGATCAGTTCGAGGTCGGGCGGTAAGGACAGTGGGGCGTTGCCGTGCACTTGTTCCGACAGGTTGTCGAGGATACGGACGTGATGCCCATACGTCAGTAGCTCCACACAAAGGTGACGCCCGATAAAGCCGGCGCCGCCGGTCAACAAAAGGCACTTCGGCATCCGCCTGCTGCTCCTTTACTTGCGCTCACGTGATAACCGCGACAAGGCGGAGTGGTTCCCACGGATGAAGAAAAAGATGTTGTTGTTGAACAGGAGGAAGAAGCATGCATCTCGATGGATCACTGGTGCGCTCGCCGCTGACCGAGGGCAACCCGAAGCGCCGCCGATCGAAGTTTGTCGGAAGCACAGTTCAGAATACGTGCCGCGATTGTCCTACGAAGACCGGCTGAGAGGCAGCACGTTGTATACCACGCGTACTTAGGCAGTAGCACAGATAAATCGACCTGCTTTGCTTGAAACCCGGCGACCAGTCGGCAAGGCGTTCGTCATCAAAATTCGGCGAGATGCAAAACGCATTGACTGATGGAGTTCGCCGGCGCAGCGACCTTGCGAACCGTTCCGCCGGCTCGGGCGTATATGGTGGTCCTCAGACCAAAGGAGCCATCCGGGTGGCGAACGGCCGCGAAACTGAGTTGCTCCGCCAGCAGAATGTTCTCGCCCAGTTTGGCGAACGTGCCTTGAAGTTGAGCGACCTTGACGAGATTCTTGAGCAAGCCTGCAGCCTCGCCCGAGAAGCGCTTGGCAGCGATCTCGCCAAGGTGATGGAACTGCAAGATGACCGCGTGACACTGCTGGTACGGGCCGGCGTGGGGTGGCAACCTGGTATAGTCGGCAAGGTCACCGTCAAGGCCGAAGAAGGTTCCTCCGAAGGTCATGCCCTGTTGACCGGCGAACCCACCATCTCAACTGACATCGATAACGAGCAACGGTTCAACTATCCGAAATTCCTCAAGGATGCCGGCGTCAAGGCCCTGGTCAATGTAATCATCATCGGGCCGCAGGGGAAACCGCCTTACGGCATCCTTCAGGTGGACAGCTGCCATCCACGGGAGTTTACCGAAGACGACACCAATTTTTTACGTGGCTATGCCAATCTGATCGCGGCTGCCGTGGAACGGTTTCGCGTCGGTGCCGAAGTCTGACCGGGCCCACGCCTCGCTCCGGCAGAGCGAGGGCCGCTATCGCGCGATCGTCGAAAGCGCCACTGATTATGCAATCATCACGCTTGACCTGGATGGCCGAATCACGGGTTGGAGCCGCGGTGCTCGCGCGGTCCTGGGGTGGGAGGAAGCGGAAGTCCTCGGACAATCCGGCGCGTTGATCTTTCTTCCGGAAGACCGTGCGGCCAGCGTGCCTGAAGCTGAGATGCGGAAGGCCAGGTCCACCGGGCGCGCCGCCGACGAACGCTGGCACGTGAAGCGGGACGGATCAGCGTTCTGGGCCTCGGGACAGTTGACGCCGCTACGCGATGGCGATGTGCATGGTTATCTCAAGATCCTGCGCGACCATACGGAACAGCGCCTGACGGCGGAGCTGCTGCGCGCGAGCGAGGAGCGCTTCCGCACGCTGGCTGAGGGAATTCCGCAATTGGTCTGGCGCTCCCGCAGCAATGGCGAGAGGACGTGGGGCAGCCCGGCAGGGGTGGCCTATAGCGGGCTGAGCGTCGACCGGAGCGCCGGGTTCGGCTGGCTGGATGCGGTGCACATTGAAGACCGCGGGGCGGCGATGGCCGCCTGGGCCGAGGCTGAACGCTCCGGCATCTACAGCGCGGAGTACCGGATCCGCGAGGCTGCCGCCGGCGACTACAGATGGTTCCAGGCGCGAGCCGTCCCGGTGCGCAATCAAGCGGATCATATCGTTGAGTGGCTGGGAACCGACACCGACATCGACGATCAGGTGCGGGCCCGCCAGGTACTGGCTCGGGGACGCGAGGAGCTTGAGCGGCTGGTAGCCGTCCGCACCGCCGACCTTGCCACCGCCCTGGAATCATTGCGTGCCGAAGCGGCGGAGCGGGCGCATGCGGAGGAAGCGCTGCGACAGGGTCAGAAGATGGAAGCCATTGGCCGCCTCACGGGCGGCATTGCACACGACTTCAACAACATTCTGCAAGGCATCTCCGGAAGCGTCGAACTGGCGCGACGCCGTGTCGGAGAGAACCGCCTTGAGGATACTCAGCGCTTTCTCGATGCCACCAGATCGGCGGTCCAGCGAGCGGGGGCATTGACGCACCGCCTGCTGGCATTTGCACGGCGGCAACGCCTCGACCCGCGGCCAATTGATCCGGATGGTTTGGTCGCCGGCATGGCAGAGATGATCCGGCGCGCAATGGGTCCTGGTATCCGTGTCGAACTCAACGTGCGTGACGGGGCCTGGGGCGTGCTGTGCGATCCGAATGAGCTGGAAAGCGCCTTGCTGAACCTGTGCATCAACGCCCGCGACGCGATGCCGGAAGGCGGCAGGCTGGTGATCGGAACGGCTGACGCGCATCTGCCGGTGGACGTTATCCGCGAAGAGGAAGCTGAGCCGGGGGACTTTGTGGAGATCTCGGTCGCCGACACCGGTGAGGGTATGCCGCCGGAGGTGATGGCGCGCGTGTTCGAGCCATTTTATACGACGAAGCCTCTCGGCCAGGGGACCGGCCTCGGTTTGAGCCAGGTGTATGGATTTGTCCGTCAGTCGCGCGGGATCGTCCAGATCGAGAGCGTTCAGCACCAGGGGACCACCGTTCGGCTGTACCTTGCCTCGGTATGATCGCGCCGCTGCGTCAAATAAATTAGCACTGCCGCCGGACCCACAGCATGCCCGAGTTGGGCAGACCTTGTTGCTGGTCGATGACGAGGAAGACGTTCGCCGACCCGCATCGGAACATCTGCGCGAGCTTGGTTATCACGTATTGGAAGCTGAAGACGGCCTCAGCGCGCTGCACGTGCAGGATAAGGCGGGCCGGCTTGACCTGCTGGTGACGGATGTCGGGCTGCCGAACGGCATGAATGGCCGCCAGTTGGCCGAAGCCGTGCGACAGCAGCGGCCGGGCCTTCCGGTATTGTTCATCACGGGCTACTCCGGAACGACCCTCGTCCCAGGCAGCGAGGTGGTCCGCAAACCATTCGACCTCGACACGCTCGCGCGGCATGTGCACTCGATCATGTCTGCTCGTGGTCCGAACAATTGATGCCGCTCGACGCGAGCGTCGCTCGGACCAGAGGTCGTCACCTCGTTGCGGTCGTTATCACTTTCGTTCCGGTGGTGTCCTCAAGTTCATGCGACAGAAAGCCTACCACCGCGGCTTCCTCCGCCCGCAGCCCATGACCAGGATCAGCCAGCTTCTCGTCCGAGCGTTGTTTGAGCGTCTCAAGCAGCGTTCCATCGAGATAGCCGTTGAAAATCTTGGGGTGGATGTAGCATTTGCGGCATATTGCCGGCGTGTTGCCCAGCATCTTGGCGACCGCTTCGACCGCCTGCAGAACGTTTTTCTTCGCCTTGGCCTGGGAGTCAAATGCCTCCAGGCGCTGCAAGGCCAGGGCCGCCAGGTTCGTCGCGGCCCAGGTCCGAAAGTCTTTCGCCGTGATTTCCTCCCCGGTGATATCGCGCAGGTACTCGTTCACATCATCTGAGTCGATTGCATGCGGCTGCCCTTCGTCGTCGAGATACTGGAACAGTTCCTGTCCCGGTAGCTCCTGGCAGCGCCGAACGATCGTCGCCAATCTGCGGTCGCGCAGGTCGATGTGATGTTCCGTGCCGCTCTTGCCGCGGAAATCAAACCGGATGCGGCTGTCACCGTCAATCTTCACATGTCGATTTCGAAATGTTGTCAGCCCAAAGCTGTTGTTGGTTTTGGCATACTCTTCATTGCCCACTCGGATCAGCGTGCCCTCCAGCAGCCGCACGATCGCAGCGATGACCTTTTCCCGCGGCAGGCCACGCTTCGCGAGGTCGCGTTCCACCTGGGCGCGAATTGCCGGCAGCACTTTTCCGAAGATGAGCATCTTGCCGTACTTGCCTTCGTCGCGCACCGCCCGCCACCGTTGATGATAACGATACTGTTTGCGCCCGCGCGCATCACGGCCGGTAGCCTGAAGATGTCCGTTAGGGAAGGGGCAGATCCAAACATCCTGGTAGGCCGGCGGGATTGCCAGCTTGCGTATCCGTGCGAGTTCTTCCTCGTCCACGATTTTCGCACCGTCGGGGCTGAAATAGTCGAAGCCGTCGCCGGTGCGCTCGCGCCTGATGCCGCGCGATCGGTCGGAGACGTAACGCAGCTTTGCGGCCTTGGCGGTGGCCTTCAGGACATCGGGCGACAGAGCGGAGGATGACAGGTCGGGCGGAAGGGCAATCGCTTGAGACATGTAGCGATAATGTTGGCGCGCCGTTTTGGTTCAGTCGCTGTCGCCATCGTGCTCCGGCCCAGGCGCAATCGCTGGACGTAGACCCTGGCCGCGATCACGAGAGGGACCGCCGCGCCAGGGTCTTCATCATGCGCCGATGTCAGAGCGCGGCGACCTCCGCCAGTGTTTCGTGCGCGGCGCGCACCACGGCATCAGCGTTGATGTCAAACTTCTTGTACACGTCAGCGATCTTACCAGATGCGCCGAAGCCGTGCATGCCGACAAAGCGGCCCTCCAGGCCGATGTAGCGCTCCCAACCAATCTCGACTGCGGCCTCGACCGCCACGCGCGCTCGGCTCGTACCAAGGACGGCCTTCTTGTAAGCGGCGTCTTGCTTCTCGAACAGCAGGCGGCACGGCATCGACACCACCGCCGTCGGGATACCGTCCTTCTGGAGCAGGTTCCGGGCCTCGACCGCCAGATGCAGTTCCGAGCCGGTGCTCAGGATGGTGAGCTTCCGCTCGCCCTCGGCCTCAAGCAGGACATAGCCGCCTCTGGCCGACTTGTTCTCGTTGCCTGGCTCGCGCCGCAACAGCGGCATTGGCTGGCGGGACAGGGCGATAAGGGCAGCCTGGCGCGGCGCGTCGAGGATCAACTCCCAGCACTCGGCGGTCTCCACCGGATCGCCGGGGCGAAAGACCGCGAGGTGCGGGATGGCCCGCAGCGCCGCGAGATGCTCGACCGGTTGGTGTGTCGGGCCATCCTCGCCGAGGCCGATCGAATCATGCGTCATGACGAAGATCGTTCGGACCTGCATGAGCGCCGCAAGGCGGATGGCTGGACGGCAGTAATCCGAGAAGCAAAGGAAGGTGCCGCCGTAGGGAATCAGGCCGCCGTGCAGCGCGATGCCATTCATCGCCGCGGCCATGCCGTGCTCACGCACGCCGTAATGCATGTAGGTGCCGCTGTAATCGCCGGGCTTGATCTCGATCATGCCCTTCGCCTTGGTGTTGTTCGAGGGCGTCAGATCGGCGGAACCTCCCAACAGTTCCGGGATGGCGGCGGCAAGATGGTCGAGCACGGCGCCGCTGGCCGCCCGCGTCGCCAGTTCCTTGCCGCTAGCGATGAACTCGGCGCGGGCCGCCGCGATCGCCTGCTTCCAGCCGGCCGGCAACTCACCGTCGTTCCGGCGCTCGAACTCCTTGCGCAACTGCTCCGGCGCGGCCTTTACGCGTTCGGCCCAGGCCATGCGGGCCGCGCGGCCTTTGGCGCCGATCTCGCGCCACTCGCGCAGCAGTTCCTCTGGAATTTCGAAGGGAGGCGAGTTCCAGCCTAGGGTCTTCCGCGCACCGGCGATCTCCTCTTCACCGGGGGCGTCGCTATGGGCCTTCTGGGTGCCGGCCTTGGTTGGAAAGCCGAAGCCAATGATGGTCCTGCAGGCGATCATTGACGGCTTGTCAGTAACAGCGCGAGCGGCGGTGATGGCTTCACGGATCGCGTCGGTGTCGTGGCCGTCGATCTCCTGGACGTGCCAGCCGGAGGCGCGGAAGCGCTCGACCTCGTTGTCGGAGACCGAGAGGCTGGTCGCGCCATCGATCGAGATGG
This sequence comes from uncultured Alphaproteobacteria bacterium, assembly GCA_963792345.1. Lineage (GTDB taxonomy): Bacteria > Pseudomonadota > Alphaproteobacteria > Acetobacterales > Acetobacteraceae > Rhodopila. Next base: position 143,023 of record CAWBVV010000004.1, read on the forward strand.
AGTTGTTGTCCCAGAAGGCAATGAGGTGGCCGAGCTTGAAGTGGCCGGCCATGGAGATCGCCTCCTGGCTGATACCCTCCATCAGGCAGCCATCGCCCATGAAGACGTAGGTCCAATGCTTGCAGAGGTCATCGCCGAACTTGGCGTTCAGGATGCGTTCAGCGAGGGCGAAGCCAACAGAATTCGCGATGCCCTGCCCGAGCGGGCCGGTCGTTGTCTCGATGCCGTCGGCGTGCTTGTACTCGGGGTGGCCGGCGGTCTTGCTGTTGATCTGGCGGAAGCGCTTCAACTCGTCCAACGTCATGTCCTTGACGCCGGTCAGATAGAGCAGGCTGTAGAGCAGCATCGAGCCGTGCCCGTTCGACAGCAGGAAACGGTCGCGGTCGAACCAATGTGGATCGGCCGCATCGAACTGCATGAAATCCTTGTAGAGAACGGTCGCGATGTCGGCCATGCCCATGGGCGCGCCGGGATGTCCGCTCTTTGCCTGCTGCACGGCGTCCATGGAAAGGAACCTGATGCAGTCGGCCAAATCCCTCAGATGCTGGTCGCGGGGCTTGGGGACCGTCTTGATCTCGGGAGTGGGCGTGGCGTCAGCCATGATGAAGGTTCCTTCTGCTTCTGCGCGAAATCGACCGAGGGAAAAGGGTATGGCATGGCTTGGTGATCACTGAAACCGTATGCCGCTGGGCCTGGTAGCGACCGGCCGCGTCCCGCTGGGGGTACGGCAACAGGCGGCAATGAACAAGGCCCAGTGTCTTGTTGGGCTGGCTCCTGGTCAACCGCTGTTGATCACACGAAGACACTCGCCCACAAGCGAAGCCGAGGAAATGCATGGCATACCGGGACGCGCGCCAGCGACCACAATCGCGGACCGGGGTCGTCTCCTGGCGGCCTGATGTGTTAGGATAAGACACGCTGAAGGGATCATAAGAATGTTGTCATTCATCGGTGCGATCATCATCGGGCTGCTCGCGGGGGTGGTTGCCAAGCTCATTATGCCAGGACGCGACCCCGGAGGTTTTATCGTCACAGTACCTGCTTGGGATCGCCGGGGCACTTGTTGCGACATACCTCGGTCAGGCAATCGGGTGGTATGGTCCCAATCAGGAGGCAGGTTTCATCGGGGCTGTCGTCGGAGCGATTATCATCCTGATCGGCTACCGGATGTTTGTCAGGCGCACTCAGTGATACCGAGACCGGCGATACGCTGACAAGGCACGTTGGGTGAGCGGCGGTGCCAAGACGTCCAAATGGGACACCGCCGTCGCCTGCATATGCAAAGGCGCTTGTCAGTAACCAGCGTCTCGATCCACCACTTCCTTTAGCGGCTGGTCATCGACGAAGCGCCGGAGGTTTTCGACGAAAAGCTTGGCAACGATGCTGTCACGCTGCGGATGCGGGCCGCCGATATGGGGAAGCACCAGAATCCCATCGGTCGTCCAGAATGGATGCTCCTTCGGCAGCGGCTCCTGACGGAAGACGTCCAGCACCGCGCCAGCGATCGTCTTCGCCTTCACGGCGGCGATCAGATCGTCGTCGTGGATCAGTTGTCCCCGGCCGAAATTAAGTAACCACGCGTTCGGCTTCATCTGGCCGAGGCGCCCGGCATCAATGAGATTATTTGTCTCCGGCGTAGCGGGCAGCAGCAGCAGGACAAAATCAGATTGCGCCAGTACCTGATTGATCTGTTCAGCCGGCAGGACCTCGGCGAGGCCGGGCATCGGTTCGGGACGCCGCTTGGTGCCGATAACCCGCATCCCCAGCGCCGTGGCCAGGCGCGCGACCTCCCGCCCGATGGCCCCAAGACCGAGAATCCCCAGTGTCTGGCCGTTCAGCGGAGTCGCAACGCGATTCCGCCAAAGACTCTGCTTCTGGTCCTCCGCGATCGCCGCGTAAGGCTTGGTGATGTGAAACAGCGCACCGAGGATGTTCTCCGGCATGGACTCGCGGTGAGTGCCGCGGGCGCAGGTCAGCGTCAGCCCCGCCGGAAGGTCCGGAAGCGCGAGCCAGCCTTCCACGCCCGCTGTCAGCGACTGCGCCCAACGAAGATTTGGCAGCGTCGGCAGCAGCCCCGCCGGCACGCCCGCGGCGAGCAGAACTTGTGTCTCGGACCGCTGAGCAGCCGACGGCGCCTCCTTGCGTCCGAGTGTGTTGATGGTCACCCGGTCCGCCAACCCAGCCTCGCGGATCGCTTCCATGTATGGCCCAGGTGTGTCAGTCCAAAGCAGCAGGCTCGGCGTGTTGCGCATGAAGGGCTCCTGAGGCGGTCCAGTCTAGCGTAGACTGACCAAGGCGGGAGGGCCAAGGGGACGTCCGCCTGGCGGACCGCTTTGGACTTCCCGCCCTTCCGCGGTTGGCCCGACCAACTGCCGTGTTGAGGAGCGTCTGGCTTTCACACGGCGCAGAAGTGCCGCATCTCATGCAGTAACCGCGTTCGGAGCGGGTTTCGCGGAAGCCAATGAACCGGCGTTTCAAGCTGATGACGGTTTCGCGCATCATCGTATCGCCGCAGTGGATGCATTCCATCGTTTTTCCTCCAGTGCCTGCGAAAACACATACGCGACTCTCAGGAACATATCAAGAACATATGTCGGTGAACAACACATGAGCATCCATCGATGCATACCGTCACCACTGCCCGCGGCGAGGACTATTGGCCTTCAATTTAGCCACCAAGCGCCCCTTATCGATCCAATCCCTGTTCCGTTCCGATAGAACTTCGCCATTGGCGACGTGGCACGGAGTTCGCACACCACCGCACACGCTCTGCCTGAGGCCACCACCGACACCAAGGAGGATCCGCAATGTGCGACCATCTAGAAAGCGTCCCGCTGCTGTCGCTGGGCGCCAGGAACTTCAGCCGGCGCGGTGTGCTTCGCGCGACCGCGGCCACCACATTGGCGCTGGCCTCTGGACCAGGTTTTGGCGGCGCGGCCCACGCGGGCGAAAGCCACATCAAGTCGATCCACGGCTCCGGCTTCTGTAATCTGAATTACTTTCTGGCCAATGCACTGCAGACCGCAAAGGACGACGGCCTGATCATCGACTTTGTCATGACCCCAACAACGGCCGAGATGGTGACTTTCCTCGGGACTGGCCAGGTGGACGCCGGCCTGATGCCGTATACAAGCTTCATGGCGCTGCATAATGCCGGCGCGCCGGTCACCATCGTAGCGGGCGGAGGCATCGAGGGTCTGGTGCTGGTCGCCCAACCGGGTCTCGACACCCCTGCCAAGCTGAAGGGCAAAACGCTTGGCACCTTCCAGATGGATACTTTGGAGGTGTTGCCATACGACTGGCTGAAGAAGAACAACGTCAGCTTCAAGGACATCACCGTTCGCTACATGGGTAACACCCCCGAAGCCGTGGAGGCTTTCAAAGCCGGTGCGCTGGACATCATCTGCACGATCGAGCCCTACGGGACCGCGCTGCTGAATGACGTGAAAGGCAGCGTCAAGCTGTCCGATGGCACGGATATCTACGGCCATGGATACACTGACTGCGTGCTCGCGGTCCGCAACGATCTGATCAGGCAGAATCCGGCGGGTATCAAGGCTTTGATCAAGGGCATGATGAAGGCGCAGCTAATGGCGGAGACGAAGCCTGACGAGACGCTGCAAGATTCTGGTCGGCCCGTACTACAAGACGTCAATGGAGAACGCGAAGATGGCCATGTCAAAGCAGCCTTCGGTGGTCGATGCGCGCGGCCAGACACAGTTCATCCTGGATCGCGTCGATTCGCTGATGGAGATGGGTTACATCAAGACCAAGCCAGGCCGCGACGCGATCGACTGGACACTGCTGGAGGCTGTTATCACTGAGAACAAGGATCTTTACGCACAATTGAAATACAAGGCCGCCTGACGTGGCATCCGCTACCCGCGCCGGCTGGCGCGCCGTCCCGGACGGCGGTGAAGTTGCCATGGTCGCGGTTGGACCGCGCGGATCATTGCGGTGGCCCCGACAATCCTGTGGGGTGCCGCTTCGATAGGCTTGTTCGCCGGCATCTGGGAATTGCTTTGGGCCGTCGGCTGGGCCGACGCCAAGCTGCTTCCGCCGCCGCATATCTTCATCGGCAGCATCGCCGACCAGGCAAAGTTCTTCAACACGGTCAACCGATGGCAGATCGGGGCAGGGCAGGGCGGCGGGACAAGCCCGCTGATGGCGGTATTCTATACCATACTGGCAACTACCGGGACGGGTATTCGCCGGCTTGGTGATCGCTTCCGTGCTGGCGGTCTCGATCGGTGTCGCGGTCCGCTACTTCCGGCTGTTCGGCCGCCTGACGCTTCCGACCATCACCCTGCTGGCACCGGTGTCGCCCATCGCCTGGCTGCCGGTCGCGATCTTCCTGTTTGGGATCGGCAACGGACCCGCCATCTTCATGGTGGTGATCGCCTTGCTGTTCCATATGGTGCTGGCAACGATAAACCAGATCGACAACGTCAACCGCAGTCTGATCAACGTCGCCCGCACAATGGGTGCGTCCAAGCGGCAAACCTATTTCCGCGTCATCATCCCGGCAATTTTGCCTCAGCTTTTCGTCGTTCTGCGGTTCAACCTGTTCGCCGCATGGATGGTGGTGCTGGTGGCGGAAGCAACCGGCGTCGGCTACGGACTGGGCCAGGTCATCATGCTGGCCCGCAACACCTTCAACCCCTCGTTGGTGTTCTTCACCATCGCATTGATCGGCGTGCTCGGTTTCCTGTTCGATTTCGCGATGCGGCTGGCGCAGCGCAAGCTGCTGTACTGGGTGCCGCAAAGCGCCGAGGTCCTGCGTGGCCTCTGATCCGGTATTCCATTCTCCTCCCGCAGCGCCGTCGTCTGCCGCAACGTCGCGAAAGTCTGGGCGCCGGGCACGCCGCGCGCGCATGAGGCGTTGCGCGCGGTCGACATCGAGGTCGCACCCGGCGAGTTCGTGGTGCTGCTTGGACCATCCGGCTGCGGCAAATCCACACTGCTGTATCTCATCGCCGGGCTGGAGGAAGCCACCGGCGGCGAGCTCTGGTCGTTCGGGAGCCGGATCGAGCAGCCATCCCCGCAGCGCAGCCTGATCTTCCAGGAGGCGTCGTTGTTTCCCTGGCTGACGGTCGGCCAGAACGTCGCGTTCGGCCTTTCGATCGCCGGCATGCAAGCTGCAACAGCGCAACGAAATCGCCCGCCAGGCACTTGCAGCGCGTTGGCCTGACCGAGGCGATCGACAAGCGCCCGGACGAACTGTCCGGCGGCATGCGCCAACGGGTGGCGGTCGCACGCGCCTTGGCGATGCAGCCCAAGGTGCTGCTGATGGATGAGCCGTTCGCGGCACTCGACGTGCAAACCCGGGTCAAAATGCAGGATTTTCTGCTGGAGATCTGGCGCGCGTCCGGTGCTTCTGTGCTGTTCGTCACGCATCATATCGATGAGGCGGTCGCACTCGCTGATCGCGTCGTGGTGTTCACATCGCGGCCCGGGACGCATCAAGACCATCGTGCCGATCGACCTGCCACGCCCGCGCGACCTGTTCTCGCCGCGGCCGAGGCACTGCGCCGCCAATTGACCGCAGAATTGCGGGACGAGGTCGATCGTGCCTTTGCTGAGCAGGAAATGCTCCGCTTCAAGCTGACCAGGAGTTACTCACCGTGTCCGTATCCTTGATCCGCGGCCGCTCCGTTATCACCCACGCGATCGACCGCCATAGCTGGAATGAAATTCACTGAGGGCGCCGTGCTGCAGGAAGACGGCATCATCACAGCGGTCGGCGGCTTTGCAGGAGTTGTCAGCGAAGCACCCGAACGTGCCGGTGATCGGCTCCGGCGAGGAAATCCTGTTGCCCGGCTTCATCAATGGCCATCATCATGTCGGGCTGACCCCCGCTCAACTCGGCTCGCCCGATATGCCGCTGGAGCTTTGGTTCGTCACCCGCATGGTCACGCGCAACGTTAATCTCTACCTCGATACTTTGTATTCCGCGTTCGAGATGATTGCGTCGGGCATCACCACCGTGCAGCATATCCACGGCTGGGTGCCGGGTAATCTGGCCGCGGTCGAAGCCGGCTCCGAGAATGTCATTCGCGCCTACAACGACATCGGGATGCGGGTGTCGTATCTCGTTTGCCGTGCGCAATCAGAACCGGCTGGTGTATCAGGCTGACGATGAATTCGTTGCGTCCCTGCCGGCAGCGTTGCGGCCGGAGATGCAACAATGGTATGACCGGTTCGAACTGTCGCTTGACGATTACATCGCCTATGTTCGAAGGGCTGCCACGGTCGCCATCAAAGTAGCCGTCGAGCAAAAATCCAGCTTGCGCCGGCGAATTTGCACTGGTGTTCGGATGAGGCCTTGATGCCGGCTTTCGGAGGCGTCCCGTAAATACAATGTGCCACTGCACATGCATTTGCTGGAAACAGCCTATCAGAAGGAATACGCCAATCGCCGCGGCGGTTGTTCGGCTGTCGAATACATCGACCGTTTCGGACTGCTTGGTCCGCAAATGACGCTCGGGCACGGTGTCTGGCTGAACGAGAAGGACATTGACCGGCTGGCGGAAACCGGTACCTGCGTGTGCCACAACTGCTCTTCTAATTTCCGGCTGCGCTCCGGCGTGGCGGCGCTCAATCGATTGGAGGCGCGCGGCATCAACACCGCCATCGGCATCGATGAAGCGGGCATCAATGATGATCGCGACATGCTGCAGGAAATGCGTATGGTGCTGCGGGCGCATCGGGTGCCCGGCATGGACGACAGCGTTCCGACCGCGGCGCAGGTGTTCCGCATGGCGACCTCGGGCGGCGCGAAAACCACGGTGTTCGGGGACACGATCGGCTCGCTGGCGGTCGGCAAGGCTGCGGACATGGTGCTGATGGATTGGCGCCAGATCAGCTATCCGTATCTGGACGAGGCGGTCCCGCTACTGGACGCGGTGCTGCTGCGCGCCAAAACCGAAGGCGTGCGCAGTGTTATTTGCGATGGCGAAGTGATCTATGCCGACGGCCGATTTACCCGCGTCGACCGTGATGCGGCACTGCGATCGCTGCATGACGAACTGCAGACGGCGCTGACAGACGACGAAGTTGCCCGGCGTGGCCTGTCCAAGGCGCTGCTGCCGCATGTCGAGGCGTTTTACGCGAACTACATCGATCCAAGCCGGCATGAGCCATTTTACAGGCCGAGCTCGCGCGTCTGAGGGAGACCCCGAAAGGAACACGCAGGACCACCCGCGTGGCCGCGCCGGATGCTTCCCGGTTCCGATCTCTGGATGACTTGCATCCGGCGGGCGGCCGATGTGACAGGTCCGCCGCCATGCTGACAAGAATTCCTGGGAATCATCCTGCTCGGCCGGACTGCTGGTCGCGCTCCGTCGCACAGGCTGACGAACCGCTGCGGCTCGGGCTGCTGCACACCCTGTCGCCCGCGCCGTTCTACATCGCGCAGGAGCGCGGCTATTTCCGCGACGAAGGCATCGACCTGACGTTCCGCTTCTTCGAAGCCGCCCAGCCGATCGCCGCCGCGGCGGTTTCGGGCGACATCGATGTCGGCGTCACCGCGCTGACCGGCGGCTTCTTCAACCTGGCCGAAAAGGGCACGCTGAAAGTCATCGGCGGCGGCCTGCACGAGCAAAAAGGCTACGAAGGGTCCGCCATCCTGGCATCCAACAAGGCCTTCGATGACGGCCTGACCAGCGTCGACAAGCTGGCGGGCCATAGCTTCGCCATCACCCAGTATGGGTCGTCGTTCCACTACATGGTGGGCCGCATCGCCGAGGCGCGAGGCTTCGACATCAAATCGGTGACGCTGCGGCCGGTGCAGCAGGTCGCCAACATGGTGGCCGCGGTGAGCCACCAGCCAGGTGGATGCGACGATCGCCATCGCCTCCATGGCCAAGCCGCTGGCGGCATCCGGACAGGCGCATATCCTCGCCTGGGCCGGCGATATCGTGCCCTATCAGATCACCGCCGTGTTCACCACGCCGGCGATGATCGCCGGCAAGCCCGACCTGCTGAAGCACTTCGCCGCGGCCTATCAGCGCGGCGTGGCGGATTACCGCGACGCCTTCCTGCGCCTGGACGCCGCCGGCCATCCGGTCACCGACGACAAGACCGAGGCCGCCATCCCGTTACTGACCAAATACGTCTTCACCGGCGATCCGGATGCGCGCCGCAAGATCCTGGACGGGCGTCGGCTACTACGAGCGGCGGCGCGCTGGACGTGGCCGATGTGCTGGACCAGGTGCGCTGGTTCAAGGCGCAGGGCCTGGTGAAGGGCGACAGCGACCCGACGCCTCCATGCTCGACACGCGGTTCCTGCCGACGCGATGACCACCGGGACCTGCGGCCTGCACGCGTGGATGGCGTCGGCCATCGACTACGGCGGCTGCAGGCGCTTGCGGCAGATCTCCCTGACCGCCGAACCGGGCGAGGTCATGGTGCTGGTCGGCCCCTCCGGCTGCGGCAAATCGACCCTGCTGGGCATCATCGGCGGCATGCTGGCGCCATCCGCCGGCAGCTGTCCGCTGCGACGGCGAAGTGCCGGCGGACTGCCTGAACCCGCTGACCTACGTGTTCCAGGACTTTCTCGCTGCTGCCCTGGCGCACGCGTCGCCGGCAACGTCGCGCTGGTGCTGGAGGACCGGCTGACCCGGACCGACCCGCGCCGCGCGGGTGGCCGAGGTGCTGGCGCTGACCGGCCTGACCGAGTTCGCCGACGCCTGGCCCCGGCAACTGTCCGGCGGCATGCGGCAGCGCGTCGGCATCGCCCGGGCGCTGGCGGTGCGCCCGGCGTGCCTGCTGCTGGACGAGCCGCTGTCGGCCCTGGATGCGCAGACCCGCGACCTGCTGCTGGAGGAGTTCGCCGCGCTGATCACCGCCGCCGGCACGACCACGATCTATGTCACCCACAACCTGACCGAGGCCGTCCGGCTGGGTCACCAGATCGTCGTGCTGTCGCGCCGCCCGGGCGAGGTGCGCGACGTGCTGCGGATCGACCGGCCGCTGGCCGGACGCGACGCCGCCGACCCGGATCTGCATGGCGCTGGAGCAGCGGCTGTGGCGGATGATCCGCGACGATGCGGCGGTGGCGGAGCGGGAGCGTCTCGATGCCCCGGCTTGACGGCCCCAGTGCCGCTTCCGCGGCGGCGGCTTCGGCCCCGCGACGGACCGGTGCCCTGGGCGGCCGCGCCGCGACGCTGGCTGCGCGTGGTGCGTGGCGCTGTGGCAGGCGGGCGCCTCGGCCGGGCTGATCCCAACGCTGTTCCTGCCTGCGCCGGTGTCGATCGCCCGGGCGCTGTGGGCGCTGACGGTCAGCGGCGAGTTGTGGCGGCATCTGTCCGCCTCGCTGATGCGGCTGGCGATCGGCTGGACGTCGGGACCGTGTTCGGGATCGGCATGGGGCTGGCGGTCGGGCTGTGGTCGGTGCTGCGCTCGCCCGGCATGGCGGTGGTGTCGGCGCTGTTTCCGATCCCGAAGATCGCGCTGGTGCCGCTGTTCATCATCTGGTTCGGCATCGGCGAGGGGTCGAAGCTGGCGACCCTGGCGTTCGGCGTGTTCTTCCCGACCGTGATCGCGACCGCCGGCGGGGTGGACAACGTGCCGCGCGGGCTGATCCGGATGGGCCAGAGCTTCGGCCTGTCGCACTGCGTCGATCGTCCGCAAGATCGTCCTGCCGGCGGCGCTGCCGGCGATCCTGAGCGGGTTCCGGGTGACCACCTCGATCGCCATCGTGCTGCTGGTGGCAGCCGAGATGATCGGCGCGGAACGCGGCATCGGCGCGTTCGTGCTGTCCGCCGGCAACCTCTACGACACCGACAACCTGCTGGCCGGGATCGTCGTGCTGTCGGTGCTGGGGCTGGTGGTGTCCTGGGTCATCGGCCGGCTGGAGAAGTTGCTTGCTGGGCTGGCGGTAAGTGGCCGGCGCTACTTCAGTTGTCCTTCTCCAGATGACCCTGCGCTGGTTGACCCGCTCAGCGTCCGGCCGATACTGCCGCGAGTGAATTTGCCGCGCGGATGCCCGTCGTCAACGACGGCGTCAGGGGAGGAAACGTCAGTGACTACAATAGATGGATATGAGGTTCTCGGACTGGGGCTGTACTTAGAGGACCTTCCCGTGGGTCGCAAATTCCGCACGATCGGCCGCACACTGACCGAGGCTGATCTTGTCGCCTTCATCGGCGTGACAGGAATGACGGAGGTGCTATTTTCCAACACCGAGTTCCTGCGCACAGAAAGCGACATCGCGCAACGCGTGGTCCCGGGGGCGATGGTGTATTCCTTTGCTGAAGGCTTGCTGGTGCATGCCACCATGCAGCACACCGGGTTCGCGTTCCTGCACATGGAACTCGATGTAAAGGGTCCGACATTCGCGGGCGATACGATCCATGTGGAGTGTGAGGTGGTGGAAAGCCGGCGCAGTGCCAGCCGGCCAGGCCGCGGCCTGGTGCGCACCTTCAATCGCGTCAAGAAACAGGACGGTTCGATCGTCGTCACCTATAACCCGCTGCGAATGGTGAAGGCACGGGAATAGGGCGATGGCAGGTCAATCACAAACTCTGCTGGCGGAGTTGGTCGGAGGATGCGGCGACAGGCCGGATTGCGGAGATCTATGACGAGATCCGTCGCTACTCCGGCGTTGCCTTATGTGTCATCGCTTCAGCGCTACCTCGCGACGCTGCCTGGGGTACTGGAATGGGCGTGGGATGCGCTGCGGCCGGCGGTAATTTCGGGAGCGATTCCGGAAACCGCCTGGCGCCTGGCCGAGGCGGTGCGATTGCCGCCTGCGAACCCGGTGTCGGTGGCGATGCTGCGGGGTTGGGGCGTCGAGAGGACCGACCTGGCGTCGATCCGCAACATCGCGGCCAATTTCGTGCGGGTGTCGCCGGTCAACTTGCTAACCGGGGCGTGCCTCGCGCGGCTGCTGAACGGCGAACGTCCCTCAGGTCCGGGCTTCGCGGGACCGATGAAGTCCGAGGCCGATGCTTCCGCCGATGCCGGGCAACATCGATCCGCCCTTGCTGTCGGCCGCACACCGGGCCGTGCTTATGCGGTTTGCCACGGAGGTGGACGGCAAGCCGTTCATCCCCGCCCTGTACCGGCAGATCGCTCACTGGCCCGCCGTGCTCATCTGGCTGGCGGATGAGTTGGAGCCGCCTCTCGGCGCGCCTGAAACCTCCGCCGCGCGCGCCTCGTTCCGGGCCGCCGCACGTCAGGCCGCCCCCGATATCGTTGCGGCGTTGCCCGGCGTTCCGGATGCGCCGCCAGACCAGGACACGACGCGGCGCGTGCTTGCAACCATCGATCGCTACGCGGAGACCAGTCCGGAGATGACAATGTTCGGACGCCTTATTCTCGACGCGCTGCCGGCGGACCTGGTGTAGTTCGCTCGACGCTTACCTGAACGCTTTCAGGCCACCGGTTCGGACTGTTCGGCGCGGGTCGCCACCAATCGCTGCACGGAGGGATAGTCGATTTTCCCGGCAGCGAGCATCGGCATTTTATCGATCACAAGGACATCGCGTGGCACCTGGATTTCTGAAACACCGCGTTCGCGCGCCGCGACCAGCAGCGCCCTCGTCTCCGCGTTGCTTTGCGTAGTGACCAGTAGAAGCTTCTCGCCCTTCCTTGCGTCGGGAACCGCGATCACAGCATGCGATGCGTCGGTCCAGAGCCCGCTGACCAGTGTCTCGGCCGCGGCCAGGGACACCATCTCGCCGCCAATTTTGGCGAAGCGCTTTGCCCGCCCCTTGATCGAAACGTAGCCATCCTCGTCGATCGTGACGATATCGCCGGTGTCGTACCATCCCTCCAGCGGTGGCTCCAGCAATCCCGGTGCCTCTGCTCGAAGATAGCCCAGCATCACATTCGGGCCTCGTACCAGAAGTCGGCCGCCTTCATCGATGCCGGGCACGGGTTGCAACCGAGCCTCGATGCCGGGCAGGAGGCGGCCGACCGAACCTTCGCGCGTCTGCGCCCAGGTACTCAGCGCCAGTACCGGCGCGGTTTCGGTTGCGCCGTAGCCTTCGAATATCGGCTTCTTGAAATGTGCCATGTAGGCCGCTCGGGTCTCCGGCCGCACTTTCTCGGCGCCGGCGAAAATGTAGCGTAGCGACTGGAAGTCCAGGGGATTTCCCTTCCGAACGTAGCCGGTAAGAAACGTGTCGGTGCCGAACATGATGGTGGATTGCTCCGCGTAGACCATTTCGGGCACCAGCTTGTAGTGCAGCGGCGACGGATACAGGAAGTTGCGCACGCCATACATCAATGGCAACAGCGTGGCGATCGTCCCGAATGCGTGGAACATCGGCAGCGCATTGAAGACGCGGTCCGAGGGATGGAAGTCGACAACCGAACGGAGTTGGCCGCAGTTGGCGAGCAGCGAGCGATGGCTGTGGACGACACCCTTGGGCACGCCTTCGGAACCGGACGTAAACAGCACAAGTGCCGGCGCTGCCGCATCCAGGCCGGCACCCGGCACGCGATGAGGCCGGCGAGCGATCAGCATCCCGCGTAGCTTGTCCATCAGGCCCACCGAGGCGCGCACATCCTCCAGGTAGACGAAACGGACCTTTGCCGAGACCGCCTCCACGAGCTTGTCCAGCTTGCCTTTCTGCACCGCCCTGCGTGATGTCAATATCGTAGTAATGTTCGCGGCAGAGCAGCACGACAGCATTGCATCGGCGCCGGCGGTGAAGTTTATCATCGCGGGTATCCGCCCCTGCGATTGCAGTGCAAAGAACGTCACCACGGTACCGACGGCATTCGGCAGCATGACCCCAACGTGCTCGCCGAACCGCGTCAAAGCCTGTAGCTTCCGGCCAAGAATGATGCTTCCAAGAATCAACCTGCTATAGGTCAGTGTCGTGATGGTGTTGCCGCCGGTTTCGTTTGGAACGATATCGGCGATCACCGGCAGGCCCCCGTCGTAGAGCTCCCTGGCCTGCAGCAGGGCACTGAACAGACTGTGCCGCAGGCGTTCCGGACGGAACGACGCCGCCGTCATGATGTCGTGCATTGCGCGGGCCATTGCCGCACGTCGCGCGCGGCCCATCAGTTCCGGCGGGACGCGTGGTCGCACCGGCGGCAACACCGTCAGGCTCAAATCGGGGAACCAGCGCCGCTTCAGTCCACCTTGCATCCGCGCGGTCTTGTGGAACTGCAAGCCCTCGATCCTGATGGGAACGATGGCCGCCTCCGCACGATCCGCGATCATGCCGGGACCATCGTAGATCTTCATCAGGCCACCGGTAAGCGTGATCCGCCCCTCCGGAAAAATCGCCAGTCTGCGGCCCTCCCTCACCGCCCTCACCATCGCTCGGATTGCCATTGGGCTGTTCGGGTCGACGGGGAAGATGTCGAGTACATACTTCAGGAACCAGAAGCGGCGCGCCTGTTCGGTATCGATCGCGAAGACCACGTCTCCTGGGATGAACGCAGCCACCAGGCAGCCATCGAGGAACGACAAGTGGTTGATCACCAGGATCGAGCGCTCACCTTCCCTCGGAAGGTTCTCCAGTCCTTCGACCCGCGGCTGGTGGAACAGCCGGAAATACCATTGGAATATCGAGCGGAAGAGGGTTTGCGGCAGCAGGCGGACGATCCACAGGGCGACCGCGAAGTTAGCCACCGCGACCACCTTGAGCACCGCGGGTGCCGATATCCCGGCAGCGGAGAACGCGGCGACGAAGGCTGCCCCCAGCACCATCATTAACGCATTGACGATGTTGTTCGCCGCGATGGTGCGGGCGCGACGGGAGGGTTCAGACTGCTCCTGCACGATGGCATAGAGGGGAACGGAGTAGACGCCGCCGCAGACCGACAGCAGCAGCAGGTCGGCCAGCATGTGCCAACCGGTCAACGAATTCAGCAGCGCGCCGACCGTCGTCAGGTGCAGTCCGGCAGCGCTGCTGACAGTAGAACCAAAGTCCCAGGTAAACAGGGTGATGCCGAAGGCGGCGAACGGGACGTGACGCGCACTGACCTCCCCGTGCAGCAATTGGGCGCACAGCATCGAACCGACGCCGATGCCGACGGCGAACATGGTCAATAACAGGGTGACGACCTGCCCCTCGGCGCCGAGCGCATCTCGGGCGACAGAGGGAAATTCAGATAACAGGGTGGCGCCGATCGCCCAGAACCAGCTTAGCCCAAGGATGGACAGCCAGACCGGGCGGTTGGCAGCCGCCTGACGAACCACCGACACAGACCCGCGAAAGATATTCCAGCCGATCCGCAAGGCGCTGTCTGCCGCGGGGGCCGTTGGGATACCGAATGAAGCTGCCATGCCGAGCAGGGAGACGGACATGCCTGCCGCGCCGACGATGGCGGGGCCGGAGTCCAGCAAGGCAAGCGCGCCGCCCGCCACGGTGCCGGCCAGGATGGCGAGGAAAGTGGAGGCCTCGATCAGGCCATTGCCGGCGACCAGTTCGTCATCCGCGCAGATGGTCTGGCAGGATGCCATACTTCAGTGGTCCGAACATGGTGGCCTGAACCCCCAGGCCGAACAGCACCGTCAGCAGCCCAGGAACACTGTTGAAGAGGAAAGCGGCGGCGGCCGCGGCCATAAGCAGCTACCTCGGCAGCCTTCGTCAGGCGGATCAGGTGCGATTTGTCGAACCGGTCGGCCAGTTGACCAGCGGTGGCGGACAGCAGCGCATACGGCGCGATGAACAGGGCCCCCGCGAACGCTGCGAGCCCCGCTCCGCCCGCGCCCAACTTGAAGATGGCCAGGACGACCATGGCGTTCTTGACCAGATTGTCATTGAAGGCGCCGCACGCCTGCGCCAGACAAAGCGGGCCTAGCCGCCTGGATAAAAGCAAAGACAGGGCATTGGTCTTCCCACCTGGGTTCATGAAGCGGTCCCGCGCCGTTGATGCTCAGACGTGGCCTCCCACCGCGCGTCCGTCTGTGTCAAGCATCGACGCGGTTCAGAGCGGATGCAGGTTCGGGACTCCTCGCCCGCACCTAAGGGAGCGGAATGAACTCCTGTTCGTCGCCCGCCACTTTGCCGAAGCGGCCGGATTTCCAATCAGCCTTGGCTTGCTCTATCCGATCACGCGACGAAGAAACGAAGTTCCAGAAGATGTAGCGGGCGCCGTCCATGACCGCCCCGCCCAGAAGCAAGAGCCGGGCGCCGGCTGGCCCGGCCCGCACGGCAAGACGGTCGCCTGAGCGGAACAGCAGCATCCGGCCTGCTTCAAAGCTTGTGCCCCCGGACTCCACCATACCATTAACAATGTAGACCCCACGTTCTTCGTGTTGATCCGGCATCGGCAGTACCGCGCCCGGCGTCAGCGTGGCATCGGCGTAGAACAGCGGCCAATGTGCCGAGACCGGTGAACGCACGCCCCAGCCCTCACCGGCGATCAGGCGCAGATGGACGCCATTATCCTGCAGAACCGGTAACGAGGCTGCCTCGTGATGAGCAAACGAAGCCGGCGTTTCCTCCATGGTCTTCGGCAGTGCAGCCCAGGACTGAATCCCGAACAGCGGATTGCTGTGGGTTCGGACCTTGGCATCCGTGCGTTCCGAATGTGCGATGCCGCTGCCTGCCGTCATCCAGTTGACGTCACCTGGAACAATAGGAAGCTGCGTCCCCAGGCTGTCCCGGTGCAGGATGGAGCCGTCGAACAGGTAGGTAACGGTGGCAAGGCCAATATGCGGATGGGGCCGAACGTCCAGTCCCTTGCCGCTCAGAAATTCGCCAGGCCCCATTTGATCGAAAAAGATGAAGGGCCCGATCATCTGCTTTTCCTTCGCCGGCAGCGCCCGGTGCACTTCAAACCCGCCAACGTCATGTGCGCGCGGTATGATGACCGCTTCGATACCGCTTGGCAGCGCGGGGTGTGTTTGGCTCATGACGTCCACCTTGTCTGGTCGAGCGGATACTGGATCATACAAGAACGGCCCGCGCTACCTTGAATGATCCCATGATCGTCACGGCTTGCGATGGGTTCCCGGATGCGCGGAGGGCAGTTTCCGCGAGCCGGCGGGTTTTTCTGGGCCGGCGGCACCCCATCTCCACAAACTTACACCAAGGAGGATCGGCTGGTGGCATGGACGCGGATCACGGACCCCGAAACGGTGACAGGCCTGCTGCCGGCATGGCTAGGGCGGCGCATGGTCGGGTTGCGAGGGTCCTTCGGGCTGCTGCTGACGACCGGCGATGTCATGCGGCTGACCTCTATTGCCGCTGCCCACCAGTCGTCCGAGGGTGTAATTCTCCTCGATGTGCTGCTCGATCACGCCGGGGTCCCCGATGGGGTCGATCTGGCCTGGCGCTCAAAGCACTTCCTTGGCGCGCCCGTTCCGGGTGCCACGGTAGCGACCGTGAACCTGGCAAACATTGTCGCCGCGGTGGAATTCACCGTGGCGGAAATGGCGCAGAACCCCGGCGACGGCACGATCACCTTCAGCGACGAATTGCGGGCCGATGATACCAGCCAACGATCAACCACCGAGGCGGTTGGACTGGAACAGGCATAGCCGCATGCCGCGTCAGCCAAAGGCCGGCATGCCAAACCGGCTGAGGCCCGGCAGCTTGATCGCCGGGCGGCGAATGTCAAGGCCGGCAACCGCACCCAGGATGTTGACCTCGATACCTTCCACCCAACCGATGGTCAGGCCTCCATAGCCGCCGAGCGTGAGACGCAGTCCAGTGCGAGACGGCGTCAGGCGAAGCCATTTTCCGTCATACGGATAGTCCTTCCCGATCGCCGTCGGCGGCAGCGCCACCTGCATCTCCGGCACCGCATCAATAATGGAAGCGATGAAGGTGTTCGAGTTCGGGCCGGGCCAGGCTCGATAGTCACCCTCGTTTCGCCAGGCATATCCGGCAATGGCGGCCTGAATTCTTGGCAGCAGGGCGGAAGCCGCATCCCCGTCCGCCGCGAAGACCACCTCTGGCGAATGGCCAAACCAGCGTCCGTCAGGCTCGAAGCCGTTCACGCGGATGGGCAGTTGGCTCCAGGCGGTATAGTCATATCGCGTATAGGAAGGAGCGTTTTCCGGCTTGAAAACGATCCAACTGTGTGAGGCAACAATTCCGCGCCATCGCACGGTCTTCGCGGAGAATATACGCACGACCGCGTCGGAATGCTGACTAGGGGGCGGCAGCGCGCCGATGCTGGAGCGGTCGGCGGTTCGCCAACCCGCCCCGTCGCCACCCATCCGGTATAGAAGCGCCGCCACGCCGACAGGCAGCAGATAGAACACGGCGAAAATTACGAAACTGGCTTTGAGAACGGTGATCATCAGCATCAGATTGCGGTTCCACCGGTCGAAGACAAGTTCCGCGCGGTGACAGGATTACGCTTTGCCCTGGATCTGTCGCATCCAGTCGGCCATCCAGTCGAGCGCCTGACCAAGAACCTGGGCGTCGGTCATCCCCAGGCGAGCCGGAACGTGAAATGAATGATCGGCGCCCCCAATGATCTTCAAAGTCGCACCCAAAGTATCAACCACAGGCACCAACAGCTTCATGTCCGCCAAAGCATCGCGGGTGCCCTGAATGAACAACATCGGAACCCGCACCGCATTCAGATGTTGCGCTCGGTCATCTGACGGCCTGTTCGCCTGATGCAGCGGAAAGCCGAGGAATGCCAGACCGAGCACGCCTTGCAGCGGCGCCTCGGCCTGCGCCTGGGACGTCATGCGGGCCCCAAATGATTTGCCGCCGGCGAATAAAGGCAGCCCTGGAGCTATTCGCTCAGCCATGGCGACCGCGGCGCGCACCGTGGCGTGGGCCAGCGCGGGCCTGTCGGGCCGCTTAGAGCCGCTCTCCATGTAGGGAAACTGGAACCGCAGCGACGCGACGCCACGCTTGGCGAGGCCGCTCGCCACTTCCTCCATGAAGCGGTGGGTCATCCCGGCACCGGCGCCATGGGCGAACACGTAGCATGCGAAGGCCGAATCGGGAGCCTGCATCAGGCCGGAGACGGTACGGGCCTCGTCAACCGTGATGATAACCGGATCGGCTTTCACGTCAGACGCAGGCGGGGTTCATCGGCAGGAAGGCTTCGGATGCCGGCAGAGTTCCGATGGCGGTATAGTAATCCCACGCGGCATGGCTGTCTTCAGGTCGTTTCACCCGATACAATGTCACGTCGTACAGCAAGCGCCCGTCTTCCCGCAGCGTCGCGGGGCGGCCGAAGTAGGACACCGGCATCGCTCGCATCGCCTTGTTGACGGCGATCGGGTCGTCGGTCCCAGCCTGCGCCATTGCCTTCAGGAAGTGCAACGTGCAGGCATAGTTCGCAGCCTGGTTCTTTGTCGGCGCCGTCTTGTGGTCGGCCATGAACCGTTTCGCGAACGCTCTGCTTTCGTTGTTCTGGTCCCAGTAGAAGCCAGCGGGGAAGCTCAGGCCCTGCGCGACATCCAGCCCCAGCGCGTGAATATCGGTGATGTAGACCAGGAAACCGGCCAACTGAACGCCATTCTTGCGCAATCCAAACTCCGCCGCCTGCTTGATCAGGTTGACCTGGTCGCCACCGACGGCCGCGATCCCGATGACGGACGCACCAGAATTCTGCGCAGCTACGATCTGCGACGAAAACTCGGTGCTGCCGATGGGGAATTTCACGTCGCCGATCATCTTGCCGCCGTTGGCCTCAATCGCCTGTGTCGTCAAAGATTCCAAAGCTTCGCCGAAGCTGAAGTTCACCGTGATAAAGAACCACGTTCGGCTGTTCGGCCCGGTCGTCAACCTGGCTACGCCGGTGGTCAGCGCATGGGTGTCGTCGGCCCAGTGACTACTGGTTGGGGCACAGTATTTCGAGGTGAACTCGCTGATCGCCGCGGCGGTGACCATGACCGTGCGGCGCTTCTCCCGCGCCACCTGCTGAACGGCGGCGGCGACCGGCGTGACAGGCAGGTCGATGATCGCATCGACACCGGAATCGTACCAAGCGCGCGCGATGGACCCAGCTACGTCGGGCTTGTTCTGCGTGTCCGCATGCAGGATCTCTATTTTGCGCCCGAGCACCACGCCGCCAAAATCCTGCGCGGCTAGGTTGGCAGCCAGGATGTTGCCGGCGCCGCCCGAGTCGGCGTAGGGCCCGTTCTCATCGGTAAGAACGCCAACCCTTACGGCGTCCTTGGCCGCCAAGGCCGGTGCGGCGGCGGCTAGCGCCGCACCACCACCAATGACGGCTCGCCGGCCGAGATTCTTCTTCATGTGCTGCAACCTCCCGAACCGTCCGCCATTATCGCGATCCCCCCGGTCACATCAATCGGCGGCCCCGGCAAAATCCCCCGGGTTTGGAGGCGGAGAGTACCCGGCCAATCAGCTCCGGGTTGGATCGAAGCGCTTGACCAATCTGGCGCCGTATGTGCCGTAGCCGAGTTGTCGTTGCGCGATGCCGGCGGCGTAGTCGGTGACGCGCTGTGGAAATCGGGTCTCGAACATGAATGCCAACGTATTCTCCATCTTGTGCGGCTTGAGGGCGGCATTGCTGGCGCCGTCGAACGCATCGCGGTCCGGACCGTGTGGCAGCATGGAATTATGGAGTGAAAAGCCACCTGGCAGGAACCCGCCACCGGTCTTGCCGTCATAGACCCCAAGGATCAGGCCCATGAATTCGCTCATGATGTTCATGTGGTACCAGGGCGGGCGGAACGTGTTTTCCGCCACCATCCAGCGTTCAGGGAAGATGACGAAATCGATGTTCGCGGTTCCGGGCGTTTCGCTGGGAGAAGTCAGCGTGGTGAAGATCGACGGGTCTGCGTGATCGAACAGCACCGGACCCACCGGGGAAAACCGGCGCAAATCGGTACTTGTACGGTGCGTAGTTGCCATGCCAGGCGACCACGTCGAGCGGCGAGTGATCGAGATCGGCTTCCCAAAGCGTGCCGCCCCATTTCACCACCAACCGGCAAGGGGCGTCCCGATCCTCATAGTTCGCCACCGGAGTCAGGAAGTCGCGTGGATTGGCAAGGCAGTTGGCACCGATCGGGCCGCGCTCCGGGAGCGTGAAGGCGCCGCCATAATTCTCGCAGAGATAACCCCGAGCAGGGCCGGCCGTCAGTTCCACGCAGAATTTCACGCCGCGCGGGAGGACGGCCACCTCGCCAGGGGTGATGTCGATGACGCCAAACTCGGTGCGCAGCCGTAAGCCGCCTTGTTGCGGCACGAGCAGCATTTCGCCGTCCGCATTGTAGAAGTATTCATCCACCATCGACTTGGTAGCGAGATAGACATGAGTTGCCATGCCGGCCTGGGCGCCGGCGTCGCCTGCCGTTGTGATCGTGAGCACGCCCTGCAGGAAGGTTATTGAGGAATCCGGAACAGGGATCGGGTCCCATCGCATGGGCGCCGGCGGTACGGGCGCGTCGTTCCCGGGTGCGGTTCGCCACAGCCCGGCTTCGGCACGCCTAAAGGTCCCCCAATGCGCTACGGTAGGGCGGATCCGATACAGCCAACTGCGTTGATTGCTTGCCCTTGGCGCGGTGAACGGCGATCCGCTGATCTGCTCAGCATACAGGCCATATGCGCAGCGCTGCGGCGAGTTCCGTCCGACCGGAAGGGCGCCAGGCAATGCCTCGGTCTCAAATCCGTTGCCGAACCCGGATTGGTAACCGGCGGCCGCTATTGCGATCGCGGCTCTATCGTTCATGGATAGCCTCCTCCGCCGAACAGGCTTTGTTCAGGATGGCATGGCGCACTTGAGATCGCGTGGCGCCCGAGCAAGCGTCCCACAGAAAGCTTTTACAAGCGCAACCATGTCCGACGCGGATAAACGCCATCCGGCGGACCATGACCATGCCTCGCGTCGCATTTACGCGGCAAGCACCCCATGCTCGGCGGAAAGGCGATCCGCTACCGGAAGATCGTGTGCGGCCTGGACTGGGTCAGCATCCCACCGTTCAGCGGCCAGCCTGCCGGCGTGGATACATCGCGCACCATGCCCGGTTGCGCGGGTTTCACCACCGCCCCCAGCGCCGCCGAAAGTTTCGATGCAGCATCTATAACCTGTGGCAACAGGTTGCGCGGCCGTGGCGGGCGCATCCGCATGGACGGCGCGCTGATGTGGATGACCGCGACAACCGATCCGGTCGCGTCACGGATCGGAGCCGCGATGCCGACGGCCCCGGCAACCACCTCATCCGACGTAATCAGGTACCCACGCGTGCGAATGCGCTGCAGGTCCGCCGCGATCCAGGTGGAGTCGATCCGCGTTGCCGGCGTGTAGCGATTCAGGCGTTGGGCAAGAAGCTGCGTCTGCACCGCTTCCGGAGCGAACGCCAACAGGATGCGGCTGCTGCCCGCGTGCAGCGGGCCGCGCTTGCCGACCTCTGAATACATCCGGATCGTCGGATCGGTCTGATAGATCGCGACCGTCTCGCTTTCCATGCCATCACGGACGCGCAGGTAGACATTTTCGCCGGTCGCTTTTCCAAGCGCGCTCAGGAACGGCATCGCCGTGGCCGCCAGTGCGCCTTGTTCGGACGCGGCCCGCCCAAACGCGCTCCATCGAGCGCCAAGGCGCCAAAGACCGCGAGCCTCGTCCTGAATGGTAAATCCCCGCGCTTGCAGAGTTCGCAACAGGCGGAAAGCAGCGGTACGAGTGCACCCTGAACTTTCCGCGAGCGCGGCGAGCGAGGCCGGACCAAGCCGGGAAATTGCCTCCAGCAGATCGAGCGTGCGGTCAACCGCGGCGATACTGTAATCGCGGGGCGGCGTGTCAGGAAACGGATTTGGAATGGCGGGGGGTGCCTTAAGCTTTGGCTTGGAAGTCCCATTGCTGTTCTTGGCTGTCCCCATCGTCTCATCCTTTTTGCTCAAGATGCCGATACCGCGACCGCACGAAAAAGTGTGCTAATCCGTTTCATCCGCACCAAAATTACTTGTCAGTAGACTTACATCCTGGAAATTTTCCCGCAAAAGGCCTCTCTGCATGGGTGCTATGCATCTAGCGGCTGCGAGTTGGTACATTTTCACGGCAGATGCACGAAGCGCATCTCAGGTTGTGACGCGCCAAACGATGACGCAAACTGCTTGCTAATAATGAAATGGAGAGGGAGTGCGATGCCGAACACGTTGTCCCACGCGCCTGAGCGTCTGCACCACCACGCATACGTGGTGCGCGACCAGGAGAGGAACCGCCAGTTCTTCGAGGACGTCCTCGGGATTCCGCTGACGGCGACCTGGTGCGAGCGGCATTTCAGTCCCTGGGTCAACCGGGAAGTGGCGTTCTGTCACACCTTCTACAGCCTGGGCGACGGCGGCGCCCTTGCGTTCTTCTCGTTCGCTGACGACGAAGTCTATCAAAAATGCCAGGCGGCTGCCCCGGCCGAAATCGGAGCCTTCCATCACGTCGCCTTCAAGGTGGACGATCTTGCGTATGATGAATTGGTCGCTCGGCTGAAGGCCGCCGGTGAGGCGGTGCGCGAGACCGATCATGGTTACTGCCGCTCGATGTACTGCACCTCCCCGGACGGGCTGATCGTGGAGTTCACCGTCGATCCGCCAAACGCCGCCGAGATCGACGCGTTACGGCGCGCCGACGCGCATGCGGAACTGGCGCGCTGGATGGCTGGCGATCACCGGACGAACAACGATCTGCGGACTCATCAGGCGGCATGAACCGCACGCGCCGGCGACGCTTGGCGGCTTGTTGCTTGTCGTGCCGCGATCACTGGGGTAAAGCGCCGCGTGCGGTCGATGCTGGCAGGCGCCCAGGCGTTGGCGCGGGCGTGGTGAAACTGGTAGACACGCCAGATTTAGGTTCTGGTGACGAAAGCCGTGGGGGTTCAAGTCCCTTCGCCCGCACCATCGTGGCTGCCGCAATCCGGGTGCTTGCGGTTCGTGGTGCCAATCGGGCGCAGCGGGCGTCTGATTCGTTACCATTGGGCTTCGCCGGCGCCTGTGCCGGGATTGTGGGCCGATCCCGGCACGCGCTGAGCGCCGGGATCGGATAATCGGATTTGAACAATTTTAGGATTGGCTGGGACAATGCAGGTTACCGAGACGCTCTCCGACGGTTTGAAGCGCAACTACACCGTGGTCCTGCCGGTCGCGGATCTGGAATCGCGCCGGACCGAGCGTCTGACGAGCCTTGGGGAAGACGCTGCGCCTGCCGGGCTTTCGGCCGGGCAAGGTGCCGATGCCGATCGTCAAGCAGCGTTTCGGCACCGCCGTTTCGGCGGAAGTGCTGGAGGAGTCGGTCTCCGAGGCGACCCAGAAGGTGCTCAGCGACCGCGGCTTGCGCCCGGCTCAGCAGCCGAAGGTCGACCTGGTGACCGAAAATCCGACCGCGATGGCCAGCGACCTGGAGTTCAAGGTGGAGCTGGAATTGCTGCCCGACATCACGCTGCCGGACTTCAGCACGATCGAACTGACCCGCCTCAAGGCGGAGGTGAGCCCGGAAGCGGTCGACAAGGCGTTGACCCAGATCGCGAAATACAATCGCACGCTGGAGCCGATTCCGCGGAGACGTTGGAAAGCCGGGGCACCGGCGCGATGCACGGGCGAGGTGCTCACGGTCGATTTCGAGGGCAAGATCGACGGCGTGCCGTTCGAAGGCGGCACCGGCACCGACACGCGAGGTCGAAATCGGCGGCGAGGGGTTCATTCCCGGGTTTGCCGAACAACTTGAGGGCGCGCGCCCTGGCGAGAGCCGGACGATCAACGTCACCTTCCCGGAGAATTACGGCAAGGCCGATCTGGCCGGCAAGGCCGCGACGTTCGACATCACCGTCAAGCAACTCAGCACGCAGATCATCCCGGAGGCTGACGACGAACTGGCGAAGAAGCTCGGCGCCGACCGATCTGGCCGCGGTGCGGGAAATGGTGACCAGCCGCCAGCAGCAGGAATACGACGGCATGTCGCGGATGCGGCTGAAGAAGGCGCTGCTGGATGCGCTGAGCAAGATGGCCGATTTCCCGGTGCCGGCTTCTATCGCGGACCAGGAGTTCGAACAAATCTGGCAGCAGTTCGAGGCCGCTCGCAAGGCCGGCACCCAGGATGAGGAAGACAAGGCCAAGGATGACGACACGCTGAAGGCGGAATATCGCGCCATCGCCGAGCGGCGCGTGCGGCTTGGGCTTCTGCTGGCCGAGATCGGGCGCATCAACTCGCATCACCGTCAGCGAACAGGAACTGGACCGGGCGCTGTATCAGCGCGCGATGCAGTATCCTGGGCAGGAGGTGCAGATGCTGGAGTTCATGCGGAAATACCCGCAGCTGACCAATACCGTCCGCGGCCCGCTGCTGGAGGATAAGGTCGTTGATTTCGTGCTGGAACTGGCGAAGGTCACTGATACGATAGTGACGCCGGAGGAACTGGCGAAGGAAGAGCCGGAGAGTGGCAGCCGACAGGGCCTGCGCGCCCATCGCTCTTGAGCAAACGGCCGGTAGCGGCTGCGTCCGGAACGGGTTCGGGTCACCCTGTCTTTAGGCTAGCTGCGCCAGCGTTCGGCTAATCCTGCCCCGACACTGGCCAAACGACCGGGTCATTGATTCCGGCTGGATTTTGCCGTCGATCCGCTTATTTATGAACGGCTTCTTGTTCGACACTTGCAACCTTAGGTGATCACGATGCGGGACCGCGACCCTGTCGAGGTATATGGCAATTCCCTGGTTCCGATGGTGGTCGAACAGACCGCCCGAGGCGAGCGGGCATTCGATATTTATTCGCGCTTGTTGAAGGAGCGCATTATTTTCCTGACCGGAGCGGTCTATGATCAGGTCAGCGCGCTGATCTGTGCCCAGCTGCTGTTCCTGGAATCGGAAAATCCGGCGAAGGATATCTCGTTCTATATCAACAGCCCCGGCGGCGTGGTGTCGGCCGGTCTGGCGATCTACGACACGATGCAGTACATCCGCAGCCCGGTCAGCACGGTGTGCATCGGGCAGGCAGCATCGATGGGCAGCCTGTTGCTGACCGCCGGTGCCAAGGGCAAGCGTTATGCGCTGCCGAATGCGCGCGTCATGGTCCATCAGCCGTCCGGCGGCGCGCAGGGCCAGGCGACTGACATCGAGATCCAGGCGCGCGAGATCCTGACGCTGCGCAAGCGGCTGAACGAGATCTATGTCAAGCACACAGGTCAGCCCATCGAGGCGATCGAGCGCAAGCTGGAACGCGACACCTATATGTCGGCCGAGGAAAGCCGGGATTTTGGGCTTGGTGGACGAAGTAGTGGACAGCCGTCCGCATGGCCGAAGTCGTCCGAATCTGTCCAAATCCTAGACGCTTTTCTCACGTCATACGTCGGGGCGGCGCATATGCCGCCCCGAAATCGTGTTCCCGTTCAATTCAATGTGGTCCCCGCGGCGCGTTTCGCCGTATGATTTGAGGCGTTTCCAGGGTCTGGCTGACCGCGGTTCTTGTCCCTGCCGCTGATAGGGAGTTATTATTCCCCATTGTGCCCCTGGTTTCGGGGGAGGAGTGCACATGAGCAAATCCGGCGATTCGAAAAATACCCTCTACTGCTCGTTCTGCGGCAAGTCGCAGCACGAAGTTCGTAAGCTCATCGCCGGTCCGACGGTCTTCATCTGCGACGAGTGCGTTGAACTCTGCATGGATATCATCCGTGAGGAGCACAAGACGCATCTGGTGAAGTCCCGTGACGGGGTTCCGACCCCGCGGGAGATCTGCAAGGTGCTGGACGACTACGTGATCGGCCAGGACCACGCCAAGCGGGTTCTGTCGGTGGCGGTGCATAACCACTACAAGCGCCTGGCGCACGGCCAGAAGAACAACGATATCGAGATCGCGAAATCCAACATCCTGCTGGTTGGCCCGACCGGGTCGGGCAAGACGCTGTTGGCGCAGACCCTGGCGCGGATCCTCGACGTTCCGTTCACCATGGCGGATGCCACGACGCTGACCGAAGCCGGCTACGTGGGCGAGGATGTGGAGAACATCATCCTCAAGCTGCTTCAGTCGGCTGACTACAATGTCGAGCGGGCGCAGCGCGGCATCGTCTATATCGACGAAGTGGATAAGATTTCACGCAAATCGGACAATCCTTCGATCACCCGCGACGTGTCGGGTGAGGGCGTGCAGCAGGCGTTGCTGAAGATCATGGAGGGCACGGTTGCCTCGGTCCCGCCGCAGGGCGGGCGCAAGCATCCACAGCAGGAATTCCTGCAGGTCGATACCACCAACATCCTGTTCATCTGCGGCGGCGCATTCTCCGGTCTGGAGCGGATCATCGGCGCGCGTGGCAAGGGGTCGGGCATCGGCTACGGCGCCGAGGTCCGCTCACCGGACGAGCGGCGGATGGGCGCGATCCTGCGTGAGGTCGAGCCGGAGGATCTGCTGAAGTTCGGCCTGATCCCGGAGTTCATCGGTCGTCTGCCGGTGGTGGCGACGCTGGAGGATCTCGACGAAGGCGCGCTGATGGAGATCCTGACCAAGCCGAAGAACGCGCTGGTGAAGCAGTATGGCCGTCTGTTCGAGATGGAGGGCGTCAAGCTGTCCTTCACCGATGATGCACTGAAGTCGGTCTCGACCCGAGCGATCGCCCGGAAAACCGGCGCGCGCGGTTTGCGCTCGATCATGGAACAGATCTTGCTTTCCACCATGTTCGAACTGCCGGGGCTGGATGGCGTCGAGGAAGTCGTCATCAACCGTGAGGTGGCGGAGGCTCGGGCCAATCCGCTGTATCTCTACGGAAAGGAGCGGGCGGAAAACAGCGCTTAAGACAGGCGCAACCCAGGAATGCGGCTCGCGGTAGCGCGATCACGGATTTCAAGGGCTTGCGACATGCCGTTCGGCTGCCATATCGGGTCGAACGGGTTGTGACAGACCCATGAAAGCGTCTTCCGTGCCGCTGTTGGGCGGAAAGCAACGCTGACTGTCCTTTAGGAGGTCAATTATGACGGAACAGGATCGGCCCTCGGATAAGTCGGGACCTCGGGAAAGGCGGCATCGCCGGAAACATCGGGAACCAAAGTCGGGCAAAGCGACCTGATGGCGGTGTTGCCGCTGCGCGATATCGTCGTGTTCCCGCACATGATCGTCCCACTGTTCGTTGGGCGGGAAAAGTCGGTGCGGGCGCTGGAAGCGGTGATGAAGGAGGACAAGCAGATCCTTCTGGTGGCCCAGAAGAACGCCTCCCAGGATGACCCGTCGGTGGAGGATATTTTCCGCGTCGGCACGGTGTCGACAATTCTGCAGTTGCTGAAGCTGCCGGACGGCACCGTCAAGGTGCTGGTCGAGGGCGGCCGGCGGGCGAAGATCGTCAGCTTCAAGGAAACCGAGTCCTACTTCGAGGCGAAAACCGAGCCGATGCCGGACATCGCGGGCGAGAAGAAGGATCTGGAGGCGCTGGGCCGCACGGTCGTCTCGCAGTTCGAGCAGTACATCAAGCTGAACAAGAAGATTGCGCCCGAGGTGCTGGTTTCGCTGAACCAGATCGAGGAGCCGTCCAAGCTGGCCGATACCGTCGCCAGCCATCTGAACCTGAAGATCCCCGAGAAGCAGGACCTGCTGGAGATCGCCAAGATCAGCGAGCGGCTGGAACGCGTGTTCGGCCACATGGAATCCGAGATCGGCGTGCTGCAGGTGGAAAAGCGCATCCGCAACCGCGTCAAGCGGCAGATGGAGAAGACCCAGCGCGAGTACTACCTGAACGAGCAGCTGAAGGCGATCCAGAAGGAACTGGGCGAGGGCGAGGACGGCAAGGACGAGAACGCCGAACTCGAAGCCCGGATCAAGAAGACCAAGTTCTCCAAGGAAGCCCGCGAAAAGGCCATGGCGGAGCTGAAGAAGCTGCGCACCATGAGCCCGATGAGCGCGGAAGCCACGGTGGTGCGCAACTACCTGGACTGGATGCTGTCGATCCCCTGGAAGAAGCGCAGCAAGATCAACAACGACGTGGTCGCGGCTGAGAAGGTGCTCGAAGGCGATCACTATGGCCTGGAGAAGGTCAAGGAGCGGATCATCGAATATCTGGCGGTGCAGGCGCGCAGCCCGAAGGTTCGTGGGCCGATCCTGTGCCTCGTTGGACCTCCCGGCGTCGGCAAGACCTCGCTGGGCAAGTCCATCGCCAAGGCGACCGGGCCGCAACTTCGTCCGGATGTCGCTGGGCGGCGTGCGGGACGAGGCCGAGGTGCGTGGCCACCGGCGGACCTATATCGGCTCGATGCCCGGCAAGGTCATCCAGGGCATGAAGAAGGCCAAGACCTCCAACCCGCTGTTCCTGCTGGATGAGGTGGACAAGCTTGGGTCCGACTGGCGCGGCGATCCGTCGTCGGCGCTGCTGGAGGTGCTGGATCCGGAACAGAACTCGACCTTCGCCGATCACTACCTGGAGGTGGACTACGACCTGTCGGACGTGATGTTCGTCACCACGGCCAACAGCCTGCGCATGCCGCAGCCGCTGCTGGACCGCATGGAGATCATTCGCATCCCCGGCTACACCGAGGATGAGAAGGTCGAGATCGCCAAGCGCCACCTGATCAACAAGCAGGGCGAGGCGCACGGCCTGAAGAAGGAAGAGTGGAGCATCAGCGAAGACGCTCTGCGCGACCTGATCCGCTACTACTCGCGCGAAGCCGGCGTGCGGAACCTGGAGCGCGAGATCGCCAATCTGGCGCGCAAGTCGGTCAAGGAGATCGTGACCAAGCAAGACCCGAAGGTCGCGATCACCCGGAAGAACCTGGAAAAGTTCGCCGGCGTGAAGAAGTTCCGCTTCGGCGAGACGGAAGCCGAGGACATGGTCGGTGTCGTCACCGGTCTGGCCTGGACCGAGGTGGGTGGCGAGATCCTGACCATCGAGTCGGTGCTGCTGCCCGGCAAGGGCAACGTCAAGCAGACCGGCAAGCTGGGCGACGTGATGCAGGAAAGCGTCTCGGCCGCGCTTAGCTATGTTCGCAGCCGCTCGATCAGGTTCGGCATCAAGCCGACGCTGTTCGAAAAGCGCGACATCCACGTGCACGTGCCGGAAGGGGCGACGCCGAAGGATGGGCCGTCCGCGGGTGTGGCGATGGCAACATCGATCGTGTCGATCCTGACCGGCATCCCGGTCCGGCGCGACGTGGCGATGACCGGGGAAATCACGCTGCGCGGCCGGATCCTGCCGATCGGTGGCCTGAAGGAGAAGCTGCTGGCGGCGTTGCGGGCGGGCATCACCACGGTGTTCATCCCGAAGGAGAACGAGAAGGACCTGGCGGAAATCCCGGACAACGTGAAGAAGCACCTGAAGCTGATCCCCGTGGCCGACGTGGACGAGGTGATCGCCCAGGCTCTGGCGCGGCGTCCGGTCGCGATCGAGTGGGAGGAGCCGGCCGAGACGCCGGTTCCGCGCCCACCGCGCAGCCGGCGGCGGCGTCGCTGCCGCACTGATACGACGATTCGGCCGGGGCGGTCGACTTCAGCCCGCGCGGTCTGTCAGAGGCCGTTATTTGGTTTAAGGCCTAGTTCCCAGACCTGGAGAAATCGCAACGGAAATTGCACCTGCGGATGCCGATCGTGCTCACGGTGCGACAAACTGCTTTCGCCTGTCATCGCCGGGCACGGGTTCGTCGTGACATTATCCCATCTCTAAACCCGCCCTTAAACCTCGGTTTTCCCCAGGTATTCGTGCTCTAAGCATTGACGCGGCGGAAACCGCGCCAGTAGTGTCCGGCCGCTCTTCCGGGCATATCGCCCGGAAGAATCAATTCGTGATCTTCCACATTGAGAGGGAAACGCCGTGAACAAAATGGACCTCATCGCAGCGGTCGCTGACGGAACCGACCTCTCGCGCGCCAAGGCGGGTGAAGTCGTCGATGCCGTGTTCGGCGCCATCACCGATGCGCTGAAGAGCAAGGAAGAGGTCCGCCTGGTCGGCTTCGGCACTTTCGCCGCCGCGGTCCGCAAGGCCAGCACCGGCCGCAATCCGCGCACCGGCGAAGAAATGGCGATTCCCGAAGTCGACCACTGTTCGCTTCAAGGCCGGCAAGGGCCTGAAAGACTCTGTCGGCTGAGCAGGGCACGGTGGCATCCTCTGCCACGTGTCTCCGACTCGAACGGGCGGTTAGCTCAGCGGTAGAGCGTCTCGTTTACACCGAGAGGGCCGGCGGTTCGAATCCGTCACCGCCCACCAATCGTCGCTACTTGGCCAGCTCCACATTGATGAGGTTGCGGCCTGGCTTGTAGCGTCTGGTGTGCCGAGATCGCGGCTGCTTCGTCAGCCAGACCTGAAGGTCGCGTGCGCCTGTTGGCATGTCAGGGAAGGCCATCTCGCTTCGCGCTTGACGGGACCTTTTGCGAAGCCTAATTCCTCGCCCCCTGCCGCTGCGGGTGTAGCTCAGTTGGTTAGAGCGCCGGCCTGTCACGCCGGAGGTCGCGGGTTCGAGCCCCGTCACTCGCGCCAGCAGCGGTTTCGCAGAACATCAGTGATTTCATCGCATCTGCACGCGCGGATTTCTGCCATCTCCCCCCTATGGCGGTGACGGCGGGATAGGTCTAAGGTCCGCCGCGTGCTGCATTGCGGGAGGGGACAGGCTGGCGCTACAGGCGTTCGGCTTGTTCCATGCTGCGATGTGCGGCCACTTGACTTAGCGTGGACCTGTCATGCAGCCAGTTCTCTTTGGATATCTGCCGATCCTGGTGTTCCTCGTGATCGCCGGAGGTATCGCCATCGCCATGGTGGCCGGGTCATTGCTCGCCGCCCGTCAAAAGCCGTATCCGGAAAAGCTGTCGGCCTATGAATGCGGGTTCGAGGCGTTCGACGATGCGCGCCGCCGGTTCGACGTGCGGTATTACCTCGTCGCGATCCTTTTCATCATCTTCGACCTCGAGGTGGCGTTCCTGTTTCCCTGGGCCGTCGCCCTGAAGGGAATTGGCGCGTTCGGCTTCTGGTCGATGATCGCGTTCCTTGGCGTTCTCACCGTGGGCTTTATCTACGAGTGGTGCAAAGGCGCGCTGGAGTGGGAGTAGCAGCATGAGCGACGCGACCGTGTTGGCCTGGAACCGGGATCATCTGCCGCCGGGTCCGGAACAGGACGCCGTCATCAAGGGCATCACCGGGGAAATCGC
This sequence comes from uncultured Alphaproteobacteria bacterium, assembly GCA_963792345.1. Taxonomy (GTDB): domain Bacteria; phylum Pseudomonadota; class Alphaproteobacteria; order Acetobacterales; family Acetobacteraceae; genus Rhodopila. The sequence continues at coordinate 173,963 of CAWBVV010000004.1, forward strand.
CGACAAGGGCTTCCTGGTCGCCAATCTGGACAAGGTGGTGAACTGGGCGCGCACCGGCAGCCTGTGGCCGATGACCTTTGGCCTGGCCTGCTGCGCGGTGGAGATGATCCACGCCTATATGCCGCGGTATGATCTCGATCGGCTGGGCATCATCCCGCGCGCCTCGCCGCGGCAGAGCGACGTGATGATCGTCGCCGGCACGCTGACCAACAAAATGGCCCCGGCACTGCGGAAGGTTTACGACCAGATGCCGGAGCCGCGCTGGGTGATCAGCATGGGTAGCTGTGCCAACGGCGGCGGCTACTACCATTACTCCTACTCGGTGGTGCGCGGCTGCGACCGGGTCGTGCCGGTGGATGTCTATGTCCCGGGCTGCCCGCCGTCCGCCGAGGCGCTGGTTTACGGGATTCTGCAGTTGCAGAAGAAGATCCGCCGCACAGGGACGATCCTTCGTGGCTGAGGCAGCTGCCACGGCCGAGGCCGCCCCTCCGCCACCGTCGGCGCTGGAATTGTTGGGCCAGGCGGTTGCCTCGATCCCGGGGGTGACCGGGTTCCGCATCGAAGGCGGCGAACTGGTCGTCCGGACGCGGCCCTCGACTCGCTGCAGGCGCGTGATGACGACGCTGCGCGACGATCCGCGCTTTGCGTTCGAGCAGATGATGGATCTGTGCGGCGTCGATTGGCCGGAACGCGAGGAGCGGTTCGACGTCGTCTACAACCTGTTGTCGGTGACGCTGAACCAGCGCGTGCGGGTGATCGTCACGACCGATGTCGTCACAGCCGGTGCCGTCGGTCCACACGATCTGGCCGGTGGCGACGTGGTGGGAGCGTGAGGCGTGGGATCTGTTCGGGATCGTGTTCTCCGGGCCAGCCCGATCTGCGGCGCATCCTGACGGATTACGGCTTCGAGGGGCATCCGCTGCGCAAGGATTTCCCGCTGACCGGCTATGTCGAGGTCCGCTACGACGAGGACCGCAAGCAGGTGGTCAACGAGCCGGTGCGGCTGACGCAGGATTTCCGGACTTTCGACTTCCTGTCTCCGTGGGAGGCGATGACCACGTTGCCGGGCGACGAGAAGGTGTTCACCGAGCGCGCCGCCGAACAGGCGAAAGGCTAGGACATGAGCGAGACATCGGTACGTCGAAATCACGTCCTCCGGCCGGACGGTCGAGATCGACAGCCACTCGATCAATTTCGGCCCGCAGCATCCGGCCGCGCATGGCGTGCTGCGGCTGATCCTGGAACTGGACGGCGAGATCGTGGAGCGGGCCGATCCGCATATCGGGCTGCTGCATCGCGGCACCGAAAAGCTGATCGAATACAAGACGTATATGCAGGCGGTGCCGTATTTCGATCGCCTCGATTACGTGTCGCCGATGTGCGAGGAGCACACCTTTGCGCTGGCGGTGGAGAAGCTGCTGGGCATCACGGCGCCGGACCGCGCGCAATGGATCCGGGTGCTGTTCGCCGAAATCACCCGCGTTCTGAACCATCTGCTGAACCTGACGACCTACGCGCTGGATGTCGGCGCGATCACGCCGAGCCTTTGGGGGTTCGAGGAACGCGAGAAGCTGATGGAGTTCCATGAGGCGGCTTCGGGCGCGCGGCTGCACGCCAACTACTTCCGCCCGGGTGGCGTGTCGCGGGATCTGCCGGCCGGGCTGACGGACCGGATCGCGGCGTGGGCCGAGACGTTTCCGAAGTTCGTCGATGACCTGGAAGTCGTTGCTGACCAATAACGAATCTGGAAGCAGCGCACCGTCGATATCGGCACGTTCACCGCCGAGCAGGCGCTGGCCTGGGGGTTCAGCGGGCCGCCGCTGCGGGCCTCCGGCGTGCCGTGGGATCTGCGCCGGGCGCAGCCGTACGACAAATACGCCGAGGTGGACTTCCAAATTCCGGTCGGGCGCAACGGCGATTGTTACGACCGTTATCTGATGCGCATCTACGAACTGCGCGAGAGCGTGAAAATCATCAAGCAGGCGCTGGCGAAGATGAAGCCGGGGCCGATCAAGGTGCAGGACCGCAAGTTCTCTCCGCCGACGCGCGGGCGAGATGAAGCGGTCGATGGAAGCGCTGATCCATCACTTCAAGCTGTATACCGAAGGCTATCACGTGCCGGCCGGGCGCCACCTACACCGCTACGGAAAGCCCGAAAGGCGAGTTCGGGGTTTATCTGGTCGCGGACGGCACCAACCGGCCGTATCGCTGCAAGATCCGCGCGACCGGCTTCGCCTTCCTGCAGGCGACGGATGTGATGACGAAGCGGCACATGCTGGCCGATGTCTGTGCGATCATCGGATCGCTGGACGTCGTGTTCGGCGAGATCGACAGGTAGACTGATGACTCAATGACTAGGGCGTGCCGAACGGATCGGCGTTCGAGCAGCCGGCCAGCTTCGCTTTCGATGCGGCGAGCGAGGCTGAAATCGCCAAGGTCGTTGCGAGGTATCCGGCCGGACGGCAGGCAAGCGCGGTGCTTCCGGCGCTCTATATTGCGCAGAACCAGATGAAGCGGCAGACCGGCAGCGCCTGGGTGCCGGTCAAGGCGATGGACGCGGTGGCGCGCCCGGCTGGGGATGGCGCCGATCCGGGTTTACGAGGTCGCGACATTCTACTTCATGTTCAACACGAAGCCGATCGGGAAATATCATCTGCAGGTCTGCACCACGACGCCTTGCTGGCTGCGTGGTTCGGATGAGGTGACCGCGGCCTGCCGCAAGGCGACCGGCATCAAGGGCTGGGGCGAGACCAGCGAGGATGGCGTGTTCACGATGACCGAGGTCGAGTGCCTCGGCGCCTGCGTCAACGCGCCGATCCTGCAGGTCGATGATGATTTCTACGAAGATATGGACGCGGAGAAGGTGACCGAGCTTGCTGGCCGCGCTGCGCCGTGGCGAACGGCCGGTGCCGGGCTCGATGACCGGGCGGCAGACCTCGGCGCCCGAGGGCGGACCGACGACGTTGACCACGCTGCAATTCGCGCCGGAGGGTTGAGATGCTGCAAGACAAGGACCGCATCTTTACCAATCTCTATGGTCAGCACGATCCCGTTCCTGAAGGGTGCGCGGGCGCGCGGCGACTGGGACAACACGGCGGCGATCCTGGCACGCGGGCGCGATGCGATCGTGCAGGAGATGAAGGATTCCGGGCTGCGCGGACGCGGCGGGGCAGGGTTCCCGACCGGGCTGAAATGGTCGTTCATGCCGAAGCAGTCGGACCGGCCGTGCTACCTGGTGGTGAACGCTGATGAGTTCGAGCCTGGCACCTGCAAGGACCGCGACATTCTGCGGCACGATCCGCACAAACTGGTCGAAGGGTGCCTGGTCGCCGGCTTCGCGATGGGCGCGACCGCCGCCTACATCTACATCCGCGGCGAGTTCTACAACGAATCCGTGGCGCTGCAGCGTGCGATCGACGAGGCCTACGAGGCCGGGTCTGATCGGCAAGAATGCCTGCGGCTCCGGCTACGCTTACGACGTGTTCCTGCATCGCGGCGCCGGCGCCTATATTTGCGGTGAAGAAACGGCACTGATCGAAAGCCTGGAGGGCAAGAAGGGAATGCCGCGGATGAAGCCGCCGTTCCCGGCCGGCGTCGGGCTGTATGGATGTCCCGTCGACGGTGAACAATGTCGAAAGCATTGCGGTGGCGCCGACGATTCTGCGGCGGGGCGCGTCGTGGTTCACCAGCCTCGGGCGGCAGAACAATACGGGGCAGAAAGTTTTCTGCATTTCCGGGCACGTCAACAAGCCCTGCAATGTCGAGGAAGAACTCGGCATCCCGTTGAAGGAACTGATCGATCACTATGCCGGCGGCGTGCGCGGCGGGTGGGACAACCTGCTGGCGGTAATCCCCGGCGGTGCCTCGGTGCCGCTGATCCCGAAATCGGTATGCGACGAGGTGCTGATGGATTTCGACAGTCTGCGCGCGGCTGCGCAGCGGGCTGGGGACGGCGGCGGTCATCGTGATGGACAAATCCACCGACGTGATCAAGGCGATTGCCCGTCTGTCGAAATTCTACATGCACGAAAGCTGCGGCCAGTGCACGCCGTGCCGCGAGGGCACTGGCTGGATGTGGCGCGTGATGACGCGGATGGTTGAGGGCCGGGCGACGCCGGACGAGATCGATACGCTGGAGCAGGTGACCCGGCAGGTCGAGGGCCACACGATCTGCGCGCTGGGCGATGCCGCGGCGTGGCCGATCCAGGGGCTGATCCGGCATTTCCGGCCGCTGATGGAAGAGCGCATCGCCGCCTACAAGTCACGCGGCGCCAAGCCGATGCCGATGGCGGCGGAGTAGACGACATGGCCAAGGTCACCATCGACGGTATCGTGGTCGAAGTCGCCAACGGCTCGACCATTCTGCAGGCGGCGGAGCAGGCGGGCGTCGAAATGCCGCGCTTCTGCTACCACGAGCGCCTGTCCATCGCCGGCAACTGCCGGATGTGCCTGGTGGAAGTGGAGAAGGCGCCGCCGAAGCCGATCGCCTCCTGCGGCTATCCGGTGGCCGACGGCATGGTTGTCCATACCGACAGCAAGATGGTGCGCAACGCCCGGCGCGGGGTGATGGAATTCCTGCTGATCAACCATCCGCTGGATTGCCCGATCTGCGACCAGGGCGGCGAGTGCGACCTGCAGGACCAGGCCATGGGCTACGGCATGGACCACTCGCGCTACGCCGAGAACAAGCGCGCGGTGCCGGACAAGAACCTCGGGCCGCTGGTGAAGACGTCGATGAACCGCTGCATCCACTGCACGCGCTGTATCCGCTTCATCACCGAGGTGGCCGGCGTGCCGGATCTGGGCGCGACCGCCCGCGGCGAGCACATGGAAGTCGGCACCTACGTCGAAAAGGCGCTTGGATCGGAACTTTCAGGCAACATCATCGATCTGTGCCCGGTCGGCGCGCTGACCTCGAAGCCGTATGCGTTCGTTGCCCGCCCGTGGGAACTGGCGAAGGTGGACAGCATCGACGTGCTGGACGCGGTCGGCACCAATATCCGCATCGACGCCCGCGGCACCGAGGTGCTGCGCATCCTTCCGCGTATCAATGAAGACGTGAACGAGGAATGGCTTGGCGACAAGTCGCGCTTTGCGATCGACGGGTTGAAGCGCCGCCGGCTGGATCGGCCGTGGGTGCGCGAAAACGGCAAGCTGCGCGCCGCCACCTGGAACGAGGCGTTCGACGCCATCGCGGCCAAACTGCAGCCGCTGGCGGGCGACCGTATCGGCGCCATCGCCGGCGACCTCTGCGATGCCGAGAGCGTCATGGCGTTGAAGGACCTGCTCGCCAGCCTCGGCTCGACCAATCTCGATTGCCGGCAGGACGGCGCCAAGCTCGATGCGTCGCGGCGCGATTTCTACTGCTTCAACACCTCGATCGCCGGGATCGAGGAGGCCGACGCGATCCTGATCGTGGGATCCAACCCGCGCAAGGAAGCGCCGGTGCTGAATGCGCGCATCCGCAAGGCGTGGCTGGCCAACGAAATGCCGATCGGCCTGATCGGCACCGAGACCGACCTGACCTACGCCGTGACCATGCTTGGGCTCGTCGCCGTCGCTGCTGACCGATCTGCACAACGGCTCGCACGACTTCGCCAAAGTCCTGAGCGCAGCGAAGAAGCCGATGATCATCGTCGGGCAGGGCGCGCTGGCGCGTCCCGACGGCAGTGCGATCCTGGCCGCGGCGTGGCGGCTGGCCGCCCAGGTCGGCGCGCTGTCGCACGATTGGCACGGCTTCAACGTGCTGCACACCGCCGCCGGCCGGGTTGGTGCGCTCGATCTTGGGTTTGTGCCAGGTCCGAACGGCAAGACAGTGGATGCAATGCTGGGCGGCGGCGTCGACCTGCTCTGGCTGCTCGGTGCCGACGGCTTCGACCCGGCGCGCATCGCCGCCGGCACCTTCGTTGTCTACCAGGGCCACCACGGCGACGCCGGGGCGCAGCGGGCCGACGTGATCCTGCCGGGCGCGGCCTATACGGAAAAATCCGGCACCTACGTCAACACCGAAGGACGTGCGCAGCGCGGCTTCATGGCGGTCTATCCGCCGGGCGAGGCGCGCGAGGACTGGACCATCCTGCGCGCGTTCAGTGCGGTTATCGGCAAGACGCTGCCCTACGACACGATCGCGGCGTTGCGGGCGCGGATGGAGCAGGTGAACCCGGTGTTTGGGCGCCTGGGGGCGTTGCCGCGGTTCGGCTGCTCCGATCATACCGGCCCGGTCGGCGATCCGGCGGTGCTGTCCGATGCGCCGCTGGTGTCGGCGGTGGCGAACTACTACGTGACCGATCCGATAAGCCGTTCCAGCCCGACCATGGCGGCCTGCGTGGAGGCGCAATCGCCGCACCCGACGGCACCGGCCACATGATGGCGGCGGAGTAGGCCGATGTACGATTTCTTCCACAACACCAACATCGGCATCGTCATCCTGACGTTCATCGAGGCGCTGGCGCTGCTGGTGCCGCTGCTGATCGGCGTCGCCTACCTGACCTATGCCGAACGCAAGGTCCTGGCGGCGATGCAGTTGCGCAAGGGGCCCAACGTGGTTGGGCCGTTCGGGCTGATGCAGCCATTCGCCGACGCGCTGAAGATGCTGATGAAGGAAACCATTATTCCTTCCGGGTCGAACCGGCTGCTGTTCCTGATGGCGCCGATGCTGACCTTCGCGCTGGCGATGCTGGCCTGGGCGGTGATCCCGGTGAACGAGGGCTGGGTCGGCGCCGACATCAATGTCGGCATCCTGTACCTGTTCGCGATTTCCTCGCTGGGCGTCTACGGCATCATCATCGCCGGCTGGGCGTCGAACTCGAAATATGCGTTCCTCGGCGCGATGCGGTCGGCCGCGCAGATGGTCAGCTACGAGGTCTCGATGGGCTTCGTGCTGGTGTCCGTGCTGCTTGTGCGTCGGCAGCCTGAATCTGTCGGACGTCGTGCTGGCGCAGCGACGCATCTGGTTCTGCATCCCGCTGTTCCCGATGTTCATCGTGTTCTTCATCTCGGCGCTGGCGGAAACCAACCGCTCGCCGTTCGACCTGCCCGAAGGCGAATCGGAAATCGTTGCGGGGTTCTTCGTTGAGTACTCGGCGATGAGCTTCGCGCTGTTCTTCCTCGGCGAATACGCGAACATGATCCTGATGAGCGCGATGACCACCATCCTGTTCCTGGGTGGCTGGCTGGCGCCGTTCGGCATAGTGCCGTTCACGTGGATCCCGGCGTGATCTGGTTCATCCTGAAAATCTGCGTGGTGCTGTTCTTCTTCCTGTGGGTGCGCGCGACGTTCCCGCGCTATCGCTACGACCAACTGATGCGGCTGGGCTGGAAGGTGTTCCTCCCATTGTCGCTGCTCTGGCTGGTGGTTACCGCCGGCGCGCTGATGGCTTTCGGATGGCTTCCCAATGGATGACCGGGCCAGAACGGAGTTCCGCTAAATGGCATTCCTGGACCGCACCGCCCGCAGCTTCCTGCTTGGCGAACTTCTCGCCGGCATGGCGCTGACCTTGCGCTACTTCTTCAAGCAGAAGGCGACGATCAACTATCCCTACGAAAAGGGACCGATCAGCCCGCGCTTCAAAGGCGAGCACGCGCTGCGCCGCTATCCCAACGGCGAGGAACGCTGCATCGCCTGCAAGCTGTGTGAGGCGATCTGCCCGGCACAGGCGATCACCATCGAGGCGGAACCGCGCGACGACGGGTCTCGCCGCACCACGCGCTATGACATCGACATGACCAAGTGCATCTACTGCGGCCTGTGCGAGGAAGCCTGCCCGGTGGACGCGATCGTCGAGGGTCCGAACTTCGAGTTCGCCACCGAGACGCGTGAGGAACTGATGTACAACAAGGACAAGCTGCTGGCGAACGGCGACCGGTGGGAACCGGAGCTGGCGCGGCGGCTGGAACTGGACGCACCCTACCGATGATCACCGCGATCCTGTTTTATATCTTCGCCGCGATCCTGCTGGTGTCGGCCGCAATGGTGGTCAGCTCGCGCAATCCGGTGCACTCGGTGCTGTTCCTGATCCTGGCGTTCTTCAATGCCGCCGCGCTGTTCCTGATCGCGGGGGCAGAGTTCCTGGCGATGATCCTGGTCATCGTCTATGTCGGCGCCGTCGCTGTCCTGTTCCTGTTCGTGGTGATGATGCTGGACGTGGACTTCGCCGAGTTCCGCAGCGGCTATCAGCGCTATCTGCCGGTCGGCGCGACGGTGGGCGCAGTGCTGTTCATTGAACTGGCGATCGTGCTGGGGGGTTGGAAGCTGGCGCCGTCGGCGGTGCAGTTGCGGATGTCACCGGTACCGTCCGGTGTTTCCAACACCGAGGCGATCGGGCGGGTGCTATACACCGACTACGTTTTTCTTTTCCAGACCGCGGGCCTGATCCTGTTGGTGGCGATGATCGGCGCGATCGTCCTGACCCTGCGCGACCGCAAGACTTCGCGCCATCAGGACATTCGCCGGCAAACCGAGCGGACGGTGGTCGAGACGCTGCAGATGATGTCGGTGTCGCTCGGGGCGGGGACCAACCAGTCGGGCGGTTATCTGCGCCCGAAGGAGCCGGAGCCCGAACCGGTCGAGGAACCTGTCGACGCGGAGGCCACGGCCATGGGCATTAGCCCGGCTTGCTTGCCGCGAAAGAGGGGTAAACCGATGATGGATGTCGGTCTCGGCCACTTCCTGGTGGTCTCCGCCATCCTGCTCGTCCTGGGCATTTTCGGCATTTTTCTGAACCGCAAGAACGTCATCGTCATCCTGATGTCGATCGAGCTGATCCTGCTGGCGGTCAACCTCAACTTCGTCGCCTTTTCTGCCGCGCATAACGATCTCGCCGGGCAGGTGATGGCAATGCTGGTGCTGACCGTCGCCGCCGCGGAGGCAGCCATCGGGTTGGCCATCGTTGTAATCTATTTCCGCAATCGCGGGTCGATCCAGGTTGAAGACGTCAACCTGATGAAGGGCTGAGGCGAACAGTGGTCAGCGGTCAGCGGTCAGTGGTCAGTGCAGGCGCCCTGGGGGAGGCTTATGTCTTTACGCTCGCTGTTTTGCGCCGCTGGCGGGGGCCCTGGTGTCCGGACTGCTGGGCCGGGTGATTGGCGACAAGGCGGCGATGGCGGCGTCGATCCTTGGGATGGTGATCGCCGCCATCTGCGGGCCGCTGGCGTTCTTCCAGCTGACCGGCGGCGCCGAACCGGACATGCTCGACCTGGGCACCTGGATCGAAGTCCGGCCGCTTCCACGTCGAGTGGTCGCTGCGTTACGACACGCTGTCCGCTGCCATGGTTGCCATGGTGACGTTCGTGGCGATGCTGATCCATGTCTATTCGATCGGCTACATGGGCCACGACGCCCGGCCGCGGTATCGCTTCTTCGCCTATCTGTCGCTGTTCACCTTCGCCATGCTGATGCTGGTCACCGCCGACAACCTGGCGCAGTTGTTCTTCGGCTGGGAGGGTGTCGGGCTGTGCTCGTATCTGCTGATCGGCTACTGGTATGACCGGCCCTCGGCTTGCGCCGCGGCGATCAAGGCGTTCGTCGTCAACCGCATCGCCGACCTGCCGTTCGCGGTCGGGCTGGCGCTGATCTTCTTCAAGTTCGGCTCGATCGAGTTTTCGGTTATCTTTCCCGCCGTCGCGCAGCATGGCGCAGATACCTACGCGCTGTTCGGCAGCACCTTCTCAGCGATCGAGGTGATCGGCTTCCTGCTGTTCATCGGCGCGATGGGCAAGTCGGCACAGCTTGGCCTGCATGTCTGGCTGCCGGATGCGATGGAGGGGCCGACGCCGGTCTCCGCGCTGATCCATGCCGCGACGATGGTCACCGCGGGGGTATTCCTGATGGCGCGGATGTCGCCGCTGATGGAGTACGCGCCGTATGCGCTGGGGTTCGTGACGTTCATCGGCGCCTCGACCGCGTTGTTCGCGGCCACCGTCGGCTGCACGCAGAACGACATCAAGCGGGTGATCGCCTATTCGACGTGCTCGCAGCTTGGCTACATGTTCGCCGCCGCCGGCGTCGGCGCCTATGAGGCTTCGCGTGTTCCATCTGATCACCCATGCCTTCTTCAAGGCGCTGCTGTTCCTGTCGGCGGGGTCGGTCATCCATGCGATGTCGGACGAGCAGGACATGCGCAAGATGGGCGGGCTGGCGCGGCTGATCCCGGTGACCTGCACGGTGATGTGGATCGGCAATCTCGCGCTTGCCGGCATTCCGCCACTGGCCGGGTCCTATTCGAAAGACGCAATCATCTCCGCCACCTACGCCGCCGGCACTGGCATTGGCCTGTACGCCTTCATCTGCACGCTGCTGGCCGCCTTCCTGACCGCGTTCTATTCCTGGCGCCTGCTGTTCATGACCTTCCACGGCCAATCCCGAGCCGACCACCACACGCTGGAACATGCGCACGAAAGCCCATGGACGATGCTGGGTCCGCTGGTCGTTCTGGCGTTCGGCGCGGTGTTTGCCGGCTGGGCGCTGGACAACTGGTTCATCGGTTCTGGTTACTGAGCATTTCTGGCACGGCAGCATCTTCAACGGTCCGCATAACGAGGTGATCGAGAACCTCGAGCATGTGCCGGGATGGGTGGAGGCGGCACCGCTGGTACTGGGGCTGCTGGGCATTGGGCTGGCCTACGTGATGTATATCGTCAACCCGCTGCTGCCGGTCCGCCTGGCGCAGAGCTTTGGCGGCATTTACCGGTTCCTGTTGAACAAGTGGTATTTCGACGAACTGTACGACATCATCTTCGTGCAGCCGGCTGATCCGCCTGGCGCGGCTGTTCTGGCAGGTCGGCGACGTCACCATCATCGACGGCGTGCCCAACGGGCTGGCGGAACTGACCAGCGACGGGTCGCGCCAGGTGGTCAAAATCCAGACCGGCTCTCTGGCCGTTTATGCGTTCGTCATGCTGATCGGCGTCGTCGTGCTGGTCGGCATCTTCATGCTGAGCCGGTGAGATCATGAACGCTGCAATGAACGCCGCCGGCTTCCCGGTCCTGTCGCTGATCACCTGGCTGCCGCTGGTCGGCTGCCTGGTGATGATGATGGTGCGCGGCGACGAGGAAACCGTCGCCTCCAACGCCCGCTGGACCGCGCTGTGGACCAGCCTGCTGGTGTTCGTGCTGTCGCTGGTGCTGTGGGTGAAGTTCGACCCGTCCGAAGCCGGATTCCAGTTCAACGAGCAGGTTAGCCTGGCTGCCGGAATACAAGGTCGGCTACAGCATGGGCGTCGATGGCATCTCCGTCCTGTTCGTGCTGCTGTCCACGGTGCTGACACCGATCTGCATCCTGGCCAGCTGGGAGTCGATCCAGGTTCGCGTGCGCGAATTCATGATGAGTTTCCTGATCCTGGAAACCATGATGGTGGGCATGTTCGCCGCGACCGATTTCGTCGTGTTCTACATGTTCTTCGAGGGCGTGCTGATCCCGATGTACCTGATCATCGGCGTCTGGGGCGGCCCGCGCCGGGTCTATGCGGCGGTGAAGTTCTTCCTGTTCACACTGACCGGGTCGGTGCTGATGCTGCTGGCGCTGATCGCGATGTGGGTGCAGGCGGGCACGCACCGATATCGTCGTGCTGCTGCACACGGACTTCCCGGTCGGGATGCAGAATATTCTGTTCCTGGCGCTGTTCGCCTCGTTCGCGGTGAAGGTGCCGATGTGGCCGGTGCATACCTGGCTGCCCGACGCGCATGTGGAGGCGCCTACCGCCGGGTCGGTCATTCTGGCCGGCGTGCTGCTGAAGATGGGGGCATACGGGTTCCTGCGGTTCTCGGTGCCGATGCTGCCGGAGGCCTCTGCGCACTTTCGCGCCGTTCATGTTCACCCTGTCGGTCGTGGCGGTGATCTACACGTCGTTGGTCGCGCTGGCGCAGGAGGATATGAAGAAGCTGATCGCGTATTCCTCGATCGCCCATATGGGCGTCGTGACGATCGGCATCTTCACCTTCAACATCCAGGGCATCTCCGGCGCGCTGTTCCAGATGCTGTCGCACGGTGTCGTCTCGGCCGCGCTGTTCCTGATCGTCGGCGTGGTCTATGACCGCATCCACTCGCGCGAGATCGCCCGTTATGGTGGGCTGGCTGACCGGATGCCCGCGTACGCGCTGGTGTTCATGCTATTCATGATGGCCTCGGTCGGGTTGCCTGGCACTGCGGGGTTCGTCGGTGAGTTCCTGGTCATTATCGGATCACTGCAGGTGAACTTCTGGCTGGCTCTGCTGGGCGGAATGGGGATGATCCTGGGCGCGGCCTACATGCTGTATCTGTATCGCCGGGTGATCTTCGGGCGCATTACGCGCGATGATCTGCGCAACATTCTCGACCTCAGTCCGCGCGAGTGGGCGGTGTTTGCGCCGTTGATCGTGCTGACGTTGTGGATGGGTATCTATCCATCGAGCTTTACCAGCTATTTCGATGCGACCGTGGGTGCGATGGTGCAGCACCACACCGCCGCGCTGGCCGCAACGACCAAGCTTGCCGGAGTGATCCGCGATGACCCATGAACTGGACCCTGGCGCTGCCCGAGATCGTGCTGTCCTGCGTTGGACTGGCGGCGTTGGTATTCGGCGTGCTGCGCAAGCCGGACAGCACGTTGAGGTGCACGATGATTGTTATCGGCGGCTTCCTGATTGCGGGACTGCTGGTGCTGACGCGGACCGGCGGCTTCGGTTTCCACGGTCAGTTCGTGGCTGATCCGTTCAGCGCGTTCAATCAGATCCTGATCCTGTCCGGCGCCGCGCTGTCGCCATTCTCGCGCTTGACTGGAACCGAGCCGAAGGCATTGCCCGGTTCGAGTTCCCGATCCTGATGCTGTTTTCCACCGTCGGCATGATGATCATGGCGTGGGCGTCGAACCTGATGACGCTGTATCTCGGGCTGGAGTTGCAGTCGTTGGCGCTTTACGTGCTGGCGGCGTTCGCCCGCGACGATCTGCGTTCGTCCGAGGCCGGGCTGAAGTATTTCGTGCTGAGCGGACTGGCGTCGGGGCTTGCTGCTGTACGGGATTTCGCTGGTCTATGGTTTCTCCGGCACCATGGACCTGGCCTCGCTGCATGACTTGCTGTGCAGCCGTCAGCGCCTCTCCCGGGCTTGGTCGTCGGCATCGTGTTCGTGCTGGTCGGGCTGGCGTTCAAGGTGTCCGCCGTGCCGTTCCACATGTGGACGCCGGACGTCTATGAGGGCGCGCCGACGCCGGTGACGGTGTTCTTCGCCACTGCCCCGAAGGTCGCGGCAATGGCGCTGCTGTTGCGGGTGATGGGCACGTCGTTCGCGTCGCTGGTCGGGGCGTGGCAGATCCTGGTCGTCATCATGTCGATCGCCTCGATGCTGCTGGGGGCGTTTGCCGCGATCGGGCAGACCAATATCAAGCGGCTGATGGCGTATTCCTCGATCGGCCATATGGGCTATGCGCTGATCGGGCTGGCGGTCGGCAATGCTGCGGGCGTGCGCGGCACGCTGGTCTATATGGTGATCTACGTGTTCATGACCGCGGGCACGTTCGGCTGCATCATGGCGATGCGCCGCAGGGGCAAGGCAGTGGAGCAGATCTCCGACCTGTCGGGACTGGCGTCCAACGATCCGGCGCTGGCGCTGGCGCTGGCGGTGTTCATGTTCAGCCTGGCGGGCATCCCGCTGATGTCGGGCTTCTTCGCCAAGCTGTATATCTTCCTGGCGGCCGTGCAGGCAGGGTTGTGGGCGCTGGCGATCATCGGCGTGCTGACCAGCGTGGTTGGCGCGTTTTACTATATCCGTATCATCAAGGTGATGTACTTCGACGCGGCGGCGGAACGTTTCGACCCGCGGCCGGCGTCGCTGTCGTTTGTGGTGGCGGCGACCGGCCTGTTCACCGGCTTCTTCTTTCTGTTTCCCGCGCCGTGGTGGCGGCGGCCCAGGCGGCGGCGAATGTGCTGTTCCGGTGAGGAAGGCGCGGGCCTGCCGCTCAACCCGCCTGAGAGGCTTAGCATTTGAAACCGGTCAGGTGAGGTTTCCGAAGGGTCCGGGAGGGGGCCGACGGCGGTATGCAGGTCCTTCGGCTCCCTCTGACAACCTAAAGTGGGCGGATGAAAAGCAGTACCTCTCCGGGGAGGAAGCGCAAATGTCCGCATCATCCGCCACCATCACCGCTGAGCCAGCAAACACACGACCATAGGCTTCATCGGCCTCGGAGTGATGGGCGAGCCGATGTGCGGCCACTTGGCCGGCGGTTCGGAGATTCCTGTCATGGCGTTCGACCTGCGCCCCGAACCGTTGGCTCGGCTGGCGGAGCAGGGGGTCGAGGCGGCGTCGATGGCGGAGATCGCGGCCGAGTGCGACGTGATCCTGCTGTCGCTGCCAGACGGCAAGGCCGTCAGCGCGGTGTCGATCAGCTTGAGCCGTCATCTGCGCGCCGGGCAGTGCGTGGTGGATACCAGCACGTCCTCGGTGGAGATGACCCGGCGGATCGGGGCCAGGCTGGCGGCGAAGGGTATGTTTTACGCCGATGCGCCGGTGGCGCGCACGCGGGAGGCGGCGTCGCGCGGTGAACTCAGCATCATGGTCGGCGCCACCGAGGAGACGTTCGCCCGGATCAAGCCGATCCTGGAGACGATGGGCACCGATGTGACCCATTGCGGGCCGATCGGTTGCGGCCAGGTGGTGAAGATCCTCAACAACATGCTGGTGTTCCAGCATTGCGGTGCGTTGGCCGAGGCGATTGCGATCGGGCGGCGCAACGGGGTGCCGGCGGAGGTGCTGCTGCCGACGATGGCGATGGGGTCGGGCGACAGTTTCGTGCTGCGCAACCACGGGATGAAGGCGATGCTGCCGGGGGTGTTTCCGGAGCGGGCGTTCTCGACGCGGTATGCGATCAAGGATCTGTCGTATGCGCTGGAGATGGCGGAGGCGTCGGGGCTGGATATGGCGGCGGCGAAACTGACAATGGAACGGCTGCGGCAGGCCGAGGCGGCGGGGTATGGGGATGAGTATCATCCGGTGGTGCTGAAGGTGATCGACCCGCAATGAGCGGGTTCCCGGATGCCGGCGTCGTGGCGGGAGGCGTGCGCTGGCGATGCGTCGCTGGCGGCGTGGGCGGGGCCATGGTCGGTCGTGCTTCGCGATCGCCTGCGGCGCGGATATGACAGTGTTCAGCCTGGTGGACGGGGTGGTTCAGGCGGGCGGCGGGGAACCGGCGTTCACGCTGGCGGCGCCGGATGAGGTATGGGGGCGGTTTTTGCTGCCGGTGCCGCCGCGGCATTACCACGGCATCTTTGCGATGCATTATCGGGTGCCGGAATTCTCGATCCAGGGCGACACGCTGGCGTTCATGCAGCATGCCCATGTGGCTCGGCGGGTGCTGGAGATCGGCAAGTGGCTGGCGCTTGGGCAATGCTGTGCCGGTGCCGCTGAGCCTGGCGCCGCGGGAGGGACCTCGGGCGGTGCCCGAGGTCCGTGGCAGGCTATGTTCCGGTGGCGGTCGGTGGGGTTACGTATCAGATTTACTACGAGACCGCCGGGATCGGGGCGTGACGTGCTGTGCATGCACACCGCCGGGTCGGATGGGCGGCAGTTCCACGGGCTGATGGCGGACCAGCGGATTACCGAGGGTCATCGGCTGGTGGCGTTCGATCTGCCGTGGCACGGCAAGTCGCCGCCGCCGGAGGGCGCGGTGCCAGGGTCATGGCGGCTGAATACGGATCTTGTATGTCGATCTGATCATGGGGTTCGTGGCCGCGGCAGGGCTGCAGAAGCCGATCGCGCTGGGCGCATCGATGTCAGGGGAGATCTGCCTGGAACTGGCTTACCGCCATCCCGGAGGCGTTCGGCGGGATCGTGGCGTGCGAGGCGTGCGAGAAGATCACTCAGCGGCAGAACACCTGGGCGGCGCATCCGCGGGTGAACCAGTCGCTGTTCGTGCCGGAGTGGATCCGGGCACTGAGCGCGCCGCAAAGTCCGGCGGAGTATCAGGAGGCGATTACCTGGCAGTACGGCCAGGGTGGTCCGTCGGTGTTCTATGGCGATATTGCGTTTTACTCGGGCGACTGGGACGGGCGCGAGCGGGTGGGGCGGATCGATACCAACCGCTGCCGGTTGTTCATGCTGACCGGGGAGTATGATTACTCCTGCACGGTGGAGTTGTCGGAGGCGACGGCGGCGAAGATCCCGGGCGTGAAGTTCCAGGCAATGGCAGGGATCGGGCATTTTCCGTTTGCGGAGAACCCGAAGGTTGTTTGCCGAGTATTTGTTGCCGGTGCTTGAGGGAACTGGGTGGGAGCAGCGGTTCCAGGGCGACTGGGACGCAGGCCCCTCGAACGCCATCACACCCTCCCGAATTTAACGGTTTCACCATGGGTCAAGGACGCATCCTCATGAACGTCTTCACCACCCCCGCCTACATAGCTGGCGTCTCGGCCGCGGAGTGGCAGATCCGCTGCGACCTGGCTGCGCTGTATCGACTTGTGGCGCATCACCGTTGGACGGATTTTATCTACACCCATCTCAGTGCGCGGCTGCCGGGGCCGGAGCACCACTTCCTGATCAACAAGTACGGGGTGAATTTTCATGAGATGCGCGCCTCGGACCTGGTGAAGATCGACGTGGACGGGCGGATCGTCGAGGAGGAGCGGGGGCTCAGCAGCCGCGATGTTAATGCGGCGGGGTTCACCATCCACTCCGCGGTGCACATGGCGCGGCCGGACCTGATGTGCGTGATGCATACGCACACCTCGGCGGGGATTGCGGTGTCTGCGCAGAAGGACGGGCTGCTGCCGCTGTCGCAGCATGCGTGCATGTTCTATGGGCGGCTGGCCTATCATGGCTATGAGGGCATCGCGCTGGATCTCGATGAGCGGGAGCGGCTGGTGGCCGATCTTGGGCAGCACCGGGCGATGATCCTGCGCAACCATGGGCTGCTGGTGGGCGGCACCTCAATCGCGCAGGCGTTCCAACGATCTACATGCTGGAGCGGGCGTGCGCGGCGCAGGTGGACGCGCTGGCGGGCGGGCGGGAGGTCATCCTGCCACCACCTGAGGTGTGCGCGCATACCGCCGAACAGTTCCACAAGCACGAGAACGACGAGCACTACGCGATGGTGTGGAACGCGGCGCTGCGGCTGATCGAGGACGGCAAGCCGGATTACCGGGGCTAGGTCAGCCGCCCAACGCCGGGATCTCGCGGAAGTATTCCCGCTATTCCGGCGTGGCATGAACGCGCCAGATCGTGTTGCCGACATCATCGGCCACCAGAAGTCCACCCCGAAGGTCTAACGCCACCCCGGCCGGGCGGCCACGGGCCTGCTCGTCGGCATCAAGGAACCCCGTCAAGACATCTATCGGCTGGCCTTCAGGCCTGCCACCGACGAAGGGGACGAAGATCACGCGGTAGCCACTGGGAGGCCGGCGGTTCCAGGAACCATGCTGGCCAATGAAGGCGCCTGCGCTGAATGGCGCGGGCAAGCCGCTATGCGCCGTGATGGTCAGTCCCAGCGAGGCGGTGTGGGCACCGAGGGCATAGTCGGGCTCGATGGCGCGTGCGACCAGGTCCGGTCTTTGCGGCTTCACCCGATCATCGACATGCTGGCCGTAGTAGCTGAAGGGCCAGCCATAGAAGCCTTCGTCACGAACCGAGGTCATGTAGTCGGGCACCAGATCGCTGCCCAGCGCGTCACGCTCGTTTACCGCCGTCCACAACCTTGGCGGTGGGTCCAGGCGCGAACGACAGGCCGTTGGGATTGCGCAGTCCTGTCGCGTAGGCGCGATGCAGACCGGTGCGTGCATCCACCTCCCAGATTTCGGCGCGATGGTCTTCGGCTATCAGGCCGTTCTCGCCGGCATTGCTGTTCGATCCAATACCGACATAGAGAAACCGTCCATCCGGGCTCGCGACCAGGTTCTTCGTCCAATGGTGGTTGATCCGGCCCGCGGGTAGCTCCGTCAGCACCGATCCTGGATCGTCAATGTGGGTTGCTCCGGCATGATAGGCGTATTGGCGGATCGCGTCGGTATTGGCGACAAATAGCTGATCGCCCACCAGCGCGATGCCGTAGGGTGAGTTCAGCCCTTCGAGGAAAACCGTCCGGAGGTCGGCCACCCCGTCGCCGTTCGTGTCGCGCAGCAGGATGAGATGATTGGCGCTGGGCACGCCCGCACCCGCGCGAGCCATGATGTGTCGCGTGATAAAGCCCCTCAGGCCAGGGCTGTCGTCCGGCTTAGGCGGGGCATTGGTTTCGGCCACCAGGACATCGCTATTTGGCAGGACGTAGACGTTGCGGGGATGATCAAGGCCGGTCGCAAAGGCACTCACCGCCAGCCCGTGGGCCGGGACCGGCTTCTCGTCGCCGTGCCAGCCAACAGCCCGCGCGACACTGACGGTGGGGAACATCGTCTCGTTGGGTGGCGGCAATTGCGGGTGTGGCCCTATGCCGGCGGAAAGCGGCAACGCGGCATGTTCGCCGCACGACACCAGCCCGAGGCCGACCCCGGCCAACATCACAGGAACCGTCATCAGACTGAGCCATCTCATGGCACCGCTCTCCGCTGGAAGGAGTGAAACCGGTACGGCGGCGAGAGGTTGCAGGAGTTTGGTTGTTCGGGTGATCCGTGCTCTGAAGCGCCCGCGAACCGAGCGGATGGGGGAGGGGTGCTTGCTGGCTGGCCGTCGCCGTGGTTTTGACGCCTATGGGTTTTGGGTCAGTAAACCCTGTCGCCGGCGATCTGGGTCCGCCGCATGATCCGGCGGAACGGGCCGGCGTCATGCATCGCGAGGTGCTTGGTGCAGCGGTTGTCCCAGAAGGCGATCGAGCCCTTTGCCCAGCGGAAGCGGCAGGTGAACTCGGGCCGGTGGCCGTGCTCCAGCAGGTAATCCAGCAGCGGCTTGCTCTCCGCCTCGGTCATGCCCTCGAAGCCGACCGTATAGGAGGGGTTGACGAACAGCAGCTTGCGGCCGGTCTCCGGATGGGTGCGCACCACCGGATGCACGCTGACCGTCTCGCGCCAGTCGGCGTCCTCGCCGCACCTTGGTCGAGCGGTGCGCGTTCATTGCCGGCTGCGGCCCGGCGACCATGCGGTCGCTGTGCACCGCGCGCAGGTCTTGCAGCGTGCCTTCATGCCGTCCGACAGCGTGTCGTAGGCGAGGTACTGGTTGGCGAACAGCGTGTCGCCGCCATAGGGCGGGACCTCGATCGCGTAGAGGATCGCGCCCATCGGCGGCTCCTCCATCATCGTCGTGTCGGCGTGCCAATCCTCGCCGACGATGTGCTGGTCGCCGGGCTCGCGGCGGATATGACGATCTCGTTGTCGTCCTGATGCCGCGGTAGTTCGGGTGGATAAAGATCTCGCCAAAGCGGCGGGCGAACGCCTTGTGCTGGCGGCGTCGAGATCCTGGTCGCGGAAGAAGATCACGCCGTGATCGATGAGCGCCTGGCGGATTTCGGCGATCACATCGTCGTCGAGGTCGTCGGCGATGTCGACGCCCGCGATCTCGGCCCCGCAGCGCGCCGGCGATCGGGCGGACATCGATACGGCTGTTGCGCATTGGCGGTTCCTCCTGCAACGGACCGTGGCCGCTGCAGGGTGGTGGGTCAAGTTGGGCGTGACGCGTGGGAGGCTGTATCGTGCGGCGCGCCGCGCAAAATAAGCTATGGCTGCTCGTGATAGCGATTGATGTATTCCCCGATGGGGATTTCATCGCCGCTATTATCTTCCAAGAGGTCGTTCGAGTTCAACCGAATCACGTTAAGCAGCTTTTGTGGGTTATCAAATAGATCATCATCTTCCTCTGGCAGGGAATTGTAGATGAAGTTGTAGATTAGTGACTGGGACTTCGCCTTTAGCCACTCAATGTGGATCTGCCGGATCAGGCTGTCAAACGAATGAGTACCCAACCAGTGGCGTCCATGCGAAACTGGGGTACTTCAAGCACCTCGCAACCGTTGACATACGGTCCCTGAATTCAGCATCACCTGAGAGTTCGAGGTCTGGGTTCGAACGCTCCCCAAACGATGTCCGGTAGGCCTTCTGGTCAACCTTACCATCATGGGACCGAGATGGTTACTCGCTGGTCCCCGAGAATCGTCCAGACCTCGCCGATGCGAGTAAGAAAGCGCGAAAGGGCTTCCTCCTTGTGGCCAGGAGTTTTCCATTCTTCGAGAAGTCGAAGATTTTCAAGCCGCTTCTGATGGCCCTTCCTCCTGAAGTGGCGCGCTTGCTTCAGGAAGCAGGCGTTCGAGCACCAGTAGCTCAGTTGTCTCCATTTCGACAGACCGTAGCCGCATTCTGCTCCGCAACAACGCGGCGTTGCACCTCGTCGAGCAACATGATTGCCTGCCGGGACTTCGCTCTTTCCTCAAGCACATGCGAGGCGTCCATCCAACAACGCCGTTTCCACCCCATGCCCGGCTTCCCCACCCCTTGCCGTCCCCACCTAACCCCACAGCGTTGACAAAGCCGCAACGGTCGGCAGCAAATACCGCCGCATCGGCGCAGAACGCCGCGGCCGCGGCGCGCGTGCGCCCAAGGAGAGACACACCATGCCGGACACCAACGTCCAGGCGGAACGCCCAGCTCAGGACCAGGTCGCGACCTACGACGCGATCGTCATCGGCGCGGGCATCTCCGGCATGTTCATGCTCTACCGCCTGCGCGAACTCGGCATGACCGCGCGCGTCTTCGAAGCCGGCACCAACGTCGGCGGCACCTGGTACTGGAACCGCTATCCCGGCGCCCGCTTCGATTCCGAAAGCTGGACCTACGGCTATTCGTTTTCGAAGGAACTGATGCAGGAATGGGACTGGAAGGAGCATTTCTCCCCTCAGCCCGACACGCTGGAATACCTGAACCACGTCGCCGACAAGTTCGACCTGCGCCGGGACATGCAGTTCCGCAGCACGGTCACCGCCGCCCACTGGGATGACGCCGCGGACCAATGGACCGTGACCCTGGAAAGCGGCCAGCAGGCGAGGTCGCGCTTCCTGTGCACCGCCGTCGGCATCCTGTCCGCCCACACCCTGCCGGCCATTCCCGGCCGGGACAGCTTCCGCGGCCCCGCCTACCACCCCGCGCGCTGGCCGCACACGCCGGTCGACTTCACCGGCCAGCGCGTCGGCATCATCGGCACCGGCGCCACCGCCATTCAGGCGATCCCCGAAATCGCCAAGCAGGCAAAGCAACTCACCATCTTCCAACGCCGCCCGAACTGGGCCGCGCCCTTGCACAATGCCAAGATCAGCAAGGAAGAAATGGAGCAGATCAAGTCCCGATATGACGAGATCTACGCCCACTGCGCCACCACGCCGATGTGGTTCATCCATCAGGCGGACCCCCGCAAAACCCTGGAGGTGCCGCCGGAAGAGCGCGAGGCGTTCTGGGAGAAGCTGTACGCCGAACCCGGCTTCGGCATCTGGCTGGGCAATTTCCGCGATATCGGGGTCAACGAGAAAGCCAACGCCGCCATCAGCGATTTCATCGCCAGCAAGATCCGCCAGCGCGTAAAGGATCCCAAGGTGGCGGAGAAGCTGATCCCCAAGGACCACGGCTTCGGCGCCCGCCGCGTGCCGCTGGAAAGCGGCTATTTCGAGGCCTACAACCGCGACAACGTGACGTTGATCGATACGCTCGAAGACGAGCCGATCGAGTGCATCACGCCGAACGGCATCAGGACCACGAAGCAGGAATACGAATTCGACGTCCTGATCTACGCCACCGGCTTCGACGGCGTGACCGGCGCCTTCGATCGCATCGACATCCGCGGCACGAATGGCGCTGCGGCTGAAGGACGCCTGGGCCGAAAGCCCGCGCACCTATCTCGGGATGCTCGCGGAAGGTTTTCCGAATATGCTGATGGTGCTGGGTCCGCACACCGCGCGCGGCAATATCCCGCAGGCCATTGAACACAGCGTGCAATTCCAGACCGGCATGCTGCGGTTCATGCTGGAACACAACTACACACATGTGGAAACCAGGCCGGAGCAGGTGGACGATTGGACCCAGACCGTGATCAAGGCGGCCGAACCGTTGCTTTCCTCCAAGGTCGATTCCTGGCAGACCGGCGTGAACCGTAACGTCGAGGGCCGGACCGTTCGCCGCGTCCTCGGCTACAACGGCAACGGCGTGCATTTCCGGCGGACGACCGACGAAGTCGCCAAAGGCGGCTACAAGGAATTCATCTTCCGCTAGCGATCCGATCCCCCGCTTGCGGAGCCGCCGTCCAACGAAGCAGGAAAAACCCGCATGTTAAGCAGCACCGACCGCATCCTGGTCAGCCATGTCGGTAGCCTGCCGCGCTCCGAAATATTGTCGGACCTGCTGATCCGCCAGGAGGCCAGCGAGCCGGTCGACGCCGCCGAGTTGGCGCGTCAGGTGGAGACGGCAACCGCGCGCGTGATCGAGAAACAGGTGGCGGCCGGGGTCGACGTGGGGAACGATGGGGAACAGTCCCGGGTCGGGTTCCAGACCTATGTCCCGCGCTGCCTGTGCGGCTTCGGAGGCGAGTCGAAGCGTCCACCGTCGCGTGACCAGGCGGAATTCCCAAGCTATGTTCGGCAGACCGCCATGCGCTTTCCGCATTCGGCGCGGGTGACGAATGCGCCGGCGGCGCTGTCGGATGTGCGGTATGTAAATGGCGCGCCGATCAAGGAAGACGCTGACAGGCTGAAGCGCATGGGCAGCGGCTTCAGCGAATGTTTCATGACGGCGCCGTCGCCGGGCATCGTTGCGACGACGATGATCAATCAGCATTACGACAGCCACGAAGCCTATCTGACCGCCTTGGCAAAAGCCCTGTCCAACGAGTATCGCGCGATCCATGACGCCGGCCTGATCCTGCAGATCGACAGCCCGGATCTGGCCATGGAGCGGCACCGGTTCTTTGGTCATCTGACAGACGCCGAGTTCCTCCGGCAGCTCGAATTGCATATCGCCGCCATCAATCTCGGCATCGAAGGCATTCCTCGCGACCGCGTCCGGCTGCATGTCTGCTGGGGTAACAACGATGGGCCGCATGTCCACGATATCGCGATGGCGACTATCCTGCCGGCGCTCTACCAAGCCAATGTGGGAGCACTGTCGATCGAGTTCGCCAATCCCCGGCATCAGCATGAATACGATGCGCTGCGCCGGCATAAGCTGCCCGAACATATGCTGCTGATGCCCGGCGTTCTCGATACCACCACGAACTTCGTTGAGCACCCGGAACTTGTCGCCCGGCGGATCGAGGAGGCGGTATCCGTGGTCGGCGACCGTGAGCGGGTGATTGCCGGAACGGATTGCGGTTTTGGCACCTTCGCCGGTCGTGAATACGTCGCGGAGGAGATCGTCTGGGTGAAGCTCGCCGCGGCCGCCGAGGGCGCGCGCATTGCGTCGCGCCGGTTGTGGGGCCGGGCCGTTTGTTGATGACGGGCTAGAACTCCACTCTCGAAAAGGACTATCGTTACATCCAGTATATCACGGGCTGCTGCTCGACATGTCGATAACTCGACGCAGGGTCGGTGGGCGCGGGCGCCAGCCGTTTGTAATACGTTTCATAATGGGTGACCCATGACAGACAAAAGCCTGCCGGGACCCCCACGCGTTCCGGTGACGGTCGAGTGGATCAAGGAGAATTTGGCCAAGCAAGAGGTTTACGCACAGGGCCGCAAGCTGCGGACCGCCGGCTTCCTGCCATCACAGCCGCGGACGATGGCAGCCAATCGATCAAGAGCCCGAGGCCGCATAATCGATGACCGCCAGAAGAAGCTCGATCTCTAAGCTAGCTCGTCGCGGGAATGCCGGGTGAGGGATTTGAACCCCCGACCTTCGGTTTACAAAACCGCTGCACTACCACTGTGCTAACCCGGCGCCGAATGTCTCTGTAACCACATCCCGGCCGAGATGGCATAGCTCCCCAACAGGCTGAAAATCCTCCAGGCTCGAAAGTCCCTTCGCATGCCATGGCCGTGTGGCCGAGGCTCACGAACCTCTCCACCGGCGTTCCGTGTGGACGACTCGGGTCACACATGCAATAGATTACGGCTGTGACAAATACGGAGGCCAAATGAGCACCTATGCGATTTCTCCCCAACCGGACGAACAGGCATATGCCGTGCGGATCGTTGGCTCCGACGGGGTGCGTCAGACCATGCTAGGCTTCACGAGCGAAGCCGACGCCAAGGCGTGGGTCGCCGCGGACCAGGCCAGGGGCCAGCCGCGCGGACAGGATTAATGCCAGCACCACACGGCCCAGCGCAAAAACCAGTTGGCCTCACATTCCGCTGAATGATACGATATAGCTTCGAACTTGGACGGGGCGGACTGCGTGCGAGATTTTCTGGGGTCGTGCATCCTGTTTTCGGAAGGCTTTCTATCGCGCCTGTATGGTTGCACGCTGGCGGACAACCCGCACGAGGACGGAAGTCCGTCCGCGAACTCGTGGCTGGCCGGCTGGTCTGCTGCCGCGACTGATGCGGAGCACAAGGAGACATCCTCTGGCTGCTCCCCGCTTGATTATCCGGGGGTCAGTTGTCCGTTGTAGCGACGACGAGATGACCTAGGCCTGCGTCCGATACCGACCGACCCTTCGATCGAGCCGACCGGGAAATTCTTTTCGCGCCGCGCCTCCGGCCAAGCCGGCGCGCATACCGTCAGCGCAGGCGTTCCGTTGGAAATAAACATGGACGAGCGCACCGACGCGCGATCACATCGGCGGCATATCGAGCTCTCGCTGATCGGAAGAGCAACTCCGACCGGCCTTTGCTCGTTTGGGATGCCAAATGATACTCCTACTGGTCGTCCTGGTTATCGCAACGGCGATCGTCGCCTTGATTATCTTTGTCGCATAAATTGCTCAGTAGCGGCGGTTTGGCTGATCAGTATGTACCACTCTTTTCGGCGGAAGATCGAGCGTTGAGCGCAAAAGTGATCAATGTCGATGGCAGCGTGCGGCTATCCGGACTGTTCGTAGCTGCATGTCGAGAGCTTCGGAAATCGGTGAATGGCGCAAAAAAGCGACGGCCTATCGCGCGATGGCCGGTACCGCCGCGAGTCCCAGCAATCGGAGAATGCTCATAGCCCTGGCTGACGAAGCCGACTGTGTTGCGGACGACATCGAGGACAAGGAACGTTTCATTGCCAATCCGATGGCTGAAATCGCACCGCCGTCCCGTCGTCAGCATTCCCACCAGGATCAGGACTGATCAACTACGCCATTGCGGGTTCGGTCGGGGCGGCGCGTGGTGATTTGGCGTCAAGGCCGCGCTGTGGGAGAATAAGGCCAAGCCTGACCCCACCAGGGCGCGTCCGATGAAGGCAAGTTCATGAGTTTGATCCAAAGCGGCGGCATCGACTGCGACATCCATCCGGCGGTGCCGAACCTGAAGGCGCTGCATCCCTACCTGACCGACCACTGGCGGGACATCATCGTGCAGCGCGGCATGCATGAACTGAACTCCATCGCCTACCCGGCCAACTCGCCACTGACCGCGCGTCCCGACTGGCGGGTAGAGGGCATCAGGCCGGGTTCGGATCTGGAGCTTGCTTCGCCAGCACGCGCTGGACCCGTTCCGGACCAGCATCGCCATCGCCAACTGCCTCTACGGCGTGCAACTGCTGTTCAGCGAAGACATGGGGGCCGGCTTTGCCCGGGCGGTGAACGACTGGATGGCGGCGGAATGGCTGGACAAGGAGCCGCGGCTGCGGGCTTCGATCGTCGTGCCGGCACAAAGCCCGGAACATGGCGGTGGACGAGATCAACCGCGTCGCGCCCGACAAGCGGTTCGTCCAGGTGCTGCTGCTGGTGATGAACGACATGCCGCTGGGCAAGCGGCACTACTGGCCGATCTACGCGGCGGCGCGAAGCATGGGCTGACGGTCGGCATCCACGCCGGCAGCGCGTATCGTCATCCGGTCACGCCGGTCGGCTGGCCTTCCTACTACACCGAGGACTATGCCGCCCAGGCCGCCGCGTTTCCAGCAAGCGCTTGTCATCGCTGATCTGCGAGGGCGTGTTCACGAAGTTCCCGGACCTGAAGGTCGTGCTGCTGGAATCCGGCTTCACCTGGCTGCCCGCGCATCTGTGGCGGCTGACGAAATTCTGGCGCGGCCTGCGGATGGAGGTGCCGTGGCTGGACCGCGCGCCGACGGAGATCGTCAAGTCGAACGTACGCCTGACGATCCAGCCCTGCGACGGGCCGCCGACGGAGGAAATGTTCCAGAAGCTGATGGAGCACATGGATTCCGACGAACTGCTGCTGTTCTCGACGGATTATCCGCATTGGCAGTTCGATGGCGAAGACGTGTTGCCGGCTGGTCTTTCCCAGTCGATGGTGCGTAAGATCATGATCGACAATCCACATGTGCTACCGTACCCCCGCTTGACGGAGATGGTGCAATGAATGTCCAGGTAACCTCCAAGCCGCTGTCCCCAGGCGCCAAATCAATCCAAAGCTGGCGACCGCCGATTGCGACATCCATCCGCAGCGCAATAACGACAAGGCACTTCATCCGTATCTGGAGAAGCGCTGGATCGAGCATATGCAGATGTTCGGCTCGCGCCCTCGGCAGGCCTATCAGGCAGGACCGGCCTATCCGAAGGGGCAGCCCAACGCCTCCCGCCGCGATGCGTGGCCGCCGGGCGGCCGGCCTGGCAGTTCTCTGCCCTTCCTGCGCGAAGCAGCTGCTGGACACCAACAACTGCGTGCTCGGGATCCTGAACGCACCGGCGACAACGGGCAAAGCTTTCAGAACCGGGAATTCGGCGCGGCCGTATGCCACGCGATGAACGAGTGGCAGTTGCATGAGTGGCTGGCGCCGGAGCCGCGGCTGAAAGGCTCCATCGTCGTGCCGTATGAGGACGCCGAGGCCGCAGTGGCGGAAATCGAACGCTATGCCAACGATCCCGCATTTCGTGCAGGTGCTGATGCTAAGCCGCACCAGCGAACCGCCGGGGCAGAAGCGCTACTGGAAAGTCTATGAGGCCGCCGCGGCGGCGGGACTGCCCGTCGGCGTGCACGCGTTCGGGTTCGGCGGTTACCCAGTCAGCGGCGGCGGATGGCCATCCTATTACATCGAGGACATGGTCGGGCATGCGCAGTCAAGCCAGTCGTTCGTGACCTCCATGGTGATCGAGGGCGTGTTCGAGCGCGTGCCGAACATGCGTCTGGTGCATGATCGAGGCCGGGTTCGCCTGGCTCCCGTCACTGGCGTGGCGGCTGGACAAGATCTGGAACCGCCTGAAAGTGGAGACGCCGCACCTCAAGCGGCTCCCGAGCGAGTATATTCACGATCATGTATGGCTGACGACGCAGCCGATGGAGGAGCCGGCAAATCGCGCCCACGTGCTGGACGCGATCGACTGGATAGGTTGGGACAGGCTGCTGTTCGCCACAGATTACCCGCATTGGGATTACGACGATCCCGCGCACGTGCTGCCGATGCCGATGGCGGAAGAAAAGAAACGGGATTTCTTCCTGAACAATGCGCAGTGGCTATATCTGGGGCGGTGATACCACGAGGTCGAGAATATCCGGAAGCGCCTGCGCGCTTGCTCGGGTCCAACCCGAAAGCTCGGATGCTCGGCCCGGGCGCCTTATGGGTCGCCGCGGACACGGTGACAAGGTTGGCCATCATCTGGATGGATTCGGTGTCGTCGGCCATCTGGCGCATTGACGCCGAGGACAAAGCTGCGGTCATGGACCGAAGATGGCATCGATTGTCGGAAACAATTGACTTAATCCGGCCTACGCTCCCTAGCCTAATGGGTTGGAGTGCCAGCGATGAACATGTCCGTCCCGCCACCCGGCCGCTTTCCGCGTTTCCATGGCCGAACGCCATCCGATTCGGCCGCGTTGCCGCCGCTGCCGCCTGGACTGGATGCTCGCTCCGCCGCGGTCCTGCGGGAGATCGTCGAACAATACGTTGCCACCGGCGAACCTGTCGGCTCCCGCACCCTGGCCCGACGCCTGCCAATGAGCCTGTCGCCGGCTACAATTCGCAACGTCATGGCCGACCTGACAGATTCCGGCCTGCTGTTCGCCCCGCATACCTCCGCCGGGCCGTCTGCCCACGGATCAGGGTCTGCGCCTGTTCGTCGATGGGCTGCTGAATTTTGGCGAGTTGACCGAAGACGAACGGGAATCGATTTCCGCCGCGCTTGCCGCTGCCGGCCGCAGCCTGGAGGACACGCTGGCCGAGGCCAGTTCGCTGCTGTCCGGCCTGTCGGCCGCCGCCGGGCTGGTGCTGGCGCCGAAGTCGGAAGGGGCGGTCAAGCATATAGAATTTGTTCCGCTCGGTCCAGGACGGGCGCTGGTGGTGCTGGTGAACAGCGACGGCCAGGTGGAAAACCGGGTGATCGAGACACCGCCGGGGCTGCCGCCGTCCGCGCTGCAGCAGGCAAGCAACTACCTGAATGCCCGGCTGTCGGGGCGCCCGCTGGCCGAACTGCGGCGCGTAGTGGCCGAGGAAATGGCGGCCAACCGCACCGAATTGGACGCCCTGTCCACATCTGGTGGTCGCCGCCGGCCTGGCAACCTGGACGGGCGAGGGCAGCTCCGGCAGCCTGATCGTACGCGGCCAGGCGCGGCTGCTGTCCGACGTCACCCAGCTCGACCGGCTGACCGCCATTCAGTCGCTGTTCGAACGGCTGGAAGCGCAGGAGACAATGCTGCGACTGCTTGAACTGGCGGAACAATCTGACGGGGTCAGGATCTTCATCGGGGCGGAAAGCGGGGTGTTCAACACGTCCGGCGTCTCGATGGTGGTGGCGCCGGCACGCAACGAGGCGGGACGGATCGTGGGGGCGATCGGGGTAATCGGCCCGACTCGGATCAATTACGGTCGGATCATCCCGGTGGTGGATTATACGGCGCGCGTGATAGGCCGATTGCTGGGTTGACCTGGCAATTTCACTGAATAGCAACAAACCGACGGAAAACGGTTGTTCTTGGCCACCGTCTTCCCTAACTCATGCGCGCGCCATAACAGATCCCTCATCATGACCACTGAACCGCAGCCAAATCAGGATACCATGTCAGAACAGACCGCGGCCGACACCGGACGCCGCGCCCAGCCCCGGAAGACTTGACGCCCGAGCAGGCAATGCAGGCGGCGCGGGACCGCATTGCCTGCACTTGAAGCCGAACTGGCGGAAATGAAGGAGCGCTGGATGCGCTCCGAGGCCGAGAACGCCAATGTTCGCAACCGAGCCCGCAAGGACGTCGACGATACTCGCCAGTACGCAGTGCAGAAATTCGCCACCGATGTGGTTGAGGCGGCTGAAAACCTGAAGCGGGGTATCGACAGCCTGCCGCCTCCGGCCGCGCGATCAGCCGGCGATCGTCGCCAAGGTCCGTGAGGGTCTGGAAGGTGTCGAGCGTAGCTTCATCGGCACCCTGGAGCGCAACGGGATCAAGCAGAACGACCCGGTTGGTCAGGTGTTCGACCCCAACCTGCATCAGGCCATGGCGGAGCAGGAAAGCGAGGCGCATGCCCCGGGCACCGTCATTCAGGCCTGGTCCAAAGCCTGGACGCTCAATGGACGGTTGTTGCGCCCCGCGATGGTCGTGGTCGCCAAGGCGCCGGCGGCGGAACTGACCGGTCCGGGGAAGGGTTGAAGGTTTCGCGCTGACCCGGGCAATGCCCGGAAATGTTTTGATGTCCGGAGTTGTGGACGGAATGGAACGAAAAATTCGGCTGTTACCCTTGTCCCAGCCGCGTCCGTCTCATACATCCACCATATTCACCAAAGGGACAGCGCCGGTGCTTCGGGCCGTTGCTGTCCGCTGAAAGGAGCGAATTCAACATGAGCAAAGTGATCGGTATCGATCTCGGTACAACGAATTCCTGCGTGGCTATCTTGGAAGGCAAGGATGTTCGCGTGATCGAGAACGCGGAAGGCGCCCGCACGACGCCTAGCATGGTTGCCTTCACTGACAGCGGCGAGCGTCTGGTCGGACAGTCCGCGAAGCGTCAGGCTGTAACCAACCCGACCAACACCCTGTATGCCATCAAGCGCCTCATCGGCCGCCGCTATGACGATCCGCTGGTCGCCAAGGACAAGGGGATGGTCCCATATGCGATCGTCCGCGGTGACAACGGTGACGCGGTGGTCGAAAGCCGTGGCGATAAATACTCCCCGAGCCAGGTCAGCGCGTTCATCCTCGGCAAGATGAAGGAGACCGCGGAAGCCTATCTGGGTGAGCCGGTGTCCCAGGCGGTCATCACCGTCCCGGCCTACTTCAACGACAGCCAGCGTCAGGCGACCAAGGATGCCGGCCGTATCGCCGGCCTGGACGTGCTGCGCATCATCAACGAGCCGACAGCTGCCGCGCTCGCTTATGGCATGGACAAGAAGTCCGCCGGCACCATCGCGGTTTACGACCTTGGCGGCGGCACCTTCGACATCTCCGTGCTGGAAATCGGCGACGGCGTGTTCGAGGTGAAATCGACCAACGGCGACACCTTCCTTGGCGGCGAAGACTTCGACCTGCGCGTCATCGACTATCTGGCCGACGAGTTCCGCAAGGAACAGGGCATCGACCTGCGCAAGGACAAGCTTGCGCTGCAGCGGCTGAAGGAAGCCGCGGAGAAAGCCAAGATCGAGTTGTCTTCCTCCAAGGAAACCGAGATCAATCTGCCGTTCATCACCGCTGACGCCTCCGGGCCGAAGCACCTGGTGATGAAGCTGTCCCGCGCGAAGCTGGAATCGCTGGTCGATGACCTGATCAGCCGTACGCTGGAGCCGTGCAAGGCGGCACTGAAGGATGCCGGCGTGACCGCGAGCGAGATCCAGGAAGTTATCCTGGTCGGCGGCATGACCCGCATGCCGAAGGTCATCGAGGCGGTGAAGTCGTTCTTCGGCAAGGATCCGGCGCGAAACGTCAACCCGGACGAGGTTGTCGCGATCGGCGCCGCGGTGCAGGGCGGCGTGCTGAAGGGTGACGTCAAGGACGTACTGCTGCTGGACGTGACCCCGCTGTCCCTGGGCATCGAGACGCTGGGCGGCGTGTTCACCCGGCTGATCGACCGCAACACGACGATCCCGACGAAAAAGAGCCAGACCTTCTCCACCGCTGACGACAATCAGCAGGCCGTGACCATCAAGGTGTTCCAGGGCGAGCGCGAGATGGCGGCGGACAACAAGCTGCTGGGCAACTTCGACCTGACCGGCATTCCCTCGGCTCCACGTGGCGTGCCGCAGATCGAGGTCACGTTCGACATCGACGCCAACGGCATCGTGTCGGTCCAGGCGAAGGACAAGGCGACCGGCAAGGAGCAGCAGATCCGCATCCAGGCCAGCGGCGGTCTTTCGGAGGCGGATATCCAGCGCATGGTGAAGGAAGCCGAGGCCAACGCTGAAGCCGACAAGCAGCGCCGCGAAACCATCGAGGCCCGGAACCACACGGAAAGCCTGGTCCATCAGGTCGAGAAGAACCTGAAGGAGCATGGTGACAAGGTGGGCGCCCAGGAAAAGGGCGAGGCCGAGGCGGCGATCGCCGCTGCCAGGACCGCCCTGGAAGGCACCGACACCGACGGCATTGAAGCAGGCGGCGAACGGCTGAGCCAGGCCGCGATGAAGATCGGTGAGGCGATGTACAAGGCCGAAGCCGCTTCGCAGCAGCAACCGCCTCCTGGTGCGGACGCCGGTCCGCAGGCGCCGCACGGATGACAAGGTCGTCGACGCCGAATTCGAGGAAGTTGACGACAAGAAGAAAAAGTCGGCCTGATTTGAGGGCTTGACTGGGATAAAGGTCGCGCCCGCGCTTCTTTCGAAGGCGGGCGCGATTTCTGTTTCAGGAGATGGTATTTTTGTGGGCGCTCCGTGGGCGCGTCACGCTATGAAGGGCTGAGATGGCCAAGCAGGATTATTATGCCACGCTGGGTGTGGCAAAGAACGCGAGCGCGGACGACCTGAAGAAGGCGTATCGCAAGCTCGCCATGCAGTTTCATCCCGACCGCAATCCCGGCGACAAGCAGGCCGAGGCGCGGTTCAAGGAAGTCAACGAAGCCTACGACATCCTGAAGGACGACCAGAAGCGCGGCGCCTACGACCGGTTCGGCCATGCAGCGTTCGAGCAAGGGGCGGCGGCGGTGGCCCCGGCATGGGCGGGTTTGATTTCTCCGCCACCGGCGATCTTGGCGATATCTTCGACCAGATGTTCGGCATGGGCCGGCGTGGCGGCGGCGGCCAGCGGACACGGACCGGCAACGATCTGCGTGCAGGGCGTTGAGATCGATCTGGCCGAGGCGTTCAGCGGCACCAAGGTCAATCTGCGGGTTCCGACGCGGGTGAAGTGCGAAACCTGCGAGGGCACTGGGTCGCAGGACAAGGGCCGGGCGGCGGAAACCTGCCCGACCTGCCAGGGTGCGGGCAAGGTGCGGGCGCAGCAGGGGTTCTTCCTGATCGAGCGGACCTGCCCGACCTGCGGCGGCCAAGGCCGCGTGATCCGCAACCCATGCCGGGTCTGCCAGGGCGCCGGCACGGTCCAGCGCGAGCGCAGCCTGTCGGTGGCGATTCCGGCCGGCGTGGAGGATGGTACGCGTATCCGCCTGAGCGGTGAGGGTGAGGCCGGCGGCGCGGGCGCGCAGAATGGCGACCTGTATGTGCATGTCGTCGATCCGGCCGCACGAATTTTTCCAGCGCGAGCAGGCCAACATCCTGATGCGCGTGCCGCTGCGGATGACCCAGGCGGCGCTCGGCGACGATATCGAGGTGCCCGGTGATCGACGGGACGCGGGCGAAGGTGAAGATCCCGGCCGGAACGCAGACCGGTGACCAGTTCCGGCTTGCGTGGCAAGGGCTTCTCCGTGCTGCGTAGCGCCGCGCGCGGCGACATGTTCATCCAGGTCGCGGTGGAGACGCCGCAGAACCTGTCGCCGAAGCAGCGGGAGTTGCTGGAGGCATTCGAGGCCGAGGCAACAAGGGTAGCAAGGGCAGCCCGGACCACGAAGGCTTCTTTGCCAAGGTGGCGGCGTTCTTCGAGGGCGGGCGGGGATAAACCTTTGCGCTGATCCCGCTACCTCTGGACGCGTGGCGCTACCCCGCGCAGATAGCCTGGGCCGCTCGGTCACACGGGAGGAATCGCAATGACCACTACACATCGGCATCGCCGGGATCACCGGCCGCATGGGCCAGCTTCTGGCCGAGGAGGTCAGCGCCGCCGGAGCCCATCTGACCGGCGGCACCAGCCGAACGCAGACCCCGGACCTCGGCCTGCTCTCGCCGCACGCCTCGGACGTGGTCGTCGATTTCACCAATGCCGCCACCGCGCAGGCCACGCCGCGGCATGGCCGCCGCCGGGAAGGCCATGGATCCTTGGCACCTCCGGCCTGTCCGCAGCAGATGAGGCCGCTGTGAGGACGGGCCGCCGCGCGTATCCCGGTGGTCTACGCCGTCCAATTTCTCCGCCGGGGTTAACCTCGTTCTGGCACTGGCCGAACGGATGGGGGCGGCTTTGCCGGCCGAAGCCTATGATGCCGAGATCGTCGAGATGCATCACCGCCAGAAGGTTGATGCCCCCTCCGGCACCGCCGTCGGGCATGGGCCGCGCGGTGGCCAAAGGGCCGCGGCGTCCGGCTGGACGACGTCATGGAAAGCGGCCGCCACGGCCATACCGGCGCCCGGAAGACCGGCGCGATCGGGTTTGCTGCTCTGCGCGGGGGTCAGGTGGTAGGCGAGCACAGCCTGATCTTCGCTGCCGGCAGCGAGCACATCGTATTGACCCACCGTGCCTTCGACCGGCGGACCTTCGCCACCGGCGCGGTGCGGGCGGCGTTGTGGGCGGTGACGCAGCCTCCCGGCCTGTATTCGATGATGGACGTGCTTGGGATGGGCTGAGCGCGCGGTGGCGGGAAAGTATAGAACGGGCGCTGGAAAGCCTGGTAACGTATTGGTTAAGAACGTCCGAACGTATACTCGGCCATTCGGGCCAGCTTGACCCTGGCGGTGCTTTCCCTCACACAGCCGCCTTTGGCATCCTGCCATCACCGCCGTTTGGCAGGCCTAACTCCATGCGACGCGAGAGACATAACCCATGCGGGACACGGGCGAGTATCTGTTTACCTCGGAGTCGGTCTCCGAAGGCCATCCCGACAAGGTCGCGGACCGGATCAGCGACACCGTTCTGGACGCATTCCTGGCGGCGGATCCCTATTCCCGCGTTGCCTGCGAAACATTGGTTACGACCAACCGCGTTGTCCTGGCAGGCGAAACCCGCGGGCCGGAAACGGTCACGCCGGAACTGCTGACCCATCTGACCCGGATGGCAATCCGCGACATCGGCTACGAGCAGGAAGGCTTCCACTGGGCCAACGCCGATGTCGCGGTGCACCTGCATTCGCAGTCGACCGACATCGCTCAGGGTGTCGACAGCGCCGGCAACAAGGACGAGGGCGCCGGCGACCAGGGCATCATGTTCGGCTATGCCTGCCGCGAAACCGACACGCTGATGCCGGCGCCACTGTATTATGCGCACGAGATCCTGCGCACGATCCGCGATCTGCGCAAGGCCGGCGACCGGTCCGTCGAAGGGCTGCTGCCGGATGCCAAGAGCCAGGTCACGCTGCGTTATGTCGACGGCAAGCCGGTCGGCGCCACATCGGTCGTGGTGTCCACGCAGCATGAGGCCGGGCTGGAGCAAGCCGAGATCAAGCGCATGCTGTGGCCGCTGGTCGAACGCATCCTGCCGAAGGGCTGGATGTGCGCCGAAGAAGAGTTCCACGTCAACCCAACCGGCAACTTCGTCATTGGCGGCCCGGACGGCGACTGCGGCCTGACCGGCCGCAAGATCATCGTTGATACCTACGGCGGCGCGGCCCCACATGGCGGCGGCGCGTTCAGCGGCAAGGATCCGACCAAGGTGGATCGTTCGGCCGCCTATGCCTGCCGTTATCTGGCGAAGAACGTGGTTGCGGCGGGCTTGGCGGATCGCTGCACGCTTCAGATCAGCTACGCGATCGGCGTCGCGCGCCCGTTGTCGGTCTACGTGGACCTGCACGGCACCGGCAAGGAAGTCGATGAAACGCGCCTGGAGAGGACCCTTCGCGAGGTGATGAATCTGTCCCCGCGCGGCATTCGCGAACATCTGCACTGAATCGTCCGATCTATGTGCCCACATCGGCCTATGGTCATTTCGGTCGCGAGCCGGACGAGGCAAAGGGCACCTTCACGTGGGAAAAGACGGACCTGGTGCCAGCGTTGAAGGCCGCCTTCGGGCGGTGAGCAACGTCAACCTGACGGCAACAGTCAGGCTGATGGACTTGTTTACGCAGACAACGAAATAGCGTGCGCTGACTGCTCCAGTCGCCCTGAAAGCGCTGTGGCGCACGCCGCCGGTTTGAAGCCGCCGCCGGACCGGCTTTATGGCCGGTCCCGAGGGCACAAGCTGCGGCCGCGCCAGGAGCGGCTTCTGCACGTGACGCTGCCGAGGCTGGCGCTGCAGGATACGATGCCGAACGGTCCGCTTTGGCTGGAGGTTGGGTTCGGCGGTGGTGAACACGCGCTGGCGCAAGTGCGTGAGCACCCCGAGGCGACCCTGATCGCCTGCGAAGTATTCGAGAACGGTATCTGCTCGTTGCTCTCCGCGCTCGTGCCCGAGGGCGCGGAAGCCGATGCCGAGTTGCCGCCGAACCTACGCCTATGGACCAGCGACGCGCGGATTCTGCTGCGTCGGCTTCCGGACGCATCCTTGGATCGGCTGTTCCTGATGTTTCCCGACCCATGGCCAAAGGCAAGGCATGCCAAGCGCCGCTTTGTCCATCCCGCGATGCTGCCGTTGCTCGCCCGAGTAATGAGGCCAAACGCGGAGTGGCGAGTGGCGAGCGATGATCCGACCTACCAGGGCTGGGTGCGCAACGTCATGGCCGGGCAAACGCTGTTCACTGCCGCGGAACCTGTCGCGACACGACCCGGTGGCTGGGCATCCACCCGTTATGAGGCGAAGGCGCTGCGGGCGGGCCGAACGCCGCTTTATTGGACTTTTCGGCGTATTGGAAACCGTTAAATCTTCCGCTGAACGTCGACCTATCCCGCGCCGAGACGTTCTGACGTCGCGAGCCTCACCCTGACGGTGTGCTGAAATTCTCCGAAATTTTCTGCGGGCTTAGCCCTTGATCCAATGGAACGAGGTGGCTATACCCCCTGCCTCACCGGTCGGGGCCGTAGCTCAGTTGGGAGAGCGCCTGAATGGCATTCAGGAGGTCAGGGGTTCGATTCCCCTCGGCTCCACCAGTGATCTTCCCTCAGTTGTTATCGGTCAGCGGAAACCGTCGGGTCAGAACTGGTTTCCTCCA
The DNA here is from genome assembly GCA_963792345.1 of uncultured Alphaproteobacteria bacterium. Lineage (GTDB taxonomy): Bacteria > Pseudomonadota > Alphaproteobacteria > Acetobacterales > Acetobacteraceae > Rhodopila. Next base: position 210,180 of record CAWBVV010000004.1, read on the forward strand.
GCGCCGCGATGGTCTCCATGTCCTCCGCCGTATCTACCATAAACCGGATCAGTCCTAGGTCTGTTTTGGGATCGGCAGCTGCATCTCGTAGCGTGGCAGCCCTGCTGCGAAAATCACTAGCCACTGAGACGCTCCCATGATGCGCCCCCATCGCCAGGCGCAGTGCTGGGTCAGCTTGCCACCTTCGATCAATTTTGCAACTCGGGTCGGACTGGCGTTCCGTTAATTCCTACTAAAAGTTCCATGACATTATCGATCTTGGTGAGGACAAAGGCCGACGCGGAGATGCCCAAAATAAATTGACAAAAGCTCTATGTCGCCCGGCTACAGGTTGAGCAGGTGGCCGACAGTCGCGACCAATTCAGAAACGGGAAACGGTTTCACCAGAACATGTCCATGCTCGTTTTCCGCGTGGGCGGCATCGTCGACGCTGGCGGGGGTATAGATGACCGGGATCGGTGGCTGAAATGAATAGGCGCGCAGGCCCAGGGCTGTGCCTGGCGGCGTCCCCTTTCCCAAATTCATGCAGGTCACCAGAAGGTCGGGTGCTGCATCATTCAGAACGGTCCATGCTCCCATGCCATCGCTGCATTTGATAACATCATACCCTGCCTGTTTCAGGGCATCTTCTATTTGGGCAAGTAGCAGCAGATTAGGCTCGGCAACCAGGATACGCATCAGAACCGCCTCCTATGGAGAATTCGGCATTAATTAGATGAGGTTACGTTACGAATAAGTTGCAATTATGCAAATAAAGTTCCGATGATGACAGGATTTCGACGCATTCACGCCACCTTAGTATCGTTTTATGATCACAATATTTTCATTAGGTAAGCAAGCTGAAACTTGATCGCAGCCTGTCAAAAACGAGCCGGAGGGGCGGACATCGGACCTGCGACCTTGCCGAGGGCCGACCTGGCATCGCAACTCCGGGAGAGGCTTTCTCTGTCGCGGCAAGGGTCCGGCCGGTACGGTTCGCAAACGCGATGGCGGGCGGATCAGCCGCTCCGTAGCCCGATCCGCAGCGGGGAGGCAGCGTTACGCAGCACCGCCGTCCTGGGGGTAGAGGCCCGAGACCACGTCAAGCATTCCGCGGCGAGGTCACTCCAGCAGTCGCTTGTCCCCCGCGCCGGGCGTAGCCAGCTTCAGGTTCCGCAGAAGGTCTGCAGGACGCGCTCCTCATCGCGTGGCGGCATCGCATATTGGTCGAGGTCGGAGCGGTCGTCGTATGGGTGGGACAGCGCTTCCAGCAGCGCCTCGAACGGCTGCGGATCGGCCCGCTCGACCGCGGCGGACAGTGCGGCCTCCACCAGATGGTTGCGCGGAATGAGGGCCGGATTCACCGCCCGCATCACGGCGGAAGGCACTGCCTCCGCCTCCAGCCGCGCACGCCACCGCCCAGCCCATGCGTCGTAGGCATCAGAATCCTTGAATAGCGCGCGAATCGCCGTGTTACCGGCCGGTCCTTCCGCTGCGTTGCAAAGCAGCCGGAAGGTCAGGGTAAAGTCCGTGCCATCGGCCGCCATCAGGTTCAACAGGTCCTGCGTCAGGTTGTCGTCGCCTTCCCGAACCGTGGACAGTCCGATCTTCCGTCGTAAACCACCGAAATATGCAGCTTGAAAGCGCGGAGCGAAGCCGGACAGCGCATCAGTTGCCGCGGCTTCGTCGTCCTCCAGTAATGGCAGCAGGCACTCCGCCAGCCGGGTTAAGTTCCACAGCGCTATCCGCGGCTGATTGCCATACGCATACCGGCCCTGATGGTCGATCGAACTGAACACCGCCGCCGGATCGTAGGCATCCATGAATGCGCATGGACCGTAA
>CAWBVV010000005.1:0-210265 GCA_963792345.1 uncultured Alphaproteobacteria bacterium
GTTCATAGAGTGATGAAGCGTCATCCGCTGTTACGTTTCCTGCCAGCGCATAGGCACCTGCGATAATAGGTGCGGCAGCGCTTGTTCCACCAGAGACAAACCACCCTCCAAAGCTTTGATAGGAATTATAGATGGCAACACCAGTCTCAGGATCGGCGACAGCAGAGACATCGGCGAGACTTCTTCTACTACATCCAGTATCTTTCTGCCATGATGGTTTGCTGACATACTGGCTGCAACCACTTCCAGCACCACTCCATGCACGCTCAATCCAACCACGGTTGTTCTTTGCACGATATACTGAGGTTCCACCAACTGCGATGACCGTCTTCAAATCAGCTGGAAATTGTACACCACCATGATAGCCTGAATCGCCTGTGCTTGCTGTGATGATCACGCCAGGGTGATTATAGTAATGAGCATTCTCACGGACGATCTGAGCCGTTTCTTGTATCCCGTAACTATTGCTAACGATCGTTGCTCCCAGGTGTACAGCGGTATCCACTGAGCGCCCTAGATCGTCAGAGGTTGCTCTTTTGGCTTCTGCAAGCAGAATGTGACAGTTAGGGCAGATTGCACTGACCATATCCAGGTCAAGTGAGATTTCCCAGGCCCATCCAGCATCTGGACTGGGATAGTGTTTCCCGCCTTGCTCATCAACTTTCTGAAAGCAACCGTTCTCCCTTGTACATGGAGCAAGACCAAAGGTTGCGCGATAGGTAGCCAGATCGGCCTCTGCATTTGGGTCATCATAGGCATCTATGATCGCGACAGTCTCACCTATGCCATTGGTCGCTGATGGGAAATGATAGATCTCTTGGAGCATTTCAGGTGTCAGTCCATCTGGCTTTTGGTTGAAAGCGAAAGGCTGAGAACCCTCTGGCTTTAGAAAAATGATCCCACAATTAGCACCATTTCTTAGTTGTCTCTGCTTACAAGCACGAACTTGTTGATAGTTCATAGCAAGGGATGGCATATTTGTTGTTGGATGATGTGATACTTGCGTTGCAAAGGCTGATGGAAAACGTATTGCCAGAAGCAATAAAATGGCCAGAAGCAACGAAGTGGCTACTAAGTACGCTATGCGAAACGCTTTGTTCATTGTTTCTCTCTTTTCTTTCTACCTGACGTCCGTAAGATAGGACTTCAGTCTGTAATGTTCCCTATAGGAAGTTCGATTAAGAGTGTTGAATGCTCTACGAGATAGATCTTGCATACAACCAGCAGAAGTTCTATGTTGCTTTGCACCGACTGGTGTTGCATCAGAATGTTCTCTCTGTAAGGAGTGTAACTGCAAAAATGCAGGTTTCACAGGATTTTGTTTGGACAGATTTTAGACAAGGTTTTGACAAGGCTGTGTATCAGCCTCTCTTCTATGAAGGTTGCACGTGTTCCAATACACAGGGTGGTCCATTCTGCACTCTCGGTGGTTCTTGCTTGCTGAACGAGACCTCTAGTAATGCCTCTTTTTCTATCTGAATATACTATTAATATAAGCACGTCAAAATATGAAGAATAGTGTTACTGGTTGCCAAGAGTGAAGACCTTGACTTACAGATATAGGAAAGAGAGAATTTATGAGAGAAGAAGGGCCTGTTACTAACAAACTGTTGAAGCAAGCTCGTAGGCACAAAGGGTGGACTCAAGGGGAACTCGCCGAAAAATTAGGCACCAATTTCGAAACAATCAGTCGCTGGGAGCGGGGGACCATTACTCCTAGCCTCTATTATCAAAAGAAATTAGCTGATGTGCTTGAGAAAACTGTCGAGGAACTGGGTTTGTCGCCCGAACCCAATGAGGAGATTTCCCAGTCAGATGTTCCAGGGGTTTTTCTCGTTGCTTCTTATCCCGATAGTGAGTATGATGATCTGTTCGCTCAGCTGAAAGTGGAACTTCAAGTTCGAGATATTCCCTTCACAAGCACCCACTTGTTTAGAAAAATCGAGAGGGTAAAAAAACGTCAAATGTTTCAAGAGATGATTCGTGTATCGCTCGTTGTGATCGTGCTCATCTCTCCTTATACTCGTACGTCTCGGCATGTGCGAGAAGCATTGCAGATTGCGAAAAACTACAAGCGTTCCATTTATACCATGTGGATAACGGGAGAGTGTTGGCCGCAATGTTTACCCACAGGCCATGAGGATCTCGTGTGTATGTATGATATACGAGAAGGCTATGATATCAAGAAGATCATCGCAGATCTAGAAGAAGGATGGCTCACCCCACAAACAATTTGCACGCCTGCGGTGAGTTCATCACCTGATCTTCCCGCTCCACATACACCCTCCGATGATCTCAACGCATCTGATGATCGGAAGCGTATGCTGCGACGCCTGGGTCGGACTTACCGAACTTTACTGGACGCTTCGTTGCGGGGGATTACCTGGATGGAACTTGGCCTGTCTGAGCATCCCAACGCTGTACGCAACGCAACTACCCTGTTGCACCAGCTTCCTTCCCATACCGAGCGGACGTTTCCTGCTGGCACCTCAATTCTCTCGGTCTATGATCAGGCTGAAGAAGAACTTCTCATCCTGGGTGCCCCAGGTGCCGGAAAATCTATACTGCTGCTCAAGCTTGCCTGCGATCTTATTGCACGAGCCGATGTCGACGAGACTGCTCTCCTGCCAGTGATTGTCCCACTCACTTCCTGGGCGACAAGTCAGGAGAAAGTAGCGGATTGGCTGGTGGAACAGCTTGATCGTATCTACGGTGTGACTCGTGAACTGGGTTGCCAATGGGTCGAGCAAGGTCAGTTGCTTCCCTTGCTCGATGGACTTGATGAGATGGAGGAAGCTGCACGTCCACTCTGCATCGCAGCGATTAATGCCTACCATGTTGAACATATGACTCCTTTAGTCGTCTGCAGCCGCAAACCTGAGTACGATGTAGCCTCGACGCAGCAGCGCCTGGTGCTCCAGGAGGCGGTGATTGTGCAAGCTCTCACCCAGGAACAGGTGACAGGTGCAATATGTTTGGGGGACGCGGAACTTGTGGGGTTACGCGAAGCGTTTCTCAAGAATCCGACCATACGTGAACTTCGCTACGAATCCCCTGATGCTGAGTGTACTGATAGTCACGTATCGTGGCACTACGATTAGCGATCTGCACGAACCTCAAGTCCGACTCGAAGAGCAGATCTGGACTGACTATGTCGAGCGTATGGTGTGCCAGAAAGGGACTAATCAGCCAGGTCGCGTAGATCCGCCAGTAAAACGCTATCAACTGGCGCAAACCTGCTCGTGGTTGTCCTGGCTCGCGCGCCAGATGCGTGTCCATAATCAGACCATCTTCTATCTCGAACATTTGCAACCCGATTGGCTTCCAGAGACTTACCAGTATGTCTATATCTGGTTGGGAGTTCTCCCTTCCCGGTATAGTAATCGGAGGTCTGACCAGTCCTGTAATTTCCCTCTTTCTCGGACTTGGGGTCCTTCAGACTAAGATCTCATCAGTTAGATTACTGCATATAGGACTTCTCGGAGGGCTTGTGGGAGGACTTTTTAGTATTACCCTTTAGTAGGAAGGCAACCTCGTCTCCATCGGGCCCAATCCCGTTTTAGGGGCTCATTATGCATTTAAGGTACGCGCTGGCCTGAGTATCTTAATCGGATTAGCTTATAATCTCTGCAAATGGTCTGCTCATTGGTCAGCCTGATGGATTAGGAGGGAACCTATAAACTCGGGCGACTGGCTTCTTCGAGATAGTTGTATCTTTGGAGGCACAATTGGATTGAGTAGCTGGCTTCTCATAACGATGTTTATGCGAGACCCCTCACCACAATCTCAGGATATCCCCTCTGGAATAAGACGCTTCGAGCCTGTATTTGATCGTTTGCTTCACTGCCAACAGAAACAACGTGTACTTCTGGTTGCTGTGATCCTTGGAGGGGGAAGTGGATTGATCAATGGCCTGGAAAGTGGATTGTCTGCAGCGAGGTATGGTCTGGATAAAGGGTTGAGTGTTGGATTTGGTAGTGGTTTGGGCTATGGGCTCATCCAGGGGATATGGTTTGGACTCACTGGTGTACTGGTTAGTATCATCCTTAAAGGGCAAACAAGAGATATTCATCTTGCTGAGCGTCTGCGATGGACCAGGAGCAGCCTGACTCGAAGTATGTTCTCGCTAAAACACTTCAAGACGACTATGCAACTCGGTTGCTTTTTTATCCTGCTGACCGCAGGATGTATTGGATTGGGTAGTGGATTGAGTCACTTGTTTCCTGATGTACTTAATGGAGTAAAGACTGGATTGCGCGATGGATTAAGTGTGGGACTGGGTACCGGTTTGAGCGTCGGTTTGAGCTACTGGTTTCTGTTCGGTCTTTTTCAAGGCATTATCCATGAGCAAGTTGAGGACCAGGAGTGTCAGATCTCCCAACCAGGGCATACGCCGTTCATTTCGTACATGTACCATCATGGGGGTCATTGGAGGGGGCACAATTGGAAGCATCAGTATCCTGGCAGGATTGGGTGTCGGGTTGAGTAACATACTGGACAGTGGATTTAATGACTTGAGTAAAGGATTGGCTGACGGACTGAACTATGGATGGAGCATCCTATGCCTGAGTGTTTTGAGTGGCGGATTGGTGATTTGTGCATTTAGTGGCGGATTAGCAGTGCTACGTCACTTTGTGCTTCGTCTATTATTGTCGCGAATAAACAATTTTCCGTGGCAAGCAGTATCCTTTCTGGAAGACGCAAAGACACGGACTCTCCTACAACGTGTCGGTGGGGGATATAGCTTCATGCACCGTCTACTTCTTGACTATTTTGCTGATTTAAACACGGAGAAACCATTGAGTAACTTCTATTCACTTCCACAGGAAGTGTAGACGTTCGATCTTAGCTTAGATTAAGAGCATTTTTTCTGGTTGATATTATTGATATATGATAGCTGTTTTGTAGTGTGGATGATTTTCCTTCCCAGGACCTTATATACCAACCGTTTATGGAGAGCAAAAATTTTAGAACTCTGTAAATTATAGGAACGTTGATCAGTGCTTTGTAGTACAAGGCGCTGTGTGAAGTTCGTTACGATTGGAGAGTCATATGTACCGTCGTATTTTCTGTAGTTTCCTTTTATTGGGAACATTGTTGCTGGGTATTCTGCATTTTTCACCCCTTCCTGTACACGAGCACCTGAAGGAGGCACAAGTGCTCCCAATGGATCTCTCAACCAGTGAGGATTTTATTAAACTGTGGAATCAGGCTGTAGCCGCAAATCTCCAGGAACAAAATGATTTTCCTCCCATGTTTCCTATTTGTGACGCATGTGGGGCGGCAGTCTCAGTTGGTGCTGAATAGTATTCATGCACCAGCCGAGATAGAAGCTTGATTCTGAATGCTGGCGATATGGATGACTCTTGGATACATATAAGTTATGTTCATATAGAGCTTTTCTCTTGCCGTTAGGAATTTTTGGTTTACCTGTTATAGCCATGAAGCCACAAAGAAACATTGGTTTAATCTATTGTATATAGTTGTGGATTTTGGCACAATCAAAGGGCATTTATGATGGATGTGGTGTCAATCTTGGAATCTATGCAATCTCGCTGATGCGGAAAGTGATATACTAGAGATTAGGCACCTTCTTGTTCCTTTTTCTCTCTTCCTGGTGGAAAGGATATCTCGTGGCAGATCAGTCAACGGTCGAACGGCTCAAGCAAGGAACCATCATCTGGAATGAGTGGAAAGCCGAGCAACCCAGAAATCCATTGCTTGATCTGAGCGGCATCGATTTTGCGGAGGCGAATGTCCACCTGGAGGGGATTGACCTTACCTTCTGCAACCTTCGAGGATGTAACCTGAGTGTTTTTAAGGCACCAGCTGCTCTCTTCAATTTTGCTGACTTGCGGAGGGCAAACCTGAGTCGAATGAATTCCCGGTCGGCCAATTTTGAGTGTGCAGATCTCAGTGGAGCCATCTTAGCAGGAGCACTCCTGGAAAGAGCCTCACTTGGTGTGGCCAATTTGACCGGAGCAACCCTGAGTGGAGCCAACCTCAGAGAAGCCAATTTGAGCAATGCCACTCTCGATCACGCTATTTTGGCGGGAGCAGATCTATGGAGAGCTGTTTTTCTCCAATCATCGCTCAAAGGGACTGATTTCAGCGCTTGCCTTCTCTCAAGAACCGTGTTTGGGGAAGTAGACTTCAGTGAAATCAGCGATCTGAATCAAATCAGACCTGATGCAGATCTTTATCTGGATATTCACAGTATCTATTGGTCAAAAAGGAAAAATTCCTGAACAATTTTTGCGTGCGGCTCATCTTCCTCCGGTCCTTTCTTGCCTTGATTTCAACTCCTCAATTTCGAGGAAGAAGATGGTGACTCTCAGGAGAACGAACCAGAGATACCTGAAGAAGACGTGAAATCATAAACTCCTTGAATTCATCATTGCTATGCTTTATCTGGATCATCAACATCTGGAACGGCGAGGGTGACCTCGTCGCTTAGATTAAACGTTATATCTGGCAAAGCACAATTAGAATAGAAGTGATGCAAATTTCTAATACCAGGAAGCATTCGGTATCGAAATCAGTACCGAATGCTTTCTCAGATTGCCTTTAAATTGGCTTAACTATTCATCACAAAATGCCAAGTAATCTACAATCGGTCCGGTTCTCATCATCCAGATCCGATGATGGTGCTACTATTTGCCCTGGCTCTAGTAAATTATTTGGAACGGATTGCGAAGGCCTTGTGAACTACCTTCTTCTTTTGTAGCTTTGATGGACGGGCTTTTCTAGTAATCTTCGACGGTGATATAATTTTTGATCGTGGTTGTATTGGCAGTGCCGATTTAATTTATTCAGCACCTTGTTCGTGCATTCGGGCGCGGGTCCTCTCCGCCAGCAGTTGTCGCTGCATCTCTTCCTGTCGACGTATCTCCTGCCAGCCATACGCAACTTGTTCCGCCGTAATCGGAACCATCGCCGTCTGCACATGCTGCGCACGACCATGATAAATCCAGAATGCCTGCCCCTCCTCTTGCTGAATGACGCTACTCTCTGGCACCCGCCAGTCCCATTTCGGACGAACATGCTTACGTGATACGCCTTCCTCATCTTCTGACCAGGATGTCTCGAGAAAGAAGCGTTTCCCTGCACGCTTTGAAACTGGGCCTGGATCGCTACAGGCATGCAGAATATAGGTCGAGCAGGCGTCAAGAATGCGCTCCGCATATTCGGTGGGCCGAGTCCCGCATATCCCTGGGCTGAAATCATGAGATTGCCGCCGAAGCTGCGCACCTGCTCAAAGAGAATACTGGTCTCCTCTCGCATCCTTAGTGCGTTAAATTCATCGATGATCAAGAGGGTCTGGACGCCCGAGCGCCGCCGTTCCGCAATATAATGCATGAAATCCGAGATCAGGAAGCGGCCTAATCGTGGAGCCTCATTGCGCAGCGTGAACCCTCGCACACGCAAGTACACAGCATCGGCATTGGCATAATCGAGTGTTCCGTCCAATTGCCCGGCCATAGCAGAAAAGAAGACCTGATAGCGCATCTCCACCTGCTGTAGTAAACGCTTATCCAGTGCCAGGACACGCCGATACTGGAAGGGATCATTGGCGTAGATGGCTTTCAAGCGCGAAAACTGTAAGTTGGCGAGAAAGTGTGTGCTCGATCGTGGCGTTGTTGGGGCACCCAGGGCCAGATCGAGCACATTTGCCGCAACATCGCCATAGTAGGCGGATTCGCTAAAATCGATGATGGAGAGGAGGCGGTTTTTCAGTTCTGTTGGTGTCCCATGCCAGCCGTTATAATGAAGCGTCGGAAAGACATGGATCGTCTCTGCTCCCGCTGCTTGCATCGTCGCAACAAACTGCGCTGCATTATCCTCTCCAGCTTCCTCCTCGCGTTTGGTCTCGCCTTTGGCATCCAGGTAGATGACCTGTTGCTTGTAGATCTTCTGCGCCCCATAGGCGGTTCTCAATTGCGTTTTTGTTTTGCCAGATCCGAAGAGCCTAGCACAACGGCGTGCAGACGAAGTGCCTTGAGAGGAAACCCAAACAACCCCCGACGGGTCCATGGAGATCGCCCATATTATTCTCCCTCCAATTCTCATGAATAGGAATGCCGATGACCATCATGCCGCCAATGGCATCGGGAACAGATCCAGGTCGGATGCTGCGCCGTCTTGCCCGTCGTTGTGAGCGTTGTACTCGTCTTCTAACGCTTCGTTCACTCTGTCGCATCTCCTGAGCCGTATCCTTCCGTCGTTGGATGAACAGCTCTGCACAAAAGCCAACGATCCCAATCCCTTGCCAGGTTTGCAACCAGACAGGGAACGTCTCGGCCCATAACGCATGGAAAGGCCAGTGCGTAAAATCGGTCTGGTAGTGCTTCGCAGCGGCAATATACATTGTGAATTCGTGAATGAGTAAAGATTGTAAGCCGTGTTGATAACTGGTATAGAGCAGGAACGCACTCCCGCTGAACAAGACGAACCACAAGAGAAAGCAGAGTTTCCAATGGAGCCAGCGTGAGAGGACACGCTCCACGAGCACGCCAACAATCACCCACGGGAGCGCGATCAGGCCGAGAGCCAGGGTGCAGGCTATACAGATGAGTGTCCACTCTGGACCAGCGCTCGATGCTTGTTGTTGAGAGTGTTGTTTACGATATTCCGTATTCATGGCCTGTATACTCCTTGAGATCGTAGAGCACGAATGGCTTTTTCATCTCTGGTTCAAAGGTGTCAAGCATCGCTTCAATCTGGCGTCTCGTCGCATGCGTTGTAAAGTACCAGATGGAGCGGTACGACACGGCCAACTCACGCAGATCATCCTCTAACTCACTCTCGGTTTTTTCATGGCATTCCACTTCAATAGCGGTCACTTTGCCACTCGTTGTGTAGAGAATAGCATCGGGTGTATGTGGCTGGTTCTCTCCTTTCACGGTTGCCGGCGTTTCCTTCCGGATCTGACGCTCCGATTTCCAGACATCCTCTGGACGTTTCGCCTCAATTGCCATGCGTACCTGGTTGATGGCGTAGAGATGAGCCAATCGTTTCGAGGATGGCGCTCCACTGAAATTGAAGGGCTGTTGTGTTTCGCGGAACCCCTGCCGCGAGGCCCAGATCCATAATTGGTCGCCATGAAGGATCGTCTTCTTTTCGATGAGATCCAGTGCGGCCCATTTCTTGATGATTTCATAGGTACGGTCAAGGGAGAGATGATCACTCTTGGCCTTAAGCTTATGGCGATCCGCCTCTGGGGTATAGCGAAAGAGCAGGCGTTGTAACTGGTCCAGGCGAATAGCGTATTGGCACGCAATCCAGATGAGACAGATGCGATCGCGCGGCGTGAGCTGGTGCATGTGTCCTTTTATCTCAGGTGAGGACATAGGTGTGAGCCTCCATTCAATATTTTCAGGAAGAATGCTTTCCAGTGCAAGATGACAATCAACGATACAATACCTCAAGCTGATGCAAGAGACCTCTGTACCTCGCTTATGGTGACGACTTCTTTCATTCCTTACTTGGCATTTTTCGAGAGTGCGACAGAGGATGGTACATACCCAGAAAAGCCAGTGGAACATATGCAGGATACCGTATTCGGTACCGAAAGGGAAACGGGATCACTCCTGCCGCAATGTGTCCGCTTCCTCTCCAAGAGTGGGTTTACTGAGCTCATTGTTAACGTCAAGGATGATTACTATCAAGAGGTACTGTACCTGACAAACCACTCACAAAACCAGTAACAAATCGGCAAAATACTGCATTCTGAGGAAGTGATGAGCAAAATGGTATTATTTTTGTGTTGAGGGCTCTACTTGGGTACGCCCACGCAAGTTCGGTCGCACCTGCATAAGAAGCTTTCCCAACATGTTACGCCCACTCCCATCGGTACCACATCCCCAATAATAATCGTGGGTGCATTCTCGATAATCTCTTCGTCTCCTGTACTCAGCAAGATAGTGCGAATATCAGCATGTGTCTCGAACTTACACAGAAGGGCATTGAGCATCACACCATCTTTGACTTTTTCCCAATCTGAACGCAGAGGGAATGTGCGTTGCCGTCCCAGACGGGCTGCTTCCTTGGGAGAGTTTGCCAGGCGGACCTGTTCGACATGAAGAGTCCCTACGAATTTCTGAGCCTGAAAATAATGTTCACTGGTCGGCCACCAGACATCATCAAGGACAAAACCATGGGCAGAAAAATTGGAGAAGCAGCCATAAGGCCGTTCGCGTGCACTATAAAAAAGGATGGGCATAGATACCTCCTGATACTCTTTGTTCTGTAGACTGCGCTGCTTCCATGAAGAATTGACCTCTGTCCGCCAGAATCGAACACATGACTTCATTCCCACTCCCTATACAGTGCATCTTCCTCTTAATCAGTGGGGGAGTTGATACGAAAAGCTAGCAATTTTATATCTAGTAAACGAAGGTAATCTTTACCATACTGACCATTTTCTAACGTATCAAACAAATGAATTGGAAGATCCTGGGTGATCTCAGTACTACATGAACCAGCCGCCAGGGCAATGGCCGCTACCGTATCCACATCCCCTGACCACTGAATGCAGATTTTCAATAAATCGCTCATAGTAGCACTTCTCGTAAGAGCGGTAACCGCTGCCTGCACACTCATCCATCCCTGAGACTTTACAGAGCCTGTCCAGGGAGTTGCCCAGTGTCCACTTACATATTTTTCCAGGAACGTGCCCAGCTCCTTTTTGGGGCCGAGATGATAGAGAAAATAGTGTGTCATGAGTGCGGCAGCTACGGCTGCATCGATACCTAAAGGCATATTATGTGTCAGAGCTGCTTGAAGTCTACACCGCTCGATGACCAGAGAAATGGTTGGATAGATGCCAATGGGAGCGGCACGCATCGCCGCTCCACTCTTATCGCTGGTCGGTCTGATGTCTCTAAGAAACTGCTCACCATCGTTGACATGCTGTAAAAAGTGGTAGAAACCGCTTGCATAACCTTCCCTTGGATCACGCTTAAATACTTCGCTACGCCGACCTGCTGGTGCATCGCGGCCTGATCAAGGGCCTGCGCCTCGGGCGGGACGGTCTGACCGACGAGCAAGCCGCGGAATATCCGGAGGTCGGAGACTATATTACCGAAACCGAACGGCGCGCCCAGCAGGCCGAACGCGATGCGATCGACCGCTATCTGACCGCTTTCATGGCCGCACAAATCGGCGGACGTTTCGCCGCCCGTATATCAGGAGTAACTCGCTTCGGACTGTTTGTGACTGTTACAGAGACCGGTGCCAGCGGTATTGTACCGTTCGCGGCCTTGCCGGATGACTACTGGCAGTTTGACGAGCGGGAGCAAACAGTGACCGGCCGGCGCACGCGACAGGTCTATCGGCTGGCACAAGAAGTGGAGGTGCTTTTTGTCCGAAGCCAATTCGGTCACCGGCGGCCTGGTGTTCCATGTGCTGGCAAGTCAGGAACGTGCGCGCGTGGCCCCGGCGGGGAAGCGGCCCCGGCGCCGGTGATCCGCTTCAGCGTCCTTCTGGTGCTGTTCGTCATCGGACGAGGACAGGCAGAAACACTGCCGGGTGGCGGCTTCGATCAGGATCGGCTGACCGCGGTCTACAGTGACGCGCTGACCTTCATCGCCCCACGGATTCTCGATCCCGTGCCGGTGCCGCAACTGACTCTTTGGGGCCTTCAGGGCCTCACCGTGCTCGATCCAGGTCTGCGGGTTCTGGCGCACGACGACAGGCTGCAACTGTTCCGCGAGGCGCAGATGGTGCTCGACCTGCAGGGGCCCAAGGATGACTCCCCCGCCGCCTGGGCTAACGCCGCGGCCGCGCTTACGGCAGCCAGCCTGCCCGTTTCGGCCCCTGTCCGGCACGCCGGAACCCAAGGCGTCATCCAAGGCTTCTTCGACCAGATGCTCGGCCGGCTCGATCCTTATTCGCGCTACGTGCCGCCCGTCGAAGCCAAGGAAGACCGTGCCCGACGCGCCGGACGGGCAGGGCTGGGGATGTCCCTCGGGCAGCGTGGCACGCTGATCGAGGTGCACTCGGTCGTGCGGGACAGCCCTGCGGCGATCGTCGGCATCCGGCCAGGGGACATCCTGAGCACGGTCGATGGGCAGCGGACGCAGGATCAGGATCCGGTGACCATCGCTGCCTTGTTGACCGGCGCGGAGGGTTCCACCGTCATGCTCTCCTGGCGTGGGCGGGATGGGCGCACGCGTGAGGCACAGCTTACCCGCGTCATGGTGCCGCCTGAAACCGTCTTCGCCCAGCGGTTCGCCGACGTCCTCGTCCTGCGGATCACCAGCTTCAGCAACAGCACGGCTTCGCATCTGGCGCTGTCCGTGCAGGACGCCCTGTCGGGGCCGCATCCCGTCGATGGCATCGTCCTCGATCTGCGCGACAACCGCGGCGGGTTGCTGCGTCAGGCGGTGACGGCGGCGGATGCGTTTCTGCCGGCGGGCATCGTGGCCTCGACAGTGGGCCGCGATCCGGATTCGTTGAATGTGTGGCGCTCCGCCGAGGGCGAACTGGCGGAAAACGTGCCCCTGGTCATTCTCGTCAACGGCCGCACCGCGAGTTCCGCCGAAATCCTCGCCGCCGCCTTGGCCGATCGGGGACGCGCGGTGGTGGTGGGCAGTGAAACGGTCGGCAAGGGAATGGTGCAGACCATCGATCCCTTACCCGACGGCGGTGAACTGTTCATAACCTGGAGCCAGACGCTCGCGCCGTTAGGCTGGCCGCTGCAGGGACTAGGGGTCCTGCCGCAGGTCTGCACAAGCCTGGGGCAGGAGGTCTTGAACCGGCAGCTTGCCTTCCTCGCAACCGGTTTTCAGCCGATGGCCGGCGCCCTGCGACGGTCGCGGGCCGCCCGGCTTCCGGTGTCCGCGTCCGCGGTGCTCGAACTGCGGGCGCCTTGTCCAGCCTCGGAAGGACGCGCCGCCGACCTTGCGGCCGCGCGGATTCTCATCGCCAATCCGGCCTCCTACGCCGCTGCGTTGCTGCCGCCGATGGTGGACCGGTGAACAGCGTCGCCGGGTAGCGGGTAGCACCTAGGTAACGCCGCCTGGACCGGGCGCTCCCCGGGGGTCAGGTCAGATCGACAGCAAACCGCATCAGGTCCGCCAGCCTGCAGTGCCGCAGCGCGCCCTCCTCGGTGGAATGCAGGGCGACCTGCGGCGCCGCCCCCGCCTCGAACGCCTCTTGCCAGCGTGGGGCGCACAGGCACCAGCGGTCACCGGGCTTCAAGCCGGCGAAGCCAAACTCCGGCCGAGGCGTGGACAAGTCATTGCCCTGCGCCTTGCTGTAGACCAGGAATTCAGCCGTCATCACGGCGCAGACCGTATGGCTGCCAAGATCCTCGGGACTCGTCTCGCAGCAGCCGTTACGAAAAAAACCGGTCATCGGGTCGTTCGAGCACACGCCGATCGGGCCACCGAAGACGTTGCGAGCAGGCCGTCTGCCGGGGCGTTTGCCGGTTTCGTCGAATGGCATGCGGAATCCTTCGTAGTTACGAGTTTGTTTACCATTGGCCGCGACAATGCGGCCATGGCCAAACGCTTTCAATCCTCCACCATGGCGATCGCCAACACCTTCGCCTTCATCGGGATCGAGGCTGTGCCGGTCGAGGTGCAGGTCCAGATCGCCCCCGGTGCGCCGGCGCTGGTTCTGGTTGGACTGCCCGACAAGGCGGTCGGCGAAGCGCGGGAACGTGTGCGAGCGGCATTTGCCGCGATGGGCGTCTCGCTGCCGCTCAAGCGCGTGCTGATAAATCTGAAGCCCGCCGACCTGCTGAAGGAGGGCAGCCATTTCGACTTGCCCCTCGCCCTCGGGCTGCTCGCCGCGATGGAACTTCTCCCGCGCGACGAAATCGCCGGATACGCCGCGCTCGGCGAATTGTCGCTGGATGGTTCATTGAACCCCGTCGCCGGAGTGCTGCCCGCCGCGATCGGCGCCTCGTCTCGTGACTGGGGCCTGATCTGCCCCGCCGCCCAAGGGGGTGAGGCCGCGTGGGCCGGCCGGATCGAGGTTTTGGCGCCAACCGACCTGCTCAGCCTGATCAATCATTTTCGCGGCACCCAGGTTCTTACACCACCCGAAACCGCGGGTGTGGCGGCAGGCGGAACAGGCCCCGACATGAGTGACGTGAAGGGTATGGAAACCGCCCGCCGTGCTTTGGAAATCGCCGCCGCGGGAGGTCATAATCTGCTGCTGGTCGGTTCGCCCGGCGCCGGCAAGTCCATGCTCGCCGCGCGGTTGCCGGGCCTGTTGCCGGATCTCGATCCGCGGTCCGCGCTGGAGGTCAGCATGATCCACAGCGTCGCGGGATTGCTCGATGGCGGCCGCCTCGTGATGCGGCCGCCGTTTCGCGAACCTCACCATTCCGCCTCACAGGCCGCGCTCAGTGGCGGCGGCCAGCGGGCGCGCCCCGGGGAGGTCAGCCTGGCGCACCGCGGCGTCCTGTTCCTGGACGAACTGCCGGAATTCCCTCGCCAGGCACTTGAAGCGTTGCGTCAGCCGATGGAATCCGGCCGCACCACCGTCTCCCGCGCATCCGCTCACATAACGTATCCCGCCCGCTTCCAACTCGTCGCCGCGATGAATCCCTGCCGCTGCGGGTACCTCGGGGAAGGCGGACGCGAGTGCGCCAGGGCCCCGCGCTGCGGCGAGGATTATCGTAATCGTGTCAGCGGTCCGGTGCTGGATCGGATCGATCTCGCCGTCGATGTGCGGCCCGTCACCGCGGCGGAGTTGTCGCATGCACCGGAGGGGGAATGCTCCGCCGTTATCGCCGTGCGGGTGGGCCGGGCGCGCAAGGCGCAGACGGATCGTTACGGCGCGGATGGCCCGGTGTGCAACGCCGAGGCGGACGGCAAGCTGATCCGGCTGTTGCCCGACGCACAAAACTTGCTGGAGCAGGCAATGGAGCGGCTGCGCCTGTCGCCGCGCGGCTATGTGCGAACGATGCGAGTCGCACGGACCATCGCCGATCTCGCGGGTGCCGATGTCGTGGGAAGGGTTCATCTCGCCGAGGCGCTCGCATACCGCCAACGCGCGTGAAGAAGATGGACTGTCCGCCGCGGCTGGCACCGGCACGGCGCTAATTCGTCAGCCGAGAATCCCCTGCTCGCGCACCCAGGTCCCAACCGAACCACGCAGTGTCCCGCTGTCGCCGCGTCTGATCGACGACAGTACCGGCCGGAACGCGGCAAGATCCACCTGCGCCAGCATCGCCTTGATCGGCAGGATCCCCGCCGCCGACATCGACAGCGTCGTGATGCCCAGCGCCGCCAGCACTAACGCCTCCAGCGGCCGGGATGCCGCTTCGCCACACAGCGACACCGGCACCTCGGCCGCCTTCGCCGCGGCCACGACTTCCTCCAGCAGATTGAGCACAGGTAGCGAAAGAAAATCGTAGCGGCCATACAAGGACGGAGTTCCCCGGTCCGCGGCGTAGAGAAACTGCAACAGGTCATTTGACCCAATCGAAATGAAATCAGCCTCCTTCAGCAGATCGGGCAACTGCCACATCAACGCCGGAACCTCCAGCATCGTGCCGATCCGCAGCAGCCCAGGGGCGGGACGCACGCGCTTGGCCTCCGCCAGCATCAGCCCCTTGGCCGCCCTGAATTCGCCGACGGTGGCAACCATGGGAAACATCACCGACAGCGGACGCCCGCCGGCAGCGAGCAGCAGCGCGCGCAGTTGCCGTCGCAACAAGGCCGGCCGGTCAAGACCAACCCGCAAGGAGCGCCAGCCCATGGCCGGGTTCTCCTCGTCGCTGACGGTCCCCGGCAACAGCTTGTCCGCTCCCAGGTCCAGCGTTCGAAACAACACCGGCTTGTCCCCAGCCTCGTCAAGCACGCGGCCGTAGATCGACGCCTGCTCCGCGACGTCGGCAACCGAACCCCTGGCCAGCATGGCGATCTCTGTGCGGAACAGTCCGATCCCGTCCGCGCCGGTACGCTCCAGTTGCGGCAGTTCCATGCTCAATCCGACGTTGAGCATCAACTTCAGCGCCGTCCCGTCCGCGCTGCAAGCCTGCCGCCCGCGCCACTTCGACAACTCGGCATACTTGGCGCTGCGCGCCTCCTGGGCTCGGCGGTAGGCCAGCTTGACCTCGGCTTCAGGCCGCAAGATGAACTGACCCTCGTCGGCATCGATCACGGCGTCGTCGCCCGGTCCGGCGCTGCCCGCCATGCCCCGAAGACCCCCCAGCGCGGGTATGCTGAGGGCACGGGAAAGGATCGCGGCGTGACCTGACGGGCTGGCTTCCTCGATCGCAACACCGGCAATTCCACGCGCGTGCCAGTCCAGCAACTCGGCTGGGCCCAGCCGGCGCGCCACGAGAATCGCACCCTCCGGAACCTGCGTGCGTGGCATCTCACCGACCAACGCGGTCAACAGCCGGTTGGCGAGATCCTCCATGTCGGCAAGACGCTCGTGCAGGTACGGATCGCTGATCCTGCGCATCCGGTCGTGCAACTCTCCGGCGACGCGCTGCACGGCTGCCTCGGCCGTCAATCCGCCGCGAATGACATCCCCGACACGACGCAGCCAGCCGGCGTCGGACGCAACCAGCCGGTAGGCTTCCAGCACCTCCCGCGAGGCGCTTACATCGGCGGCCCGCCCGTGCTGTGGAACATCGGCGAATAGATCGTCCAGGCCCCGCTGCATCCGGTCCACGGCTTCGTCCAACCGAACCTGCTCGGCCTTCGGATCATCGGCCAGCAGCGTGATCGCCGGCTGCGATATCCGCGCCAGTATGATCGGGCCAACAGCAATACCGCCCATCAACGGTGTGCCGGTGAACAGCCGCGGAACCGTTGCGCCGAGGCCCTCATGTGATCCATCGGTGACGCCACTTCCCGAAAGCATCTCCGCCAACAGCATGGCAACCGTCTCGAGGTCATCCACCTCGGGATCGGTGTAGTGGCGCGGCGTCCGGTTCTGCACGACAAGCACGCCAAGCGTATGGCCCGAACGCCGCACAGGCACCGCCAGCAGCGAGGCAAAGGGCTCTTCGCTGGTTTCAGGGCGATAAGCGAACGCCGGATGATTCTGCGCGTCGGGCAGGTTCATCACCGTGCCAGTGGCCGCGCACAGCCCGACGATACCCTCGCCGACACGCAATCTCGTTTGTCCGATGGCATCCGGGTTTAGTCCCTCGGTCGCCGCCAGTTCCAGGATGTCTCCCGGGCGCTGGACGTAGACGGAGCAAACTTCGCTGACCATTTCGGATGCCACGAGCTCCACCAGCGCCGAAAGTGGAGCTGAACCATGTGCTCTTAGGTTCCGTATTCGGGAAAGAAGCCGCCTAGGACCGTTCATTTGCCATGGGCGACATCGACTTCCTGGTCATTCCGCTACCGCTCTCCTTCCTCACACGATACGAATCAACTTGTTGGAACATGGCAGCGGCGGGCGGGTGGATCAAGGAAGCCGGGGCCGCATTATGCCAACCCCGCGCGCACCCGGCGCCCCTCTTGCCATCCGCCCCTCGGTGGGCGACCCTGACGCCACCAAGTGGTCCAGGATAAGCAAAGCGAGGCATGCCGTGAACGACACGACGATCGTCACCGACTCAGTAAAGCGTTTCAAGTGGGTTGGCACGCGTCCGATCCGTCCAGACGGTGTGCCCAAGGTGACCGGACGCGCGATGTACGGCGCCGACCTGAAACTGCCCGGAATGATCTATGGAAAGATCCTGAGGTCGCCGCACGCGCATGCCCGGATCAAGTCGATCGATACCTCCGCCGCGGAAGCGCTGCATGGCGTGAAGGCTGTCATGACCGCGGCCGATCTGCCCGAGCAGAAATTCGATTACATTGGCCCGGAGCGTGTGGCGGTGAATTTCTGGCACGTCACCCGCAACATCATGGCCCGCGAGAAGGCACTGTATGAGGGTCATGCCGTCGCCGCGGTCGCCGCGATCAGCAGCAGCATTGCGGAAGAGGCAGCCTCGCTCATCAAGGTCGAGTATGAGGTCCTGCCGCATGTCATCGATGTCGATGAAGCGATGGCACCCGGCGCGCCGCTGCTGTTCGAGGACATGATCACCCGCGGGGTCGAGCCGCCGCCGGCCAAGGGTTCCAACATCTCCAAGCGCCTGGACTTTTCGATCGGCGATGTCGAGGCCGGCTTCAAGCAGGCCGACGTGGTGATCGAGAAGGAATTCAAGACCGCCGCCGTCCACCAGGCATATATCGAGCCCCACGCCTGCGTCGCGAAGTATGAGGCCGACGGTCAGTGCGAAATATGGTCCTCCAGCCAGGGCCACTTCCAGATGCGCGCCCTCACCGCACAGATCCTCGGCGCCAGGCTGGGCGACCTGCGGGTAACACCGGCGGAGATCGGCGGCGGCTTTGGCGGCAAGACCGTGACCTATGTCGAGCCGGTGGCCGCCACCTTGTCACGCAAATCGGGTCTGCCGGTTCGTGTGCAGATGACTCGGGAGGATGTCTTCCGCGCCTCCGGTCCGACTTCAGGCGCGTCCATGTGGGTCAAGATTGGCGTCAAGAAGGATGGCACGATCGTGGCCGCCGACGGCATCTACAAGTTCCAGGCAGGTGCTTTTCCCGGATCGCCGGTGATGAATGGCTGCCTCTGCGCCTATGCCCCCTATGAGATCCCCAACCAGCGCGCCGTTGGCTTCGACGTCGTGTCCAACCGGCCGAAGGCAGCGGCATACCGGGCGCCTGGCTCGCCGATCTCAGCCTTCGCGGTGGAAAGCGTGCTGGACATGTGCGCCAAGGCGATCGGCATGGACCCGGTCGAACTGCGGCTCAAGAACGCCTGCCGTATCGGGACCCCCACCATCGCCGGTCCAAAGCACGCGCATGCCGGGTATATCGAAACCCTCCAGGCATTGAAGGATCATCCCGGCTACAAGGTGAAGCTGGGTCCGAACCAGGGCAGGGGGGTTGCCTCCGGCTACTGGTTCAATGGCGGCGGCGAATCCAGCGCCACGTTGCAGATCAATGCCGACGGCACCGTGTTGGTAGCGACGGGCAGCCCCGATATCGGCGGGTCACGCGCCTCCATGGCGATCATGGCGGCGGAAACATTGGGCGTGGACTACAACACCGTGCGCGCCATCGTCGCCGATACCGCTTCGGTCGGCTACACGCATGTGACCGGCGGATCGCGCGTGACGTTCGCCACCGGGACCGCCGTCGTGACCGGCGCCAAGACCGTCGTTAAGGAACTGTGCAAGCGCGCCGCCCTGATCTGGGGCGTCGATGAGGAAGGTGTGGTCTGGGAGGACGGTTACGCCAAGCCGGCGGGATCCAACGTTGGTGACTTCAAGCCGCTGTCCCTGAAGGAAATCGCTGCCAAGGCCGCGGCGACCGGCGGACCCATCACCGCCTCGGCCGGGGTTAACGCGGGCGGACAGGCACCGGGGTTTTCCTCGCAGTTCTGCGACGTGGAAGTCGATCCGGAGACCGGCAAGGTCACCATCCTGCGCTTTGTCGCCGCCCAGGACGTCGGCCGCGCCATCCACCCCAGCTACGTCGAGGGCCAGATCCAGGGCGGCGTGGTGCAGGGCATCGGCTGGGCACTGAATGAAGAATACATCTACAACGCCAAGGGCCAGTTGGATAACCCGGGCTTCCTCGATTACCGCTGTCCGGTGGCCTCCGACCTGCCGATGATCGAGCCGCTCCTGGTGGAGGTACCAAATCCGACCCACCCATACGGCGCCAAGGGTGTCGGCGAGGTGAACATCTGCCCGCCGATGGCCGCCATCGCCAACGCCATCGAAATGGCGACCGGGCAGCGGATGACCGAACTGCCGATGTCGCCGCCCCGCCTGCTGGCCGCCCTGTCCGCCGGCACGGCGTCAGCCTGACGTGACGGCCAAGGTTGTCTTCACCGCGGGCTTCGCACGCCGTTACACCAACGGCGTGCGGGAGTTCGAGGTGGAGGCCAAGAACCTCCGAGGCGTATTGAAGGCGATGGACCAACTCTATCCAGGGCTCGGTGAGCACCTGGAGGAGGAAACAACCGTCGCCATCAACGGCGAGTACCATGAGACCGGATATTTCCAGCCGGTGCCGCCGGGCGCGGAGGTGTTTTTCATCCCGCGGATCGAAGGCGGATAAAGCGCGATCCGATCGGGTGCAACCACCGGAACGGTGAAGCGCCCATCACACCAGTAGTTTGCTGGCTGTCGCCGCCAAGGCGGTTGTCCCTCCGAAAAAGCCCGCTGAAGCGGACCACAACTCGCGACACATCCCGATACCGAGCCCTGGCCCCACCGGCGCAAGCACGATCAACCATCGGAGGGGGAAACCTGGCGCCCTCTAGCCGATCCCATAATCCCGCTTGGCCGCCGAAGCCGAAAGATACCCAAGCCGCACGTCTCGCCGGACCGACTCCGGGTCACGCTCCGAGGCCGGACCCATCCCACCGCCGCCGGGCATCTCGATAACCAGCCGCTCGCCCGCCGGCACGACCTGCAACCCCTTTGGCTGCAAGGTGACGCCAGACTTCAGCGACACCCCGCCGCGCTCACCCGGTCCGCCGCCGTTCAGGCCGCGGGCAGGGAACTTCACCCGCTCGAAGCCGGCGAACAATCCGAAGGCGGCGTCCTCTCGGGAACTCACCTCCATCACCTGCCCCAGCCCACCCCGATACCGCCCGGCCCCGCCGGAATCCTGGCGCAACTCCTTGCGCCAGATGACCAGCGGCGTGATCGCCTCGGTCGCCTCCACCGGAACGTTGCGCACGCCGGACGGAAACGGCGTGGCGGACAGTCCATCCTGGTTCGGACGCGCGCCCGCACCTCCGGAATGGAAACTCATGACCATGAACTGCGTGCCGGCCTTGCTCCCGACGCCCGTAAGACCGTGCCCGGCGACCATCTTCAGGCTCCAGAGGTTGGAGGTTCCCTCAGCCGGAACCCGCCCCGGAATGGCTTGTTCCAGGGCCCCGTACACCACATCCGGCATCATGTGGCCGATCGAGGATCGCGCATAAACCGCCGCCGGGTAGGTGGCGCTGACAATCGTCCCAGGCGGCGCCGTGACTTTGACCGCATCCAGCGTCCCTGCATTGTTCGGGATGGTCGGCGCCACGACGCAGTTGATGCCGAACGTCGTATAGGCCTCCGTATAGCAAAGTGGGCAATTGATCGCGTAGCTCGACATCCCGGAGGTGCCCGTGAAATCGACGTGGATCGTGTCCTCGGCGATGGTTACAGATGCAACCAGATCGAGCGGCGCCTCATACCCGTCCACCCGCATCGTGTTGGTCCAGGTGCCCTTCGGCAACTTGCCGATCGCCTCGGTCATGGCGCGGCGGCTGCGCGTGATGATCTCCTCGCCCAGCATGTCGAGATCATCCAGCCGGAATTCGCGCATCATGGAAATCAGCCGGCGGCTGCCGATGTCGTTGCACGCGATCAGCGCATACACGTCGCCGATCACCTGCACCGGTTCGCGCACGTTCGCCCGGATCATCGCCAGCAGGTCCTCGTTCATCTCGCCGGCGCGGGCAAGCCGCAGCAGCGGAATGAACAGCCCTTCGTGCCAGATCTGCCGCCCCTCCGGAGTCTGGCCAACGCCGCCCATGTCCACCAGGTGCGACGTGCAGGCGAACAGCGCGACGATCCGCCCATCCATGAACGTCGGTGACACCACCACAAGGTCATACAGGTGCCCGGTGCCCTTCCACGGGTCGTTGGTGATGTAGACATCGCCTTCCTTCATGTCCGCGACCGGGAACACGGCCAGGAAATGCCCGACCGACGCCGCCATCGTGTTGATGTGCCCCGGCGTCCCGGTCACCGCCTGCGCCAGCATCCGCCCGCGCAGGTCGAACACCCCGGCGGAGATATCCCCCGCCTCCCGCGCCGAGGTGCTGAACGCGGTCCGCACCAGCGTCTGGCCTTGCTCCTCGACCACTGAAAGCAGCCGGTTCCACATGATCTGCACGTCGATTTCGGAAATGTTCCGCCGGTCGCTCATGCGAAGCCTCCCTCGATGATGATCTCGCCGCCATAGGCGATACGCGCGGTGAAACCGCTGGGGATGATGGTGGTGGTGCCGTCCTCCGTGATCGCCGCCGGCCCGCTCAGTTCGGCGCCGGGGCTCAGCGAGGCGCGGGCATACTCAGGCGCGTCGATGCTGGCACCCGTTACCGACTCCACCATCGCCCGTGTCCGCTCGACCACCGCCTGCTCGGTTCCCACCACGACCGGGTCCGGGGAGGGCAGTGCATAAGGCTGCGACAAGGCCAGGGTCCATGTCACGGCTTCGATTTCCAGGCCCGGAATGATCCGGCCGAATAGCTGCGCATAGGTTGTCTCGAAAGCCGCCCGCAGCGCCGTCGGGTCCAATGCGGCGCCATCCAGCGATACCGCGATTTCGTGCCCCTGGCCGCGGTAGCGCATGAATGCCGTCCGTCGCTCCGACAACGGACCCTGGGGCACGCCGAGACGCACCACGGCCTCGGCTTCCGCCCGCATGTCGCAGAACAGGTCTTCGATCATGTCCGGCGCCAGGCTGTCGAACCGCACCAGGAAGGTGCGGGCGACCTCATAGGCGATCGGCGCGTCCAGGAAGCCATGCGCTGACCCGACGCCGGCGTCTACCGGGATCACCACGCGGTTGATTCCCAGTTTCTGCGCCAGGCGGGCCGCATGCAGCGGGGCCGCTCCACCGAACGCGATCAGTGTCCGGCCGGCGGTGTCCTTGCCGTTTTCGACCGCGTGGACACGCGCCGCGCTCGCCATTGTCTCATCAACGATTTCGACGATGCCCCGCGCGGCTTCCTCGGCCGGCATGTCCAGCTTCGACCCAACCTCCGCCAGCACCGCCGCCTGGGCGCGCGACGGGTCGAGGCCAATCTTGCCGCCGGCGAAGCGCCCGGGGTCGATGCGGCCCAGCACCACGTCGGCATCGGTAACGGTGGGTGCGCTGCCACCACGCCCGTAGCACGCCGGCCCAGGATCGGAGCCCGCGCTGTCCGGGCCGACCGCGATCCGCCGCAGCGCATCGACCCGGCCGATGGAGCCGCCGCCGGCGCCAATCTCCACCATGTCGATCACCGGGATGCGCACCGGAATGCCGCTGCCCTTGGCGAACCGATAGGCACGGGCGACTTCGAAATGGCGGGACTGCTGCGGGGTAAAGTCGTCGATCAAGGTGATCTTCGCCGTCGTCCCCCCCATGTCGAACGACAACGCCCGGTCGTAGCCGCCCAAGGCCGCGATGCGCCGCGCCAGGATCACGCCGCCCGCCGGACCGCTTTCCACCAGGCGGACCGGGAAACGCGTCGCGGTCTCCACCGTGCAGACGCCGCCCGAGGACATCATCAGCAGCAGCGGGCACCTGACGCCGATACTGGCCAATCCATCCCTCATGCGGCCGAGGTAGCTGGCCATCAGGGGCAGCACATAGGCATTGGCGACAGTCGTCGACGTGCGCTCGTATTCGCGGATTTCACGGCACACTTCGCAGGACAGCGTGATTGCCAGCCCAGGCATCGCCGCCGCCAGCAGGTCGCGCGCGCGCTCCTCATGCGCGGGATTGATGTAGGAGTGGAGAAAGCTGATCGCCAGCGCCTCGATCCGTTGCGCCTTCAGGACGGCGGTGAGGCTCAGCAACGCGTCCTCGTCCAGGTCGAGCAGGACCGAACCATCCGCCGCCAGCCGTTCGGGGACTTCCAGCCGCAGGTCACGCTCAACCAGCGGCGCCGGCCGTTCCATATACAGATCATATTGTTCGAAACGGTGCTCGTAGGCGATTTCCAGCGAGTTGCGGAACCCGGCCGTCGTGATCAGCGCGGTACGGGCGCCTTTGCGCTCGATCAGCGCGTTCGTCGCCAGCGTTGTGCCATGGACCACGAGTTCCAGCGCCGAACCGTCGATGCCGGCCTCCGCGAGGATCGTCTTCGTCCCGGCGATGACCGCGTCGTCCGGGGCGTCATGTGTCGTCAGAAGCTTTGTGGAAAGCGTGCCGCCGGGAAGCGACAGCACAAGGTCGGTGAAGGTGCCGCCGATATCGACGGCAAGGCGAGTCCGAGCGGTCATGCAAGCCTCTGGCTGGTTTCAGGGGCAGGGTAGGCGGTTTTCATGCAAATAGAACCCGCCCGGGATGCGTCCCGGCATAATGATCGATTGGGTGCGGGTTATGAGGCTGGTCCTGCCACTTCGAGGATACCGCGGGGGAATGCATCCCGCGGCACTCGCCGCCGCCTGAGCGCGATGGCTGGTTCTGCCCAACTGGACATGCGGCCAATTGCCGGATACCAAGGGCCGATTCTGGGAGCCTGAATTCGTCGTAACTTTCAACGAGGTGTTCACGGCGGCTCCGGTGCCACGGATTGGTGGACTTGCCGCTCGTGGCTCAACCCGGCTTTACCGTGGTATCCAGGCATGGCCCGAGGGCAGGGAATATATCGCCGACGCATCGCGATCTTTTGACGACGATATGTAGGTTACCAGCGTGACCCGCCATAGTTCTTGCTTCTGGAATAGGTGGGAGCCACCGGAGGGGCCCGTTATTCCGTCGCGCCAGACACTCGGTCTCGCATTTACAAACCGGGATTTCATGTGCTTAAGAACGGCGCAAAATGTGAAGGTATCTAATGGACTTTACTGGTGAGCGTTTCGTACCCGAAGTGGAGGGAGATATCCGCCTCGAGCACATGCATCGGTACATCGCGGCCCGTCGAATTGTAGGTGGCAAACGGGTTTTGGATATCGCGTGCGGAGAAGGTTACGGCTCCGATCTGCTGGCCGAGGTGGCCGCTACCGTCATCGGCGTCGACATCGACGAAGCCTCGGTCTCACATGCTGAACTGACTTACCGGCGCTCGAACTTAAGGTTCCTGAGCGGTGATATCGTTGCTATCCCACTAGATGATGCCAGCGTCGATGTGGTGGTTAGTTTCGAGACGATCGAGCACCTCGTTGATCATCGCAGCATGATGCTCGAGATCAAGCGTGTGCTTGTGCCGGATGGCGTGCTGGTGCTGTCCTCGCCGGACCGGCACGAGTATTCGGATGTCCCGAAATACAAGAATCCATTTCATCTGAGGGAGCTGTATCAGTCCGAACTCATCGCGCTGCTCCAGGAACATTTTCGGAACCATGCGATTTATGGCCAGCGCGTCCACTACGCCTCGATCCTGGCACCAACGGCTGGTGTGCCCGCTTCCATCGTCGGGTACCGCGACGATGCCGACGGCGGGGTGATCGAAGGTGCGGGGCTGCCCAACCCGGTCTACTTCGTCGCGGTGGCCTCGAACGGCTCGCTACCGGAGCTCCCGGCCGGGCTCTTTATCCCCCGGGTACCACCCTACATGCGGGATATCGCCTTCCTGAGTACCGAACTGGAGTTGCAGCAGCGCGCGGCCGCCGAAGCCGAGCGGCGTGAGAACTCGTTGCGAATTGAGGCCGAGCAGCGTGCGAGCTCGATGCGCGGTGAAATGGACCAGCTTTTGTCCCAACTGCGTCAAGCTGGTGTCGAGGCCGAGGGATTGCGGCGGCAGGTCATCGCGCTGGAACTCCGCCAGGTCTCCATGCAAGGGGAGATGGACCAGCGCGGCCACCGCGTCGACGAACTGGCGGCGGAGCTGCGAGAATTGAAGGCCAAGGCAGGTGAATTGCGGCAACAGGTCGACGCGATACTTGCATCGCGGTCCTGGCTAGCCATGGCGCCAATGCGCAGCGTCGGCCTCGGGGTTCGCAAGTTAAAGCGGGACGGCTACTTCAAGATCGCCTCGCTCGGGCACAGCGCTTACCGTGCGCTGCCAATCCCGATGACTCTCAAGATGCGAGTTAAGCACCACCTGTTCAGTCAAGCGGGATCTTTTTTTGCCAACACGGGCGCCTATGCTCGCTGGCACGAAGTGTCGCGCCAGCAGACCGCCACTGCCGAAATCAAGGCAGCGCGCCTGGCCAACGCCTTTCCTGCGATCGAGTTGAAATCGCCGGCCCGGACAATAGTAGAAGGACTTGCAGTCGCCGACGGGCATTGGGAATGGCAGGACTATGACCGGATGCGCATGCGCATCAGGGAGGTGCTCGCTGCTCGCCGAAGCGCCCAGCAATCTCGCCCACGCGCCATGATCAAGCTGGGTCAGGAAGATATCGCACAGGCCGCGGCCCGCATCAGTTTGCCGTCGCCCGGGCACGCGCCTGAGGTTTCAGTGATCGTGCCGGTGTTCAACGAGCTGGCCACCACGATCGAGTGCTTGCTCTCGCTGTCGGCGACGAACGACGATGTGACGTTCGAGGTGATCATCGCCAACGACGCGTCCACCGATGGCACCAGCGAACTACTGTCGCTTGTGCCCAACCTGCGGCTGGTGAACCAGCCTGCGAATTTAGGCTTCCTGCGCAACTGCAACAGTGCCGCGACCGAGGCTCGCGGTCGCCGTTTGGTGCTGCTGAACAATGACACCCAGGTGGCATCGGACTGGCTGACTGGCCTGATGCGTGCTCTGGACGAACCAAATGTAGGCGCCGTAGGCCCGCGCTTCGTCTATCCGGGCGGACAGTTGCAGGAGGCAGGCGCACGCATCCGGCGCAATGGCACGGTGGAAATGATTGGTGCCAACGAATCTTCAGGCAGTCCGCGCTGGTCCTACACGCGAGAGGTGGATTACGTCTCCGGCGCCTGCCTGATGCTGGATACTGCCTTGTTCAGGGAATTAGGCGGCTTCGCCGACGATCTCGCGCCAGCCTATTGCGAGGACCTGGAGTTGTGCCTGCGTATTCGCGAGCGAGGACTTCGGGTGCTGTACACCCCAGAGTCGGAAGTGGTCCACCATCTCAGCAAGAGTTCAAACGCCTTAGGCGACTCCTACAAGCACGACCGTATCGCGCGGAACATGCAACTGCTTTCCGAACGGTACCAGGCCATGTTCGAACTCGCTCGATGACGTGCGGGTGATTGCTTTCTATCTCCCACAGTTCCATCCCGTGCCAGAGAACGACCTCTGGTGGGGGCCCGGCTTTACCGAATGGTCGAACGTGGCGAAGGCCCGTCCCAACTTTGTTGGCCACGACCAGCCACGCCTGCCGGCGGATCTTGGATACTACGACCTGCGCCTCGCGGAAGTCATGCGGGCCCAATGGCAACTCGCCGGCCGCTACGGCATTGATGCGTTCTGCTACTATTACTATTGGTTCAACGGGCACCGCATGCTCGACCGGCCGCTCGAACCGTTGCTCGATCCGGCCGCGCCGGCCTTTCCGTTCTGCCTGTGCTGGGCGAACGAGAATTGGACCCGCCGGTGGGACGGCCAGGACCAGGAAATCCTGCTGGAGCAACACCATTCGCCAGAGGACGATCTTGACGTGATACGCGATCTGGCACGTTACATGCGCCATCCTTCGTATATCCGCATCCAGGGCAAGCCACTGCTTCTGATCTACCGGGTCGACTTGTTTCCGGACTTCGCGCAGACGGCGCAGCGCTGGAGGCACGAGTGCCACCACCTCGGCATCGGCGATATCTACCTTGTCATGGTCGAATCGTTCCGCTTCGCTGGTGCGGACGCGTCGCCAACCCGCTACGGCTGCGACGCCTCCGTCGAGTTCCCGGCGCATTATGTGCCGGACGTGCGTCCGCCAACGGGTGACATCTTGAACACCGAATTTCGCGGCGACGTCGCTGGCTATGACGATGCCGCGTTGCGTTTTGCCACTCGAGAACATCCCGGTCATACCCGCTTCCGCACCGTGATGCCCGGGTGGGATAATACGGCGCGCCGGCAGGATACCGCCTTCATCCTGGAGAACCCGACCCCTGGCGCCTTCCAGGCCTGGGTGGAGACGGCGATCGCCGAAAACCAAGCGCGACCTTCAGGGCGACGCGCGGCTGCTGTTCATCAACGCCTGGAACGAATGGGCCGAGGGAACGTATCTGGAGCCGGACCGGCGCTTCGGCCACGCATTCCTGCAGGCGGTACGGAACGCACGCGACGCCCATTTGCTGATCCAGGATGGTGACTGAGCATGCCCAGCCAAAGCACTGCTCGGCAGATCACCCTGGTCGGGCATCCCTTCAACCCGATCGGCACCGGCCGGGCATTGCGGGTCGCGTTCGCGGCGTGCCGCAGCGTCGGTCTTCAAACCACGATCCGGGACGTGTGGAACTTCCAGACGCCGGACGCGATGCAGGCTGTGACAATCAGCCCATTCCTGACCAATACCTTCGGCGCGGTGAATGTCTTCCACCTCAATGGGAATGAAATTGAACCCGCGCTGGAGCGCATCGGACCCTTGCCCCCAGGACACAACGTTGTAGTGCCGTTCTGGGAACTGCCTCGCTATCCGTCCGAATGGGCCCGGCAGGTCGAGCGGTTTGACGAGGTCTGGGCCGCATCCGACTACATCCGGCAGTCCGTCGCCGCCGCGGTCGACCGTCCGGTGATCCATATGCCGCTACCGACGGAGATAGCACTTGCTTCCTTCCTTGGGCGCAAGCACTTTGGCATCCCGGAGAACAGCTACACTTTCCTGTGTTTCTTCGACTGCCGTTCGTATATCATGCGAAAGAATCCACAGGCAGTGGTGGAGTGTTTCCGCCGCCTGCTCGCCGCACGCCCCTTCGTCCGCGCCTGTATCATGGTAAAATTGAACGGTGTGGAAGTTGCGTCCGCCGAGACCAAGGACTTCCTCGCCAGTCTGCATGACTTGGGCGACCGCGTGGTGACGTTGGAGCCGACGATGCCTGAGACCGAGGTCCACAATCTGATCCGCTGCTGCGATGCCTTCGTCTCACTGCACCGGTCAGAGGGTTACGGTCTTGCTATTGCCGAAGCGATGTATCTGGGCCTGCCGGTGATCGGTACGGGTTATTCCGGTAACATGGACTTCATGACGCCTGGGAATTCATTTGTTATCAGTAATAAACTCGTCCCGGTGCCACTCGACGCTTACCCGCATGCCGAGGATCAGTGTTGGGCTGAACCCGACCTCGACGAAGCAACTGCGCGCATGGTCGAACTAGTCGACGATCCCGCTGCTGGTCGCATGATCGGTGCCCGCGGCAGCAGGAGCATCCGCACCAACTTCAGCTACCGCGCCGCGGGTTTACGCTACGCAAAACGTCTGTCCGAAATCGCAGCGCTGCAACAGGCACCGCTGGGACGAGCCTCATGACGCAACCGACTGTCGGAGACGATCTCCCTTGTCGCTTCTGCCTCGCCCCCGCCGCTTTTGCCTGGTCATCAATAAGCCCTTTCCAGGGGGCCAACCTCAATGTTACCCGCCGAGAGGCTGCGCGGTGGAAGTGGGACTCTTTCCTCAACTCGAACGCCATGCCAACCTGACAGCATGAGCGAAAACAAGGAGAACGTAGCCTCTATCCAGTTACTCAGAGGCTTTGCTGCGCTTTTCGTAGTCATAATGCACGAGCAATATTTCTTTGCTCTCTACGCCCCGCAGGTCGGTGATCCGCTTCCTGCAATGTCGTCATGGCACCACTTCAAGACAGCCGGCGGAATGGGCGTGCCGTTGTTCTTTGTGATCAGTGGCTTCATTATGGTGTAATCTCGCTGCCCGGAATCCCAACCAAAAAATAGGGGAATTTGCTTGGCGGCGGATTACCCGTATCGTGCCGCTCTATTGGCTTGTGACGTGCTATTGGCTCTGGTGGAACCCAAATCATCCAGCCGACTATATCGTCCGGTCTTTTTTGTTTCTTCCAGTAAAAGGCGTCTTCCCGCTAACAAACGTCGGCTGGACGCTCAACATGGAGGCGTTTTTCTACGTCGTGTTCGGGCTGATCGTTGTTAGGCTCAGGGCTTCGATTCTATGGATAGCTGCTCTGTTCCTGGGAATGAGCGTAGCCAGCCAATTCCACGCCAGCTACGAGCTTGAGTTCTACGGCAGCCCGCTGGTCTGGTGCTTCTTTGCCGGCTTGGTGATCCACCGAATCTACCGCCACCCTGGCGTTAAGCGCTGGGCGCCCGCGTTTCTGGCACTTGGCGTGGGCGGCTTGGCTCACGCTTGCCTGGACTTTGCCCCTTCCACTGCGTGGTCTCCTGACGCCGTCGTCTGGTGGGGCATTCCCTGCGTATTACTGACACTCGGTTGCGTGTCCCTGGAAGCCAATGGTGAATGGCAGCGCCTGTGGAACCTCAGGATCATGCAGGCCCTCGGCGCGGCCTCGTATTCAATCTACCTCATCCATCCGGTCGGCTTCGTCAACCTGGACTTCTACTTTCTAGTCTACACGGGGCAGTTCACCGTGTTGGGCCGGACGGCGCCATCTTATTGCTTGTCGCGCTCGCGGCTGCTGCCGGCTATCTCGTCCACCGCCTCATAGAACTGCCGCTGATCGAGATAATGCGAGCCGGACGATCGCTAGCGGTACACGCTATAACTTGGGGCTGACGGTCAGGTCCAACGTTCACGTCACTTGGCCCCACGGCCGCCACGAATGATGGCCCTATCGCGTTTGCGTGGTGAGAACCGTAGCAAGATTTCGCGCGCAGCCGACGGTTTGCAAAGGCGCAACCGCTACGGTAAAATCGTTTTCGCTGGAATGAGAGGACGTTGCGTGGATGCTATACAGGCGGCAGAGCGGGCGGCTCTGTCAGGCGCCCCGGTCGATGATGTTCTAAAAGAGCTTCGAGCGTTAGACCTCGATGGCTTTGGTGAAGTCTTCCTCCGGATGCCGGATCCCGCCCTTCCAGCCTTGTCGCGCATCCTGCCCAAGATGGCCGACGTCGAGATCCAGACATCATGGACCGGCAATAGCGGAAAGGCCCTGCTGCAGCAAAGCGTCGCGTTCGTGAAGTCGATGCAGGCTCATTGGCGTCTGATCAAACGGCGTGAGATGAAGGACATCAAGGTCCTTGACTTTGGGTGCGGCTACGGGCGCCTGTCTCGGCTGATGTACTGACTACACCTCGCCTTCTCGCGTCTGGGGCCTGGATCCATGGCCTCGCTCGATCGAGATATGTGAGGCAGACAAGATGCTCGGACATTTCGCCGTATCCGAATATCTTCCGGCCACTCTCCCCGTCGAACAGGGCTCATTCGATCTGGCCTATGCGTATTCGGTCTTCACTCACCTTTCAGAGCGGGCAACATTGCGGGCGTTTGCGGCGCTGCACCGTTGCATGGCGAAAGATGGGTACTCGCTATAACAATCAGGCCGAAGGAATATTGGCGCGTCGGGTCACACACAGGCCAGGTGGAGGAGATGACGCGCAGGCATGACACGATCGGCTTCGCGTTCGCACCGCACCTACGCTCGCCGGTCGATGGAGATGTCACCTATGGGGATACATCCATGACGATCGACTGGATCAGGGCGAACGCACCAATGTGGCGAATCGCCAGCCAAGGACCCGATGATCGGGCAATGTTACAGAATGAGGTCTATTTGTCGCCGGCATGAATAGATAGCTGGACCCGGTCCTGCGGCTCCATGAAGAAAGCAGGGCGCGCAGGTTCCAGAATCCGTGCCGTAGCTTACACCATTGGCTCGTCAAGTAATGGAAGACAGGCCGGGACGTTCCGGCTCTGTCACTCGCTGGTGTCCGATTCTCATCCCGCCAATCCTGTGGCGTGCCCATTCACCCGATCGGAACCTGCATATAAGCGACATCCATCTTATGGGTTGCCATCGCGGCCTTGTTTGCTCGGCACGAAAAAGCGGCTCGGCCACGGTGCTCGTCCTGAGAGACCATCTCAGAGCGTTCAACCAGGAAACCTACGTCGACCAGCATCGCCTCGACGCAGGCGGTATTGGGTACCCAGAAATTCGTAAGGTCGTCGTTGAGGTTCGCTGCCGGACAATATCGGGCACACGGCTCGTCTCCAAGATCAGTGGAGACCAAGGTTTCGACGATCAGGCGCTCTCCGCAGATACCACGCAGGATGTTCAGTGCCCGTAGCATGTCTGGCAGATGGTAAAGCACTCCTAAACAGAGCACCAGATCGAAGGGCTGGAAACCCAGCCTCGGAATCTCATAGATGTTGCCACGCCGAAAGTCGAATGCTGCGCCATGCAGCTGTTCCATGACGCTAAAACCGCAGAAGTCTTTCTCGACGTAATCAAGCGCTGTGACCGACGCTCCACGGATGGTCAACTGCTTGGTGAAATAACCGTCTGCCGGTCCAATCTCCAGGATGCGTTGGCCGCGCAGGTCGGCCGGAAGGCGCAAACGCTCAAGGGTCTCCCTCGGGTCATAGACGCCGGGGGTAATCACGCCAGGAAATATCTCGAAGCGGTGATACCACCAAGGACGACTGGCAACGAGGGCTTCAGCTTGTTCGCGCGTAACGGAGAGGGCGGGGTTACTGGGCATTCGGCCTCCAGGCTCCTTGTTCGTGCCGTGATGGGCGGGGACCTCAAGGCCAGTCCCGTCCCAGTCAATCCGTAGCAGTCTTGCCGACTATTTGTAAGAACCCGCGGCCTCGATCGGCGATCACACCACCCTCAAACCGCGGAGAGCGGCGGCGCCACGTCCTCCAGTGAGCGCCGCTCGGCATTCGCCGCCAGGAACCCGGCGACAATCGCCGCTACAACCATCAGAACACCACCCAGCAGGTAGCCGTAGAAGATCGAGACCCGCGATCCGGTGTCGATCAATGCCCCGAACAGCAGCGGCCCAGCCACCCCTCCGACGCCGGTGCCGAACGCATAGAACAGCGCGATGGCGATCGCCCGGACTTCCAGCGGAAAGCTTTCGCCGACCGTCAGGTACGCCGAACTTGCCGCCGCCGATGCAACGAAGAAAATAACCGTCCAAGCCAGCGTCTGCTGCACCGCGTCCAGCCAGCCCATCGCGAACATCCAGCCGGTCACGACCATCAGTACACCGGACACGGCATAGGTCGCCGTGATCATGATGCGGCGGCCGATCGTGTCGAACAATCGCCCCAGCACCAGCGGGCCAAGAAAATTGCCGATCGCGAACGGCAGCATGAACAGCCCGACATTGCCCGATGAGATACGCCATAGAACTTGGTCAGCACCAGCGCATAGGTGAAGAACACCGCGTTGTAGCAGAACGCCTGCGCGGCCATCAGCGTCACGCCCAGCCATGCCTGCCGCCGGTAGGTCGTGACCAGTGCCTTCGCCCCGGCCTTGAACCAGGAGTGCACATCGGTCCGCAGCCTCAGGTATCCCGGCGGGACCGGCGGCAGCGGCTTGCCGGTTTCGCGCTCTATCCGCTCCTCGATCTCGCCAACGATCCGTTCGGCTTCCTCGGGCTGTCCATGCGTCATCAGCCAGCGCGGGCTTTCCGGCAGGAACCGGCGCAGCAGCAGGACGATGAAACCAAGCACCCCACCAATGATGAAGGCCGCCCGCCAGCCAATCTCCGGCGGCATGATCGCCGGGTCGAGCACGACATATGCGCCCAATGCGCCGATAGCCGCGCCCAGCCAGAAGCTGCCGTTGATCACCAGGTCGGTGAAGCCGCGTCGCCGCGCCGGGATCAATTCCTGGATCGTGGCGTTGACCGCGGCATATTCTCCGCCGATGCCCGCCCCGGTCAGCATGCGGAAAAACGCGAACGACCAGAAATCCCACGACAGCCCGCAGGCGATGGTGGCGACCAGATAGACCAGCACCGTCAGGGTAAACAGCTTCTTGCGCCCAAGCCGGTCGGTCAGCCAGCCGAAGAACAGCGATCCCGCCACCGCGCCGATCAGATATGCGCTCGCCGCCGCCCCGACCTGGCTGCCGGTGAGATGCAGGACCGGGCTGTCGGACAATGCGCCGGCCAGCGATCCGACAACCGTTACCTCCAGCCCGTCCAGGATCCACGCAATCCCGAGCGCAACGATAACCAGCCAGTGAAAGCGCGCTCCAGGGCAGGCGATCCAGCCGGTTCGGCACATTCGTCTCGTACACCGCCCCCCCCCCCTTCTCCTCCCATCCGCCATTGCCCGTCTTGCCTTTCTGTTGCCTACTCGCGGGCAGACCAACCCGGAGAAACCGACACATGGGTGCATTCGAGACCTCGGTTGAAGCAACGATCGCGCGATGGTTCGCAATTGACCCGCCCAACGAGCCGGCAAGGCGGCTCGCCGCGGAACTTGCCGATACCATCGCGGCGTTCGAGGCGCTGCGCGGCACGATCGCGTTCGAGGATGAGCCATCCAGCTTCGAAGCCGCTCTGCAGGCGACGAAGGAAGGTGCCTGATGGACGGATCTGGCCGACCTCTCCCTGGTCCAGGCCGCCGACCGCGTGGCATCCGGGGAAGTCACCTCGCTGGAGCTGCTGCGCGCCTGCTGGGCCAACCTCGATGCGGTCAATCCCACGGTCAATGCGGTGATCTGGCAGGAGCGGGAGGCCGCGGAGGCCGCCGCCCGCGCGGCCGACCAGGCCGTCCAGGACAAGCAGCCGCTGGGCCTGCTGCACGGCGTGCCGATGGCGCACAAGGACATGTACTATCAGGCCGGCAAGCTCAGCACCTGCGGATCGGCGCTGCGGCGGGATTTTCGCCCGAGTCACCGCCACCGTGATCGAGCGCATGGCCGCCGCCGGCGCCTACACCTTCGCCGGCCTGAACATGGCCGAGTTCGCGCAAAATCCGACCGGCCACAACAAGACCTTCGGTGATTGCCACAACCCCTGGAACCTGCCCTACATCACCGGCGGCTCCTCCTCCGGATCAGGCGCGTCCGTCGCGGCTCGGTTCAACTACATGGCGCTGGGCTCGGACACCGGCGGTTCGATCCGGCTCCCCGCGTCGGCTTGTGGCGTGACAGGACTGAAACCCACGCAAACCCGGGTGTCACGCTACGGCGTCATGCCGCTCTCATTCTCCCACGATAATGTCGGCCCATTGGCCCGAACCGCACGCGATTGCGCCCGGGTGATGACCGTCATGGCCGGACACGACCCGCGCGACCCGACCAGCGCGCGCGAGCCCGTTCCGGACTACGAATCCTTGATGACCGGCGACCTGCGAGGCGTGCGCATCGGCGTTCCGGCGAACTACTTTCTCGACGGCGCGGATCAGCCCGTCGTCGCGGCGATGGAGGCCGCACTTGGCGTGCTCGCCGAACGCGGCGCCACCGTCCGCCGGTTCGACCTGCCCCTGATGGACGCCATCGCCGCCTACGGGGGCATCGTCTCACGCGCCGAGGCCGCCCCGATCCACGCCGAATGGATGCGGACCGACCCACAGGCTTACGGCGCAGCACATCAGCGGACGCATGTACCCCGGCTATGCCATCCCCGCCGCCTACTACATCGAGGCGCTCAGCCGCCGCGGCCCACTCCTCAAGGCGTTCGCCGCGGAGGTCTTCGCCAAGGCCGATGTCCTGGTGACGCCGACCATTCGGACCTGTCTTCCAACGTTGGCGGAAACCGACATCGACCACGGGCCGCCGGGAACCGAGCGCAGGTTCATGGCGGTGTCGGCCAATACCAGGCCGTTCAATTACCTCGGCCTGCCCGCGGTCAGCGTGCCGTGCGGGTTCGATCCGAATGGGTGTCCGATCGGGTTGCAGATCGCTGGCCGCCCGTTCGGTGAGGGCCGCGTCCTCAACGTCGCCGGGGCCTACCAGTCCGACACCCGCTTCCACCTGGACAGGCCGTCCCTGCACGGCACTATCGGAGCGTCGGGATGAGCCAGCCACCAGCAGCCCTCCCGAAAATTGCCTTCATCGGCACCGGCGGCACCATCGCCTCGCTCGGGCGTGGGCCGCTCGACCTGCAGGATTACGCCGCCGCGGGCCAGATGATGCAGGCCGACGTAATCCTCCGGCGTTGGCCAGAGACGGCGCTCGTCGCGGATGTCTTCCCGGTCCGTTACCGAGCCATCGCCAGCCCGGCCATCGGATTCCCGGAGTGGAAGGAACTCGCCGCGCTGTGCCGTCAGCTTGTGACCGATCATCCCGGCCTCGCCGGCATCGTCATCGGCCACGGCACCGCAACCCTGGAGGAGACAGCCTACTTCCTGAACCTGACGGTCAAGGTTCCCGTCCCGGTCGTGATCGTGGGATCGCAACGCCCATCCAGCGCGCTGTCCAGCGACGCCGGCATGAACCTGGTCAACGCCATCCGCGTCGCCGCCAGCCCGGACGCCCGGAATATGGGCGTCCTTGTCGTGCTCAACGACGAAATCCACGCCGCGCGGGAGGTGACGAAGACATCGACCTTGCGTCTGCAGACCTTCCGCACACCGGATTTCGGCGTGCTTGGGTCATGCGGACGGTGATGCGGTGGCATTCTATCGCCGCCCCATCCGCACCCATGCGCCGGATACCGAATTCGACATCTCCGGCACCACCGCCTTGCCCAGGGTCGATATTCCTACTCGTATGCCGGCGGGGACGGTGTCGCGGTGCGTGCCTTCATCGCCGCCGGTGCGCACGGCATCATCGCCGCCGGATTTGCTCCCGGCTTCTGTCCACCCGGTGAGATCGAGGCGCTGACCGAGGCGGCGCGTCAGGGCATCGTCGTCGTCCAGTGCACCAGGGCCGGATCAGGCCGGACCTTCGCGGCACGAAACTGCGCGAGGCCGGTTTCCTCATCGCCGATAACCTCAATCCGCAAAAGGCGCGCATTCTGCTGTCCCTGGCACTGAACGTAACGACCGATCCCGAGGCGATAACCCGGATGTTCCGGACCTACTGACCATGACCCGCCCCATGACCGGCCTCGCATGACCGGAACCGAAGCGGTCCGCGCCTTCGAGCATGCCGGGTGGGAGCAGGCGGCCGGCCGCTACGAAGCATCGTTCGCCACCGCGACGCGCCAGTTCATCCCGGCACTTCTCGATGCCGTCGGGCCTCGTGCCGGCCATTCCGTCCTGGATGTTGCCTGCGGTCCTGGCTTCGTCGCCGCTGAAGCCGCCACAACAGGGGCGACCGTGCGCGGGCTGGATTTCTCGCCCGCCATGCTTGGTGTCGCCCGCCGGCTTCATCCGCGGATACCCTTCGACGAAGCAGACGCCGAGGCCCTGCCGTACCCAGACGCCATCTTCGACGCCGTCGTCTCGAATTTCGGCATCCACCACGTCCCCCGGCCCATCCTCGCGCTGCGGCAGGCGCATCGTGTGCTGCTCGCGGGTGGCAGGGTGGCCTTCACCATCTGGGCGGCGCCGGCCGAAAATGTGGCCTGGCGACTGGTTTTCGACGCAATCCGCCATTGCGGTGACATGTCCGCTTCCCGCGCGCCCGCCCCCGGAGGCGGTTTCGGCACGCCCGCCGATTGCTCGGCAGCCCTGGCGGAAGCCGGTTTCACCGAAACTGGCACCAGCAAACTGACCGGCGTCTGGCGGCAAGCCGATGCAGCCTCATTGCTCTGGGCCCTGCGCTCAGGCACGGCGCGCATGGCGGCGCTGATCGAGGCGCAGTCCGAGCAGGCGATGCCGGCGATCATTGAAGCGATCGACCGGCAGGCGGCCCCGTTCCGGGATGCTAATGGCCTCGCCATCCCCATCGCGGCCTATGTCGCCTATGGCCGCAAGACCTGAACCGGCCCCGCCTCCGTTAAACGCTCCGTCCCGGTGGAACCGATTAGAAATTAACTTGACATTATTCCTATTTCGTGACCTTATTCCCAGGTCATTTTATCATTTCTTCCGCATCTCAGCCCAAGAGTTCCTCATGCCAATCGAGACCGCTGCCTGCATCTGGCCGCCCTCATGTTCAACCCCATAGCCGCTCTCAGCTACCTCTTTCACCGTTCCTCCTCCAAACCCTCGGTTGCCGCCGCTGTCGTTGTCCTTGGCAATCCACCGGATGCGCCGGTGGTGCCGCGTCTGGCGGAACCTCTTCGGGCCGTCGCGCCGCACCTGTCCGATGCCGAACTTGCAGGGTGGGTCAACGTTCTGGCAGGGCGGTTGGCGAAAGCGGGCATCACCGAACCCCGCTGCGTTGCCGCCTTCCTGGGGCAATGCGCCGTGGAGAGTGCGGGTTTTCGGCGTCTCGAAGAGGACCTGAACTACACCGCGTCCCGTCTGTGCCAGGTGTGGCCAAGCCGCTTCCCGAACCCTGAAACAGCCGCATCCTGCGCCCTGCAGCCGGAAATCCTCGCTGGCCGCGTCTATGCCAACCGCCTGGGCAATGGCAACGAGGCCTCCGGTGATGGCTGGCGGTTCCGCGGGCGCGGACTGATGCAGATCACCGGACGTACCAACTACGAACTCTTTGCCAACGCGATGCGGATGACCCTCGGCCAGGCGGTTGACCACGCAGCGACGCCCGATGGTGCCGCCGACAGCGCGATCTGGTTCTGGACGGCAAATCAGTTGAACGCGCTGGCCAACGCTTGGTCGATCGACCTCCTTAACGAAAAAATCAGTGGCGGAACCACCGGCGCGGCGGACCGAAGCCGCCTGTGCCAGACCGCGCTGCAAGCCATCGGAGCCTAGTCATGTTCGCCCTCCTGATTCCCCTCGTGCTCGGTCTGGCACCGCAACTGGCCGGAATGATCTTTGGATCGAAAGGCGCCGATGCCACCGCCAAGGTTGCCGCCGTTGTCCAAACCGTCGTTGGCGGCGCCGCCGACCTTGATCAGCCCGGAGGCGTCGCCGCGGCGGTGGAACATCTGCGTGCCAATCAGGCCGCGTCGGACGAACTGGCGGCGAAACTCGCCGACCTGCACCTCAAAATGCAGCAAGCCGAGGATGCGGAGAATGCGTCACTCCGCCAGGACGCGCTGGATGAACTGAAGGCCCGTTTGGCCGACACCTCCTCGGCGCGCGAGATGTCAACGGAACTGGCGAAGGTGCACAGCGGCCTGGCCTATGGCAGCACGGTCGTCTCGGTAATTATCGTCGTGGCATTCGGATGCACGACCTATTCCGTGCTGACCAGCCATCTTAGCGCGGCCGACGGGCAATTCGGTTCCATCCTGCTCGGAACACTGGCCGCCATGGCAACCCAGGTCGCCAACTACTGGCTCGGTTCCAGCGTCGGCAGCGCAGC
This sequence comes from uncultured Alphaproteobacteria bacterium, assembly GCA_963792345.1. Lineage (GTDB taxonomy): Bacteria > Pseudomonadota > Alphaproteobacteria > Acetobacterales > Acetobacteraceae > Rhodopila. The sequence continues at coordinate 38,826 of CAWBVV010000005.1, forward strand.
GAAAAACGCCCTGCTGGCGAACGCACAGAACAACCTCGCGGCCAGCATGCCCTCGACCCTGGTAAAGCCGGTTTTCAAGACCTGAACTCCATCGGAACCAAGGCCAGGGGAACTCCCTCTGGCACCAATCCGCGGTTTATCCACTGGCGCTCAATCAGAACGTCAGCACGAAGTCGGAGGCTACAGTGAAGGACGCATCATCCACGCCTCGATTGAACGGATGCGTTCCTCCCAAGGCGCGGTCCCATCGAACCTCGGGCCGGATAAGCAACCCGGTCACAGGCGCCGGCACGGCCGGTTTGTAAGTAAGCCCAAGCGTTACCGAACCATAGGTTGACGGCGACGGCGCCCCGCGCGACGTGTTCGCCACCCCAAGCGTTGAATTCACGAAGTCATAATTCCCTGGATACGTAAGGACAAAGACCCCGTTGTCGTCGCGGTAGATTTCCGCCCGGCCGTTCAGGGTCAGGGTGTCACTCAATGCGTAGCTGACATATTGCGCCACGCCGAAGGCATTCGCTGGCTTCGGGACACCCGACGCGCCGGCCCCCAGCGCATCGTCGCGAATCAGGTTTGCCTCGGTGATGAACGTCAACTTTTCGGAAGCCTTGTAGGTAACCACGATATCGTTCAGGTAACGATAATAGTGATCCACATTGGTGCCGGGAAGCGCCGCTCGGGACGGGTTCTCCGGCCCGATATGCGTCAGTGCCAGGATTGTAAGGTTGCCGTCCATCATGTTCAGGCCAAACCCGCCGAGGAACGCGACAGCGCTGTTCTCATCGCCGCGTGGGCCAAAGGTCGTGTTCACCCCTGTATCGATGCCGAGATAGATATCCAGCAGCGGGTTGACGTGCGTCGTGGTCAGCACGCCGGTATGCTTGAATGGCAGCCCGAAGCTGAAAATATAGGAGTGCGAGTAGAACAGGTTGGTCGATGCATCAATCGTTTCGAACCCCAGCGGCGTCGAGTACTGTCCCGCCTTGAGGTCGATGCCGCCTTCCGTCAGCACAGGCATGTGCAACAGGACATTCGCCTCGACCACGTCAAGTTGGTTGCGGCTGTCCGGTCCGACCGCCCGGTCCAGTTCACCCAGGAAATGAGTGTAGCGCGCGTCGGCGCCATACATGCCTTGCAGCTTGAACCCCCAGTCGAAATCTGTCGCCTTCGGGTCGAGCGGCTTGCTCGCCGTCAACAGCAACTGATTGAGCATTGGCTGGTTCGCGCGATCAGTGAATAATTGGCCGAAATTCTCTTTCGGACCGACCGGATTGAACGTGATCCCACTTTCCAACTGCGCTGACAGGTGAATCCCGTTGATCCAGTAGCCGGGCGGCTGGCAGTCAGCCGCCGGCGCGGCGGTCTGGGCGATGGACGAGCCTGATACGGTAACGGCCGCCGCTGTCGCCAAAACCCATATCGCTTGCTGTCGTCTGAACCTTTGCATCGGGGTCGTCATCCTCGTTCCAACTGTGACTGTTTCCAGTTCAGCCGATTTCGACGGATTAAAATATGGTACGTCAGCAACTATACAAAAAAATGCGACGCGCCGGCCCTTGTTGAGCCGACAAGACAAGCCTGTGCTTGGCACCAACCGGCCTTTTCCTAAGCCAAACGAGTAGTATGGGAAATTAGCTAGTGCGCGTCCGGCTGAACCGCGGCCTCGATCGGGAATCGCATGATCTCGTCCATTACCTCGGCAAGCACGCAAGCCCAGTCCCCCGGCGTCCTCTGCCGGAACAGGCGGGCGGAACCATACCACGGACTGTCGGTGCGATCAAGCAACCATCGCCAGTCCGGCGCATGCGCCAGCAAGATCCACACCGGCTTGCCCAATGCGCCGGCAAGATGGGCTACAGACGTATCGACCGTAATGACCAGATCCAGGTTCGCAACCAGCGCGGCGGTCTGCGCATAGTCGGTCAGCCACGGCGTCAGGTCCACCAGGCCAGGTCCGCTCGCCGCCCCGTGTCCCAGGCTGATAAAGCTGAACCCCGGAACCGCCGGCAGCCCCCCGGTCAGATCGGCCGGCAGCGAGCGCCGCCGGTCAGCCGGGTGTTTCGGATTGCCGGTGAATGCCACCCCGATCTTCCGGCCGCCGGGCAATCTGTCCCGCCAGGCCAGCACCAGGTCTGGATCGGCACGCAGGAATCCGTCCGGAAACGGGATCGTCGCCAGCGTCGTGCCAAACGCATGTGGCAGGCTTGCCTGGTCGATCCATGCATCATGCGCCGGAAGACCGGAAGCCGGTGTCACCACCCGGACGCCTTCCATCGACCCGATCAGGTCAACCAGGCAGGATGGTCCGAGCAGGATCGGATGGCCGCCCGCCGCGCGGATCAGCGGCAGATACCGGGCAAACTGAATGGCATCCCCATAACCCTGTTCCGCTCGCACCAGCACGGTTCCGCCACCGGCCATGGCAAGGTTCCACTCCGGCCCAGGGAGCGGCGGGAAAGCCCGCCGGTGGTGCGCGGTAAGTCTGCGGCATTCGTATTCGGCGAAACCCCGCCGCAGGTCCCCGCCCAGAAGTGCCGCGATCGAAAGGTTCCAATGCGCCTGGACAAAACCGGGACGCAGGCGGATCGCGCGCTCGCAAGCCTCGACCGCCGCCCCGATCTGACCCTGCATGGTGAGCAGATACCCCAGGCTCGCATGCGCCTCCGCCAAGCCGCCCTCGAGTCGGATCGCGGTCCGGTAATGCGCCTCCGCCGAGGCCAGGTCATCGAGGTCGGCCAACGCATTGCCCATGTTGAGCCAGCAAGCCGCATGATCGGGCCGCAACGACAATGCCCGCGCGAACGCCTCGCACGCGCTCGAATGTTGTCCCACCGCGTTCAGCGCCGTCCCGCGGGCAAAGTGCAATTCGGCATCGTCGGGCACTTCCGCCAGCCCGGCATCGGCCTGCGTCAGGACCTGTTCGTAATCCTCCGCCACCAGCAATGCCCGCACCAGGTTTCGCCGTACCCCCGGATGCGACGGCTGAAGCCGCAGCGCCTGGGCCAGCAACGCCGAAGCCGTCTCGGCCTCGCCATCGCGCAACGCCATCAGCCCCTGGACATACAGCGCCTGACCGTTCCCGGTCCCAAATCCGGTCCCAAACCCGGATAAAGCCGGGGGCGCGGCCGGGGTTTGGGGCACGCCACTGTTCGTGAGAGGGTACATGCGGCGATCCTGGCGCCGAACTGGTTAACCAACGTTGAATACTGGAGAAGAAAATGGCGAACGGCCTGGACGGTGTGGTCGCGGCGGAAACCATCCTCAGTCACACGGACCCGGCCAAGGGCATGGTCTGGGTGCGTGGCCATGATCTGCCGTCGCTGGTCAGTCAGCACGGCTTCGAGGGCACCATCGCCCTGCTGTGGGACGGCTTTACGGGCGAAACCCTCACCCGTGAGGGCGTAGCCGCCGCCCTGGGTCAAGCCCGCCTGACGGCATATCGGACCGCCCGGAACTGGCTGCCGCTGACCGCCGGCCGTCCACTTGCGGAGGCGGTGAGAACCGCGATCGCGGCCCAGCCAGACAGCGCAAGCGCCATCGATCTGGTCAGCGCGCTTGCCGTCGCGGTTCCCGCACTGGTCCGCCAGGCCTCCTCGCTGCCGCCGCTGCCACCCGATCCGGCTCTGACCACAGCCACCGATCTGCTGCGCATGATGCACGGCACCACCCCCGATCCGGCCATGTCCAAGGCTCTTGATACCTACTTCACCGTCATGGCCGAAAGCGGCCTCAGTGCCTCCGCCTTCACCGCTCGGGTGGTGGCATCGACCCGCGCATCGCTCACCGCGTCGGTCCTGGCCGCGTGGTGCGCATTTACCGGCGCGCTGCACGGCGGCGCTCCCGGTCCCACCCTGGACATGCTGGATGAAGCGCAAGCGGCGCCGGACCTGGCGGCTTGGCTCGAGGCGAAACTGCGCTCCGGCGAGCGCCTGATGGGCTTCGGGCATCGCGTGTTCAGCGGCAATGACCCCAGGGCCGAGGCAATGCGGCGCTCGATGCACGCCATGGGGCCGCTCGCGGATCGCCTCGCCTTCGCCGAACGCTTGGAAAAAGCCGTCGCGGCTGCCATCCAGCGAGTGAAGCCCGGCCGCACCCTGCCGCCGAATGTCGAGATCATGGCCGCCTTGCTGCTCGATGCGGTCGGCATCAGGCGTGAGGCTTTCACCCCGGTGTTCGCCATCGGACGCAGCGCCGGATGGTTGGCCCACGCGATGGAGCAGCGCAAGACCGGCCGCATGATCCGCCCCGTCTCCGCCTACGTAGGTCCGCCCATCGGCTGATGGCACGAGAAATTTATCGTCCCGGAAACGGCGCTCCGTGGTATAAATACCTTCGTTCCGTGGCGGGGATGATATTTTCTACTCCGCAAAAACCGGGAATGCCTTCCGCCACGCTCAGCAGACACGGAGGTTGCCTTGATCTTTCGCCAGCTTTTCGATGCGACATCGGGCACTTACACCTACCTGCTCGCCTCCCGCCGCGGTGGTGAGGCATTGATCGTCGATCCCGTCCTGGAAAAGGTCGATCGATACCTGTCGCTGATACGCGAACTCGACCTGCGTCTGGTCAAGGCGGTCGACACCCATCTGCATGCTGACCACATCACGGGCCTCGGTGCCCTGCGCGACACCACAAGCTGCATCACCGTGATGGGCGAGCAATCCAGCGTCGATGTCGTCTCGATGCGCCTGTCCGACGGGGATACGCTTCGGATTGAAGGTATCGAGTTGGAGGCGATCTATACGCCCGGCCATACCGACGACTCCTACAGCTTCCGCATGCAGGACCGCGTCTTTACCGGCGACACCCTGCTGATCCGCGGCACCGGACGGACCGACTTCCAGAACGGCTGCCCGCGAATGCAGTATGACTCGATCTTCAACCGCCTGCTTCGGCTGCCGGATGAAACCATGGTGTTCCCGGCGCATGACTACAAAGGCGATACGGTCAGCACGATCGGTGAGGAAAGGCGCTGCAATCCCAGGCTGCAGGTCGGCGGCGTCGACGAATACGTCGCCCTGATGAATGGACTGAACCTGTCCAATCCGAAGATGATGGACATCGCGGTCCCCGCCAATAAGCGCCAGGGCCTCGCGCAGCAGGAACTCGCGGCGCGCGGCTGGGCCGTCGACGCCACCAAGGCCCGAACCATGGTCGGCTGCAAGGACACCGTGCTGGTCGATCTGCGTGAAAAAACCGAGCGGCGAAAGCATGGGTCGATTCCCGGTTCGCTGCACGCGCCGTACTCTGATCTTCAGGAAAATATCGAGCCGGGCGGGATCCTCTCCGAACTTGCCACAGCCACCAACCGGCAATTGCTGTTCTACTGCGCATTCGGCGAACGCTCCGCCATGGCGGTCCGCGCGGCTCGGGATGCCGGGCTGGAACGCACATCCCATATCCACGGCGGCATCGATGCGTGGAAGCAAGCCGACGGGCCCCTGACGCATTAACCCATCGACCCACTGACCCATTGACCCCTGACCACTGACCCGGCGGCGGCACCTGCGCCAGCCGGCGCCACACCCATCTCCAGCCAACCATCCCGCTGGACACGCCGCCGCTGGCCACGGACAATGCGTGGGGTGAAATGGGGGGTGTAACAATGCTTGGACGACGTGGTTTCGTATCGTGCGCGGTCTGCGTCGCCATTGGCGCGGTGGCTTCATCGTCCAAGGCGAATGCCCAGGCCCAGCCGCCAGGCTTCAGCCGCACGATCCTGCAAAAGACCGAGTATCCCGGTGACAATTATATCTGCGTTCTGATCCAGGTCGATATCGAGCCGAACGCGTTGGTGGCCCGTCATACCCATCCCGGCGTCGAGTTGGGCTACCTGGTTTCAGGCAACAGCATATTGTCGGTGAAGGGGCAGCCGGACCGCGTGCTCAAGGTCGGCGACGGATACCAGATTCCGCCAGAGACACCGCACAGCGTCCGCAACGGTCCGGAAAAATCACGGGTCACCGCTACCTTCGTCGTGGAAAAGGACAAGCCCTTGGCGTCACCCGCTCCGGAGTAACGTCCCCGGCTGAACTGGACAAGCACTCTACCCGCGAGTACCAGTTCAGCAGGGTTGGAGAGGAAATGTCGCAATGACAGGGATGACGCGCCGTCGAACGCTTGTTGCCGCTTCGGCGACCATGGCGGTGGGGCGCCGGGCGCGCGCGGCGACGCCGGTCCGCCTGGGCATCCTGACCGACATGAGTGGACCATATTCCGAGGATGCCGGGCCAGGCTCCGTCGTCGCGGCTCAACTCGCGATCGAGGATTTCGCCAAACTGCACCCGGAACTGAAGGTCGAACTGATGACCGCGGATGCCGGCACCAAGACCGATACCTATGTCAGCCTCGCCGGCTCCTGGTACGATCGTGAAGGTGTCGATGCGATCTTCGACATCCCGTTCTCCGCCGGGGCGCTGGCGTTGCGCACGGTCGCCGAACAGCGCAACAAGGTGCTGATGCTCACCGGCCCGGCGACCTCGGACCTGACCGGCAAGGCGTGCGGTCCCAACCATGTACACTGGGTCTATGACTCCTGGTCCTTCGCCAGTTCTACCGCTCGGGCGATGGTGCAGCGCGGCGGTGATACCTGGTTCTTCATCCAGGCCGATTACGCGATGGGCGCCTCGCTCACCGGCGACGCCCGTTCCATGGTCGAAAAGCTCGGAGGCAAGGTCCTCGGCGTCGCCAGGCACCCGTTTCCCGGCACGACGGATTTCTCGTCGTTCCTGCTCCAGGCCCAGGCCAGCGGCGCCAAGGTCCTCGGTCTTACCAATGCCGGCGCCGACGCGGGCAATACCATCAAGCAGGCGGCGGAATTCGGCCTTACCAATCAGGGCATGAAGATCGCCGCCACGCTGTTCCACATCCCCCAGGTGCACGCCATCGGATTGCAGGCGGCCAAGGGGCTGATCCTCACCGACTGCTACTACTGGGACCGCAACGACCAGTCCCGCGCCTTCGCCAGGCGGTTCGCGCCACAGATGAAAGGTTTCATGCCAGCCTCCACCCAGGCCGGCATGTACTCCGCGGTCATCCACTATCTGAAAACCGCGGTCGACATGGGGCCGGACGCGGTAAAGGCCGACGGACGCGCAACGATAGCGCGGATGAAGCAGATACCGACGGATGATCCCATCTTCGGCAAGGGACGCATCCGGCAGGACGGACGCAAGATCCACGACATGTTCCTGTTCGAGGTCAAGGACCAATCGGAGTCGAAATATCCCTGGGACTACTATCGGCAACTTGCCGATACCCCGGCTGAACAGGCTTTCCGTCCCGAAGCAGAAGGCGGCTGCGCGCTGGTCAAATCATGAAACTCGGTGTGTTCGACCATATGGATCGAGGCCTGGCACCGCTCGACCGGTTCTATGAGGAACGCCTGAAACTGGTCGAAGCCTATGACCGGGCAGGCTTCTACGGGTACCACGTCGCCGAACACCACGCGACGCCGCTGGGCGTGGCGCCGTCACCCGGCGTGTGGCTGGCAGCCGTCGCACAGCGCACCAGGCAGCTTCGCTTCGGCCCATTGGTCTACCTGCTTCCGCTATACCACCCGATCAAGCTGCTGGAGGAAATCTGCATGCTTGACCAGATCAGCGGTGGTCGGCTGTTGCTTGGGGTCGGGCGAGGAATCTCACCCATCGAATTACGCTATTACGGCCTGGACCCCGATCAGACCCCGGCGATGTATGCCGAGGCGCTGGAGGTCATCCTGCGGGGCATGACCGGCGACCGGTTGAACTTCGAAGGCAGGCACTACCAGTTCAAGGACGTGCCGATGGAGATGACGCCGTTCCAGACGCCGCACCCGCCGCTGTGGTATGGCCTCGGGCGGGCGGAGGCGGTTCCTTGGGCTGCTAGGAACAAGGTGAACATCGTTGGCAATCTGTCGGGTGCCGGAATGCGCGTGCTGACCGATCGTTACCGCGCCGAATGGGACGCGCTGGGTAACGATCCCGCCGAACTGCCGCTGATGGGCGTCGGGCGTCACGTGGTGGTGGCACAGACCGGGAAGGAAGCACTCGAAATCGCCCGCCGCGGCTACGACAAATGGCGGGCAAGCTTCCTCAAGTTATGGATCGAGCACGACACGATGCCGGTGGCGCACGCGATCTTCCCCGAGCGCTATGAAGACGCCCAGGCACAGGGACGCGCGGTCGCGGGCACTCCGGACCAGGTCCGGGATTTTCTGCAGCAGACCATCGATGATGCCGGCTTGAACTATCTGTTGTGCCGCTTTGCCTTCGGCGACATCACCGGTGATGAGGCAATGAACTCCATAGACCTGTTCACCAGAAACGTGATGCCCGACATCACCGCCCATCAGGAGTGCATCTGAGCCATGGCCGCCGAGTACGAGCTATTCGCCCTTCGTTACGCGACCCGCAAGGCCCAGCGGCATGAACACTTCATCGGCGGCGACCCGCATGACGGACCGATGCCGATGGACTATTTCGTCTGGCTCGCCCGCAACGACGACCGCGCGGTGGTGATCGACATCGGCTTCACCGCCGAAAGCGGCGGCAAGCGCGGCCGCACCCTGGAACGTTGTCCCATCGACTCGCTCGCGCTGCTCGGTGTCGATCCCGCGACCGTGGAAGATGTCATCCTGACCCACATGCACTACGACCACGTCGGCAATTTCCATAAGTTCCCGAACGCCCGGTTCCATCTGCAGGAACCGGAGATCCATTACGCGGTCGGCCGCTACATGCGGCACCGGCAACTGGCACGAAGCTTCGAGCCTGATGATGTCTGCGGCATCGTCCGGCTGAACTTTGACGGCCGCGTCGTATACCATAACGGCCCGGCCGACGTGCTGCCCGGCATCAGCATCGTGCCGACCGGCGGCCACTCCGCCGGCCTGCAATTCGTCAAGGTCAACACCAAGCGCGGCGTGGTTGTCCTCGCCTCCGATGTCACCCATTTCTATGAGAACATGGAGACCTATCGCCCGTTCACCACCGCCCTGCATATCGGGGAGATGCTGGATGCATTCGACACTCTTCGCGCCCACGCCGCTTCGCCGGAATTGATCGTTCCGGGGCACGATCCGTTGGTGATGCAGCGCTACCCGGCGCCCTCGCCGGACCTGAAGGGGATCGTCGTCCGCCTGGACGTGGCTCCCGCGCAATAAGGACCTCAGACATGAACGCCGATGAACTGCGCGCCACCCAGGCGCCACTGAAGCAACTCTACCGTGACAATCCGGATGCCGCGCGGGTTCCCGCCAGGGCCGAGGGCAGCCTTGACCCCAACGACATCGCCATCTCGGTCGATGCCTGGCACGGCAAGGTCAACGCCGGGCTGCACAAGGCCGGCGGAGGGTCGGGCGAACTCGCCTGTTCCGCCGACATGCTGCTGGAGGCCCTGGTAGGGTGTGCCGGCGTCACGCTGCGTGCCGTCGCCACGGCGATGGGCGTGACCGTCCGCGGCGGCAAGGTCATCGCCGAGGGCATCTGGGATGCGCGCGGCACCCTGGGCGTGGATCGCGCCACACCGGTCGGGCTGACCGAAATCACAGTCAGGTTCGACGTTGACTGCGACGCCGACCAGGCAAAGCTGGAGCGGATGATCCAGACCACCGAACGCTACTGCGTCATCCTGCAGACGCTGAAGACACCTCCGAAAATCGCCATGGAGATCGTCTGATACGCAAACAGGCGGCCCAGGTCCGGGCCGCTTGCGTCCGCTCGCTGTCCCTACATCCGTCCCGGCAGCCAGGTCGCGATGGCGGGGAAGGCAATCAGGATCGCCAGCCGCAATATGTCGGTCAGCACGAACGGAATGACGCCGCGGAAGATCGGTCCTGAATGAAACATCCTGCACCACCGTCTTGATCACGAACACATTCATCCCGACCGGCGGATGGATCAGTCCCAACTCAACCGTCATGACAATGATGACACCGAACCAGATTGGGTCGAACCCCAGCGCGGTGACCGCCGGAAAAATGATCGGCACCGTCAGGATCACCATCGCCATGGCATCCATCAGGCACCCCAGGACCAGGTACATCAGCATGATCACCACCAGCGCACCCAGCGGGCTAAGGCCCATGCCGGTGATGAATTCCGTGACCTTTTGCGGCGTCTGGGTGACCGTAAGGAAGTATCCGAACAGGATGGCGCCGATCAGCACCGTGAACACCGCCGCGGCCGTGCGCGTGGCCTGCAGCAGTGACGCCAGCAGGTCGGCGCGCGACAGGCGCCCGCGCGCCAGGCTGATCAACACCGCGCCGCCGGCCCCCATGCCCCCGGCCTCGGTCGGGGTGAACAGCCCGCCATACAGTCCGCCGATGACGAACACGAACAGCAGCAGCGGCGCCCAGACCTCCTTCACCGCCTGGTACCGGGCGCGCCAGGACGCCACCTTGGCGGCGGGCAGCCAGCCCGGCTTCACCGCGCCGATAATCGCGATGGTCACCATGTACATGCTGACCGCGAGCAATCCCGGCAGGATGCCGGCGATGAACAGCTTGCCGATATCCTGCTGCGTGATCAGTCCATACACCGCCAGCACGATCGACGGCGGGAACATTGCCCCAAGCGTGCCGCCCGCCGCGATCACGCCGGTCGCAAACGACTTCGGATAGCCAAAGCCCCGCATTTCCGGATACGCAACGGTCGAGAACGTCGCCGCGGTCGCCACCGACGACCCGCTGATCGCTGCGAACCCCGCACAGGCGGCGATCGTTGCAATGCCGAGCCCGCCGCGCCAGTGGCCGACAAAGCGGTTCGCGGCCTGGAACAACTCCCTGCTCATGCCGGTGCGTGAGGCAACCGCCCCCATCAGCAGGAACATCGGGATAACCCCGAAAGTATAGTCGGTAACGATCCGCATGCTGGTCTGGCCGACCATCTTCAGGGCCGGGCCGCTGCCGACGATATAGCCGAACCCGGTGACCCCGACCAATCCCATTGCCATGCCCACCGGCACGCGCAGCAGCATCAGGCCAAACAGCACCACGAAGCCGATGACGGCCACCGCATCGCTGGAAAACTCCATCTTATTCCACCGCCTTCGCGACAGGTTCAGTCATTTCCAGCGGATAGAAGATCAACCGGTAGGTGCGGATGGCGATCAGCAATACCGCCGACACGTCGCCCAGCCACGCAATCAAAGCGAACGGCCATGTCGGCAGGCGCAGGTCGTAGGTCAGCACGTTGTCCTGGTAGGTCAGCCGGACTTTGTCGAACAGCATGATGGTCTGCACCGTCACCACCAGCAGCAGCACCAGCGTCGCGAACACATCGATGACACGCTTGCCCCGCGGCCCCATCGACGACCACAGCAGGTCAACCGTGATGTGCCCGCCCCGGTAACTGGTCGCCGCGATCCCCCAGAAGATCAGGATTCCCAACAGCAACTTGCCGAAATCGTAGCTGTCGGGAATCGAGACCGCGAAGAAATAGCGCAGCAGCACGCTGACGAAGATGTCCACCGCGACGATTCCGACGAACGCCGCGGCCAGCCACTCGATCGTGTCGATGAAGCGGTCCATCATCATTCCGCGAGAGCACCATGCTTCTTCAGGTCGGCCTTGAGATCCGCCAGGATCTTGTCGCCATTGCTGACCTTCGACGCCCACGCCGCTGTCAGCGGGGCAACCGCCTTGTGCCACGCGGCAAGCTGGTCGGGGGTCAGCGTATAGACATCATGCCCGGTTTCGGCAGCGATCTTGGCACGCCCGCCGGCTTCGTAGTCGGCCCAGGGACTGGCGACTTTCTCCGCCCATTCGCTGGTGCAGTGATGATCGATCACCGTCCGCTGCGCCGGCGACAGCGAGTCATACTTCGACTGGTTCATCGCCCATACGAACGTCGTGGAGAACAGTGGCACATCCATGTGGAATTTCACCACCTTGTCGATCCCGAACAGTATGATCGACTGCCAGGGAAAGCCGATCGTATTGGCGACCCCACGCTCCAGCACTTCCCGTGCCTCAGGGGCGGAGGACTGCACATTGGTGCCGCCCAGCAGCGTCACCATCGCGCCCATGGTGGCATTGCCGGGGCGCACCTTGTCGCCCTTGATGTCGTCCGGCAGCACGATCTTGTGGCGGGAATGGAACGTGCCGGGATCATTGAAGAAGGCGAAGCAGACATGCACGTCCTTCATCTCCTTCGCCGCGTATGGACGGTACCACTCGTCCAGCGCGGCCGTTCCGCCCTTGGCGTTGGACAGCAGGAATGGCAACTCTCCCGCGGCGATGATCGGAAACCGGCCCGGCTGGTACCCGGGGTTGACGTAGGTCAGGTCGGCGATGCCGTCGCGCGCCATGTCATAATGATCCATCGCCTTGCCGAGTTGTTCCGACGGAAACAGCGTCGCCTTGATGGTGCCGCCGGATTCCTTCTCGACATCCGCCGCCCACGCAACCAGCGACGGGTTCAGCGGATGCGCCGGCGGAACCCACGAGGACATCTTCAGCGTCACCGTCTTGTCCTGCGCCATCGCGGGCGCCACCGACAGCAGCAACGCCGCGGCAATCGTAGCTAGGCCTCTGGTCGTCATGCACGTTTCTCCCGATTGACCGGTGTCTCCGGCCTTGCTGGAGACCCTGATACCTGTGACGCGGGTCGTTGGCTACCGGGCGGCCCAAACGAGCATTCCGCTACTGCGCCTCGGCCCGAGGTGAAGCCTCCGTGAAGCTCCTCCGACAGCAGCAGGCGGCACCCTGCTTGCCAGGCGGTCGACAGGATCACCGCATCCCATATTCCCAGTTGATGGTCCGTCACCAGGTCGGCCGCCGTCAGCATCACTTCGGGCGAGGCTTCGGCAACCCGGAACGTATCACGCCAACTCAACAACGCATCCCTTTCATCGCCTCGCGACTTTCCGGCTTTGCGGACAAGCACATTGAAAAGTCCGCCAAGAACCTGCACCAGGACAACCACAGCCTCCTGCGGCAAGCGGCGAACAACGGCCAATGCAGCGTCACGCCGCTCGGTTCCGTTGATCCCTTCCGCGCAGGCAAGCACGATCGCTTCGAGCGCGATCTTCACCGGTCGTCTTCATAAAGTTCGTCGCGCGTCCATCCTCCCGCATGCAGGGCCCGGCTGCCTTTCAAGGCGTGAGGCCGAAACGCCTTCCTCCATGAACGCACGCGCTCAAGACACCACGGCTTGCGAGCAGCCCGGCGCACCCGCACAATCAAAGCCATGGGAAACTCCAACCTGCAGGGGTCTGGCACGATGCGACTGTGGTTACTTGCGGCTTCCATCTGCGGCCTGGGACTGCTCCCTGTGCAGCCATCCACCGCTCAAACCCCGTCCGCCGCCCAAACCCTGCACATCGCCCTGCGCGAGGACGCCGACATCCTCGATCCAACCCTCGCCAGGTCCTATGTCGGGCGGATCGTCTTCGCCGGACTGTGCGACAAGCTGTTCGACCTCGACGAAAAACTCCAGATCGTCCCGCAGTTGGCGCTCAGCTACGAATGGAGCGACCCCAGGACCCTCGTCCTGCATCTGCGGCCGAACGTCACGTTCCACGACGGCGAACCGTTCAATGCCGACGCGGTGAAATACGGCCTCGAGCGCCACCTGACCATGCAAGGCAGCTTCCGCCGCGCCGAAATCGGCACCATCGACCGAGTGGACGTGGTCGATCCCCTGACCGTGCGGCTGGTGCTTAAATCGCCGTCCTCGCCGCTGCTGTCACTGCTGACGGACCGCTCCGGGATGATCGTGGCGCCCAAGGCGGCGGAAGCCGCGGGCAAGGATTTCGGCCTGCATCCGGTCTGCAGCGGACCGTTCAAGTTCGCCGAGCGCGTGGCCCAGGACCGCATCGTGCTCGACCGTTTCCCAGGATACTGGGACGCCGGCAAGATCCATTTCGATCGCGTCGTGTATCAGCCGATGCAGGACAGCGCCGTGCTGGTGGCCAACCTGCACACCGGCAACATCGATATCGCCGAACGCGTGCTGCCCACCGATGTCGCCGAGATCAAGAAGGACCAGAAGCTGCGCATCGTAACCTCACCCGCTTTGGGCTATGCCGGCATCACCTTCAACCTCGGCAATGGTGACCGCGCCAAGACCCCGATCAACCAGAACCCCCTCCTGCGGCAGGCATTCGATGCGGCAATCGACCGGCAGGCGCTGATCGAAGTCGTGTTCAACGGCATGTACCAGCCGACCGTCCAGCCGGTCACGCCGTCATCCCCGTTCTATGCGCCCGGGTTCGAGCCTCCGCCGCGTGACATCAAGCGGGCGCAGGCCCTGGTCAAGCAGTCGGGCGTGCCCACGCCCATCCAGGTCACGATGAATGTGCCGAACACCTCGGACAACGCCCAGATGTCAGAGGTGCTTCAGTCCATGGTGCGCGATGCCGGTTTCGACATGAAGATCAACCTTATCGAGTTCGCATCCTCGCTCTCCGCCGCCGCCCGTGGTGACTTCGAGACCTACCTCATCCCATGGTCGGGACGCGCCGACGCGGATGGGAACCTCTATGTGTTCCTGCACAGCGGGGCAGGGCAGAACGATGGCCATTACTCCAACCCGGTCGTCGATGATGCCCTGGAAACCGCCCGCACCCTGACCGACCCGGCGGCCCGGCGTGTCCAGTACACCAAATTGATGGAGCAGGAGCGCAAGGACCTTCCGATCATCTACCTCTATCACCCGATGAACGTTGTCGGGCTGTCGGCGAAGGTGGCCGGCTTTCGCCCGGTTCCTGATGGTATGATCCGCCTTCAGGGTCTGTCGGAGGCAAAGTGAGACTGGGCCAGCGCCTCGCGCAGATCGTGCCCACCCTGATCCTGGTCAGCCTGCTGGTGTTCTGCCTGCAACAACTGATGCCCGGCGATCCGGCGATCGTTCTGGCCGGCGAGGAACGAGGCGATCCGCGCGTGCTGGCGCAGATACGCAACGAACTTTGGCTCGACCGGCCGGTGCCGGTGCAATACCTGCACTGGGTCGGCAACGTCGTGCAGGGCAACCTGGGATACTCGTGGCGCACACGCCAACCCGTATCCAACCTGATCGCGCAGAAACTGCGGGTGACCGCGCAACTCGGTGTCATGGCGTTTGTCATCGCCCTGGTGATCGGTGTGCCCGCGGGCGTGGTCGCCGCGGTCAAGCGCAACCAACTCCTGGATTACGTCGCCAACGCCATCGGCCTGGCCGGCTTGTCGATGCCCAATTTCTGGCTCGGTATCATGCTCATCCTGCTGCTGTCGGTGAACCTCGGCTGGCTGCCGCCATCGGGATATGTGCCGCTGACCCAGGATGTCTGGCAGTCCCTGGCCACCACCATCATGCCCGCCTTCGTCCTGGGCAATGCCATCGCCGCGATCCTGATGCGCCACACGCGCAGCGCGATGCTTGCCACCCTCGACCAGGACTATGTCCGCACCGCTCGCGCCAAGGGATTATCCGAAACGCGGGTAATCCTGCGTCACGCGCTTCGCAACGCGCTGATCCCGGTGGTGACGCTGGGCGCGCTGGAACTTGGCACCCTGCTGTCCGGCGCGGTGCTGACCGAGCAGGTGTTCTCGATCCCCGGCTTCGGGAAAATGGTGGTGGATGCGGTGTTCAACCGGGACTATCCGGTCGTGCAGGGCGTCGTTCTGGTGACCGCGTTCCTGTTCATCCTGCTGAACCTGATCGCCGACCTTCTCTACGTTCTGATCAACCCCAGGCTGCGCCGCGCATGAGTGCCGGGGCCAACGGCCGCCGCGCCACGCGGTCGATATCGGCGACTTCGCACTCGCCGACGCGCCAGGGGGAACCGGCATGACAACGGCAGGGACATGGTCGCCACAGGCGGCCGAGCGCGGACCGGTTTCACGCCCAAGGACCCCCGGACGGCTCGCGGTCAGCCGCTTCCTCCGCCGCCCGGCCGCGGTCGCCGGCCTCGCGGTAATCGTGGTGTTCACCGCTGCCGCGATCCTGGCGCCGCTGATCGTACCCTTCGATCCCATCGCCACGTCCTGGAGCGCCATTCGCAAGGCGCCGTCGGTTTCACACTGGATGGGAACCGACGAGAACGGCCGCGATGTGCTGTCACGGGTATTGTATGGCGCCCGCGCCAGCCTGCTCGCAGGGGTCGTTTCAGTCATCATCGCCGCCGGGATTGGCGTGCCCGCCGGATTGCTGGCCGGTTTCGCCGGCGGCTGGATCGATGCGGTGCTGTCGCGCGTCGTGGACGCGATGCTGGCATGTCCATTCCTGATCCTCGCCATCGCCCTGACTGCCTTCCTCGGTCCGGACCTGGCCAACGCGATGATCGCCATCGGCGTGTCCACCGCCCCGCGCTTCATGCGGGTCGCCCGGGCGGCGACGCTGGAGGTGGGAAGCGCCGACTACGTCCAGGCCGCGCGGTCGATGGGTGCCAGCGGTTTGCGCGTGGCGGTACGGCACGTCGCACCCAACATTGTCCCGCCGGTTCTGGTCCAGGCCACGCTGTCGCTGGCCGCTTCCATCATAGCGGAGGCTTCATTGTCTTTCCTCGGCCTCGGCCAGCAGCCGCCGCTGCCATCCTGGGGATCGATGCTCAACGGCGCGCAGCGGTTTCTGACGCAGGCGCCATGGCTCGCCGTTTTCCCAGGCATGGCGATTTTCCTGTGCGTCCTGTCGTTCAACCTGGTCGGCGACGGGCTGCGCGACGCCCTGGACCCTCGCGGCCACTGAAAGCCGCGCAGTCCGCCGATCCGCCCCAATCCAATTGTCGCGCCGGACGGGGGTCACCGAACTGACCAAATCTCGCGACACATCCGATACCGAGCCTGGCTTCGTCGGTGGGGCTGGGGTCAAGCCTCTCGTAGCGAGCGTCGAAGGTGCCTGGGCTTCACGCCCGCCCCGCCGACGCAAGCACAATCGCCCGGCGAACGGAACAACGTCCTTGATAATCTACCGGGTTTGGGCCGCCCGCTGCCGCTGGAAGTATTCCCACGTGGCCTCACGCTGCTTCGGCGTCAGATGCGGCACCCCTTGCTGCGTCAGGAACGCATCGAACTCCGCCTGCATCTTCGCATCGGCGACCTTCGGGGTCGGCGGATTAGGACGATGCTGCGCAAGCCAGGCCTCGGCTGGCGCGAACCGGACCCAGCCCGGCTGGGAGGCGGCGAGGTTCACATTATGCCACGCCGGATGATGCGGCGGTTTGAGCAACTCCGGGAACTTGGTGAAGAACGCATCGACGAAAGCCACCAGGTTCTTGTACCGTGCTGATCCGGGTTGCCAGCCGAATACCGCCAGCGTCACCCCGACGCCCATGGTCTCCACCGGCGCGTCTTCCGGCACCAGCGTCGGATATTCCGCATGCGTCAGTTGACCGCCGGGCAGGTATATCTTTTCCAGTTCCTCGTTGGCGGGAACCGGGATGAAGTGCAGTCCCGTGTTGGCGGGCGCGGTCGCGAACAGCCGGATCGGTTTGCCGCCCAGGTAGATGTTGGCGGCAATCTCTCCCCGCCGCAGCTTTTCCTGCCCGATGGTCGGCTCGTTCGTCTGGAACTCCGGCGTGATCCCCAGCGCCTTGAAAACGGCGCGGGATGTCAGGTTGGTGCCGGCGCCCTGGACGTCGATATTGACCGGCTTGCCTTGCAGGTCAGCCAGGCTCTGGATCTCCGGCCGGGCGCACACATGGATGTCATTGTCGTAAAGTTTGCAGATATACTGGACCTTGTTCAACTCACCGGGATAAAGCCGGTTGTTCTGTGCATACGTCAGCGCATCAGAGGCCACCATGGCCAGGTCAACGCCCGGCAGATGCAGCAGGTCGCCGATATTCTGCAACGATCCCTTGCCGATAATCGGTATGACACGCAGGTCGTCGGAATTGATGACGGATGTCAGGTCGGTCGCGATCCGCATGAAAGTGCCGTCGATCTCACCACCCATGATCCCGATCGTCACCGGTTGAGCGGGCGGGGCAGCGACAGAGCGCCGGGCACCGGCAACAAGCGCGGCCGCTGGAAGGGCCGAAAGCAGAGTACGGCGGTCCATCATTACCTCACGGCCAGAGCTTCAAGAAGAGGACCCGCTTCAGCGTCACCCATGGCGATAGCGCGCTCATACCATTGGCGGGCGGCATCCGGATCAGGATCAACCCCGCCCACAGCGGTCTGCTTGAGGTAAGCGGGATCATAAAGACGGCCTAGACTACGCGCCGCCGCGGCACTGCCTTGTTCCGTCGCGCTGGCATAGAAGCGGCGCGCAGCCGACATATCACCCCGAAGTTCGGCTTCCTGGCCGCGGGAGAACAGTCCCATCGCGCGCGCGGTGGGGCGCGGTGGATTGGCTTTGGTGGACTTGGGCACTGGCCGGTCCAGGATGATCGTGTCAGTCGCGCTCGGGCGCGGCCCGGTCGAAAGGCTCGCCTGTGCGGGCGACGATGTGGGAACGGCGCCTGGGGATGGTGCAGCAGGGCCGCTCGATCTCGGCGCGTCGGAGGGAGCGATGGCAACCCCGCTGCGTGTCGTGTCGGGGGATGCAACCGACTGCGCCGCGGCCGGCGGAAAAGATTGCGCCGCATGCGGCGGCGGAACCGCCTGCTCCACGGCGGCCGGCACCGACTGCGGCCCCACCGACTGCGGCCCCACCATCTGCGGCCCTACCGACTGCGGCCCCACCAAAGCGGGCGCGATCGACGATGGCCCGAGCGGAATCGTTGCCCGCGCTCCCGCGGATAAAGGAGTGACAGACGAAGGATTTACCAATGGAGGCGCAACCGCCACGCCCGGCCGTGCGCCCGTGGATGGCAGTCCCGGGCTGAGGCTCGCCTGTGCTCCGGTCGTCGGTTGAACACCAATCCCTGGCCCCGCATCGGCCGCGGAGTCCGAGCCCGTCCTGGAGTCCGAGCCCGTCCTGACCTCCGAACCGGTTCTGGGCTCCAGCGACGCCGAGGTCGGCGGCGCCGCGCCAGGCCCGGTCGCCGGGTCCTTGGCATCCTTCTCCAGCAAGGCAGCCAGCGCCGCAAGCTGCTCCGGCGTCGCGCTGGAGATGATATCCATCATGCCCGAAACCGTCTCGGTCATGTTGTCGCCCGCTGGCGCCCACCGATG
This sequence comes from uncultured Alphaproteobacteria bacterium, assembly GCA_963792345.1. GTDB lineage: Bacteria > Pseudomonadota > Alphaproteobacteria > Acetobacterales > Acetobacteraceae > Rhodopila. The sequence continues at coordinate 57,844 of CAWBVV010000005.1, forward strand.
CCCAACCGCGGCCTGAGCCTCCGCTCGGGCAAGCAGATCAGCAAACGTCGGTTCCTCGGCGCGGACGGGTGATGCCGCCGCGAGCCCAATCCCGGCAACAAACAATACCAGTGCAACCCGACTGTACATTTTGTGCTCGCGTGAGACGACGTTGGTGGTCGCTCCGCGTCCCTCGTTCAGAGACGATTCCGGCATCCAATCTGACACGCCGCTGACTTACCCCCCGCTCCCAGCCCATTCGGTTCCGGGGAACACATTTTTCATTAGCCGATCAGTAACGGAAGTCTTTCGATCCCGCATGCGTGTTCAATCACACTTTCAATGCGCGCGCACGTTGACATTCGCTTGAGCAGCAAAAATGAGGCACGACGCGGAACAAAGAACTTCCAAATCAACGCCCTCGCGCCAAACGATTTCAGCCCACATCCAGGCCCGTTGAAGAAAATCCCGCGTGGAATAGTCGGGCCAACGGCGCAGGCCACTCGTTAAAACAATGTTCTAGAGCGCATTTCGTAAGTTAAATAACAATGAAATCGACCGCCGCTCAATCCATGACCGCCGCGTGCTCCGCCGCCCCACCGGAGGAACCCCGTTTCGGGCCGCGCATCAGCAACAGCAAAAGCAACATCGGCAGCGACATCAGCATCATTAGCTTCCAGTCGTTGTTATACGCGATGATCTCCGACTGACGCGTGATCAGCGCATCCAGCACCTGCGCCCCATGCGCGGTCACCGGCGACAGCGCCGACGCCGCACCTTCGAACGCTCGGTTCAACGGCGTGATGTATCCGGACAACACCGAGTGCTCAACTTGCGTATTTCGGGTCACCATCGCGCCGGTGATGGAGATCCCGATGGCGCTGCCCAGGTTGCGCAGCAGACTCAACAATGCTGTCCCTTCGGTGCGAAGTGCGGGCGCAAGTGTGGCGAACGCAATCACCTGCAGCGGAATAAAGACAAAACCCAGCCCGGCTCCTTGCAGAATCGTGTTGACGACCATCGTCGTCTCCGAAACATCGGGCGTCCAACTCGTCATTCGGTACAGGCTCCAGGACAGGACAATGATCCCAAACGCCATTAAAAGCCGCGGATCAACCTTGTTCGAAAGCCGCCCCGCGATCAGCATCGCCGCCATGGTGCCAAAACCACGCGGAGCCATCACCAAACCCGCTGTCTCCACCGGGTAGTTTCCAAGAGTCTGCAGCCACGGCGCAAGCAGGGCAGAGACCGACAGCAGCACCATGCCGACCGCGAACATCATCAGCAGGCCAGCCGAAAGGTTGCGGTCCTTGAACACCGCCGGCGTGATGAACGATTTGGGTGCCGTCAGCATGTGGACAATGAAAAGGTAAAGCCCGATACCGGCGATCACCGCCTCGATGATGATCTCGGAGGAGCCAAACCAATCCTGTGTCTCACCGCGGTCCAGCATCAACTGAAAACCCGCGATGCCCAGGGCGAAGACACCAAAGCCGAACCAATCGAACTTCATGCCGGAGGTGGCGTCGGTCTTTGGCAGGAAAGCCGCCATGCCAGCGGTCGCCAGCAGGCCGAACGGCAGATTGACAAAGAAAACCCACCGCCAGTTATAAAGCTCCGTCAGGTAGCCGCCGAGGGTTGGCCCCAGGATCGGCCCCACCATCACCCCCATCCCCCAGATCGCCATGGCCGAACCGCGCTTTTCCGGCGGGTAGATGTTCAGCATCGTCGACTGCGACAGCGGCACCAGCGCGGCTCCGAACACCCCCTGCAACAGGCGGAACACCACCATCTCGGACAGCGTTCCCGCAATGCCGCACAGCATCGACGCAATGGTGAACCCCGTCATCGAGATCAGGAACAACGGCTTCAGTCCAAACCGCGCCGACAACCATCCCACCGGCGCGGTCATGATCGCCGCGGCCGTGATGTAGGAGGTCAGCACCCAGGTGATCTGATCCGAACTCGCCGAAAGGCTGCCCTGCATATACGGTAACGCAACATTCGCGATCGTTGAATCCAGCGACTGCATCAACGTCGCCAACATCGCGCAGACCGTGATCAACGCGCGATGCGGCACCACCTGTTCCGGCTCGCTCGGCATCGGGAATTCCTAGAACAGGTCTGACAAGGTGCGGACGTGACCGGTGTCGATGTCAATATCGGCGCTCATGCCGGCGCGCAGCGGCGGATCCCCCGGCTTCGTTTCCACACTGACGCGAACCGGGATGCGCTGCACCACCTTGACCCAGTTGCCGGAGGAATTCTGCGCCGGCAGCAACGAAAAATTCTGGTCGGTCGCCGGCGCCACGCTCTCCACCGTGCCCTTCCAGGTGCGGCCGGGATAGATGTCGAAGCTGACATCCACCGGATCGCCATTCTTGGCATAGGTCAACTGCGTTTCCTTGGGCTCCGCCTGCACCCAGACATGGTCGGTCGACACCAGGCCGAACGCCGCCGTGCTGGCACCCAGGTACATGCCCGGCTGCAGCTTGTTCACCTGAGTAACGATCCCGTCATACGGCGCCTGCACCACCGAATGGTCCATCTCCCGCTCGGCTTCCGCAAGACGCGCCTGAGCCTGCTTGAACGCCGGCGTGTCCTCCACCGCGATGTCGGGATTGCCGGCAAGCTTCGCCAGCAGCGCCCGCGCCTGGCTTTCCGATGCGCGCACCGCCTGCTGGTCGGCGGCCAGCTTGTAGCGGGCGTCGTCGGTTTCCTGCTGCGTCACCGCGTGCTGCTTCACCAGCGAGGCATAGCGGTCGTAGGTCGCCTGGTCGGCGTTCACCTGCTGTTGCTTGGCGCTGGTCTCGCGCATCGCCGCCTGGTAGTCAGCCTTCATCGCCTCGATGTTCAGCCGCACCTGCGCCAGATCGGCGCGCGCATTGTCCAAGCGCGATCTGGAATTTCTGCGGGTCGAGACTGAACAGGACCTGCCCCTGCCGTCACCATCTGACCCTCGTGCACCGGAATCGCGGCGACGATGCCCGATACGTCGGTGGACAACGTCATGCTGTCCGCCTGCACATAGGCGTCGTCGGTGTCGACCCAGCGCCCACCCGACAGCCAGTAGAACCCGCCGCCGATCACAACGGCCAGGACACCGCCGGCCATCAAGCCCCAGCGCAGTAACTTCTTGCGTGACCGCCCCTTCGCCCCCGCCGGGCGTGTGGCGATGTCTTCCCGATAGCTGGAGGTGGCCTGGTCAGCGGTGGTGGCGTGAGACATGGATGGCGAAACCGATCGTACAGGGTGATGATCGTAAGCTGGCTTATGATTCCCACCGCACAAGGGGATGTTGCCATGCACAAATCCCGCGCCTCCGCTGCGAACCATGCGGGGCTTGGGTTCATTCTGTCCGCGCTATTGCTCTCCTGACGCCGAAGTGCCGGAACGCCTGCGCGCCAACGGGCCTGGGTGGCAGTCCAGGATTAACGAAATCCTCCGCGTATCCCTGGACCTTGCTGGCGCGGCTATAGGAACCCGATGCTGAACCACGGCACCGCCGCGACCACGATCAACCCAGCCAGCACCGCCAGCAGATACGGCCAGATCCGCCGCATCGCGGCATCAGGCGACACCCGGCCGATGGCGCAGGCCGCATAATAGCCGACCCCGAACGGCGGCGCGAACAACCCGATCCCCATCGCCAGGATCACCACCATCGCATAGTGGACCTCGTGGATCCCCACCAGCTTGGCCGACGGAAACAGCAGCGGCCCGAACAGCACGATCGCGGGGATCCCCTCCAGCACGCTGCCAAGCACGATGAAGGCCACGATCGAGACCGCCATGAAGCCAGCCGCGCCCCCAGGCATCTGCGCCATGGCCCCGGCTAGCTGGCGGGAGAACCCGGACTGGGTCAATGCCCAGGCCATTCCCGTCGCGGTGCCGATGATCAGCAGGATGGCGCCCGACAGCGCCGCCGTTTCCACCAGCATCGGATACAGCCGGCGCAGGGGGAACTGTCGGTATATCAGGATGCCGACGATTACCGCATAGACGATGCCGATGGTGGAGACCTCGGTCGCGGTCGCAATGCCCTCGATGACCGCCGTGCGGATCACGAACGGCAGGATCAGCGCCGGCAGGGATATGATGAAGGCCTTGCCGATCACGCTCCAAGGCGGTCGCACCACCCCGGCCATGTTCTCATTGCGCCCGCGCCAGCGCGCGATCATCGCCAGCGCCGCCGCCAGGACCAGCGCCGGCATCAGCCCGCCGGTGAACAGCGCCGCGATCGAAACGCCGGTGACCGAACCGATGGTGATCAACACCAGGGAAGGGGGGATGGTTTCGCTCATCGCGCCGGAGGCGGACAACAAGGACACCAGTTCGCCTTCGTTGGCGCCGCGCCGCTTCATGTCGGGAAACAGCACCGGCGCCACCGCCGCCATGTCCGCCGCTTTCGACCCGGATATCCCGGACACGAGGTACATCGCCCCCAGCAGCACATAAGACAGGCCGCCGCGGACATGGCCAAGCAAAGAGGCAAGAAAGTTGACCATGGCGCGGGCCATGCCGGTCATCTCGATCAGCAGTCCCAGGAAAACGAACAAAGGCACCGCGAGCAGGATCAGGGAACTCATTCCCTCATCCATCCGCGACACCACGACCGTGAGCGGCGTACGCGTCAGCGTCGCCAGGTACGCCAGGGTCGCCAGGCCGAACGCGAACCCGATCGGCACCGACAGCAGCACCCCCGAACCCAGCAGCAGCACGAAGAACAGCACCAGGTTCCAGTTGCCGAACCCTTTCAGCCAGGGTGCCGCGAAATGCAGCACGACCGCCAGGCCCACCACAACAGCCACGCCAAACACCGCGTCAGTCCACGAAAGCCGCAACAGGCGGGTGATCGCCGTGATCACCATCAACACCCCGCCCACCAGGATCGCCATCGCCCGGAAGGTGTCGTGGATGCCCAGTGCCGGGGTCTCGATGAACCACTGGTCAGACGCATAATCCCACGCCGACGGAACCACCATCAGCAGGAATATCGCGACCGCGGCCGACGCCAGCGCCTCGGTCCGGGCACGCGCCTTGCGCGACATCCCGCCGACAATCGCCGTCAGCCGCATATGCTCCGAACGCTGCAGCGCGATCACGCTGCCCAGCATCGCCAGCCAGAGGAACAGGATCGAGGCAAGCTCGTCCGTCCATACCAGCGGGGCATGGAAAACATACCGCGCCATGACCCCGGCGAACAGCACGACGATCTCCGCGACCACCAGCAGCGCGGCGGGAATTTCGGCAACCAGCCGCAACAACCCGTCCAGGCGCGCAGCGATAATGCTCCGCGGCTCGGCAATAGCCGTTTCGATGCCGTGCGCCATGTCAGGAAAGCGAACCGACTTCGGATTCCAGGATCGCCCAGGCCTCCTCGCCGTACTTCTTCTTCCAGTCGGCATAGAAGCCGGCGGTCTTCAAGGCGTCACGGAACGCCGGCTTGTCGACCTCCACGAACTCCAATCCCTTGGACTTCAGGTCCTCGGCGACCGATCCGTTCAGCTTGGCTATATCCGCCCGCTCCTGCAGCGCGGAGGCGTTCAGTTCGCGCGCGATGATGGTCTGGGCATTTTCTGGCAGGGCGGAAAATCCCCGCTTGTTGCCCAGCATCCAAAAGCCGTCCCACATGTGGCTGGTCATCGAGACGTATTTCTGCACCTCGTAAAGCTTGGCGATCTGGATCAGCGACAGCGGGTTCTCCTGGCCCTCGGCGATCTTGGTCTGCAACGCGGAATAGACCTCCGAGAAGTTGATGCTGATCGGCGACGCCCCCAGCGCCTGGAACATGCTGGTCCACAGCGGCGACACCGGCACCCGGATCTTGAACCCCCTCAGGTCGCCGGGAACCTTGATCGGGTGGGTGGAACTGGTGATCTGGCGAAACCCGTTGTCCCACATCTTGTCCATGGCGATCAGGCCGCGCTTGTCGATTTCCGAACGCACATACGCTCCAAGCCTGCCGTCCATCGCTTTCCAGACCACATCGTAGTCCTTGAAGGCGAAGCCGATGCCGTTGATGGAGGCAGGTGGAACCAGCGTCGCCAGGATCAATCCCGACAGCGTGAAGAAGTCGATCGCACCCGACCGCAGTTGCGACAGCATGTCAGTGTCGGAACCCAACTGGTTGTTCGGAAACAGCTGTATCTCGACCGCCCCATTGGTCGCCGCCTTGATCCGATCAATCGCCTCCTGCTGGCGAATGGATTGCGGGTGCGTCACCGGGGAGTTGTTCGCCAGCTTCAGGGTGAATTCCGCCGCGCGGGCAGGGCGTGTGTTGATGGCGAACAACGGCAGCGCAACCCCGGCGAGCAGGGTACGGCGATCAAGGCGGGTCATCTCGGAATCCTTGGGTGCGTCTTGTGGGGCGTCTCGGGCCGGCAAAATACCGGTTGGTTCCCCCGTGGCAAGGGGCGCCCGCCGGGTGCGGGCCGGGTATGAGGTGACAAGGCGCGCCCGCCGGGTGCGGGGTGACAAGGCGCGCCCGCCGGCAGCCCGGCGGCAAGCGGCGCCTTGCCTGGGCGTGGCGCCCGATCCGCCGCAACGCGGGGTAGGCCGTGATCCCCCGACGCGCTAAGCTGGCCGCATGACAGACAGCCCCTACTTGTTTCCCGCCGCCGACCACCCGCTGCACGACGCCACCGAACGCCTGAAAGTGCGGGAGGCTGTCTCCGGCTTCGGCATCGCCCTGCGCTACCAGGAGCGTGCGCCGGATCCCCCACAGGCCCACGCCGGCGCGCCGGACGCCGCGGCGGACGACGACTGGTGCGAAACCGGCCATTCGATCTTCATTCTGTCCGGGCGCATCCGCTACCGGTTCGACAGCCACACGGTCGAGGCCGGCCCCGGCGACATGCTGCACATCCCCGCCGGGCACGAGCATCGGCACAAACCCAGCGTGCCAGGTCCCGAACTCTGTCCGCTACGTCCTGACCGAGTTCGAATAGCCGCATGATGTAAACGTTTTGGTAAGGAAATTCGCATAGCTTCGGTCGATGGAGACCGGGACATGCTCGCTGCCGTACGCAACCTGATCGGACGATTCTCACATTCCACATCCGCGTCCGTCGAAGCTGTTCTGGCGCTTGCCCCGGTCCTGGCCGAACAACTCCCGCCCCGGCACAGGTCGCCGAACCTCAGGTCCACACCGCCTGGCCGGCGGCCCGCATCGCCCTGGTGCACCAACTGTGGGGCCCTGGCTTCATCTTCCCCGGTGGTGAAAGCGAAACCCTGCGCCTCGTGCGCCCGGTCGGGGCATCCCCCGCCGCCAGCCTGCTGATCGTCGGCGTGGGCAGCGGCGGCCCCGCCACCGTCGCGGCAACCAATCTGGGAACCTGGGTCACAGGGATGGAGGCTGATCCCTCGCTGCTGGCCGCCGCCCGGGGAATGGTCTCGCGCGCGCATCTCGGAAAGAAGGTCAGCATCAAGTCGTGGGACCCCGAACATCCCGCGTTCGTCGTCAAAAGCCACCACCACTGCCTCGCGCTCGAACCGCTGCTCGGTGCGCAACCCGAACCCATCCTGCATTCATTGGCCAAGGCCCTGAAGCCCGGTGGCCAACTGGTCCTGACCGCCTTGGCGACCGCCGCGCCCCTGAACCCGGCCGACCCGATCGTCAGCCGCTGGGCCAGTCTGGAGCGGCGGGATCCGGCCGAGGTTCCCGCCGGCGTCGCCGTGACACGGATGCTGGGGCGGGTCGGACTAGACGTTCGCATCGCGGAGGATATTTCCACCCGCCATATGGAGCACGCGATGCTCGCGTGGCGCTTGATGCTGCGCAATCTGCGTGACCGCAAGCCGACCCCGCAGGAGGCTGTCCCTCTCGTCGCGGAGGCCGAACTCTGGCTGTTGCGCCGTCGCCTCATTCGGGACGGCCGGCTAAGGATGATGCGCTGGCACGCCCTCAGCCGGGTTCCGATCGTCTGATCGCTACCGCCGGAAGCCCGCCGGCCGGTGACGGATCAGGGCCTGCCGTCGGTGAATGGCTTGAGTACCGCATACAGAATCCCGTGCACCGGCGTCGGAACGCCAAGCTCACGCCCGAGCGAAACGACCTTGCCCGACAGCCACGGCAACTCGATCCGGTTGCCGCGGATCAGGTCGTGGGCCATCGACGCCATCATCGCGGGCGGCGCGCCGCTGGTGAAGCCGACGATCTTCTCGACCGCGTCATCCGGAAGCTTCACGCCGCGGGCGCGGGCGACGGCGACAACCTCTTCCGCAGCCCTCGCGAACAGCGGCACGATGTCGGGGTCGTCGCGCAGCCGCCCGATCGGCGTGCGGGTGGCGGCGGTAATCGCCGAATTGGTCGCAAGCAGCACGAACTTCATCCAAAGCTCGGTCACGATCTGGTCGCTGTGCGTCGCATCGAAACCGGCCTTCTGGCACAGCGCGAGAAAAGCTTCGCCCCGGGCGCTTTTGCCGCCTTCCAGTTCACCGAACACCAGGCGCATGAAGTTGCCGGTCTGCCGGATCACGCCCGGCTCAGCGATGGTGGCGCTGATCTGCGCCACACCGCCCATGACCGCCGGCGCACCCAGGATGGGTATCAGCCGCTCCGCCGCATCGATGCCGTTTTGCAGCGGGATCACCGCGGTCGTGGGGCCGATCAAAGGCTTGATGGCGGCGCCGGCGCTCTCCACGTCCCACAGCTTGACGCAGAACAGTACAAAATCAACCGGGCCGATCGTCGCCGGATCGTCGGTCGCCTGAACCGGTTTGATCAGGGTTTCGCCGCGTCCGCCCTCGATGCGCAGGCCGTTTTGGCGCATCGCCTGAAGATGGGCACCGCGTGCTACAAACGTCACGTCGGCGCCGGCCTTGGCCAGGGCAGCCCCGAACGCACCGCCGACTCCTCCGGCTCCTATGACGGCTATGCGCATGGATCAAACTCCGTATCTTTCTTGGGGATCAGGTCGTAGGGCAGGGCGAAGCCCGGCATGTCAGCCAGGCGCTTGGACCACGCATGTACATTGGGCCACTTGGTAATGTCCATGCCACCCTCGGCCATGAACACCATGCGGCCCCAACAGCCGATATCGGCGATGCTGAGCCGCTCACCCACAAGCCACTCGCGGCCCGCGAGCGCACGGTCCACGAAGCTCACCGCTTCATCCGCGAGCGGGCGGAAATATGCCATCACGGCTTCGTCCACCTTGCGGAACCGGCTGTAATGACGAACCTTGGCGACCGCGGTGATATTATCCGCCTCCCACGACAGCCACTCGCGCGCCGTCCAACGATCCTGCTCGGTTTCGCCCGCGAAGTGGCCCGTGGTCCGCGCCAGATAATCCAGCACCACGTTGGACTGCACGATCGTAAGACCATTATGCCGCAGGGCGGGAACCTGGCCATAGCGGTTGATCGCGAGATACTCCGGCTGCTTCTGGACACCGTTCTTCAGGTTGACGGTCCGGAAGCTGAACGCCATCCGCGACAGCGCAAGATAAAGCATCGGCTTGTATGAGGAGCTAGAGGTGAAGCTGCCATACAAGGTAAGGCGGGAAGGGTCCGGGATCATGGGGACTGAGGATGCTTGGGATCGCAAGCAAAGGCAAACTTCCCTCCACCGCCCGGCACCCACGGGCCGGACTGATGCATCGAGGCATGCCGAGAAGCAAATCCGTCGGGCATGAAAATAGGTTACAGCAGAAACCAATAATCGTTTCACACCGTCCGGGCCCAGCGGACCGAAGGCTTCGCGGCAGGCTCTCGCGGAACCGGCATTGAAACGCGCGCCCGGATCGCCTGTGCGCCATCCACCGAGGACAGCCCCCGGACGGCGCGTTAATCCTGGTTGACCCGGATCAATGCCATACCGGCGGAGACATCTTATCCCTCGAACGATGGGTCGCGCAGTCATCCTGGCCAACGCGACAGCGAAATGTTCGAGGGTTAGATGGCAAGTTTCTATGACGACAAGTCAGAGCGCTGGTTAATATTTGCGTTGCGGGTGATGGTGGGATGGGTTTTCCTATGGGCGGCAATTCACCACTATGGCGAAAGTGCCTATGTGGCGGGGTTCCTGTCCCACACCAAGACGTTCCATCCTGTCTATGGTCCGATCGTAAACTCCCCGTTCCTGCCGGTGATTTCCTTCCTGGTGGAATATGGCCACCTGCTGATCGGCCTTTCCCTGATCTCCGGCCTTCTGGTCCGGGTCAGCGCTCCGTTCGCGATCTTGATGATGGTGCTCTACTGGACGGCGCACATGGACTTCCCCTACATTGACAATATCAATAGTTTCATCATCGATGAGCACCTGATCTATGCGGCTTTACTTGGCTATCTGATCGTCCGGCGCGCGGGCCACGTTTATGGGCTCGACGGCCTCGTCGCGAAGTGGCCCATCGTTCAAAAAAACTCCGGACTGGCCTGGCTCACCGCTTGATCGCGTGCGCCCCTGACGCATGGCTGATTAGAATACCGATTTGACCCGCGAGCCAGGAACCAAAACCCCCGGCTCGCGGCGCCTAACCAATCCCCCCAACCAATCCCCCCGGCCAATCTCCCCGGGCCCGGCCAACAGCCCCGTTAAAGCGTCATTTTGGGTCTGTTCAACCCGCCCGCTTGCTTGTATGCAGTTTGAAGCCTTACCCAAATCCAGGCCCCGCTTGTCGTAGCGACCTCGAATCGGATGCCGGAAAATCCGGCCTCTGGAGCGGCGGCAGACAGCGCTGGGCCCCTTTCAACGGATCAAAATCCAATCAGCAAAATGTGATCGTATATCACGAATTTGTTATCCACTAGAGCTGTGGATAAGTCAGTGGGCAGTTGGCCTGCAACATTCTGAAATGGGCTCTAAACCAGGGTATTTTGTATATGCTGAAACTTTGGGCATCGACGTAACCAACTGATTTTTTGGTTTTTCCGCTTTTGTTAAAGCGCGGTGTTAACTTGTTGTTAACCCTCAAATCGCCCTGGGGACGGATGAAAAGCCGCCTAAGCAGCCAGTCGGTTCGGCGAGATACCAAAAAGGTAATCGATGTCCTCGGCGTCCATCGCCGGCATCGCGGCACCGTCTTCACCTAACGCAAGATTAGCCAGCGCGGCCTTACGTTCCTGCAACTCAACGATCCGCTCCTCAACCGTATCGGCAGCGATCAGTTTATACACGAACACCGACTTCGTCTGGCCAATCCGATGGGCACGATCGGACGCCTGATCCTCGACCGCCGGATTCCACCACGGATCATAGTGAATGACCGTATCCGCCGACGTCAAATTTAGCCCTCGCCCACCGGCTTTCAGGCTGATCAGAAACAGCGGCACCTCGCCCGCCTCGAACCGGCGCACCGGCTCCGCCCGGTCAGCGGTATCGCCGCGCAACTCCACGAACGGAATGGAACCGCTGGCCAGCGCGGGCTTGATAAGATCGAGCATCGACGTGAACTGGGAAAATAACAGTATTCGCCGCCCTTCCGAGATCATCTCCGCTACCATTTCCAGCAGGTCATCAAGCTTGCTGGACGTCCCGCTCAGTGCCTTCGCCGATACCTTGACAAGCCTCGGATCACAGCAGATCTGCCGCAGCTTCAGCAGGGCCTGCAGCACCAGCACATGGCTTTGCCCCATGCCCCGCGCCGCGATCTCCGCCGTTACCTTCTCATGCATCGTGGCCCGGATGGTCTCGTACAGCTCGCGCTGGTCAGGCGCCAGGGTGATGCGGCGCAGGATGGTGTGCTTCGGCGGCAATTCCGCCGCGACGGCGGACTTCGTGCGGCGAAGAATGAACGGACGGATGCGGGTCGCAAGCTGGCCCCGGCGAACCGGGTCGCCATCCTTCTCGATCGGCGCGCGGAACCGGCGGTTGAAGCTTTTGCGGTGCCCAAGCAGGCCAGGCATCAGGAAGGCGAACTGCGACCATAGCTCACCCAGGTTGTTCTCGATCGGCGTGCCCGAAAGGCACAGCCGATGCCTCGTCTCCAGCCGGCACACCGCGTGCGTCGCCTTCGCGTTCGGGCTCTTGATCGCCTGCGCCTCGTCCAGCACCACGATGTGCCATGGCAGCGCGGCCATGTCCTCGATGTCCCGCGTCAATACCGTGTAGGTCGTGATGACCACGTGCACGCCGGTAAGATCGCGCCGCTTCTCATGCCGATCCAGCCCATGCAGCACGGCCACGCGCAGATGCGGCGCGAACCGGCTCAGTTCGGCTGTCCAGTTCGGCACCAGGCTGGTCGGCACCACCACCAGCGCCGGACGATCCAGCCGGCCGGCATCCTCCTCGATCACCAGGTGGGCAATGGTCTGCGCGGTCTTCCCAAGCCCCATGTCATCAGCCAACAGGCCGCCCAGGTCGTGCTCGCGCAGGTGCTGCAACCAGTTGACGCCTTGCTGCTGGTACGGCCTCAGCGAAGCCTTGAAGCTGGCCGGCACCGGGGCATCGGCGATGTCGCTCACCGTGCGGAAGCGCGCGACGTGCTCGATGATCATCGCCCCGTCCTGCCACCGCGTCGTAACCACATCCTCCAGATCCAGCACGCTCGGAGCCGCGGCCGCGTCCAGCGTCAGCGTGTCGCCGGAGGAACGCGCGGCGGCCTCGACCAGGTCATCCATGATCGCCAGCAGCCGGCTGATCCGGTCAGCGGGAAGCTTCAGGATCCGGCCATCGTCCAGGCTGGTGACAACCTCATTGTCGATCACCCGGCACCCGGCAATCCCGCCACGCTCCCGCAGGCGCATCAGGATCGGCAGCAGCGGATGGCGCGCACCGTCGATCTCGATGCCGAAATCTAATGAGAACGCCCCCTGAGGCGATCCTTGCGGCGCGTCGGCGACACGCATGTCGCAAAGCCCGACGCTCTCCACCAGCCGTGGACCAAAATCAGTGTCGATCTTGTTGCGCCAGCCCAGCGCCTGCAGCGCCGGCAGTCGTTCGGCGAGGAAGGCCTGCCACGCCTCGGCGGCGTCACGCCCACGAAATACATGGACCAGCCGCCCCTTCGCCGCCTGTGCGGTCGCCATCCGCATCTGCACAAGCCCGTCCTGGCGTAGCGCATCCTGCGCCGCGGTCTCCGCCGCGCGGTCCCGGCGGGCAAACACCGGCCCCTCCGGTGTGCTGATCCGCGCGAACTGCCGGTCATCGTCGAAAGGGATCACCGCGCCGTCGTAATCGAATTCCAGCAACAGCGCGTCCAGTTGCTGCATCCGCCCACGCTCATCCGGGCAGGGAAACCGCGTCAGCCGCAGCATCGGAACCATCTGGCCGTCAACAATGACCTGCTCGCTGATAGTGACCGGCTCCGGACGGCGCTTCACCGGCGCGACCGCCGCCGGGGCAACGAATTCCGGCCGCTTCGGTGGGGCAGGGGCCTGGATGCGGATGCGGCCAACCTCCCCGGTGACGGCATCGACATACCAGGGGCCGGTATCGGCGACGATCACGCCCGAACGCGGCGGTAGCGTGGCAGCCGATGACGAGGCGAACACCTTCGTCTCGCCCTTCACCAGCCGCTTGCCGCCGGCATGCCAGCGCGCCTGTCCGCTCTCCAGCAACGCGTCCAGCAGGTCAACGACCAAATTCCCCGCCACCTCGGTGCGGGCCTCGGTCCCCTCGCCAATCAAATACGCCACGTCGCGATATTTCGCATCAGCGTGCTCATCGCCGGCGATCTGCCGCGGCGTGGTCGGGGTCGCGGTCCCGGACCGCTCGCCGATCAGCAGCGTCGTGACCGTACAGGCGTGCGCTCCCTCGCCCATGCCCAATTCAAAGACAATGCGCTGCCGTTCCTTTTCCGGCGCGGCCGTGGTCAGCGTGTCGAGGAAGGTCTGCTGCTCCGGCTTGCGCAGCGACGCAAACCGGTCGAGCGCGGCGAACGCCGTCGCGGCCAGATGCGCACAGCCAGGGGCGCGGCAAGTGCAGCGATGGTCGAACACCACCCGGCGTCCAAGCAGCGACGGGGTGATGGTGACGGAGTAGGCGATGGCGCGGTCCCGCACCACGCCACAGATGGTATCGCCGTCAAGCCGCACCTCAACCATGCCGGCCAATCCAAGGCCGCGGCCACGGGTCAGGGCACGGCCGTCGAAGATGCGGCCGAGGTCCTGGGCAGAAAATTGGGTCGGCATCAGTTCAGGATGGCCTCGCATTGTTGGCGGTATGTCGAGTCGGTCCGAACTCGCCAGCGTCAGCAAACTCCCAAATCCCGGCACGAATGCAAGGCTTTCCGTCCCGCCAATGCCGGCCGTCATCGAAACAAACAAGCCGGAGCGGGTTCAACCCGGCGCGCCCTGGAAATTCATCTTTTCGGAACAAACCCACGCCGGTCAGGAAAACGCCCGTTGCAGCGCCAGCGCACCGAGCGAAATGCCGGTGTCGTCAATGCCGTGCCCAAGCCGGGGAATGTAATGCGCCTCCACGGGCACATCGGCGGCGATCAGCGCCGCCTCGGCGTCGTGCGACCGTGACACCGGGACCGCTTCGTCCGCCTCGCCATGCACCAAAAGCACCGGCGCATGGTTCGCCAACTCCGCCGCCAACGTCCCCGGCGCCATCAGCGCACCGGAAAACGCCAGGATCGCGCGCGGCGCGGTCACCTGCCGCAACCCGGTGAACAGGGAAATCATCGCCCCTTGGCTGAACCCCATCAGCGCATAGGATTCCGGCGGCAACCCAAGCCGGGTCATCTCCTCATCGATGAACCCGCGCAAGAAGCCGGCGGCGGTGCGCGCACCTGCCTCCATGATCTCGGGCGAGCGGTCCGCCACGCTCCACCACTGCCGGCCAAAGCCGGAATCATGCTGGAACGGCGCATGGACGGAGGCAAATAGTGCGTCAGGGCAGGCATGCTGCCAGGAAGGTGCCAGGTCGATCAGGTCATAGGCGTCGGCGCCCAAGCCCGTGGCACAGGATCACCAATTGCCGGGGCTTCGCCTTGGAGGCCGGTCCCCAATGAATGGCCTCGAGCGTCGGCATGGATGCCACCTCCTGTTTATGCGGCGATGCGGGTATTCTTTGCCGATGATCGTCACCCGCTTCGCACCCAGCCCAACCGGCTACCTGCATCTGGGACACGCGTTTTCCGCCGTCAATGCATGGCGGCGGGCTCGCGCGAATGGCGGGCGGTTTATGCTGCGGCTGGAAGACATCGATCCGCACCGCTGCCGCCCCGAATATGCCACCGCCATCCTCGGAGGATCTGGCCTGGCTCGGACTCGACTGGGATACGGCCCCCGCTCACGGCGCCTCCAATCCGACGCATCTTGGACGCCCCCAACTCGGACCCTGCGTGCGGGTGCAGTCCCGGCACCTGGCCGACTACCAAACGGTTCTGGACGACTGCGGAACGCGGGCTGCTCTACCCATGTTTCTGCACCCGCGCCGACATTGTTCGGGAGGTCTCCGCCTCCGTCGCCGCGCCGCATGGGCCGGACGGCGCGCCGCTCTACCCAGGCACCTGCCGCCGGTTATCCGCCGCCGAACGAAGCGATCGGATCGCCGCGGGTCAGCGTTTCGCGCTGCGCCTCGACATCCAGGCCATCTGCCGTCCAGGACTGGAATACCAGGAGGAGGGTCAAGGCCGCGTCCGTGCCACCCGGAGCGCTTCGGCGACGTGGTGCTCGCCCGCAAGGATGCGCCCGCCAGCTACCATCTCTGCGTGACCCACGACGACGCATGCAGGGGGTGACGCTGGTGACCCGGGGTCAGGACCTACGGCCCGCGACGGACCTGCACCGATTGCTGCAGGCACTGATGGGATGGCCGGCACCGGTCTACGCGCATCACCGGTTGCTGCTCGATCCCTCGGCCGCCGCCTGGCCAAGCGCGGCAACGCGGTCACGCTGAGGTCGCTCCGCGCCGAGGGGAAAACGGCGCGGGCGATCCTCGAGCTGGTCGATCAGTCGTAATAGCGCCAGCGCTTGTGTTCCCAGCGGCGATGATGCCAATGACGGTGGTTGTAGTAGTAGTCCACCTTGGTCACCAGCGCGTGGGACGGAGCGGCATGGACGCTTGTAGCGGTCGGGGCTGCCGAGGCACCCGTTGCAGTCAAGCCAGTCAAGCCACCAAACGCGACGGCGGCGAGAAGTAGGTTACGCATCGTAAGGGCTCCTCCATGAAGCCCAGCGTATATGGACCGGCAAATCGGCACGCCAACGTCCAGATCAAGGTAACTTCGTGGCGCAACGGCCGCCTGGTCCTAGACCCTAGTTCAGGTCCAGCGCTCCTGTCAGGTCGCCCAGTTTTGGCTGATGGTTCGCCGCCAGAGCTTCGTCACGGGCAACGATCCCTTGAAGCACCGGCAGGTGCCACCGGTTGGTAATGAACCGCAGGATCGACGTGGTGTCATATTGCGTGTGATCGACGGTCCCCGGCTTCGCATAGGGTGAGATGATCAGGGCCGGAATCCGCGTGCCGGGCCCGAACCGGTCCGCCTTCGGCGGTGCCACATGATCCCACCATCCGCCAAACTCATCATACGTCACCACCACCAGCATGTGGTCCCATTGCGGGCTGGCCTTCAAAGCCGACAGCACCGCCGCGATATGACGGTCGCCGTCAGTGATATTGGCATAGCCCGCGTGCTCGTTGACCGATCCCTGCGGCTTATAGAACGTGACCGGCGGCAGGCTGCCGCCCCGGATATCGGACAGGAACCGCGAATCCGGCAACACCGCCGGGTCCGTAACCACGCCCGCATCCAGCAGGTGCGCCGCCCGATTAGCCTTTCCCTGCGGAGTCGCCGGATCGAATGCCACGAAATAGTTGAACGGCTGGTGGTGATACTGGAAGTTCGGCGTGGCCTTGGATGATCCCGCCGCGAATGGCGGATGCGACAGCGCAAATCTCCACGCGCCGGCGTAGTACGCCCAATCAACCCCCACCAGCGTCAGCAGATCCCCGATCGTCGTTTCACTCTGCGGCACCAGCACCGACCCCAGCTTCCGGTCCACCGCGCGCTGGTCCGCATCGGCGTCCCCACTCGGCGGAAACGGCGGCATCATCGTGTTCACGGCGTAAAAATCCGGCGTGAGTGAGCCGGAAGCCGCGAACACCGGCGGCCCATCGAGCGCCGACGCCGGAGAATTCTGCGCCGATGTCAGCGTCACCCCGTCCGCGCCGACCGTGGAACCGGTTGGGTCCTTGCCGCCATTGGGGTTGTGACCCGCGTTCCCGTAATACGGCGCGCACGAACAGATCAGGTAAAAATGGTTCAGGAATGATCCACCGAAGGCACCCTGGAAGAAATTGTCCGCCAATACGTACTGGCGAGCCCAATCCCAAAGCGGCCGGTCTTCTTCCTGCGCCCCGGTAAAATACCCCATGGTCAGGCCGCCGGCATCCGCCCAGGCGGCGAACATGTTGTTGGCCCCGCCATTGATCTGCATCTGGTTCTCATAGAACCGGTGCCACAAATCCCGCTGGGCATACCGCAGCGGGTTGCTGTCGTCCGCCGATCCTGTCCGATATAAAGCAGCAACATCAAACGGATGGTTGAAGGTCTTCAGAAACTCCGAGGTCTGGCCCTGGGTCAGCCCGACCGGGGCCATCGGGGCACCCGCCAGATCTTGTTGGCCGTGCCGCCCCAGACCGCGGGCAGTCCGCTCATTGCTTTTCCGTCGCGGTCAAGCTGGGTAATCGAACTCGCGCGACGCGTTGGCCAGGCCGTTGGCGCCGGGAAAGGTGCCGAACAGATTGTCGAAACTGCGGTTCTCCGCATAAATCACGACCAGGGTCTGGATATCGGCATAATTGCCGCCCGCCGCATCGCCACCCCGGGTGCCCCCACCCTGAACGCCACCACCTTGGGCGCCCCCACCCTGGGCGCCACCAGATTGCTGGGCCACTCCGGCATGGGCCGCCAGCAGCAAGGCCGTCGCGGCCAGGGCAGTCAGTTTAAGCATCTCAATTCCTTGGTCACGACCAGTCCGCCAGTATAAGGCCGCTCGCCGGCTTGGCAATTCCAATTCGTCGGCGGGACGATTGCAATTTGATGAAAGCGCGGCGCCACCCAACGACCGCCGCGACCGGTACGTTCACCGCGGTCGGACGTTCCCCACCGCGCGCTCATTCGGTAAGACGTGCCACATGCTCGGCAAATCGATCTTGCTCGCCGCGTTCCTGGGTTCGGCGCCCGCCCTGGCGGCGGAAGCGCCCGCCTTTCCCTGGGCCGCCACCCCATCGCCCGGGGCCGCCTATGCCCGCGCCGCCGCGATCTCAGCCCTCGGACAGAAACTGTTCCTCGATCCGGCGCTGTCGGCGCCCGGACAGATGTCGTGCGCGACCTGCCATGATCCGGCGCATGCATTCGCATCGCCCAACGCGCTGTCCGTGCAGTTGGGCGGACCGGGGCTCGACCAGGCAGGCACAAGAGCGGTGCCCAGCCTGATGTATGGAGGCTTCGCCCCGCCATTCTCGGAGCACTTCTACAAATCACCGGACGAAGGCAACGAAGGCGTCGATCAAGGCCCGACCGGCGGACGCGACTGGGATGGCCGCATTGACCGTGGCCGGGCCCAGGCCGCGCTTCCACTGCTCGATAAGAACGAAATGGCGAACCCCAGCCAACTCGCCGTCGTCGCGAGCGTCGCCGCATCGGCCTATGCAAGGGACCTGCGCGCCCTCTACGGAACCGACCTGTTCGCTGACCCATCGAAAGCATTCGCCGCGGTGACCGAGGCACTCGAATTCTTCCAGCAGACACCGGATTTATTCAGCCCGTTCAGCAGCAAGTACGACGCTTTCCTGCGCCACCAGGCCTCATTGACGCAGCAGGAAATGCGCGGCCTTGAGGTTTTTAACGACCCAGGAAAGGGCAACTGCGCGCAGTGCCACAAAAGCGCGGTGACCGCTGACGGGCAACTGCCCCTGTTCACCGATTTCGGTTACGTGGCGCTCGGACTGCCGCGGAACCAGGCCATCCCGGCCAACCAGGATCCGGCCTGGTACGACCTCGGCCTGTGCGGGCCCCAGCGCCGCGATCTTGCCGGGCGGCCGGAATTCTGCGGGCTGTTCAAGGCGCCGACGTTACGCAACGTGGCGCTGCGCACAAGCTTCTACCATAACGGAGCGGCGCACTCGTTGCGCGACGCCGTCGCGTTCTACGCCGAAAGGGACGTAGATCCGGCAAAGTGGTATCCCAGCAGTCCGGATGGAACAGTGAACAAGTTCAACGATCTTCCGCCGCAATATCAGCCGAACGTGACGCAGGAAGCACCGTTCGGGCCGGAACGGCTGCTTTCAAATGCGGACGTGGACGACGTGGTGGCGTTCCTGCGGACCTTGACCGACGGATATCAGCCGCCGGCGCGGCCCGCTCCCTGAACGGAGCAAGGTTCCCGCCCCGGAAGAACCGCTAGCTCCGCTTCTGCTGCACCAGTTCCACCATGATCCCCTCGGGACCCCGGATGAACGCCAGGTAGGTCCCGGCATCCCGCGTCAGCGGCCCGACCGCGACATCAGCGCCCTTCGCGCGCAACTCCGCGATCGTCGCATCCAAATCCTCGACCGTGAAACCGAAATGCTCCAGCCCGTAATAGGGAAACGCCGGGGCAGGGGTCATCGCATCGTGCGGGTGCGTGGGCGCGATCAACATCTTCTGACCCCCGGCCCGCAGCATCACCCGCATCTGGCCAGGATACAGCGTGCCCGGCGGATACACGCCCCGCGTCACCTCCGCTCCGAACATGGTCTCGAAAAATCGCGCCATGGCGTCGGGATCGGCGCTGCGTAGATGGAGATGGTCGAAACGGAAGGTCTGCATCGCATCGCTATAGCGCATCCTGGCGCAGCCGTCTCGAAAACCGGATTGGCCGCTTGCGCCCCGCCAAGACCTTGCGCACTGTGCGGACCACGCAGGGACAAGGACCGGTTAGCGGTTCAGCCCGGTTACAGGGGGAAGGAAGCGTCTACAGATGTCAGATAATTTGGCACCGTTGTTGTCTGTGCGAGGTGTCACGCTCCGTTTCGGCGGCGTCGTCGCCCTCGACGATGTCACCTTCGACGTCATGCCCGGACAGATCGCCGGACTGATCGGTCCGAACGGCGCCGGCAAAACCACCCTGTTCAACTGTCTGAGCCGGCTTTACCAGCCCAGCGCGGGTGAGATCCTGTTCGAGGACCAGTCCGTCCTGTCGGTGCCCCGGCACAAGATCCCGACCATCGGCATCGGCCGCACCTTCCAGAACGTCGCCCTGTTCGACCGCCTGACCGTGCTGGAAAACGTCATGGTCGGGCGTCACAGCCGCACCAGCGCCGGCTTCGTCGAAAACGCCCTGCGCCTGCCGTCGGTCGGACGGGAAGAAGCCGCCGTGCGCCGGAAGGCGATGGAACTCATCGAGTTCATGAACCTCGGCGCCTTCACCAATCGCGTCGCCGCGGGCCTGCCCTTTCCAATCCGCAAGCGCGTCGAACTCGCCCGCGCCCTGGCCGCGGAACCCAAGCTGCTGCTGCTGGATGAGCCCGCCGCCGGCCTCAACCACGACGAGGTGCACACGCTTGAGGGCCAGATCCGCCGCGTGCGCGACGTCCAGGGCGTCACCGTCCTGCTGGTCGAACACCACATGAGCCTCGTGATGTCGGTGTCCGACAAGGTCGTCGTGGTCAATTTCGGCCGCAAGATCGCCGACGGGCGGCCGCGAGGAGGTCCGCGAGAACCCCGAGGTGATCCGCGCCTATCTGGGTACCGCTGCCTGATGACAGCGGTACTGGAGGCAAAGGGCCTCAGCGCCTGGTATGGACCGATCCGAGCGCTGTACGATCTCGATTTGGCGATCGAACAGGGCGGCGTGACCGCCTTGCTGGGCGCCAACGGCGCGGGCAAGACCACGACGCTGCGCGCACTCTGCAACATGGTGCGACGCTCGGGCAGCACATCGCTCCTCGGCACCGACATCACCAGGCGATCCACCGAGGACATCGTGCGCATGGGCGTCGCGCACGTACCGGAAGGGCGCGGCACGTTCTTCGCGCTGACCGTCGAGGAGAACCTGCGGCTCGCCTTCCACACCCGCCGCGACAGGGCCGCGGCCCGGCGCGACATGGATCTGGTGTTCGATTACTTCCCAAGACTGAAGGAACGGCTGCATCAGCAGGCCGGCACGCTGTCCGGCGGAGAACAGCAGATGCTGGCTGTCGGACGCGCCCTGATGCTCGGACCCAAGCTGATGCTGCTGGACGAACCGTCCTTCGGCCTGGCACCTCTCGTGGTGCGCGAGATCTTCCGCATCCTGCGGCAGATCAACGAGCACGAGCACGTCTCGATGCTGATCGTCGAGCAGAACGCCGCCCTGGCACTGGATCTGGCTGATCAGGTCTACCTGCTGGAAACCGGCAAGGTGGTGACGTCCGGCCCTTCCGCGCTGATCCAGAACGATGAGGCACTGCGCAAAGCCTACCTGGGATATTGAGGACCGCATGGATTTTTTCGTCCAGCAGATCGCATCGGGCCTGACCAGCGGCGCGATCTACGCCTGCGTGGCGCTCGGGCTGGTCATGATCTACGTGTCCACCGACCACATCAATTTCGCCCAGGGCGAGATGGCGATGTTCGCCACCTACCTGGCCTGGGCGATGATCAACGCCGGCGTGCCTTACTGGGTCGCTTTCGGGCTGACCGTGGTGATCGCGTTCTCCGGTGGCCTGTTCATCCAGCGCGTCATCCTCAAGCCGCTGGAGCACGCGCCGGTGCTGGCGCTGGTGGTCTCGTTCATCGCCTTGCTGTCGATCTTCAATGCGGTGGCCGGCATGATCTGGAGCTACACGATCAAGCAGTTCCCGACGCCCGTTCCCAAGCCGCGACCTGTTCGGCAACGGCTTGGTCAGCATGCAGCAACTCGGCGTCGTCGGCGTGACGCTGATCATGCTGGGGCTGCTGACGGTGTTCTTTCGCTTCACCACCCTGGGCCTCGCGATGCGCGCCGCGGCGCAGAACCCCGTCTCGGCCCGGTTGATGGGCGTGCGGGTGTCGTGGATGCTGGCGCTCGGCTGGGGACTTGCGGCGGCGATCGGGGCGATCGCGGGAATGCTGGTGGCGCCGATCGTGTTCCTCGATCCCAACATGATGACCGGCATCCTGGTCTACGGCTTCGCCGGCGCGCTGGTGGGCGGCATCGGCAACCCGATGGGCGCGGTGGCCGGCGGCTTCATCGTCGGCGTGCTGGAGAACCTGGTCGGCAGCTACGTCATCGGCAATGAACTGAAGCTGACCTTCGCGCTGGTCATCGTGATCGGCGTGCTGCTGCTGAAACCGGCCGGCCTGTTCGGCCGCGTCATCGTGAAGCGGGTCTGACCAATGGCGGCAAGCTGGGCGACCAAACGCGGCGTCGGGCATGCCGGTCGATGCTGTTCTGGGTGTGCTGGGCTGCTGCCGCTGCGCGGGTTCGTGCTGGGAAAGTTCCAGCTTCGACTATTACATGTTCATGGGCCAGTCGATGCTGATCTATGCGATCGCGGTCCTGGGCCTGAACCTGCTGATCGGCTTCAACGGCCAGATCTCGCTGGGCCACAGCGCGTTCTTCGCCCTGGGCGCCTATACCGCCGCCATCCTGATGAATTTCGCCGGCTGGCCGTACTGGGCGACGCTGCCGGTCGCGGCTGTGGTCTGCTTCCTGGCCGGGCTGCTGTTCGGCTTTCCGGCCCTGAAGCTGGAGGGCCATTACCTGGCGCTGGCCACCTTCACCCTGGCGATCGCCATGCCGCAACTGCTGAAATACAAAGCGATCGCCGGCTGGACCGGCGGCGTCGGCGGCGTGCTGCTGGAAAAGCCCGATCCGCCCGAATGGACCGGGCTGTCCGCCGACCAGTGGCTGTACTATCTCTGCCTGGTCGTGGCGATGCTGCTGTTCTGGCTGGTGTTCAATCTGCTGCGCGGCCGCAGCGGGCGCGCGATGATGGCGATCCGCGACCATGCGATGGCGGCGAGCACGATGGGCATCGACATCGCGCGCTACAAGACGATCACGTTCGGCATCGGCGCGGGATCACCGGCATCGCCGGCGCGCTGTCGGCGATCACGGTCGCCTACGTCGCGCCGGACAGTTTCACGCTGCAGCTGTCGATCTCGTTCCTGGTCGGGCTGGTGGTGGGCGGCATCGCATCGTCTGCCCGGCTGCCTGATCGGCGGCGTCTTCATCGTGCTGGTGCAGAACTCGGCGCAGTCGATCTCCGACTGGATGAAGGAGACGTTCTGCGCTGCGATATGATGTTCCGGCCTGGGCGATCTACGGCGTGCTGCTGTTGCTGCTGATGTACTTGCTGCCGGCCGGTATCGCCGGCGGGGCTTTGCCGGATCCGGGCGGCGCTGTGGACGCACGACAGAAGAACGGGAGGCACGATCATGACAAAGCTGACAAGACGAACCGTGCTGTCGGGCGCCGCGACGCTGCTGGCGGCGCCCGGCGATCGCCGCGGGCAAGTACAGTCCCGGCGCATCGGACACCGAGATCAAGATCGGCCAGACGATGCCGTACAGCGGCAACGCCTCGGCCTATGGCGTGAACGGCCGGGCGCATGCGGCGTATTTCCGCATGATCAACGAGCAGGGCGGCATCAACGGCCGCAAGGTCAATCTGATCTCCCTGGACGACGGCTACAGCCCGCCGAAGACGGTGGAACTGGCGCGCCAGCTGGTCGAGCGCGACCAGGTGCTGCTCCTGTTCGCGCCGCTGGGCACGCAGTGCAACACCGCGATCCAGAAATATATGAACCAGAAGAAGGTGCCGCAGCTGTTCGTCGCCACCGGCGCGTCGAAATGGGGCGATCCGGCGCATTTCCCGTGGACGATGGGCTGGCAGCCGGACTACCACACCGAAGGCGTGATCTATGCCAAGCACATCAAGCAGACCGATCAAGAATCCGAAGATCGCCATCCTGCGGCAGAACGACGACATGGGGAACGACTATGTCGACGGCTTCCGTGAGCAGATCGCGGCGTTCAAGGACTCGATCGGCCGGATGCGATCGTCGCGGATGCGACCTATGAGGTGACCGACCCGACGGTCGACTCGCAGATCCTGCAGTTGAAGAACTCCGGCGCGAACGTGTTCTACAACGTCACGACGCCGAAATTCGCCGCCCAGGCGATCAAGAAGGCGGCCGAGATCGGCTGGAAGCCGGCGCAGTACCTGGTCAACGTCGCCGCCTCGGTGGGCGCGGTGATCCGGCCGGCGGGGTTCGAGAACGCGCAGGGGATCATCACCGCGCAGTATCATGAAGGACATCACCGATCCGCGCTGGGCAACTTCGCCCGATTTCATGGCGTGGAAGGCGTGGATGGACAAATACAACCCGACCGCCAACCCGATGGAGAGTGCCAATGCGACCGGCTACGCCGCGGCGTTCACCGTGGCGCATG
This sequence comes from uncultured Alphaproteobacteria bacterium, assembly GCA_963792345.1. Taxonomy (GTDB): domain Bacteria; phylum Pseudomonadota; class Alphaproteobacteria; order Acetobacterales; family Acetobacteraceae; genus Rhodopila. Next base: position 82,119 of record CAWBVV010000005.1, read on the forward strand.
TGCTGAAGCAATGCGGCGACGACCTGACGCGGGAGAACGTGATGCGCCAGGCGGCGAACCTGCATGACCTGGAAGTGCCCATGCTGCTGCCGGGGATCAAGCTCAATACCGGTGCCGAAGGATTTCTACCCGATCGAGTCGGTGCGGCTCGCGCATATCGAAGGCGAGCATTGGACCCTGTTCGGCGACCTGATTTCGCGTGACGACGCATAAGCTCAACGCGGGCAGGCGACTGAAACCGGAACCTACGGCGGTGCAGGGGGTGCGTCAGGCAACTCCTGCACCGGAACCGGAGCGGCCGCCTTCTTCATTGCCGCCAACTTGTTCTTTTCGATGGCGAGCGTCGTGTTGATGGTGGTCAGGTCGGAGTGTGCCTTGTTGACGATGGCCTTCAGCGTGTCGCGCAGCTTCCTGTAGATCTCGTGTTCGGCGACGATGCCCGCGCAAAGAGCCGCAAGCATCGCCAGCGAACCTCCTGCCATGGAAGCACCGAGCAGCGATACCACCGCCATGATGCCGCCACCGCCCACGCCAACTGCTCCACCGCCAATAAGCGCACCGTACAGGTCGCTCTTGGCAGCCTCCGTAGCCTGGCGGGCGTCCGTGCGCGCCTGCTTGCAGATGCCGATACGTTGCGCCTCCATCTGCGAGATGAAGAATTCCTTTTCCTTGATGTCGTTCTCGATCGTCTTGGGATCGATCGCCGGCGGGAAATTGGGAACCGGATCAGGGTCGGTCTTCTGAAACGATTTCAAGATTGTTGAGTTCGCCGATCACGCCGTCCGGGTTGTCGGTCTTTTGGGCGATTTGCGCGGTCAGTTGGGATCGAATGGCTTCCGTCAGTTCGGGAGTGACCTCCGGCGTGTCGGTGGATGGCCCACCGCCCGCTAACCCCTGCACCTTCGATATGACGCCACTCGCGGCATCGCTGATCGTGTTCTCAACACTCTCCAGCGTACCCGCCACCGTGCTGCTCCCGCTATCAGTTCCGGCATCACCGGTGGCACCCGCCCCACCGCTAACCGTCCCACCGCCAACCGTTCCACCGACATCCGCCCCACCGACATCCGCCCCACCGCTAACCGTCCCACCGCTAACCGCCCCACCGGCAACCAAATCGTCAGCGCCTTGCGGCTGTGCCGCGGCTTGTGGATCGCCAACAACGGTAACCTCCGGCAACGTCACGGAACCGGACGACGCCGGAGGATCAGCCGGCGCGGCGGCAGCCGGCGGGTCAGCCTGTGACTGACCAGAAGAGCCTCCGGGCGCAGCCGCGGCTTCCGTCTCTTGCGCGGCCGGTTCTTCGGAAGATACGGCGGAAGGTCGAGTGTCGATCCCGGTGAAGCTGCGGACCCAGTCATAGTGGTCGTCTGTGAGCGTGTCCGACACGGCCATGTCCTCTGGAGGAGCGCTGTCTTTTACATTCGCAGAACTTGGAAGTGCTGTCGACGTCCGGTTTGTTTCACCTGCAACGCCGAGACTTGGGCGGACGAATACCAGGCCGGCGAAATGCTACGACCGGGGCGCATGGGACAAGGCGGCGCGGCGCAGTCGCGGCTTGGGTTGCGGGGTGCTCGTATCCAGAACCGCATGCAGTGCCGCGACACTCTCCGGCGGCAGGCGATGGATCATCTGCGCCACCCGGTTCGCCAGTGCCGTCTGCTCCGGTGTCATGCCCGCCGTGTTCACCGTCACACGCGGGTTCGACAGGCGGGCAAGGCGGGAAAGCTCGTCCGCCTCATCCCAGATCAACCCGAAAAACTCGTTTACCTGATGCACCAGCCCCGCACTCGGTGCCCCGCGCTTGCCGTGCTCCAGCGCCGACAGATAGGCCGCCGACACCTGCAAAGCCTCCGCCAGATGCTTCAGCGTCAGGCCGCGGTCGGCCCGCAGCGCGCGCAGGCGGGCGCCGAACGGGGTCACCTGATGCGCCGCAGGATCAGCCGGACCGAGCCTTGGTTCAGGGCATGCGGATGTGCCGCCCCCAGGATCAGCGGCCGGATCTCCGGCAGGTTCAGCCAGTGCGGCAACTCGCGGCGGATCACCCCGCCGGTCTCTCCGCTGCCTCGCCCGGTCACCACCTCGACGCAGCCGGACCTGTTCGGCATGCGCGGACCGCAGGAAGGACACCAGGGCATGAAAGGCCCGTTGCGCGGTCATGCCGTGCAGGTCCAGCTTTCGTCCCGCGATCAGCTTGCCGGTCCGGAACCGCTGCCACGTCGCACTGTCGATCCCGCCCGGCTGATCGCCAACCGCCAGCGGCGAGGCCATCTTCCGCGGCTTGGTGGCCTGGGCAGCCACCTTGGGACGCGGTTGCGGATCAGCCAAAGCCGCGGTGCGGAGCCGGCTTGGCCTCCTGCGGCTTCCTGGCGCCGCGGCCCCGCAAAGGCGCAAGTTGGCTGACATAGTTCGCCCAAAGTGCCTGATCGGCCTCGCTCAGACGGCGCGCGCGGGGCGGCAGGCGGCACGGTCGCGGTCCGTCGCACCCAATGCGGCGCTATCTCGGTTCCCGCGACAAGCCCTTGGACGCGAGCGCGTCCAGGTATGCCGCCCACCGGCGATCCTGCTGCTGGCCGAGCTCCCGCAGGTAATCCCAGGAGAAGATGCCGGAATCATGCAGGTCGTCGAAAACCAGCCGCACGGCGTAGTGCCCAACCGGCTCGATCGCGATAATCCCGACATGCCGCCGGCCCGCCACCGTCTGCTTCTGTCCCGGATCATGGCCCTGGACCTCGGCGCTCGGGCTTTCCACGCGAAGATATTCAGCGGGCAGGGCATAATCGGTTCCATCATCGAACGAGACATGCAGCACACGCGTCGCGCGGTCCAGCCGGATTTCCGTGGGAGCCGGCATTATTCCTCCAGCTTCCGGGCTTCTTCCGGCAGCATGATCGGGATGCCGTCACGGATCGGGTAGGCCAGTCCCGCCTTGCGGCTGATCAGCTCGCCTGCCGCGCGGTCATATTCCAGCGGCCCTTTGGTCAACGGACAAACCAGCACCTCCAGCAACCGAGGATCGACCGCGGGTTCAACAGGCGGCGGCGGGGCCTCGGGAAATGGGTCTGACATGGATAATCCTAACTGACCGAATGACCAGGGGGCAGATCAGGGCTGGCCGCGCCCATTTGCAGCAGCGCCAGAAGCGTGGCGGCACGATCGCTGTCGGTTGGCGCCTCCAGCAATGCCTGCTTTTCGACAGCCTCGAACGGGCACGCCATGGCCAGCGTGATAACCAGGCCGTCGTCGGACAAGCCCGCGGATCGCCTCCCAGTTGGCGTCGACGCTGCGGCGGGTAAAATAGCCGCGCAGCGCGGTCATGATCTTCTCCCGCTCGACGATGGCCTGCGGCCGGTCAACGGTCAGGTCATCGCTGAGCGGACTGAAATCCCCGCGCACCCGCCGATAGCCATGCCGCGATCTCTAGTTCCGCCGCCACCCTGAAGCGGATCAGGCCGGTCAGGGTGATCAGCAGACGGCCGTCATCGGTCTCACTGAACGACGACAGCCGGCCCAGGCAGCCGACGCGGTACAGACCACCCTCGGCGCTACCCCCTCGGCGCCACCCCGGCCAACGCTACCCCCGTGGGCGCTACCCCCGTGGGCGCTACCCCCCTCGGCGCCACCCCGGCCACCACCAGCCGGGCCACCACCAGCCGGGCCACCGCCGGATGTCACCGGGCCGGAGGCGTTGGCGTCCGGCTGGATCATGCCGAACATCCGCCCGGACGCGAGGGAATCCTCGACCATCGCCAGGTAGCGCGATTCAAAAATGTTCAGCGGCAGCTTTCCCCGCGGCAGCAGAAACGCACCGGTCAGCGGGAACACCGCGAACTCGGACGGCAGGTTCTCCGCGCGCGGGTGAAATGCCGCCATTCAGCTGAACAGCAGGGCCGACAACCGACGCCTGGCCGCGCCGGTGGCCGGATCATCGGAGCCCCACGCCTCGAAGAATTTCAGCAGTTGCATCCGAGCGGCGTCTTCGTTCCAGCTTCGCGCTCGGCGGACAATTTCCAGCAGCGCTTCGGCCGCCTGCTCACGCTCACCCATCGCGTTCAGCGCGGTCGCCAGGTCGTAGCGCGCCTGATGGTCAGCCGGGTCGGCGGCGAGCCTGCTCTGCAGCGACTGCAACTGGTCTTTTGCCGCGCGGCCCTCTTTCGCCAGCGCCAGAGCACTCCGCGCGCCCGCGACCTCGGCGTGTTCGGCCAGTTTTTCCGGCACCTGGGACAACGCCTCCTCGGCGGCATCCTCCTGCCCCATCGCCATCAGGGCCCGGATCAGGCCGCCCCAGGCGTCGCCGTTTTCCGGCTCCTCGTTCAACAGCGCGCTGAACAGGTCGCCGGCGTGCTGCGCGTCGCCTTGCTCCATCGCCGCTTTGGCCTCCGCCAGCAGATCCGCGGTGGGCATCGATCCGCCGGCTGCCTTCAGCAGGGCCTCGACAAAGCGCTTCACCTCCGACTCAGGCTGCGCCCCCTGGAAGATATCGGCGATCTGCCCTTGCCAGAACGCCGCCACCGTGGGCACCGACTGCATCGGCAGGCCAAGCTGAGCCAGTTGCCGGACCAGCCCCTGGTTCTGGTCGATGTCGATCTTCACCAGCTTCACCCGGCCGCCGGCGGCCTTCGTCACCTTCTCCAGCGTTGGCGTAAGCTGCTTGCACGGGCCGCACCATGTCGCCCAGAAATCCACCAGCACGGGGATCTTGCGGGATGCCTCGATCACATCCTGCATGAAGGTCTTCTGGTCGCCATCGACGATCATGTTGGCGCCGGTCATGTTGGCGCCGGCGCCGGCGTTGCCGGTGGAGGTCGGTGATCTGGCCGATGATGTGGTCCATTGAGCGTGGTTCCTGGTCGTCTTCGGTCGTTCACGTGTAGATGTACTCTGCCCCCAAACAAACAAGCGTCCGTTCGCGGTTCGCTCAGGGACATACGCAAGTAGGCGGCGGCAAGCCAGCGGCGGCAAGCCAGCGGGGGGACAACCCCGCGAGGGGTGCAGCGTCAGGCGGCTTTCGCCAGGATGATCCCGCTGGCGTCAAACGTGTCGAACAGCGCCGATTTCTGCGCCGCGGTCAGCTTCAGGTGCGGCGGACGGATGTTCAGCCAGCTATCGTCGCCCGTGTTGCGCGCCACCAGGGACTTCAGCGCCGGGATCATTGGCACCGAGATGACCGCCTTGCGGGTGGCCAGCAGGATCTCATGCGCGGCTGCCCGGCGGCATTGTTCAGTTGGCATACACCTGCGCACCGGACGCGCAGTTCACGTTGGACGCAGCGGTGATGCTGCCGGCGCTACCCTTCTCCAGCATCGGCTTCAGTAGCGTGTCGTCGCCGACATAAACCTCGAACCCATCGCGAGCGAACGCCTCGACGTAGGACAGGCTGTTCTCGTAGTTGCCGCTGCTGTCCTTGATCCCCTTGACCTTGCCGGGGTTGGCCTTCAGCAGGCGGCCGATGAAGTCCACCGAGAACGGGATCGCCGATTGCTGCGGGAAATTATACAGGTAAATCGTGATGTTGCCCGGCGACGCGCTGGATCACCTCATTGAAATACGCCAGCAACCCGTCGTCCGAGGGATTCTTGTAGTAGAACGGCGGCAACAGCAGCGCACCGCGGCAGCCCAGCTCATCCGCCTTGCGGGTCAGCAACACCGTATCCGTGATAGCCGTCGTGCCGGTGCCGGGCAGCATCTTCGCCGCCGGAATCCCGCGCGCCGCCAGACCCTCCAGCACCCCGATCCGCTCGCTGATCCCCAGGCTGTTGGCCTCTCCGGTGGTGCCCAGCACGGCGAGACCGTTACACCCGTTGGCGAGCAGCCAGCGGCAGTGGCCCGCCATGCGATCCAGATCGATCGACAGGTCGGCGTTCATCGGGGTGAGGGCCGCGGCGTTGATCCCGCCGTACAGCGCGTCCTTCAACATCAGGTCGTCTCCTTCATTGTATCTCCGTCATCAGGGCACCTGCCTGCGAGATCTTTCGCAGGGCGATCGGCCCCATCTCCATCAGGGCGCCCGCCCTGGGCATATTCATCAGGGCGCCCGCCCTGGGCATGTTCGTCAGGGCGCCCGCCCTGGGCACCTCCAGCAGGGCACCCGCCCTGGGTACCCCCAGCAGGACGCCGTGCCCTGGGCAACTTGCCCGGCCAATCCGTCACGTGGTCTTCCAACGCCCCGGCCCGGCGCTCGCTGACGGCGCGCCCGCGGACCGAAACCCCCGCTTCGTGCACAGTGTTCGGATCGCCGGACACCAGCTTGTGCCACCACGGCAGATCCTTGCCATCGCGCAACCGGCGATACGCGCAGGACGGCGGCAGCCAGTCGATGTCCTTAAGCGCCTTGGGCGTCAGGCTGACGCAGTCCGGCACCCGCCGCTGCCGCCGCGCATAGTCGCTGCACTGACAGGAGTCCAGATCGAGCAGCCGGCAGGCGACATTGGTGAACGCAAGCTCGTTCGTCTCATCATTGCGCAGCTTGTGCAGGCAGCAACGGCCACAACCGTCGCACAGAGACTCCCACTCCGATGCGGTCATCTCCTCCAGCGTCTTGGTCTTCCAGAACGGCTCCATGGCCGCCGACCCTACAGCGAGTGGGCCTGCTTTGCCAGCGAGGAGGTCCTCGGGATGTAAGACGCACGTTGAGCCGCCGCGCGAACTTCTAGACGTCTGACCGCCGGCCGCTCGTTGAAGATTTGTTCGGACTTCGTGGATGTTCTTTTTCTAGCTTATCCGCTTCCGGCCCGGTATCCGCACTTGACCTTAACCTCTATGCTGATCGCGACACCGGTTTCACCGTCGCAAAATCCGACAGCCAACACACTCTACGGTAGCATGCTGAATGCGTTACGAAAAAGCACCGATCGTCGAAGCAGTAGTGGGTATCCGTTTTGAAAACGATATGGATGCAGCCGTGCTGCAGGCTGTCGCGGCACGGTTTCTCCGTCAGTACCCCGTCAGGCAGGACGAACAGCAGCAATCAGTTGTATTCGGTCCGGCGGGTCTTCAGGTGGGAGCAGGTCCGGCTAGAGTGAGGCTTGTCAGTGACACGGGCATCGTAGTGCTGGCCCCGAATGAAGTCTCGACCTCCCGTCTGGCTCCTTATCCGGGATGGGATGTGTTTAGTCAGGAAGTCGTCCAAAACTTGCGACTGTTGCGGGAGGAGGCCGGTTTTCGCAAACTAGTCCATTTTGGCGTGCGATTTATCAATAGGATTGATATCCCGACCAAAGGTGATGAGGGCATCGATCTGTCCAACTTTTTTCGGATCGGACCGACCCTGCCACCGCAGCTCGGCGTCCACGACCTGGAAGCCTATTTTCTTACCACCCAGATCTCATATTCCGAAGAGGTGCGGATCACTATCCAGACCGGACCGGTCCCTGAGACCTTGATAGGTCACAGCTCGGTGCTTCTAGACATCGACGTGACGTTGAAGTCTAACCTGCCCCAGAAACTTGACACTATTTCTGAGACAATGCTCGACCTACGACGGATCAAGAACGAGACGTTCGAGGCCTGCATATCTGATGCGGCGCGCGCTCTTTTCGAGGCTCAACCGCTATGAGCCTCCACTTCGGAAGCGGCGTTGGGGACGGGGACTCGCACACATTGACGCGGCCTCAATCAGGTTCAACAGAGCCAATCCCAGCGGCCGGCCCCGATTATAAGAATATGATGGTGAGCCTGCAGGCCCGCCTTTCGAAAGTGACGGCCGCCCCAAACATCAGGGATCTCGAAGAGCATCAACCCGCCGATCCGAAGATGGCAATATTCGACAATTCCGTAGCGCTTAAGGTCGCTGTCAGCAGGCTGGCTATGCATCTGTCGGATCGCTATCGGATAGGCCTGTTCCGAGAGGTCGATCGGCTGTTGGATTTCGAAAATTGGGACGATGACTCGTCGCTTGGGGACATCCGGTCGTTCGAGACGTTTCTCCGGGCGGTCCTATACAACCGGATAAGAAAAATACCTTCGCTAGGGATTTCCCAGGGGCGGATTTTAGCGGCATGGCGTGGAAGGGAGGACGCCCAAAGCCTCTATGTCGAATTCCTTCCTGATGATCGAGTAAAGGCGCTGTTAACGACAACCGGTTCAACCAGCGCATTTGATGAATCTGCAGCCTTGGTGGCCCCTGCACGACTTCTGCGCACCCGCCTCTCAGGGTTGGGCTTTGACGAAGCGGTGTTGGATGCCGACAAGTAATATCCCGAAAGATGATCACTTTGTGCGGCACTGCGGCTACCAGAAGCTGGAGATTATCAACGGCGAGGTAGCTGGCGTATTTCCACAGGCATTTGAATTGAGGCCTGAGGATGACGGATATCTCTCCGGAAGTTGGAGTGAGTATTTTCAGGGGTCTCAACTTGAAAGGCTGAGGCAAACGCTCGACGCCATGCGAAGCTCCGGCCGTAGACTGGCCCCTAACTCCGCGCTCGTGGAAGTTAAGGTTGGGGGGATCATGGAATCCGCCAAAATCGAGTTTGGCCGAATTTTGCGCGTCCTTCATGAGCCCGAACGTGGCGAAGGAAACGACGCATACGCTACAGTCCGAGGCCTGCCAACGAGTGCGTCGCTGGATTTTCTGCAACAGGTTTTTGTTTCAAATCAAGCAAGCATCAACCAAATTAAAATTCTCAATCAGCCCATCTCGTAGGCTCGCTGCCCCGTATTGGATATAGCTCCCTCGGTATACAGAGCACTGACCGGGCGATTCCGACAGCCTACCGCGGCGGAGCCAGGCTCTGCTCCTGCACCGGACCCCGCCCCGACGATGGCGCCGAGTAACCGCCGCCCGACGGCTGCCCCCCCGGCGATTGCATCCCCTGCGGCTGCTGGTACTGCGGATAAGCCGGCGAATAGCCCGGCTGGGCTGGAGGTGGCGCGGCGGCCGCCGAATTGCGCGACCCATAGCGCGTCAGCAGATCACGCAGCGGGTCAGCGCCAGGGTTGTTGCCCTGCATCTGAATCACCAGTTGGCGCGCCGCGTAGGTCTGGCCGTAATACGTCTGGTTCGCCGCGGAGTTGGTCGACATCACGCTGCCCTCCAGCGCAACGCCGCCGAACAGCCCCCGCGACGCGGCAAACGCCACGATGTCAGCGCCAACCGCCGTCGTGGTCGATCCCTGCACGCCCGCCCCCAGCGTGGCGATCGCGATGCCCGCGTTGGCCCCAAGCTTGATCTGGCTGTCCAGCACCGCGTTCAGCCCCTTCTCCGTCATGATCAGCATGAACAACTGGTTGTCCGCGATGCCGAACTGAAAGCCGAAACTGCCGCTGCCGATCGTGTAGAACGCCGGATACGACCACGTGCCGTTGCCCGACCGCGCCAGCAGGACGCAGTTGCCACCCTCGCCGCCAAAGAAGAACCCAGCCTTGAAGATGCGCGGGCACACCATGACGGCCTTGGCGCTCCGCAGCAGGGTCTTGGGATCCTGCGACACGTTCTGATTCATCATCTCGCTGATGGTCAGCGTCGAGCGATCAACCAGGGTCTGCGGCGCCCCCGGCGAGTTGCCGGTGCAAGCCGTTTGCAGCAGCACCGTCACCGCCAGCGCAACCATTGCCGGAAACCGGATCATACCTTTGTCTCTCCCTGACGTCCTGAAGCCCATCCATAAGCCACCTGACCGAGTTGGCGCACCGTGTCCAGGCACCGATCCGATCGCGCGCGCGGTCTCTCCCCGCCTCAATACCGGCAGCCTGCGGCCCATGGCTTGCATGGGGGGTATCCGGCAGGCCGTTCCGATGTGTACCATGGGCGATCCGGGAGGGTCCGGCCAAAGGAGGATCGAGGTATGACAGAGGGTATGGGAACCAGCGGGATAGGCCGGCGCGGGCTGGCCGTGATGGCGGGTTTTCTGCCGGTCATGGGCCTGATCGGCGCGGCCAGGGCACAAACCGCCCCCGAAAGCACCTTCGACCGCGTTCGGCGCACCAAGGAACTGCGCATCGCGGTGCTGCCCGGTGAGTTGCCCTACTTCCAGAAGGACCTCGCCACCGGGGAGTGGTCCGGCGCATCGATCTCCATGGCAAAAGATATCGCGAAAGTGTTTGACGCCAAGTTGACCTACGTCGAGTCGACCTACGGCAATTCCGTGCTCGACCTGCAGTCCAACAAGGTCGACCTCGCCTTCGCACTCAACCCGACACCGGCGCGCGCATTGTCGATAGCGTTCACCCATCCGATGATCACCCACCCGTTCGGCTGCCTGGCGAAGAAGGGCCTCGCGCCCAAGACCTGGGACGACCTGAACAAGCCGGAACTGACGGTCGTGTTCGACATCGGCAGCCTGCACGAAACGGCGGCGCGGCGGTACTGCCCAAAAGCCAACCTCGTCGGCTACAAGACACGCGACGAATGCACCCTGGCGCTGCAGTCAGGCCGCGCGGATGCCCACATCCAGGCCGCGCTGCTCGGCCTGTCCACCGTCGGCAAGTTCCCCGCGATGGGACCATACTACCTGCTCACCGACCCCACCGTCGCCTTGCCAAGCTGCCTCGGCCTCCAGCGGGAACCGGATACCCGCTTCCGCGAGGTGATCGACGCCTGGCTGGATATGGCGCGCGGCACCGGCCAGCTTCGCGAGTGGATGCTGGAGGGCCTGGCGAAGAACAATGTCAGCCGTGATCAGGTCCCGCCTGGTCTGACATTCTAGCGCGCCGGGCAGGGGGTCCCACATGCACTACCAGTGGGACTTCGTCTTCCTGCTGCGCTACGTGCCGTTGTTCGAACGCGGTGTGGCCGTCACCTTGGCCTACACCGCGGCGACCATCCTCATCGGGCTGATCATCGGCCTCGCCGTCGGGTTGGGCCGCCTGTCACGTTCATGGCTGCTGAATGTTCCCCTGGTGGCGTTTATCGAGGCATTTCGCTGCACCCCGTTACTCGTGCAGATCGTCTGGTTCTACTACGCGTTGCCGGTATTGCTCGGTATCCAGATACCGGCGGTGGTCGCCGGGGTAATGACCCTGTCCTGCTACACCGGGGCGTTCTACGCGGAGATCTTCCGTGGCGGCATCATCTCGATCGAACAAGGCCAATGGGACGCGGCCCGAGCGCTCGGTCTGCGGCGATGGCACGTGATGCGGCGGGTCATCCTGCCGCAGGCAATCCGACGGATGATCCCGCCGTTCGTCAACCAGTCGATCACCCAGTTGAAGAACACCTCGCTGATCTCGACCATCGCCGTGCCGGACCTGCTGTACAACGGCACGCTGATTACCGCGGACACCTACCGCCCGCTGGAAGTCTATACCGTGGTGGCGGTGATCTACTTCGCTCTGCTGTTTCCGAGGTACGCTGCTGGCCCAGGCATATGAGCGGCGGCTGGCGCAGCGGCCGCGCTGAGACAACGACCCGCGCCAACCATCCCGGGAACCGGCGTTGCTACGCCCTGGCCATCCGCGCCAGGTCAGCGGGGCCGTCAGGCGTAACCGCGGTAAGGGCCGCCACATGATCAACCAGTTGGATCCCGGTCAGCGGCTTCCTCAGCAGGGTGAATCTGCCCCCGATGGCACGCCCGATGGCAACTTCCGCCGCCTCTCCGGCGTAGCCGGTGATCAAGATGGCCGGCAGCGCCGGATGGCGTCGTCGCGCCGCGCGGATCAGCGCAACCCCGTCGAGACCGGGCATGGCAAGGTCGGAAACCAGCAAATCAACCGGCTGGCCAAGCTCCATGAATGCAAGGGCTGCCTGCCCGTCCTCGGCCTGGGCAACCTCGTGACCCGCATCCGCGAGTTGTATCGCAAGGATCTCTCGTACAGCCGGCTCATCATCCACCAGCAAGATGCGCAGTGCACGGTGGTCGCACGGGCTCCGCCGAACCGCTTCACCAGGCGCGGTGTTCGCGCCGGCCTCCTGGTGAAACGCCGGCAACCATAGCGCGATCTGCGTTCCCTCGCCCACGGAACTCGAGATGATCAGCCTGCCACCCGATCCCTCGACGAAGCTCCGCGCCATGGCCAACCCCAGGCCGGTGCCTTGTCCCAACGGCTTCGTGGTAAAGAACGGCTCGGATGCACGTGCCAGGGTCTCCTCGTCCATGCCCTCCCCGGTGTCCGAGACGGTGATGCACACATACGAACCCTCAGGCATTTCCTGCGGGTCTTCCGCCTTCAGCACCTCCCGCGTCCCGGCCGAGATGCGCAGCGTCCCCCCGTCCGGCATCGCGTCGCGCGCGTTCGTGGCCAGGTTCACCAGCACTGTTTCGAACTGCCCGCGATCAGCCCGGATGCTCGGCAAGCCCGCTTGCGCGTCGATCTGTATCGCAACCCCAACTCCCAGCGTCGTCGCCAGCACCTCGTGCAGCCCGTTGACCAACTCACTGACGTCGAGCACCTCGGCCTGCAACTCCTCGCGCCGGGAGAATGCGAGCAGTCGCCTCGTGATCGATGTTCCGCGCCTTGCCGCATCCTCGATCATCCGGCCCAACCGTTGCACCGAATCCGGATCGTTGGCGCGCCGCTGCACCAGGCCCGCGCTGCCCAGCACCATCTGCAGGATGTTGTTGAAGTCGTGCGCGATCCCGCCGGCAAGCTGCCCGACAGCCTGCATCTTCTGCGCCTGGAGCAAGGCGGCCTCGGTATTCTGGCGCTCCATGATCTCCCGTCTCAGCCGATCATTCGCAAGCAGCAGTTCGCCGGTCCGCTGCGCCACCTGCTCTTCCTGCGAACACGCATAGGCGCGCAGCTTTTCCTCCCGCTGCTGAAGCGCCGCTGCCATCTCGTTGTAAGCCGCGGTTATCTGGTCGAATTGCGACTGCCCCTGGCCGGTTGGCGCTCGCGCCGTCAGGTCGCCCTCCCGCCAGCGTTTGGCCATGGCCAACAGAACCTGGGTCGGCTGCGCGATGCCGCGGCGGGCAATGAATGTCGCCAGCCCGAAAACCGTCCCCATCACGCCGGCCAGCAACAGTGCCCAGTGCAGAAGTGCCCGCTGCACATCGCCCATAAGGTCAGGCTCATAGAAGCCGACGGCAACCGCGAGGCTGTGGTTCTCCGGCGTCGGCGGCGTGAAGCCCACCAGACGGAACGTCCCGTCCAGGCTCTTCATCCTTAGGATGCCCGGTTTTACGGCATGAACTATCGGCATTGCCGCCGGCGGGAATTGCTGGCCCACGAACTCCGCATGCCGGACGTCCCGCGCCAGGACCGTCCCGTTCGCATCCGCCACGGTAAGCACGCCACTGGTCAGGAACGGCGATCCGGCCCGTTTCAATTGGTGCAGGTGCTGTTCCAGCCAATTAAGATCGAGCGCCCCGACCAGCGTTCCGCCGACCGGTGGCTCCGTGGCCTGGATCGGCAGGTAAAAAGGAACAAATCCTCCGGGATACCGCCCGGAACGCGTAAAGCCGCCCGCCGTGAAAGGCGTCGCTTCAACCGGTCCCGCTGGCGACGGGATCGAGGCCGGAATATCCCGAAGTCCGATAAGATCACTTTGTTGGCCGATGACAGCAGGATCGGACGCACATCTGATCTGCCCCGCCGCATCAACATACGCGAGGAACGCGAAGCTCGGCGTGTTCCGCTGCAAACTTGTCAGACGGCTGCTGCATTCGCTCCCCAACGCGCGAACCTGGTGAAATTCCGCGGCACCCGCCAGCAGGATGCGCGCACCCTCCGCGATACTGCTGACATCACCCGCCAGCAGTTCAGCCTGCTGAAGTGCCAGCTCGCCCAACTGCGCCTTCCGATCCGCCCACAAGGTCCAGCCAATCATGGCGTAGAGCCCAATGGCGGGCACCAGGCAGGCCGCGATGATCAGCAGCAGGCGGGTGGAAACCCGCATAGCCCTGACATGTCGGCGCAACCGCGCAAATCGCTGCCAGGGAACATCCGCCCGGGATTCTGAAATCAAAAAGGGAACACGCCAAGCCATCCGCTGCTCAATCCTGCTGCAGGCGAGAGCAAGCTGCCGTGGGAGATTTCACCAGCGCCTCCCGAGCAGAACAATAGAATGTGACCGTTTCTACCGGAGGCTCACTGAAATGTCACGCACTGAAGTTGCGTGTTTCTGCCTTGCAGCAATTAATGCAAATGTCTGCATCGCTTTCCGGCGGCGGCCTTCGCAAGTCAAAGCCCCTACCGACAATGAACCGGACCGTTCCCGATATCATACCATGAGTATGATAAACCTGGCCCGATCGCTCCTTATGTCCCCTGTTCAAGCAATTACCGTCCCCTGTTCAAGCACTCACACTTGTCGATAGGGTGGGGCATGCCGAGCCATCTGTTGGAAACCACCGAGGGTAAACGCCTTGCGGACAGGGAGGCCTGGCTGCAATGGGGGCCATATCTGGCCGAACGCCAATGGGGGACGGTGCGTGAAGACTACTCGGCGTCCGGCGACGCCTGGGACTATTTCCCCTTCAATGAGGCAAGAAGCCGGACCTACCGCTGGGGCGAGGACGGACTCGCCGGCTTCACCGACGACCGCCTGCGCTGGTGCCTGTCGGTCGCGCTATGGAATGGACACGACCCATTCCTGAAGGAGCGGTTGTTCGGCCTGAACAACGCCGAGGGAAATCATGGCGAGGACGTCAAGGAACTCTACTACTTCCTGGACGGGACACCGACACATTCGTACATGCGAATGCTCTACAAATACCCCCACGCGGCGTTCCCCTACGCCGCGCTGATCGCGGAAAATGCCAAGGCGGGTCTTGATCAACCGGAATTTGAACTGCTTGATACCGGCGTATTGGCTGACAGCCGGTACTTCGACGTTACGGTCGAATATGCCAAGGCCGCCCCCGACGACATCCTGATCCGGATCACCATCGATAATCGCGGCCCGGAAGCCGCGGACCTGCATGTGTTGCCCCAGCTTTGGGCACGCAACACATGGGATTGGCGCCCGGGAATCCCCGATCCCGAAGTTGACTTTATCCGAAGGCGGGGTCGCCGCCTGGCACAACCGCATGCCGGAACGGCGGCTGGATATCGACGTTGACGCCAACTGGCTGTTCTGTTGCAACGAAACCAATACCAGGCGGCTGTACGGCGCGGATGCCGCCGGCCCGTTCAAGGACGGCATCAACGACTACGTCGTGGATGGAGTGACCAACGCGATCGATCCTAACCACGGTACCAAATGCGCCGCTCATGTCGTCCTGCGGCTGGACGCCGGCGCGCAGCGCGTCATCAGGCTGCGATGGCGCCCGCTGGAGGGCGCCGAGCAGAATCCGTTCGCCGATCATGACGATGTGCTCGCGGCCCGGTTGGCCGAGGCCGACGAATTCTATGCCTCCCTGCAAGCTCATATCGATGACCCGGATGCTCGATTGGTCCAGCGCCAGGCCCTCGCCGGAATGCTCTGGTCCAAACAATTCTACCGCTACGATGTACGGCGCTGGCTGATCGGCGATCCACTCCAGCCGGCGCCGCCGAAGGAACGGCTCACCGGCCGCAACAGCGACTGGCAGCATCTGAACAACCGCGACATCATCTCGATGCCCGATACCTGGGAATATCCCTGGTACGCATCATGGGACCTGGCATTTCAGGCGGTGACATTCGCGCTTATCGATCCCGATTTCGCCAAGCAGCAACTGCTGCTGCTGACGCACGAATGGTATATGCATCCAAACGGTTCGCTGCCGGCCTACGAATGGGCGTTCGGCGACGTGAACCCTCCGGTGCATGCATGGGCGGCGTGGCGCGTCTTCCGCATGGATGCCGCGTTGCGCGGCAAGGCGGATTTCGAATTCCTGGAGCGGATTTTCCACAAGCTGATGATGAACTTCACCGGCTGGGTCAATCGCCAGGATGTCGAAGGACGCAACGTGTTTCAGGGTGGCTTCCTCGGCCTCGATAATATCGGGGTGTTCGACCGCAGCCAGAAGCTTCCCGTCGCCGGCCGCATCGATCAGTCCGACGGCACGTCCTGGATGGCCATGTATGCCCTCAACATGATGCGCATCTCGCTCGAACTGGCGACCCGCAATCGCGTCTACGAAGCCACGGCAACCAAGTTCTTCGAGCATTTCCTGGCCATCGCCGAAGCAATGATGCGGCAGAACGGACGCCGCGGGTTATGGGATGAAGCCGACCAGTTCTACCACAATGTCCTGCAACGCCCGGATGGCGCGGTCATTCCCCTGCGGCTGTTCTCCCTGGTCGGACTGTTTCCATTGTTCGCGGTCGAGGTACTCGAACCGGAAACGGTCGCTCGCTGCCCGGAGTTCGCCGAACGCCTGCAATGGGTGCTCGATCATCGCCCGGATCTCGCCGCACTGGTGTCGCACTGGGACGTTGAAGGGCAGGGGGCGCGGCGGCTGCTGTCGCTGCTGCGCGGCAGCCGCATGAAGGCGCTGTTGCGCCGAATGCTGGATGAGACATCGTTCCTGTCGCCCTACGGCATCCGCAGCGTCTCACGCAAGCACCTGGAACACCCGTTCGAGCTTGATCTCGACGGTCAGCATTTCAGCATCGGCTACATGCCAGGCGACAGCAACAGTCGCGCCTATGGCGGTAACTCGAACTGGCGCGGGCCGGTGTGGATGCCGGTGAACTTCATGCTGATCGAGGCTCTGTACGGGTTTCATCGCTATTACGGCGACGATTTTCGGGTGGAGTATCCGACCGGTTCAGGCGTGACGCGAAGCCTTCAGGAAATCGCCGGCGAATTGGCGGCGCGTCTGACGCGGCTGTTCCTGCGCGGCCCCGATGGGCGGCGGCCCGCGTTCGGAACGGCGGTGATGCAGCAGCACGACCAGCATTTCCGCGACCACGTGCTGTTCTACGAATATTTTCACGGCGATACCGGCCAGGGGCTCGGTGCCTCCCATCAGACCGGCTGGACCGGCCTCGTCGCGCTGCTGCTGCATGGCCGGGCAGCGGATGACCCTACGCGCATGGACATGCCGACCGGATAAATTCGACTCCCCTTGTGCAACACCGGAAACATCGCCCGCTCGGTCCGCATCGGGCGGACGTCACAACTTGATGTCAGCCTCCACCCACACCGCGCTGCCTTCCGGAGCCAGCAGGTCCCGCAAAGCAGCCAGGGCGGCCATGCCGCACAGCGTATCCTGCTCACCATTGCCGCCGCTGAGGCCAATGCCGCCGACCACTTCATGATCCACAACAATTGGAAAACCGCCGACAAACACAGCGAACTTTCCGTCGAAGCTCCATTGGATACCGAACGCCTCGTTGCCGGGTAGCGCCGGCCCTCCGGGTGCGCGGTTGAACAGATGGGTGGAGCGCTTGTGCCCGGCCGCGGTAAACGCCTTGTTCCAGGCAATCTGCGGCCCGGTGATGCGAGCGCCGTCCATCCGCTCCAGCAGCAACGGGTGGCCACCTTCATCGGTGATGCACACCGTCTCCGGCACACCGAGTTCGGCGGCTTTGGCGACGGCGGCCGCAATCATGCAACGAGCCTCGCGCAATTCCAGTTTCAGGGCGGCTTTCATGGAACCTTCCAGGAGATGCTGACGTCACCGGCGACAAACGTCTGGCACGCCATGCGATAACCGTCGGCGATGTCTTCGTCGGACAAATGCTTGCGCTCCTTCGCCTTCACCGCATCGGCGTATTCCCGCCCTGAATCGAAATGGCACCTGCACGTGCCACAAAGCCCCGCACCGCACTTGAACGGGATGCCGCCTTTTTCACGCAAGGAAATCCGCAGCAGATTGCTGTTCTGCTCCGCGGTCACCGTCTTGCTGTCGTTGCTGACGAAAACAACCGTGATCATGACTGTCTTTCCAGCACCGTATCCATGGTGCCGAACCGAACCAGTCCCTCAAGCTCACGGCGAGCCGCCTCGACCGTCGCAAATCGCGGCAGGAACTTGGACGGCACCTCCGTCGTCACTTCGGGCGGCGCTTCATCGGTCACGCGAACCTTGCCCTCATACAGCAGTTCGGCAATCACGAAGCGAGCCTTCCGCTGGCCACAGAAGAGGTAGTCATATGTCTCCCGAGGCCGCACATTTTCACCGGCATCAGTGTGGTAAAAGCCAAATTTACTACTCAGGATGACATACATTACACGGTCTCGTCTTGTGCCAGGGTGATCGCATGGTGCAGCCAAAGCTGGCACACCAGCCGAAAACCGTCCTCGATGCGGGTCCCCAGGCGCGCGGTTTCCTTCCAGTTGGGCGGCGGCAGGTTTTCGCCGCCCTCCAGCACCCGGCAGGCGCACTTGCCGCATTTCCCCATCCCGCATCCGTAGCGCAGATATGGAAAAGGAAACTGCTTGATGCCGGCACGCACCACAAGATTGGTGTTGTCCGCCACCTCGCCCCGGTGCACCGCCCCGTCCTTGTGGAACACGATGCTCGGCATCGTCTCAGGCTGCGCGCTGAAGCTCTTGCAACGGCAACTCTGCTTCCACGTAGTCGTGGTAGAGCGCGGTGGTGTAGAGCAGACGCATCTGCGCGCCGATCTCGCAAATCTTCAGGCAACGCTGCTGAAGCTCCGGCGTGGTGGCATGCTCCAACACGATCTGGTAGCCACGCTCGCCGTGGATTTCGTCCGATACGATATGAAGGTCGAAAAACTCCACCTCCTGGTCGGTAAATCCATACTTTTCCCGCAAGGTCGGTGTCTGCCGGCGATAGATCGATGGCACCTGCGATTCCAGCCCTACGACAAGACCGGCCACCGCGACAACCGGGTCTTCCCGCATGGCGATCGCATAGCACCAGCTTTGCAGGCCGCGGGTCGTGGGCGACATGTTGTCCGGATCCTTCACTCGCGCGCCGGTGGTTCCACAGGCTTCGGCGAAACGGATCAACAGGTCGGTATGGCGGTCGCCGCCGATTTCTTCCTCATACATGTTGCTGAGCAGGAAATCCTTCGCATCAACATAGGCCGCCGGCATACGCGCATAGACATAGCCGAGGTAGTCCGCGAACGGTCCTACGTAGTGATAGTGATTTTCGGCCCAGCGGGCGAGGTGGGTGCGCGACAGCTTTCCCTCAGCCCAAGCAATGCTGAATGGAGACTTGTTGGCACTCTTTCCCTTGATGGCTTCTTCCAGCGCGGTGCGGAAAGTGGCCTGGTCCATGGCTTCTGGCATGTCGGCTCCCTGTGTTGGTCGGCTAAAGGGATACTGTATACAATTATCTGGGGCGTCAAGCCTTATCACCACCCCGCCAGTTCTTCCCGCGCAAAAATCCCCGGCAACCCGCACGCCACGTACGGCCCTAGCAACTGAAGTCGGCAGCCTCCTCCACCGGGCGCCGCATGCCGGCATTCAGCACATGGCGATATGCCAACAATGACGCCAACTCGGGATCACCCGCTATCACCGCCCGCAATATGCTCGCGTGTTCGGCCCAGGACTCGGTCGCGAACTCCAGGCCAACCCCACGGAACAACGGCCCCGAACGGTCCCGCAGCGTCTTCATCAGGTCCACCAGCACCCGGTTGCATCCCGCGCGGGCCAAATGAGCATGAAACGCGTCGTTCAGTTGGGGCAGGTCGTCAATGCGCTTGGCCTCGATGGCCGCCGAACCGCGGGCCAGGATGTCCCTCAGTTGTTCCAACACCTCGGGATCACGCCGGCGCGCCGCCAACCTGGCGTTCGCGCCCTCCAAGGTGGCCCGGACCTCAAGCAGTTCCTCAGCCTCCCGAGGCGACAAGGACGCAACAATCGCACCACGCCGCGCCGTCACTTCGATCAGTCCCTCGGACGCCAGGGTACGGATCGCCTCCCTTACCGGGTTACGTGAAACGCCGAACTCTTCCGCTAAACGATCCTCCACCAGCCGATCACCGGGCTTGAAATGGCCCGACTGTATGGCAGCCCTGATCTCCCCGGCGACCTTGTCGCGCAACGGCGAATGCTCGGTGCCGATGCGGCGGCCCGGCGATGAGGCGGAAACAACAAAAGCGGGTTCAAGCACGGCTACTGACTCCAGACAAGCTTGCCAAAGGATATACCACCTTTGGATACAAAAAACACCACTAGCCCGTTCCGACGCCAAAGTTTTCAGGAAAATTGTCGCTTGAATGCCGCGGAACAACAGGTGAAAGCGCCCCAACGCAGCCAACACCGGCCCTCGCAAGCCTCTCCCACACACCCGAATGCGCCCCGGATTCCGAAATTCCGGCCGGCAAAATCCACACACACCCAGAGAAAACGGTTTCCATCGGCTAAATTTTGTATACAGTAGCCGAAACTACGCGACCCACCCAGGAGGCCGATCCGCATGCCAGCACTCCCCCTTCGCCGCCGATCCCTCGCCATCGGCCTCTTGGCCACACCCTTCATCTTCCCTCGCGCGCCGGCACGCGCCGCCGAACCGCTGCGCGTGCGCCTGGATTGGACGCCGTGGGGCGCGCACGCCGCCATTCACCTCGCCTCGGTGAAGGGCTGGTACCGCGACGCAGGCCTTGATGTCACCGTCGATGACGGCAACGGCACCAACCAGACGGTGCAGATCGTCGGCGGCGGAGACGATGTCGACATCGGCCACGCAGCACTTTCCTCGGTCATCATCGCCAGGGCCAAGGGATTGAGCCTGCGTGGCGTCGCATCATACGTCCGCAACAGCGATATCGGCCTGATGGTGCCAGTCGATTCCGATATCCGCGCCATCAAGGACCTTCGCGGCAAGAAGATCGGCCATACCGCCAGTTCGCTGGAAACCCCCTTCCTCGGGCAGTTCCTCAAGGCCGGCGGCCTGACGCGCGCCGATGTGGAATTGGTCAACCTCGACGGAGCCGCGAAACTGGCGGCATACCTCACAGCAGGCCTCGATGGTGCATTCTCCTCGATCCCGTTCTTCATCCCCGTCGGTACAACCGCAACGCCCGTCGCGCGCCATCATGCTGGCCGACGCGGGCCTCTTGATGCCCAGCTACGGATTATTCGCGCGTGAGAGCGCCATCGCGGCCAGGAAGGCAGCCCTGACCCGCTTCGTCAGTGTAACCGATGGCGCCTGGGCATACGTCGCGGCCGGGCATCAGGAAGAAGCCGTCGCGGCAATCCAGACCGCTCGGCCCAACGCCAAACTCAACGCCACCGCGATGCTCGGGCAGGTCAACAGCTTCATCTCGTTCTTTCCCACGGAGGCTACGAAAGGGGCACCCGACGGCTCGATGGCACCGGTGGACTGGACCCAGGCATTGACCACCCTCGCGGACGCACAACTCGTGCCGAAAAGCCTCGCCGCGACCGACTGCTATACCAACGACCTGTTCGACGGGACGCTGTACACTAAAGTCGCCGGAACAAAGACATGAGCGCCGTAATGGAGGCGCTGAAGCAAGCCCCCGATCCGGTCGTCGAACCGCCGGTTGCTCCTGTCCACATCGCGATCTCCGACGTTAGCAAGAAATACGCGGGTGCATCGGGGGTCCTCGCCCTTGATGGCGTTTCCTTGGCGGTGCACGAGGGCGAATTCCTCAGCATCCTCGGCCCAAGCGGCTGCGGCAAAAGCACCTTGCTGCGCTGCGTCGCCGGGTTGGAGCGCGCGACCGGCGGCCTGATCAGCGTCCATGGGGAGCCTGTGCGAAGGCCGCCCGCCAATATGGGCGTGGTGTTCCAGCGCGATGTGCTGCTCGACTGGCGCTCGATTCTCGACAACATGTTCCTGCAGACCGACTTCCGCGGCGAGAAGCGCAGCCGCTACATGGACCGCGCGCATGAACTGCTGGACCTGTTCGGCCTCAAGGGATTTGAGAATAGCTACCCGGCTCAACTGTCCGGAGGCATGCGCCAGCGGGCGGCGATCTGCCGGGCACTGCTGGCGGATCCGGACCTGGTGCTGATGGACGAACCGTTCGGCGCGCTTGACGCACTGACCCGCGATCAAATGAACCTGGAACTGCAGAAAATCTGGTCATCAGCGCGCCGGACTATTCTTTTCGTCACTCATTCGATAGGCGAGGCCGTCTTCCTGTCAGACCGCGTCGTGGTAATGAGCCCGCGGCCCGGGCGGATCGCCATGACCCTGAAGATCGACCTGCCCCGGCCACGCCGGATGGCAATCCGCGAAATGCCGGAGTTCGCACATTACTGTGGTGTAATCCGAACGTTGTTCGGCGAAATGGGGCTGTTGAAAGATGAGTGAAATCACCCGCTCGCGCCGGGCATGGGACCTGTTGGCGCCGACAGCCACCATCGTGCTGCTGTTTGTATTCTGGCAGATCACCGTTACCGTCCTACAGGTTCGCCAGGTGATCCTGCCCTCGCCGGCGGAAATCATCGAAGCCCTGCTGAATCAGCCGCGCTGGTTCCTGCAGGAAGGGCTCTACACAATGGCCACGATGCTGATCGGTTTCGTCATCGCGGTGGTCGTCGGGATTGTGCTGGCGATCCTGATCGTCGAGGTCAAGCTGCTGGAGAACACGTTGTACGCGCTGATCGCGGCGCTCAACAGCGTCCCGAAGGTGGCGATCGCCCCGTTGTTCGTCATCTGGCTTGGCACCGGCTATGGTCCAAAAATCGCAATCGCTTTTCTTATCGCGTTCTTCCCGATCGTGATCGATACGGTGCTTGGTCTGAAGTCGGTGCCAAAGGATATGCTGGATCTGGCAAGCAGCATGCGGGCGAGCCAGTTGGCGCAGTTCTGGCGTATTCGGCTGCCGACCGCGCTGCCCAGCATCTTCGCCGGCATGAAGGTCGGCATTTCACTTGCACTGGTAGGCACGATCGTCGGCGAGTTCGTCGCCTCCGACCACGGCCTGGGATATATCATTCTCACCGCCCAGGGCACGTTCGAGACGGCGCAGATCTTCGCTGCGAACATCCTTCTGGGTGCAGCGGGCATTGTGCTGTTCTGGGCAATGACCATGCTGGAGCGCCGATGCCTCCCCTGGCACGCATCCCAGCGCCGGGAAGCCTAGTTCCCGCCCCGGCGGTCCCCGGTTATCCCATAAGCCCCGCGATCGTCTCCAACTGCCCGGGATCCCCCGAAGGCACCACCAGAAGCGCGTCGTCGATACCCAGGTCCTCGAGTCGCCGCAGCCGGTCCCTGGCCTCGCGCGGCGAGCAGAACAACGAGATCTTCGGCGTGTGACTGATCGGAAGGTTGGCGGGGGAATCGCGAAAGTCAGTAAAGATGTTGGCCAGGACAGCGCGTTTGCCGCCGGCGTCGCGAAACATCTTCACCCCGATCGCCAGGTCCTCCCACGACGTATGGATGCCCGAGGCAATCCAGCCCTGCAGAACCCGTGCTGAAAGGTTGATCCACCGCTCGCTGCGCCACGCCCCCAGCAGCACCGGCGGGCCCCCTTCGGTGCCGGGCCAGACGGACAGCGCCGGGCCATGGACTGCCTCCCCCGCCCAGACCCGCCGCATGACCTCCAGGTAGGCTGTCAACAGCTTGAAGCGCGCATCGTAATCGACCTGCACCGCATCGAAATCGTGCTTGGTGGAGCCGCTGCCGACACCGAACCGGAACCGCCCCTGCGACAGCGCCATCAGGGTCAGCGCCCGGTGCGCATGCTCGACCGGGTGGCGCAGCGGCACCTGCACAACGCATGTGCCCAGCTCGATCCGCGAGGTCTGTGTGGCCAGCGCACCCAGCAGGATCAGCGGATCAAGCGTCGGTTTGCCGCGCGCGAAGGCGTCGGTTACCCACAGCCCATGAAAGCCCAGCGCTTCCACCTGACGCGCTATGGTAACGACGTGTTCGACGACGCCAGGTCCGACCTCAGCCGCCTGGGGAATGGTTACGATACCCAATCGCATTGTGCCCGTCTCCTTGCTGCAAGCTGTTCGAGGTCCACCACGCCCGGCGGATGCTCCCGTCAGCCTGGATATTGGATCTAGCGCCCGCTGAACCTGGCCGGGCGCTTTTCCCGGAATGCCGCTACGCCTTCCTCGAAGTCGAGGGTCATCCCAGCCTGGCTTTGCAGCTTCGCCTCCAGGTCGAGTTGTTCGCTATAGCTGTTGTCCATTGCCTGCCAGTACATCTGCCGGATCAGCCCGATCGAGCGCGGCCCCGCGGCAAGGCCGTGCGCCACTTCCATAGCTTTCGGCAACAGGACGGCATCGTCTTCCAGACGGTTGACCAGCCCCCACGCCAGCGCCGTTTCGGCAGGAAGACGTTCAGCCAGAAGCGATAATTCCATTGCCCGGGCCATGCCGATCAGCCGAGGCAACAACCATGAAGATCCGCAGTCCGGCACAAGGCCGATCCGGGCAAACGCCTGCAGGAACGATGCCGACCGCGCGGCAATGCGGATATCGCCGGTCAACGCCAGGCTCATGCCCGCACCCGCGGCCATTCCGTTGATAGCCGTGACGACCGGAATGGCAAGCCCGCGCAGACGCATGAACATCGGGTTGTACCGATGATTCAAGGTCGCTTTTCGCCTCACCTCGCGCTTCCGCCGCACGGTCGCGCGGCGGACGATCAGGGTCGTTCAGGTTCGCCCCGGAGCAGAAAGCCCGCCCGGCACCGGTGATCACCAGGCAGCGGGCCGGGCCGCCCTCGATACGATCCATCGCCGCCGACATGTCCTCACGCAGCTTCGAACCGAAAGCATTCAGCACGCTTGGGTCGTTCAACGTCATGACCGCGACGTCCCCCATCGTCTCGAGGCCTATTTTGCCGTGTTTCATCGCGTTCGTTCCTATTCCCCGTCGCCGCTCAGCCGAGTTGCAGTTCCACTTGAGGCGGCTACGCTAGCAGCAATGCCAATCAACACCAGGGAGGACCGCATGAGCAGTTCGGATGAGAGACAGTATGTCGAGTATGATTGCCAGGATCACATCGCGACCATTGCCCTGAACCGGCCAGAAAAACTGAACGCTGTCAGCGACGAAGTGGTGCGCCAGTTGATGGCGGCGTTCCGTCGCTTCGATACCGATGTGCAGGCTCGCGTAGCCATCCTGTGCGGGCGCGGCCGAGCGTTCTGTAGTGGTGCTGATGTTCATCAGCGGCAACTGCGCCCGCGCGAAGAATTCGAACGCCTGGGAGGTCCACAGGGACACGGCGCCAATGCCGCTGACCTGTTGTTTCAGTCGGTCAACTGGAAGCCCGTGGTCGCTGCTGTACATGGCTATGTGCTGGGTCTCGGATTGGGGATGGTCCTCGACTGCGACCTGATAGTCGCGGAGGCTGGCACCCAATTTCAATTGACTGAAACCTCCCGCGGTCTGGGCGCGGCAAAGCACTGGGCGCAGTTTCATTTTCGTGGGGCAGGGGCGTTCGGTGATGAAGTATCTTTAACCGGCCGATATTTCAGCGCGGAGGAAGCATTGGCGGCGAATTTGATAAGCCGCCTTGCCCCAAAGAATAAAGTCATGGAGGTCGCGATGTCACTGGCTCAGGCCGTCGCGGCGAATCCACCTTTGTCTGTCCGGGCGACCGTTCGCGCCCGCCGCTGGTTCCTCGATCGCTATGCGAAGGAGGCAGCGTTTCAACAGGCACCGATGCGGTTATACTTGACGGAGGATTTTCATGAGGCGGCCCTGGCCTTCAAGGAGAAGCGGAAGCCACGCGGCTTCAAAGGCCAATAGTAGGGAACATGCTCGACATCCACAATTGGCCGCACTTTCCATTGGAGCCTGAAATTCAATTGGAGCCTGAAATTCAATTGGAGCCTGAAATTTTGTGCGAAAAGTTTTCCACGACAAAAAACGACTACGAAAGCGTGACTGCTTCTGGTGAAGCAATCACGGCCTGACGCACTTTCAGACTAAAGAAGCGCCGCTCCTGCCATTTGCGGCGGCGCTAAGATCAGTTTCACTTTTCATTTTAAAAAATCGTAATTACGCTCTCGTATCAGCGGGCGCCAGCCTTGCGGCCAGGCTTGCGGCCAGCCTTCTTCGGCGGCGGCGCGACACTACGGCTGCGGCCAAGCCCCATCTTCTTGGCGAGCGTGGAACGCGTCTCGGCATAGTTCGGAGCAACCATCGGATAACTCGATGGCAATCCCCACTTGGCCCGATACTGATCAACCGTAAGGTTATGCTCGGTCATCAGATGCCGTTTCAGCATCGTCATCTGCTTACCGTCCTCAAGGCAGACCACGTAATCCGGGAACACTGACTTGGTGACAGGGACCGCCGGCTTCGCGGCTTCCACTGGTGCGGCAACCTCGCCGACACTGGCCAACGTCTTGTAAACCTCCCGAATCAGACCCGGCAGGTCTTCCACCGAAACCGGATTCTTTGTCACGTGAGCGCTTACGATCTGAGCCGTCAAGCCCAACACATCCTCTGGCATATATTTCTTTCCTGCAACTCAACTCGCGCAATATAGGTCTGCATGCCGAATGGCGCTATAGTCTTTTGTACATTTTTCTCACCAATCTACGTCAAGCAAGCAGCATCGCGATTTGCGGCCTGGGCACTTCGGTTGCATGATTGAGCAAAATCAGCGGGAGGACCCCCAAATGGAACTCGGACTAAATGGAAAAGTTGCAGTGGTAACCGGTGCCAACAGGGGTATCGGCGCCGCCATCGCAACTGAACTCGCCAGAGAGGGTATGCATCTTTGCCTCGTCGCCCGCGACCAGGAGAAATTGCGGCAGGTCGCTGACAATCTTCGCAAATTAGCGAATATCAGCGTCTGCGTCGTTTCCAACGATCTGCGCAACCCAGACGCATCTCCTCAAGCCATTGCGCAAGCAGTCGCACAGTTCGGACGAATCGACCTGCTCGTCAACAACGCGGGTGCCACTAAACGAGCCGATTTCTTTACATTGAGCGAAGAAGACTGGCAGGACGGATTTGCACTGAAATTTCACGGTTACGTGAGAATGACCCGCGCCGCATGGCCTCACCTGCGTGAAACCAAAGGCAGTATCGTCAATATCGTCGGAATCGGCTCGCGCGCCGGCTCCGCCGAATTCACCATCGGCGGGTCAGTCAACGTCGCTCTGCTTAATTTTACCAAAGCAATGGCGGATATCGGAGTTCCTCAAGATGTTCGGGTCAATGCAATCAACCCTGGACTGATCGAAACCGACCGTTTCAGCCGAAACGTCGAACGGGTCATGCGTGACCGAGGTCTGACCCATGAGCAGGCAATGACGTTTCTGGTGTCCTCGCACGGCACGACCCGAGTTGGGCGCCCCGAGGAGGTTGCTACACTGGTCGCCTATCTTGCTTCGGCGAAGGCCGGCTTTATCCAAGGCTCCATCATCGATATCGATGGCGGTGCAACCCGCTCCCTCTAGGCCGCCCGCATTCAAGTATCCCACGTTCAAGCAGTCCGCGCGCCGTCCACCCGACTTGCCAATGGTTCGAACTCCAAACACGGCCGTTTTTTCCAATCGCCGTCGCACATCGTCGACATTGCGGAACAGCCCACGCTCTAAATACAGGGAAATAGCTCATGGACAATCCCGTTACCACGGTGCTTGCCACATACGCGGCAGAAGCGAGATACCGCGACCTGCCGGAACCGGTGCGGCAGGAAGCACTCAGGTCGGTCTTTAATATTTTAGGCTGCATGCTGGGCGGGGCCCGCCATCACGGGGTGGATACCGCCGATTCCGCACTTTCCGGCTTTACTGGACCAGGCAAGGCAACATTGATCGGCCGCGGGCGCGGGACCGATGCGCTGCACGCCGCGCTGATCAACTGTCTGGCGTCGAGTATCTACAGCTTCGACGACACCCACGAACAAGCCGTGGTGCACCCCAGCGGCCCGGTCGCCGCCGCGGCGCTGGCACTCGCCGAACTCAAGCCGGTTTCCGGACAGGCGTTCCTGGCGGCCTTCGCCTTGGGGGTCGAATTGGAGTGCCGGCTATGCAAGGCCTTAACCATCCCGCCGGCGAAGGGATCGATGGCCTGGTCCGGCACCGGCATCACCGGCGGAATCGGTGCCGCCGTCGCTTCCGGCAGCCTGCTGGGCCTCGACATGCAAGGGATGCGCACCGCCATCGGCATCGCCCTGTCCCAGGCGGCCGGCTTCCGGGCGATGCACGGCAGCCTGTGTACGCCCCTGATGCCCGCCCAGGCGGCCCAGACAGGCCTGCGGGCGGCGCTGCTGGCACAGGCTGGTTTCACCGCCTCCCCAGCCTCGCTGGAGGGGCGCTACGGCTATCTGAGCGTGTTCTGCGAAACGCCCGACCTCGACGCGTTGACCGGCGCCCTCGGCGAGCGGTTTGAAATCCTGCGCAATACTTACAAGCCATACCCATGCGGCATCGTCATTCATCCGATCATCGATGCCTGCCTCGATCTTAGGGCGAAGCACGCACTCGATCCGGCACAGATCGCCACCGTGGCGATAGCCGCGTC
This sequence comes from uncultured Alphaproteobacteria bacterium, assembly GCA_963792345.1. GTDB lineage: Bacteria > Pseudomonadota > Alphaproteobacteria > Acetobacterales > Acetobacteraceae > Rhodopila. Next base: position 110,265 of record CAWBVV010000005.1, read on the forward strand.
TCCCGGCGCAATGGCACTGTGCAACAACCGTAATCCGAAGGACGAGATGCAGGCCCACGTCAGCCTGCACCACTGGACCGCCGTCTGCTTTATCCGCGGCACCGCCCGGATTCAGGATATGGACACCGAAACGGCAGTCAAGGACCCGGCACTGATGGCGTTCCAGGATCGGATCAATGCAACGCTCGATCCGGCACGCGCGCCCGACTCCGCCGAAGTAACCGTCACCATGACCGACGGGCGGCGCTACTCCAGTAATGTACAGCACGGCATTGGCAGCGCGGCGCGGCCGATGACAAACAAGGAGCTTGAAGTGAAATTCGCCGGCATGGCCGCGCCGGTGCTGGGCGCGTCGCGGACGCACGCGCTGATCACGCAAACCTGGGACCTGGCGAACTTGTCCGACGCCGGCGACCTCGCGCGGGCGGCTGCCTAGACTTCAGACCAACTTCAGGAGCTTGACCAACCGGTCGATGCTTGTATCGCGCGCTATCAGGAGCACGACAGGCTTCGGAGTAATCATTATGAAATCCCAAAGAACATAATGGTGTTCGCGAATATTTCCATTTCCGTCGCTCGGACGAGTTTCTGGAGATCATTGTATCGATCGGGTGCGGCATGCGCACTTTACTGTGGTTGACTTTCACTTGATGATCGAAGGGTCAGAGCCGTGAAGATGCGGCGGACGCTCAGCTACCGTCCTTTGTCGCCATGTTCTCCCAGAACAGGTCTTTCCAGCTTTCCGCCTTCGTCTTGAGGGTTCCGACGTCGTGCATGAAGTCGGCATGGGCCTGCATGCCCCGCGGCGTCGCGCTGTAGCGAATAAGCGCCGGGTCGCGGATCATCTTCTCGATCCAGTCGAGCCCCTGCTTGTTCGGCTCCCGCGCAAGGTAGATCCCGGCAGCCTCGTGCGGATGGGTGTTGATCCAGTCGATCGCGTCCTCGAACGCCTGTGCCGTCGCGGCGTACAGCTTGGGGTTGGGGTCGTGGAACCGTGCCGAGGCATAAACGACCACGGAGGTCGTCCCTGGCTCCATCACGTCATCCGAGGACAGTACCAGATGCGCCTTGCCTGACTCCAGTTCGGCGACCGAGAAGGGAATGATGGTCGCATGGTTGCGGACCTCGCTGAGGCCGCCCAGCAATGCGGCCTGGCCGTCGGGATTAGACATCGAGACCGTCAGCGGATCGAGCCGGAAGCGCGCATCCCAGCCCCATTCCTTGGCAGCGGCCATCTGCAGGGTGATCGCCTGGTCGGTCACCTTGATCGCGCTGACCGCGATACGGTCCTTGTCGGTGAAGTCCTTCAGGCTGTGAATGCGCGGATCGGTGCTGATCAGCAGCAGCGGCGAACTGCATAACGGCATCATCCCGCGCACCTTCTGGGTGCCGCGCGTTTTGTCCCACAGGGTGAGCGCGGGACCGAAGCCGCCCATCGCGAGGTCGGCATCGCCGGCCAGGATCATGTCGCTTCCGGCCGGTCCGCTGGCCAGGCGCGTCAGCGTCACCTTGACCGCGCCGAGACCCGCGTCCGCGGCACGCTGCTCGATCATATGGCGGTCGACGACGATGTAGCTGGGCAGATATACCAGCCCATAGGGTTGAGCGATCCGGACTGTGTCGGCCTCTGCCCGCGCCTGATGCGGCAGCGGCGTCAGCAGCAGTGAGATCAAGGCAATGGCTGACCATTTCCCCGCGGACATGTCGCTTCCCCCAATTCTTGTTGGGGTCGGAGATACCGCCGGTGCCGCGAGGCTGCAACCATGGCCATGGTTCGGGGTTGGTCAGGTGCGCACCAGCCCTGACAGCGCCTCGATGCCGTCGCTGCCGGGGAATATGCGGGCCAGGTCAGCCACGCCCAGATTGAAATGGACGGCCAATAGTCCCTTTGCGACCGCGCGGAGATCGGTGGTCGGTGCAAGGTCACGATTCTCGAAAAGCTGCCCCGAACCGAGACCGGGCCATGTTGCCATCACGCGGCCACCGGCGACCGCCCCGCCTACGACGAAGGCGACCGTGCCGGTGCCGTGATCCGTGCCCTGGGTGCCGTTGACCCTGGCGGTGCGCCCGAACTCGGTCATTACCAGCACCGCTGTCTGTGCCCATGCCGGACCCAGGGCCGTCTTCAGCGCCATCAGCCCGGCATCGAGTTGTTTCAGCGGGGCGGCCAGCCGCCGGGTTTGGGCGGTGTGGGTGTCCCAGCCGCCGATTTCCAGTGCCGCGATGCGCGGGCCGTCCGGCGCGCGCAACATCTCGCCCGCGGAGTGGGCCAGGGCCGGGAAGGCATTTTTGTCCTTTGGCTCCTCCTCGCCGGCCAGCACCGAGGCGTTGAACCCGCGCGCGCGCAGTCCTTCGGTGATTGCCGGCCCGGTGACCGGATCATGTTGGTTCAGCATGGCGATCGTTGAATATAGATCCGGCGCAGGCTGGGCGAAGCCATGCGGCGCCCAATTCGTCACACTCGCCGGTCCGCGCAGCAAAAGCGGCACCGAGACGCCAACCGCGAGCGCCTCGCCCTCGGGCCGTGCGGTCTTCATCGCCGGCATCGCGCCGACCGCCCGGTTGAGCCAGCCGCTGGTCATGCGGTGGTCGGCCCCTGATTCGAGATAATCCTGCGCCTCGAAATGGCTGCGCACGCGGTAGGACCCGGCGACGGCGTGGACGATCAGCGCCTGATTTGCCTTGTACATGTCATGCATGCCGGCCAGCGCGGGATGCAGGCCGAAGAAGCCGCCGAGATCGAGCATGCCGCCGTCCTGTCCGGGCGCGGGCGGTATGATTTCGCCGCGCAACCCGGCCAGTTCGGGATCGCCATAGGGCACGACGGCGGACATGCCATCCAGAGCGCCGCGCAGGATGACCACCACCAGACGCTTGTCGGTCGGCGCGCCGGCGAGTGCCAATGTGACGCGTCCAATGGATGCACTGGTAGCGAGACCCAGCAAGGCGGTGCGGCGGGTGAGTTTCATGGAATCAACGCCTCTGGAATTCGGGACTGGACAGCAGCAACGTCATGCCCTCGCGGCGGGACCCGGCGCGGCGGACGGCCTCGCGTGTTTCCGGCCGGAGCAGGGGGCCCAGGTTGGTGTCGGCGACCTCCACCACATCGCGGGTCCCAATGCGGCCGGCGAACACGCTCGCCCAGTCGATCCGGCGCAGGATCGCCTCCGGAGCAGCCCAGTCCGCTGCACGATCAGGCCAGCCATTTGGCGCCGGCGCGGTCCACAACGGCTGTCCCAAAGCCGCGAGAATGCCCATCATGTTAGGAATGTTGCCGGGCGGAACGTCCAGCGAGCGAACGCTGGCGATCAGGTAATCCTGTGGTGTGCGCAGCTTGGTTCCCGGCTGCCAGGCGGCATCGAGCCTTACCAATGCCGCCGAGGCCGCGCCCAGGTCGCCCTTGGTGTCGCGCAGCACGGCCTCGATCGTACGCACCGCGTCCGGCGGCGGGTCGTCGGCGACAAAATGGCGCACCAGTTTGGTGGCAAGGAAACGGTGGGTCGCTGGATGGTTGGACAGGAAGGCCAGCGCGGCCACTCCGCCGGCCTCGTCTGGCGGGAATTGCTGCTGCATCAGCGTTTGCGCGCCGGGCTCATGGGCGAGTGGACGATAGCGGAATCCGGGCGGTTCAGCCTTCAGGTCAACCGACCAGCCGGTGAGGATCCTGGCGAACGATGTCACGTCGGCCTGGGTGTAGCCGGCCATCGGGCTGACTGTGTGCAATTCCATGCATTCGCGAGCCAGGTTCTCGTTCAGGCCGCGATGGGCGCGCTGTCCGAGCGGACTGTTGGGGCCGAATGAACCGGCGTTGTCGAGGTACAGCAGCATCGCCGGATGGCGCATGACCGCAAGCACCATGTCGCTGAATCGTCCGGTCACATGCGGGCGGATTGCTTCCTCGACGAAGGCGCCGGCGACTGCGGCGCAGGGGCCCTGGCGCCGCGAGATGACGAAGTGGTTGGACCAGAACCAGACCAGGCGCTCGCGAAACGGGGCAGGGGTGGTTACCGCGTTCGCCAGGTGCGCGGCGGATTCAGACTTGAACAGGGCCGCCACGCGGGATTCGCCAGGGGGCGGCTTGGTCTCTCGATCTTCACGCAAGGCCACCAGGCCCTTCGCCGTGCTCGCGGGATCGTCCGACCTGGCCGGGTCGGGCTGATGAAGTTGGTCCAGCAGCCAGGCGGCCGGGTCCGGCGGAAGCGGTTCGCCGCCGCGGCGGCCGAGGCCAAACCTGATGAGAGCCTGAGCGGTGCGCGTGTCCATGGCGGCCAATCTAGGCGCCCGGCCTGTGTCGGAATGTCATAAATCGTGTATGTTCGTGGTGACGGCCGGTGCAGGCATGCACCCTGGTAATCGCTGGTTCGCCGCGGCGGGACTGAATTCGCACTTGCAAAAATGCGCGCGCTGTCGCATTTCCCGCACTACATAACCGGCCGAGCGTTCGGCCGGCACCGAGGGCGGGCGCGCGGGGTAGTCCCCGGATCCAGTAATGGATCACGCGCCCTTTCTGATATGCCCGCCCTGTTGCTCGATGGTAGGAGGTTTTGCCGTGTCTGTTACGCCGCTCGATAAAATTAGAAACATTGGAATCACCGCGCATATCGATGCCGGCAAGACCACCACGACCGAGCGGATTTTGTATTACACGGGTGTGTCTCACAAGATTGGTGAGGTGCACGACGGCAATACCACGACTGACTATATGGACCAGGAGCGGGAGCGTGGGATCACCATCACCTCCGCCGCGGTGACGTGCGAGTGGAAGGACACGCGCATCAACATCATCGACACGCCGGGCCATATCGACTTCAACATCGAAGTGAACCGCAGCCTGCGCGTGCTGGACGGCGCGATCTTCATCATCGAGGGCGTTGCCGGCGTGCAGCCGCAGTCGGAGACGAACTGGCGCCTGGCCGACCGCTACAACGTGCCGCGCATTATCTTCATCAACAAGCTGGACCGGACGGGGGCGGACTTCTATCGCGCGTTCGACACCTTGCTGGAGAAGCTGGATATCGTAGCCCTGCCGCTGCAGCTTCCGATTGGTGAAGAGGACGGCTTTCTGGGCGTCGTTGACCTGGTCGAGATGAAAGCCATCATCTGGGAAGGCGGCGAGCTTGGCGCGAAATATCACTACGAGGACATCCCCGCGAACATGGCGGAACTGGTGGCGACGCACCGCCAGACGCTGCTCGACACGGCGCTTTCGGTCGATGAGAAGGCGATGGAGGAGTATTTCGACAAGGGTGACGTGTCCATCGAGACGATGAAGCGCTGCATCAAGCGCGGCACCATCGACGGCACGTTCCGCCCGGTGCTGTGCGGCACGGCGTTCAAGAACAAGGGCGTGCAGCCGCTGCTGGATGCGGTGATCGACTACCTGCCGTCGCCGATCGACGTGCCCGGCATTGCGGTTGCGGTCGAAGAGGGCGACGACGAGGATCACATCGCCAACCGCCGGCGGATCAAGGCTGACCCAAAGGCGCCGTTCTCTGGCCTGGCGTTCAAGATCATCAACGACAAGTACGGCACGCTGACCTTCGTCCGGGTCTATTCGGGCACGCTGAAGTCGGGCGACACGGTGATGAACACCACGAAGGATCATCGTGAGCGCATTGGACGGATGTTCCAGATGCACGCCGACAAGCGCGCGGAGATCAAGGAAGTCGAGGCCGGCGACATTGCCGCCTTCGTCGGGCTGAAGGACACCGGCACCGGCGATACGCTGGCGTCCGCCGATGATCCGGTGATTCTGGAGCGGATGGCTTTCCCGGTGCCGGTGATCGACATCTCGGTCGAGCCGCGGACCAAGGAGGCGGTCGAGAAGATGACGCTCGGGCTGCAGAAGCTGGCCGGCGAAGACCCGTCCTTGCGGCTGCGCACCGACCAGGAGACCGGCCAGACCATCCTGTCCGGCATGGGCGAGCTGCATCTGGAAATCATCATCGACCGGCTGCGCCGTGAATATGGGGTCGATTGCAACATCGGTGCGCCTCAGGTGGCGTATCGCGAGACGATTTCCAAGGCGCATACCGAAACTTATACGCACAAGAAACAGTCTGGCGGGTCGGGCCAGTACGCCGAGGTCAAGATCATCTTCGAGCCGCTGGAGCGGAACACCGGCATCGTGTTCGAGAACAAGGTGGTCGGCGGTTCGGTGCCGAAGGAATACATCCCGGCGGTGGAAAAGGGCATCAAGGTGCAGGCCGATACCGGCGTGCTGGCCGGGTTCCCGACGGTGGACTTCAAGTACACGCTGATCGACGGCAAGTACCATGACGTCGACTCGTCCGCGCTGGCGTTCGAAATCGCCGCCAAGGCCTGCTTCCGCGAGGGCATGAAGAACGCCACGCCGATCATCCTGGAGCCGATCATGGACGTGGAAGTCACCACGCCGCAGGATCACGTGGGTGACGTCGTCGGTGACCTGAACCGTCGCCGCGGCATGATCCAGAACCAGGAGAGTTCGGGGTCCACGGTGATCGTGCGGGCGCATGTGCCGCTGAAGGAGATGTTCGGCTACATCTCTCACTTGAGGAGCATGACCAAGGGCCGCGCCTCGTTCACCATGCAGTTCCATCACTACGATCCGGTGCCCCGGAATGTTGCTGACGAGATCATGAAAAAGAGCGCCTGATCCTACTCGATCGGGATTTGCCAAATGGCGCGGGCCGCATTGGTCCGCGCCATTTTTGTTGAAACGGGCTTTGCGAGCCTGCCGTTTGATACCTGATGCAGAGCGGCATTTTTGCCCGGACGTCCTTATTCATCCGCGTGTCCTATCGGATCATCAATGAATTGTGATCCGGGGGCCAGTGGAATTGGGAACGATGCAAACCCCATCTAGTTTGGAGTTCTGCCTGCCCACAGGCGGTCTTTGCATCGCATTACTGCGGTGCACCAAATGCTGATAAAGCAGGAGGGTCTAATGCAACACATATACTTCCGCCATTTGCGAAGATCTGCTCTCGCGGCAGTCGCGACGGTCGGTTTTGCTGTGTCGGTGTCGGCGCAGAATTCGACAGTCATTATTGCGCCAAGTGCGCCGCCGCCGCCGCGTGTCGAGACGATGCCGCCGCCGCCGCCCGCCACGACCCAGACAATGAGTTGGCAAGCCGGCCACTGGGCATGGAACGGCAGCAACTGGGCCTGGGTGGAGGGCCGTTACGTGCAGGCTCCGCAGGCTGCCGCGGTGTGGGAGCCGGGGCATTGGGCGCAGCAGCCAAGCGGCGGCTACGTCTGGGTTGAAGGCCGCTGGCGCAGCAGCTAGCGCGGCCCATGCGAGCCTGGGCCGCGGCGGCGGTCCGGCGGGATTTTCGGCTTGAGCAGGAGACCGTCGGCGATCCCGATCGGTCTGCCGTGCCAGTTCCCTCCCTTGATGGAGTATTCGATGCGCGTAATCCATTTTTTGCCGCTGATTGTTCCGGTTGCGGCTGGCTTGGCCGGGTGCAGCAGTCCGCCGCCACCGAGCACGCAGGTCATCGTGCAGCCGGCGCCAACGACGGTGGTGCCCATGGCACCGATGCCGCCGCCACCGCCGATGTCCGAGCTTGTTCCCCCGCCGCCGGTGAGCGCGTCGCCGACGGTCTGGCAGCCGGGGCACTGGCGTTATACCGGGATTGGCGGCAATCCATGGAGTTGGCAAAGCGGGCAGTATGTTGCGGTACCCGCGGGCGCGACGGCTTGGGTGCCCGGCCAATGGCAGCAGCAAGGCGGCGGGTGGGTTTGGCGCGAGGGTCACTGGGCCTGACGGGCTGGACCGGATGATCGGGACCTGAAGGTGGGCCGCGTGGTTTTGTTCAGGCGGCCAGCCAGACAGGCTCCTTGATCCGGGTCAGGAAGGCGGCATGGGCGGCCAGTTCGGCGTCGGTGGGCAGGATCGGGTGTGGCGTGCGTGGACCGGTGTGGACGTAGACGGTGACGGGGCCACGTGAATCCTGCGCCGCCAGCGACAGTCCGCGCTGACGGCCGCCGGTAAGCTCGACATAGACCTCGGCGAGCAATTTGCAGTCGAGCAGCGCATTGTGGCTGGTACGGGCCGACAGATCGATCGCGAACCGCCGGCATAGTGCGTCCAGGCTGTTCGGCATTCCAGGAAAGCGGATTTTCGCCAGCGACAGTGAGTTGATCATGCGATCGCGGCTCAACGGCGGCAGGTTGGCGCGGCCGAACTCCATGTCCAGGAAACCGAAGTCGAACGGCGCGTTGTGCGCGATCAGCTTGCTGTCGGCGAAGAATTCCGCCAGCGGCCCGGCGATATCGGCAAAGATCGGTTTGCCGACAAGGTCGCCATTGGTGAAGCCGTGGACCCGCGTGGCCTCCGCCGGGACATCGCGCCGCGGATCGATCAGGGCGTGGAAGTGCTTGCCGGTGGGCAGGTCGTTCAGCAATTCGAGCGCCGCCACCTCGATGACGCGATCGCCGTTCAACGGATCCAGCCCGGTCGTTTCCGTATCGAATAAAACGCTGCGAATCATGCACGGAGTTTTTGGATGAATCGGGTGAGGATTCGCAAGGTGTGATTGCGGGAGAGCCCGGTCTTGACCACGAGGTCGGCTCGGCGGCGTTTTTCCTGGTCCGGCATCTGGCGCGCGATAACCGCCTGGACATCCGCCTTGCTCATGCCGCGACGCTTGGCGACGCGTTGGATCTGGATGGCACGTGGCGCCGAAACGACCACGACGGTGTCGACCCGCTTGTCGCCCCTGGTCTCAAACAACAGCGGAATATCCAGTACCACGGCGCGGCTTCCGGCGCGGCGCGCGCGGCCGACGAAGGTGCGTTCCTCGGCTTCGACCATCGGGTGCAGAATATGCTCCAGCGTGGTCAGGGCGGTGCGGTTGGCGAGCACCGCCTGGCGTAGCGCGGTGCGGTTGACCGCACCATTGGTGGTGGTTCCGGGGAATACCGCTTCGATTGCCTTGACCGCGCGGCCGCCTTTGGCCTGCATCCGGTGGACCGCGAGATCGGCGTCGAAAACCGGAATTCGGGCGCGACGGAAGGCCGCGGCCGCGGTGGATTTTCCCATGCCGATGCCGCCGGTGAGGCCGATTACTCGCAAAGCGGCGGCCTCACGCGGGCAGCAGGTCGGCTGCGACGAAGCGGCGGAGCGCGTCGTCAACGGCAGGTTCGACGCCGAACCAGGCGCGGAAGCCGGGGACCGCCTGATAGAGCAGCATGCCCAGGCCGCCGACACAGCGAAGGTCGCGGGCAGCGGCGGCGGCCAGGAGCGGCGTCCGCAGGGGCACATAGACGATGTCGGACACGGTCAGTCCGGGCGCGGCGCGGTCCAGATTGATCGGCAACGGAAGCTGGCCTTCCATGCCGAGCGGCGTGGTGTTGACCAGGAGCGCGACATCCGCGAGGGCATCGTCGCGCTTGTTCCAGTCGATGACAAGCAGGCCGGGCAGTTCCCGGGCAAGGCGTTCAGCATTCTCGTGGGTTCGGTTCGTGAGCATGACGGGAATGCCGAGGTCCAGCAGCACGGCCGCGATGGCGCGTGCTGAACCGCCCGCGCCGATGATGAGGGCGGGGCCGGCGGCGGGATCGATGCCGCTGGCGCGGAGGCTTTCGATAAAGCCCCAGCCGTCGGTGTTGCTGCCGATAATGCGGCCGTTCTCAAACACCAAGGTATTCACGGCGCCGGCACGGTGTGCCGACGGATCAACCACGTCGCAGACCTCGAAGGCGGCTACTTTGTGTGGAATGGTGCAGTTCACCCCGGCGAATCCGGCGAACATCAGGCCCCGGATGGCCGCCGAAAAGTGCGCGGGATCGATCGGCAAGGGCAGGTAGGCGCCGTCGATGCCATACCGATCCAGCCAAAATCCGTGCAATTGGGGGGAGCGGGAATGGCTGACCGGCCAGCCGGTAATCCCGGCGAGGCGGGCTTTGCCGGACAGGATGGTCATTGGTCAGCCCTGGCCTGGCGAGGCCCTGAGGCGGCTTTTATTCGCGGGAATGGCATGTCCTGTCTCAGCCGAGGAACTTCTCGGTCCAGCTTTTGTAGTCGCCCTCGCGCGTGACGCGGGCCATCATCTCGGACGAGGCGACGCCTTGCAGTGCGGAGGGTTTTGTTCCGTCCCGCAGCGCCTTCAGGGTGTCGTAGGTCGCCTTGACCGCGGCGGAGAACGGCTGGTGTCCTTGCAGTGCGATGCGCACGCCGCGGCTTGCGAGATATTCCTTGTCCTGGAGGTCGCCGGACACGCCGCCCAGCATCAGCGGGATTTTCACTTCCGCGGCGATGGCGTCGAGGTCTGAGCGGGTCAGGCCGCCGGCGATGAACAGGGCATCGACGCCGGTTGCCTCGTATGCCTTCAGGCGCTTGATTCCGTCGGCCAGACCGGTGATGGACGGCGAACTGGTGCGGCCGATGATCGTCAGTGCCTTGTCCTCCCGCGCGGCGAGTGCGGCGCGCATCTTGCCGATGCCTTCCTCCATGGAGATGACCGTCGGCTTTTTCTCACCGAAGGCGCGGGGCAGCAGCGTATCCTCGATCATCAGCGCGGCGACGCCGGCGGTTTCCAGTTCCTGGACGGTGCGCATGACGTTGAGCGCATTGCCGTAGCCGTGGTCGGCATCGACCATCAGCGGCAGTTTGCCGGCGCGGTTGATGCGGTAGGCCTGCGCGGCGAACTCGGTCAGCGTCAGCACGATCAGGTCGGGGGCACCGAGCACGGTGAAGGAGGCGATGGAGCCGGCGAACATGCCGACCTCGAACCCGAGTTCCTCGGCGATGCGGGCGGAGATTGCATCGTAAACCGAGCCGGGGTGGATGCAGGCGGTGCCGGCGATGACGGTGCGGTAGCGTTCGCGGCGATCGGTCCAGTGCATGGTTTCCCCCATTTTGGATATGGCCGCATGGTAGGGGGGTTGGGGGCGATGGGAAAGAGAGAGGCGGCGGCTTGTTTTGCCGGCGGGCGGTCCGATGGCGGATCAGGCGGTCTGATGCATGGCGGGGTAGTGACCGGTGGCGGGGATGGGGTTCAGCGCTTGTGCGGCGACCCTTGCTTCGGCTCGCTGCAGACTGGCGGCGATGCGCTTATCCCGGCACCGCTGCTCGTAGGCCTGGGTCCAGGTCAGCTTGTTGGCCTGTGCCTTGGCTGTTGATGCCGCGTCGATTTGGGCCGGGTCGCGAGCGCTGACTTCTTGCTGGGTGGATTTTTCGTCCGAGGGGCTGGTTTCCGCCGGGGTTGCGGCCTGGAGTTGGGCGAGGCGGCGTTGGGCCTTGTGGCATTCGCGGCTGAGGCTGACGGCGCTGCCGCGCAGGCGCAGGATTTTGCCCAGCGGCAGATCCGGCAGGGTTGCCTGGGTGAGAGCCTCCAGAGCGTGAAAACCGAAGCTGACGATGGCGGCGGCGAGATGGAGTTCGTCGGGTGTCCGCGGATGATAGGCGTCGAGTAACTGGATGGCGGCGTGGCGCGCGGCGACCTGGTTTGTAACGGTGCCGGCGAGGAAGAGTGGCGTGAGGCGATCGAGGATTGTTTCGAGGATTGCACCCGGAAGGATTTCGGTGACTGACATGTGCATGATCCTGATATGTTCGTATTTTGTTCTAAACGCACCATAGGCGAGAACTCATCGTAACACAAGAATAATTTCTTGTTCCGGGGGTGGGGCTTGCTGATTGTATACATTGGCTGCTGGTGTGTCGCTTTTGATCCTCAGGTCTTGATCGGAACCCATATCTCAAAGCTGCCCGTGTCGGTTTGCGGATCGAAACGTTCATCGTAACGTTCGAAGACCGGGGCGTTCGCGGGCTGGTATCCCAGCTTTGGCAGCCAGTCACTGAAGATGGACATGAACGTCCCGCGCACCGCCGAGATGTGCCCGGTGTGGGTAAACACGGCGTAGCGCTGATCCGCCACCCGCAGCGTGGCGAACTCGGGTGGCAAGGCGCCGAAGTCAGCGACTTCAACCCCGCTGATGTAGTCAAAGCCTGAGTCGCTGGTGTTGTAGCAGACACCGTATGCCACCGCCCCGACCTGCCCGGGCACGTGTCCGAAGTAGCCGCCGAAGCGCTGCCATTGTGCCGGCAGGTTGGCGAGGTTTTCAAAGCTGTAGCGCTCGTTGAGGCCGGCGATCGACATTGCCGGGCCATCCACGATGCGGGGTGTTGGCGGAGTTGTTCCGGGTGTGTCAGTCATGTTCACAGGGCTCCGATGTTGGCTTGATGGCGGTGGCGTATTAGGCTTTGCGTGGCAAGCGGCGTGGGGGTGGAAATGTCTGTTACCGGAAGTCTCATCAGCAGTGCCTTGGCGAGCATCGCGTTCATCGGTTGCGGGATGACCAGTGCGACGCCGCCGCGAACAACCCAGCCGCAGGCGAGGAGGCGAGAAGTCGTGGTCAACGGCAAGCGGGTCAAGACCATCGATATCCACGCGCACTGCATTGTTCCAGCCGCGGCGGCATTGATCAACCATCCGCTGGAGGCGCCGGGATTGCTGATGGCGGACACCAGCGGGCGCATTGCGGCGATGGACGCGCAAGGCATCGATGTCGAGGCCCTCAGCATCAATCCGTATTGGTATCGCGCGGAACGCGATGCCGCGGCGGAACTCATCAAGGTGCAGAACGAGACGCTGGTTGAGTTCTGTGCCGCCAGTCCGGAGCGGTTTGTTGCGTTTGCAACGGCTGCGTTGCAGCATCCCGAATTGGCTGCCGAGCAGGTCGAGTATGCTGTGAAGAAACTGGGATTTCGTGGCGTGGGCGTGGGCGGCAGCGTGGCCGGGGAGGAGTTGGCCAACCCGAAATTCCACCCATTCTGGGCGAAATGCGAGGAGCTGGGCGTTCTTGTCTTCATGCATCCGCTGGGCACGCGTGAACTGGAACCGAGCGGGCGGCTGGACGGCAGCGGGCTGTTGACCAACACGATCGGGAACCCGTTGGAAACGACGATCGCGCTATCGCACCTGATCTTCGAAGGCACGCTCGATCGTTTTCCGGGGCTCAAGATCTGTGCCGCGCATGGCGGCGGATTCCTGCCGTCCTATGCCAACCGCTCGGATGCGGTCTGCCGGACGTTCCCCGACCGGGTCGGCCCGCTGCCGAAGAAGAGTCCGACAGCGTATTTGAGAGACGGGCAGCTTTACTTCGATACAATTGTCTTTACGCCCGAAGCCCTGCGTCATCTTATCGCCGAGACCGGCGCCAGCCAGATCATGATCGGGACAGACTATCCGTTTCCGTGGACGAGTACGGAAGTCGAACTGGTGCTCAACACGCCTGGATTGAGCGACGACGAGCGGGTGGCAATCCTGGGTGGAACGGCGGCACGATTGCTTGGTATCGCACCCTGAAAGGACGCGGAAGCCGGGGCTGACGCGGGCGTGCGCCGGTCGATCGCCGGCGTGAGGAATCCGGCAAAATAACAATGTGTTGCACTGGTTCGTCAAGAAACCGATGCGCCAGAGCTATGATATGGTGCAGAGTTGGCCCCGACGGGAAGCAACACGGAGGGGTTCATGGCGATCTGGATCGCGGCAGGCGTTGGCCTGCTGCTGGTTTACTTGATATGGTCCTATAATCGCCTTGTGGCGTTACGAAACCGCGTCAGGAACGGCTGGTCGCAGATTGATGTGCAACTGCGGCGCCGGCACGAGTTGATTCCGAATCTGGTTGAAAGCGTCAAGGGCTACATGACCCACGAAAGCGGGATCATCGAGACGATTGCCCGCGCCCGCCAGCAAGCGATTGCCGCGGGCAGCAATGTGGAAGCTCGGGCCTCGGCGGAGGGAGCGCTCGATCGGTCGCTGCGTTCCTTCATTGTTCAGGCCGAGGCGATACCTCAGTTGCGAGCGAGCGAAAACATGATGGCTCTGCAGGAGGAACTGGCTTCGACCGAGAACCGGATCGCGTTTGCCCGGCAGAACTACAATGACAGCGTGATGGAGTACAACACGGCCATCGCGGTGGTGCCGGGCAATCTGATCGCGGGAACATTTGCCTTCATCCCCGAGGTATTGTTCGTGGGGGACGAGGCGGACCGGGCTCCCGTTACGGTAAAGTTCTGATATCGACATGAGCGGGTCGTCGCTGCTGTCCGGCGCGGATCGGATCAGCTTTTTTGATGAGCAGAAGCGCCGGCGCCGCTCCGCGCGGGCGTGGTCCGGGGTTTGCTTGCTGATCGTGGGCGGGTTGGGGATCGTTCTTAGTTCCTTGGTGACACCGATGCTGCTGCTGGCGGGTGGCGGCCTACTTCATCTGCTCGCCCGCCTGGGGGCGTTTCCGGTGCCCCTTCGGCACGCTGCCCAGTGGCTCGGTGAATGGGCCAACAAGTATAACGGGCTGTTCCAGAAGGTTATCAACTCGCTGGATCATGTAAACCATCTCAGTGATCTTGGGGTGACTGTACCGCCATTGCTGCGCCTCGCACCTGTCAGCATCCCGGCGCTGGTGGCGGCTTGCCTGGTCGGGATCGTGTTCTACTGGATCTCCCTGCGCGGCGAAGGTGGGGACCTCGTTGTTCGGATGCGGGCGCGGGCGCCAAACGAGGGTGACCCGGAAGAGCATCAACTGACGAATATCGTCGCGGAAATGGCGATAGCGGCGGGCGTGCCGACGCCCTCGCTGTTCCTGATCGATTCGCCCGAGATCAACGCCGCGGCCGTGGGCGTGGGCCATCGCCGGGCGAGCCTGTTGGTCACGAGAGGATTGCTTGATCAACTCGACCGCGATGAGACATCGGGGGTGGTAGCCCATCTTATCGCATCGGTCGGCGCCGGCGATGTGCGGTTGATGCACGCCGTGCTGGCGGTGTTCCAGACATTCGGCTTCTTCGTGACGTTCCTCGACCTGCCGTTTCGCTGGTCCGCGTGGCAGGCGTTGGGCGGCCTGGTCCTGGTCGCGGCCGGTTTGCGCAGGAAGCCCGAGAAGGTGGCACAGACACTGGAGGCGCTGGAGAGCAGCATGGATGCGGAGACCATGCCGGACGTGGACCGGGTCTGGAACGTGATTCCCTATGTCAAGGTGCGCAAAGTATTGTTGGTGCCGCTGTTGCCGCTTATTCTGATCAGCCTGATCCTGCGCCTGGTGCTGTTCTTGTGGACCGCCTTGTTCCTTGGGCCGCCGATGGCGATGATCTGCCGGAACCGGCGCTATGTGGCGGATGCGATGGCGGTGCAACTGACGCGCAATCCTGATGGTCTCGCCCGGGCCTTGTCGCGCATCGGCGGTTCGGCGATGCCGGAAGGCGGCGAGGGGCGGGAGTATTGTTTCGTGCATGGCCCGTCAACGGGGGAGAAGCGAGGCTTCACCGCCCGCCGCTCCATGACAAGGTCGATGCATCCGGCGCTGGGACGCAGGGTGCAGCGCTTGCAGGCGCAGGGTGCCACGGTGGTTGGGCGGGTGCGCTTGCGCATGATCAACTTCGAGCTTATTGCCCAGAACCCAGGCCGGGCGCTGCTGGGTGGCTTCCTGCTTTTGTTGCTTGTACCGCTGGTGACGGCGCTTGTGGTGATGGTCTTCTATCTGACGGCCATCGCGATGACCTTGGCGCTCGCCGCCGGGTTGACGCTCTCGGCGGCGCTGCTGGGGTGAGGGATGGACGCAGCGAGCGCCGAAACTGGGGTTGTTGATCTATTGCGGAAGCAGTTCCACGCGCCGGTTTTTCGCTCGTCCATCTTCGCTGGCGTTTGACGCGACCGGGGCCTGAAGTCCGACGCCGCTGGCTCTCAGCCTGGTGGCGGCGATGCCGTAGGTCCTGGACAGGTCGGCGGCGACGGCGGCGGCCCGCGCCTGGGATAGCTGCATATTCGAATCGAACCCGCCGACGTTGTCGGTGTGACCGATCACGTAGAGCTTTCTCGCGGGGTCCTGTTTCAGGAACTTTCCGATTTCATCGAGCGTCGGGCGTGATTCGGGCTTCAGGGATGCCTGATTGAAGTCAAACAGAATGCCGTAGAGCACGATCTTTCCTGAAGTATCGAGGCCCTTGGCGATTTCCGCGGACGAGACGACGACCATCTGATTGGAAAGTGCGCCCACCTGGAGCGCATCGAGCCGGACATAAACCTGTCCCTTCTTCGGCTCGAACTCCGGGACGTAGCCGTCGTGGAACTCGACCATATAGAGGGCGATATAGGTCTTCTTGCCGCCGTCGTCCTTGACCGCGGCGGCGTAACGCGCCTCGTCGGGGCTGTAACCGAATAGCTGGCCTCCGGGGCCCATGTTCTGGAAGAAGGATTCGAGATCCTTGGTTTCGTCCTGCTTTGCCTCGAACAGGATGGTAAATCCCGCCGCGGCAAGATCGTTCTTGTAATTGCGGAATACTTCCGCCGAGGACGGACCCGCCGGCACGGAATAGACGTTCTGGGTCAGCCGGCCCTCCAGATCTTCCTTTTGTTCGTAGTCCCCTTTCTTTCTGTTGTAGTCGTAGTGAAGGACTCTACCGGTCGGAAGGGTATATTCGGCGAAATTCCGCTCCTGGCACAACATGATTGAAGAGCCGCTGAACCGTTTGAGCCCAGGAATGTCCTTGCAGCCTTGCTTATCGGCGGCATGGGCCAGGGTGGGACCGAGCAGACAGGCAGCGGCGATCAGCCCAAGTCGAACGAGGCAGGTCAGTGTGGCGTTGATCATGTTGTTCTTTCGTGCTGCCTGGAATCAGGGTGCCTTCACGATCGGACCCGTGAGGCGATCTCCGCCGATATCCTTGTCGAGATAGGCGTCCATTGAACAGTCCAGCGGATCGACGCCCTGCTTCAGGCCAAAGACCTGCTTGAACTTCTGCACGTCAACCCGATGGAAATTACCCTGACCGTCCGGAGACGGCGAAGTCGCGGCGCCGATTTTGAATTTGTGCGTGTGTGACGTGTTGTCCGGCTGGGTGACCTTCAGCGTCGCCTGGAACTCGTCAATCGGCTGCTCGCCGGTGGAGACGACGAACATGAAGTAGGAGTCGTCGGAAGCGTCATACCCGGTGACATCCGCCCGTTCGGTCACGAAGCGCGCCTGGGCGTTCTTCTGCTCGAACGAATGCGGCTGGCGTCCGTCGGTTCCCACAGCCTCCTTCGGGCCTTCACGCAGCTTGGACCAGGTTTCATTGCCGATCACACCGTCGGCCTGGCATTCATTATTTTTCTGGAACGTCTTGACCTTGGCTTCCATAGCGGAGTCGAACTTGCCGTTCACCGTGACGTTGAGCTTGTTCTTATTGAGCAGGCGCTGGGCGTATTCGATCCATCCATCGGGGCTTTCGTCGCCCTTGCGCAAGGTTGGCTGCTTGGATTTCGGCGGCGGGGCGAACTCATCATCGACCACCGGGACGGGGGCGGTGCCGCCGGAGACGGTAAAGCTCATTGCCACATCGTCATCGCCGTCAGCCGTTGTGGCATCGGACTTGAAGCCGGCACTGGCGGGGTCAAGCTTGCCGTCAACGGTGTTCTTTTCGCCAGGGGGGTTATTCCAGGAGGTGGTCCAGGCGGCGGCTTTCGGATCGCCGACGTCCCACTGCATGGACCCCTTGGCGCCCTTGGCGGGGTTATCCGGTGCGCCGGCGAAGGTGACGAGGGCAGAGTTGCCGGCAGCGATGGTAGCAGGCGGCGTGGTCTGGAAGGCGCCGCTTTCGGCCTGCGACCCGGTCAGGGTCAGCACTCCGCTGGTGGCGTTCTTCACCAGGATCGCGCAACTGGTCGGTTTTCCGGCTGGCTTCGCACCGCCGCCGCCCGACAGGGTGAAGGTGACGGGCACGTTCTCATCGCCCTGGTCGATCTGATCCAGTGTGTGGAAGGTGCCGTCATCGGGGGCCAGAAAGCTGGCGCTCAGGTTCTTGGCGCCCTTCTGGTTGTCCCACATCATGCTCCAGACGCCGAGCTTGGGGTCGCCGATGTCCCATGACATCGTCCCGCGGCAGTTGTGGTTGTTGCTGTTGGGTGTCTCCGCGTAGACGAACTGGGTGGTTGCACCCGGCGCGAGGCTGGTTGCGGGGTTGGTCACGAAGTCCCCGCCGGCGGCGTTGTCCTGCTTGCGCAAGAATACGGTTTGCTGGGTCTGGTTCACGACCGAGACCCGGCAACTGGCGGTGACGCCGCCGCCGTTGGACGGGGTGGGGCCATCGCCGCCCTTCCCGTCGAGGGTAAAGGTGAAGACGGCCTCGGCGCCGTTGGTCTTGGTGGCGGTTGGCTGCTGGAGCAGCGCGGCGTTTGGCCCGACGATCGTGGCCTCCGCCGCGTTGGTGCCGAGCGGGTCGGTGATGAACCTGGGGTTGTTGAAATGGCAGGACAGCACAGTCTTCTGGTCGCCGACGAAATAGCGGATCGTGCCCTCGACACCGCCGATCGACAGGTTCTTCAGTATAGGCACGTCCAATAGCGGCTTGCTGTTGGCCACGAAGGTCGTGGGCGGGTCGCCAACCTTCAGCAGGCCCTTCGGACGGCCGGACTTGAACTCCCCGCTCTCGAGCTTGAGGCTGGAGTTGTCGAGCGTCAGTTCGAACTTGGTATTGTTGGTGATCGATACCGTGGCGGTAAGCTCACTTACCAAGGTCTTCGCGAGGACGACGATAACCGGCACCACGGGAACGAGACCGACCTTGTCGGCGTCGCCGGTGACAGCGAGCGCATCCGGGGCAGTGGCTTCGCCACCGGGGGCGGCCGATGTGGCTGGTGATGGATCGGCATCCGTGGTCTCGGCGGCGGGCGCCCCACCGGGTGTCGCATCGGGCGGGGCCGCGTCTTGTTGGGTGCCGTTTGGTGGGGTGCCGTTTGGTGGGGTGCCGTTTGGTGGAGTGTCGTTTGGCGGGTTCGCATCCGCCTGGTTCAACTGATCGTCGGAGGTGGCTTGATCGGTAGCCGGCGATGAGGCGGAGGACTGGAACGAGGCGGGATCGATCAGGTCGTCGACGTCGACGCCGAGGAAATCCTTAACCCAAACGGCTTGCTCGAGCGTGAGCATCGGCGGCCTCCCATCCCAATTTCCAGCTTATTTCGTGTCACGTGCCGTAGCGGGACACCGCTTTCAGCGCGCCGCGGGGCATCATCACCATGCCTGTGACGGCGATCAAGGAATTCGTGATCGCGGCCCCGCAACTTTCGTTGTTCGCCATGCAGTGACGTGGCGGACATTTCCGGGCGAAGGCCGGGTTCGGGGACTATATCCATCTGGCCACGGAACAAACGGCCAGGGATTCCTGATCAAGATCGTGGTAATCCATTTGAACTCGACTGTGCGGCCGAAGCCGAGCGTAGTAGTTTTTATCGGCGGGTGGCGGATCTTCGAGCGTTGAGCGCTTGAAACATACCACTGATATGTTAGTTTACCGTTTGATGTTCCAGGGAGAGATGGCCTCATGATGTCCCCTCGCCAGGCGGCCTTCCGCACCGCGTATCGCGCGCAAATCGCGCCGGCCTATTCGGGCCTGGTCCACGTCGCGCTGATCTACCTGATTGGCGGTGCCGCGCTGTGGTATGCCGCGCAGCACATCCATGCGGCGACGCTGGCGGAGATTGCGGTCGTGCCGGCGGTGGTGATCCTGGCGAACATGTTCGAATGGTTCCTGCACGCCCAGGTCATGCACCGGCCACGGCCCGGCTTCATGGGCATCTACAACCGCCATACGCTGGCGCATCATCAGTTCTTCACCCAGGAGGCGCCGTATCACGACACCACGCGCGACTACCGGATCGTGTTCTTTCCGCCCTATGCGCTGATCGCGTTCCTGGTGATGGCCGCCGCCGGCGGTGCCATCCTGGGGCAAATCTGGTCGGCCAACGCGGGTTGGTTCGTGGTGTGCACCGCCGCGGGGATGTACATGAATTACGAGTTCTTTCACTGGTGCTGCCATGTCCGCGACGACCGCATCATCCGCCACCTGCCGTTCGTCAACACCATCCGGCGCCACCATATCGCGCACCACAACACCGCGATCATGATGAACCGGAACATGAACCTGACCTATCCGTTCTCCGACTGGCTGTTCGGCACCAGCGATCTGAACCGCGGGCTTCTGGGACATCTGTTCAATGGCTACGACAGCCGCTTCGTCCGTCGTGACCTGCCGAAATTGCGCTCCGGCGCGCGGCCAACGGCGGCGATGGCCGGGGAATAGGACGTGGCGATCACCATCCGCGATGCCGAACCGCGCAAGCGCAATGTCGCGTCCCTGGTGGGCGGGATCGTCATCGCGGTCGGGTGCTTCGTGCTTTGGCTGCTGGTCGCCAGCCAGTTGACGCAATTTCCCCCCAGCATGGGGGTGGTTGCCGGTGGCCTGGTGGTGGCTTTGGCGATCGGGTTCTGGATCAGGCTGGCGGACCTTTAGGGATACCAGATGGATAGTCTGACCGGTAACGAACTGCTGCGTGCCGACACGCTGACGGATAAGGCATACCGCGCGCTGGAGGAAGAGATCGTCACGCTGCGCATTCCGCCGGGCACCGTGGTGTCTGAAGCGATTCTCAGCCGTCGCCTGGGTGTCGGCCGCACGCCGGTGCGGGAAGCCCTCCAGCGGCTTGCCCGGGAGTGGCTGGTTGTCATCATGCCCCGCCGCGGGATCGTGGTTTCGCAAATCGACCCGGTGCGCCAGCTTCGCCTGCTTGAAGCCCGGCGTGAGATCGAGCGGTTTTTGGCGCGCTCCGCCGCCAAGCGGGCTACCCCGAGGCAGCGCGCCGAGTTCCATGAGATAGCGGACGGCATGGACCGGGCATCGGCGAGCGCCGACGACATTGCCTTCATGCGGCTGGACCAGGCGTTCAACCTGCTGGTGCTGGATGCGGCCGGCAATGAATTCGCCGCCTCCGTGATGGGCCAGATGAATGGCTTGTCGCGCCGATTCTGGTATGTGCACTACAAGCAGGTCGCGGACCTGCCGCTTGCTGCCCGTCTGCATGCAACGATCGCACGGGCGATCGCGGATGCCGACCAGGAAGCGGCGGGGCAGGGGTCTGACGCGCTGGTTGACTACATCCAGGCGTTTGCGCGAGCCACGATCGACTGAGCGTGCGGGGCAGGGCGGCTTAGCCCTGTTCGGCGGCTTTCACGCGTTGCCAGGCGGCTTCCATCTCCGGTAGCGAGAGTTCCGACAGGTCCTTCGCCTCGGTTTCACAGGCTCGCTCCATGGCGGTGAACCTGCGGTGGAATTTCTCGTTGGCGTGGCGCAGGCAGGTCTCCGGGTCGAGGTCGAGCTTGCGGGCGAGATTAGCCAGGACGAACAACAGGTCACCGACCTCATCGGTCAGCCGGGCTGGGTCGGCGTTTGAGAGTTCGGCTCGAAGTTCTTGAACTTCCTCGTCAAGTTTCTCCAGGACCTGTTCGGCGTCTGGCCAGTCGAAGCCAACCCGAGCGGCGCGGTTTGTCAGTTTCAGGGCGCGGGTCAAGGCGGGCAGGCCGACCGGCACCCCTGCCAGCGCACCAAACTGCCTCTGGCCCAAGCGCTCGGCGGATTTCTGGGTTTCCCAAGCCCTGGTCTGAGCCGCGGCGTTCTGGACCGACGCATCCGCGAAAACATGAGGATGGCGGCGTATCATCTTGTCGCTGATACGTTTCACGATATCGGTGAAGGCGAAAAGGCCGGCTTCTTCGGCCATTCGCGCGTGATAGACGACTTGAAACAGCAGGTCGCCAAGCTCATCCGGCAGTGCGGCGAAATCGCGCTGGGCGATCGCGTCGGCGACCTCATAGGCTTCCTCGATGGTGTAGGGGGCGATGGTGGCGAAGGACTGGTCCTTGTCCCATGGACAGCCCGTCGCGGGGTCGCGCAACGCGGCCATGATGTCCAGCAGGCGGCGGATTTCGGCTTCAGCCGAGGTGGTGGGTTCGGGCATGTCCGGCGGATAAGCGAGGGCACCGCCGGACGCAAGGCGTTTCCCTGTGTTGCGCGTGAGAAGGCGGACGTTTTCAGGCGCAACCCAAGCTGATACTGAGCGGCGTATGGACGAAGACGACGATGATGGGCCGCCTCGGCTGCCGGGCGGCAAGTTCTATATGACGCCGGCGGGTCATCAGCTTCTCAAGACGGAACTTGGCGAGTTGCGCGCCGCCCGGCACCGGGTGGTGGAGATCGTGTCGTGGGCGGCGGGCAATGGAGACCGCAGCGAGAATGCCGACTACAAGGAGGGCAAGCGGCGCCTGCGGGAGATCGACCGGCGGCTGCGCTTCCTGATGCACCGCATCGCGCACGCCGAGATCGTCGATCCGGCTGAGCAGACGCAGCGCGACCGGGTGTTCTTTGGCGCGACCGTGACCTATGCCACCGAGCGGGACGAGGAGGTGACGGTTACGATCGTGGGCGTTGATGAGGCGGACATGGGTGCCGCCAAGATCAGCATCGGTTCGCCGGTGGCGCTTGCGTTGCTGCGTGCGCGCAAGGGCGATGAAGTAACGGTCCGTACGCCGCGAGGTCCGGAGTTGCTGGAGATCGTAAAGATCGAGTATCCGCCTCCACCCGCGCGGTCGGTCCTTTAGCTTTCAAGTCGGTATCCGGTGCGGTTGCTTTACTTGGCGGGGCGCAGTCCCATCGCCAGGGAGATTTCGTCGGCTCGTGCGTCGTAAACGAAATTCTTCCGGCTGCCCCAGGTATTCACCGTGAAGTAAACCGGGATGACGCCCATATCCTCGACGGCGATCTCGGCTGCCCGGCCGTACAGGAGGTTCCGCTTCCCGTCATCCATCGTGCGCAGTGCCTCGCCAAGGACGGCATCGAATTGCGGGTTCGACCAGCGGCCACGGTTGGAGGGACCGAGGCCGGTCTTCGGGTCATAGGTCGCCATCAATGCGGTGAATGGAGAAGATGCCTCGCCGGTGCCAACCCATCCGGACAGCATCATGCTGAATTCAAGCTTGCTGCCCCGGCTGAACAGCATTGCCGCCGGCATCGTCTGCACCTCGGTCCTGATGCCGACCCTGGCCAGCATTTGCCCGACGGCCTGGGTTACCTGGGCATCCTGTGGAAAGCGGTCGTTCGAGCCAGCAAGCACGACGCTGAAGCCGTCGCCCCATCCGGCCTGTTTCAGCAGATCGCGGGCGCGGTCCGGATCATAGGGCAGGGGCTTCAGGTTAGGACTGGTACCGGGGGTGCCGGGCGGGGAGTATTGCCCGGCCGGATGTGCCTGGCCGAGCAGCAGGCGCTGGGTCAGGGCGTCGCGGTTGATGGCGAGACTGACGGCGTTGCGGACACGCGCGTCGCGCAGGGGATTGCGGTCGATTTTCGCGCCTTTGGCGTCGGCGATGCCGGGCGATACATCCCGGGCCGAGTCCATGTGGATGTAGATGATCCGGGTCGCATCGCACTCGTGCAAGGCGATGTCGGCCCGACCGGCCAGGCGCGCACGGTCCGCCGCGGGAACGCCCTCGATAATATCGACGTCGCCGGCCAGGAGGGCGGCCACCCGCGCGCCGTCGTTGGGGATTGCCCGCCGGGTGACGCGGTTCCATGGTTCGGCGCCGCCCCAATAAGAACTCGTTACGGGCAAGTGTCAGATGATCGCCGGACACCCATTCGACGAAGCGATATGGGCCGGTTCCCACCGCCGCCGCGCCGCTGTTGAAGTCCGCCGTGGTTTTGCCCTCGGACGCGGCTTTGGAGATGATCGCCACCTGGCTGAGGTCAACCGGCAGGGTTGGGGCGGGGCCCTTGGTGCGAATCCGCAACGTAGTGTCGTCCACCGCCTCCGCCGCCGCGATCATCTTGGTGTATTGGCCGTAGGATGACGGGCTGTTGGGCACATTCGGCGCGCGTTGGAAGGTGTAAAGCACGTCCGTCGCGGTGAACGGCTTGCCGTCGTGGAAGGTCACGTTCGGACGCAATTTGAACTCCCACACATCGTCGCCGACCGCTGTCCAGGAGACGGCGAGGGCGGGCTTGATGCGGCCTCTTGCATCGACCTGCGTCAGTCCGTCGAAGATGTGGCGGGCGACAGCGGAGTTCGGGGTGTAGACATGGTAGTGCGGATCGATGGATTCGGCATCGGTGCGGACCGCCATCGTTACATCCGCGGCATGGGCGGCCGGGGCCAGGCCCAGCACGATGGTCAGGGCCAGGCACGGCAGCAGGTGGCGCATCGGTCAGCGGCCCTTCCACACCGGCTTGCGTTTTTCGAAGAAGGCGTCGCGCGCTTCCTTGGCATCCTCGGATTTTCCGAGTGCGACGGTCATGCCTTGTTCGAACCGGTAGCCGTCGCGCGGCGGCATGTGCATCGTTACGTTCATCGATTGCTTGGCGAAGCGCATCGCGAGCGGGCTTTTCGAGGCGATTTCGGTTGCCAGCTTCATTGCCTCCGGCATCAGTTGGTCCAGCGGGACCGCGCATTCGATGACTCCGGTACGGTAGAGTTCGTCGGCGGGCACGCGCCATCCGGTGTAGAACATCCTGCGGGCGCGGGAACGGCCGAAGAACTGTTGCAGCATGGCGGCGCCGCCCATCAGGCCGATGTCGATCTCGGGCATGCCGAAGACTGCATTGTCGGAGGCAAGGATGATGTCGCAGGCTGCGACCAATCCGAAGCCGGCGCCGAGCGCGGGGCCGTTGACCGCGGCGATGACTGGCTTGGCGCATTCATGGATGGCGTTGAACATTTCGCGCACGTAGCGGTTGAACGCCCAGTACTCGCCGGGAGTGTCCCCTTTCGGCCGGGCTTTCATGTCGGCGCCGGCGGAGAACATCCTGCCGAACCCGGTCAGGATCGCGACGCGGACATCGTCGCGGTCGGTGAAGGAGTCGAATGCCTGGATCAACTCCTCGCGGAACGCGGTATTCTGGGCGTTTACCGGCGGCCGGTCCATGACGACCGTGGCGACGTAGTCCTGGACGGTGACCTTGATCAGGTCTGGCATGTTGGTTTCCCCCGGTGGCTATCGCGACGGTGGTGCCATAGCTTGGTGCCAGGGTCCAGAAGGCGGGGTCCAGAAGGCGGGGCCCAGAAGGCGGGGTTTCGAGGAGTGGCCGGCAAGCAGGGGCAACGTATTTGGCGACCGTGATGACGGCGCGAGCGCTTGCTACCGGGTAGAAGATCGCCGCGCCGCCGTCAGTTCCAGCAACGGCAGCAGCACGGCATCGCGCTCAGCGGCCAGTTCGGCGAGCGAGCGGCCGTTCGCCTCGGCGTTCACGCCCTCGATGATCTGACGGCAGTTGGCCTCCGACAGTTCCGGGGTGGACATTGTCGCCCACCAAGCCTCGAACGCCGGCTTGAACTGTGCCAGCATGTGCTGCATGCCGCCTTCTCCGCCGCCGAGGTGGAGGGTCATGTGTGGTCCCATGGCGGCCCAGCGCAGCCCCGGACCGGCACTGATGGCGGTATCCACGTCCTCGACGCTTGCCAGACCGGTGACGACGGCGCTGACTGCCTCCCGCCACAGCGCGGCCTGCAGGCGGTTCGCGAGGTGGCCGGCGGCCTCCTTGCGGATGTGGATCGGCTGCTTGCCGATGTGCCTGTAGAACGCCAGGCACCAGGCGACGGTATCGGGGCTGGTGTCACGGCCGGCGACGACCTCCACCAACGGGATGAGGTGCGGCGGATTGAACGGATGGCCGACCGCGAAGCGTGACGCGGATTGGAAACCCGCCTGCATGTCGCTCATGAGCAGGCCGGAGGTACTGGAGGCGAGCACCGCGTCCGGCCGCAGCACGTTATCGATGCGGGCCAGCAGGTCGCGCTTCACCGGCAGCCGCTCGGGCGCGTTCTCCTGCACGAAATCGGCCTCGGCGACCGCATCCTCGGGCGTAGTGAAGAACCGCCAGGCATCCGGGGAGGCCTCGGCGGCCATGCCGAGCCGGGACATTGCCTGCCATGCGCCGGCGATGTAGCGGCGGACGTAGCCCTCTGCCTCCGGGCGAGGGTCCCATACCCGCACGGTGATGCCACGGGCGAGGAACCACGCCGCCCAACTGGCGCCGATGGTGCCGGCGCCGAGGACCGCGGCGTGCTTGACCTGTGTTGGCTGCGTCATGGTGTTTTCCTTCCCTGATCCGAACCGCTAGCGTGCATTTGGCGCGACGGTCAACGGTGCCGGCCCGCTTGGCATTTGGGGCCGGCGGCCGAAGGCGGATGCGCCCGAGCCGGTTTCATGCTAGTCAATTGCCATGAGCAGTGGTGCACTCCGGCGGACGATGAGGCTTGACGAATTCCTTGCCTGGGAAGAGCGCCAGGCGCCTCGGTATGAGTTCGACGGATGGCAGCCTGTCGCGATGACCAGTGGCACTGTCTCACATGAGCTTATAGGCGGCGCGTTGCGGGCGCTGTTGCGAGATCAACTCCGCGGCAAACCATGTCAGGCGGTTGGTCCGACATTAAAGATCGAGGTGGTGGGGCGTATCCGTTATCCGGATGCTTTCGTGTACTGTACGCCGGTGGCTCCGGGCGAGACCGTTATCGGCGAACCTGTCGTGGTGTTCGAGGTTTTGAGCGTGGGGACGTCGCGCACCGACCGCATCGAGAAACTTCGCGAATACCAGGCGACGCCGTCGATCCAGCGCTATGTCATCCTGGAGCAGGACAGTATCGCGGCCATGGTATTCTTTCGGCAGGGCGGGGGTTGGGATGTGCAGGCACTGACCTCGGGTGAGACGCTGGCAATGCCGGAGATCGGCGTTACGCTGCCGCTGTCCGACATCTATGCCGATGTGACGCTGCCGGCAACGGATGCGGATGGTTTGCCGGTCGATTGAGCGAGGTCCGGCTGGAGCATGCCGGGCGCGAGGCTGTGCCCGATAACGCCGTCCCGGGGCGGTAATCGCGGCTGCCGGTTGCGTCCCCTGTGTGCTGCTGTATTCAGTCCTCCGACAGGTGCAGGAGGAAACGTGGCAATCGAAACCGGGCTGCGGTCCGTCGCCGACAGTGTCCCGCTGGACTGGTCGGCCGTGGGCGCCTATCTGGCCGCCCACGGACTGCGGCTGGATGCCGACACGCCGCCGCGCCAGTTTGCCGGTGGCCTGGCGAACCTCAATTATCTGATTCATCTCGACGGCAAACCCGCGGTGCTGCGGCGTCCGCCGATGGGGGAGCTTCCCGCGGGTGCGTACGACATGGCGCGCGAGTTCCGGATCCTGTCGCGACTGCCGGACGCGCTGGCGTTCATCGCGCGGGGGCTGCATCTGTGCGAAGATCCCTCGATCATCGGGCAACGTTTCCAGATCATCGAATACCGCCCTGGACTGGTGATCCGAGAGCATATGCCGCCTGAACTGGCGCATCGCCCCGAGGTGGGCGCCCGGCTGTCGCAGGTTCTGCTGGAGACCATCGCGGCGATCCATGCGGTGGATACGAGGGCGATCGGGCTGGACGATCTCGGCCGCCCGGACGGGTTCCTGGCGCGTGGCGTTGCCGGGTGGCGCAAGAGGGGGCTGACGGCGATGGAGGCAGGAACCGAAGCGCTGCACGGCGATGTGGGCCAATGGCTGGAGCAGCACCTGGTTCCCGATGGACCGCCCGGGCTGCTGCATAATGATTTCAAGCTGAACAACATCATTCTTGATCCTGATGATTTCACTCCGCGCGCGGTGGTTGACTGGGACCAGGGCACGCGGGGCGATCCTCTGTTCGATTTCGCCACGCTGCTGAGCTACTGGGTTCATGCGGACGACCCGTGGGCGATGCACGACATGGAGCAGATGCCGGCGGTCGAGGCGTGCCTTTGCACGCGCCAGGAAGCGGTGGCCGGCTATGCCCGGTTGTCCGGCCGGGACATGTCGGACTTCCTGTTCCACCGCGTGCTGGCGATGTACAAGCTGTCGGTCATCTTCCTGCAGCTCGGGCTACGGTACCGCACGGGAGTCACGCAGGAGGCGCGGTATGCGCCGCTGACCGCGATCGGCACCGGCATCCTCGAATTCACCCATGAAATCGCCCAAGGACGCGCATTCTGATGGATTTTTCCCTGTCGCCCGAGCTGCGGGAACTGCAGCAACGCACGCGGGCTTTCATCCGCGACAAGATCATTCCGCTGGAAGCGGATGGCCGCCAGACGCATCACGGCCCGACCGAGGAGTTTCGCCATGAGCTTGTTGCCCTGGCCGCCGCCGAGGGCCTTGTCGCGCCGCATGTCGGCACCGAATACGGCGGGCTGGGTCTTTCCCATGTCGGCAAGGCCGTGGTGTTCGAGGAGGCCGGCTATTCTTTGCTGGGTCCGGTGGCCATGCACATTTTCGCGCCTGACGAGGGCAACATGCACCTGCTGGAGGCTGTTGCCTCGACCGAACAGAAGGACCGATGGCTGCGTCCATTGGCCTCGGGCAGCACACGCTCCTGCTTTTGCATGACGGAGCCCGCGCCGGGGGCCGGGTCGGACCCGGCCGCGCTGAAAACCACCGCGGTGAAGGACGGCAATCACTACGTCATCAATGGCGACAAGTGGTTTATCACCGGGGCGGACGGCGCGGCCTTCGCGATCATCATGGCGAAGGACGAGGACGGTCACGCAACGATGTTCCTGGCCGACATGGACACGCCCGGCATCGAGATCGTGCGGGCGATGGACAGTCTCGACAGCGCCTTCGCGGGCGGCCATGCGGTGATGCGGTTCAACAATGTCCGCGTGCCGGCCGGTGACATTCTTGGTGAGCCGGGGAAGGGATTTCGCTATGCGCAAGTGCGCCTGGCGCCGGCTAGGCTGACGCACTGCATGCGCTGGCTGGGCGCGGCACGGCGCGCGCACCAGATCGCGACGGATTATGCGCTGAAGCGGGAGGTCTTCGGGTCGAAGCTGATCGGACATGAGGGGGTCGGCTTCATGCTCGCTGACAACGAGATGGACATCCGCATGAGCCGGCTGTCGATCCTGCACACCGCGTGGCTGCTCGATCAGGGGGAGCGTGGCGGCACTGAATCGTCGATGTCGAAGGTGTTCTGTTCCGAAGCGATCTGGCGGGTGGTCGATCGTTGCGTTCAAGTATTGGGTGGGCAGGGCGTCACCGGCGAGACCCTGGTCGCTCGCATCTTCAATGAGGTGCGGGGGTTCCGGATCTACGACGGTCCGTCCGAGGTGCATCGCTGGAGCCTGGCGCAACGTATCGCGCGCAATGGCGCCAACTGGTGATATCGGCGGGAGGCGGCTTGATCGCCTCCCGCGCGTTGAGTTCCTCAAGTGTTCATCGGGTTCACTGGTGTGCCTCGAGCAGGTCCTGCATGTCGGTGGCGTGTTCTTCCTCGACCGCGAGAATGCCCTCCAGCATTACGCGGGTTGAGGGATCGTCGTCGCCAAAATAACGAATCAGCTCCCGGTAGTGATCCACGGCGATCCGTTCGGCGATCAGATTTTCCTTGATCATATCGACGAGGTTTTCACCCTCGGCGTATTGTGAAGCGGAACGGGAGGCAAGACCCTCGGGGTTGAAGTTGGGGGTGCCTCCAAGCTGGTCGATGCGTTCGGCGACGGACATCATATGAGCCTGTTCTTCCTTGGCATGCTGGGCGAATTCGGACTTGATCGCCTCGCTGGAGATGCCGGTCGCGGTTACGGCGTGCAGGGTGTAGCGCAGGACGCAGACAAGTTCGGTGGCGAGGACAGACTGCAGAATCTCGATCGTGCGCTTGACGTCCCCGCCATAGGTTTTGGTGACGACCCCTTCGGACAAGTTCTGGCGGGCTCGTTCCCGAAGCGTCCGCACATCGGATAGGAAGGGTTTTGAAACCGAGCCTTTGCTGGCGGTTGTGTCGCTCATGACGTTCTCCTGTCTGTCGGGTTGCCTTATGCAGGTGGTGGCTTGGCCCAAAGGTTGCCAGATGCGACGGGCGCCGAACGCGGTGTCGTGTTCCAGGGGTGGCGGCGCCGGCGATTCCACCTGCCGGATCACGCCGGGGCCAGAATGGAGGGGCTGTTTCGGAACGATGCCGATGTAGTTGAGTTTACCTGACATGACAGCAACCGTGCCTCCGCCACAGCCGAAGAACCTGAGCAGCGCGCTCAGGCGCAACATTGAAGCGCTCGAGGAACGCCGCCGGCAGGAGGCTGTCTCGGCGACGCGTCAGGAGCGCCTTGCCGAGGCGATCACCTCGTTTACCGGGAGCATGAAGTTCGTCTACCTGCACCTGGCGCTGTATTCGGCCTGGATCCTGGTCAATCTAGGTGTATTGCCGTGGCTTCCGAAATTTGATCCCTCATTCGTGATCCTGGCCATGGAGGCTTCCGTGGAGGCGATCTTCTTATCTACGTTTGTATTGATAAGTCAGAACCGCACGGCTGCGACGGCGGATAAGCGTGCCGATCTCGATCTGCAGATCAATCTTCTGGCCGAACATGAACTGACGAAGCTGACACAGGTGGTGACGGCCATCGCCGCGCGTCTGGACGTGCGGTTGGACGCCGAGATCGAGGAAGTGAAGAAGGACGTGGCGCCTGAAGCCGTGCTGGATGAACTCGATGCGTCGGGTGGAAAGTCCCGTGCCCGTTGATCAAGGCGTAGCCGGGCACAGCGGCTTCGCTTGACACGAGCGACCTGCTGTTCCCAGGGTTGATGCAACGATAGCCGCGGCGGCGCGGGATCACATCGGCAACGAATGGCTGGGAGGCGCGGTGCCGCGGCACCACTCCCGGTGCGGGAGGAAGAGTCGGATGAAGCTGTTTGGAACCGTCCGTTGGGCTGTGGTGGGACTGCTGTTTCTCGGCGGCATGATCAACTACCTGGACCGGGCGGCGCTGTCTGTCGCGGCGCCATTCCTGACCAGGGAGCTGAACCTGTCACCGTCCGAACTGGGCGTTGTATTCAGCGTTTTCTTCTTTGGTTACGCGGCGTTTTGCTTTGTCGGCGGCTACAGTTCGGACCGCATCGGCGCGCGCAATGTGTTCGCCATGGCGTCGATCGTCTGGTCGGTGTTCTGCGGGCTGACGGCGGCGGTGTTCAGTTTCACTTCGTTGCTGGTCGTGCGGTTGATTTTCGGCATGGGCGAGGGGCCTTATGCCTCGGCGGCCAACAAACTGGTCAGCAACTGGTTCCCGCGCCGCCAGCAGGCGACGGCTGTGGGGTGGGCAAATGCGGGCACGCCGCTGGGCGGCGCGCTTGCCGGCCCGATCGTGGGGTTCATCGCGCTGAGCTGGGGCTGGCGGGTTTCGTTCGTCATCATTGCGGCTGTCGGCCTATGCTGGTCGGCGGTGTGGATCGCGATGGTGACGGAGCGTCCGGAGGGCAACCGGTTTGTAAGCGAGGCGGAGAAGGCGGAAATCGCGGCTGACCAGGAAGCACCGGGTACAGGCGCCGTGGTCCCGCTGGGTTCACTGCTGATGCGACCGGCGGTGCTGGCGACAGCGTTCGCCTTCTTCGGCTATGCCTATATTCTGTATTTCTTCCTCTCGTGGTTCCCGACCTACCTGACGAGCGCTCGCCACCTCAGTCTGCAGAGCATGAGCTTCGTCAGCGCCATCCCGTGGCTGCTTGGTTTCGTGGGGCTTGCCGCGGGCGGTTCGGTGTCGGATGCAATTTTCAAGGTGACAGGCAATGCGGTGCGGTCGCGTAAATTGGTGCTGGTCGTGGCGCTGCTGATCGCGGCGGTCTGCGTGGCGCTGGCCGGCATCGTGGAGACGGTGCAGGCGGCGGTGGCGCTGATGGCGGTATCGGTGTTCTTCATGTACCTGACCGGCAACACCTACTGGGCTATCATCCTCGATACGGTGGACAAGGATCGGGTCGGCGGTGTGGGTGGCTTCGTGCACCTGATTGCAAACACGGCCGGCATTGTGGCGCCGTCGGTGACCGGCTTTATGGTGCAGGCGACCGGCGGGAGCTACGCGGGTGCGTTCGGGCTGGCTGGCGGGATCGCGGTGCTGGGCGCGTTATCCGTGGCGGTGTTCGTGCGCGCGCCAATGAGCGAGAAGCTGGCGGCGGAAGCGTCGTCGCGGGCCTGACCGCGCCAGCACGGCCGCGGGTTCAATGTCGGAGGCCCGCGCCGGTTGAGGCGCATGCGGATCGTAAGCGTTTTCTGGTGCGATACGTCGCGTATTACGCTCGCGCAGCTTGAACAGGAGGTGCGCCGGCGCTGCCGGTTGGTCACATCCTCGTGCAGCGGAGAACCAACCGACTGATCGCGGTCGATTTCGAATTCTTTTCTGCCTTCGTCAGGGTCTTGTGACCAGCGTAAGCTGTTGTGTTGCGGTAATCTGTTGCAACGCGAACATTTTACACTTTCGGAGGTTTGCATGGCGGCATGGCGCGATCAGGTAGCGCTTGTGACAGGGGGAGGTCGAGGCATCGGACGCGCCATCGCTCGTCGATTGGCGCGGGAGGGGGCATCGGTCTGTGTCAACTACCTCTCGCGTGGCGACCTCGCGGATTCCCTGGTTGCGGAGATCAACGCCAACGGCGGCAGGGCCATCGCGGTCGCGGCGGACGTGGCTGACGATGCGGCGGTGGAAGACATGGTTGACCGGGTTGCCGCGGCGTTCGGACCTGTCACCATCCTGGTGAACAACGCCGGCGTGTCCTACCAGGCAACGCTGGAAAGCTACGATCCTGAAAAGGTCGAGCGGATGCGGCAGGTGAACGGCGATGGCATGATCCACACCACGCGCGCGGTGATGACGGACATGCGCCGGCAGAAGTTCGGACGGATCGTCAACATTACCTCCATCGCGGCGTTGGGCACGGCACTGCCGGGCAATGCCTTTTACGCCGCGACCAAGGCGGAGGCGCAGATCCTGACGCTGCGGTTCGCGCTGGAGCTTGGGCCGTTCGGCATCACGGTCAACGCGGTCGCGCCGGGATTTGTGCAGACCGAGATGACCCGGGGCAGGGACGAGGAGGCCTGGTTGCAGCGCGCGCAAAAGATCGGTGCGCTGGCGATGATGGGCCGGGTCGGTGAGCCCGAGGACATCGCCAACGCGGTGGTTTTCTTTGCGTCACCCGAGTCAGGGTGGGTGACGGGCCAGGTGCTGGCGGTCGATGGTGGACGGATGGACTATCTCGGGCACTGAGGATAGCCGGCACAGTGCCCTGTCGAGGGCGCCGACTTGACGCATCCCCGTTAGGCGGCGGTCTGGGAAAGATGCCAGGCGCCGCGGGTGGGTATTGGCAAGCCGAGGTTTTCTCTCAAGGTCGCGCCGGTGTATTCCTTGCGGTACAGGCCGCGCCGCTGCAGTTCGGGCACCACGAAGCGGACGAAATCCTCGAAGCTGCCGGGCATGTGGGTGCCGGCGATGACGAAGCCGTCGCAGGCGCGTTCGGTGAACCAGTGCTCCAGCCGGTCGGCGATATCCTTGCCGCTGCCGACGATCGCCTCCCGCGGGCGGCCGCGCCGGGTGACCTCCAGGAAGTCGCGCACGGTCGGGTTGTGGCCGATGACGCGCATCACCCGGTCGCGCATGGCCTGCATGCCGGACATGCCGGCGAGTTCCTCGGTCGGTGAAGGCCTCGTCCATGCGCCTTGGTCTTGAAGTCGAAGTTCATTGCTTCGGACAGCAGCGACAGGCCATCCACCTCCTTGTACAGCGAGTTCGATCACCGCCATCTTGTCCTCGGCCTCGGCTCGGGTTTCGGCGACGACCGGATAGGCGATGGTATTGACCGTCGTCAGGTCCGGATCGCGGCCCAGACGGGCCACCTCGGTCTTGAAATCGGCATATTGGCGCTTGCCTTCCTCCAGGTCGGCGTAGCCGACGAACACGGTTTCGGCCCATCGCGCGGAGAACGTCTTGCCGCGCGCGCTGGCGCCGGCCTGGATCACCACCGGATGGCCTTGCGGGCTGCGCGGGCACGGTGAAGGTTCCCGACGAGTTCAGGAATTTTCCCTTGTACTCCAGCCGGTGCACCTTTGACGGGTCGGCGAACAGGCCGGTTTTCTTGTCGACGATCAGCGCGCCGTCTTCCCAGCCGTCCCAGCAGCTCAGCACGATTTCCATGAACTCATCGGCGCGGTCGTAGCGCAGGTCGTGCTCCATATGGACCTCGCGGCCCATGTTATGCGCCTCACCGTCGTTCACCGAGGTCACCACGTTCCACGCCGCTCGGCCGCCGATCATGTGGTCCACGGTCTGGAACCGGCGGGCGACGTCGAACGGTTCGTAGTAGGTGGTGGAGGCGGTGGAGCCGATGCCCAGGTATTTCGTGCCGAAGCCCATCGCCATCATCGTGGCGACCGGATCGATCTTGACCACGCGGACGCCGTTGGCGACGACCTCGGCCGGGTTGCCGCCGTAGATGTCGGGCATCGCCAGGCGGTCGTCGAAGAAGGCGAGCTGGAACTTGCCTTCCTCCAGCACCTGGCCGATTTTCTGGTAGTAGGCGGCGGAGGTGAAATCGCTGCGTGCATCCGGGATGGCGCCAGGCGCTCGCCAGCGTGGTGCAGTTCTGCGCCTGCAGGAAACCCACCATGACCATTTGCCGCATCGCGTTTCACTCCTGGAATTTCATGCGCGCGGGACCGGCGCGCGTGGCGACGACGCACGGCTTCGGGTTGGCATCCCGAAGGGTCGCCGAGTTTCTGGATCGTCAAGTTTCTGGATCGTTCATAAACCAGATCGGGCTGTTTTGCACAGGGCGACGGGCACACAGGGCGACGGGCACAGGGCGGCGGGCATAGGGCGACGGGCGGGTGTTATTTTGAACGTTAAGTGGCGTAGGATTTTGAGGATTAACTGGCGTAGCTTTTGCCCGGCGTG
This sequence comes from uncultured Alphaproteobacteria bacterium, assembly GCA_963792345.1. Taxonomy (GTDB): domain Bacteria; phylum Pseudomonadota; class Alphaproteobacteria; order Acetobacterales; family Acetobacteraceae; genus Rhodopila. The sequence continues at coordinate 144,774 of CAWBVV010000005.1, forward strand.
GTGACGAAAGCTGGTCCCACTCGCGGTTCGACAACTTGGGGCCGAAAACGGCTGGTCGGCTTTGCAGGTGAGCAACCAGGAGAGCGGACATTTTCGCTATTTGCTTGCAAGGCCTGCACCACAAGGTTCGTCTTTCAGGATATCGATAAATGCCCGGAGCGTCGCCGGCATATAGCGATTTCCTGGGTAATACAGGGCCAACCCCGGCGACGGCGGACACCATTCCGGTAAGACCCGGACAAGCCGACCGGAAGACAATCCATTTTGAGCGAAAAACTCTGGCACATAGGCGATGCCAAGCCCGGCCATTGCCGCTTCAACCAAGAGATCATTATCGTCGAGCGTCAAGGCGCCCGACGGATCGATCACGAACTCCTCGCCGTGCCTGTTGAATTCCCAACGGTAGCGCTTCCCGCTGGGCAGCCTTTGGCGGATGCAGCTGTGCTTGAGGAGATCATCCGGCGTCGTCAACGGCACGCGCCCTTTGAGATAGTCCGGGGAGGCCGTAGCGATGAAGCGCACATCGCCACCGAAGCGGACAGCAATCATGTCGCGAGGGATCGCTTCGTAAAGCCGTACTCCGCGTCGAAATTCTCGGCGACGATGTCGACGAGGCGTCCCTCCGAGACGAGATCCAATTCCACCTGGGGGTAGCGGGCCAAGAATTGGGGGACGACGTACTAAGGAGAAGGAGCGCGGCCCGTTTATTGGCGTTGATCCTCAATAGACCGCTTGGTTTGCCCCGGGCCTCCGCCAGCCCGTCCAGGGCGGCATCCAAGCCGCTCAATAGCGGCGTTAGCCGCTCGAGCAGCCGCACGCCGGCGCTGGTGGGTGCGACGCTGCGTGTCGTCCGGTTGAACAGACGGACCCCGAGGTTCCTCTCGAGCCCAATGACGGTGTGGCTGAGTGCGGAACGCGAGATGCCCAACGCATCGGCCGCCTTCTGAAAGCTGAGATGACGCGCAACGGCTGCAAAGGCCTCGAGCTCATTGATTGTCGGTTTCGTCATTCGTGCAAAATTCACACCAGGGTCGTCGAATTCAAGGTCCTTATATCACCAATGCGCCGAGCGCAGATGCAGTCCGACAAAACACCAAAGGTGGTCCATGACGAAAACCTGGTTTATCTCCGGGGTCTCCTCCGGTCTCGGACGGGAGATGGCCCAGCAGCTTCTTGCGCGCGGGAATGTCGTTGCCGGAACGTCACGCCGTAACGGCGCACTCTCGGATTTGCAGCAGACATACGGGAATAGGCTGCAAGTCCTTCCGCTCGAGCTGACCGACGTCAACAGCATTCGCGCGGCGGTCGACGCAGCATTCGAACGCCTCGGCGCCATCAATGTCGTGGTCAGCAATGCCGGCTACGGTCTCGTCGGCGCTGCCGAGGAGCTCTCGGATCCGCAAATCGATCAGCAGATCGCGACCAACTTAGTCGGCTCCATACAGCTCATCCGCGCCGTCTTGCCGCATCTGCGGGCGCAGGGCGGCGGACGTATCGTCCAGATTTCGTCGGAGGGCGGGCAAATCGCTTACCCAAACTTCAGTCTTTACCACGCCAGCAAATGGGGGATTGAGGGTTTCATAGAAGCGGTGTCGCAAGAGGTAGCGCCATTCGGCATCGATTTCATAATTGCCGAACCTGGTCCAACGGTGACGAATTTCCGAGAAGGCCTGGTCCACGCTGAAGCTATGGCGATCTATGGGGACACACCCGCGGGGCGCGGTACGGCGGTCGATCGAGACCGGCGCTTTCGTCGTCAAGGGCGATGCGACGCGAACTGCCGCAGCCATTATTTCGGCTGCTGACAGCGAAAAGCCAGAACTGCGGCTTGTCCTGGGCAGCACGGCTTATCAGTCCATTTCGAAGGCGCTCACCACGCGGCTGTCGTCGATCGAAGGTCAGCACGATGTCGCTGTCGCCGCGGATCGGCTTGGCGTCTAAAGGCTGCGGATGGTCAATGATGAGGCGCGGGCAACTGCCGACCGACATCGACGCCCGCATTCGAGAAGGCCTATGTGCGCGAACGCTCCGTCTTACGTCCTATCTATCGACCGAGGTGAAGAGTGGGCTCGACACAATCATCTGCTTCAGGAATTGGCGCAGCCGCGACACGCGGGGCAATCTCGCTGTATCCGGGTGGCTGCTTAGCCAAAGATCTCGATGGCCGCGCAAAGTATCAGGGAGCACCGGGACGAGGTCGGGGAATTCCGCAACGGCAAAACTCGGCAATACAACAATGCCGAGACCGCCTCGGGCGGCCTGCATCTGAGCGATCATGCTGTTCGACGTGAAGACCAGGCGCGCAGGGTCAACCAACTCTTTCAACCAGTGGACTGCTTCGAGCGCAACCAATTCTTCGATGTAGCCGACAAACACCTTGTCGGCGAGGTCATGCACGTCATCAATCGGTCCGACCCGATCGAGGTAGAGCTGCGAAGCATAAAGGCCGGTCCCGAAACGTCCGATCCGTTCGCAGACGAGATTTCTGTCCGCGGGCTCGAAAAAGTTGAGGACAAGATCCGCCTCTCGCCGGGAAACCCGCACCAATTGCGACGAGGTTAGTAACTCGACCTGAAGGTCCGGCTCGCTCTCTCGCAATTGAGCAAGACGTGACGCGAAGAACAGCGACGCAATCCCCTCCATGGTCGCCAAGCGTACCTTACCGCCAGCGCCTTGGCCGACGAGGTCGTCGCGCAGGTCGGCAACGCTCGCCGATAAGGCCTCTGCCCGCCGCAACACGGCCAAGCCCGTATCGGTAAGCCTTAGACCATCGCGGGCCCGCTCAAACAGAGCACCGCCGACGGCATATTCCAAGCGTGAAAGTCGACGACTAACTGTCGAATGGTCCACTCCAAGCGCTTTCGCGGCACGCGATACGCTCTGCGCGCGCGCTGCTTCAAGAAACACCCGAAGATCATCCCAGTCCAAATTCCGAAGAGCCGAGCTCATGCGCCGGGGACCTCCAAGTTGAACGGATCGATGTTAACGCATGCACGGCTCTGCGACGGCGGCCTGTGAGAGGTCGATGTTTGTCCAACGCCTTGAGCGGTGTCTGCTTGGCCGGTTGCGCCGAATCATACCCACAGCTGGATTAGATGAATCTCAGCAATTCTAACGAATTGTTGCTCCTTAGGGTCAAGCAGGCTGCGGGGATGGAGGTCGAAGATTGGGAGGTCGAAGATTGGGAGGTCGGCGTACATCCCAATAACGCACAGTGCATTGCACAAATACCTACGCCATCGCCGCGATCGTGTCGTGTAGGTGAGACCTACCGGCGGGCTTGTCCGCCGGTCAATCCCTGAAAGAAGTCTGCAATGCCCGTTGTTCTCGATCCCGATGCCGCCGCCGTCTACAAAGCGTTCCGGGACGCCGGCCGGCCGCCGTTCGAAGCCGTCGGCCATGTCGCCGCGCGCGAGGTCTACCTAGCCGGTCGCGCCGTCACCAATCCGGAGCCGCCCGAAATCGAATCCGCAAAACCGCTGTCGATCTCTGCCCCGCAAGGCGCGATCCCGGCGCGCATCTACACGCCGAAGCAGTTGCGCAAGACTGCCAACGGCGCACGTTGCCTGGTTTTCTTCCATGGCGGCGGCTTCATGATGGGCGATCTCGACTCCCATGACGTGGTCTGCCGCAAACTCGCGCATGAAGGCGAACTGATCGTCATTTCCGTCGACTACCGCCTCGCGCCCGAGCACAAATTTCCTGCCGCCGCCGATGACGCCATTGCCGCCACCGAATGGGTCGCCGCCAACGCCGCCATGCTCGGCATCGACCCAGCGCAGATTTCCGTCGGCGGCGACAGCTCCGGCGGCAATCTCGCCGCCGTGGTCGCGCTGGCTGCGCGCGACGAAGACGGCCCGAAGCTCGCCGGCCAGATACTGATCTATCCCCCCACCGATTTCGCGATGACGCATCCCTCGCACCGCGAACCCGAGACCAGCATTGTCCTGACCCATGCCGGCACCCAGTGGTTCCGCAACCACTATCTCAACGGCGACGCCGACATCGAGCACTGGAAGGCCTCGCCAGCACGCGCCCAGTCGCTGACGGGATTGCCGCCGTCCTATGTCATGACCGCAGGCGCCGATCCGCTGCGCGACGAAGGCATCGAATATGCCGCACGGCTGAAGCAGGCCGGCGTGCCGGTGGCCTATCGGCATTATCCCGGTAAGCGTCCGGCCTCAGCCGCGGATACGTTGATTGACCGTGTCGGTCAGGCAGCGATGCGCTGATCGAGCCGCTGCCGAAGGTTGTGGAGGTTCCAGGGCAGCAATTCGTGGACGCGATTGACGGGATGGTTGGCGATCTGCTCGATGACGCGGCGTAGATACGCTTCGGGATCGCAGCCGTGCAGCTTGGCGGTCTCGATCAGGCTGTAGATGGCAGAGGCGCGCTCACCGCCGGCATCGGATCCGGCGAAGGTCCAATTGCGGCGCCCGAGGGCAATCGGGCGCATGGCGCGCTCAGCGGCTGAGTTGTCGATGCAGGCGCAGCCATCACGCAGGATCAACGTCAGCGCCTCCCAGCGTGCCAGCGTGTAGCGGATCGCGGCGGCCAGAGTGCTGCGTCCGGAGACCCGTCGGCGGGTCGCTTCCAGCCATACCTTCAGCTCCGCCATCAACGGCGCAGTCCGCTCGGTCCTGACGCGCAGGCGCTGCTCGGGTGGACAGCCGCGGATCGTTGCCTCGATCCGATAGAGCGCGGCGATGCGGTCCAGTGCCTCCCGCGCGAGCGGGGATTTTGTCGTCTCGTGCACATCGAAGAATTTGCGCCGCGCGTGCGCCATGCAAGCGGCCTCGACAATCCTGTTGCCATACAGTCCGGCGTAGCCGGCATAGCCATCGGCCTGCAGGATGCCGCGAAAATCGCGCAGATGGGCGCGTGGATGCTCGCCCTTGCGATCCGGTGAGTAACGGTAGAGCACCGCCGGCGGATCGGCACCGGCAAATGGCCGATCGTCACGCACATAGGTCCATAGCCGCGCCGTCCGGGTGCGACCCAGCCCGGGTTCCAGCACCGGCACCACGGTATCGTCGGCGTGCACCCGTTGACCGCTCATCACATGGCGCGCCAGGGCATCGATCAGCGGACGGACCAGCCGCGCGGTCTGCCCGACCATGTCGGCCAGCGTCGAACGACTGAGGTCGATGTCCTCGCGCGCATAGATCTCCGCCTGACGGTGCAACGGCAAATGGTCGCAGTATTTCGCCACCATCACATGCGCCAGCAGTCCCGCACCGGCCCGGCCACGGCGAACCGGCAGGCTGGGTGACGGCGCCTGGGTAATTGTCTCACAGCTCCGGCAGGACAGCTTTGGGCGCACGTGGCGGATGACGCGGAAGGTGCCGGGGACATAGTCGAGGATCTCGGTCACGTCCTCACCTAGAGGCCACAGTGTACCGCCGCAGGCCAGGCAGGCGCCGGTCTGGTCGTGACACGGCGCGGCATGTTCGATGACATCGCGTGGCAGTGTCTCCGGCAGCGGCCGGCGGACCGGCTTGCGATCCTGCGTAGCGGTTTGTTCTGTCGCCGCCACGTCCGCCGCACCGGTCTCGGCGAGCAATTCATCGATGTCGGCCAGCGCCAGTTCCAGTTGCTCGACCTGCACCCGTAACTTCTCCGACGAGCGCCCGAACGTCAGCCGCAGCAACTTCGACAGCCGCGCCTTGAGCGCCTCGATCTCGAAGCGCTGCTCGATCAGACCGGAGCGCGCTGTCGCCAGTTCCGCCTTCTGCGCCAGCACCATCGCTTGCAAGGCGGCGACGTCGGTGGGCAGCTCGGATGCGGTATCAGGCATAGCCCGAGATTCGCCCGCCGAGTTGCGTCGCTCCAAAGAAAAACCGGCCGGTAAACAAAGATGTTAGCCGGCCACCTCCGGCTGCCAGGTGCGCGCGGGCATCCGCCAGTCGATGCCTTCGGTCAGCATCGACAACTGCGCCGGCGTCAGTGACACCACGCCGTCCTTTGCCTGGGGCCAGACGAACCGACCGCGCTCCAGGCGCTTGGCGTAGAGCACCAGCCCCTGGCCGTCCCAGAACAGGATCTTCAGCAGGTGACCGCGCTTGCCGCGGAATACGAACAGGTGGCCGCTGAATGGATCTTGCCCGAGGTGCTGCTGCACCAGGGCCGCAAGTCCATCGAAGCCACGGCGCATGTCGGTCAGTCCCGCAGCCAGCCAGATCCTAACGCCGGCCGCCGGCGTGATCATTCGCGCAGCGCCGCAAGTACCCGCCGCAGGGCCGTCAGGCTGACGCCTTCCTCGACACGCACCCGGCTGCCATTCTTGAGTTCGATCTCGATTTGACGCGCCGCGCTGCTGGCTCGCTCCATTCGTGCAGGCACCGCCGAAAGACCGGCGTCATGCGTTTGCACGGGAAAGAACAACGGCTTGCGTTGCAGCGCCAGTTTGCCGCCGCGCATCTGTCGTCGCCAGGTGAACAGCAGGCCCGGATAGACATCGTGCCGAGCTGCGACCTGGTTGACCGAGGCGCCGGGCTCAAGCGTCTCAGAGACAATCTTCAGCTTGTCCTCGACGCTCCAACGACGCCGACGCTCACGCCCCGTGATGATCTCAACCGCCCCGTCCGCCATGACTTTAAACACCACCTTAAAGCTGATCTTAAGGTGTTGCCCTGCCAGAAATCGTCATTCACCAACAGGCGCGGCTGACCGGACGCATACTTATCCCGGCCAGTTCCACGGCTTCTTCACCATGGGCAAGCTGTTGCCGCAGGCTAACGTCGCGCTAAGCGAAATCGCCGGCTGGCTCAGAGCACTATGATCCGCCTCCGGCTCAAGCGCGCACCGCAGCCGCCCAACTCAACCGAGGTTACCCCCGATTACTCTTGGGCGGAATGACGGAATGGCGAACACTTTTTCTGTCGCAAGAAGCGGCTCGATAACGCGCTCGTAGGCATCGAAAGCCTGGTCTGCCAACGAGGTGTCGGCCTGCATCCGAGGCAGAAGCACGTCGGCACCTTGCAGATCATGAGCTTGCCCTGCAGCCAGGAAGAAGGCCAGCGGATGGCATGGATATTGGTGCTTAAGCAAGCTGTATTGCCTACGGCTCGGCCTCTACCTTTCCGGCATTGGCGTCGTTCTCGTGTTTCGGCGCGGAAAAAGGACCCGGTTTGAGGGGTGATCGGGCGTCCAAAAGGGACCCCCGCCGGACGCATGGTCCTGACCATGTTCGCCGGCGTTGCGGAGTTTGAACGCGCCCTTATCCGGCATCGAACGGACGAGGGGCGCCAGGACGCCAAGCGGCGCGGCGTATCGTCAGAGCAATATTGAGCGCGGACTGCTCGCCCCAAATGAGATCGTTGCCCGCGTGCGTGCCTCCTAACTCTCTTCCATGCCAATCATTCTGAGGCCACTTCGAGCCGAAGGCCCGGAATCAGTCTATTGAGAGATCATCGGGCGTATTGCGCGCCAGGGATGCACCTGCTCATAGGCATGGGCAATGCGGAATATCATAGCTTCGGCGAACGGCTTGCCGATGAACTGCATGGCTACGGGCAGTCCACCCACACCCAGACCGGTGCATATTGACATCGATGGATACCCCGTCAGGGCAGCCGGTGTTGTCAGCGCAGGCCGTTCGAGCATGCCCCACGTTGTCATGTCGGCAATGCGGGGCGCCTCTCCAGCCTGCGAGGCATTCACCAGCACGTCGAATTCCGTCATCGCAGTTGCCAACTCTCGGCCCAGTTCGCGCCGCCGACGGAGCGCATTAACGTAGTCGGCGGCGCGGATAAGGCCGCCGAGCATGGCCCGGTCACGGAAAATAGCACCATAGGCATTTCGGTTGGTTTTGAACCATGGTTCGTGAATAGCATATGCCTCGGCCATCACGATCACGAAGGTGCAGGCGCTGTAGATCGCAAGCGGCGAAAGGGTCACATCCCGCACCTCCGCACCCTCGGCGGCAAACCACGCGAGCGCGTCGTCGATGCCCTTCCGGGTTGCCGGGCTGGTTGGATTGTCGGTCTCGAAGAAATGCCGTACCACGCCAATGCGCAGGCCGCGCACACCCGCCCGCAGTTCAGCGCGAAAATCCGGCACTGGACGGTCGCTGCTGGCTGGATCAGACGGGTCGTGCCCAGCCATCGCCTGGAGCATGATGGCACAATCCTCCACCGTCCAAGCCATGGGGCCGGCATGATCGAGCGTGAAGGCAAGCGGCACGACACCTCTGCGGCTGACCCGTCCATAAGTCGGCTTGATGCCAGTAATGCCGCACAGACCCGCCGGCCCACAGATCGAGCCGACCGTTTCTGTGCCGGTGCCCCCGAGGATCAGTCCGGCTGCCACCGCGGCAGCGGTGCCGCTCGATGAACCGCCTGTAGTATGATCCAGCTTCCACGGATTGTTAGGCTGCGGCCAGGGTAGGTCGACCGCATGGCCGCCCATGGCGAATTCATGCATGGCGAGCTTGCCAAGCATCACCGTGCCGATCGCTGCCAGGCGCTCGACCACTGCGGCGTCGTGCACTGGCACGTTATCGGCCAGAAGTCGCGAATGCGCAGTCGTGCGAATACCCGCTGTGTTGTAAAGGTCCTTATGAGCGATCGGGATGCCGTCCAGCGGACCTTTCGGGCCGTCGCGCATGATGCGTGCTTCCGCCGCACGCGCATCAGCCATGGCGCGCTCACCTGCCACCAGCAGGAAACTGCTCACTGTGGGGTCGATTCGTTCGATGCGCTCCAGGCAAAAACGCGAGAGTTCGACCGGTGAAATCTGCCGTGACGCAATCTGGCGCGCCGCTTCCGCAATCGTCGGAAATGGCTCCATCACTTTGCGTCCGGCGCGAAGATCACTGCTGGTTCCGCTTCGCGTGCCAGCGGTGTCGCGAGCAGCGCCACCAGCCGCAACAAGTGCTGGTATCCCTCAAACAACGAGGACAACTGATCGGATGGCACTTCCATGCCGCTTTCAGCAAGCATGGTCGCGAAGCGCGACTCGTTGGACAGGGCATCCAATATGGTCACTCCTTCGGATGGGCGACTCCAGATGCCAAAATGGGGCACGATGAAACCGGATCGAAACTGGACTTGAAGCCGGAGGTTTGCACATGGCCAAGAGGATTGAAACCGCAACCCTGACAGCAATTCTGGGAACGGACTACCCACCTCCGTTCGATCAGCCCTGCTTGTCACGGGAGCGCCGACAGCTTGGTGACGTCGCTGGGTTGACGCAGTTCGGCGTGAACCTTCTGCGTCTGCCGCCGGGCGCATGGTCGAGCCAGCGACATTGGCAAACCAAAACGGACGAATTTGTCTATGTGCTGTCTGGAGAGGTGGTCCTGGTAACCGGTGCGGGCGAGGAGGTGCTGCACCCGGGTGACGCAGCCGGGTTCAAGGCGGGTGACCCCGATGGCCACTGCCTGCAGAACCGCGGTTCATCCGACGCCCTGTTGATTGAAATCGGCACCCGTCGGGCAGACGATGCTGCTTACTACTCGGACATCGATATGAAGGTGCTGCCGGGAGGCGAGTATGTTCACCTCGACGATACGCCTTACGCAAGGTCAGGCGGTGTGGCGTGCCATCGATCATAAGGTCGACCATTCGCTTGGCCGAATGCTTCCAATTCCCGCTCGGCCTGACGTGTGCCACACCAGCGAGCGCGCGTAGCAAATTGTGCGGCTCGATGCCGAGAATTGCACGATTGGTGGGGGACGTCCGAAGAGCAGCGGAGAATGCGATATGAGTTTAGGTCGGAGAGAACGGGGTATTGGCGCATGAATGTGTTTTGGCTGACTTCATGCGCCAAGCCGCGAACTTTGGCCGTCGGTTGATAGCCTGCCTCAGGATCATCCCATCGAAGCCAACTCGCACTTGCACGCGCAGCTGCGCTTGAGGCGGCGGTGCAGGAACTCGATCGTCTGAATGATCCGGCGGGCGAAGCGCTGAAGCGCGAATACCAAGCCGGCGATTGGCAGCTTGACGGAGGACGAACCATCGGGTCAGCATGCTGGCATCAGAACCAGTTTTCCTTATCGACAACGTTCCGCAACGTCCCGCCATTTGCGAAGGCGCGGCAGTTGTCCTGGATGATTTGGAACCGGCGTTCATTAAGATGCGGCCCGTATCCGGCCATGTGCGGTGTGAGCAATACGTTTGGCATGCCCCATAGAGGGTGTTCGGCCGGCAAAGGCTCCTGCTCGTATACGTCGAGTGCGGCCCCCGCGATCTCACCTGTGGTCAGCGCAGCCACGAGGTCGTCGAGTTTCGTTGTCATGCCGCGACCGATGTTGATGAAAAAAGCGCTGGGCTTCATCAGCTTGAATTTTCCGGCGTTGAAAAAGCCCTCGGTCGCTGGTGTATGAGGCACCGTAAGGATCACAAAGTCGGCCCGTGGAAGCAGCCGGTCCAATGCCTCGGGCGGGTGCAGTTCGGCGACGTGTTCGGGCTTTTCGGCTCGGCGGGCATCGACAGCCAACACCTGCACGCCGAACGCCGACAGCAATCGCGCAGTCTCGGCGCCTATACCGCCCAATCCGACCATGAGCGCAGTCGAACCCGGCAGCGGAACCACGCCGGTGTCCTCCGGTGGCTTCTTCCACTCGCGGCGTAGTTGCTGAGGGATGAAGACCTGTAGCCCGCGGGCAAAGGCGAGCACAAAAGCCATGATGTGGGCGCTAATATGATCGTTGTAGATCTCACGAAAATTGGTGACTGTGACCGCATGGGTGATCAGTTCTTGATAGTAATAGCCGGCGGGCGGTGCGGCCTGAGGGGCCTGGAGCCACCGCAGACGCTGTGCCTTCGCCAGCAACGCGGCGGGCAGCGTGCCGAATGCGGCATCGGCCGTAACGATTGCCGAAGATGCAGTTTCGGCATTCTCGGCGAGCACGAGATTCATGCCGGGGGTGGTGTCCGACAGTCGCTGCGCCCAGGAACGGGTCAGATCGGTCTGGGGTGGCAGCATCAGGAAGGTGAACGCATTGGTCATGACGGGGACCTCCGGGATATGGGGCTGAGCCTAACACAGCAATCTGCAAACGACAGACCCGCGCGACGTCAGCTACCGCGCGACACCCGCGGCGCAAGTATGCGGCGAACGGTAGAAGGAGTGCGACAGGCCGGAAGCGCGCCGCTCTAGTGGGTGCAGCCTTACCCGGTTGCCGGGCCACACGAACATCGTCGCTCTTGCAGGACGCGAAGATGAAGTCGTCGATGCTGAGGGGGAGGGCGGTCAGCTTCATCGTTGCACCACCATATGCATGCGTTTTGCCGTCGAAGGATGCTCGGGGCAGATGCCAAGGTAGCCTCTGCCAAAGACCGCATAATGAATATTATGTTAAATGGAGATCGTGCTTGCGGTGGTCCGCGGCTTTGTGGCACCGGGCTGGAACAGTTTCCTGGCTTAGGAAGCAATCCATGGCTGACCGCTTCGTCATCGCCGCGACCGTTGATCGTCTGATCTACGACAGTGACACCAGCTTCAGCGCCGGTGAAGCCAGGCTGCTGCTGGACTCGCTGCCGCACAAGCCGTCGCCGTGGATCCAGCTTGGCATTGCCGGCAAGATGCCCGGCGGCGGGTCCAAGCGAGGTTTCGCCGCCGGCGTTGGCGATATCCGGATCAAGGACGATAAGGAGCGGCAGTTCAGCTACAGCACCAGCGAGGACGCATACACGCGCGCAGGCCAGTGGAAGCTGATGTGGATCGGCAAGAACACGCGTCAGTATGTTGAGATTGAGCAAGTGATGGCTAATGCGACTGACGACGGCCGCGGTGCGTTGATTGCCTATCAGGCCGACGGCACCCCGATTCGCATGGATATTCGCGTCAACCGCTCATTCAGGCTGTTCTGGTCGCCGGTGCTGATCATGATTCCCGGCTGGCGGCCGTGGAAAACGCCCGCAGCGGATCAGCCTGCGTCGCCTTGAGCCATTCCACTGCGCCGGGCGTTCTGTACCAGGCCGCGCCAGATTGGCGCACATAGTCGGCGGCTCTCCCTGGACTGCCCGTAGCAGCACAAGCATTGCGTGGGATCCGGCTAAGCCGGCTTCCGGCCAGGGTCTTCAATCCACATGCAGGACCATGCCATCGTACCCGGCCTCGATTCCGGAGGGAAGATTGGCTCGCATCCAGGCCCAGTCCATTTCTGTTCCCATGTGTGTCAATACGGTGCGGCGCGGTCTTAAACGATCGACCCAGCTTATGACGGTGCCTAGGTTGGCGTGCGTCCAGTGTGTGTCCTTGCGGAGAAAGCAGCCCACGACCCAGGTGTCCACACCCTGAAGGGCAGCGAACGCTGCCTCGTCCAACGCAACGACATCAGTGGAGTAGCCGAAGTTATCGATGCGCAGGCCCAGCGTCTCGACTTTTCCGTGGTTCTGGGTGAACACGCTGACGGACATGCCGGCGGTCTCGATGACATCGCCCGCCTGGATCAATTTTGCTTCCAGAACAGGGCGATAGAAGTGCGGGGGGCTCCATGGCCGGAACGCATAGCCGAACCGGCGGGTCAATTCAGCCAGAGTTTCCGCGCTCGCGAAAGCAGGCAACGGGCGTTTGGCGATCCGGTTCAGGATGCGGACATCGTCGATGCCGGTGATGTGGTCCGCGTGGGCGTGGGTGAACAGGATCGCATCGACGCCGGGAATGCGGCAGTCCAGAAGCTGGCTGCGCATTTCAGGCGAGCTGTCGACCAAAAGTCGTTCATCCTGCACTTTTTCTACGATGATGGAGGACCGGGTGCGGCGGTTCCTGGGTTCGCCTGGGTCGCAGTCGCCCCAATCGCCGCTGCCGTCGACGCCACCGATCATTGGCACGCCAGCCGACCCACCGGTTCCCAGCAAGGTCACCTTCATACGGCAGCCTTGCTGAACAGCCGGCGAAAGTTGCTGGTCGTCAGGTCAGCGAGCGCTGTCTCGGCCAGGCCCCTGACCTCCGCCAGCACCCTGGCGGTATGAGCGACCCAGGCGGGCTCATTGCGTTTGCCGCGAAACGGCACGGGGGCGAGGTACGGTGCGTCCGTCTCCACCAGAATCCGGTCGGCCGGCATGTCGCGTGCGATTTCCCGCAATTCCGTCGAGCGAGGGAAGGTCAGGATTCCGGAGAAGCTGACATAACCGCCGGTCTCGATCGCCGTTTCGGCCAGGCGGCGGGTTGAACTGAAGCAGTGCAGAAGGAAATCGAACCCCCCTCCCCTGTCCCGCTCCTCCTGCAAAATCAACGCGATATCGTCGTCAGCGTCGCGTGCGTGGATGCATAGCGGCACGCCGGCCAACCGAGCGGCGCGAATATGGGCGCGGAAGTTGTCGGCCTGCACGTCGCGGGGGGACCGGTCGTAGAAATAGTCGAGACCCGACTCGCCGATGCCGATCACGCGCGGATGGCGAGCCATCGACGCGAGGGTCTCGGGCGTGGGGATTGGTGCCTCGGCGGCGTGGTGCGGATGAACGCCGATGGTGCACCAGAGGTTGGGAAACGCCTCCGTCATCGGCGGCAAACGCTGGGATTGGGCCAGCGTCGTGCCGATGGTCACCATTTCACCCACGCCGGAATTGGCGGCGCGAGCGAGCACACCGGGCAGTTCCATGGGCGTGAAGTAGTCGAGGTGGCAGTGGCTATCTACAAGGCGGGGACTATCTACAAGCGCAGGCGGGTCCGGCATCATCAGACGGTGGGCTCCACGTAGCGGGGAAAGACGCCTTGTGGAGGTGGCAGTTGCTGGCCGTCCGTCAACGGGGTCGCTAATCCCGCGAAGGTCCGAGCGCCGGGGGCGACACCGAGTTGGTCGAGCATGCGGGCCATGCTTGCGGGCATGACCGGCTGCAACAAGGTCGCGACTACCCGAATAGTGTCCACCAGGACGCGCAGGACCTCGCCCATGCGTGTCTTGTCGGTCTTGTTCAGCGCCCATGGGGCCTGGCGGTCGATATAGCCGTTGGCGGCGCGGATCACCTTCCACACTTCCTCGAGCCCATCATGGAAGGTCTGGCGATCGATGTTGGCGCGCATCAGGTCCGGCAGCAAGCCGGCGGAGGCCAGCAAGGCGGCGTCTTCCTCGGTCGGGGAGCCGCGCGCCGGCAGCAGGCCAGCGCAGTTGCGGGCGATCAGCGACAGCGACCGCTGCGCCAGGTTCCCGAGGTCGTTGGCCAGGTCGACGTTGATGCGGCTGATGATCGCGGCGTGGCTGAGGGAGCCGTCGGCGCCGAACGGTTTCTCACGCAGCAGGAAATAGCGGATCTGATCGAGCCCGAAGATCTCGGCCAGCTTGCGCGGTTCGACGACGTTGCCGAGGGACTTGGACATTTTCTCGCCGTCCATCAGCCACCAGCCGTTGGAGGTGACCCGGCGCGGGACCGGCAGGCCGGCCGCCATCAGGAAGGCCGGCCAGTAGACCGCGTGAAACCGGATGATGTCCTTGCCGACGAAATGCACATCCGCGGGCCACAGATGCCAGCGCGCCGCATTTTCATCGGGAAATCCGCATGCGGTGACGTAGTTGTTCAGCGCGTCCAACCAGACATACATCACGTGGCCGGGCGCATCCGGCACGGGTATGCCCCAACTGAACGTTGTGCGGCTGACCGACAGATCCAGCAGCCCGCTCTTGACGAAGCTGACAACTTCGTTGCGGCGAGAACCCGGGGCGATGAAGTCGGGGTGTTCGTCATAGAAACGCAGCAGGCGGTCCTGCCAGGCGGACAGGCGGAAGAAATAGGACGGCTCCTTCACCCACTCCACCGGAGCGCCGCTCGGTGCCACGAGCGATCCGTCCGGCCGCTTCGTCAGTTCCAACTCGTCATAGAATGCTTCATCGCGAACGGCATACCAGCCCTCATAGTGTCCGAGGTAGATGTCGCCGTTGCGCGCGATCCGCCGCCACAGTTCGGCGCAGGAGACCTTGTGGCGGTCCTGTGTCGTGCGGATCCAGTCGTCATAGGAAACGCCCATCGCGTCGGTCATGGCGCGAAATTCGGCGGAAATTCCGTCGGTGAAGGTTTGCGGATCAACTCCGGCGGCGGAAGCTGCCTGTTCGACCTTCTGGCCGTGCTCATCCGTTCCGGTGAGGAAGAAGACGTCATAGCCGTCGAGGCGCTTGAAACGGGCCATCACGTCCGCGGCGATAGATGTGTAGGCGTGGCCGATGTGCGGAGCCCCGTTCACGTAATAAATCGGGGTCGTGATATAGAAGCTTTGGGTCATTGGTTTTCTTCAAAATGCTCCGCTGAGCAGGCCGATGCCGGTGACGATCGCCTGGCGTTTGTCCAGTGCGAAGCGTTCGGTTTCATCCTGCAGCCTGGTCAGCCCCTGCCATAGCTCGCCCCAGGCATCAAGCGGACGCAAGCCCACCAGCCGCTGTTGATCGGCATCCGCCCTGCCCCGCACGCTTTCCCGAACCGCCGCCGCGATGCCCGCCCGCACCAGGTCCATGAATGTCGAAAACCCGGTTTCGCCTCGGCCGAGGAAATCGGCGATCTCATAACCGCGCGACACCGGCACGGCGGGCAGGTCGGACAGAAGTTTGTCGACCAGTGCGGCGATCTTCAGGCCCTCGTCCTCGGCCAGCATGATGGCGCGGCCAGGCGAACCCTCGGCCAGGGTTATCAGCCCGCCACACTCATCCGCATCGAGTTGCGGCAGGTATTGCGTCAGCAAATCCGCCATCGGTCCGTCGGCGAGAGGCGACAGGCGCAGACGGCGGCAACGGCTGCGGATGGTCGGCAGCAACCGGCCAGGGGCGGCGCAGACGAGCAGCAGGATGGCGCGCGGGGGTGGCTCCTCCAGGATCTTCAACAGCGCGTTGGCGGAGGCCTGGTTCAGTTCCTCGGCACCGTCCACGACCACGACACGCCAACCGCCCTCGGCCGGCGTAAGGGACATGAAGCCATTGATCTTGCGGACGTCCTCGACCGCGATCTGCGTCTTCATGCGCTTGGTCTTTTCGTTCAAGACGCGCTCGATGGTCAGCAGATCGGCGTGGGAGTTGGCGGCGACCCGCCTGAACACCGGGTGGGTGGGGTCTAGGGCCAGGGAATTCGTGGCCGGCTGTCCGGCGAGCAGGCGCCTGGCGAAGCGGTAGGCCAACGTTGCCTTGCCGACACCCTCGGGACCGGTGATCAGCCACGCGTGGTGCATCCTGCCGCCGCGGATCGCGTCCAGGATCGTGGCCTCGGCGTCCGGATGGCCCAAGAGAATCGGATTGGCGCGCGGGTCGGGGGCAGACATGGGCCGGTTATAGACGAAAAAGGCGGCGCCGCGAGAACAGCCATGCATGCCCGCGTTTGCGGATCGCGGGGAGGGTCGAGGCCGGGCTGCTTCGGTGGCGGCGTTATTTTGCCTTGGACGCGTGCGCGATCGCTTCCTTCAGGTCGCCTTGCTCCTCACAACCGAACCAGCAGATCTTGTCCAGCTTCGCCAGATTCTCCTTTGCCTTGTCGATCTGACCGAGTTCTAGGTAAAGCTCACCCTGGTATTCGAGCGCGCCGCGATGGGTTGGATCGGCATCCAATGCCTTGCGGTAATACGTCATCGACTGCGCGCGGTCGCCCGTCTTGCGGGAGGCGAATCCCATCAGGCTGTAGACGTCCGCGCTTTGGTTCTTGACTGCAATGCCCTTCAGTTGCGTTAAGGCCCCGCCATAATCTTTTGCATTGATCGCGGCACGCGCGGCCGTCAGTTCCGGCGGGTCATCGGATGTACTGAAACTCGCTGCCTGCGCCGCGGTCGTCACGGCCGCCGCACAGAGCACGCAAGCGAATATTGAACGCAGAAGCTGGGTGTGCATCGAACCGTTCTCCCCTGATCAGGCTTATAGTTGCCGCTGTCTGGACGGTAGCCTCGCCGGTGGCGCGGTGCCTATTCACCTTGACGGCAATTCGGCATGTTTCCAACATTCCGACAGGCGTCTGGTCTGATATCGTAACGGGCGGTATCGTCGCGGTCCGTTAATGTCTTTTTAAGGTCTGTAGCGTAGCACGTTCCCTTGGGTCCAGGCGGAGACTGGTTTTCATGCGACGTTTGCTGCGCGGTATCAACGGCCTGCTCCTGCTGCTGCCGCTAATTGGGCTGTTGGCGCTGACCGCGGTGGGCGCCATCTCGATTAAAACCCTCAACGATGTGACGCTGTCGGAGCATCAGGCGCGGGCCCGCGTGGTGGCGGAGGCTGCCTCTGCCCTGGTTGCGTTGTTCGAAGCCAAGGCCGCCAGGAACGAAATGGCGACCAATGCGGCCCAGGAGGCTGCCAAGGCCGCCCTGCGTTCGATCCGCTATGATGGGACCGAATACGTCCTGGTCCGAAGCCTGGACGGGACGGTTATCGCCAATGGCGGTTTTCCTGCTCAGGAAAACAAGAATGTATTCAACCAGCAGGATGCAGGTGGAACCTACTACGCCCGCGATTCGATCACCCAAGCGAGGAACGGAGGCGGTTTCAACTCCTACCTGTGGCCCAAAGCCCAGGGCATGCCCCCTGTCCGCAAGGTGAGCTACTCATTGCTGTCGAAGGAATGGAACTGGATCGTCGCCACGGGCATCTACATGGATGACGTGGAAGCCGCCGCGCGGCTGAGTGCGATCAGACTGGGCCTGGTGATAACCGCGCTCGCCACGCTAACATTCGGTTTCGCGCTTTGGCTGGGACGGCGCATCAGTGCGCCGATCCTGAAGCTCGCGACGGTAACCGGCCATCTGGCCCAAGGTGATCTTTCGGTCGATGTGCCGGGGCTCGACCGCGCCGATGAGATCGGCACCATGGCGCAGGCGATCGGTGTGCTGAAGGAAAAATCAGCCGAGGCGGCGATGCTGCGCGCCGAGCAGGATGCGATGAAGGCGGCTTCGGCCACGGAGCGGCGGGTTGCCACCCACGGCCTGGCGGATCGTCTTGAAGCCTCTGTCATGAACATCGTCGATACCATAGCCGCCTCGGCCACGGAGCTTGAGGCGTCGGCGAATTCCTTGTCCAAGGCCGCGGCCGCGGCGGAACATCAAAGCACCTCGGCGGCCGGAGCCGCGGAGGAAACCAGCGTCAATGTCAGCGCGGTCGCCGCCGCCACCGAGGAACTTTCCGCTTCGATCAACGAGATCAGCCGCCAGATCACATGCGCCTCGGGGATCGCGACAAGCGCTGTCACCGAGGCATCCCACACCGACGCGGCAATGTTGGAACTTGCTGCTTCGGCCCGGCGCGTCGGCGATATCGTGGCGCTGATCGCGGGGATTGCCGGGCAAACCAATTTGCTGGCGCTGAACGCTACGATCGAGGCGGCGCGGGCGGGAGATGCCGGCAAGGGTTTCGCGGTGGTCGCTTCGGAGGTAAAATCGCTGGCCACGCAAACGGCCAAGGCCACCGAGGAGATCCAGGCGAAGGTTGCCGAGATCCAGTCGATGACTCAGTCCGCCGTGGTGGCGATCCAGGGGATCGGCAAGACGGTCACGCAGATCAACGACGTTACCACCGCGATTGCAGCCGCCGTGGAGCAGCAAGGCACGGCCATGCGGGAAATCTCCGGCAACGTGCAGCAGGCGGCGGAGGGAACCCGACAGGTCGCGGGAAACGTCGCCGGTGCGCAGGAGGCGGTCACCGAGACCGAGACCGCCGCATCCGGTGTACTCGACGCGGCGGGGCTGCTGTCACGCGAGGCTGCTACCCTGCGCAGCGAAGTCGGAAGTTTCCTGATCGGTGTCCGGGCGGCCTGACGGTAACCGGGCGGCCTGACGGTACCGGGCGGCGGACCGGTCGAGGCCTTTTTGGTCCCAGGCACGGATATCGGGGAGCATGGGAGCGGTTTCCGTTCGCCTTCGCTTTGGGCTTGCGATCGAGAATCGAAGGCCTATGGCCGAACCACCGCCAGGACGATTTCCACGCCGATCAATAGCAGGATGATGATCTCGAGCACTTCCGACCGGCTGGCGTGGGCCTCGTCGTACAAGGCCGTGTAGGTGTCGCGAATGATCGACAGTTTGCGGTCCACGGCGGCGCTGACCGTCGGGACGCGATAAAGCTCCAGCGCGGCGGCGTAGATGCGGGCGAGGTAGACGTCCTCGGTCACCTGCAGGGCATTGTCGACTTTTTCCGTCAGTTCCGTTACTTCGGCAACCATCGTGTAAAGCCGCCGCGCCAGGTCGGCGAAACGGCGTGCGCCGGGCAGCGCCAAGCGCCGCCTCGTGGCCTCCACCAAATCGTACATGCGCGGCAGTTCGGCATCCAGCAGTTCGTCGTAATAGCGCATCTCCAGCAACTGCGCGTTGGCCACTTCCAGCACGTCGATCACGTCGGCATCGCCGCGCGGTTCGTAGATAAACGCCCGGTCCCAGGTCAGCACCACGAGATCGTCGGTGTAGTAGGAGTACTGATGGCGGAGCAGGTCGCGGCGGGCGCTTTCGGATAAGGGACGGTGCTCGCCGGACAGCAAAGGCACGAGGTCCAACTGGTCAAGCAGCGTCGCGGCGCTGATCGGCTCGCGGAAGCTATTGGCGACGCCGACCAGGTAATCCTCTTCCAAAGTCGCCGGCGTCGGGCGGATCAACGCCTCGCCTACGCCGGTTCGCACACGATCGAGAAGTTCGGTCCAGAGTTGGTTTGCGGGTGACATTCCGGCGGCGCGGTCAACGGCATTGAGGCGGTGGGAAAATGCTGTCCATGACAGATCAACGACGGGCACGCGCAGGGCAATGCTGATGACACCGAAATCGTAGAGACGGGCGGTGACGGCGGCCTGCGCCGGGCCGTCCGGGAGCGGCAGGATGATGGTGCCGAGGCCGATGGCGACGGGCGGCACGCCAAATGCCACTGCCTTCGGTGGCGTGGTGGTCAGCCTTCCGCGGGAACTCTCGGTGCGGACGGTGCGCGCCCAGGTTTCCTCGGCCTTGGCCAGATCGATCGCGTAGGCAACATCGAACAGGCGGTACGCCAGGATAGATCCGGTCGCGACGTCCAGAACGGGCATGCGCGCGCCTAAGCCGCCGCCTGGTCATCCAGGAACCGCCGCGCGTTGGCCGGATCGATCAGCGCGTGCACCTGGAACGTGGCGGGGATGATATCCGTCCAGGCATTCAGGTGGGCGTGCAATGCCTCATTCGATGGGACATCGAACAACACGACCGCGCCTCGTCCTACCTTGGCGTGAACCGAGCGGACCTCATTGGCGTCGATCAAGGGCTGGATCCATGTCCAGTAGGTTTGTCGCGAAGCGGTCACGGAGGATGGGCGTTCGGGACGCGGTTCGCTTATGACGAGAAACAGCATGATGTCACCTCCTGAGTTTGCCGCGGGGTTGCCTGCCAGATTGTCAGGGGCGGATTGCCGGGGGACGGCGCAGCGCCCAGAACGCGATGCTGCCGGCGACATAGAACACGATCGACAGGGTGAAGGCGACCCGGTAGCTGCCGGTGGTATCGAACACGAACCCGGCGAGCCATGCGCCGCCCGCCGCACCGAGGCCGGTTCCGATGGTGATCACCCCGAGGATCGCCCCCAGATTGGGACCGGGAAACAGGTCGGCCGTCTTGGCGGTGATCGCCGGGCCGCGGGCGCCCCAGGTGAGCCCGAAGAAACACGCATGCAGCCACAGCAGCACGTGCTGGTCGGGCGATGTGATCATCAGGGCGAACACCACGCCGAGGATGGAGGTTCCGTAGGTAACGATCGCGGAAATTTCGCGCCCGACATAATCTGACAGTGTCCCGGTCACGATCACGCCGGGCAGCGAGAGGAACGCGCCCATCCCCAGCACGCCGGCGGCATAGAGCTTGTCGAACCCGATATCGACCGCGAATGCCAACTGGTGCAGCGCGACCAGAAAGCTGCCCAGGCCGGTGAACATGTACACCGCGAACAGCAGCCAGAAATGTGGCGTGCGAACGGCCTGGCGGACGGTCCAGCCCTCGGCGTCGGCGACGTGGCGACGGCTGCCCTGCCCCCCTATTCCGCGGAACAACGAGGCCAGCGGCACCAGGATGATGCCCATGAATACGCCTTGCCACAGATAGGCGCCGCGCCAGCCCAATCCGGAGATCATCAGCGTGGCCACCGGTGCGGAGAATGCCCGAGCGAACCCGTTGGCGGACTGGACCACGGAGACCGCCATGCCTCGGTTGCGTACGAAGTACCGCGACAGCAGCGGAACGAACACCACCAGGCCGAGGCAGTTGGCGCCCAGCGTCATGACCACGCCGTACAGCACGACGATGTGCCAAAGTTCAGTAGCCCAGGCGTTGGCGAGCAGCCCCAGCGTCAGGAGCGCGCCGCCCATCAGGATCAGGCGCGGCGGGCCGAGACGGTCCACGAGCCAACCCACGAGCGGCGAGCTTACGCCGGTCACCACCTGCGACACCGAATACGCCAGCGATACCTCCGCCCGGCTCCATCCGAACGCCTCGATGAAGGTCACCAGAAAGACGGTGTAGGCATGCATGAAGCCGGCACCGATGGAGAATGTGCCGAATGCGGCGGCAAGCAGGAGCCAGAGGCGGAGATTGGACGGAGGCTTCAGGTCGGTCATTCGCCAACCATGTAGGCGCGGGCACGAATTGCCCAGCCCTGAAATGCCCGGCACCAGGACTCACATCCCGCCGCGCACGCTGCTGTTGCCGGCTTGCCGCGCGGAGGTTTGGCTCCGCAGGCTTGGGGCGTCAGGGCCTCGACTGCTTCCTGAACACCATGGTATCGCCGCCGGAGGTCAGCCTCAGTTCCTTGCCGCCCTTGGCGAGGACATAGTCGTCGGTTTCAGTCAGCGCCTTGCCGCTTGTGGTCTCGGACGGGGTGAATACCAGGACGCCCGCGTAATCATTTGCCGGCCGCTGGGTATACGTGCCCTTCATCTGGCGGACGGCCTTGCGGCGTTGCAGGGTTTCGCTGCTCCAATTCCCATCCGGCGTCATGTCCATGTTGATGGTGACCCCGCTTTCCATATTAGCCTGCCATCTGCCCGCGACATTTGGATCCGCGCTGGCGGCGCCGGCGGTCGCCGCGGTGAACGCGGCGGCAAGAAACAGTGCTCGCAAGAAATCCTCCCTTGTTACCGAAGGCGCCGTGGAGCGCAGTGAGAACGTTGTCGGGCCCGCATCACCGGGTTGCCGCATGGCGGGGCGGCCCTATTGTGGATATACAAGGACATGCCCACGAGCCGCGCAAGGGAACCGAAGGGTTGGATCGCGTGTTCAGGGCCGGGAGCAAGCGCGAATGGCACATAGCAAATCGAGACTACGCGTAGTCCTGGCAGTGCTGGCGGGTGCAGGCCTGGCCACCGGATATTCAACTCCGGCCGGGGCGATCGGTTGCTTTACCGGCGGCCTGGCGGGGGCTGTCGCCGGCCACATGGTCCATCACGGCGTCCTGGGAGCGTTCGGCGGATGCGTGGCCGGCCACCAGATCAACAAGCGTCAGAAGCTTCAGGACACGCGCGACTGGAATACCTCTCGATCCGGCAACGGCGACGGCCGTTCGCCCGGCTATGGGGGCAGCCAACCGGCGCGCGGTCCTTACCACGGCAGCGACTGAGGTCGTCATCGCGGCGGGACCAGCGCTGCGCGGGCGCGGCAGCGTATCGCAAGGCCGCCGGCGAGCCCGACAGTCGGGCGGCTATTTGATCAGTCCGGCGCTGCGCGGCAGGAGCAGTGACAGTTCGGGGATGCAGATAATCAGCATCAGGCCGACCAGAAGTGCGAACAGGTAAGGCATGTAGGACTTCGCATGCTGGCCGACCGAGACATCCGCGAAGCGCAGCGCCATCAGCAGTCCTACGCCCAGCGGCGGCGTAAACAGCCCTATTCCGACCGCCGCCGTCTGCACGATGTCGAAATGCACGGGGTGGATGCCGATCTTGGTTGCGATCGGAAACACCACCGGGATCAGCACCACGGCGGCGGGCAGGCCCTCCAGCACCATGCCGAACAGCAGCGTCATTACCGCCACGCCGGTCAGGAACAGCCATGGACGGCTTTCCAGTGGCCCCAGTATCATGGCCAGGAACTCCGGCGCGCCGGACAGGCCCATCAGGTACTGGAAGATCGTTGCCACCGCGAGCAGGAACACCACGACGCCGGTCAGCACGCCGGCGTCGTAGGCGAGGCGCAGCACCTCCATCCAGGTGACGTTGCGGTAGTAGAATTTAGCCGCGAGCAATGAGTAGAGCGCGACGATGGCGCCGGCCTCGGTGGCGGTAAAGGCGCCCATGTAGAATCCGCCGAGAATGACGACCGGGATCACCAGCGGCACGGCGGCGTTCTTCAGCGCGGCCAGCACGCGGGCAAAGCTGGTCCTGGTATCCTTCGGCCAGCCCAGGACGTGCGCCTGGATCAGCACCAGCACGCAGAGGCAAACCCGATTACGGCCGCCGGAATGAAGCCGGCGAGAAACAGGGCGACGGCCGACTGGTTGGTCACGGCGCTGATGACGATCATGAAGATGGCCGGCGGCACCAGCATTCCCATCGCGGTGCCGGCCGCGATCAGCGATGCTCCATCTTCCGGCGCGGTAGCCGGCTTTCTTCAGTGACGGCATCAGGGCGGAACCGAGCGCGGAGACCTCGGCCATCTTGGATCCGCAGATGTCGGAGAAGAAATACGACACCACGATCACCGACATGCCCAGGCCGCCGCGCAGCCAGCCCACCAGCGCCCGGGCGAGTTCCACCAAGGCGGTGGACATCCCTGCCCTTTCCATCAGCGAACCGGCGAAGACGAAGGACGGGATTGCCAGGAGCACCCAGCTTTGCGAGGCGGAGATGATGGTCGAGCCAAGTTGCTGCAACGGCAGGCCGGCGGTCATCAGGCCGACGACGCCAGCCGCACCGAGGCAGAACACGATCGGCAACGACAGGATCAGCAGGACCAGGAACGTGACGAGGGTTGCGAGAAGGACCACGTTGCTTACTCCCGCACATCCGCGAAGGTGTGATCCGGACCGGACGGATGGCGTGCCGCGTCGAGCGCGTACAGGGCCATGAGAATACCGCCGACGGTGGCGGATGCGTAAATCCAGCCGAGGCTGATCTCCAGCGCCGGCGATGTCAGCGTGATATTGACCAGAACCAGCTTGTAGCCGAGCCAGGCGATCAGGCCGCCGAAGCCGGCGATGAGAAGATTATGGGCAACGTGCAGGACCGCCCTCGCCTGGGGTGAAAACCGGTGCGTCACGAGGTTGAGCGCGAAATGGCTGCGTTCCTTCACCGCGAGGGCGGCGCCGATCATGGTGAGCCATGCCAGGGCGGTCTCACCGACCTCCTCGACCCAGAAAAAATTGGGCGGGTCGACGCCCAGCCAGTCGGTGACCGGCAACATCACATAGCGGCAGAACACGCCGTACAGCATGACGCCGATCGCGAACAACACGAGGCCGCCCAGGAAGATCCTGGGCAGCAGAACGAGCAACCGCATCGTTCAGACCTTCGTGGAGACGATTTGATCCCACAGGCCGCTGTATTGCCTTTCGTATTGCGGCCACAGCTTCTGCTTGGCCAGATCGATGAACGGGGCATGGTCCGGCTCGTTCACGATCATTCCGCGGGATTCAAGCTGCTGCTTGGCGCTCGCCAGCGTATCTACGTCCTCGGTGACCTTACGGACGACGCCTTGGGCCTCGCGCCCGGCGTCCAGCACCAGTTTCTGCTGTTCGGGACGAAGTTCATTCCACATCCGCAGGTTCATCGCGATCAGCGTGGCGCCGTAGTTGTGGCCGGTGAGGGAGTAATACTTGGACACCTCGAACGCCTTCAGCGGCACCATGTTCACCACCGGCAGGTCGGCGCCGTCGATGACGCCCTGTTGCGCTGCGGTGATCACCTCCGCCCAGCCCAACGGGACCGCCACGGCACCCAGGCTGTTGACCGTATCGGCGAATACCTTGGACGGCTGCGCCCGGATTTTCAGGCCGCGCAGGTCCTTCGGCACATTGATCGCGCGCTTGGCGTTCCAGAAATGCCGGAAGCCGTAGTCGAAGTAATAGATGACCTTCACGCCGTATTTTTCCTGGAAGATCTTGTCGAGGTCATCGCCGACCTTGCCATTCATGATGGTGTAGGCCTGCTGGTAGCTGCTGATAAGGTAACCGACCAGGAACACGCCCATTTCCGGAAACAGCGTGGCCGAGGCGCCGCCTGGATTGCCAAAGGCGATGTTGCCGGACTTCACCGCGTTCATGATGTCGATCTCCTTGGTCAGCAACGTGCCGCCATGGTACGTGACATCCAGTTCGCCCTTGGTCCGCTCGGTCAGTGCCTTGGCGAGCCATTCCAGTGCGATGGCACCGGATTCCGGCACCGGGTTGACTGCCGCGATCTGCATTTTCTTTGGTGCCGCCTGGGCGAAGGCGGGTGCGCGGCCGGTGGCGAGGACGCCGGCAAGGCCGCCCGCGGTCCGCAGCAGTGTCCGGCGCGATGAGATCAGACGCATTTGGTGTTTCCCCGATGAAGTCTTGGCTGGTTGCCGAACATGGTACAGCAGTGGCACGATATGGCAAACGGGGAAACGGAGTGTCTGATGATTCACAGCCACTCTCAATGGGGGCCGGCGGACCAGATCGGTGCGGGCAACCTTCTGACGGTTGAAAAGCGCCTGGCCGCGCTGGCATCGGTCCGGCAGGGGCGTGTCTACGACGTCAGCCACGAGATCTACATGGGTGCGCCCTACATGGCGCCTAACCAGACGCCTTTCCTCATGTCGATCTTTGGCTCCTGGCGCGACACCATCAAGCGCCGGCGCAAGATGGGGGCAACCAACGACGCCGGCACCAACCTCGAACGCATCGAGATGACCACCCATGTCGGCACCCATATCGACGCGCTCGGGCATTTCTCCAAAGGCGACATGCTCTACAACGGCAACGCGGCGGCGGATGTGGTGACGGACTGGGGGCTGGACCGGCTGGGGATCGAGCATGCTCCGCCGATGATCACCCGATCCGTGCTGTTCGATGTCGGAGGGGCGGGGCATTTATCGCCGGGGCAGACGGTGTCGCCGGACGACCTGAAGCGTGCGGCGGACCAAGGCGGTTTCGCGGTCGAGCCAGGCGACATCGCATTGATCCGGACCGGCTGGGGGCGCTATTTCGGCACCGACAACGCACGCTATCTGGAAGGGGAGCCGGGGATAGATGTGCCGGCGGCCAAGTGGCTGATCGACCAGGGCATTGTTGCGATCGGTGCCGACAACATGGCGGTTGAAGTGCTGCCCAATCCGAACAAGGGGGTGATGATGCCGGTGCACCAGTTCGCGCTGGCTGAATGCGGTGTCTACCTGATTGAAAATCTGGCGCTGGAGGAACTGGCCTCGGCACGCATCCACGCCGCGTGTTTCATCCTGCTGGCGACGAAGATCCGCGGTGCGACGGGGGCGCCGGTGCGCCCCATCGTGATGGTGTGATGGATGGTTCTCGATCCAGGCGGTTACGAACCGGTCGATGTGCTGGTGATCGGCGCCGGCAATGCCGCGGCGAACGCTGCCCTCGCCGCGCGTGAGGCGGGCGCCTCGGTTGCCATGATCGAAACCGCGCCGCGGAGGCTCGCGGGCGGGAAACTCGGCGTTCACCGGTGGCGCCTTTCGGTTTGTCTATGGCGGGATAGAGGACCTGCTTCGGCTGGACCCGACGATCGCCGACCTGGACCTCGGCGAATATTGATTTCGGCACCTACACCGCCGAGCAGTATTTCGATGACATGGGCCGGTTGACGGATTACCGCTGTGATCCGGAGCTGACCGAGGTGCTGATCGGCGGGTCCTATCAGTCGGCGCTTTGGCTGAAGCGGCACGGGGTGAGATTCCAGCCGGCCTTGGGGCGCCAGGCGTTCAAGGTCGATGGAAAGTTCAAATTCTGGGGCGGGCTGGCGTGCCATATCCATGGCGGCGGCCTGCACCTGGTGGCGACCCTGCATGCGGCGCTGGAGAAGGCCGGCATCCCGGTCCTGTATGACACGACCGCCTACCAGTTGCTGACCGGTGATGCGCGTATCGAAGGCGTAAAGGTCCGCCACCGCGGCCGGTCATATGACCTGCGGGCGAAATCGGTCGTGCTCGGCCTGCGGCGGATTCGAATCGAATGCGGAGATGCGCGCGCGTTATATCGGCCCGAACTGGGACCTCGCGAAAGTGCGAGGCACGCGCTTCAACAATGGCTACGGCCACCGGATGGCGATGGATATCGGCGCGGCTTCGGCCGGGCACTGGTCGGGCGCCCACGCGGTGCAGTGGGACATGAACGCGCCGCCTTACGGCGACATCGCCATCGGCGACCGGTTCCAGAAGCACAACTATCCGTTCGGCGTGATCCTGAATGCACGCGGCGAACGTTTTCTCGATGAGGGGCTGGATTTTCACAGCTACACCTATGCCAAGTACGGGCACGAGGTGATGAAGCAGCCGGGGCTGTTCGCCTGGCAGGTGTTCGACCAGAAGATCGTCGGGTTGCTGCGCGACGAATACCGCATCGCCCGGATCACCAAGGAGACGGCTGGCACGCTGGAGGAACTGGTGCGCAAGCTGACCGGCGTCGATCCTGTGGCGGCACTGGCGACGATCGAAGCCTATAATGCCGCGCCCGCGCCCGGACGTGAAGTTCAATCCGAATATTCACGACGGGCTGCGCACCAGCGGATTGCCGATCGACAAGACCAACTGGGCGCAGAAACTGGATACGCCGCCCTACCATGCCTATGGCGTCACCGCCGGCGTCACGTTCACCTTCGGCGGCCTGAGGGTCAGCACGCAGGCGCGAGGTCCAGGACACTTCCGGCGCGGCGATCGGCGGGCTGTTCGCGGCGGGAGAGATTGTCGGCGGTCTATACTATCATAACTACGGCAGTGGCACGGGGCTGGTCGCCGGCGTCACGTTCGGCCGTATCGCCGGCGCCGGTGCGGCCAGGGGTGCTGCGGCGAGAATATAGCAGGGACAGGTCCGCACGCTTGTTCTCGTTACACCGGACGGTGGCTTCCCCGATGGGTGATCGTGCTTGCGTCGGTGGGGCCGGCGAAGCGAGGCTCGGTATCGGATCTGTCGCGAGGTTTGATCAGCTTCGGTAGGCTTGTCCCTTGGGACAACGTTCCTGGCATCTAATAGGTCAATATCTTGGAGAGGAACTGCCGCGCGCGTTCGCTGCGGGCGCCTTCGAAGAAGGTGGCGCGGGGGAAGTCCTCCACCACCTCGCCCTGGTCCATGAAGACCACGCGGTGGGCGACCTTCCCGGCAAATCCCATCTCGTGCGTGACCACCATCATCGTCATTCCGGAGCGGGCCAGTTCCACCATTACATCCAGCACTTCACTGACCATCTCGGGGTCCAACGCGGAGGTCGGTTCGTCGAACAGCAACACGACGGGATCCATCGCCAGTGCCCTGGCGATGGCGACACGCTGTTGCTGCCCACCGGAAAGCTGGCCGGGAAACTTCTCCGCGTGGGAGGTGAGCCCGACACGCTGCAGCAACGAAGCCGCGCGGGTTTCGGCGTCCGCGCGTGAGCGACCGAGCACCTTGCACTGCGCGAGGCAAAGGTTGTCGAGGACGCGCATGTGGGGGAACAACTCGAAATGCTGGAACACCATGCCGACCCGGGCGCGCAGACGGGGCAGATTGATACCTTTTGCATCCAGCGCCACGCCATCGACCATGATCCGTCCGCGCTGGATCGGCTCCAGGGCGTTGACGCATTTAATCAGCGTGCTTTTGCCTGAGCCGGACGGACCGCACACCACGACCACCTCGCCCGCCGCGACCGTCAGAGAAACGTCGCGCAGCACCGGCACGCCTGGGGTGTACCATTTGTCCACGCCGTCGATCTGGATGATGGGTTGGGACGGCATTTCAGACCCCTGTCATTGCGGCACGGCGAAGCGCGCGCGCAGGCGCCGCACGAAGCGGGAAGCGGTGAAAGAGAAGGCGAAATAGACGCGGCGGCGAACGAGGTACATCTCCACCAGCCGCCCGTCGCGTTCGGCGATCTTGCTGGCGGCGCCAAGGAAATCGGTGAGTCGACAGGACATAGACCAGCGACGTGTCCTGAAACAGCACGATGGTCTGCGTCAGCAACACCGGAAGCATGATCCGGAAGACCTGCGGCAAGACCACGTAGCGCATGACCTGGGTCTGCGTCAGTCCGAGGGCCATGGCCCGCCGAGGACTGGCCGCGCGCGATGCTGGCGATGCCGGCGCGCATGATTTCGGAGAAATAAGCTGCCTCGAACACGATGAAGGTGATCAGCGCGGATGCGAAACCGCCGACCTGGATCGGCCGCGAGGCGCCGGTGATCCATTGTCCGACATAGGGGACCAGGAAGTAGAACCAGAAGATCACCAGCACCAGCGGCAGGGCCCGTACCAAGTTGACGTAGCAAGCCGCCACCGCGGACAGGACACGGCCGCCATAGAGCCGGATGATTGCCAGCAGTGTGCCCAGGATCACTCCGCCGGCGGCCGCGAGCAAGGTCAGGGTCAGCGTGAACCGCATTCCCACCAGGAAGAGGTAGGGCAGATTGCGGGCGACCACGTCAAAGTCGAAGTTGCTCATCCGCGGCCGTATCCGGGCACCCGCACCCGTTGCTCCAGCCAGCGCGCCGCCACGGTGGCGATCAGGTTGACCACGAGGTAGGCGAGGGTTGCCGCGGTGAACGCCTCGAACACCTGGAACGAGAACTCCTGCACCGCGCGGGCACGGGCGGTCAGTTCCGCCAGCCCGATGGTCAGCGCGACCGAGGTGTTCTTGATGGTGTTCAGCATCTCGCTGGTCAGGGGCGGCAGGATGATGCGGTAGGCCATCGGCAGCAGCACGTACCGGTATGTTTGCGACGGGTGTCAGACCCAGCGCCGTGGCGGCGGCGCGCTGGCCGTTCGGCAGTGCCTCGATGCCGGAGGCCACCTGCACGGCGACGCGGGCTGACATGAAGAACCCGATGCCGATGACCGCCGTCAGGAACGGCGCGTCGGGCAGTTGTTTCAGCCAGACACCCCAGGCAGCGGGAAGCAGGTCGGGCACGACGAAATACCACAGGAACAACTGGACCAGCAGCGGCATGTTGCGGAACAACTCGATCCAGGCGTTGGCCAGGAACGGTGCGGTGCGGCCCGGCAGCGTGCGGGACATGCCGACCAGGGAGCCCACGGTAAAGGCGAGGACCCAGGCGAGGGCGGCGGTCAGCAACGTGGTCTCCAGACCCTGGACCAGCATGTCCAGGTAGGTGCCGTTACCCTCGGGCGATTGCTGCCAGAAGACGCCCCAGTTCCAGTTATAGCCCACGAGAGGTCGCCGCGGACTGACTAATCGTTATAGCTCGCGGGGTCGGGATTGTCGGAGGGATGCGCGAAGGCGTGCTTCATGCCGGCGGACATCGGCACGTTCAGGTTCAGGCCATTGCGGCGGAATCGGCGACCAGGAACCATTTCGTGTAGATGGATATGCCCTCGGGGCTGTGGTACAGGTCGGCCGTTGCCTTATCCGCCACCGCCTTGAACGGCGGATCGTCACGCCGCAGCATGATCCCATACGGCTCGGGCGCGGTGAACGCGTCAGTCGCTGACGACATAGGCGGCTGGGTCCTTGGACGAGGCGACCAGTGAGCTGCAAGATGATGTCGTCCATGACGAAGGCCGCGGCGCGGTCGGTTTCCAGCATCAGGAACGCTTCGGCGATGGTCCTTGGCGTTGACCACGTTGATATCCAGCTTGCGGGCCGCGTTCACCTGATTGAGCTGGACGATGTTGGTGGTGCCGGATGTCGGAGACCACTGTCTTGCCCTGCAGTGCGTCGATTAAATCGGAGATGGGCGGACTTCTTGGAGACAAACCGGCTTGCGGTCAGGAAATGGGTGTTGGTGAAGGCGACCTGCTTCTGCCGTTCGGCATTGTTGGTGGTCGACCCGCATTCCAGATCGATGGTGCCGTTCGCCATCAACGGGATGCGGTTGGATGACGGCGACCGGGACGAGTTGCACCTTGAGGTCGGGCAGCTTCAGCGCGGCCTTCACCGCATCGATGATCTTGTAGCAGATATCGACCGCGTAGCCGACCGGCTTCTGCTTGTCGTCGAGGTAGCTGAAGGGAACGGAGCTGTCGCGCACCCCAAGAGTGATCGTCCCGGTTTCCTTTACCTTCTGCAGCGTGCCGGTCAGTTCGGCCGCCATTGCCGGTGCGGCGAACAGCCCGGCCGCGAGCATGTAAGGGATAAGACGCATATTCCGGTCTCCTGATTGTATGGGTTAGACGGTTGGCGCGTTCTTAACCGCCCGCCGGGTTGCTGGCGCGCGAAATCGGATGGTTGCGCTCACAAAGTGGATGCATCCCGGCTGTGTCTTGGCCAGGCAGGGGCGGCGGCCGGGCTGGTGGCCTCCGGTTCCGAGCCTTTTATCGCCGGCGAGGTGGGTGCGGGCGGAGTCTTGATTTGTCCACAGGATTCTGCTCGTAAGACCGATTATTTCGTTGCCATAGGTTTCTTCAACTCATACTGTATTTAGTAGGCAGCGTCTTCAAAGGAGGCAGCATATGGTATGGAACGACGAGACGATCCAGCATTTGAGGGATCTCTGGACACAGGGCCATTCGACCGCCGAAATTGGGCGCCGGCTTGGCGTGTCGAAGAATGCGATCGTCGGGAAGGCCCACAGGCTGGACCTTGACGCACGGCCCTCGCCGATCCGGCGTGACGCCACCAAGCCGGCGGCTGACCGGGCGAGTTCCTATCCCCGGATGGGAGGACCGACCCTGCCTCCGCTTGCCAGCACCGGTCCCCAGCCACTTTCGGTGCAGATGCCGATGTCGAACGTGCGGCCTTTGCGGATACCGATGACGCTGGCTCCGCGGCCGGCGCCGCCGGTGCAGGTTGCGCCGCCGGCGCCTCGGCAGGTGATGCCGTCGGCACCGATGCAGTCGCGGCGTTCGGCTCCGTCATGCTGCTGGCCGATCGGCGAACCGGGCACGAAGGCGTTCCGGTTCTGCGACGACACGTCGGTGCCGGGGAAGCCGTATTGCGACGAGCACGCCAAATTGGCCTATGTGCGCGTCCGGGACCGCAAGGAAGACGCGGCGTAGTGTCGCGGGTTATCCCCGCGGAGGTTTTGGAGGCGGGGCAGGTTTTGGGGGCCCCTGGTGGCGGGCCATGCCAAAGCGCCGGTTGGCTGGGCCACCGTGGGCGCGGGGACTTCAGCAGCACCATTTCAATGGCTTTGCGTGGCTTGAAGCCGCGTCTATAAGGGTCGCATCAGCAGCTGAGTGACCCAATGGCAACACAAGCCGAACTGTTCGCGGACGCCCGCAAATGCATGGTGGATAGCCAGATCCGTCCGAACCGGGTGGTGGACCCTCGTGTGCTGCATGCGATGCGGACGCTGCCGAGGGAGCGGTTCGTTCCCCCGAACGTCACGGCTCTGGCTTACGCGGACGAGGACGTGCCACTGGGCAATGGCCGGTTTCTGATGGAGCCGATGGTGTTCGCCCGGATGCTGCAGGCGGCGACCTTGCGTGAGAACGAGCGCGTGCTGGTGGTTGGTTCCGGGACCGGCTACGGCGCCGCGGTGCTTGCCGCGTGCGGTTGCCGGGTGATTGCGCTGGAGGAAGATGCCGACCTGATGGCGATCGCCAAACGTGTGCTGCCGGCCGAGGCGCCGAGCGTGACGCTCGTTTCGGGGCCTTTGGCAGCGGGGTGGCCTTCGCACGCTCCGTATGACCTGATCCTGATCGAGGGGGCTGTCCCTGAAATTCCGCCGACCCTGGTGGGTCAGGCGCACCAGGAAACCGGCCGCATCCTGGCCGCGATCCATCAAGCCGGGCGCATCACCCAGGCGGTCATAGCCGAGGCGACGGGCTTTGGACCCAGCACTTCGGCGCTGTTTGATTGTGCCACGCCGCCAATTCCGTCGCTGCGAAAGGCCGCGGTCTTCGCTTTCTGAAAATCGCACCGTTGTGTCGAAAGCAACTGACGCTGGACACAGCGGCGCAATTAGGACGAATTTAGCCTTCTGGGTGCAGTAGCACCGCGCCGGTCATCCGGATCATCAGATAACGGTCTGGTAGTGCTGGCGAATTGCCGGCGGGCCTTGTGAAAAGGGTTTCGAATGAGTTTGCGTTTCGGTCTGCTCGCCAGCTTCAGCATTATCGCCCTTGGGGGAGCGGCCCTGGCGGGTCCGGTCCTGGCTGGTCCTGGTGAGGCTGGTTCTGGTGACGTACTGGCGGTGCCACGGCAGCAGTCGAAAAGCGCGGTGGCGCGGCCGACACGGCTGGCGCAAACCCAACTGGCGCAACCTCCGGGTTCGCCTGCCCCGGTACGGATGCAGCCGACGTCCAGACCGACCCCTGGTGGGCCGACTTCTGGTGGGCCGACGCCAAGCGCGGTGGCGGGCATGGCGGAAGCTGCCGCGGCGAACGTGCCGCACACGCTGATCGAGGCCTTGGCGGCGACCTATTCCAATCAGCCGGCGCTGCAGGCCGAACGGGCGAAGCTGCGTGCGACGGATGAGAATGTTCCGGCGGCGCTGTCTGGCTGGCGTCCGACCGTGGTGCTGGCTGGGAGCACCGGGTATGGCGATGGCATGTCGCGGGCCTATTCACCGACGCTGCACGGCGTGGCGAATGTCCAGACCGACCGTCTGATCGGCACCGCCCAGGCCACCGTCACGCAACCCATCTATACCGGTGGCAAGACGCAGGCCAACGTCAACCGGTCCAAGAACCAGGTGATGGCCGAGCGGGCGACCTTGATCGCGCAGGAGCAGTCGAGCTTCAACAGCACTGTCAGCGCCTATGTCGGCGTCATTCAGACGAAGCAACTGCTTGATCTGCAGATCAACAATGAACAGGTGCTGGCCAAGCAGTTGCAGGCGACCAACGATCGCTTCCGGGTCGGCGAAATCACCCGCACGGATGTGGCGCAGGCGGAAGCCGCCTTGGAAGGCGCCCGAGCCTCCCGCGAGACGGCGGAAGGCAATCTGCAGACCGCTCGTGGGACGTTCCAGCAGTTTGTCGGGGTGTTCCCGCCCGAGGGGCTGGTGCAACCGCAGCCTTTGGCGCTGCCGGTCAGAAGCGAGCAGGAAGCGGCCGCGTTCGCCGCCACCAATAATCCGACGGTCATCACCGCGCTGTTCAACGACGCCGCTGCCAAGGACGCGGTCGATGTGGCCTTCGCGGCGCTGCTGCCGCAGATCAGCCTGCAGGGGCAGACGTTCCAGCAGAACAACCAGGGTGGCCGCAGCACCAATGCCAATGGCTACCAGGTCGTCGCCCAGCTTTCGGTGCCGCTGTACCAGGGTGGATCGGAGTATGCCGCGGTCCGCCAGGCGCGACAGCAGCAGCAGCAGAGCAGCCGCCTGATCGACGACGCCAGGCGAACCGCGGTGCAGAACGCGGTGCAGGCGTGGGACACGCTGGTCGCCGCGAAGGCGTCCGCCGACAGCACCCGCGCGGCGATCCGGGCCAACCAGATCGCGCTTGAAGGTGTCGAGCGCGAGGCGATTGTCGGCAGCCGGACCACGCTCGACGTCCTGAATGCGACGCAGGCACTGCTGCAGTCCCGCACGACGCTGGTGCAGAACCTCGCGCAGGTCATCACTGCGTCCTACAGCGTCGCGGTGTCGATTGGACGGTTGACCGCGCGGGACATGCGTCTGCCGGTGCCATTGTATGACGAGACTGCTTATTACCAGGCGGTCAAGGATCGCTGGGCTGGTCTCGGCGATTACGCCACCAACCAGCCGGGCCGCTGACCCATGCCGCGCCAATGACCGAAACCCCGCCTGCTGGTCCGCCACCGGACGGTGCGGACCCGTCGATGGAGGACATCCTCGCCTCGATCCGGCGTATTCTGAACGAGGAGGAGGCCCCTGCCCCGGTTGCCACCGAGGAGAAGGTCCCGGAGGCGGACCCCGAGGACGACGATGTCCTGGTGCTGGACCCGTCGATGCTGGTATCCGCGCCTGAACCGTTCGAAGATCCCAGAGGGCCTGAACCGGCGGCTGAGTCCGAGGCTGACGCGCCCGAGGCTGAAACGCTGATCGAGCCGCAGGCACCGGTGGAACCGCGTGTGGAGTTCGAGGCGGTTCCGGTGATACCGCCGCAGCGGGACATCGAACCGCAGGCGGTCCCACGCTCGGCGGCGGCATCGGACCTGATGGCTCCGGAGACGGTTGCCGCGGCGACATCGTCTATTGGCAGCCTGGTTCGCACCCTCGCTGCCGGGCGCGGAACGCAGGTGTATTCAGGTGGGCCAACGCTTGAAGACATGGTTCGTGCCGAACTGCGGCCTCTGCTGAAGGAATGGCTGGACAGCAACCTGCCGCCAATCGTCGAGCGCCTGGTCCGCACGGAGATCGAGCGGGTCGTCGGGCGCGAGGTTCCCTGACAAGGGGCAGTTTCGGCGAGCGGTTTTCGGCAAGAACGACGCGGGTTTGGGTGCTGTAGCGCCGGCCCGCGGGAGAGAACAACGATGACACTGGACAGCAGGTTCGCACCGGGCGAGATCGAGCCCCGCCTGTATGAAGGTTGGGAAAGCGCCGGCAGCTTCGCGTGCGACCCGGATTCAAACGCGACACCATTCACCGTCATGATCCCGCCGCCGAACGTGACCGGCAGCCTGCACATGGGCCATGCGCTGACGTTTACCGTGCAGGATACGCTGGTGCGCTGGCGCCGGATGCAGGGGCGCGACACGTTGTGGCAGCCCGGCACTGATCACGCCGGCATCGCGACGCAGATGGTGGTGGAACGCCTGCTGGCGGAGGAGGGCAAGGACCGCAGGCAGATGGGGCGTGAGGCGTTCCTTGAACGCGTCTGGCAGTGGAAGGCGGAATCGGGCGGCACGATCACGCGTCAGCTTCGCCGCCTTGGTGCTTCGCTCGACTGGCCGCGCGAGCGTTTCACCATGGACGACGGCTTGTCCGCGGCGGTGAAGGAGACCTTCGTCAAGCTGTACGGGCAGGGCCTGATTTACCGCGACCGCCGGCTGGTCAACTGGGACCCGAAGCTGCAGACAGCGATTTCCGACCTTGAGGTGGAGAACCGCGAGATCAAGGGCTCGCTTTGGTACCTGCGCTATCCGATCGAGGGCCAGCCGAACCATCCGGAACCGGGGAAGTTCATCATTGTTGCCACGACGCGCCCGGAGACGATGCTGGGCGATACCGCCATCGCGGTGCATCCGGACCATCCCGAGTATGGAAAACTGATTGGCAAGCGGGCGATCCTGCCGCTGGTCGGCCGCTCGATCCCGATCGTGGCGGACAGCTATGCCGATCCGGAAAAGGGCACCGGGGCGGTGAAGATCACGCCGGCGCACGATTTCAACGATTTCGAGGTTGGGCGCCGGCATGACCTGCCGATGCCGTCGGTGCTGGACCGCCAGGCGATGATCACGCTGGCTGAAATCGAAGATGTCCTGAGCGCGGTCCCCGGCGTGGCTGACCCCGCCTTCGTGCGCACGCTGGAGGGGCAGTCGCGGTTTGCCGCGCGTGCCGCGGTCGTGGCTGAACTGGAACGGCTGGAGTTGCTGGACAAGATCGAGCCGCACACCAACCAGGTGCCGCATAGCGATCGTGGCGGCGTGCCGGTGGAGCCTCGGCTGACGACCCAGTGGTACTGCAACGCCGGGGTGCTGGCGAAACCCGCCATCGAGGCAGTAGAGACCGGCAAGACCGTGTTCTATCCCAAGCAATGGGAGAATACGTTCTTTGCCTGGATGCGCGACATCCAGCCGTGGTGCATTTCCCGCCAGCTTTGGTGGGGCCACCGGATACCGGCCTGGTATGGCCCTGACGGCACGGTCTTCGTGGCCAGGGACGAGGCGGGAGCGGCCGCGCAGGCGCGCGATCATTACGGTCACAATGAAGTCCTGGCGCAGGATGAAGACGTTCTAGACACCTGGTTCAGTTCAGCGCTGTGGCCGTTCTCGACGCTTGGCTGGCCGGAACAGACCAAGGAAGTGGCGCGGTATTATCCGGGTGACGTCCTGGTGACCGGGTTCGACATTATATTCTTCTGGGTAGCCCGGATGATGATGATGGGACTGCACATGATGGGCGACGTGCCGTTCCGGACGGTGTATATTCATGGCCTGGTGCGCGATGAGCGTGGGCAGAAGATGTCCAAGACGCGGGGCAACGTCATCGACCCGCTGGAGTTGATCGACAGCTTTGGGGCGGACGCGCTGCGCTTCACCATTTGCGCCCTGACCGGGCCGGGGCGGGACGTGAAGCTGGGACCGGCGCGCGTCCAGGACTATCGAGGTTTCGTAACCAAATTGTGGAACGCCGCCCGGTTCTGCGAAATGAACGGGATGAAGCCTGATCCGGCGTTCGATCCCGGCGCGGTGACGTTGCCGTTATCCAGATGGCTGCTGGTTGAAACCAATGCCGCGATCGGCGAGGCGACAGACGCGCTTGAAGCCTATCGCTTCGACGACTACGCGGCGTCATGTTATCGTTTCGTATGGAATACGTTCTGCGACTGGTTCCTGGAGTTCGCCAAGCCGTTGCTGGCCGAGGCGGCTGACCCGCGCGAAGCCGCTGAAATCCGCGGCATTGGATCCTATGTGCTGGGCCAGATCCTGCGCCTGCTGCATCCGGCGATCCCGTTTGTCACCGAGGAGCTATGGGATCGTTTCGGTTACGGTGAACCATGCAGCCTGATCGGCACGGCGTGGCCGACGCCCGTTCCGGCTCCTGGCGCGGATCATGCGCGGGCGGAGCTTGACTGGGTGGTACGGCTGATCACCGTTGTGCGTTCGGTGCGGGCCGAGATGAACGTGCCACCGTCGAAGCCGTCGCCGGTTCTGCTGCAAGGCGCATCGAGTGAGATGATGGACCGCGCCGGCCGCTGGATCGATGCGATTCGCCGCCTCGCCCGGGCCACCGATGTCTCGGGCTTGGCTGGAGACGTGCCGAAAGGGTCGGCGCAGGCCATCCTGGACGCCACCACGATCATTCTGCCTCTGGAAGGGTTGATCGATATTGAGGTGGAACGGAGTCGCCTGATCAAGGAGCGGGACAAGCTGACCGTTGATGCGAAGAAGACGGCACAGAAGCTGGCGAATGCCGATTTTGTCAACCGAGCGCCGGAGAAGGTGGTCGCTGAAAATCGTGAACGGCTGCAGGCGGCGGAGTCGGAGGTCGCCCGATTGCAGGCTGCGCTCGACCGGCTGGGCTAGTGAAACCAATACCATTCAGTAACAACATTCTCTTTCTGCCGCCCGAGACCGGAGTGGGCCGGTACGGCGGGAGCGGACGTGACCCGTGGCGGGCTGGCGGTGGGCTTGCTGTCCGGCGGGCCGGCTGTGTCACGAACAAATCCAGTGGTTTCAGCGCCGGGTTCGATTGGGT
Organism: uncultured Alphaproteobacteria bacterium; assembly: GCA_963792345.1. Classification (GTDB taxonomy): domain Bacteria; phylum Pseudomonadota; class Alphaproteobacteria; order Acetobacterales; family Acetobacteraceae; genus Rhodopila. Next base: position 183,009 of record CAWBVV010000005.1, read on the forward strand.
TGATTGCCGGTTCGCCGCTCCGTCAGGCGGGTTGCAGCGAATAACGCGGCATAACCATTGACCTTTGGCCGGGAGCTTCCTATTATGGGGTTCCATCCTGAATATCGGGCGATGGTGCGCACGCACAAAACGCCCTGAGCAGAAAACCCCATCGATACTTGGGTATCTGAGCCCGAAATGCGCTCGGGCCATCGTCCCCCTTTTGCACCCTCACGTCCAGGCATCCCCATGCACCTTGCTGAACTAAAGAAGAAGTCGCCAGCCGAACTGGTCAATTACGCCGAGTCGCTTGAAGTCGAGAACGCGTCCTCGCTACGCAAGCAGGACATCATGTTCGCCATCCTGAAGAACCTGGCCGACAAGGATCAGGCGATACATGGCGAAGGCACCCTGGAAATCCTGCCCGATGGGTTTGGCTTCCTGCGCAGTCCGGAGGCGAACTATCTCGCCGGTCCCGATGACATCTATGTCAGCCCCAGCCAGGTCCGCCGATTTGGCTTGCGAACAGGCGATTCGGTCGATGGCCAGATCCGCGCGCCGCGCGATGGCGAGCGTTACTTCGCACTGCTGAAGGTGGATACGGTCAACTTCGAACCGCCGGACGCGGTGCGCCATCGCGTCAACTTCGACAACCTGACTCCGCTGTATCCCGAAGAACGGCTGAAGATGGAAATGGAGAATTTCCAGTCGGTCGCCAAGGGTCCGTCCAAGGACTTCACCCCGAGGGTAATCGACCTGATCTCGCCGGTCGGCAAGGGGCAGCGCGCGCTGATCGTGGCACCCCCGCGCACCGGCAAGACCGTGATGCTGCAGAATATCGCCGCCGCCATCGCCGCCAATCATCCGGAAGTCTTCCTGATCGTGCTGCTGATCGATGAGCGGCCGGAAGAAGTCACCGACATGGCGCGCAGCGTCAACGGCGAAGTCATCAGTTCCACGTTCGATGAACCGGCGACGCGCCACGTGCAGGTTACGGAGATGGTGCTGGAAAAAGCCAAGCGGCTGGTTGAGCACAAGCGCGACGTGGTGATTTTGCTGGACAGCATCACCCGCCTCGCCCGCGCCTACAACACCGTCGTGCCGTCCTCCGGCAAGGTGCTTACCGGTGGTGTCGATGCCAACGCGCTGCAACGGCCGAAGCGCTTTTTCGGCGCGGCGCGAAATATCGAGGAAGGTGGGTCGCTGACCATTATCGCAACGGCGCTGATCGATACCGGCAGCCGCATGGACGAGGTGATTTTCGAGGAATTCAAAGGCACCGGCAATTCGGAGATCATCCTGGACCGCAAGCTGTCGGACAAGCGGTCTTTCCCGGCGATCGACATTACCAAGTCGGGCACGCGCAAAGAGGAACTGCTGGTGGAGCGCAGCGTGCTGTCGAAGATGTGGGTGCTGCGGCGTATCCTCAATCCGATGGGCACCGTGGACGCGATGGAGTTCCTGTTGGACAAGCTGAAATACAGCAAGACCAACAACGACTTCTTCGATGCCATGAACACCTGAGCCATGGACACCTGAGCGGGCGGTTCATCGCACGCCGGCGAAGTGCGGCCGGCGGAATGCCGGTCATCCGGCTGGCGCGTCTTCCTGGCCGAACCGCACGAGGACCTGGCCGTCCTGCACCATCTCACCGGGGGCGCAGGACACCGATGCAACGACGGTATCGGCCGGGGCGGTAAGACGGAATACCGTCTTCATCGCCTCCAGCACCACCAGCACCTGGCCGCGGGCCACGATGTCCCCCACAGCGGCCATTACCTGGGTGACGAGGCCGGGGATGGGTGCGATCAGGCGGTCGCCGGCATCTTCTTCGTCATCGCCCGGGGCGAGCGGGTCAGGCAGCGTCAGCCGCCACGTCAGGCCATCCTTGCGCAGCGTCACCACGTGCTGGTCCAGCGTCGCGTTCAGCGTGGCCCAGACACCATCGAGCGAGACGCGCAGGCGGCCGGGCCCGGCATTTTCGGCCAGCGCCAGCAGCTTGCCGATGCGCCAACCGGCGCCCTCCCGCTGTCCTGTCACCGGATAGGTCGTTTCTGCGTCAGTAAAGTGAAAAGTTCGAACCGGCGTGGTGTTCAACCACCACAGGTCGCGCTCGTCCCAGGGGTCGTTGATGGCGTTGGTGGCTTCGGCTGTCAGCGCGGCAAGGGCTGCCATGGCCAGGATTTCCTGGGTCGGCGCTGCCTGGGCGGCCAGCAGTGTGGCGCCCTCGCGGGCGATAAAGCCGGTGTCGATGCCACCGGCGGCAAAATCCGGATGCATGACGATGCGTCCGAGCAGATCGAGATTGCTGGCGACTCCGGCAACCGAACACTCGGCCAGGGCCTGTTGCATGCGGCGTATGGCCACCTGCCGGTTCGGTCCGTGGCAGATCAGTTTCGCCAGCATCGCGTCGTAGTGGATCGACACCGTGTCGCCGCTGGCAAAGCCGGTGTCCACGCGGACATTTTCGCTTTCCGCCGGGGTGCGGAACAAGGCCAGGCGCCCGACCGAGGGGGCAAAATCCCGCGCCGGATCCTCGGCGTAGATACGCGCCTCAATGGCGTGCCCGGTAAGCCCTATGGCTGATTGCGTGACCGGAAGCGGCTCATTCGCGGCCACGCGAAGCTGCCATTCGACGAGGTCGAAGCCGGTCACCATCTCGGTTACCGGGTGCTCCACCTGAAGCCTGGTGTTCATCTCGAGGAAGAAGAACCCGTCGGCGTCGGCGACGAACTCAACCGTTCCGGCACCGACATAGCCAACCGCGAGCGCGGCCGCGACGGCGGCGGAGCCCATTGCCTGGCGCTGGGAGTCCGACAGGCCTGGTGCGGGGGCTTCTTCCAGCACCTTCTGGTGCCGGCGCTGAGCGGAGCAGTCGCGCTCAAACAGATGGACCGCGTTGCCATGGGTGTCTGCGAACACCTGGACCTCGATATGGCGCGGCCGTTGCAGATAGCGTTCAATCAGGACGCGGCTGTCGCCGAACGCCGATTCAGCCTCCTGCCGCGCCAAATCCAGTGCCGCGGCAAAATCCGCTGATGAGGACACGACGCGCATGCCGCGGCCACCGCCGCCGGACACCGCCTTGATGACCACGGGAAAGCCGATCCTGACTGCCTGGTCTTCCAGGAAATCCGCCTCCTGCTGGTCGCCGTGGTAGCCGGGCAGCAGCGGCACCGCTGATTTCTCCATCAGCGCCTTCGCGGAGGACTTCGACCCCATGGCGCGCATCGCGGATGGTGGCGGCCCGACGAAGACGATGCCGGCGGCGGCACAGGCTTCGGCAAATGCCGGATTTTCGGACAGGAACCCGTATCCGGGGTGGATGGCGTCCGCTCCGGCTGCCCGCGCTGCCTCGATAATACGAGGAATATTCAGGTAACTTTCCCGAGCGGGCGGGGGTCCGATGGGATAGGCACGATCCGCGGCGTGCACGTGCAGTGCGTGGGCGTCGGCTTCCGAATAGACCGCGATCGTTTCGATACCGAGCCGCCGGGCGGTGCGGGCGATGCGGCAGGCGATCTCGCCGCGGTTGGCGATCAACAGAGTCCTGAACATTCGGTTCACATCCGGAACACGCCGAAGCGCGTTTCCCGCAGGGGTTTATTCAGTGCGGCGGAAAGTGAAAGCCCCAGCACGCGGCGACTGTCGGCGGGATCGATGATGCCGTCATCCCAAAGCCGGGCGCTGGCGTAGTATGGATGACCCTGCTGATCGTATTGGGCTCGTATTGGGGCCTTAAAGGCCTCCTCCTGCTCGCTGGTCCAATCGGCGGAACCGCTGCGGACGGTTGCCAGCACTCCCGCCGCCTGCTCGCCGCCCATTACCGAGATGCGTGCGTTGGGCCACATGAAAAGGAACCTGGGATCATAGGCCCGGCCGCACATTCCATAGTTGCCCGCTCCATAACTGCCGCCGATGATGAGAGTGATCTTGGGGACCGCGGTCGTGGAGACGGCGGTAACAAGCTTGGCGCCATCCTTGGCGATACCACCGGACTCGTATTTGCGCCCCACCATGAAGCCGGTGATGTTTTGCAGGAATACGAGGGGGATGTTGCGTTGACTGCACAACTCAATGAAATGCGCACCCTTGACCGAGGATTCAGAGAACAGGATGCCATTGTTGGCGATGATGCCGACCGGGTAGCCGTACAGGTGCGCGAAGCCGCAAATCAATGTCGTGCCATACAGCTTCTTGAACTCATCGAACTCACTGCCGTCGACGATACGCGCGATCACCTCCCGCGGATCGTACGGGGCCCGCAAATCCAGCGGGACGACACCATGCAGTTCCGCCGGGTCGTATTTCGGTGGCTGGGCGGCACGTGTGACCAGGCCTGACGGTTTTTCCCGGTTCAGGCCGGCAACGATGCGGCGGCAGATCGACAATGCGTGATGATCGTTACGCGCATAGTGATCAACAACTCCGGATGTGCGGGCATGCACATCGGCGCCGCCGAGGTCCTCCGCCGAGACGATCTCACCCGTTGCCGCCTGCACCAATGGCGGGCCGCCGAGAAAGATCGTGCCTTGCTTGCGGACGATGATGCTTTCGTCGCTCATTGCCGGAACATAGGCCCCGCCGGCGGTGCAGGACCCCATGACGACGGCGATTTGCGGGATGCCCTGCGCCGACATGTTGGCCTGATTGAAGAAGATGCGGCCGAAATGCTCGCGGTCCGGAAAGATTTCGTCCTGCATGGGCAGGAATGCGCCACCCGAATCAACCAGGTACAGGCACGGCAGGTTGTTCTTGTGGGCGATCTCCTGCGCGCGGAGATGTTTCTTTACCGTCATGGGAAAATAGGTGCCGCCCTTGACCGTGGCATCATTGGCGACGATGACGCATTCGCGGCCAGAGACACGGCCGATGCCGGTCACGATGCCGGCGGCCGGAACGTCGCCGCCGTACAGCCCGAACGCCGCCAACTGGGAGAATTCCAGAAACGGCGAGCCCGGATCGATCAGCGCCGCGACCCGCTCCCTCGGCAACAGCTTGCCGCGCGCGACGTGGCGTTCCCGAGCGACGGTGCCGCCGCCTTGCGAGACTGCTTCGACCTTTTGCCGCAGGTCGGCGACCAGGCCGCGCATCGCCTCGGCGTTCGCGGAGAATTCGGGTGACCGGGGGGAAAGGTCGGAGCGAATAGCGGTCATCGGGCGCCTCGACGCCAACCGGAAACCATCATGCTGTCTCCTGGAACAGTTCGCGCCCGATCAGCATGCGGCGGATTTCACTGGTGCCAGCGCCGATTTCGTACAGCTTGGCATCCCGCAACAGGCGTCCCGCCGGATAGTCATTGATGTAACCATTCCCACCCAATGCCTGGATCGCCTCCAGCGCCATCCAGGTGGCTTTTTCGGCGGCGTAGAGGATTGCCCCGGCGGCATCCTTGCGCGTCGTCTCGCCGCGGTCGCAAGCCTTGGCCACGGCATACACATAGGCCTTGGCGGCGTTCATCGTCGTGTACATGTCGGCCAGCTTGCCCTGCATCAACTGGAACTCACCGATTGCCTGGCCGAACTGTTTACGTTCATGCACGTACGGCACCACCACATCCATGCACGCCTGCATGATGCCGACCGGCCCGGCGGCCAGCACCGCGCGCTCATAGTCCAGGCCGCTCATGAGCACGTTGACCCCGCGCCCGACGGAGGACAGAACGTTTTCCTCCGGCACCTCGCAATCCTCGAACACCAGTTCGCATGTGTTCGAGCCGCGCATGCCCAATTTGTCCAGTTTCTGGGCGGTGGAAAATCCGGCGAACCCCTTCTCCACCAGGAACGCGGTGATGCCGCGCGGGCCCGCCGCGACGTCCGTCTTGGCGTAGATCACCAGGACATCGGCATCCGGTCCGTTGGTGATCCACATCTTCGACCCGTTCAGCACGTAGCGGTCGCCCTTCCTGTCCGCGCGGGTGCGCATGCCGACGACATCCGACCCTGCCCCGGGCTCGCTCATCGCCAAGGCGCCGACGCGGGTTCCATCGATCAGCCCCGGCAGATAGCGGCGCTTCTGGCTATCGTTTCCATTACGGAATATCTGGTTGACGCAGAGGTTGGAGTGCGCGCCGTAGGACAGACCCACCGAGGCGGAGGCGCGCGAAATCTCCTCCATCGCCACCACGTGTTCGAGGTATCCCATCCCGGCGCCGCCGTATTCCTCGGACGCGGTCACCCCCAGCACGCCCAGCGCCCCCATTTTGGGCCACAGATCCATGGGAAATTCATTGTCGCGGTCGATTGCCGCCGCCCTTGGGGCGATCTCGGCCGCGGCGAATGACTCGACCGTCGATCGCAACATGTCCGCGTTCTCACCCAGGTCGAAGTTCAGTCCCGGCAGACGGTTCGGCAGGCTGGCCATTCCCTATTCCCCGACGTTCCAAGATACCGACATTGCACGATAGAGGGCAGGATCACTGCCATGGTCAAGATAGATGGCAGGACTGCCTGCCGGGGTCGTTCGGCTTCGCCAAGCCCTGGTAGCCTGCCCAAGTCCTTGTAGCCTACGATGACCGGCGCACCTACCACGGACCGGCACCCTACATAAATGAGCCCATCCGCAAGTGCGCCCGTTCAAACGAATCGTTCGAGCGAGTTCCCGTGGCGTGGTAGCCTGGACGCATGGCGAGTTTCCGATTCCTGCATGCGGCCGACCTGCACCTCGACAGTCCGCTGCGTGGCCTGGAAGCCGATCCGTCGGCACCGGCCGAAGTGATTCGCGGCGCCACGAGAAGGGCACTCGGGCGCCTGGTTGACCTGGCCATGGCCGAGAAGGTCGATTTCGTCGTGATCGCCGGCGACATCTATGATGGCGACTGGCCGGACTACGGCACCGGACTGTTCTTCGCCAACCAGATGCGCCGATTGACGCAGGCTGGTATTCCCGTCTTCGCCATCCGGGGCAACCACGATGCCGCCAACCGGGTGACGCGATCCCTGCGCATGCCGCACGTCACCATGTTCGACCACGACCGGGCGCACAGCCACGTGCTGGAAAGCCTCGGCGTGGCGATCCACGGTCAGAGCTTCGCCGACCAGGCGGTAACCGAAGACCTGTCGCGCGGCTATCCGCCACCGATTGTCGGCCTGTTCAACATTGGCCTGCTGCATACGTCCGCCGAGGGCTATGCCGCCCACGCCCATTACGCGCCCTGCGAATTGCCCCGGCTGAAAGCCCACGGATACGATTACTGGGCGCTCGGCCATGTCCATGAACGCCAGGAACTCGCGCGCGAGCCGTGGATCGTCTTCCCCGGCAACCTGCAGGGGCGCCACGTTGGGGAAACCGGGCCAAAGGGCGCCAGCCTCGTCACCGTTACGGAGCGCCATGTCGCGGTGGAGCATCACGTGCTGGATGTGCTGCGGTGGGCGCATGTCGAAGTCGACCTGGGCGGCGCGGCGGATGAAGCCGAGGCGCTGGTGCGTGTGCAAATGGCCCTGGAGGTCGCCCGCGGTGCCGCGTCGAGGCCACTCGCCGCGCGCGTGACGCTGACCGGTGCGACGGCGGCGCATGCGGGCCTGTCCGGCACCGGGCTGCGCGAGAAAATCCTGAATGAGGCGCAGAGCCTGAGCGGCGAGCACATGCTTTGGCTGGAATCGGTGAAGCTGCGGACGCGTCCGCCGGCAAATCCCCGTTCGGCGGACCGGCAGGACAATCTCGGCCGCTTGCTGAACGACATCGATGCGTTGGCGGCCGACCCGCCGCCGGACCTGCTGGGCGAGTGGCCGGCGCTTCTGCTGAGCAAGCTGCGGGACGCGCTGCCGAACGATCATCCGCTGCATGCCGCCGATCCATCCGCCATCATCGAGCAGGCGCGCCGCCGGCTTGAAGCCGCGCTAGCAGAACCGGCCTGATGCGCCTCGCCCGGTTCCGGCTGGAACGATACGGACCCTTCGAACGGCTTGAGCTTGCGTTCGACCCCACGCCGGGGCGGATCAACCTTGTCGTGGCACCGAATGGCTACGGCAAGTCGGTCATCCGCCAGGCGATCGGCGAGTTCCTGTTCGGGATCGAGACCCGGACCCCGATGGCCTTTCGCTTCGGAACCGAGCGGATGCGCCTGCTCGCGGACGTGGTGACCGGGGACGAAGGAACGCCAGGATTGTCCGGACACGGGATGGCCGGGAATTTCCCTGGGGCTGGGACCGAGGTTCAGGGGGCTGGGGTGATGGTGCTGGACGCACCCGCGGCTGGCGGCGGGTTGGACTGGAAGGTTCAATCCCTGGTCCGGCGAAAGGGCAACGGCATTACCCTGGCACACGCGGACGGCAGCGAGGTCCGCCCCGAGGAAACCCGTCGCCTGCTTGGCGGCGCGGATGAGACGATCTTTCGGGAGTTGTTTGGCCTCGACACCGTTCTTCTGCGCTCCGGCGGTGATGACCTTATTCGCAGCCAGGGCCGGCTGGGGCAGGTCCTGTTCGCGGCCGGCGGCGGTATGGCGCGGGTGCGCGAGTTGCTGATGGATTTGGAGCGCAAGCGCGACGAGCTTGGCAAGGCGTCGGCGCGGCACAAATCCCGTCCGCTGTGGAGCGCATTCTCCAACTGGCAGAAAGGTGCCTTCGACCTGCGCCAAGCGGCGATGCGGCAGGATGGCTGGCAGGCGCTGGAACGCGAGGCGGCGGCGACGGCGCAACGCCTGGAGACGCTGACGCGTGAACAGGCGGAAGCGGCGAGAGAACGCGAGCGCCTGCATATTGTGCGGGCCTGCCGGCCCTGGCTCGACCGGCTTGCCGCGGCGCGGACTGTTTTGGCGGAATTCCAGGACGTTCCGGAAGTCGACGATGGCTTCGAGACGCGATGGCGCGAGGCCCTGCAGCAGGGGGTGGTGTCAGCCGGGAACGCCGAGGCAGCCACCGCGGACCTGCGAACGGCGCGTGAAAACCGGGCGGGGCTGACGTTCGACGGGGCCTGGATCGCGGCGGAAACGGAGATTGGGGAACTCGCGGACCTGCGTGGCGTGGCGGCGGAGTGCGAGGTCGATCTGCCAACGCTTCAGCTTGAGTTGGCAGCCGAACAGGCCAAGGCGACGGCGTTGCGGCGCGACCTGGGGTGGGATGCGACGATTCCATTGCCGCCGGTACCCTCGGTGCGAGAGGCGCAGCGCCGCCTGCGTCTGCGTCCGACACTGGCAGCCGAGGCAACCGGCGCCGAAAGCGCGCTGGCGCATGCCGAGCAGGGGCTGGCGGCAACGCTGGCGGAACTGGCGGCCTTGCCGGATCAAACCGATGTTGCCGCCGTCGCCGACCTCGTGGGCCTGCTGCGTGCCGGCGGTGATCCGGCGGGCCGCCTCGATACCGCCCGGCGCAAGCTGCGGGAGGCGGAGGCGGCGCTGCGGGCGGCGCTTGCGGCGATTCCGGACTGCCCGCTGGCCGAGGACACGCTGATCACCACCGCCGCGCCGTCCGAAGCGAAGCTGGATGCGGCCGGCAACGCGCTGAACCGGGCCGAGGCCGCGCAAATGCAGGCGGTCAGGGCGCTGGCCGACCTGATGGACGAAATTGCCCGCCAACAGGCGAAGCTGGCGGCGCTGGAGCGGACGGCGAAGCTGCCTGCGCCTGACGCCCTGGCGCATGCAAGGGCGCGCCGCGATGCGCTGTGGACGGGGTTCTGCGGGCTGGACCGTCCGGACAAGGCGGCCGCGATAGAATTGGACCGCGCGATGCGGGAGGCGGATGGCATCGCCGACGCGCTGATCACCCATGGCCGCGAGGCCGCCGAGGCCGCGGCGCTGCGTGGTCACCTGGCCGGCATGGAAGCGGAGCGGACAAGGCAGGTGGAGGCGGTGGCACAAGCGGGGTGCGCTGTCGCGCATGCGAAGGGCGTGCTGCTGGCGATGGCGCGAACAGCCGGCGGCGAGGCCGACGACATCACCGGCTTGCGCGGCTTCCTGCGGGCCCGGCAGGAGGCGGTGGCGTGCCGGGCGGCGCGTGATGCGGCTGCCAGGGAACTGGCCGATCTGGACGCGGTGATGGGGGGATTGGCCGAACGGTTGGCGGTAGTGATGCAGGCGGGGGTGAGTGCGGTTGGCGAACTCGGGGCATTGCTGGCGAGCGCTGACCGGCGGATCGAGGCGGACCGCAACCTTGCGGCTCAGCGTAAGTCGCTGTCAGGGCAAGCCGCCAAGCAGCGTGCCGCGCAGGCGACGGCGGCGATCGCAGCGCAGAAGGCCGTGCGTGGACTACTGGACTGGGATGCTGCGTGGCGGCCCCTGGCGGCTCAACTCGCGCGACCTGAGGTGGAACCGCCGGCTGCGACCGGTGATGCCCTGGCCCAGATCGAGGACCTGCGTAAAGCCGAGAGTGTCATGGCGGAAAAGCGGGCTCGGATTGACAAAATGCTTGCCGCCGTTGCGCGGCTTGGCGCCAAGGTGGCGCGTTTGGCCAGCCTGTCGCCAGACCTGGCTGCATTGCCCCCGATCGAAGCGGCGGAGGCGTTCCGGCAGCGATTGCAGGCCGAACATGGGGAAGCCGCGAGATGCAAGGATGCCGACCGGCGCGTTCGGGAAGCGGAGGCGAAACTGGCGCTGGCGATTGAAGCCGCCGCCGGCGCGGCGCGCACGCTGGACGGCCTGCGCGCCGCGCTGCGGGTGGCGAGCAATGAGGCGGCGGAACTGCAACTGCAACGGACCCGCAAGGTGGCCGCCATGCGGCAGGATAGCGCCGAGGCACAGCGCGAACTCGCGGTGCAAGGTGGCGGGCTGAGCCTGGACGTGCTGGCCACCCGGGCGGGCGAAACGACCGCGGATGCGGACGCGGCCCGTATCGCCGAGATCGACAGCGTCCAGCCGCAACGCGGGAAGCTGATAGAGGAGGCCCGCGTCGCCGCGGCCGCTGCCGCGGTTGCGCTGGACCAGGCCGGCAATGGCCTGGACGCGGCGGAGGCGGCGCAGCGGCGGGAGGCCGCACAGGCGATGCTGGCACGAACCGCCGAGGAGGCGCTGGTGCTGCATGCCGCGCATTCTCTGTTGCAGGCCGCGCTCGACCGCCAGGCCAGTGCCGCCGGGCAGCCGCTGTTGACCCGCATCGGCAGCGTCTTCCGCACGATCACCGGCGGCGCGCAAGCCGGCGTGCGGGTTGAGGACACCAAGGACGGCGCCACCATGGTCGCGCTGGAGAGTGACGGGCTGACACGCAAGTCGCTGGAGCAACTGAGCGAGGGCACCCGGGATCAGCTTTACCTCGCGCTGCGCATCGCCGCGCTGGAGGACTATGCGACGACGACCTGTCCCCTGCCCTTCATCGCCGACGATATTTTGCAGACGTTCGACGATCCCCGCACCATCGCGACGATGCGGGCGCTGCTGGAGTTGAGCAGGCGCGTGCAGGTGATCGTCCTGACGCACCATCCCCATGTGGAGGTCCTGGCCGGTGCGCTTCCCGAGGGCGCCGTGCGGGTGATCCAGTTACAGGACTGATCCGGTGTCATGGGGCGGTCCGGGAGGGCGGACGTGGATCAGGCTGGCGGGAGCTTCCTCGGTACTCCATGATCGTCGACCGCCACCAGCACGAACTCCGCCGCGGTGACGCGGACGCGCTCGCCCTGGTTCCGCCGCAGCACATAGGCCTCGACCGCGACGGTGATCGACGTCCGCCCGGTCTTGGTGATGTCGGTATAGACGCAGACGACGTCGCCGACCTTGACCGGCTGGAGGAAACTCAGGTTCGAGACCGCCGCGGTCGCCACGCGCCCCTTGGCCCGCGCGCCGGCCGACACGCCTGCCGCGAGGTCCATCAGCGACATGATCCAGCCACCGAAAATGTCTCCGGCGGGATTGGTGTCCGCCGGCATCGCGACGGTGCGGAGCGAAAGCTCACCGCGTGGCGGTGGGCTGCTGTTCTGCATGATGGTTATCCTTTTGCTGCGACAGCATAACCGGCAGGCAGGCGCATCCAAGCCGTTAAATCATGCGGTCACGGACATTGGTACGATAGCTGGCACATCGTAGCTGGCGCATCGTAGCCGGCGTGGCGCTGACCGGCGTCAGGCGTGCCGGGTGCTGCCTGCCGCGAGAAGGTAGTCGAACCGGTCCTGCACCGCGCGGTAGCACTCGCAGGTGGCCGCTTCGAGGGCGGCCCGGTCGAGCACGGTGAGCTTTCCCTTTGTGTGCCGGATGGTTCCAGCTTTTTGCAACGCGCCTTCCGCTATGGTGATGCTGGGCCGATAGACGCACAGCATCAGGGCAAGAAAATCCTGGGTGAGCGGCAAGGTATCTCCGTCGGCGCGGTCGTGGGCCATGAGCAGCCACCGCGCGATGCGCTGGTCCAGATTGTGACGGCCATTGCAGGCTGCTGTTTGCGCGGTCTGGGCATACATCGCTTCGGTATAGCGGAGCAGAAGGCGCCGTAGCCCTGGATTGTTGTCCAGTTCACGCTGAAAAGCCGATGCCTCCATCCGCAGGCCGGTTCCAGCGGCTTGCATATAGGTATCGGCGAAGGTGGTCTCTACCCCGACGATGAGCGGCAGACCGACCATGCCTTCGCGTCCTATGAGACCGATTTCGGCTTGTGTGCCATCGTTCAGTTGGGCGACCATCGACGCCCAACCGCTCTCGATGAAGTAAACGGCCTCGATACGCTTCCGCGGAATGCCGAGGTTTTGTTTGAGAGACAGTGAAACTCGATGCAGCTTGGGGAGAAGCTGTGCCAGATTTTCGGGCGCCAGGGCTGCGAGCAGCCGGTTCTGGACTGCCGGAGGCGATGAAGATTGGGGCATGAGGTTCCCGCTGTAGGATGGCGGGAGTACCAGTGTCTCTCAGGCACCTATTGCCGGGTAGGTCTGGTGATGACCTGTTGATAGCAGCATTCTGTGGGAAACACTATCGCCAGCGGGCCGATGTTACAATCGGCAAGTCCCTGTGCGATGCATCATGTGGCAGGACGACAGCGGAGCGGAGTAGAGGGACGCCGCTGCCAGGGCGACGGGGCCGCCTCGACGCTTGATAAGACAGGAGCAGCCGATGACAGAGACCATGAAATTCGCGCCGAGGGAAGTTTTTGAACAAATCCTGGAATATATGGCGATCCCTACATTTGATCTCGTCATTGAATATGGAGAACAGGGCATAATTCTTGTGCGCCGAAAGATCGCGCCATACAAGGACGTTTGGGCGTTGCCAGGTTTACGGATGTATAAAGGTGAGGACATAGACGATACAATCATACGCATTGCCAGAAGCGAGCTTGGCCTGAACATAGATCCGTCGAATAAAGTCATTATCGGGCAATTCGTCGGTAAGTTCAAAACAGAGCATGATCGCCAGGACATATCTACAGGTTATCTGCTGCACGTTAAGGACGACCAGGAGATCGTCATAAATCGGGAGCATTTTCATGCTTTCCGTGTTGCGAGAGAAATTCCGGACAATATAGGCGCGATGTATCGCTATTATCTTGGTGAGTATTACAAGAACAAGGTTTGATCAGCCTTGCTCCGGTGGCTGTAGTGGCCTGGCCATGCAACGGTTTCTGTCCAGGCGGGCCGGTAATATCCAATCCGGGTCTAGATACGCTGCAGGATTTCGGCGGGTCTTGGACTTTCAGGTCCGCGGCGGGGCGGCATTACCGGGCGTGGGCAGTGCGCGAGATGCCCATGTTGCCACCCAGGTTGGGCTGCCTGGGACGGTTGTGAGGCCCCGGGCGAAGCTTTCTCCCATTCTTGTGAAACGTCAAAATACGGGTTGCGGCGGGCGCATGTTGTGTGCATCTTTGCGACGCTAATCTCCGGTTTTTCTGCCATCCTTGGCGTCCTGGTGACGCGGAGCCGATCTATGCTCCGGGGTGCCGGAGCCCGAGCCGCAACAAAGTATGATGAAAAAGCAGTGAGTTGTGGGGGGACATGACAGCAGGGCTACCCGGTGAGGCTGGTCATAGGTCCGCCCGTTCCCCGACAACCCGACCGGTTTGAGCGTCTCGATGGAGGGGGCCAAGGACACTCCGAACGAAGTGGTCGTAGCCTCCTGCGGTGCGGTGCTGTTGTTCAGCAGCTTTGGGATTGCCTACGGCATGGCGATCCTGTTCCCGAGCCTGCACCGCGACCTGCAGATCCCCTACTGGCATTTGGCTGCCTGCTTTTCATGCTCCGGCGCGATATACTACCTGACGGGTGTGGCCTCTGGCCGGCTGTCAGACCGGTACGGTGCAAGAATAGTTGCGTGGAGCGGCCAACTTATTCTTGCCGCCGGACTGGCCGCGGCCAGCCTGGCGCAAAACGGGTTCGAGCTTGAACTGTCGTACATCGCGAGCATCGGCTTTGGTGTCGGCCTGACCTATGTGCCCATCACCGGCGCGGTGCAGGCGCTGTGTCCCCAGAAGGGCACGCTGGCGGCGGGACTGTCTTCCGCCGGGATTGGTTTGGGGGCATGCCTCGTGCCACCAGTCGCGGGACACCTTCTCGGCACCGCCGGGTGGCGTGCGGTGTTGTGGGGTTATGCCCTGTTCGCGGTGGCAGCGTCGTTCGCCTGCCTGCCTTTCATAAGGTCGGAGCGTCCCAGGCGACAAAGCGGAAGCACATTGTTCAGGACCGACTTCCTGTTGCTCTATGCCGCGCAGACGCTGGCGTCGCTGGTTGTATTTGTCCCATTCGCGCACATCACGACGTGGATCACAGCGCAACGGGGCATGCCGATCACGTCAGGTATTTTCCTGGTGAGCATCATTGGCTTCGGCAGCGTCGTCGGCCGTCTCGCACTCGGGTTGCTTGGTCCATACTTCGGCGAAGTAATGGTGGGAGCGATCTCCTCGGGCCTGATCGCTGTTTCACTGGTCGGCTTGAACCTCGTTGAGCAGTTGTGGATGTTCGCCGTGCTGCTATTCGTTTTTGGTGCCGCCTACGGCAGCTTCAATGGGTTGATCGGTCCGCTCGTCATCATCGTCTGTGGACGGCATGGCGTTGGCCAGGCGGTTGGCGCGTTGGCCACGTCCCGCGCGATAGGGATTTTGCTTGGCCCCTGGCTGGTTGGCGTGGGGTTCACATGGCTTGGCCGCTACACCTTGCCATTCGTGGCCTGTAGCCTTGCCGCGGCGTGTTCGTGCGGCCTGATGTTGATACTGCACAACCGCATCGATGAACACGCGCCGGGCAATCGAAACCGTCGCCTTGCGTTCAGCCTTATGCGCACGGCTGGCAGGCAACCGGTGGGTTCAGTCGCTTTGATCGAGCCAGCGACAGCAAGCGCTGAGGGTTGCGGCGCGCGCGTCCGCGTCGTAGGTGCCCCGCAGGCCGGCCCGGCAGGGACCAGCCTGGAGGACGTTCCGGTGAAGGCGGCGCGCGATGCTGGTTCAAGCGGGGGACCCAGCCTCTGGTCTCGCTAACGATGCCGGGAGAGCGCCGCCGGCCCACCCGGCACGCGATACCGGTAAACGCCAACGCCGAGCGGCATGAGAGCGTTATGCATCACGTCTTGCGAAGCCCCGAAAATGCCACTTCAGGGGCGGTATCCTGGCGCCGCGCGGTCAGGCTGAAATCGGGATTGGCACTCATGATCGCGCCGCCCTGGTCGGCGATCCGTCCTGCCATCTGACGGGATGTGTTGCGCCACCGCGCCAGAACGGTTTTTCCCAATCGGATCCCAGGCTGTTCAACGTAGGTAAAAAGCAGCCATGCGGATGGTATCAGGACAATAAAGGTGGCCAGAGCCAGTATCGCGCTTTGCAAGATGATATTCGGTCTGCTGTGCTGGTGCATATCGATGATGGCGAACGCCTTGGCGAGGCTGCACATCACCACGAAGAACAGCAGGTAGATACTATAGGAGATTTTCCCGATAAACAGCAGAGGCACGGATGTCATCAGCCTGGGTGCCTCGCCTTCGGCCAATAATCCGATGACGAGGGCTGACAGTATGGTTTCGATGAGGTGAGCGGTTGGGCTGTAGTAGTCGACGAAAGGCAGAAAGCGGGTCAGAGCCAGGCCGACAAGACCGGCGACGATCAGTGATCTCGATCCAGGCATGGTTCTCAGCCACTGGTTCAACGCCCCCGCCCCGAGTGCCGCGCCGATCACGAAGTCCTGCAGGAAAAGCGCTGAATGGTAGGGAGTGTAGTTACCAAAGATATAACTGATGACGACCGCGACCCCCATCAGCATCCACAGGGCCTGGCGCGGCCGGTGCAGGGCCACGAAGGCAATGGCCGGCATGATGAGGGAGCCAAGGAGTTCGACGTGGATCGACCAGACCTGGGGCAGGATGTAGACGACGATTCCGGTGAAGGAGCCACCCAGAAACAGAATATTAAACCGGTCCGGGCGGAACGAGCCAACCGGACCGAAACTTCCATTGGGCAGCCGAATCTGCCAGTGCAGTGCAACGAGGTACCAAAGTCCTGCCGCCGTGGCGACCCACAGGGCCGGGTATATGCGAAACGCCCGCTGTCCCCAGAAGCGCAGGATCGAATCCGGGTCGAACCGGTTTCCGCGTAGCGAACAAGTTAATACATAGCCGCTGAGCACGAAGAAAACGACGACGGCGCCACGGCCATTCAAGACCATCGAGCCGTAGGAAGAGGTATCGTAGTAGAATGTCAGGGTATGACCGATAGCGACGGTCAGCGCTGCAATCCCCCTGAGCGACTGCAGCTCCGGGACTTTATCGGATCGTGGTTCTACGTTCTGCATCACAGGCCCCAACAGGTTAGCTTTCGTGCCAACCAGCGTGGCCGCATCATCATCATCCGACTGTACGGTATGTACCAAGCACAGGTAGGTAACGGAGGTGTGCAAGGCATCTAAATGACCTGAAACCATTGTGAACTGTAGCTTGCCCACCACCACGAAGTGCGCAAATAATATTGCGAATCTATACTATAATCGCTTCGCGGGATTCTGTGTTCATCATCCCCGTGACCGGGGAACCTGTGAAAATGCAGTTTCGTACATCGCGAAAACGGTTCCGCGAGAATTGCTTCCTTCGACTGCAATTCTCGGTGTCCCGAGGCGCTCGCGCGGATGGGTCTTGTGGTGATCCGCTGGGTGGTGATCCGCGGGTGATGATCCGGTGGGGTCAGCCGGTCCGCGAGCGACGGCTTTGCGGCGACTGGCTGGTGGTTTGGGGGCCTTCAGGTGACGCGTGGTTCGGATGGTGGGCGCGACAGGGATTGAACCTGTGACCCCCGCCGTGTGAAGGCGATGCTCTACCGCTGAGCTACGCGCCCATCCGCCGCCGCGAAGGCGCGTGTCCTAGCCGGTTGCCGGCGGCGCCGCAACCCCGAATGCAGGGGGTGGCGTGGCGCAGCCCCGTGGCGAGCGGTTTCGAACAGTCTTCGGCGCGTGGACGCACGCACAAGCCAATTGCACGGCTTGCGCCGCGACGGGGGGCGGATTTGAATGATCCTTCATGTCAGATGCAAGGCCGCTCCCGCTTCCAAACAGCCTGTATGCCGATACCGCGCGGCCGGCACCGGCGACACCGCGGCTGGAGGGCGACCGGCGTGCCTCGGTCGTCGTAGTGGGAGGCGGGTTCACCGGCCTGTCGGCGGCGCTGCATCTGGCCGAGAAAGGCGTGGACGTTGTCATGCTGGAGGCAAACGAGCCAGGCTGGGGCGCGTCGGGCCGCAACGGCGGGCAGGTCAATCCGGGCCTGAAGCACGATCCGGATACGGTCGAAGACGATTTCGGCCCGGACCTGGGGCGGCGGATGGTGGCGCTGTCCGGTGGCGCTCCGGATTTGGTCTTCGACCTGATCCGGCGCTACCAGATATCCTGCTCGGCGCTGCAGTCCGGCACCCTGCGTTCGGCGATCACGGCGCGTGGCGGGCGCGAGGTTCGGGCATCGGCGGAGCAGTGGATCAGGCGCGGCGGGCCTGTGTCGGTACTGGAGAGGGACCAGATCGCCGCGACCACAGGCACCGGCCGCTATCATGCCGCCATGCTGGACCGGCGCGGTGGGCAGCTTAATCCGCTTGGTTACGCCCGCGGCCTGGCGGAGGCGGCGATTCAGCAGGGCGTGGCCGTGCATGGGGGGACCAGGGTGCGGATGGTGCGCAAGACCGGGGCCGGCTGGCTGGTGCAGACAGCGACCGGCACGGTCACGGCGGAGAAGCTGATCCTGGCGACCAACGGCTATACCGACGACATCTGGCCCGGCCTCCGGCGCAGCCTGGTGCCGCTGTTCAGTGCGATCGCGGCGAGCGAGCCTCTGCCGGAGGCGGTCGTTCAGGCGATCATGCCATCGCGGTCGTCGCTGTACGAGATCGGCAGCATCACGGTCTACTACCGCTTCGATCCACAGAACCGGTTGCTGATGGGCGGGCGCAGCGTGCAGCGGGATGTTCAGTCGCCGGAGGTGCTGCGGTATCTGACCAACTACGCCACGCGGTTGTGGCCGGTGCTGCGCGAGGTGCGTTGGACGCATGGCTGGAGCGGGCAACTGGCCTATACCCCGGACCACTATCCGCACATTCATGAGCCCGACGATGGCGTGCTGGTTTGCCTCGGCTACAACGGGCGCGGCGTGGCGATGAGTTCGGCGATGGGGCCGGAACTGGCGCGCCGGGCGTTGGGCGGACGGACGGCGGAGATCGATATGCCGATCACTTCGATCAAGGAGATGCCGTTTCACCGGCTTTGGCGGTCTGGCGTGGCAGCCAGGGTCGCGTATGGGCGCATCCGCGACATGCTCGGTCTGTAGTCAGTCTGCCGGTTCCGTGGGCGGCCGTGGGACCGGTCGGTTTGGATACGGGGGGCGGGCGACGGCGGTTCCGGCGCGCCGGGCGGCGTACCCCCGCATCGTCGGCAGGGCGGCGTAGGCGGTGACCCGAAGCGGGCACGCGGTTTGCTTTCGTTAACCCGAACAGTGGCAGAGGCAAGTCATGTCAAAGCGGCCATTCCATCTCGCGTGGTTCCTGCAGGGCTCCAGCGTCCAGGCATGGGGCGAGCCCTGGACCGGGCATATCGGCACGAAGTTGGGAGCAGCCGGAGTTGTTTCTCGACATGGCGCGCTGCCTGGAGCGGGCGTGCTTCGACTACATCCTGCTGGAAGACTCCTCCTATGTCGGCGAAAGCTTTGGCGGGTCAACCGAGGTCTATCTGAAGAACGCCATGGCGGTGCCTCGGCAGGACCCGTCGGTGGTGGCGGCGTTGATGACGCAGGTGACGTCGCGCATCGGCATCGTTCCGACGTTCGGCACCTATGCCTATCCGCCGTATCTGCTGGCGCGTCTGATGGCGACGCTGGACCAGGTTTCGGCTGGGCGGGCCGGCTGGAACATGGTCACCGGAAGTTCCGATTTCGCGGCGATGAATTTCGGCATGAACGGGATGCCGGAGCACGACCTGCGCTACGACATGGCTGACGAATATATCGACGTCGTCAAGCGGCTTTGGGGCTCGTGGGAACCAGGCGCGATCATCGCTGACCGCAAGAGCGGCGTGCTGGTGGACCCGACCAAGGTCCATGCGGTGAACTTACGAGGGCCAGTTCTACAAGACGCGCGGGCCCGCTGAACTCGGGGCCGGCGCCGCAGGGGCGGCCGGTGATCGCGCAGGCGGGCGGGTCGCCCCGCGGGCCGGCAGTTCGCCGCGCAGCATGCCGACACCATCGTCGCGCATCCCAAGGGCATCGACGGCATGAAGGCCTACCGTGACGATGTGCGGCGGCGGATGGTCGCGCACGGCCGCAATCCCGACGACTGCAAGGTGCTGTTCATGGTCGCCCCGATCATCGGTGAGACCGAGGCCGACGCGCAGGAGCGCAAGCGCCTGCGGGAAGCCCGCGCCGCGGCATCCCTGCCCGCGCGGCTGGCGCATCTGGGCAAGGTGATGAACATCGATTTCGGCAAGATGGACCTCGACTCGCCGCTGCCGGAGCTTTCCACCAACGGCCACCAGCAGACCCTGGACCAGTTGAAGAAGCTGGCGGCCGGGCGGACGCTGCGCCAGACGATGAGCGACCACAACGTCACCGCACTGTCGGTGGAACTGGTCGGCACGCCGGATTCCGTTTCCGCCCGCATGGGCGAGATCATGGAGGAGGTCGGCGGCGACGGCTTCCTGTTCTCGATGCCCAATGTCAGCCGCCGCCTGCTGGCCGAGATCGAGGACGGGCTGGTGCCGGCGCTGCAGGATCGCGGGCTGGTCCGTTCGGCCTACGGCCACAAGCAGTTCCGCGACAACCTGCTGGAGTTCTAGTCCATGACGAAGCATCGTCTGACGCCGCCGCGCTGCCTCGGCCATCGGGCTGGCGATGCCGTTCGTATCGACGCGGGCCCGAGCCGAGCTGCCGGATATCCCGGCGCTTCCGGAAAAGCTGAAGGGCAGCGGGGAACTGCGCATCGCCACGTTCGGCGGCTTCATGCAGGAGACGCAGAAGAAGGCGTATTTCGAGCCGTTCGAGAAACTGAGCGGGATCAAGGTGAAAGACTTCGCCGGGATCGGACTTCACCAAGGTCAAGGCGATGGTGGACACCGACACCGTGGAATGGGACCTGCTGCAGACCAGCCGCGGCGCGGTGCTCAATCTGCAGAAGCGCGGCGATTACTTCGAGCCGATCGACTACGACCTGATCGATCCCGGCGTCGGCGAGGAATTCCGCTTCGAGCGCGGGCTGGAGATGCTGGTCTGGGCGCAGGTCCTGGCCTACCGCACCGACGCGTTCAAGGGCGCTGTGCCGAGCGGTTGGGCGGATTTCTGGGACACCGCGAAGTTTCCCGGCGACCGGACGCTGCTGGGCGCCGGCAGCGGCAATAATCCGGAACTGGAGTTCGCGCTGCTCGCGGCGGGGGTGCCGGCGGACAAGCTGTATCCGCTGGATCTGGACAAGGCTTTCGCCAGCTACGACAAGATCAAGACCGACGTCGTGAAGTGGTGGGAAACCGGCGCGGTGCCGC
Source organism: uncultured Alphaproteobacteria bacterium (assembly GCA_963792345.1). Classification (GTDB taxonomy): domain Bacteria; phylum Pseudomonadota; class Alphaproteobacteria; order Acetobacterales; family Acetobacteraceae; genus Rhodopila. The sequence continues at coordinate 203,811 of CAWBVV010000005.1, forward strand.
CGCAGATGCTGACGGACAAGGAAGTGGTGATGGCCAGCGTCTGGAACGGCCGCATGGCGGCGCTGCAGAAAGCCGGCGTGCCGGCGGCGATCAGCTGGGAGCAGGGGCTTTCGAAGCGCGACTGCTGGGCGGTGCCGAAGGGGGCGAAGAACCGCGCCAACGCCATGAAGTTCATTGCGTTCTCGACGATGGCGGTGCCGCAGGCGCGGTTGTCGTCGATGATCCCGTATGGCTTCGTCAACGACAAGTCCGCCGAATACCTGACGGCGGAGCAGTTGGAGGTGCTGCCGAGCGCGCCGGAGATACAGGTCGCAACTGGTGCCTTATAACTACCAATGGTGGGTGGATAACCGGGACACCGTCGTTGCGCGGTTCAACAAATGGCTGCTGGGATGAGGGCGGCGCGGTCGTTTCGCTTCGCGGCGCTGGAGAAGGACTTTGGCGGCGTCGGCGCGGTGCGCGGCGTGTCGCTGGAAATCGGCGCCGGAGAGTTCCTGACGCTGCTGGGGCCAAGCGGATCGGGCAAAAGCACGACGCTGATGATGATCGCGGGGTTCGAAACGCCCAGCGCCGGTGACATCAGCATCGATGGGCGCTCGGTCATCGGCGTGTCGCCGCACAAGCGCAACATCGGCATGGTGTTCCAGAACTACGCGCTGTTTCCGCATCTGACGGTGGCCGGCAATATCGGGTTTCCGCTGAAGCAGCGCGGCATCGGGCGGGCGGAGCGGGATCGGATGGTGGCGCAGGCGCTGGATCTGGTGCGGTTGCCGGGCTATGGCGACCGTTATCCCCGGCAACTATCCGGCGGGCAGCAGCAGCGCGTCGCACTGGCTCGGGCGATCGTGTTCAATCCGCGGCTGTTGCTGATGGACGAGCCGCTGGGCGCGTTGGACAAGCAGTTGCGGGAAAGCCTGCAACTGGAGATGCGGCGGCTGCACGCCGACCTGGGCATCACCTTCATCTATGTGACGCATGACCAGGAAGAAGCGCTGACCATGTCGGACCGGATCGCGGTGATGAACGAGGGCCGGATCGCCCAGCTTGGCCGGCCGGAGGATCTGTACGACCGGCCGTGCAGCCGGTTCGTCGCGTCGTTTCTGGGCGAGTCGAATTTCCTGCCGGGGATCGTGCACGGCTTCCAGGATGACGACATCGTCGTCGCCGCGTGCGGCGGCACGATGTTGCGGGCGGTGGCGCCGTCCCGACCGGCGGCAGGCGACAAGGTGATGCTGACGATGCGGCCGGAGCGGATGCGGTTCGCCGATGACGGCTGCTGCGCCGGCGCTGAACCGGATGCAGGCGACGGTGACCGAGGCGGTGTTCGCCGGCGAGCGGTGCCGATATCTGCTGGCCGCGCCGGATGGCACGGCGATGGTGCTGAAGGAACCCTCGGGTTCGGCGGTGCGGCGGCGGGCGGTCGGGGAGATGGCGGAGATCGCCTGGTCGGCGGCGGATACCGTCGTTGTCTGAGGCGGTTGCCTCCGCGAGTCAACCGCCGGCCGCATCCGTGGCTCGGTGTTGCGCCGGATGCGGTTGCCACGCCGGCGCTGCTGGTGGCGCCGCTGCTGCTGTTCATGCTGGTGTTCTACGCGCTGCCGGTGGTGGCGATGCTGATGCGCAGCGTGGCGGAGCCTACCTGGACGCTGGCGAATTACGCCGCGCTGGCGGGCGATACGGTTTTCCTGAACGTATTCTGGACGACGCTGCGCACGGCGGTCGCGGTGACCGTGGGATGCCTGCTGCTGGGCTATCCGGTGGCATTGGTGCTGGTGCGGCCGGGGCGGATGGCGGCGGTTGCGCTGCTGATCGTTCTTGCTGCCGTTCTGGACCAGCATCCTGGTGCGCAGCTATGCCTGGATGGTGCTGCTGGGCCGGCGCGGGCCTGCTGAACGAGGCGCTGCTGGCGGGCGGGATGATCGACCATCCGCTGCGCATGCTGAACACGCCGATCGCGGTGCATATCGCGATGATCCACATCCTGCTGCCGTACATGATCCTGCCGATCGCCAACGCGCTGCGGCAGATCGATCCGTCGCTGGCGCGCGCCGCGCTGGGGCTGGGGGCGACGCCGTTCCGGGTGTTCCGCGAGGTCATTCTGCCGCTGTCGATGCCGGGCGTGGCGGCCGGCGTGCTGCTGGTGTTCGTGCTGTCGCTGGGGTTCTACATCACCCCGGCGCTGGTCGGCGGGCCGCGGGACATGACGGTTTCGATGCTGATCGCGCAGCAGGTGGATCAGTTGAACTGGCCCTATGCCGCGTGCCTGTCGGCGACGTTGCTGGCGGCGACGCTGGCGATCATGGCGGTGTTCCAGCGGTTGTTCGGCGTCGGCAGCGCGTTCCGGCTGGCGGCGACGATGACCGCCGGGCAGCGGCTGATGCGGGTGGTCGTCGCGCTGATCCTGGCGGTGATGATCGCGCCGATCCTCGTGGTGGTCGCTGCTGTCGTTTTCCTCCGCGAGCTACCTGACGTTTCCGCCGCCGGCGCTTGGGGTCGATGGTACCGCGAATACCTGGGCAGCCGGGACTGGCTGGCGGCGACGTGGCTGAGCGTGGAGGTCGCGGTCGCGGTCGTGGTGTTGTCCACCGTCCTGGGCACGGCCGGCGACGCTGGGGCTGGCCCGGCTGCCCGCGGTCGCGCGGATGCTGGCAACAGGGCTGATCCTGTCGCCGCTGATCATGCCGGTGATCATCGTCGCGATCGGCGTGTACTACGCCTTCGCCCGGTATGGGCTGGTGGGCACGCCGGCCGGGCTGGTGCTGGCGCATACCTGCCTGGCGGTGCCGTTCGTGGTGACCAGCGTCGGCGCCAGCCTGGCCGGGCTTCGACCGGCGGCTGGAGATGGCGGCGCTGTCGCTGGGGGCGACGCCGTTCGGCACGTTCCGGCAGGTGACACTGCCGCTGATCCTGCCGGGCGTGCTGGTCGGGGCGCTGTTCGCGTTCATCACCTCGTTCGACGAGCTGGTGGTGTCGCTGTTCCTGTCCGGCGCCAACGCGGTGACGCTGCCGCGGCGGATGTGGGAGGACCTGCGATATGCGCTTGATCCGACAATCGCGGCGGTATCGACGCTGACGATCCTGGTGACGGTGGTGCCGCTGCTTTGGCTGCATCTCGCTCGGCGGCGGGAGCCGTAGGAGCGGTTTCCCGAGCGAGGGGTGCGACGAGGAACAGGGCGGCGCCCGCGGACGCGGCCATGGCGAGGAAGGCCAGGCCGCCGTAGCGGGCGTAGAGCCACCCCGACAGCAGCATCATCAGCCCGGTCGGTGCGCCGTAGCCGAAGGCCGCGTGCAGGGCCTGGGCGGTCGCCGCCCGCTCCGACGGGACGAACCGGCTGAGGACCAGCATCGCCGACAGGTGCTGCATGGCAAAAGTCGCGGCGTGGACGAGTTGCACCAATGCCAGGACCGGCAGCGGGGGCGCCATCGCGGTGACTGTCCAGCGCAGGATGGAGGCGCTTGCGGCGCAGGCGGTCAGGCCAGCGGGGCCGAGACGCTCGACAAGGCGGCGGCCGCGGGCGAAGAGCAGGATTTCGGCGATGATGCCCTCGGCGATCAGCAGGCCGATAACGGTGTCGCTGATCCCCTGGGAGCGCCAGAACAGGGCCGCGAAGCCGTAGTAGGCGGCGTGGGCGCCCTGGATGAGCGCGGTGCAGCCGACAGCCAGCCTGAATGCGCGGTTGCGGAACAGTTTCAAGCCTGCGAAGGCGTGCGGGGCGGCCGGGGGCGTAGCGGCCTCGGGCAGGAAGATGCTGAATACGCCGGCCGCGCCGTAGCCGATGGCCAGCATCCAGGGCACCAGCCAGGAGCCGATCCGGTTGAGCAGCCAGCCCGCCACGGCCGTCGCGGCCATGAAGGCCGCGGACCCAACCGCGCGGACCGGACCGTATTCAATGCGGCCCTCGCGGGCCAGGGCCAGGGCCAGTGAGTTGGCCAACGGGTTGATCGCGCTGGAGGCGATTCCCTGAGCGGCGGCAATCAGTAACAGCGGCAGAAGGAGCGCGCCAGTTCGGCATCGATATCGGTATCGGCCGCCAGGACCTGGACCGGGAATTGCTCATCGATGTCGATGATCCAGCCGGCTTGTCGCAATCGAGGCACTTCCTGGGTGACGATCTGCAGCCAAGTCGGATTCGCGCCGTATTCGCGCAGGGCGAAGTCGTCGGTGTGGGCGTGCTGATAGTAGACCGGGACGACCTCATGCACCGAGCCGAAACCCATCGCCGGTCAGTTCCGCCAGAGCCTGCGCCTCGGCCGCGCGGTCGCGCTGCGACCTCGTACAGTGTGCCGTCGCGGACGGTGATGCGGGGCAGCGGCTTGAGGCTGCGCGGGCAGGGTAAACGGACCGTACTCGTAGGACAGCCGAACCAGCGGCACGGCATACAGCCCGCGTCCGAGCAGCTTGCGCCGATCCCCGCCCGTAGCTTGGATCGCTGGGCAGGGTGCCGCTGATCAGGCGCAGATGCGGGCGCATCGTCTTCGTGGACCGGTTCGGCGGCCTGCATCTCCGCCGGGACAGGCACCTTCGCCGCCGGCATCGGCCGCGACAGATGCGCCCGGACCTCGGACGCTGCTTCCGGCGGGATGGCCGGCGCGTTCAGCAGCCGGGTGACGACGCGGCTTGGGGCAGGTCGAGCCCGACCGGACCCATGCGCGCCGGTGGCGGGTCGACGTACCAGGGCGCCGGCAAGCGAACCCCGATCAGGCCCTCGTCCAGCGCCAGTGCCGCCTGTTGCGATGCGTCCGGCTTGGTGATCCAGGTGATCTCGCCTTGCCGCTCCGGCCCCTCCGACACCGCCGGACCCTCGGCATTGCCCCAGCGCGCGCGCCCGGTGCCAAGGATACGGCGCAGCGTGTCGCCGGGTCGTCGTCCGCCTGCGGCCCGTTGTAGCTGGTCGCGCCGATACAGCCGCGTCAGGATGATCAGGTCAGACGGGCGCAGGTATTTCGCCGGTGTCTGGATCTGGTGCGGGGCGTAGCGCTTGATCGTGCCGGGACTGTTGTCGCGTTCCAGCGCCACCGTCATCGGATCGATGCGCAGTTGCGGCACCCCGGAGGCCTGCGGCGCGGCATCCAGCACGTAGAAGACACGGGTGCGAATCGAGGCGGGATAGTCCTCGGTCAGTTCCTCCTCGTCGCGATCGAAATCCGCGAGCCAGCTTTGGATCTGCGCCGGCAGCGTGCGGCCGGCGCCGGGGCTTCGAGATTGCGGGAACAGCGCATCCTGGTGCTGCGGGACCAGCATTTCCTTGCGCTGGGCGGCGATCAGCACCGCGGCGAGGTGCTTGCAGCCACGCCCCACCGGGCAGGAGCAGGCGCCGGCAATGCGGATGCCGTTGTTCGGCGGTGGCTGATCTTCAGGCTCTGAACGTAGGGATCGGGCTGGGTGCCCTGGGTCGTCGCGGTGATCACCGCACCGCGTTCGGCGATCTCCAGGTCCTGGACACGCCCGCGCTGTTCATAGGACCGACCGGCGGTCAGAGTGCCCGGCGGAAAAATCCGCCGGATATCGGCTTTCGCGGATCGCGAGCGAGGGGGTCGATGTCAGGAGCGATGGGCACGATATGCATATACAGAGGATGCGGGAAGCGTGTTGGAGCTGGTGACCAGAGCACCGGGGCCAAGACCGTTTCGTTAACGGTGTGAAACCGCTCTGGCAGTCCTCGATTATCGCATATTAGTCGCTGTCTGCCGACGGAATTTGGTTTTCAGGCCTCATCCGGACTACAGTGCGTGGGTTGGCGCATCACGGTGCGGTCGGACCCGGTGAGATCGTGCTAGCCAGCAGCCAGGGTGCGCATAGCGGCATGGCGCTCGAACAACCTCAGCAGCAGCCGGACCGCGCGGCCCCGTGGGTTCGCAGATTCGGGATCGCGCGACAGCAGCACGGCGGCGTCGCGATGCGCCATGTGGAGCAACGTTCGTGTCGACCGGATCGGCCAGCCGGAAGCCGGGCGCGCCGGCCTGCCGGGTGCCCAATACATCGCCGCCGCCGCGCAGCCGAAAATCCTCGTCGGCGATCAGGAAGCCGTCGTCGGTGTCGCGCAGCAGGGTCAGCCGGCGGCGGGCGGTTTCGTTGACCCAGTCCTCGTGCAGCAACAGGCAGAAACTGGCGTCGGCGCCGCGTCCGACCCGGCCGCGCAACTGGTGCAACTGCGCCAGGCCGAAGCGTTCGGCGTGCTCGATGACCATGACGCTGGCCTCGGGCACGTCGACGCCGACCTCCACCACGGTGGTGGCCACCAGCAGGCGGATCGTGCCGGCGGCGAAGGCGGCCAGGGCGGCGTCGCGCACCTCCGCCGTCTGCTGGCCATGGGCCAGGCCGACCCGGTCGCCGAAGCGGCGCTGCAGATCGGCGAAGCGTTCCTCGGCGGCGGCGAGGTCCAATCAGCTTCGCTTTCGGCGACCAGCGGGCAGACCCAGTAGACCTGCGCGCCTTCATCCAGCTTTCAATCATT